>CAXTAK010000047.1:0-2562 GCA_964242735.1 uncultured Quadrisphaera sp. | reverse complement strand
CATGCGGGCCTCCGGGCCTGGTGGTCACGACCGGTTCGTGCCGATCGTCCTGGTGCGAACGTAGGGCTCCGCGCGAGTGGCAGCACCTCGACGACGGTGACCGCCGCCCATCGGCGCCGGTGCGTCGTGTGCGCCTGCACCGCCTCGAGCAGGAGCCGCTGCAGGGAGGTCCCCTGCGCTGGGGCCGCGGCGCGGACCTGCTCGAGGTCGTCGTCGGGCACGTCGCGGATCAGGATGTGGCCACGACCGCATGATGGCGATCCTGAGAGCACTCCGGCGAGCTGAGGGCCTGGTCACGGCGCGACGTGCACCGGCCGGCTGCGACGTCGACGTCGACGCCGTCGGGAGGGTGATCACCCCCTCAGACGGCGCGCGCTCACCGTGTCGAGCACCAACAGGAGTGCGCCCTGCACCACCACCGCGATCCCGTGCCCGCGCAGGTGCACCCCGCTCCGGTCGGGCCAGCGCAGCCACCGCGGGGCGCTCGCGGGGCGGGCCGCCAGGGCGACCCCGGCGCCGACGTACCCGACGTCGAGCACCGCGTTGAGGACCAGGAGCCGGCGCAGGGTCGCCGGCTCCTGGTCACCGTCGGCGCGCAGCGCACCGACACCGGCGATGACGCCGTCGGCCGCGCCCCACAGCGCGGTCTGCGTGCCGAACCCGGCGAGCACGGGACGCCGCGGGCTCCGGGCGCTGCCCGCGAGGACCCGGACCACGACCCCGGTCGCTGTGCTGGCCACCGCCCACGCGCCCAGGGCCCGCCTCAGGTCCCGTTCGACCACCGCGACGTCCTCCGGCTCCCGGAGGGGCGCGGGGTCAGTCATGGCTGATGTCCAGGCTCGACGTGTGCGCGCCGCCGATCCACCCCGCCCCGCCGTGGCCCGACCTCTCGCCCACGGGCGCCGGCGCGGACGGCGTGCTCTGGTCGGCGGGCACGCCCAGCAGCGCGCGCGTCACGCCCTGGGTGGAGTCGAGCAGGTCGTCGAGCGCTGCCAGCAGGTGCTCGCCGGTGACGACGGGCACGCCTCCGGCGTCCGCCGGCCCCGCGTCGTCCGGCCCCGCAGCGAGCGCTTCGAGGACGGCGCGGCGCACCAGCTCCTTGACGAACGAAGCGGTGACGCCCTCGGTGCGGGCCACCACCTCGTCGACGTCGGCCTCGCTCACCGACAGCGGCGTGCCGCGCGAGGCGAGCGCCAGGAGGCGTCGCCGGGCGTCGGCGTCGGGGAGCCCGATCTCGACGGCCACGTCGACGCGCCCCGGCCGAGCGGCCAGGGCCGGCTCGAGGAGGTCGGCGCGGTTGGTCGTCAGCAGGAACATGAGGTCGGCGTCGGCGGCGGCGCCGTCCATCGCGTCGAGCAGCTCGAAGAGCACGGGGCTCGGCCCTGGGCCGTGGGCGCGGTCCTCGGCGACGAGGTCGACGTCCTCGAGGACCACCACCGACGGCTGCAGGTCGCGGGCCAGTGCGGTGACGGCGCTGATCAGCCCGAGCGAGCGACCGGAGAGCAGGAACACGGTCGCGCCCGGCAGGTGCTGCACGAGGTAGCGGGTGGTGTGCGTCTTCCCCGTGCCGGGGGGCCCGTGCAGCAGCAGGCCCCGCTCGAGGTGCTGCCCGGCGGCGAGCAGCGCCTCGCGGTGCTCGGCGATCCCGAGCGCGTGCCGCTCGACCCGGCGCAGCACCGCCTCGGGCAGCACGACGTCCTCGCGCTCGGTGGGTGGGAGCCGGGGGAAGCGGACGTCGAGCCCGGACGACCCGGGGACGAGCTCGACGAGCTGGCCGCGGAAGGTGTTGTGCTCCGAGCGCAGCGCGTCGACCTCGGCGAGGAGCTCCTGGGCGCGCGCGGTGGGCAGGCCCGCCACCTCGAGGACGACGTCGGGCTGGCCGTGGCGCGGGTCGGGGCCCCGCACCAGCAGTGCGCACCGTCCCCGCGCGGCGCCCTCGGCGTCGGCGCCCTCGTCGACCAGCAGCAGCGCCGTCCGCCAGCACGCGGTGGTGCGGTCGGGTCCTGACGGCAGGTCGACGAGCTCCGGTGAGGTCAGGCGCACCGGAGGGAGGTGCTCGCCGTGCAGCAGCTGCTGCAGGTCGACCTCGTAGCGGGGCGGCAGGCCGGGGCCGAGCACCTCCACCCGCCGGCCCGACCGCGTCGTCCACGCCTGCAGCGCCAGCTGGAGGTTGACGTGCTCGAAGGCCGGCATCGTGCGTGTGACCACCGACTGCTCGAGCCCCTGCTCGCCGAGGTGGTCCTGCAGCCGCGTGACGACGGGGCTGGTGCGGTCGCCGCCCGCAACGGCCTGGGACCAGTCCACGAGGGCGCGCAGGGACCGCGCGAGCTCGCGCGCGTCGTCGACGTCGGCGGTCACGCGGCGATCATGTCCCGTCACGGGCCAGGACGTCGACCACTTCCGGCGCGAGCCGCTCCGCCAGGGCCGGGCGCACGCCCCACGCCGCGGTCAGCTCCCGGTACTCCGCGACCTGCTCGGCCGTCGGGGCCGCGCCGGTGCGCACCGCCCGCAGCAGCGCGTTGCGCGGGGTGTGGGCGGAGTCGACGAACTCCACGACGTCGA
>CAXTAK010000046.1:0-3118 GCA_964242735.1 uncultured Quadrisphaera sp. | reverse complement strand
CGGCGGTCGACCCGCTGGCCAAGGGCCGGGCGACCACGCTGCCCGCTCCGTTGGCAGCACGGTCCGCTGTCCGCCGGGTCCACCCGGTACTCGTCCTCACCATGGTGGCTCTCCTCCCGCGCGCCAGCCGTGGCCGGTGGCACTGACTGGCCACAGCGACCGCGGTCAGCGACAGGAGGAGTTGAACTCAGTGCGCTTGCCTGGACTCTTGCTTTCAGCCCAACTGCACATCCGAGGCTCAGAGGATCCTTTGCGCCAGCATCATCGCTGGT
The DNA here is from genome assembly GCA_964242735.1 of uncultured Quadrisphaera sp. Lineage (GTDB taxonomy): Bacteria > Actinomycetota > Actinomycetes > Actinomycetales > Quadrisphaeraceae > CADCUY01. The sequence goes on along the minus strand of CAXTAK010000046.1, from coordinate 2,846 downwards.
CACAGCCCTGACGATCGGTGTCCGAGGGGGGACTTGAACTCCTGTCGGAGCGCTTGTCGCCCAGTCCGGATTCGTGTCGTCTGATGCTGTGACGTGCGGTGATGCGGTGCGGCGGGCCCCGCGGCCTTGTCGTCCAGTGCGGTGCCGTGGCGTCCCAACTGCAGATGGACTGCAAATCGACGCTAGCGCACGGGGGAGACGTGGGCCGGCGCGGACCTGTGACGTCAGGGTGGTCCGAGGGCGACGCTCACGGCCTCAACGATGCCGCGGGCGAGGGTCAGATCGGTGGTGACGTCCTGGTCGCCGATGACGGCGTCCTCGTACTCGCTGCGGTTGCGACGGCGGCGCAGTCGGTCGAACGCGGCGACGCCCCCGGAGGAGTCGGGGATCCACTCGGCGGCGTATTGCCCGACTGCCTCGTGGGCCTTGGCGCGGGCGGTGGCGCGGAGCCCGTGGGCGAGCATGTGGGCGGTGATGGCCTTGCGGGCCGCGTCGTACAGCGACCCGTAAGCGACCTCGTTGTCGCGCCCGACCAGCTCCCGCGCGGTGGCCAGGTGCTGGACGGCGCGCTGCAGCCGGGCCAGGGCCGCGTCCCGGTCGGCCGGTACCTGCTGCAGGCGCCCGGCGCCGAGCAGCTGCTGCACGGTGCTCACCGCCGGGGCCGGCCCTCGTCCGGCGTGGCTGTCAGCTCGAGCGGCACGAGGGGGGAGGCGCGGACGTGGCGGACGAAGCCCGAGGACGGCTCGTCCCACTCCCTGGCGCTGAGCACGGTGACGTTGACGTCGCGGCTGAGCTTCTGGCCGGCGGCGTCGGTGCGCCGGCGGACGTCGGCGACGTTGACGGTGCCCACGACCAGGACGTCGATGTCACCGGGCGCTGGACCGGGCTCGCCGGTGTGCCGCCTGGCCCAGGATCCGTAGAGGTGAGCCTCGACGATGCCCACGGCACCGCTGAGGTGGCGGGCGACGACGACGGCGGGTCCGGCAGTCTTGAGCACCAACGACGAGACTTCGGGGAAGATCGGGGACTCGGGGTTCGCGGTGAGGAGCCGGCGTCCGTGGTCGAGCTCAGCGGTGACGAGCCCGAGGTCCACCAGCGTGGTGACCTCCCGGCTGACGCTCGGCTGCGCCACGCGGGTCGCCCGGGCCAGCTCCGTGACGGTGTAGCGGCGGGTGGGGTCCAGGAGGAGTGCGACGAGCAGGCGCAGCTGGTTCTCGCTGCGCAGCAGGGGCAGGAGGGCCGGCGCCGGGGCATTCACATGACAACGATAAGCATCCGTCATGCGAATGACAAGAGATCGGGTGGCCCTCGCACCGGTCGCTCGGCGGACCAAGGTCGCCATCAGGTGGTCCTCGGAGGTGATCAGCCACCGGTGCCGGCGGCAGATGACGTCACCGACGCCCTCGTCCCACATCTGGGTCCAGCCGCTGCTCCAGTGCTCGGTGGCAGCTCGCACCAGCCATCACCCGCGCTCGGAGCGTGGATGACGCCCAGGTCGACTAGGGCGGCGCACTCGGGCGTCGGCGAGCACCCGCAGGCGCGCGGCCTGGTCGACGTCGTCCCAGGTCGGCCACGGGTCGGCGGGGTCGCGTCGCAGCACCCAGTACAGGGCCGTGGAGCAGGAGTCGCTCCTGCGGATGGTCGGCCCGGCCATGTCGAAGTCGATGAGCCCCACCGCGCGCCCGCCCCGCACGACGACGTTCTGCGGGGTGACGTCGTTGTGCGCGACCAGCTCCGAGACCGGCGCGGGTGGCACCTGCACCAGATCCATGCCGGTGGGCAGGGCCAGGTGAACCAGGCGCCGCCCGACGGGGGCGGGGACCCGCGGTCCACGGCGCTTCCGTCGAAGGCCCCGCGCAGGGCGTGCAGCAGGTGCTCGACGGTGGCCAGCAGCTGCCGGTCGGCGGCCCACGCTTGTGGCGGGTCGCCGGGCACCTGACCGTCGAGATGGCCCAGCACGTCGCGCCCGGCGTGGTCGCGGCCGAGGTAGCGCGGCGAGCCGACGCAGCCAGCAGCGGCCAGGTGGTCGAGGTAGTGCGCCACCGCCGGGCTCTGCGGCTGCGCTGGGCGATGCGCCGTGGCCCCCACGGGCACTACGCCCACGGTCACGACACCGCGTGGCTGGGCCACCTCCGGGCCCTCCGGACCGGTGTAGGTACGCACGCCCAAGTCGTCCACGGCGTCATCCTTACCGCGGTCCAGGGGGTGAGCATGCTGTTGACCGGACGACCGCAACTCCAGGCCGGGACCGAGGGATCATGAGAACGATCCTGGCGCCCCTGACGTGGACTGAGCCGACGTCCACATCGCGCATTCTGGTCGTTCATCCAGGTCAGGGACGGTGCGCGGAGTGACGCCGAGTCGGATTTGGACCTCTCTGAATCACCTCGCACGAGCTCGACCGGGGCCCTCTTGGGGCCCGCCCGGACACCCCTGTGACCGCCAGCGCGAGCAACCCGCATGCCGGGCACCGAACAGGTCCGGTCATCAGGTGGTCGGTCGAAAGCGGACCGCCGTAGCCGTGCGTCCTGCTGCGGACGGGCGTTGCCCGGCCAGCCCCGCCCGGCGCGGGCAAGACAGCGTCACACCTGTTCTGACCGTCGGGGTTGGATGTGACCCACTCTCGTGTCTCTCCGCCTCCAGCGCGCTGACCATCAGTGCCCAAGAGCGTCAGCCGCCCCACCAGTCGTGGGGAATGCCGTGCTCGTCGAGCCACCGGCCCTCGACCTGCCCCGGCCGCCACACCCCGTCGACCGACCCGCCCCGCCAGCCCCTGCTCGCGGACGCGGTGATCAGGTGTCCGCGCGCCTCGATCAGCTCGTGAACCGCCCCGGGTCTGGTGGAGG
>CAXTAK010000045.1:0-3368 GCA_964242735.1 uncultured Quadrisphaera sp. | reverse complement strand
GTCGCGCTCCAGCGGCTCCGCAGCGCCGCGGACGACGGGCGCCTCGAAGCCATCTGCCGGCAGCACGGCGCCGTGCTGGTCACCGTCTTCGGCAGCGCCGCGCGCGGCGCGCCCGACGCCCGGGACCTCGACGTCGCGGTGGCAGGCGTGCCGAGCGAGCACCTGCTGGCCCTGATCGGCGAGCTCATCGATGTCACGGGAACGGACGCGGTCGACCTGCTCGTGCTGGACGGCGCATCGCCCACGGCTCGCCGCAACGCGCTCGTGGGGGCGATCCCCCTGTACGAGGGCGTTCCCGGTCTGTTCGCGCGCACGCAGATGGCTGCCGCCCTGGAGTTCTTCGAGACCGGCTGGCTGCGCGATCAGGACCTGCGGCGCTTGGCGGGCCGATGAGCCCCCGCTCGCTCGACCCGGCGACCGTGCACGCGCGCCTGCGGAACCTCGAAGACCTCCTGGAAGCCCTGGAGCTGCTCGGGGGAGTGAGCGGCGACCAGCTGCGCCGCGATGTCGTGACCCGGCTCGCCGCGGAGCGCGTGCTCACGCAGCTGGTCGACCTCGTCGTCGCCGTGTGCAGCCACCTCGCTGCGGCGCAGGGCGCTCGATCACCGTCGACGTACCGCGAGGCCGTCGAGGAGACCCGTGCGGCCGGCGTGATCGACGCCGAGCTCGCTGCCTCCCTCTCAGCGGCGGTGGGCGTGCGGAACCTGCTGGTGCACCACGACGGGCGCGTCGACCTCGACATCGTCGCCGCGGCGCTGCCGCGGGCCGGCCGCGACATCACGGCCTTCATCGGGTCGGTGGCCGCCTGGCTGGCTGACGCCGACGACTGATCGGAAGGCCGCGGATCCGCGTGGCCGTGGCGGCGGCGGAGCACCAGGAGCCTCCCCGTGGAGGCCTGCCGCGTGGGAGGGCGCCGTCGTACCGACGGGCCATCACCGGCCGGTCGGCCCCGGCCGCGCTCACACCGCGGCGAACACCCGTGCGGGGCCGCCGGAGCCCTCCTCGAAGGGGATGATCCCGACGACCAGCGTCGCCCCCCGCGGGGGCAGCTGGTCGAGGTGCGCGAGGTTCTCCACGCCGTACCGGTCAGCGGCAGCCAGCAGCACGTGCGTCTCGAACGCCTCGGAGGTGCCGGGGTCGGTGCTGAGGGTGTCCACGCCCAGGCCGCGGATCTGGCGGTGCCGCAGGAGCCACTCGGTGGCCTCGGCGCCGAAGCCGGGGAAGTGCAGCACCCCGTCGGGGTCAGTGCCGCGGTACGCCTGGCGGTCACCGGCCCTCGCGGCCCACCCGGAGTGCATCAGCACCGCCGCGCCGGGCGGGATCCGCCCGTCCCGGCGCTCGAGAGCGCGGACGTCGTCGACCGTGACGACGGTGTCGGGGTCCTGCGCGGCGCGCGCGGCGATGTCGATGACGACCGCGGGGACGACGAGCTCCTCCAGCACCAGGTCCGTCGCCAGGCGCCCGCCGGGAGCGAAGTGCCCCGGCGCGTCCACGTGGGTGCCGTTGTGCTCGAAGAGCCGCCACTCCTGGAGGTAGGACCCGTCCTCCTCGATGGTGACGACGGTGGCCCGGGAGGGCTCCTCACCGTCGGTGAAGGTGGGGAAGGTGGTGGTGAACGGGTGCGTGAGATCGACCAGGCCCCGCCGTGCACCACGGCCCAGGGCGGTGGACGCCGGCCCCCCTGCTGCGGCGGTACCGGCCAGCGCGACGGTGGTAGCCGCCGCCACGCCCGTCGCCAGCGCCGCCCTCCGGCTCAGGGCGTGGTCGCTGGTGCGGTGCTGGACGGCGCCGGCGGTGTGGTCGGTGCACATGCGGGTCCCCCTCGCGCGGGCGGGCGCTCAGCGGGAGGGGCGCCTCGGGGCCGACCGTAGGGCACGGAGCGCCACGCCCGCCACGCTCAGGCGGCGGCCTGGTACCCGAAGAACTGCCGCTTGATGATCAGCTCCGCCACCTCCGGGGGCACCATCTGCTCCCAGCTGTCGTCGCCGGCCTTGATCCGCTTCAGCACGTCGCGCGAGAGGATGTTCAGGTACTCCGGCTTGTACTCGTCCAGGTGCACGAAGCTGCCCCGCCCCGAGAGGTAGTCGAACAGCGGCTGCAGCTCGGTGCCGACCTCGAGGTCATCGGCGGTGATCACGCGTCCGTCGTCCAGGTCCTTCATCGGGTAGACGAACAGCTTGAGGTCGTTCTTCAGCAGCCGGCCGAAGGACTCCAGGATGCCCCCGGGCAGGTGCGCGTGCTGGGCGTCGTCGAACAGGTCGCGCAGGCTCGGGACCCCCATGACCATCCCGATCCGCTCGGTGGTGCGCCACGCCAGGTACGCGGCCAGGCGGTGGTACTCCACGTAGTTCGAGATGAGCACGGTCATGCCGCACGCGGCGAGCAGGTCGACGCGAGCGAGGAAGTCGCGCCGGTCGACGTCCTGGCCCCCGGCGAGCAGGTTGCTCATCGTCAGCTCGGTGAGGGTCAGCACCGGGCGGCCCGCCACGGCCGGGTCGGCCTCGAACTCCGCGCGCGCGCACTCGATCATGTCCATGTTCACCACCGTCGGCGGGCGGAAGCTGCCGCGCTCGACGAGGACGGCGTGCTTGCGCAGGGCCTCCGACGGCTGGATCACCTGGCGGTCGGGGCCGAACATCGCCACGCCGCTCAGGCCCAGGTGCACCAGCTCCAGGGCCATCAGCCGGTTGTCGACCCGGCGGAACTCGATGCCGGAGAACGACAGCATGTCGATCTCGATGCGCCCGGTGGAGAGCCGGTCGAGCAGGCTGGCCACGAACAGGCCGGGCTCGTCGCGCTCGAAGAACGCCGCGTGCAGCAGGTTGACCCCCACGATGCCCAGGGCCTCCTGCTGCAGCCCGGCGTCCTCGTCGAGCATCCGCACGTGGAGCACCACCTTGCTGATCTCGTCGCGCGGGTGGGCCTGGAAGGCCACGCCCATCCACCCGTGGCACTCGTTGCCGCCGCGGTAGCTGCGGGCCACGACCGTGTCGGCGAAGGCGAAGAAGGAGGTGTCGTCGCCGCGGCTGGCGGACAGGCGGTCGATGTTCAGGTCGAGCTCGTGGTCGAGCATCGCCTGCAGGCGGCCCCGGGAGACGTAGCGGTCGGACTTGCCGTACACGGCGTCGGAGACCGCCATGTCGTACGCCGACATCGACTTCGCGATCGTGCCCGCGGCGCCGCCGGCGCGGAAGAACCAGCGCGCCACCTCCTGGCCCGCGCCGATCTCGGCGACCGTGCCGTACCAGCGCGGGTCGAGGTTGATCCGCAGGGCCTTCTGCAGGGTGTCCTCGGTGGCGTCCACGGGCCCAGTGTGGCGCGGCGGCGGCGTCCGTGTGACCTCGTGCCGCAACCTCACCGGCGGTGGC
>CAXTAK010000044.1:0-3997 GCA_964242735.1 uncultured Quadrisphaera sp. | reverse complement strand
CGCCGGAGTTGGAACCCAGTAAACAAGCCTCCAACGAAGCGGGGGAACCTCACTCACCGGTGCTGGTCGCGGACATGACCGACCCCGACTGGGAACCCATCATGGAGCGTGCGGCGGCCATCGTCACCGACCGCGGCGGCCGCACCTGCCACGCGGCGATCATCGCCCGCGAGCTCGGCATCCCCGCGGTGGTCGGGACGGGCAGCGCGACCACCGCCCTCACCGAGGGCACCGACGTGACCGTCGTGTGCTCCGAGGGCGACACGGGCCTGGTCCACGAGGGCCGGTGCCCTTCACCGTCGAGACGTCCGACGTCGAGGAGGTGCCACCGCTCGACGTGAAGATCATGATGAACGTCGGGACGCCCGACCAGGCCTTCGCCTTCGCCCGGCTGCCCCACGCCGGGGTGGGCCTGGCCCGCCTGGAGTTCATCATCAACCGGCAGATCGGCGTCCACCCGCGCGCACTGCCGGCGCTGGCGGCCGGTGACGGCGACGACGCGCTCGAGCCGTCGCTGCGCGCCCAGGTCGAGCGCGTCGTCGCCACCTACCCCTCGCCGCGCGAGTCCTTCGTGCAGCGGGTCGCCGAGGGGGTCACCACCATCGCGGCGGCCTTCGCTCCCGAGCCGGTCGTCGTGCGGCTGTCGGACCTCAAGTCCAACGAGTGCGCGGGCCTGCTCGGCGGCGCGGCGTACGAGCCGCACGAGGAGAACCCGTTGATCGGATACCGCGGGGCGGCCCGGTACCTCTCTCCGGGCTTCGCCGAGTGCTTCGCGATGGAGGCCGAGGCGCTGCGCCACGTCCGGGGCGCCATGGGGCTGACCAACGTGTGGATCTTGATCCCGTTCGTGCGCACCGTCGCCGAGGCGCAGGGCGTCGTCGCACTCCTCACCCAGCACGGGCTGCGTCGCGGGGAGGACGGCCTGCGGGTGGTGATGATGTGCGAGGTCCCCTCCAACGCCGTCCTCGCCGACGCCTTCCTCGACCACGTCGACGGGTTCTCCATCGGCTCCAACGACCTGACCCAGCTCACCCTCGGCGTCGACCGGGACTCCGCCCTGGTCGCCGGCTCCTTCGACGAGCGCGACCCCGCCGTGCTCGCCCTCATGGCCCAGGCCATCGCGGCGTGCAAGGCGCGGGGGATGTACGTCAGGATCTGCAGGCAGGGACCCAGCGACCACCCCGACCTCGGCCAGTGGCTGGTCGCGCAGGGCACCGAGTCGATGTCGCTGAACCCTGACACCGTGGTCGACACGTGGACCCACCTCGCCGCGAGCGCCCGGTGAGCCCCCGAGGCGGAGGGGCGCCGCGGCGGGTGGTGCTGATCGGGCCGCCGGGCGCGGGCAAGGGCACCCAGGCGTCACGCCTGAGTGCCCGGCTCGGCGTGCCGGCGGTGTCCACAGGCGACGTCTTCCGAGCGCACCTGCGCGAGAGGACCGCTCTGGGCTCGCGTGTGAGGCAGTTCGTGGACGCCGGCCAGTACGTACCCGACGACATCACCAACGCGATGGTCGCTGACCGTCTGCGGCAGTCCGACGTGATCAGCGGGTTCCTGCTCGACGGGTACCCGCGCACCGTCGCTCAGGCCGAGGTGCTCGACACACTGCTCGCCGAGGCGGTGACGCCGGTCGATGTCGCCGTCGAGATCTGCGTCGATCACCATGAGGTCGAGACTCGCTTGGCCCGCAGGGCTGTCACCGAGCAGCGCGCCGACGACGTGGCGGCCACCGTGCGCGCCCGTCTCGCCACCTACGCGGAGCAGAGCGCACCGGTGATCGCTCACTACGAAGCGCAGCGGCTCCTCGTCGCCGTCGATGGTCGTGGCACCGTCGACGAGGTCGAGCACCGTCTGGCCGTCGCGCTGGGTCTGCAGTGAACCCCCTGTTGGATTCGCCCACACTCCGAAGCGGTCCGTGGCGGCGACCGACTCGGGGAACACGAGTCGGTGGACGGACGGTGCGCCGATAGCTGTACTGCCAGGGACTGCCCGACCTCGCTCGCGCGCCGCACGAGACCACACCCGACAGGACTGGACCCAGCCCCATGACCGGATCGATCACCACCACCCGCGCACTGGCCTCCACCCGAGCACTGCCCGTCACCGACCCCGAGTCGTTCGTCGAGCTCGACCTCCCCCTGTCCCCGCTGCGTCCTCGGGACCTGCTCGTGGAGGTGCGGGCGGTGTCGGTGAACCCCGCCGACGTCAAGCGCCGCGCCGGCATCGCTCCGGGCAGCGCACCTACGGTCCTCGGCTACGACGCGGCCGGGGTCGTGGCCGCCGTCGGCCCGGAGGTCGAGCACTACGCCGTCGGCGACGCGGTCTTCTACGCCGGGGACGTCACTCGGCCCGGCGCCAACGCCGAGCACCACGTCGTCGACGAGCGGATCGTCGGGACGAAGCCGGCGTCCCTCAGCGACGCCGAGGCGGCGGCCATGCCACTGACGACGATCACGGCGTGGGAGACGATGTTCGAGAAGTTCCGGCTGACGCCCGAAAGCACCGGCACCCTGCTCGTGCTCGGCGGTGCCAGCGGGGTCGGGTCGATCCTGATCCAGCTGGCCAAGCAACTCACCGGTCTGACCGTCGTCGCGACCGGCGGACGGACGGAGTCGCGGGCCTTCGCCGCCCGGATGGGCGCCGACGCGGTCATCGACCGCGAGGACCTCGCCGCCAGCGTGCTCGCGGCCGCACCTGACGGCACCGACTACATCTTCACGTCCTACCCGTCGGGGACCATCGAGGCCCTAGCGGCGATCGCGAAGCCGTTCAGCCAGATCACCTGCATCGTCGGCGTCGCCGGCCTAGACCTGTCACCGCTGTTCCCCAAGAGCATCACCTGGCACTACGAGCTGATGTTCACCCGGTCCTCGTACACCACCGCGGACCTCGGTGAGCAGCGGCGCCTCCTCGACCGGGTCGCGGCCCTCCTCGACGACGGCACGCTGACCACCACTGCGACCACCGTGCTGGAGGGCCTCACGGCCGAGAACCTGCGCGAGGCGCACCGGATCGTCGAGACCGGCCAGATGGTCGGCAAGGTCGTGGTGACCCGATGACCCGGCGAGCAGCCAGCCGTTCGCCCGTCCGCATCGACCCGTGGGAGCCCTTCGGACGTCCACCCTCCGCATCACCGCGCTGCTCGCACCACGCTCAGCCTCGTGCTTCCCGGCGCCATCTCGACGACCGCGGCGACACACCGACTGGCCAGCATCGACCCGCCCGCCGGGTTCCAGCCCGAGGGCATCGACATCGGGCGCGGTGAGGTCGCCTACGTCGGCTCCCGGGTCGACGGCTCGATCCACCGCGAAGACCTGCGCACCGGAGGGGGAAGGTCGTCAGCGCAGCGGTCGGAACGCCGTCGGTGGGGTTGGAGGTCGACGACCGCGGCCGAATCTTCCTCGCCGAAGAACTCACGGGCTCTGCACCGGTGACCTGCTCGCCGACTGCACCCTCTGCAGCAGCGCGTGCCACGACTCCATCGCGGCGTCGTCGCCGGTGGAAGCGACCCGGCCCATCGAGCCTTGCAGCCCGGCGGCGGTCAGCACCGCGCGGAAGGTCCGGGCGCGGAACTGGGAGCCGCGGTCCGAGTGGACGATCACCACCCCGGTCGGCTGGCGGCGGGCGACCGCGGTGCGCAGCGCGGTGACGGCCCGGTGGACGGTCATCCGTTCGTCGGTGGCGTAGCCGACGATCCGGTTGCTGAACAGGTCCTTGATGGCGCAGCAGTAGACCCTGCCCTCACCGGTGGGGTGCTCAGTGATGTCGGTGACCCACACCCGGTCCGGTGCTGGGGCGGTGAAGTCCCGCTGGACGTGGTCGTCGTGCACGGCGGGGCCAGGGGTCTTGCCGCTGCCCATCCGACCCTTGCGCACGTGGCCGACCACAGTCGCTGCTGTGAGCACAGGCGCCAGATGCGCCGCTCACCGGCGCTGAGCCCGGTGCGCGCCAGCTCGTCGGCGAGGAACCGGTACCCGAACTCGGGGTCGTCGCCGTGGGC
>CAXTAK010000043.1:0-5154 GCA_964242735.1 uncultured Quadrisphaera sp. | reverse complement strand
GCGAGCGCGAGCGCCTCGCCGATGCCGCCCGCGGCGCCGGTGACCACGGCGGTGCCGCCCGCGAAGGGGTAGTCGCGCACGCGCTCACACCCCCGTCGGCTGAAGGGCTGGATGCGGAGTCGGATGCGGGGCCGGCTGCGGCGCGGGGGCCGCGGCCGGCGCCCGCGACAGCACCAGCCCCTCGCCGTCCACGCGGGCGTGGCGCAGCAGCAGCACGTCGGCGTAGTAGTTCTGCCGCAGCCGCCACGGCACCCGCGCGCCCTGGGTGGGGAACGCGCCGATGCCGCGCCGCACGTACCCGGAGGTGAAGTCGATCAGCGGCGAGCCGCCCGCCGCCCCGGGCGGGCCCGGCGGGGCCGTGGGGGTGGCGACGTCGAGCCCGCGACGGGCCATGTGGTCGAGCAGCCGGCACACGTGCTCACCGACGAGGTCGGCCTTCAGCGTCCACGAGGCGTACGTGTACCCGACCACGAAGGCGAAGTTCGGCACCCCGGAGATCATCATCCCCTTGTAGGCGGTGCGCCCGGGCAGGTCGACGTCGGCGCCGTCCACGCGCAGGGCCATCCCGCCGAGCGCCAGCAGGCGCAGCCCGGTGGCGGTGACGACGACGTCGGCCGCGAGCTCCTCCCCCGAGGCCAGCCGCACCCCGGTCTCGGTGAGGGTGTCGATCTCCCCGGTGACCACGCCCGCCCGGTCGCTGGACAGCGCGCGGAACAGGTCGCCGTCCGCGGCGATGCACAGCCGCTGGTCCCAGGGCGCGTAGCGGGGGACGAAGTGCGCGGCCGTGTCGGAGCCCTCGGGCAGCTGCGCGGCCACCCGGCGCAGCAGCGCGCGGCCCACCAGGGCGGGGGCGCGGCGGGCCAGGTGGTAGGTCGCGGTGCCCAGCGCCACCTTCTTCGCGCGCACCACGGCGTGGACGGCGCGGGGCGGCAGGACCCGCCGCAGACGGGCCTCGAGGGCGTCGCGCGAGGGCAGCGAGACCACCCAGCTCGGGGAGCGCTGCAGCATCGTCACGTGCACCGCCGTGCGCGCCAGGGCGGGCACCAGGGTCACCGCGGTGGACCCGCTGCCGATCACGACCACGCGCGCGCCGGTGACGTCGAGGTCCGCGGGCCAGTGCTGCGGGTGCACCACGCGCCCGGTGAAGCGCTCGGCGCCGGCGAGGGCCGGGGTGTGCCCGGCGTCGTAGCGGTAGTAGCCGGTGCACGCGTGGAGGAACCCGCACGTCATCCGCACCGTGTCGCCGGTGGCGGCGCGCCGCACCTCCACGGTCCACCGGGCCGCGTCGCTGGACCACTCCGCGGACACCACGCGGTGCCCGGTGCGGACCAGGGCGTCCACCCCGTGCTCGCGGGCGGTCTCGCGGAGGTAGCGCAGGATCGAGGCGCCGTCGGCGATGGAGGTACCTGCCGTCCACGGTGCGAAGGAGTACCCGAGGGTGGTCATGTCGGAGTCGGAGCGGACCCCGGGGTAGCGGAACAGGTCCCACGTGCCACCGGTGGCCTCCCGGGCCTCCAGCACCACCAGGGACCGGCCCGGGCGGTGCCGGCGCAGCTGGCAGGCCGCGCCGATGCCGGAGAGGCCGGCGCCGACGACGAGGACGTCGACGTGCTCGGGCAGCGGGGCGGCGTCCACGGGCCCAGTGTGCGCCGGGACGGGACGCCGACCGGGGTCGTCCACTGCCGGTCGGCGGTGGCCTGGACCACCGGGCCCCGCAGGTGCCCGGAATGCGCGGTGTCGCAGCAGCGCTGGAGGACCCATGACCACCGCGATCGTCGCCACCGCCTTCGGCGGGCCCGAGGGGCTCACCGTCGCCCACCCCGAGCTGCCGGCGCCCGGCCCGGGCGAGGTGAGCATCGCGGTGCGCGCCGCGGGCATCAACCCCGTCGACCACAAGCTCTACAGCGGCGCCTTCGGCTCCGACCCCGCCCAGCTGCCGATGCCGCAGGGCATGGAGGTCTCCGGGGTGGTCACCGCCGTCGGCGAGGGCGCCCGCGGACGGGCCGGGGACGTCGCGGTGGGCGACGAGGTGATCGCCTACCCGATCACCGGGGGCTACGCCGACGAGGTGACCGTGCCGGCCGCGAGCGTGGTACCGAAGCCGGCCGCCATGTCCTTCGAGGCCGCCGCGGGGCTCATGCTCACCGGGACGACCGCGATCCACGCCCTCATCGCCGCCGGTGTGATCGGCGGCACGACGGTGCTGATCCACGGCGTCTCGGGCGGCGTGGGCCTGACCGCCGCGCAGATCGCCGTCGCGGACGGCGCCACGGTCATCGGCACCGCCAGCGAGCGCCACCACGAGGCGCTGCGCGGGTACGGCGTCATCCCGGTCGCCTACGGGCCCGGCCTGGTCGACCGGGTGCGCGCCGCCGCCCCGGGCGGGATCGACGCCGCCATCGACGCCGTGGGCACCGACGAGGCCGTCGACGCCTCCCTCGAGCTGGTCCCGGTGCCCCGCCTGGTCGTCTCCGCGGCCGCCTTCGGGAGGGCCGGTGACGGCATCGCCCTCATCGGCGAGGCCCCGGGCGCCGACCCCGGGGCGGGCATCCGGGACGCCGCCCGACTCCGCCTCACGGCGCTGGTCGAGGACGGGAAGCTCGAGGTCGTCGTCGCGCGCACGTTCCCCCTCGCCGAGGCGGCCGACGCGCAGGAGCTCGTCGCGGGCGAGCACGCCGGCGGGAAGGTCGTCCTGCTGCCCTGACCCGTCCTCGGCGAGGGGGTCAGTCGGCGGGGCCCCGCGCCTGGCTCCGCTGCAGGAGCCCCCGCGTGCGCGGGTGCTGCGGCGAGCTGAAGACCTGCGCGGTCGGCCCCTCCTCGACGATGACCCCGCCGTCCATGACGACCACCCGGTCCGCGACGTCGCGGGCGAAGGCGACCTCGTGCGTGACGATGATCGCCGTCGTCCCCCCCAGGGCGATCTTCTGGATCACGGCCAGCACCTCGGTGACCAGCTCGGGGTCCAGCGCGGAGGTCGGCTCGTCGAAGAGCATCACCGCCGGGTCCATCGCGAGCGCCCGGGCGATGGCGACGCGCTGCTTCTGCCCCCCCGAGAGCCGGCTCGGGTAGGCGTCGACCCGGTCCGCCAGGCCCACGAGGGTGAGCTGCTCCACGGCGATCGCCCGCGCCTGCTCGGCGCCCATCCTCTTGATCGCCCGCAGCGGCGCCATGACGTTGCCGAGGGCGGTCTTGTTCGGGAACAGGTTGAACTGCTGGAACACCATCCCGATGCCGGCCCGCTGCTGCGCGGTGCGCCGGGCGCCCTGGGGCACCAGCGCGCCGTCCTTCTCGGTGTACCCGACGAGGTGCCCGTCGACGAGGATGCGTCCGTCGTCGATGGTCTCCAGGTGGTTGATGCAGCGCAGCAGCGTGCTCTTGCCCGAGCCGCTGGCCCCGAGGATCGCCACCGTCTGACCCTCGTGCACGGTGAGGTCGACGCCCTTGAGCACCTCGACCAGCGGGCGCCCGTCGACCCGTGAGAACAGCCGCCGCCACGCGGGCGCGGGCGGTCCGACGCGGAAGTGCTTGTGCACCCCGCGCACCTCGACGGCGGGGCGGGCCGTCTCAGGCACGGGCACGGATCCTCCGCTCGACCAGGGCCACGAGGCGCGCCAGCGGCAGGCTGATCGCCAGGTAGAGCAGCGCGGCCGCGGTGTAGACCTCCGTGGTCTGGAACGTCTGGCTGGCGATGACGTTCGACTGCTTGAGGATCTCGGTGACGGCGATGACCGACGTCAGCGAGGTGTCCTTCACCATCGCCACGAAGTAGTTGCCCACAGGGCCGATGGCCGTGGTGAACGACTGCGGCAGCACCACCTGCAGCAGGGTGCGGGTGGGCGTGTACCCCAGGGACAGGGCCGCCTCGTGCTGCCCCCGGTCGATGGAGAGGATCGCGGAGCGGAACACCTCCGAGAGGTAGGCGGCGTAGTTCAGCCCCAGCCCGAGGACGCCGGCGGGCAGCGGGTCGATCTGCACGCCCAGCTCGGGCAGCACGAAGTAGATGTAGACCAGCTGCACCAGCAGCGGCGTGCCGCGCACCACCTCGACGAAGGCGGCCGCCACCGCCCGCAGCGGCGCGGGCCCGCTGACCCTGACCAGGGCGATGACCAGGCCGAGCGCGAGCGCGAGGACCATGGCGCCCACCGCGAGCTGGATGACCACGGGCGTGACCCGCAGCAGCGAGGGGATCACCGCGAGCGTGTCACGGACGAACTCCACGGACCTCCTCCCGTCGTGGGCCGCCGCACCGGCGAGCGCCGGTCACGGGAGGGCGTTCGGCTCGCCCAGCCCGTAGGACTCGAGGATCTCCAGGTAGCGCGGGCTGGCCTTGAGGTCGGCGAGGGCCGCGTTGAGGTCGGCGGTCAGCTCCGGGTCGTCCTGGGAGACCCCGGCCCCGACGGTGCCCGGGAAGTACGGCTCGTAGGGCTCGACGATCTTCAGCCCGCCGTCGGGGTTCTGGCTGAGGGTGTAGGCGGCCACCGCCACGTCGGTCATCGCGACGTCGACCTGCCCGTTCTCCACCGCGTCGAGCAGGGTGGCCTGGGAGTCGAAGAGCAGCACCTCGCTGGCGCCGAGGGTGTTGACGAGGTCGAGGAAGGTGGTGCCGGTCTGGGCGCCGGCGATCCGGCCGGCGATGTCGTCGCGGCTCGCGATGCCGGTCTCGTCCTCGCGGACGACGAGCCCCTCGCCCTGGCTGTACCAGGGGTCGGTGAAGTCGATCTGCTCCTCGCGCTCGTCGGTGATGTACATGGCGTCGACGATGACGTCGGCCCGCCCGGCCTCCAGGGTGGGGATCAGCGTGGCGAAGTCGGTGGTGGTGACCTCGACCTCCCAGCCCTCCGCCTCGGCCATCGCCAGCATCATCTCGCCGTCGATGCCCATCAGGTCTCCCGTCTCGGCGTCGAGGAAGGAGAAGGGGGCGTCGTTGCTGGTGGCGATGGTCAGCGTCCGCCCGCCGCCCTCGGACGCCGTCCCGCCCGCCTCCTCCTCGGCGCCGCCGCACGCGGTCAGCGACACCAGGGTCGCGGCGGTGAGCGCGACACCGGCCCAGGGGCGGCGGGTGGGGACGGGCATGGCGGGCTCCTCGGCGGGGGTGGCGGCGGTGGCGGGCCGCCACACCGGTGACCCTAGGGACGGTCGGGGCGCTGCGACGAG
>CAXTAK010000042.1:0-5632 GCA_964242735.1 uncultured Quadrisphaera sp. | reverse complement strand
CGGCGGCTCGGCGGGCGAGCGACCACGGGCACCTGCGCGCCGCTCGGGACCAGCACCGGCGCGGCGGCTGCCGCGCGCGCGGCAGCCGCCGCGAGGGCCCGGTGCCGTGCGCGGCGGGCCAGCCCCGCCCGCAGCACGCGCACCGCGACGAAGACCGCGAGCGCGGCGAGGACGAGCGGTGTCACGGCGCGCACGCTCCCACGGCGGCGGGGTCGGTGGGCGTGATGGCGCGACGACACGCCGCGACGTGCTGCGGTGCGGTGCACCAGGACCGGCCGAGCATGCACGACGGCCGCGGCGTGGCCCTCCAGGCCACCGTCAGGGCTCCAGCGCGCTGGGCGCGCTGCGGCGAGGGCCCTCGACCCCGGGCGCTCAGCCGACCAGGGCCGCGCCGACGACGTACGCCGCGGTGCCCGACGCGGTCAGCGGTGCGGCGACCAGCGCCACGCGCGAGCGCACCCGACCCGCCGCGGGCAACCGGGCGAGCAGGTGGTGGAACCCGAGGACGATCACCGCGACGACCACGCCCAGCACCGCACCCGTGCCCGCGGGCACCCCCGGGGCGGCGGCGGCGACCGCGGCGGCGACCAGCACGGAGCCACCCGCCGACAGGGCGGCGCCGCCGAGGGCGGGCAGGGGCAGCAGGAGCAGGAGGCAGGCGGTGGCGGCGGCGCAGGCGGCCACCAGGGCCAGCGAGGCGCCCGCCGGGGTGCCGGGCAGCACGACCCACGCTGCAGCGCTGCCCGCCAGGGCGGCGCCGAGCAGCGTCCCCCCGAGCCCGTCCACGACGCGGGGGCGCAGGTCGCGCCGCAGGAGCTGGTGGGCGCTGGCGACCAGCACGGTGAGGGCCAGCACCACCGGCAGCCGGCGCAGCGGCTCACCGGCACCGGCACCGCCGGGCCCGGCGGCCCCGTCGGCCGCCACGGCGAGCGCGGCGGCCACGCCCGACAGCGCGATCACGCTCGTCGTGCCGCGCGGGCTGGGCAGGGCGAGCAGGCCGGGCCAGCCTACCGCCAGCGCGACCGCCAACCCGGCGGCCACCACCGCGGACGGCGCTGCGCCGAGGGCCGCCGCGCCCACCAGCAGGGCCGCGCCGGCCACGGCCGAGACGGCTCCGACGCCCGCGCGGGGCAGGCCCGGCCGGGGCGCCGCGGTCGGCGGGGGCGCTGGCACGCGGGTGATCCTCTCAGAGGTTCTGGTGACCTCTCTTCGTCCCTTCACCTAGACTTCACGTCGACGTAGCAACGGCCGCTGGGGCGAGCCGCCCCTGCCGCCCCGAGGTCGGGAGACCACGAGATGGCCCAGCTCCTCCTGCTGACCAACGCCCTCGCACCCTCGGCCGAGGTGCTGCCCGCCCTCGCGCTCCTCGCCCACCACGTCCGCGTGCTGCCCGCCGAGCCCGCCGCGCTGGTCGACGCGCCCCCCGCCGACGCCGTCCTGCTCGACGCGCGGCGCGAGCTCGTGGCGGCGCGGTCCCTCGCCCGCCTGCTGCGCACCACCGGGGTCGCGTGCCCGCTCTTCCTCGTGCTGACCGAGGGGGGCCTGGCCGCCGTCGCGGCCGACTGGGGCGCGGACGACGTCCTGCTCGACGGCGCCGGACCCGCCGAGGTCGAGGCCCGGCTCCGCCTGGCCGTGGGCCGCGCGGCCCTCGCGGAGTCCGTCGACGCGGTGCCCGAGGAGATCCGCGCGGGTGACGTGGTCATCGACGAGGTGACCTACACCGCGAAGGTCCGCGGGCGCGTCATGGACCTCACGTACAAGGAGTTCGAGCTTCTCAAGCACCTCGCGCAGCACCCCGGCCGGGTCTTCACCCGCGCCCAGCTGCTGCAGGAGGTGTGGGGCTACGACTACTTCGGGGGCACCCGCACCGTCGACGTCCACGTGCGGCGCCTGCGGGCGAAGCTGGGCACAGACCACGAGCAGCTCATCGGCACGGTGCGCAACGTCGGCTACCGCTTCGTGCACCAGGAGCGCGAGCGGCGAGAGGTCTCCGCCGACCCGGGGCCCGTCGTCGACCTCCGCGCCCTGGGGGGGCAGACGCTGGTGGGCGAGCGCTGAGCGGGACCGCCAGCGCCCCGACGATCACCTCGACCTCCTCTCCCTCCCCGACCGAGGAGGGAGAGGTCCTCGCCCTGGTCGCGGCCGCGGCGGCCAGCGACGGTGGTGACCCGCTCGCCGAGGACGCGCGCCTGGCCCTGCGCGACCGCACGGTCGCGCCGGTGCCCGTGCGCCACCTGCTGCTGCGCGAGGGTCACGACCTGCTCGCCTACGCGCAGGCCCGGCCCGCTCCCGCCGCGCCGTGGGACGGCGACGGCACCCGCAGCGCCACCACGGTGGAGCTGCTCGTGCACCCCGGTGCTCGTGGGCGCGGCCTGGGCCGCTCGGTGGCCGACCGGCTGCGCCGCGAGCTCGCCGGGTCGGGCGCGGTGCACGCGTGGTCCCACACCGACTCCCCCGCCGCCGCGGCGCTGGCCGCTGCGGCCGGTCTGCGCCGCGCCCGCGAGCTGTGGCGCATGGAGCGCGCGCTGGGCCCCGCGCGCCCGCTGCCGCCCGTGTCGCTGCCCGACGGCGTGCGGGTGCGCGCCTTCCGACCCGGGCGCGACGAGGACGCGTGGCTGCGCCTGAACGCCCGCGCCTTCGCCGCTCACCCCGAGCAGGGCGCCTGGGGTCGGAGCGACTTCGACGCCCGCGCCGCCGAGCCGTGGTTCGACCCGGCGGGCCTGCTGCTGCTGGTGTCGGGCGAGGACCAGCGACCGCCCGGCCACCTGCTGGCCGCGCACTGGACGAAGCTCGTCGGCGACCACGGCGAGGTGTACGTGCTCGGGGTCGACCCCGACGCGCAGGGTCGCGGGCTGGGTCGCGTCACCGCCCTGGTCGGGCTCCACCACCTGGCGGGGCGGGGGGCGGTGGTGGTCGACCTGTACGTCGAGGGCGACAACACCGCCGCCCGGCGCACCTACACCGGTCTCGGCTTCGCGCGGGTGGCCACCGACGTCGTCTTCGAGGGCACCGCCTGAGCCCGCGGCGCGCGGTCGAGCCCGTGCGCTCCTGCGATGATGGGCCGATGGTCCCCACGGCCCCACCCACCACGGCCCCGGCCCCCGCCGCCACCCCCGCCGCCGGGCCGCAGCGCGGGCCGGACGGTCGCTTCGCGCCCACGCGCCCGGGATCGGTGGCCGAGGCCCTCGAGGAGCACCTGGAGCCCGAGCACAGCGGTGACGGTGCCGCGGAGGCGCAGGAGCCCCTGCCCGACCACCGCTTCCTCGACCGCGAGCTGAGCTGGCTCGCCTTCAACGAGCGGGTGCTGGAGCTCGCGGAGGACCCCGCGCTGCCGCTGCTGGAGCGCGCCCGCTTCCTGGCCATCTTCGCCTCGAACCTCGACGAGTTCTTCATGGTCCGCGTCGCGGGGCTGAAGCGCCGCATCGCCGCGGGCCTGGCGGTGCGCGCCGCCAGCGGGCTCGAGCCGCGCGAGGTCCTCGCCGCGATCAGCAAGCGCGCGCACGAGCTGGCGACCCGGCACGCCGCCGCCTTCACCGACCACGTGCGTCCCGCGCTCGCCGACCACGACATCACCCTGGTGGGGTGGGACGCGCTCTCGCACCGGGAGCGCGAGGGGCTCGGCGACTTCTTCCGCGAGTCGATCTTCCCCGTGCTGACCCCGCTGGCCGTCGACCCCGCGCACCCCTTCCCCTACATCTCCGGGCTGTCGCTGAACCTGGCCGTGGTGGTGCGCAACACCACCACGGAGAAGGAGCACTTCGCGCGGGTGAAGGTGCCGCCGCTGCTGCCGCGGCTGGTGATGGTGCCCGAGGACCTCGCCGACACCGCTCCGGCGACGGGGGCGGGCGCCAGTACGACGACCGGGGCGGGAGCCGGTACGGCGGCGGGCGCCAGTACGGCGCCGAGGGACGGCGAGGCGGCGGGCACCGGTGGTCGCGACGACCGGCGCGGACGGGGCCCCGAGCAGGGCCCCATCCGCTTCGTGCCCGTCGAGCGGATCATCGCCCAGCACCTCGACCAGCTCTTCCCCGGCATGGACGTCGTCGCCCACCACACCTTCAGGGTCACCCGCAACGAGGACCTGGAGGTGGAGGAGGACGACGCCGAGAACCTCCTGCAGGCCCTGGAGAAGGAGCTGCTGCGCCGCCGCTTCGGCCCACCGGTGCGCCTGGAGGTCGCCGAGGACACCCCCGAGCAGACGCGGGAGCTGCTGCTGCGCGAGCTCGGCGTCAACCGCGCGGAGACGTACGTGCTGCCCGAG
This sequence comes from uncultured Quadrisphaera sp., assembly GCA_964242735.1. GTDB lineage: Bacteria > Actinomycetota > Actinomycetes > Actinomycetales > Quadrisphaeraceae > CADCUY01. Next base: position 1,371 of record CAXTAK010000042.1, on the reverse strand, counting down.
CCGCTGGACCTGCGGGGGCTGAACACCGTCGCGGACCTGGGCGGTTCCGCCCGCTCGGACCTCGGCTTCCCCACGTTCGTGCCCCGCACCCACCTGGCGCTGACCGACGGGCGCGAGCGCAGCGGGCCCAGCGACGTCTTCGCCGCGCTGCGCGCCCGCGACGTGCTGCTGCACCACCCCTACGACTCGTTCTCCACCAGCGTGCAGGCCTTCCTGGAGCAGGCCGCCGCCGACCCCGACGTCCTCGCCATCAAGCAGACCCTGTACCGCACCTCGGGGGACTCCCCGATCGTCGACGCCCTCATCGCCGCCGCCGAGGCCGGCAAGCAGGTGCTGGCCCTGGTGGAGATCAAGGCGCGCTTCGACGAGCAGGCCAACATCGACTGGGCCCGCAAGCTGGAGCGGTCCGGCGTCCACGTCGTGTACGGCATCGTGGGCCTGAAGACCCACAGCAAGCTCTGCCTGGTGGTGCGCCAGGAGGGCACGCTGCTGCGGCGCTACTGCCACATCGGCACCGGCAACTACAACCCCAAGACCGCGCGCCTGTACGAGGACCTCGGCCTGCTGACCTCCGACGAGGAGGTCGGCGAGGACCTGACGAAGCTGTTCAACCAGCTCTCCGGGTACGCCCCCAAGACCCGGTACTCCCGGCTGCTCGTCGCCCCCCGCGGGGTGCGCCGCGGCCTGGTCGAGCGCATCGAGCGCGAGGTCGAGTGCGCGCGCGCCGGAGAGCCGGCGCGGGTGCGCTTCAAGGTCAACTCCATGGTCGACGAGGCCGTCATCGACGCGCTGTACCGCGCCTCTCAGGCCGGTGTGCCCGTCGACGTCGTGGTGCGCGGCATCTGCTCCCTGCGCCCCGGGGTCCCCGGGCTGTCCGAGACCATCCGCGTGCGCTCGGTGCTCGGCCGGTTCCTGGAGCACTCGCGGATCTTCTCCTTCGAGGGCGGCGGCGAGCGCGAGGTGTGGATCGGCAGCGCCGACATGATGCACCGCAACCTCGACCGCCGGATCGAGGCGCTGGTGCGCCTGCGCGACGGCGAGCACCTGGCGGAGCTCACCGAGCTGCTCGACACGAGCATGGACGAGGGCACCGTCAGCTGGCACCTCGGGCCCGACGGCCGGTGGACGCGGCCGACCATCGACGGCGGTGGCCTGGACCTGCAGGAGCAGCTCATCTCGCGGGCGAGCCGGCGCCGCGCGCGGCGGTGAGCGCCGCACCCGCACCCCGCGACGACGGCCCCGTGGTCGCCGGTGCAGCGCCTGGTGGTGTCGCAGGCCGCCACCGCCCCGGCCCGCCGTGGACGCCGGGCAGCCACACCACGGTGCGGGCCGCGGGTGCGCTGTGCTGGGACACCGACCCCGCTGCCCCCG
>CAXTAK010000041.1:0-5818 GCA_964242735.1 uncultured Quadrisphaera sp. | reverse complement strand
GAGCCCGCGGGTGCCGCCGGCGTCGCGGGCCAGGGCGTAGGCGGTGCGCGCGGCGCCCTCCAGCGCCTTGGGGATGGCGGTGCGGGGGTCGGCGGTCTCCTCCCCGGGGCGGCGGCGCCCTCGAAGCCGGCGAAGGCGAGGAAGCCGAAGATGGCGGCCGCGGCGATCACCCCGACGCCGGAGTCGTGCGATGCAGGACGCCCGGTCCTGCGGCAGTGCCTCCGACCCGGCGCGTGCGACCAGCACCCGAAGCTGCACCGGCGTCGCCGACCGCCGGACGGGGGAGCGGATCGGTGACGAGCTCCAGCCCTGCGCTCCCCACGCCGATCACCGGGCTGGAGCCAGGTGGAGGAGGAGCGGTGGTAGCACCGGGGGGCCGTGCCGCGGCGCAAGCGGACCGCAGCGCCGAGCGCGTCGCGCACGAGCGCGCGGCGCTCGCCGAGCAGCAGCGGCGCGTTCACGACGCCGAGGCCCAGCACCGGGCCTGGCTCGCGGGTGCTGCCGGTGAGCGCGCCACCGCCACCGCGCTGGAGGAGCTGACCGCCGACGGCTGGCGGTTCCTGCACGACGTGCGCTGGCCGGGGCGCCAGCGGGCCAACCTCGACCACGTCGCCGTCGGGCCGGGTGGTGTCGTGGTCGTCGACAGCAAGAACTGGTCGACCCCGGCGCACGTGTCCGGGGGGGTGCTGCGCGCCGGTCGCCACCTCAGGGCCCGTGAGTGCGAGGACGTCGCCCGCGCCAGCGCTGCGCTCGCGCCGCTGCTGCCGGAGCGCGGCCACGTCGTGCGCGGTGCGCTGTGCCTGGTGCAGCAGGACCTGGCGCCGGTCGCGGTCGACGCCGGTGTCGTCGTGGTCGGGCTGCCCCAGCTCGCCGCGCTGCTCCGGGACCTGCCGGAGGTGCTGACCCCGCACCAGGTCGGCGCCGCGCACGCCCACCTGGCCGCTCGCCTCGCGTGGCCCTCCGCCAGCGGGACCCCGCGGCCTCCAGGACGGGTACCCGCGCCTCGACGCCGATCGGCGCCCGCCGGCGTCAGACCGCGTGGGGCGGTGAGCGCTCGGCGGCGATCGGCGCGTTCCCGGACGCGGCCGATGAGACCGGTGGTGGGGCTGCTGCTCGCCGCGGGCCTGGCGTGGGGCTTCTCGCAGTGGCTGCGCTCGTGGGCGGACGTCGTGGGGCACCTCACCCTCGGCGCCTGACGTCGGGCTCGGCAGCGGGACGTCTTCGCCTCGGGCGCCGCTGCCGGACGTCGCGGACGTGCCCGGTCCCGCCCCGCGCCCCGTGGCCACCCGGCAGGCTGTCCGGACCACCCCCGACGACAGGAGCACGAGTGCGCGTCTCCGACGGCCGCCTGCTGGTCAGCCCCACCGACGTCGTCGACGTCATGGCCTGCACCCACCGGGCCGCGACCGCGCTGCGCGTCGCCCACGGCTTCCTGGCGCCTCCGGCGTCGTCGGGCCTGACCTCGGTGATGGCCGCCGGCCAGGAGCACGAGGCGCGCGTCGTGGCCGACCTCACCGCGGGCGCCGACGTGGTCGACCTCACCGGCCCCACCCCCGACCTCGACGCCTGGCAGCTGCTCGCTCACCGCACCGCGCACGAGCTGCGGCACGGCACCGCCGACGTCCTGCTGCAGGCCGGTGTGCTCGTCGACCTCGACGGTGCAGCTGCGGGCGGCGCCGCCCCCGACGCCGCGGTGCTCGTCGGCCGCCCCGATCTCCTCGTCCGCACCCCCTCCGGCTGGCGGGTGGAGGAGGCGAAGCTCTCCCGCAGCGTCACCCCGTCCGCGCTGCTGCAGACCTCCCTGTACCGCGACGCCCTCACCGCGGCCGGCGTCGCCGTCCACGACGACCTGCGCCTGCACCTCGGCGACGGCCGGTGCGTGGACGTGCCCGCGCGCACCGTGGCGGCGTGGGCGCGGCGTCAGCTGACCGACGTCCACCACCGCCTCGTCGCGCTCGTCGCCGGCGGCGCCCTGCGACCCGGCTACACCCCCGCCGTGGTGTGGTGCGCCACCTGCGACGACGCGTCGCCGTGCGGGCGGGCGCGCGCGGCGGCCCGCCACCTCGGCGGCGTCGCCGACCTGCGCCGCGCCCAGGCCGACCGCCTCGCCGCGGCCGGCATCACCACCATCCCCGCCCTCGCGGCGGCGAGCGGCCCGGTTCCGGGGATGGCGCTGGCCACCGTCGCGGTGCTGCGCGAGCAGGCGCAGCTGCAGGAGCAGGCCCGCGCCACCGGCACCATCCCCGTGCGGGTGCTCGACCACCCGGCGCAGGTGCGGGAGGGAGACGTCCGCCCCGGGCTGTGGCTGGTGCCCGACCCCGACCCCGGCGACGTCTTCTTCGACATGGAGGGCGACCCGCTGTGGACGGCCCCGGCACCCACGGGGGCCACCGGCCAGCCGGGCCTGGAGTACCTCTTCGGCGCCAGCCACGACACCGGCGGCTTCACCGCGTTCTGGGCGCACGACCGCACCGGGGAGGGCCGGGCCTTCGCGGACTTCGTCGACTGGGTGCAGGCGCGCCGCGCCGCCCACCCCGGCCTGCACGTCTTCCACTACGCCGCGTACGAGAAGACCGCGCTGAAGCGCCTCGCGTCCCAGCACGCCACCCGCGGCGACGTCATCGACGAGTGGCTCGCGGGCGGCGTCCTCGTCGACCTGTACACGGCGGTGCGCGGCGGGTTGCGCGCCGGCGTCCCCTCGTACTCGATCAAGAAGGTCGAGGCCCTGTACGGCGTCACGCACACCGGCGACGTGGCCGACGCCGCCGCGAGCATCGACGCCTACGAGGCGTACCGGGCCAGCGGCGACGACACGGTGCTCAAGCAGATCGAGGACTACAACCGCGACGACTGCGACTCCACCCGCGACCTTCGCGACTACCTGCTGACCCTGCGCGCCACCGCGGTCGCCGACGGGCGCATCCCGCCGCTGCGGGTCGAGCCGGCGCCGCTGGTGGACGAGGAGGCCGCGGACGGGTCCGCGCCGTCGAAGGCCGCTGAGCTGCGGGCGCGGCTGGCCGCGCGGGCGCTCGAGCTGCTGGACGGCGCGGACCCGTCCACGGCGTCCGAGGATCCGGCCGCCGAGGCCCGGCGCGTGCTCGCGGGGCTGCTCGGCCACCAGGTGCGCGAGGAGAAGGCCGCGTGGCAGGACGTGTTCCGCGTCGCCGAGGAGGTCTCCGTCGACGAGACCGCCGCCGTGGACGACGCCAAGGTCATCGGCGGCCTGGTGCCCGCGGGCGCCGTCCCGACGTCGGGGAGCGCGCTCGCGTGGGCCTTCACCGCCCCCGCGCAGCAGCACGGTGTCAAGACCGGCCGCGTGCTCGGCTGCGTGGCCGGGCGCCCCGTGAGCATGACCGTCACCGGCCTCGACACCGACGACGCCGGTGCCCTGCGCGTCACCGCCACCACGAGCGCGGCGGTGGCGGCGGCCGGGCGGTGGTCGCCCGACACCCCACCGCCCGTCGACGCGCTGCTGCCCGACGAGCTCGTCAGGGCCGAGGCGCAGCAGACCTCGCTGCTCGAGCTGGCCGACACCACCAGCGGCCCGGACCCCGCCGCCGTTCCCGCCCCGGACGACCCCGCCGCCCCGCGGGCCGCCGCCCGCGCCCTGCTGCTCGGCTGCGCCTCCCTCACCCGCGACGAGCTCCCGCCGGCGCTGGAGGGGGAGGACGGCGTCGCGCACGCCGTCCGGCTCCTGCGCGCCGAGCGGGGGCTGTGCCTGGCGGTGCAGGGCCCGCCGGGCGCGGGGAAGAGCTACCTGGGCGCGGAGGCCGTCGACGCGCTCGTCGCCGACGCCCGCGCCACCGGAAGACCCGTGCGCATCGGGGTGACCGCCAACAGCCACAAGGTGGTGCAGCACCTGCTGCGCGCCGTCCACGCCCGCACGCCCGCCGCCCGCGTGCGGCACTTCGACGGCACGCACCCCAAGGGCAAGGACCCGGCGACCTGGACGCGCCACTGCCAGCACGACGGGTGCGCCGAGCCGCTGCTCGTCACCGGCAACCGGACGGGCTGGGCCGGAGCGGAGGTGCTCGGGGGCACGGCCTGGGCCTTCGCGCGGGACGACGCCCCGCCGCTCGACGTCCTCGTCATCGACGAGGCCGGGCAGATGGCGCTGGGCGACGTGCTGGCGTGCGCCCGGCAGGTGGGGAACCTGCTGCTGCTCGGCGACCCCCAGCAGCTCGCGAAGCCCTCGAGGGCCGCCCACCCCGACGGGGTGGCCGTCAGCGCCCTGACGCACCTCATGCGCGGGAGGGCGACGATGCCGCCGGAGGTCGGGATCTTCCTCGACGCCACCCGGCGCATGCACCCCGACGTCGCGCGGTTCATCTCCGACATCGCCTACGACGCGCGCCTGACCTCCCACGCCGTCTGCTCCACCCGCGCCGTCGAGCCCCTCGACGTCGGCGACGCCCTGGCCGGCACCGGGCTGCGCGCCGTGCCGGTCGAGCACACGGGCAACGCCCAGACCAGCGCGGAGGAGGTGGCGGTGGTCGTCGAGCTGGTCCGGGAGCTGCTGCGCCGCTCCTGGCGCCAGGAGGGCGAGGTGGCGGCGATGGACGCCGGGGAGGTGCTCGTCGTCAGCCCGTTCAACGCGCAGGTGCGGGTGCTGGAGGAGGCCCTGGCGCGCTGCGGCCTCGGGGCGGTGCGCGTGGGCACGGTCGACAAGCTGCAGGGCCAGGAGGCAGCGGCGGTGGTGTACTCCACGGCGGCCTCGGACGCGGAGTCGGCGCCGCGCGGCCTGGGGTTCCTCTACGACCTGCACCGGCTCAACGTGGCGATCTCGCGCGCGCGGTGCCTGGCGTTCTGGGTGGGCAGCCCGCAGCTGCTGCGCCCGCGGGTGACCTCGGCGGAGCAGGTGCCGCTGGTCAACGCGCTGTGCCGCTTCGCGGAGGACGCGGTGGAGGTCGGCAGGCCGGTGACCGGCAGGTCCGGATCAGGAGCGACGGACCGTCAGCGCCCACACACTCCCTAACAGCTGATGTCAGCACTACAGATACCTACGCTGTAGGGCGTGGCTGTGCATCCGAGCTCCGTCCGGTTCGACGGTGCTGTCGCCGCGCGACTCGCCCGGTTCGTCCAGCGCCACACGGATCTGAGCGCGTCGGCAGCCGTCAACAGGCTGGTGGACGAGGGACTGCGCATGGAGGAGCACCCCGGAGTCTTCTTCCGCGGCGGGCCAGCGGGCCGCCGCGCGGTGCTGATCGGCGGGCCGGACGTCTGGGAGGTGGTCAGGGCGGTGCGTCATGCTCGGGCTGCCGCACCCGATCTGGTGGGAGGCGAGGTGGTGGACCTCGTGGTGACCAACACCGGCACGTCCCGGCCCGTGGTGGAGCAGGCCCTGGCGTACTGGGCCGCTCACCCGGTGGAGGTGGACGCCGCCGTCGAAGACGCGGATCGCGCTGAGCGGGAGGAGCTGGCTGGTCGGGAGCGCCGCCAGGACCTGCTCTTCCCGTGACGGTCGCGCGGCTGCTGCTCGACGAGGTGCTGTCACCGGCCATCGCGGAGCAGCTGGTCGACCGAGGTCACGACGTCCTGGCAGTGGTCGCCGACCCCGCGCTGCGACGACTGCCCGACGTCGAGGTGCTGGCACTGGCCACGGACGGCCTGCGCGCGGTCGTGACCCCGAACATCCGCGACTTCGTGGTGCTCGACCGGCAGTGGAAGGCGCAGGGGCGCGCCCACTCGGGAGTGGTGCTGGTGGCCACCTCGCGCTTCCCCCGGGACGCGGGCTTCGTGGGCGCTGTCGTCCGTGCGCTGGACGCGGCAGCGACATCGCGCCAGCTGCCGCAAGCGGACGAGACCGTCTTCCTCCAGC
>CAXTAK010000040.1:0-6658 GCA_964242735.1 uncultured Quadrisphaera sp. | reverse complement strand
CCAGCCAGACGCCTCCACGCAACCCGGGACACACCATGCCGAGGTCTTCGCTGAGGCGCAGCAGGTACCCGTCAGGGTCCTGCACCGCGAACTGGCGCACCCCGACCTCGTCATCGCTGCGCTGGTACCAGCGCTCCTCCAGGGGCAGGAACACCTCGCCGCCGGTGGCGACCACGGCTGCGTGCACGGCGTCGGCGTCCTGAACGTCGATGCTCAGGTTGATCCCGCGCCCGTAGGGGCGCTCCAGCGGGGCACGCGGGTACAACCGGTCCCGGGTCAGGGGCTGCTCGAGCATCAGGTGCGCATCCCCGAGCTCGAGGTAGACGAAGCGCTCCTGAGGGCGCTGGTAGCCGACCTCGAAGCCCAGGACGCGGTAGAAGGCCACGCTGGCCTCCACGTCGGTGCAGATCAGCTCGGGAAGCACACCAGGCATGGGAAGGCAGTCTCCACCCGATGCCCGGAGACGTACCCGTCAGCCATGCACCCGCTGACGGTCTCCCCGTCCCCGACCAGGCCTCCCCGCTGCCCGGGGCGCCTGCAGGGGAGTGGGCGGCGCCCGGGGGCGACCTCCCGTCCCAGGACCGGTGCTGCTCTCAAAGGTCGGTGCCGCCAGTGGCGGCCGGTGTGGGCAAGGGTGGCCACATGGTCGTCGTCCCCGAGTCGCTGCTCGTCGAGGTCGTGGCTCCCGGCTCCCACGACGCCCGCGAGGTTCTGCGCTCCTACACCGAGGAGGTGGCCAGTCGGTACTACGGGCGAGCAGCGACCACCGCTGAGATCGACGCCGCCCTCGAGCAGCACCCCAGCGGCGACCTGGCCCTGCCAACGGGCCTGTTCCTGATCGCCCGCTCCTCTGGCGGGGTCCTGGGGTGCGCTGGCCTGCGCCTACTCCCCTAGGGGATCGGGGAGGTCAAGCGCGTCTACGTCATCCCCGCCGCCCGCGGCACGGGGCTGGGCAGGCGCCTGATGGGCGAGGTCGAGTCCCACGCCCGCCGGCACGCGGTGGCACTGCTGCGCCTGGACACCCGCGGGGACCTGCTCGAAGCCCGGGGCCTGTACGCCGCCCTGGGCTACGTCGAGGTGCCGGCCTTCGACGGCGGCCCCTACGCCGAGCACTGGTTCACCAAGACCCTCACCCGACCCGCCGCCGGCGAGACCAGCCCCCGCGGATGACCCCGGTGGCACGGTCCCGGCGAGGTTCCCCCGCTCGTCGGGAACCTCCTGAACGAGGTGCTGCTGCGCGAAGGGCGTTCGCGGGGAGGGCCGGGCAGCTGGTGGGCAGGATGGTGGGATGCCGGACGTCGCCCGCCTGGTCCGCAGCCCCGCCCTGTCGAGCACGGCGGAGTACGCCTACGCGGCCGTCGTCGCCGCCGGTTCCCGCCTGGTCCTGACCGCCGGGGCCTGCCCGCTGGACGTGGACGGGTCCACCGTGGGGGTCGGGGACGTCCGCGCCCAGGCGGTGCAGGTGGTGGCGAACCTCCAGGTCGCCCTGGGCGACGCCGGCGCGACCTTCGCCGACGTGGTGCGCACCACCGTTTACGTCGCCTCCGGCGACCAGGGCGACCTGGGCACGGTGTGGGAGGTGGTGCGCGAGGCGTTGGCCCCGCACGACCCGCCCAGCACCCTGCTGGGGGTGGCCGCCCTTGGCTACCCCGACCAGCTCGTCGAGGTCGACGCCGTCGCAGCCCTGCCCGCCTGAGACCGACCCCCGCACGACGCGCGGTCGGGTCAGGCCGCCCCTGCCTCGGGTCAGTCAGGCGGCAGGCCCGATGGAGGTCAGCCTGCTGCGTCACCGGTGGTGGGTGCGTCCCGTCGGGGACGGTGCGAGTAGCGCCCGGCCCTGCGCGGCCACCTGTGCCCTCAGTGCGCGGGGACGGTGAGGAGGTCGTCGACCTCGCGCACCTGACCGGGGGTCAGCGGCCCCTGGTGGAGGGTGGCGGCGTTCTCACGGACCTGGGCGGTGGTGCGGGCCCCGGGGATGGGGATCAGCACGGGGGAGCGGGCCCACAGCCAGGCCAGGGCGCCCTGGGCGAGGGTGCGCCCGCCAGCGGTCAGGACGTCGGTGACCGCCTCCAGGCGCCGGGTCAGCTCCGGGTCGGGGCGCCCGTCGTGGAAGTAGTGCAACCAGTCCGGAGAACGGTAGCGGAAGTCGCCCTCGTCGACGATGCGGGACCCGACCGGGTGGGCCCCGGTCAGCAGCCCGGTGCCGAGCGGTCCGCGGGCCAGGGCAGGCAGGTGGTGGGCCTCGGCCAGGGCGATCATCTCAGGGGCGTCGCGCACGACGTTGACCTCGAACTCCACGGCCCGGAACCCGGGCTGACCGGCCCAGGACGCAGCCAGGCCCGGGTCGTCGGTGGACCACCCGTACCCGCGGACCAGGCCCTCCGCGACCAAGCCCTCCAGGGCGGCGAGCAGGTCGGCGGCCTCCGCAACGGGCAGGTCCGACAGGTGCAGGAGGTACAGGTCGAGGTGGTCGGTGCGCAGCCGGCGCAGCGACGCCTGAAGGGCGGTGCGCACGTACGCGGGGCCGGCGTCCTGCCCGGTCAGGGCCCTAGCGCGCTCGTCGATGGTGTTGCCCCACTTCGAGACCAGCACCACCTCCTCGCGGCGGCCGGCGAGGACCTCCCCCAGGAGGCGCTCGGCGGTGCCGGCGCCGTAGGCGTCGGCGGTGTCGAACAGGGTGATCCCGGCATCGAAGGCCGCCCGCACCACCGCGGCAGCCTCCTCGGGGTCGTAGGCCGAGCCCCACCCCAGCGGCTGGTCCCCGGCGGTGGAGGGACCGCCGAGCGCCCAGGTGCCCAGCCCCAGCGCCGAGGTGACCGGGCCGCCGGCCCACAGCTCGCGGTGCGTGCTCGTGGTCGTGGTCGTCTGCGTCGTGTTCACGCTTCGACGGTAGCCAGCATCGGCCCGGGAGTACGGTCCGTTCCCGTGATGGTTGCGCAGACCAATCGTGAGGGTGGCCTGGCGGGTGACCTGGTCCTGGACCTCACCGCAGAGGGCGGCGGGGCGCTGCACCAGCGCCTGGCGGGGGCGCTGCGCGCGGCGATCCGCTCCGGGCGGGTGCCGGTGGGCGCGGCCCTGCCCCCGAGCCGGCACCTGGCCGCGGACCTGGGGTGCTCGCGGTGGGCGGTCACCGAGGCGTACGCCCAGCTCCTCGTCGAGGGCTACCTGCAGGCCCGCACCGGTTCGGCGACCCGGGTGCGCTGGACCGGGGTCGCCGACGACCGCCCCGACCCCCTGCGCCCGCCGCCCGTGCGCCCAGCACCACCGCCGGCGTCGCGGATCGACCTGGCACCAGGGCTTCCCGACCTGCGGGCCTTCCCCCACCGCGCCTGGGCCCGCGCCCTCCAGCAGGCCACCACCCAGGTAGCGGTGGGCGACCTGGGCTACCCCGACCCGGTCGGGCACCCAGGGCTGCGGGCCGCCCTGGGCGAGCACCTGGCCCGCGCCCGCGGGGTGCTCCTGCGCGGCGCCGAAGTGCGGGTCACCACCAGCGCCACCGACGGCGTCGCGCGCACCTGCGCCGCCCTGCTCGCCGCCGGCCACACCCACCTGGCGGTGGAGGACCCCGGGTGGACCCGGCTGCACCGCGTGGCCGCCGCCACCGGACTTGAGCTGGTGCCGGTCCCGGTCGACAGCCGCGGCCTGGACGTTCTTGCCCTGGCAGCGCACCGGGGAGTGCGGGCGGTGATCCTCACCCCCGCGCACCAGTTCCCCACCGGGGTCGCCCTGTCCGCCCCGCGCCGCGCGGCGCTGCTGGCCTGGGCCAGGCGGGTCGACGCGGTGGTGATCGAGGACGACTACGACGCGGAGTTCCGCTACGACCGGGCCCCCGTGGCCGCCCTCCAGGGCATGGACCCGGCCCGGGTGGTGCTGGTCGGTTCCACCAGCAAGACCCTCGCCCCTGCGCTCGGCATCGGCTGGGCCGTGGTCCCCCACCGGTGGGGGACCGCGCTGGACGCCGCCGGCCGGCCCGCAGTCACCCCGCCGGTCCTGGACCAGCTCGCCCTGGACGACCTCCTGACCGGCGGCGGGTACGACCGGCACCTGCGCGCCGCCCGCCGCCGCTACCGGGCCCGCCGCGACGCCCTGACCACCGCCATGCACCACGCCCTGCCCGAGGTGGAGCTCACCGGCATGGCCGCCGGCCTGCACCTGCTCGCCCACCTGCCCCACAGCGTCCCCGCCGCGGCCGTGGTCGAGCACGCGGCCGTCCGCGGGCTGCGCCTGACCCCCCTGACCGCCTACGGCGCCACCCCGCGGACCACCCCCGAGAACCTCGAGGTTGAGCGCGAGGCCCTGGTCCTGGGATACGGGAACCTCGCCGACACCGCCGTGGGCGAGGCCATCGCGCTACTCGCCGACGCCCTTCGCGCCAGCACGACCCCGCGCACCCGGGGCGGGGCGCCCGCGGGCGGGCCCTCGTGACGACGCGGGCGCGGTCCCGCTGCCAGGATGCACCGGTGGTCGTCGTGCTGCGCAGACTGTCACCGGGCGACCCGGGCGCCGCGCAGGTCCTGCAGCAGGTGCTCGAAGGTGCCCCGGGGTACAGCCGGCGGATCACCGGAGCCGACCCGGGCCCCGGTGACGGCGCGGCCGTGCTGAACACCCTGCCCCCTGGGGTGGACCACCAGGACAAGTTCGTCTTCGCCGTCGTCTGTGACGGGGACGTCGTGGGGTGCGCGGACCTGGTCCGCGGCTGGCCGGACCCGACCACCGCGCACCTGGGGCTGCTGGTCATCACCGACGTCCACGCCGGACGCGGCCTCGGGCGCGCCGCCGTCGAGGAGCTGCAAGCCCTGGCGCGCACCTGGCCCGAGATCACCACCCTGCGACTGGCGGTGGTGGCCACCAACGCCGTCGTGCTGCCCTTCTGGACGCGCACGGGCTTCGACGACACCGGGCAGCGCCACCCGTACCGGCAGGGGGACCACGTCAGCGAGTCGCTGATCCTGACCAAGCCCCTCAGCACCTAACCCCGCTCCGTCACCGTGAGCCGGAAGCCGACCGGCCTAGGCCATGGGCCGCCTCGCTACGGTGCGGCGAAGGTCGAGGACACCCGGTGATCAGGGCCTACCGCCGGCACGAGGATGCCGGCGGCACGCACGCCGCATACTGGTCGGCCATCACCCGCACCGCCTCCGCGGACTACGAGCCGGAGCAGGTCGCGGCCTGGGCGGGCGCGCGCGACGTCGACCTGGGCCGGTGGGACGCCCGCCGGGCAGCCGCGCACACCGTCGTCGCCGTGGTGGACGGTCGGGTCGCGGGGTTCGCGGACTTCCTCGACGACGGGCTGCTCGACATGCTCTACGTCCACCCCGACGTCGGGCGGCGAGGGATCGCCCGCCTGCTCGTGGACACGGTGAAGCGGGAAGCAGCACTGACCGGGCTGGGTGCTCTACGCACTCACGCGAGCAGGACCGCGAGGCCCGCCTTCGAGCTGTTCGGGTTCCGGGTCATCGCGTCCCGCCCGGACAACGCCGTCAACGGGGTGACCGTGCCGAACTACGAGATGGTGTGCGACCTGGTCGCCGGGGGACGCTGACCCGCTGTAGCGGAGTCTGTGTTGAGCTGGCGCACCGCGGCCTCGACCGTCGACGAGCAGCTGCGCCGGACCACTGGTCGTGCGGGCTCGCAGGAGCCGGTCCTACAGCCCCCGGTCCGTCCGTCGCGGGGCGCGAAGGCGGTGAGCGCGTCGGCGTCGCTGGCGCTGGCCGTCAGGTAGTCGCGCGCCCAGGTCTCCCGGTCGGGGTAGGAGGAGCCGGCGACGACCGCGGCGATCGCCGCCTCGACGTCCACCGCGGTGTGCCGCAGGGCGACCTGCCCCTGACGCAGCAGCGCCCAGGACCCGCCGGGGCGCCCGTAGGGCATCCCGATGCTGCCGGGGTTGACCACCAGGCGGCGGTCCACCAGGCGCACGAACGGCATGTGGGTGTGCCCGCACACCACGGTGCGCACGTCCTCGGGCAAGTCGGCGAAGACCTCCGCCCACCGCTGCAGGCGGGTGTCGACCAGCACCACCTCCTCGTCGTCGCGGGGGGTGCCGTGGCAGAACAGGACCGGGCCGAAGCGGGCGACGTCGACGGTGACCGGGTGCGGCAGCGCGGCGAGCAGGGCGACGTGCTCGTCGCCCAGCTGCGCCGCGGCCCAGGGCGAGATCGGGTCGAGGAGCTCGACCTGGTCACCGCGCGCCAGGGCCACCAGCTCCCGGTCGGCGTTCCCGCGCACGAGCAGCGCGCGGTCCCCGAGGCCAGTGAGCCGGTCCAGGACCTGGACGGGCTGAGGGCCGGCGGCGTGGTCACCGGTCACCACGATCAGGTCGGCGCCGACCACGTCCGGCTCGGCGAGCACCGCGTCCAGGATGGGCAGGACGCCGTGCACGTCGGACAGGAGCGCCACGCTGGTGACCACGGGCCCATGATGACGCCTGCTCCACGCTCCGAGCGGGGCTGGCACGTGGTGGAGGGGCCGCCGAGCAGGGGTCGGCGAGTGGGCCCGGATTAGGACGCGGCCCCCGCTGAGATCTCTCGACCGCCTCACCTGTGGGGCGCGAAGCATCGGTCATCCAATGCGACACCGCACGATCGATTTGACATAAGGACGCCTACCGGCGGCGGCATTGTCATCTACGCGCTGTCTGGTGAGAGACTGTGGTAGCAAG
>CAXTAK010000039.1:6040-7337 GCA_964242735.1 uncultured Quadrisphaera sp. | reverse complement strand
CCCCGCTGCCCCCGACCCGACCGGCCGCGGCGGCCGCACCGAGCCGCCACGGCCGCCACGGGTGCTGCTGGTCCACCGCCCCCGCTACGACGACTGGTCGTGGCCGAAGGGCAAGCTCGACGACGGGGAGGGCAGCGTCGAGGCCGCCGTCCGTGAGGTCGAGGAGGAGACCGGGCTGCACGTGAACCTGGGGCGCGTGCTGCCGACGGCGCGATACCCGCTCGACGAGCGGACGGGCAAGCACGTCGCGTACTGGGCCGCCCGCGTGCCCGGGGCGCCCACCCCACCGCCGCCGCGCCCCGAGGAGGTCGACGCCCTGGCGTGGGTCACCGCGCAGGAGGCGGACCGGCGCCTGACCCGCCGCGGTGACCGACAGCAGCTGCGGGCGCTGCTGGAGGCCCACGCCCACGACGTCCTCGACACGTGGTCGCTGGTGGTCCTGCGCCACGGCCACGCCCGATCGCGCTCGGGGTGGCGCGGCCACGACGCCGACCGACCCCTCGCCGACGCGGGCCGGCGCCAGGCGGCCGGGCTGGTGCCCCTGCTGCGCGCGTGGACGCCCGCGCGCATCCTCTCCAGCCCCTCCGAGCGGTGCCTGCAGACCCTCACCCCGCACCTGGACGCCACGGGGGCGTCGCTGCGCACGCGCGGGCGGCTCAGCGAGGAGGGGCACCGGCGCGATCCCGCGAAGGTGGCACGACTGGTGAGCAAGGTCCTGGCCCGGGGGGAGCCGACGCTGATCTGCACCCACCGCCCGGTGCTGGGCACCCTGCTGGGCACCCTGGCCGGGCACGCCGTCGCCGGTGTCTCCGAGACCCTCCCGCGCTCCGACCCGTACCTGCTGCCGGGGGAGGCCCTGGTCGTGCACGTGGCCACGACGTCGGGGCGGGTCGTGCAGGTGGAGCGCCACCTGCCCGGACGGCGGTGAGCGCCGGCGCCCGTCGGAGCGGCACAGGCCGCCGCGCCGACGAGGACCGGGACCGGCGCGGGCTGGGACCGACGCCGGCGGGACCGTCGGGACCGGTGGGCAGGACTGCGCCCGACCGGTGACGCACCCACGCCGGGTCACCGCGGTTCCCGTGACATCGGCTGTTCATCAGTCCCCGTTCACCCGTGGTTCACCCGAGGCCGTCGATCGGGTCATCTCACCTCCCTACCGTCGCCTCGTCCGGCCCTCCGCCGGACGCCCGGCGCGACCGGGCGATACCTGCCAGAAGGGCTCCACTCCGTGATGCGCTCCACCACCTCCCGCCGCCGGGCCGTCCTGCCCGTGGCGGCTGCCTCCCTGCTCTCGCTG
>CAXTAK010000039.1:1166-5940 GCA_964242735.1 uncultured Quadrisphaera sp. | reverse complement strand
GCCAGCTCGCAGGGCTCGGCGATGGAGGCGTGGATCGCGGGCTTCCAGACGGCGAACCCCGACGCCACCGTGACCTACGACCCGGCGGGCTCCGGCGCGGGGCGCGAGCAGTTCACCACCGGCGCGGTGCCCTTCGCCGGGTCCGACGCCTACCTCGACGACGAGGAGCTGAGCGCCGCCACCGAGCGGTGCGCGGGCGGCGATGCGTTCGACGTGCCCGTCTACGTCTCCCCCATCGCCATCGCCTACAACCTCGAGGGCGTCGAGGACCTGCAGCTCGCCCCGGCTACCATCGCGAAGATCTTCAACGGGGCGATCACCGACTGGTCCGACCCGGCGATCGCCACCGACAACGGCGGCACGGCCCTGCCGGCGGGCCCGATCACCACGGTGCACCGCGCGGATGACTCCGGGACCACGGAGAACTTCATCGAGTACCTCGTCGCGAACGCCGAGGCCGACTTCCCCTACGAGGCTGACGGTGTGTGGCCGGCGCCCGGCGGCGAGGCCGCGCAGGGCACCGACGGGGTCGTCCAGGCGATCACCGCCGGCGCCGGGTACATCGGCTACGCCGACGCCAGCCGCACGACTGACCTGGGCCAGGTGGCGGTCCAGGTGGGCGATGCTTTCCAGGGCCCGGAGGCGCAGGCCGCGGCCGCCGTGGTCGACGCCTCGCCGCGCGTCGAGGGCCGCCCGGAAGGTGACATCGCCATCGACATCGACCGCACGATCACCGACGCCGGCACCTACCCGATCGTCCTGGTCAGCTACGCGATCGCCTGCTCCACCTACGAGGACGCCGCGGAGGCCGACCTGGTGAAGGGCTTCCTCGGCTACATCGCCAGCGAGGAGGGCCAGCAGGAGGCGGCGACCAACGCCGGGTCCGCGCCGATCTCCGCCGAGCTGAGCACCGAGGTCAGCTCCACGATCGAGGGGATCAGCGCGGCCAGCTGACCACCGGGTCGAGCCCGCGCCGTCGCAGTCCGCGGCGGTGCGGGGTCTACTCCCTCTGACCCCGGCGACACGCCACGACCCCGTCACCACCAGGACCGGCCCGGAGGCCCCAGCCATGTCGACCACCAGCCCCTCACCGCGGCTCGGCGGTGGGGCGGCGCGCCCCGGTGACCGCATCTTCCGCGGCACGGCCACCGCCGCGGGCGCGGTGATCCTCCTGATCCTCGCCGGGGTCAGCGTGTTCCTCCTCGCGGAGTCCGTGCCCGCGCTCACAGCCCCGGACGAGGAGGTGCTGGGCGGGAACGGGCTGCTGCCGTACGTGGGGCCACTGCTCTTCGGGACCGTGCTCGCCGCCCTCATCGCGCTGCTCGTCGGCGCGCCGCTGGGCGTCGGGATCGCGCTGTACCTCTCGCACTTCGCCCCCCGGCGCCTCGCGACCAGCCTGAGCTACGTCGTCGACCTGCTCGCCGCGGTGCCCAGCATCGTCTTCGGCCTCTGGGGCATCTTCGCCTTCGGGCCGGCCCTGGTGCCCGTGTACGCCTGGCTCGCGGAGAACGTCAGCTGGCTCCCGTTCTTCGCCGGCCCCGCGTCGGGCACCGGGCGCACCATCCTCACCGCGGGGCTCGTCCTCGCGGTGATGATCCTGCCGGTCATCACCGCGCTGTCGCGGGAGGTGTTCTCCCAGACCCCGCGCCTGCACGAGGAGGCGGCCCTGGCGCTGGGGGCGACGCGCTGGGAGATGATCCGCTACGCCGTCATCCCCTACGGCCGCTCCGGGGTGGTCTCGGCGGCCATGCTCGGGCTCGGTCGGGCGCTCGGGGAGACGATGGCCGTCGCGCTGGTCCTCTCCGGGGGGGCGGGCATCACGTTCAACCTCATCAGCGTCAGCAACCCGACCACCATCCCGGCGAACATCGCGCTGCAGTTCCCCGAGTCCACGGGCGTGGAGATCAGCACCCTCATCGCCACGGGCCTGGTGCTCTTCGTGCTCACCTTCGCCGTGAACTTCGCCGCCCGCGCCGTGGTCAACCGCCGCGCCGAGTTCTCCGGAGCCAACTGATGACCGACCTGCGCTCCCCCGATCCGACCGCGACGCCCGTCGCGACGCGGCCGGCGCCGCCCACCGGCGCGGTCACCGCCGCGCCGCCTCCCGCACCGGTGCGCCTCGGCACCCGCTCACTGCCGCGCTGGCTGCCGCCCGTGCTCGCGGTGGCCGCGCTCCTGGTCGCAGCGGGCGTCGTGGCCCTGCTGTCCGGCGGCGCGTCCGTGGTCGGCACCCTCGTCATCGGCGCGGTCCTGTTCGTGCTCGCCCTGGTGATCGCCTCGCGCGCGGTCGAGGGGCCCCGCAAGGCCATCGACCGGCTGGTGACGTGCCTGGTCACCGGTGCGTTCGTCCTCGCGCTGCTGCCGCTGCTGTCGGTGGCGTGGACGGTCGTCAGCCGGGGCACGAACCGCTTCGACCCCGAGTTCTTCACCTACTCCATGCGCAACGTCGTCGGGGAGGGCGGCGGGGCGTACCACGCCATCATGGGCACCCTGATCATCACCGCGCTGGCGGCGGTGATCTCCGTGCCCATCGGGTTGCTGACAGCCGTGTACCTCGTGGAGTACGGCAGCGGCCGGCTCGCGAAGGCCATCACCTTCCTCGTCGACGTGATGACCGGCATCCCCTCCATCGTGGCGGGTCTCTTCGCCTTCGCCCTGTTCACCCTGCTCCTGGGGCCGGCGGCGCGCCTGGGCATCATGGGGGCGGTGGCCCTGTCGGTGCTGATGATCCCGCTGGTGGTGCGATCGACCGAGGAGATGCTCAAGCTCGTGCCGAACGAGCTGCGCGAGGCCTCCTACGCCCTCGGGGTGCCCAAGTGGCTGACGATCGTGCGCATCGTGCTGCGGACCTCCGTCGCCGGCATCGCGACGGGCATCACCCTGGCCATCGCCCGGGTGATCGGGGAGACGGCGCCCCTGCTGGTCACCGTGGGCACCACGACCTCGGTGAACCTCAACCCCTTCGAGGGACGCATGGCGACCCTGCCGGTGTTCTCCTTCTACTCCTTCACCCAGCCGGGGTCGACCCCGGAGTTCTCCGTGGACCGGGCCTGGACGGCGGCGCTGACCCTCGTCATCATCGTCATGCTGTTCAACCTCATCGCCCGGTTCATCTCCCGGGCCTTCTCCCCCAAGGCCCGTTGACCCCAGCACCCCACCGACAACACTGCACCACACCAGCACCGAAGGACACCTCATGGGCAAGCGCATCGACGTCTCCGACCTCGACATCTACTACGGCGACTTCCTCGCCGTCGAGAAGGCCACGATGGTCATCGAGCCGCGCACCGTCACCGCCCTGATCGGGCCGTCGGGGTGCGGCAAGTCCACGTTCCTGCGCTCCCTGAACCGCATGCACGAGGTCATCCCCGGGGCCCGCGTCGAGGGCAAGGTCGTCATGGACGGCCAGGACATCTACGGCTCGGACGTCGACCCGGTCGACGTCC
This sequence comes from uncultured Quadrisphaera sp., assembly GCA_964242735.1. Taxonomy (GTDB): domain Bacteria; phylum Actinomycetota; class Actinomycetes; order Actinomycetales; family Quadrisphaeraceae; genus CADCUY01. Next base: position 2,494 of record CAXTAK010000039.1, on the reverse strand, counting down.
GCCGCTCCATCGGGATGGTCTTCCAGCGCCCCAACCCCTTCCCCACGATGTCGATCGCCGAGAACGTGCTGGCCGGGTCGAAGCTCAACAACCGACGGATGAGGAGGGCCTACGCCGACGAGCTCGTCGAGCGCTCCCTGCGCGGGGCGAACCTGTGGGAGGAGGTCAAGGACCGTCTCGGCCGTCCGGGGTCGAGCCTGTCCGGTGGGCAGCAGCAGCGCCTGTGCATCGCCCGGGCCATCGCCGTCCAGCCCCAGGTGCTGCTGATGGACGAGCCGTGCTCCGCGCTCGACCCCATCTCGACCCTCGCGATCGAGGACCTCATCGGGGAGCTCAAGCAGGACTACACGATCGTCATCGTCACGCACAACATGCAGCAGGCGTCGCGCGTCTCCGACGAGACGGGCTTCTTCAACATCGCCGGCACCGGCAAGCCGGGGAAGCTGGTCGAGATGGCCGACACCGCGACGATCTTCTCCAACCCCACGCAGAAGGCCACGGAGGACTACGTCTCGGGCCGCTTCGGGTGAGGCGTGGCGCCTGCCGCCTGCCGCCTGCCACGTCGTCCCCGCCTCCGGGCGCGACGGTGCACTGGCGCGTTCAGCGCAAGGGGTCGAACCAGCGCAGCCCCGGGAAGCGCGAGAAGTCGGCATCCGCGGAGCAGAGCTGTGCGCTGTGCTCGATGGCCAGTGCCGCGAGGTGGGCGTCGTTGGTGAGGTTGCCCGCCGTCCCGAGCGGTGCGAGCAGCTCCCGCAGCAGCGCGGCGTGGCGGGGAGTGGGGTGCACCACGGTCGTCGTGGGCCGGCCCAGCCACCCGTCGACCACGTCGAGCGCGCCGTCGACGCTGAGCGGACGCCGGAAGACGACCGCCTTGGTGCTCAGGCGGACGAACGCTGTCAGCACAGCCCACGGCAGCGCGACGGTCTCGGGCCCGGACAGTGCGTCGTTGAGCCAGGCGTTGGCCCGCTCGTGCTGCGGTGACGCCTCGTCGTAGGCGTACAGCAGCAGGTTCACGTCGAGCAGCTTCACTTCCGCAGCTCCATCTTGCGCACGATCTCCTCGTCCTCGAGCTCCCCCGCCAGACGCAGCGCCTTGGTGATGTCCACACCTTCACGGAGCTCCAGGCGCCCGGTCGGCATCCGGTGGGCAGTGCGGTCCTGCTGAGGCGGCTGGAGTCCCGAGCGCAGGGTGCCGTTCAGGACCTGCTTGAAGGACGTCCCGCGCTCGTGCGCCAGTCGCTGGAGCGAGGCGAACAGGTCGTCGTCCAGGGTCACCGTCGTCCTCATGACGCGCACCATAGCGTCACACGGATGAGCACCATGATGCTC
>CAXTAK010000039.1:0-1066 GCA_964242735.1 uncultured Quadrisphaera sp. | reverse complement strand
GGCCACCGACCCGGCGGTGGCGAGCACGGCGGTGCCCGTGGCAGCTGCCGTCGCGCCGGCGACGAGCGTCGCAGTCGCGCTCGTGGTTCCCCCAGTGCGCCGACGGCGAAGCGGGTCGCCGAGGTGACGGCGGCGGGGCCGACAGCGGCGACGGCAGGGCCCGCGAGGAGCACGTCGCCGAGGTGGATGGCGCGGCCGGTGAGCAGCACGGCGGGCAGCGCCCCGACGGCGGCGACGAGCAGCGCCGCACCCAGCTGCCCGTCGGTGACCCCCGCTCGTCGGCGCACCCCCGGCACGGAAGCGCCCCAGGTGCCCCAGGAGGCACCGAAGGCCGCGAACCCCGCGTGCGCCCCTCGCCTCTGGGAGGACGCTGGATCACCGCTCATCGGTGGAGCGATCCACAGATGGAGTGGCCGTGTGGGGAGCGGATCGCCACGGCGGCGGCCGACGATGGTGGAGGTCGCACGGGCCGCGGGGGTCTCGGTGATGACCGTCTCCTACGCCTGCGGGCGGCCAGAGCGGGTGTCGGAGGCGGCGCGGGTCGCCGTGCGAGGGGAGGCCGTCGACGGTCTCATCGTGTGGACGACCACCGACGACGACCCCGTCGTCGACGCCGTCGCGGCGACCGGGCTGCCCGCCGTCGTCCAGGGCGGGCCGCAGCGCGACGGGCTCTCGTCCGTCGCCATCGATGACGCGGCCGCCGCTCGGACGGTGCCGGCGGCGACCTTCGCCGCTGCGCGCCGCCCCGCCGTGCTGAGCTTCCCGCTCGACCGGGCACGGGCACCCGCGGAGCCCCTTCCCGATGACCCGCCGGCGCGTAGCGGGCGCGCGCGACGCCTGGCAGGACCTCGGCGGCGACTGGTCCCACGTGCGCGTCGCCGTCTCCGCCAGGAACAGCGCGGCGGAGGCCGAAGCGCTCGCGGCCGAGCTGCTCGCCGGCCCCGACTCCCCGGACGCGGTCGCGGCGACGAGCTCGCCCTGGGGGTGCTGCGCGCCGCCGCCCGCCTCGGGCTGCGCGTGCCCGGGGACGTCGCCGTCTCGGGCTGGGCGACACCGACGGCGCCGC
>CAXTAK010000038.1:0-8821 GCA_964242735.1 uncultured Quadrisphaera sp. | reverse complement strand
GAGGCGGTCGAACGGCGACGGCGTCGGGGTGGCGCCGTCCCCGTCGGTCGAGTCCGTCACTGCCGTCACGTCGATCACATCGGTCATCGGGTGCTCCGCCTCGCTCGCCGGGCGTGGCCGGGAACACCGTCGGTGCACGACGCCACGGGGACGGGTGCTGCGGACGGCCCACCACGATCACTCCTCACCGGGTGTGCGCTGACGGTAGCCGCCGGGGCCGCGGACGACCAGCGCCCACCACGCCGCTGGCAACACCGGTGACACACGCCTGCCACGCCGGGGTCACACCCGGGCACTAGGCATGCCCTCCTCGGCGGACCACGGGCGCACCCCGCTGCCGCCGGGCCGCCGACGACGAGGAGTCGACATGCCCGTGCCAGGACCGAGGACCGTGCGCGCCGCCCTGGTGCAGACCACGTGGACCGGTGACAAGGAGTCGATGATCGCCGCCCACGAGGACTACCTGCGGCGGGCCGCCGCCCAGGGCGCCCAGGTGATCTGCTTCCAGGAGCTGTTCTACGGGCCCTACTTCTGCCAGGTGCAGGACGCCGCGTTCTACGACTACGCCGAGTCGGTGCCCGGCCCCACCACCGAGCGGTTCGCGGCACTCGCCGCCGAGCACTCGATGGTCCTGGTGCTGCCGGTGTACGAGCAGGAGCAGCCCGGCGTGCTCTACAACACCGCCGCGGTGATCGACGCCGACGGCACCTACCTCGGCAAGTACCGCAAGCAGCACATCCCCCACGTGGGCGGGTTCTGGGAGAAGTTCTACTTCCGGCCCGGCAACGGCGGCTACCCCGTCTTCGACACGGCCGTCGGGAAGGTGGGCGTGTACATCTGCTACGACCGGCACTTCCCCGAGGGGTGGCGGGCGCTCGGTCTGAACGGCGCGGAGATCGTCTTCAACCCCTCAGCGACCTCCCGCGGCCTGAGCAACTACCTGTGGAAGATCGAGCAGACCGCCGCTGCCGTGGCCAACGAGTACTACGTGGGCACCATCAACCGGGTCGGCATCGAGGAGCTCGGCGACGACGACTTCTACGGCACGAGCTACTTCGCCGACCCCGAGGGCAAGCCCGTCGGCGACGTCGCCTCCGACACGGAGGCCGAGCTCGTCGTCCGCGACCTCGACATGGATCTGATCACCACCGTGCGCAACCGGTGGCAGTTCTACCGCGACCGCCGCCCCGACGCCTACGCCGACCTGGTCACCCCCTGATGGCGCTGCTGATCAGCGGGGGGACGGTGGTCTCCCCGACGGGCGCCGTCCCGATGGACGTCCTCGTGGACGGCGAGACCATCGCCTCCCTGCACATGCCGGGGGGCGGCCCCACCGGCGCGGACGTGAGGGTGGTGGACGCCACCGGCTGCTACGTCGTGCCGGGCGGCATCGACGTCCACACCCACATGGAGCTGCCCTTCGGCGGCACCGCCGCGTCCGACACCTTCGCCACCGGCACCGCCGCCGCGGCCTGGGGCGGGACGACGACCATCGTCGACTTCGCGGTGCAGACCCCCGGGCAGGACGTCGAGGCGCAGCTGGCGGTGTGGCACGCCAAGGCCGACGGCCAGTGCGCGATCGACTACGGCCTGCACATGATCCTCGGGGGCGTCGACGACGCGGCGCTGAAGGCCATGGACACCCTCGTCGCCCACGAGGGGGTGACCAGCTTCAAGCTGTTCACCGCCTACCCCGGGGTCTTCTACAGCGACGACGGGCAGGTCCTGCGCGCCATGCAGGTGGCCCGGGAGAGCGGCGCCGTGGTCATGATGCACGCCGAGAACGGCATCGCCATCGACGTCCTGGCCGCCCAGGCCGCCGCCCGCGGTGAGCTGGGGCCGATCCAGCACGGCCTGACCCGCCCGCCGGCCCTCGAGGGCGAGGCGACGAACCGGGTCATCACCCTCGCCGAGGTCGCCGGCGGCACACCGCTGTACATCGTGCACCTGTCCGCCACCCAGGCCCTGGAGGCGGTGGCGCGGGCCCGTGACGCCGGGCGCAACGTCTTCGCGGAGACCTGCCCGCAGTACCTGTACCTGACGCTGGAGGACCAGCTGGGGGCCAGTGGTGACGACGGCTTCGAGGGCGCGAAGTGGGTGGCCTCACCGCCGCTGCGCAGCAGGCACGAGACCCACCGGGCGGACCTGTGGCGGGGCCTGCGCACCGACGACCTCGCCGTGGTCTCCACCGACCACTGCCCGTTCTGCTACGCCGACCAGAAGAGCCTGGGACGGGGCGACTTCCGCCTCATCCCCAACGGGATGGGCGGGGTGGAGCACCGGATGGACCTGGTGCACCAGGGGGTCGTGGCCGGTGAGCTGTCCCTGGAGCGGTGGGTGGAGACGTGCAGCACCACCCCGGCGCGGATGTTCGGGATGTACCCGCGCAAGGGCGTCATCGCCCCCGGGTCCGACGCCGACGTGGTGGTCTACGACCCCACCGCGCGCACCCGGATCAGCGCGAGCACCCACCACATGAACCTCGACCACTCCTCCTGGGAGGGTTTCGAGGTCACCGGCGGGGTGCGCACCGTGCTCTCCCGCGGGTCGGTGGTCCTGGACGCCGGGGTGTCCTCGCTGCGCGCCGGTCACGGGCGGTACGTCCGCCGCGGCCTGAGCAGCTACCTGCGGTGATCGCGCGACGGCAGCAGATGGACTTCGGGATCGTCCTGCAGAACGACCCGCCCGCGCAGCGCGTCGTCGAGCTCGCCCGCCAGGCGGAGGCTCACGGGTTCTCCCACGCCTGGACCTTCGACTCCCACCTGCTGTGGCAGGAGCCGTACGTCACCTACGCGGCGATCCTCGCGGCGACCGACCGCATCACGGTGGGGCCGATGGTGACCAACCCCGCCACGCGGGACCCGACGGTCACCGCGTCGCTGTTCGCCACCCTCAACGAGACCTACGGCAACCGCACCGTGTGCGGCATCGGCCGGGGTGACTCCGCGGTGCGGGTCACCGGGGGCCGGCCCACGACGCTCGCCCAGCTGCGCGAGTGCGTGCACGTCGTCCGCGAACTGGCCAACGGCCGCTCCGTCGAGATCGGCGGCACGCCGGTGCGCCTGCCGTGGGTGAGCTCCAGCGCCCTGGAGGTGTGGGTCGCCGCCTACGGCCCGAAGGCCCTGGCGCTCACGGGCGAGGTGGGCGACGGGTACATCCTCCAGCTCGCCGACCTCGACATCGCGGCGTGGATGATCGCGCAGGTCCGCGAGGCCGCAGCGGGCGCCGGGCGCGACCCCGACGCCATCGCGTTCTGCGTGGCGGCGCCGGCCTACGTGGGGCCGTCGGCCTCCGGCGCGGAGCTGGCCCACCAGCGCGAGCAGTGCCGGTGGTTCGGCGGCATGGTCGGCAACCACGTCGCCGACATCGTCGCCCGCTACGGCGGCGCGGGGACGGTGCCGCAGGCCCTCACCGACTACATCAGGGCGCGGGAGAGCTACGACTACGCCGAGCACGGGCGCGCTGGGAACACCCACGCGGCGTTCGTGCCCGACGAGGTCGTCGACCGGTTCTGCGTGCTCGGGGAGCCCGCCGACCACACCTCGAAGCTCCTCGCCCTCGCCGAGCTCGGCGTCACCCAGTTCGCGCTGTACCTGCAGCACGACGCGAAGGAGTCCACGCTGCGCGCGTACGGCGAGCAGGTCATCCCCGCGGTGCGGGCCGCCCTGGGCGCGCGGGCAGCACTGCCATGAGCCCGGCCGCGAGCACCGGCACCAGCACTGCCGCCCGCACTCCCGCAGGCACCCGGACCAGGGCCCGCGAGCGCACCCGGGCGGGCGCCGGGCGGCTGGCGGTCCTGCTGGGCGCGGTGGTGCTCCTGGTGCTGGCCTGGGAGGGCTACAAGGCGGTGGGGCCGGTGGACGGCGCGAGCGTCGCCGGGGTGCGGGTGCTGCCCCGCGCCGACGACCGGGCGATGCCGCACGTCGGTGAGGTCCTCGCCGTCCTGGGCACGCAGGAGGTGAGCACCCCCGGATCGCGCACCGTCGGGGCGGCGGTCGCCGCCGGCATCGCCTCGACGCTGGGCCTGGCCCTGCTCGGGGGGTTCCTCGGCGCCGCCGTCGGGTTGGGGCTCGCCGTCCTCATGCAGCGCCTGCGCCTGCTCGAGAGCGGGCTGCTGCCCTGGGTGGTGCTCAGCCAGACCGTGCCGATCGTCGCGATCGCCCCGCTGGTGACGGGGTGGGGCGGCGCCGTGGCGATCGGGGCGTGGTCGTGGACGCCCCAGGCCTCCGTGGTCGTCATCGCCGCGTTCCTGGCGTTCTCGCCCGTCGCCGTCGGCGCGCTGCGCGGCCTGCAGTCGCCTGCCCCCGCCGCGGTGGAGCTGTTCCGCAGCTACGCCGTGCCCTGGCGCGCCCAGCTGCTGCACCTGCGCCTGCCCGCGGCGCGCCCCTTCCTCGTGCCCGCGCTGCGCCTCGCCGGAGCGCAGGCCGTGGTCGGGGCGATCGTCGCGGAGATCTCCACCGGCACCCGCGGGGGCATCGGCCGCCTCGTCATCGAGTACGCCCAGCAGGCCACGTCCTCGCCGGCGCGCGTGTACGCGGCGATCCTCGGCGCCGTCGTCCTCGGCCTGGTCGTCGCCACCCTGCTCACCCTCGCGGACCGCGCCACCGCCGCGCGCCCGGCGAGGGGGGTGGTGGTGTGACCGCCACCGAGGCCACGGCGTCCGCGACCGGTGCTGGGGCCGGTGCCCAGCCCAGCGCCCTGGCCGTCGAGGTCCGCGGCGTCGTCGTCCGCTTCGGCACCGTCACCGCGCTGGCGGGCATCGACCTGTCCATCGCCCGCGGCGAGCTCGTGTCGCTGATCGGACCGTCGGGGTGCGGGAAGTCCACGCTGCTGCGGGTGGTGGCCGACCTCGTCGACCCCACCGAGGGCACGGTCGCCGTCGGCGGCAAGAGCGCGCACCGGGCCCGGCTCGACCAGGACTACGGCATCGCCTTCCAGGCCGCCGGCCTGCTGGAGTGGCGCACCGTGGCCGGCAACGTCGAGCTCCCGCTGCAGCTGCACGGGATCGCCAGGTCGGCCCGGCGGCAGCGGGCGCGGGAGCTCCTGGAGCTCGTCGGGCTCTCCGACTTCGCCGGTCACCGACCGAGCCAGCTCTCCGGTGGCATGCAGCAGCGGGTCGCCATCGCCCGGGCGCTGGCCGAGCGCCCGTCGCTGCTGCTGATGGACGAGCCGTTCGGGGCCCTCGACGAGATGACCCGCGAGCGGCTCCAGGGCGAGCTGCTGGGGGTGCGAGCAGCGACGGGGTGCACCGTCGTCTTCGTCACCCACTCCGTGCCCGAGGCCGTCTTCCTCTCCGACCGGGTGGTGGTGATGTCGGCGCGCCCGGGCCGGGTCGCCGCCGTGGTCCCGGTGGCCTTCGAGGGCGACGACAGCGGCGACACCGGCGGCGGTCGCGACGACGCGGTGCGCGCCACGCCCGCCTTCGCCGAGGCGGTGGTCGCGGTGCGAGCGGCGCTGCGGGGCGCACCGTGAAGGACTCGTCGTGAGGGGTCCGCTGTGAGCCGTACCGGCCGCGGGGGCCGCTGGGGCCCGCTGCTCGCCCCCGTCGCCGTCGCGCTCCTCGCCCTGGCCGGGTGGGAGGCGGTGGTGCGCCTGGGGCGGATCGCCCCCTTCGTGCTCCCCTCCCCCTCGGCCATCGCCGCAGCCCTGGGGGGCGTCGCGGCGCAGGTGGTCGCCGCGGCGGGCGCGACGGGGCTCAACGCGCTGGTCGGGCTGCTCGCCGGTGCGGTGGCGGCGCTGGTGGCCGCCACCCTCGCCGCGCGACTGCCCCTGGTGCGCGAGGTCCTCGTGCCGCTCGCGGCGGCCGTCGCGGCGATGCCCGTCGTGGCCCTGGCGCCGGTCTTCGCGACGATGTACGGGGCGACGTCGGAGCTGCCGCGGCGCCTCGTCGTGGCCCTGGTGGTCTTCGTGCCCGTGTTCGTCAACTCCCTGCGCGGCCTGCTCACCGTCGAACCCGTGCACGAGGAGCTGATGCGCTCGTACGCGGCGTCGGGGTGGGCCAGCACCCGCTTCGTGCGCCTGCCAGGGGCCCTGCCGTTCGTCTTCACCGGGTTGCGGCTCGCGGCGTCCGCGGCGGTGATCTCCGCGGTCGTCGCCGAGTACTTCGGCGGTCTGCAGACCGGGCTCGGCTCCCGCATCACCTCCGCGGCGGCGAACTCCGCGTACCCGCGGGCGTGGGCGTACGTCCTCGGGGCGTGCGCCCTGGGTCTGCTGTTCTACGCCGCCGCTCTCGCCCTGGAGCGTGCCGCCACGCCGTGGCGTCGCACCTCGACCCCTTGACCCCGTCCCCCACCGAGGAGCCCCCATGACCCGCCCGACGTCGAACCCCCACCGCCCGGTCGCCCTGCGCCCGCTCGCCCTGCCCGTCGTGCTGCTCGGGGGCCTGCTGCTGGCCTCGTGCGGCACCGCCGACGACGCGGCCCCGGCGGCGACGTCCAGCTCGGAGGCGGGGTCCTCGGGCGGCAGCTCGGGCGATGGGGGCGCCGAGGGGGAGGTCACACCCGTCACGCTGCAGCTGCAGTGGTTCAACCAGGCGCAGTTCGCCGGCTACATCGCCGCCGACGCGCAGGGCTTCTACGAGGAGGAGGGGCTCGACGTCGAGATCGTCGAGGGCGGCACCGACATCGTGCCGCAGACGGTGCTCGCGCAGGGGCAGGTCGACTACGCCATCGCGTGGGTGCCGAAGGCGCTGGCCTCGATCGAGGCGGGCGCGGGCATCGTCGACGTGGCGCAGATCTTCCAGCGCTCGGGCACCCTGCAGGTCTCCTTCGCCGACGCTGGCATCTCCACCCCCGCCGACCTGGCGGGCAAGACGGTGGGCAACTGGGGGTTCGGCAACGAGTTCGAGCTGTTCGCGGGGATCACCGAGGCGGGGCTCGACCCGGCGGCCGACGTCACGCTGGTGCAGCAGCAGTTCGACATGAACGCGCTGCTCAACGGCGACATCGACGCCGCGCAAGCCATGACCTACAACGAGTACGCCCAGGTGCTGGAGGCGACGAACCCCGAGACCGGGGAGCTGTACACCCCGGAGGACTTCACCGTGCTCGACTGGAACACCACCGGCACCGCCATGCTGCAGGACGCGATCTGGGCCAACGCCGAGCGCCTGGGCTCCGACGAGGCCTACCAGGAGACGACGGTCGCCTTCATCAAGGCCTCCGTCAGGGGGTGGGCCTTCTGCCGCGACGAGCCCGAGACCTGCCGCGACGACGTCGTGGCGGCGGGCTCCACGCTCGGCAACAGCCACCAGCTGTGGCAGGTCAACGAGGTGAACAAGCTCATCTGGCCCTCCCCGGACGGGATCGGGGTCGTGGACGACGCCGCCTGGCAGCAGACGGTCGACGTGGCGCTGAGCGCGAAGAACCTCGAGGGCGCGACCGTGATCACCGCCGACCCGGGTGACGGCGCGTACACCAACGAGTACGTGGAGCGGGCCCTGGCCGAGCTGGCGGAGGACGGCGCTGACACCACCGGCGAGGGCTTCGCTCCGATCGCCGTGGAGCTGCAGCCCGGCGGCGAGTGAGCCGCCGGCTCAGCGGGGCCGGTGCGCCTCGGCGAGGGTGTCCATGACGGCGTCGAGGCGCGCGTCGACCTGCCGGCGCGCGGGGTCCTCGTCGTGCCAGGCCACGATCTCGCGCGCCCCCCGCTCGAAGGGGACGGTGGCGCGCCACCCGGGGACCACGGTGCGCAGCTTGGCGTTGTCGAAGACCATCGAGTGCGACTTGTCACCGAGCACCCCGGCGCCCCACTCGGGGTCGGCCGCGGCGATCGCGTCCGCGGGCACGTGGACGATGCGCGCCTCCACACCCGCGGCCCTGGCGAGGGCGTGCGCGATCTGGTCCCAGGTGAGGACGTCGTCGGAGGTGATGTGGAAGACGTCACCGGCCGTGCGGTACTGGCCGAGCAGCGGGACGAGGGCGCGCGCGAAGTCCTCGGTGTGGGTGAGGGTCCACAGCGAGGTGCCGTCGCCGTGGACGACGACCTCGGCGCCGCGGCGCATCCGGTCCAGCACCGTCCACCCGCCGTCGAAGGGCACCAGCGTGCGGTCGTAGGTGTGCGAGGGGCGGACGATCGTGGCGGGGAAGCCGCCGTCGCGGTAAGCCCTCACCAGCAGGTCCTCGCAGGCGATCTTGTCGCGGGAGTACTGCCAGAACGGGTTGCTGAGCGGCGTCGACTCCAGCACCGGCAGGCGCGCGGGCGGTGTCTGGTAGGCCGAGGCGGAGCTGATGAACACGTACTGGCCGACACGGCCGGTGAAGCGCTCGACATCGGCGCGCACGTGGTCGGGGGTGAGGGCGAGCCAGTCGACCACGACGTCGAACTCCCGGCCGGCAAGGGCCTCGCGGACCGCGGCGGCGTCGCGGACGTCGGCGCGCACCAGCGCCACCTCCGGCGGCAGCGGCCGCGTGGTGGTCTGGCCGCGGTTGAGCACGGTGAGCTCGATGCCGCTGGCCACCGCCAGCCGGGAGCAGGCGGAGCTGATGATCCCGCTGCCGCCGATGAACAGCACCCGCAGGTCAGCCACGGTCACACCCTCCGCTTCAGGTCGAGGGCCGCGTAGCGGCGGGCAGGCGGGACGTCGAGGGCGTCGCACAGTGCCGTCCACACCGCGCCGGGGTCCTCGGCGTCCTCCAGGGCGCGGTCGGCGGTGCGGTCGCCGAGGTCGGTGAGCACGAGGTCGGCGACCACGGTGCGGGCGCGGGCGGCGCCGAGGACGTCGTCGGCCAGCACCCAGAACTCGCTGCGTCGCATGGAGCGAGCGTGGCACAGCCCTGAGCGCGCGCCAGCGCCGAGACAGCACAGCCCTGAGCGCGCGCCA
>CAXTAK010000037.1:0-9193 GCA_964242735.1 uncultured Quadrisphaera sp. | reverse complement strand
CGCCTTGGCCGCGAAGTACGGGGCCAGGTACGGCGGGGTGCCGCCGCGGGTGCTGCTCGACCCCACCCACAGCAGCAGCCCGTCCCGCTGCGCACGGAGGTGCGGGACGGCGGCGCGGTTGACGCGCTGGGTGGAGAGCACGTTGGTGTCGTAGACGCTGGCCAGCTGCTCGGGGGTGAACGCCTCGGTCGGGCCGAGGACCATGTGCCCGGCGTTGTGGACCACCACGTCCAGGCGCCCCTGCTCATCGATGATCGTGGCGACCGCGGCGTCGACGGACGCCTGGTCGGAGACGTCCATCTCGACGGTGCGCAGGTCGACCTGGTGGTCGCGGGAGTAGGCGGCGGCGTCGGCCACGGCTGGGGCGTTCCGACCCGTGGTCGCCCGGATGCCGGCGTACACGGTGTGCCCGGCAACGGCGAGGTGCCGCGCAGCGGCGGCCCCGAAACCGGACGATGCACCGGTGATGACGATGGTCTTGGGCATGTCGACTCCTTGAGGGGGCGAGGATGGTCTGCGGGTGGTGCCGGTCGGCCGGCGCCCCGCGCGGGGCGCCGGCCGGTGGGTCGAGCGGGTCTCAGGCCATCCCGCCGTTGGCGTAGAGGGTCTGCCCGTTGATCCAGCGGGCGGGGCCGGCGAGGAAGGAGACGACCTCGGCGATGTCCTCGGGGGTGCCCAGGCGTTCGATCGGGTTCATCTTCGCCATCCGGTCGATCGTGGCCTCGTCCTTGCCGTTGAGGAACAGCGGCGTCGCGGTCGGCCCGGGGGCCACGGTGTTGACGGTGACGTCCCGCCCGCGCAGCTCCTTGGCGAGCACCAGGCCGAGGGCGTCGACCGCGCCCTTGGAGGCGATGTACGCGCCGTAGGTCGGCAGCGACAGCCGGACCACCGAGGTGGAGAAGTTGATCAGCGCGCCGCCGCGGCGCACGGTGCGGGCGGCGAGCTGGCTGACGACGAACGCGCCGCGGATGTTCGTCCGGTGCATCCGGTCCAGGTCCGCCAGGTCGAAGTCCACGACCGGCTTGAGGATCATCAGACCCGCAGCGTTGACGACCACGTCGACCCCGCCGTAGACGCGCTCGGCGGTGGCGAACACCTCGCCCATCTGGACCTCGTCGGCGACGTCGGCCTTCACCGCGGTCGCGGTGCCGCCCGCGGCGGTGATGCCCTCGACGAGCTCCTTGGCCGCCTGGTCGTTGGTGGCGTAGACCGCGACCACGGCCTGGCCGTCCGCGGCCAGCCGCTCCGCGCTCTGGCGCCCGATCCCGCTGGACGCACCGGTCACGATGGCGACCCGGCCAGGGGCGGTGGGCGTCGTGCTCGTCGTGGTGGTGGTGGCAGTGCTCATGTCAGTCCTCCGGTAGGTGTGGTGGATCGCGGTGTGGTGCGGTGGTCGAGACGGGTGGGGCTGGGTGAGTCGGCCTGATAGGTCAGGCGCGGTGCAGCAGGTGAGTCACGCCCATCCGGCGAGCCAGCCGCAGGCGCAGCTCCTCGGCCGCGCCGTTGACGATCTCGGCGCCGTAGTCGGAGCCGTCGGCGACGCTGCGCCGCGGCCGGGTGCCGACCGGCAGGTCCACGACGCGGACGATCTCGTCGGCCACGATCTGCGGGTCGGTAGGCGCCTTGCCGTCGAAGAGGCGGGCGGTGTCCTCGCCCATCGACGCCAGCGAGGCGGCGAGACGGTCGTACGCGGCGACCCGCTCGGTGTCGGCGGGGAAGCCCGCGTTGGCGAAGTGCGCGGTGCCCTCGGTGAAGACCCCGGGCATCACGATGGTGGTCTCGATGCCGTACACCGCTACGTCCCAGGCCACGGAGTCGGCGAAGGCGTCGAACGCGGCCTTCGCCGCGGTGTAGGGGCCCAGGAAGGGTGGGATCGCCCGGGTGGTGCCTGAGCCGACCCACAGCAGGAGCCCGGACTCCTGGCCGCGCATCACCGGCAGCACCGCCCGGTTGACTCGCAGCGCCCCGACCGCGTTGATGTCGAGGGCGTGCAGCACCTCCTCGGCCGTGAAGGCCTCGACCGGCCCGACGAGCAGGTGCGCCGCGTTGTGGACGACGACGTCGAGGCCTCCCACCTCAGAGACGACCTGCTCGACGGCCGCAGTCGCCGAGTCCTCGGACTGCACGTCGAGCTCGACCACCGACAGCGTGCCGGTGACGCCGCTCGCCTGGTCCTTCAGGTGCTGCGCCTTGTCGGCGTTCCGACCGCCGGGCTCGCGCATCGACGCATAGACGGTGTGTCCGGCGCCGGCCAGGGAGAGCGAGGCCAGAGCACCCATGCCCGTGCCCGCTCCGGTCACCAGCACCCGCTGCGGGCCGTCCGACGGCCCGCCAGTGGTCAGTGTCATGCTTCCTCCTCGAGTCGGCGCCCGTCCGGTCGACGGGCTCACGACAAGGAGTCAACGACCACCGCGGCAGGTGTTCCAGGGGGCGGCACTCCCAGGTGCAGCACTCCCGGTCGGCGCCATGGCGGCCCGCCGTCCTGTGTCACGGGGTGTCCGCGTCCGCTGACCATGGGTGGTGGATGGTGCGCGCTCGTGAGCGGTGGACCTGGGTGAGCGGGTGGCGTGGCTGGCCGTGGGGTCAGCAGGGCTGAGGTTGCGGTGAGCTCGGCCGTCTCGGTCAGGACGGTGGAGCGGTGCTCGGCCCGTCGGGCGGCGTCAGGCCTGCTCGCGCCGACCGCAGCCTGCAGCGGGCCGCTGCCTGTTGCGAAGGACGCACTGCGTTGTGGCTGCCGACCGGGTGCCGCTACCGCGGACGCACCCTGGTCGACCACGCGGCCGCCTTCGCCGAGCAGGAGGCCCTGGTGGTCCCAGGAGCGACGGTGTCCCGCACGAACGGGTGGGCGCAGGCACCGGACCGCCCTCCGAGCGAAGCCCGTGAGCGCTGCTGAGCGCGACCAGGACGCACGCGCCGCCTGGCTCGTGACGATCCACGAGATGGACCGCGCCAGCCTGGTGCTCGTCGATGGGTGCTGCAGGCACACCTCAACGAGCCCGCAGCGGCCTGTGCGGTGCCAGGGCAGCGGGCCCGCGGGCGGGTACCGCCTGACGCGGGACGGTGAGCACCTTGACCACCAGGCTGTCAGCGGGCGGGATGAGCGCGACGGTGACCGTCGAGGGCGGCCCCTCGGCTGCGGTGCTCACCACTCACCTGACCGGCGTGCCTGCGGGACCTCTCACCGGCCGAGGACCCACGACCGACATGGACACCGCTGTCAGTCGCTGACGGCTCGGTGTCCCCGGGTCGGCACTGCGTCGTCGGTGGCAGCCAGGCTGCCGAGCAGGCGCAGAGCATCGGCGGTCGGGCTGTCCAGCGCCGCCTGCAGCACCATCATGTGCTGCCGTTCACTGCCACCCACCGTGAAGGTCTGGTACGTCAGGTCGAGCGTCCCGACCCGGGGGTGGTGCAGCCGCTTGACGCCCCTCGCCCAGTCGAGCACCCCGTGGTGGTGCCACAGCTCGTGGAAGGAGGAGCTGTCCTCGTCCAGGGCGGCGACCAGGGCCAGCAGGCGGGGATCCCGGCTGTCGCGGCCCCACGCCAGGCGCAGCGCGGACACCATGGCGACGGTCGTCGACTCCCAGTCGTCGTAGAAGCTGCGGGCCTCGGGGTCGAGGAAGACGTACGCCGCGACGTTCTCGCCGGGGACGAAGGCCGGGTGCAGCGCCATCGCCAGGCGGTTGGCCGCGAGCACCTCGTGCGTGTCGTCGTAGATCACCGCCGGCGCCGATGTCCAGTGGTCGACCAGCTGGTGCAGGGCGGCGCTCACCGTGCGGGTCGCCGGTTCGGGACGCGTGGGCGCGGTCCCGGCGAGGTGGTGCAGGTGGGCCTGCCCGCTCGAGCCCAGACCCAGCGCTCGGGCGAGTGCCTCGACCACCTGGGAGGACGGGTGCATCTCCCGGCCCTGCTCCAGCCTCGTGTAGTAGTCGGAGCTGATCCCAGCTAGCACCGCGACCTCCTCGCGACGCAGGCCCGGGACCCGGCGGAAGCCCGTGTCGGGCACGCTGGTCTCACTCGGGTCCCGTCGGGCGCGCTGAGTCATGAGGAATGCACCGAGGTCCGAGCTGGCAGCGGACATAATCGCCACCATATTGGCCACCTTCAGCGCCCGCTACCCCTAGTGCTGCAACGGCAGTCTCGCGGTTGGTGGGACGCTGACCGGTCGGGTGGGGAGCATCGGTGGGTGCTGGGTGTGGCGGGGTGGATGGCGGGTCTGGACGCGGTGGTCGAGGTCATCGGGGGGCGGTTCTTCCGGGTCGAGCCGCGGCGGCGGGCGGGGGCGTACGTGCGGGGGCTGCTCGCGGGGTTGGAGCGCGAGAACGGGTGGACCCTGGCCGAGGCGTCCGGGGCGAGGTTCCCGGACGGGATGCAGCGGTTGCTGGGCACCGCGGACTGGGACGTGCGAGGGGCTCGGAGGACCTGCGCGCTTACGCGGTCGCCGGCCTGTGCCCGCAGGACGACGGCGACGGTCGCGGGCCGGTGCCGGTGCCGGTGGTGTGGGTGGTCGACGAGACCGGGTTCGTCAAGAAGGGCACCCGCTCGGCAGGGGTCCAACGCCAGTGCACCGGCACCACGGGGAAGATCGACAATCCCCCGCGAGCGGGAGGTGCCCCCAGCCAGGTGGGGGTGTTCCTGGCCGTGATCACCGCGCGGGGGCGGGCGCTGGTCGATGCTGAGCTGTACTTGCCGGTCGCCTGGACCGACGACGCGGACCGGTGCGCCGCCGCCGCGATCCCCGGGGGCACCGAGTTCGCGACCAAGCCGGAGCTGGGCACGGTGATGCTCGGCCGGGCTCTGACTGCCGGGCACCTGCGGGTCGGGGACTGGGTGGCCGCGGACGAGGCCTACGGGCAGAACCGCACCTTCCGGACCTGGTTGGGCGACCACGCGGTGCCGTTCTCCCTGGCCACACGCTCCGACGACCGGCTGCCGACCGCCGACGGGGCTCGGCGGCGGGCCACCGCCTTGGCCGCGATGGTCCCCGAGAGTGCGTGGGAGGAGCGCTCGGCCGGGGCCGGTGCCGATGGGCACCGGTACTACGCCTGGGCCCGGGTCGATCTCGACCCCGCCGGGCTGCCCGACGGCTGGGGGCACCAGATGCTGGTGCGTCGCCAGATCGACCCGCCCGCGGGCAAGGCCCCCGAGCTGGCCTTCTGCCGGTGCGCCGGCCCGGCCACCACCACGATCACCACGCTGGTGCGCGTCGCCGGAGCGAGGTGGGGCATCGAGGAGAGCTTCCAGACCGCGAAGAACGAGGCCGGGCTGGACCACTACCAAGCCCGCACCTGGCGGGCCTGGTACACCCACACCACGCTGTCGATGCTGGCCGCTGCGTACCTGGCCGTCACCCGAGCCGGCGAGCACGAGGCCGACCCCAGCACCGCCCAGCCCGCTGACCTGCGCGGTCAACTTCAAGAGGGGGCCCGCTGGTGGCGACGAGGCCCTGATCCCGCTGACCAGCAACGAGATCCGCCGCTTGCTCGTCGCCCTCGTCTTAGCCCCGGCGGTGCAGTGAGGTGATCCCAGTAGCGGGGTGAGGGTCACCCTGCGTCATGTCGTGCGGTCGTAGAGAACGTGGAGCAGGACGAGGGCCGCGGCGGCGAGGGCGCCGATGCGCCAGGAGTCGATGCGGACCCGACGCAGGTTCTTGAACGTCTGCTTCAAGCGAGGGTTGCCTTGCTCGGCGCGTGCACGGGTGGCGGAGTGCAGCGCGTTCAGGCACGCCTGGTCTTCGCTGAGCGGCACCAGCTGCCCACGGTGGTCGATGCCGTCGGTCTCGGTGCGCACCGGCAGGGTCAGGACCTCACGCTCACCGTCGTAGCCGAGGTCGGCCAGCACCGCGTGCTGCTCGTCGCACCAGTCGTGCAGGCTGGCCAGTACGGAGGGATCGTGGCGGGCGGCGGTGACGTCGTGCTCGCGACCTGGCCGCACGCCCGAGACCCACAGCGGCCAGCCGTCCGGGGCGGTGACCATCTGCACGTTCCCGCCGTGGCACTTGTGCTTGCCGGACCACCACAGGTCTACCCGGCGACGCTGCGGTCCGCTCTTCTTCCTGCTCCGCGCGGTGATCGGGCCGGGTGTAGCGACCCGGTCGGTGCGCACCAAGGTGCCATCGAGGTTGACGTGGCGGTGGCCGGCGGCGCGGGCTGCGAGCAGCGCCCCATGCAAGGAGGGCGCCCGGTCCGCCACCACGGGCAGAGCCTCGTTGACGTCGCGGTGGGCGGTGCTGCGCCCGATGCCGGCGTCAGCGGCGAGCCGGTCAGGCTCGACGCCGTCGAGCATCCACCGCCAGAAGGCCACCGCCTGGTCCCAAGCGCTCAGCGCCCGTCGCCCGGCTCGGGTGCTCAGCTGGAGCCAGTGCTCCTCCAGCACGTCGGCGACGAACTGCACCGCATGGCGGGGCAACGGCAGCACAGCGGTGCATGTCACGACGTCGTCGTCGGGGTGAGCGGACGCAGGCAGGGTGGCAGCATCGAGCGCGGCGGGACTCCAGGGGAAGACGTCGATCCGTAGGAGGACCGACCCATCCTGCGGGGTTCCGCCCCCCCAGCGTCACGCCACAGCCGTTACTGGGATGACCTCACCCTCTCGCCCACGCCGCGCTCCATGGCCGGCGCGGGGAACTGCACCAGCACTACTGCGAAGGACAGAAGGCCAACTCGGCGCCCGGTTGACGTATCGCGGCCGGCAACGCGCAGAGGTACGTCATGCGCTGAGCCCGCGACCGGTCAGTCGGCTTGACCCGTGGTCACGATCCGAGCAAGTTCGTTGAGGCAGGTCGTAAAGATGCCTGTACGCACCCATTCGATTGTGGCGTCGCGATCAGCGGCGGGATCGACGTCGAAGTCGGCGCTCCACTCCACGTAGGAGGAGCCGTCGTCGGTGACATCGTGGACGGTGAGCGTCGAGCTGTAGTCCCAGGTTGCGACGTCGCCCCCCACGACGGCGTACGCGATGCGGCGGTCGCGGTCGGAGCGTTCGATCAGCTGTTCCTGAATCGGGCCGCCCCCGTCGATGTGGTTAGTTCGGATCGTCCCGACCTTATCCGCCGCCCCCCCATAGCTGAGTTCGGATCGTTGGACGAACGGGAACCACCGAGGCAGGCCGCCAAAGTCGCTGACGATCGACCACACGGTGTCGGCGGACGCCGGTATGACCTTGCTCTGCTGTACGTGAACCATGCTCTCCTTCTCACTGTCGGCGTTGGCGCGGAGTACGATCAGCGCTTAGAAAACGAGTGCCTGAAGCTCTACCCGCCAGCGGTGCGTCCTGCAAATTCGTCGGCGTTGCCGAGGCTGCTGTTCAGCCGCGATGTCGTGGCCGGATCGTCCGGTGCGGTGCATCGGGACGACTGGTACGCCGCGGCGATCCTCCTGGGGCGACTCCGCCCGACAGCACTGCCACCCGGTCGGCGTCGCTCGCGCCGGCTGAGGATGTCGGTGGGTGGTTCGCAGCTTGACGTGACCTGGGTGACCTTCGCTCGACGAGTCCGCGCTTCGCGGGCGCGATCTTTGACCCATAGACGCGCATCGTGGAACGAGGTGACGTCCATCACCGTTGCAGCGGAAACGATCAGGCATCCATAAGCGGTTGATCGCCGGGACCCACCTAGACACTGCCGCCCGCCACCACAAACTCCTCGCCGGTCACCCACGCGGCCTCGTCAGATGCGAGGTACACGGCGGCGAGGGCGACGTCGATGGGCATGCCGACGCGGCCCAGCGGCGTCGCGTCGACCACGTCCTTACCGTACTGGCTGTCTAAGAAATTCATCTTCTCGAGCCCCTCCGTCTTGATGACGCCAGCCTTGATGACGTTGACGCGAATGCCCCGAGGCGCGAGCTCGTTGGCCAGCGACTTGGTGAGGCCATCGATCGCTCCCTTGGTCGCCGTGTACACGCTGCCCTGGGCCGGCCCCTCCCGAGTTACCGTCGAGCCAATGTTGACGATGCTCGCCCCGGCCGTGCCAAAGTGCTCGACGGCGGCCCGGGTCGCCCGCAGGTAGCCCAAGACGTTGAGCTCAAAGTGGTGACGGAAGTGCTCGAGATCGATCTCGGCCAGCGGCTTGAACTCAAAGACGCCGGCGTTGTTGACGAGAACGTCGAGCCGTCCGTAGCGCTGTATCGCCTCCTGCATCAGCCGGGCAATCTGCGCCTCGTCACGCATGTCGGCCTGCACCGTCACCGCCCGACCACCACGCTCGAGGATGCCGTCGACGATGGCCGTGGCCTCGACGTGGTGACCCCCGTAGTTGACCACGACGGCCGCGCCCTCGGCGGCAAAGGCGCTGGCAATGGCAGCGCCGATACCAAGCGAGGCTCCCGTCACGACGGCGACCTTGTCCTGGAGCCTGGCCCCGCCAGTGCGACCGGTCATGTCGGCATGATACTCCAGGCATGAGTGGGTGGTGTCAGGGGTCAACGCACCACCACCTAGTTGATCATGTGGCTGGTGGGGGTCGCGGTGGTGGTGGACTACGGGTTGGACCCGGTTCAGGTGCAGGTGTTGTGGTCGCGGTGGCGTCAGGGTGAGTCGATCAGCTCGATCGCCCGAGCGGTCGGGCGCCCTCAGCAGCACCTGCGCCGCCACCTGGCTCAGAGCGGGGGGATGCGCCTACCAGTGCCGCGGGCGCCCGCCGCGCACCTGAGCCTGGGTGAGCGCGAGGAGATCTCCCGCGGGATCGCCGCAGGCCTCTCGGCTCGGGGGATCGGCGCACGGGTGGGCCGCCCGGCATCGACGATCTCACGCGAGATCGCCCGCCACGGCGGGCGCGGGGCCCACCGCGCCCAGGCCGCCCACGCGCGGGCGGGGGTGAACCGGCGCCCGAAGGCGGCGAAGCTGGCGGCCGTCCCACGGCTGCGCGCCGTGGTGGAGGACTGGTTGGGGTTGCGGTGCTCCCCCGACCAGATCGCCCGGCGCCTGCCTCTGGTCTTTCCCGACGACCCGGGGATGCGGGTGTCGGACGAGAGCATCTACCGCTGCATCTACGACCCGCGCCTGCACGCGGTCAACCGCTCGCTGTTCCGCCGGCTGCGCCGTGGCGCCCGATGCGCTACCCGCGCAAGCGTCGCCACCCCTCCGGGCGCGGTCGCATCAAGGACATGACCTCGATCCGCGACCGGCCCGCCGAGGTCGAAGGGGACTGCCCCGGCTCTGGTTGGGACTCGGGGTGGGTGGTTCAGGCGGGCAGTGT
>CAXTAK010000036.1:0-11157 GCA_964242735.1 uncultured Quadrisphaera sp. | reverse complement strand
AGGCCGAGGGCGCGGTCGATGCGGCGCTGGCTGAGCGAGGTCTCACCAGCGGCCTCCGACGCGGCGAGCACGAGCTCCCCGTAGAGCACGATCTCCGCCGCGAGCAGGTCGTCGTCCAGCAGCGGGTCGTCGTCCAGACGCCGGCGCACCTGCATGACGACCAGCGTACGAGCCGAGCGCCCCGGCGTCTCGGCGTCCGCTCACGCGCCAGGGTCGGGCAGCTGCCCCCGGCCCTCGACGCTGCCCGCCGGTGCCCGGCGCGCGGCGCCGCCCTCGTCGCGGTGGGGTGGTGGCGTGCTCCCCGTCGACGCCCTGCGCCGCATCGCCTTCCTGCTCGAGCGCGAGCAGGCCCCCACCCACCGCGTCGCGGCCTTCCGCGGCGCGGCGACGACCGTCGCGGGCCTGGACGCCGCAGACCTCGCGCGCCGCGCGCAGGCGGGGCGCCTGACCGACCTCGCGGGCATCGGTCCCAAGACCGCCGCCGTGGTCACCGAGGCACTGGCGGGCACCGTGCCGGAGTACCTGCGGCGCCTGGAGGACGCGGCCGGTGACCTCACACCCCTGGACGACGCGGCGCGCGCCCTGCTCAGCTCGCTGCGCGGTGACCTCCACACCCACTCGGACTGGTCCGACGGTGGGAGCCCCGTGGAGGAGATGGCCGCCACGGCCGTGGAGGTCGGCCGCGCGTACCTCGCGGTCACCGACCACTCCCCCCGCCTCGGCGTCGCCAACGGGCTCGGCCCGGAGCGGCTGCGTGCGCAGGTCGACCTCGTGGCCGACCTCGACCACCGGCTGGGCGACGGCTTCACCCTGCTCAGCGGCATCGAGGTCGACATCCTCGGTGACGGCGCGCTCGACCAGGACGAGGAGCTGCTCGCCCGCCTCGACGTGGTCGTGGCCTCCGCGCACTCCGGCCTCGGCGGCAAGCAGAGCGCCGAGACGATGACCGGCCGCCTGCTGGGGGCGGTGCGCAACCCCTGCGTCGACGTCCTCGGGCACTGCACCGGACGGCTCGTGGCCCCGCGGACGCGAAGCGGTGGCCGGTCGCAGGAGCCCCGCCCCGAGGCGCCCTTCGACGCGGAGGCCGTCTTCGCCGCGTGCGCCGAGCACGGGGTGGCCGTGGAGGTCAACAGCCGCCCCGATCGCCTCGACCCCCCACGCCGGCTGCTGCGCCTGGCGGTGGAGGCCGGGTGCCTGCTGAGCATCGACTCCGACGCCCACGCCCCCGGGCAGCTCGCCTTCCTCGAGCACGGCGCGGCACGCGCAGCGGAGTGCGGCGCCGACCCCGACCGCATCGTCACCGCGTGGCCGGTGGAGCGGCTCCGCGCCTGGACCGCGGACCACGCCCGCGAGGTGCGCTGAGCGGTCAGACGCCCGCGGGGCGCCGCGAAGCCGCGAAGCCGGTGGCCGCCGCCCGGTCGTACCAGGCGGCCACGACCTCGTCGAGGGCGTGCTCGGCCGTCGGCCGTCCGAACCACCAACCCTGACCGTGGTCGCACCCGAGGGCGGCCAGCAGCACGGCCTGCGCCTGGGTCTCCACGCCCTCCGCGATGCACACCAGGTCGTGGGCGTGGGCGAGCTCGACGATCGCGCGCACCACCGCCACCGCGGCGGCGTCCTGCCCGAGGCGCGCCACGAAGGTGCGGTCGACCTTCAGGAACCCCAGGTCGAGGCCGGCGAGGTACGCCAGCGCCGACCACCCGGTGCCGAAGTCGTCGACCCCCACCGCGACCCCGAGCCGGTCCAGCGCCCCCAGGGTGGTGCGCACGTGGTCACCGCGGTCGAGCAGGGAGTGCTCGGTGATCTCCACCAGCAGGCGCTGCCCCGCCGCGCCGGCGCCGGCGAGGGCCTCGGCGACGATCGCGGCCAGGTCGGGGCGGGCGAGGCTGCGCGGCGACATGTTCACCGCCACCGTCGGCGGGGGTCCCGTGGCCGACGGCGGTCGCCACCGCGCGGCGAAGGCCGTGGCGTGCCGCAGCACCCACTCGTCCATCTCCACGACCAGCCCGGTCTCCTCCGCGACGTCCATGAACAGCGCCGGGGACAGCGGGCCGCGGCTCGGGTCGACCACGCGGCACAGCGCCTCGACCCCGCGCACCTCCCCCGAGGCGAGGTCGACGACCGGCTGGTAGACCACCTGCAGACGCCCCACCTCCAGCGCCGACCGCAGCACCGCCTCGGTGCGCACCTTCTCGCGGGCCTGCTCGTGCAGCTCCGACCGGTACGGCAGGCAGCTCCCCCGCCCGGCCGTGGCACGGGCCTTGACCCGGTGCAGGGCCAGCTCGGCGTGCTGGCACAGGTCGTCGACGTCGGCGGGGTGCTCGGCGCCGTCGGACAGGGCGAGGCCGATGCTGGCCGTCAGGGTCAGCGGTGCGGTGGCCGCTGGCACGACGACGGGTCGGGCGATGGTGACCAGGACGTCGTCGGCGACGTCGCGGGCCATGCCCCCGGTGGGCAGGTCGGTCAGCAGGACGGCGAACTGGTCACCGCCCAGGCGCACCACCGTCGAACCGTCGGGCACGACCCGGCGCAGCCGCGCGGCCACCTCCGCGAGGACGAGGTCCCCGGTGGGGCGGCCCCACGTCTCGTTGACCCGTCCGAAGCGGTCGACGTCGACCACCAGCAGCGCCGCGCACCGGTCGGGGCCGGCCGCCGCCACCGCGGTCGCAGCCCTGGCCTCCAGCGCCCGGCGCCCGAAGAGACCGGTGACCGGGTCGCGGTGCTCCACCTCCCCGAGGCCCGTGACGTCGACCAGGGCGCCGAACATGCGCGCCGGTCGGCCCGTCACGCCCAGACCGACCTCGGTCCAGGCGTGCACGCGGCGCTCGACGCCGTCCAGGCCCACCAGGCGGTACTGCTCCTGGTAGCCGCGGCCGGTCTCGCGCGCGAGCAGCCAGCTGGCGCGCACCCGCGGCCGGTCGTGGGGGTGGACCAGCGACATCCACCAGGTGTGCGTCGGGGTCACCGAGCCCGGCGCGGCACCGACCAGGGCGAAGGTGGGTTCCGCCCACGACAGGACGCCGGTGGTCAGGTCGAGGTCCCAGCCCGCGGCCGTCGACAACCGCGAGAGGGGCACCGTGCGCGCGGCGGTGCCGTCGTGACCGGTGCTGTCACGGGTGGATGACCTCGGAAGGGGGAGCACGGCGTCACCCTGTCACCGCGCGTGAGCCCACGAGGGGAACTCGGGGCACCAGAGCGCCGCGGCGGACCACTCTGCGAGCCCGGGGTGCCGTGCCCCCGTGAGCCACGGATCGCCGGAGGCGGGCCCGGGCTCACGCACTCCGCGGCTGCGCGGCGCCACCACCCGTCGCGGCGTCCCCGGCGTACCCGTCCGGGTTCTGCGACTGCCACCGCCAGGTGTCGGCGCACATCTCGTCCAGCCCGCGCGTCGCCGTCCAGCCGAGCTCCCGCGCCGCCCGGGAGGGGTCGGCGTACGACGCGGCGATGTCTCCGGCGCGGCGCCCCAGCACCCGGTGGGGGATCTCGCGCCCGCTGGCGCGCGCGAAGGCGGCGACCACCTCGAGCACCGAGGAACCGTGCCCCGACCCGAGGTTCCACGCCCGGGCGCCGGTGGTGGTGACGAGGTGCTGCAGGGCCGCGACGTGGCCGCCGGCGAGGTCCATGACGTGGATGTAGTCGCGCACCCCCGTGCCGTCGGGGGTGTCGTAGTCGCCGCCGTGCACGACGAGCTCCTCGCGGCGGCCGACCGCGACCTGGGCGATGAAGGGCACGAGGTTGTTCGGCACCCCGGTGGGGTCCTCCCCGATGCGCCCCGAGGCGTGCGCCCCGACGGGGTTGAAGTACCGCAGCAGCCCCACCGACCAGCGGTCGTCGGCGACCGCAACGTCGCGGAGCACCTGCTCGATCATGAACTTGCTCCACCCGTAGGGGTTGGTCGCGCTCAGCGGCGCGTCCTCGCTGATGGGCACAGCGGTCACCGCGCCGTACACGGTGGCGGAGGAGCTGAAGGCGATGGTGCGGCACTGCGCCGCCTCCATGGCCCTGATGAGGTTCAGCGTGCCCCCGACGTTGTTGCGGTAGTACCGCTCGGGCTGGGCCACGGACTCCCCCACCGCCTTGTACCCGGCGAAGTGCACCACCGCGTCGGGGCGGGCCTCGACCGCGACCGCGGTCAGGGCGGCCTCGTCGAGGAGGTCGACCTCGTGGAGCTCGACCTCGCGGCCGGTGAGCTCACCGACGCGACGCAGCGAGGTGGTGCTGGCGTTGGACAGGTCGTCGACGACCACGACGTCGTGGCCCGACTCCAGCAGGGTGAGCACGGTGTGGCTGCCGATGTAGCCGGCCCCACCGGTGACCAGGATGCGCATGGCCCGACGCTAACGGCCGCCTGCGAGCTCGCGCGTCCGATCGCTCACCAGAGCGTGTAGCCACCGTCGGCGACCAGGACCGTCCCGGTGATGAACGACGCCGCGTCGCTGGCGAGGAACACCACGCTGGGGGCGATCTCCTCCACGGTGGCGTAGCGCTGCTGCGGGGCGTCCTCGATCCAGTGGCGGCGGAAGCGCGGCTCGTCCACCGGGGCCATCTCGGTCTTCACGTAGCCGGGGGCCAGGGCGTTGACCCGGATGCCCAGCGGCGCCCACTCCGCCGCCAGGGACTTGGTCAGCTGGTGCACCGCGGCCTTGGAGGCGTTGTACGCCGGCTGCCACTGCGGGCGGTTGACGATGAGCCCGCTGATGGAACCGACGTTGACGATGGCGCCGTGCCCGGCGTCGCGCATCAGGGCCCCGACGCCGAGGCTGGCCTTCCACAGGGCGCGGACGTTCAGGTCGAACACGGCGTCGAACTGCTCATCGGTCACCTCGAAGGACGGCGCGTGGTAGCAGGTGCCGGCGTTGTTGACGAGGACGTCGATCCCGCCGCCGAGGGCGTCGGCGGCCTCGGACACCATGCGCGTGACGTCGGCGTCGACGGTGAGGTCGGCGGTGACCGGGTGCCAGGTGTGCCCCTGCTCCGCCGCGGCGGCCACGGCGGCGGCGCTGCGCTCGGCGTCGCGGGCCGCGATGGCCACGCGCGCCCCGGCGACCGAGAGGGCGGTGGCGATGGCGAGGCCGATGCCCTGGTTCCCGCCGGTGACCAGGGCGGTGCGCCCGTCGAGGCGGAACGGGTCGGTGGTGGGCTGGGCGAGCGGTGCGTGCCGGGCGGACGGTGCGGGCGTGGCCGGCTGGGCGTCATCGCTCATCGGGGCACCGTAGCCCCGCGCCGAACCGCCCTCGTCCCGACGACTGGGTCCAGTCATGCCCGTGTGCACCGCAATCACCCCCACGACTGCGCCCCGGGACGCCCACGAACCGCAGTTGCCGCCACAACTGCGCCCCGGGACGCCCACGAACCGCAGTTGCCCGCACAACTGCGGGCTGGAGTGCCTCACCCGCCGAGGCGCTCCAGGGTCAGCACCCGCACCACCGCGGTGCCCGCGTCGTCGCTGGCGCTCAGGTCGACCTCCGCGGTGATCGCCCAGTCCCGGTCGCCCGCGGGGTCGTCGATCACCTGGCGCACGTGCCAGCGCCGCGGCTCGCGCTCGGGCGTGATCTGCAGCATCGACGGCGACCGCGCGACCGCGCCCGTCCCGACGTCCTCGTGCTCGGCGTAGTACCCCGCCCCCGCGGCCTCCCACCGGGAGTAGGACCACCCCGCCTCCGCGTCCAGCTCCCCCAGCTCCCACCACCGGCGCCGGGCGAGCAGGTCCACGCGGCGGAACATCGCGTTGCGCACCGCCACGGTGAACGCCCGGGTGTTCGCGGTGATCCCCCGCAGCACCGGGGGTGGGGGCGCCTGCCCCGCCGCCGCGAGCGCCAGGGCGTCGGGGTGGGTCAGGGCCTCCCACTCGTCGAGGAGGGAGGAGTCGGTCTGGCGCACCACCTCGCCCAGCCACTCGATGACGTCGCCGAGCTCGGTGGTGCGCAGCTGCTCGGGCACGGTCTGGCGCAGCGCCCGGTACGCGTCGGAGAGGTAGCGCAGCACCAGCCCCTCGGACCGCGCGAGCCCGTAGCGGCGCACGAGGTCACCGAAGGTCATCGCCTCCTCGAGCATCGTCCGCACCACGGACTTCGGTGCCAGCGCGTCCTCGGGCAGCCACGGCGCGCTGACCCGGTACGCCGCGAAGGCCGCCTCCAGCAGCTCGGCCAGCGGCTTGGGCCAGGTCACCGCCTCGAGGAGCTCCATCCGCTCCTCGTACTCGATGCCCTCGGCCTTCATCGCCGCCACCGCCTCCCCGCGGGCGGCGTGCTGCTGCGCCAGGACGATGGCCCGCGGGTCCTCCAGCGTCGCCTCCACCACCGAGACCACGTCCAGCGCCGGAGTCGCGGACTCGGGGTCGAGCACGTCCAGCGCGGCGATCACGAAGGTGCTCAGCGGCTGGTTCAGCGCGAAGTCGGCCTGCAGGTCCACCGTCAGGCGCAGCACCCGCCCGGTCTCGTCCGGCTCGGGCAGCCGCTCGATCACCCCGGCGGTCAGCAGGTCGCGAGTGATCGCCACCGCCCGCTTCACGAGCCTCACCTGGGAGGCCCTGTCCTCGTGGTTGTCGCGCAGCAGGTGTCGCAGGGCGGACGCCGCGTTGCCGGGCCGGGCGATGACGTTCAGGACCATGGCGTGGGTGACCCGCATCCGCGAGACCAGGGGCTCCGGTGGGGCGGCCACGAGCCGCTCGAACGTGGGCTCCCCCCAGCTCACCTCACCCTCCGGTGCCTTCTTGCGCTGCACCTTCCGGCGCTTCTTCGGGTCGTCACCGGCCTTGGCCAGCGCCCGGTGGTTCTCGATGTCGTGCTCGGGGGCCTCGACGACGACGGTGCCGGCGGTGTCGTAGCCCGCGCGCCCGGCCCGCCCGGCGACCTGGTGGAACTCCCGCGCCGACAGCAGCCGGGTCCGGCGTCCGTCGTACTTCGTCAGCGAGGTGATCAGCACGGTGCGGATCGGCACGTTGATGCCCACCCCGAGGGTGTCGGTGCCGCAGATCACCGTCAGCAGCCCCTGCTGCGCGAGGGTCTCCACCAGCCGCCGGTACTTCGGCAGCATCCCTGCGTGGTGCACCCCCACGCCGTGGCGCACCAGCTTCGTGAGCACCGCCCCGAAGCCCGCGGTGAAGCGGAAGTCGCCGATGGCCTCCGCGATCGCGTCACGGGTCGCGCGGCTGGCGACGGTCACCGACAGCAGCGACTGCGCCCGCTCCAGGGCGCCCGCCTGCGTGGGGTGCACGATGTAGACGGGCGCCTCCTTCGCGAGCAGCAGCTCCTCGACGGCCTCGTGCACCGGGTCCAGGGAGTACCGGTGGTGCAGGGGCACCGGCCGCTCGGCGTGGGCGACCACCGCGGTGGGCCGACCGGTCCGGCGCGTCAGGTCGGTCTCGAAGCGGGCGACGTCGCCGAGGGTCGCCGACATCAGCAGGAACTGCGCGCGCGGCAGCTCGAGGATCGGCACCTGCCACGCCCACCCGCGGTCGCGGTCGGCGTAGTAGTGGAACTCGTCCATCACCACCAGTCCGACGTCGAGCGCGGCGCCCTCGCGCAGGGCCCGGTTCGCGAGGACCTCCGCGGTGCAGCACACCACCGGGGCCGCGGCGTTGACGGCGCCGTCGCCGGTGACCATGCCGACGCTCTCGGGGCCCAGGACGTCGACGAGGGAGAAGAACTTCTCGCTCACCAGGGCCTTGATCGGTGCGGTGTACACGCTGCGCCGCCCCTGGGCCATCGCGGCGGCGTGCGCGCCGAGCGCGACCAGGGACTTCCCCGACCCGGTGGGCGTGGCGAGGATGGTGTTCGCGCCGGTGAGCAGCTCGATCAGCGCCTCGGACTGCGCGGGGTACAGCGGCAGGTCCCGCGAGTCCGCCCAGGCGGCGAAGGCCTCGTAGAGGACGTCGGGGTCGTCGGCGGGCGGTGAGCCGGGGGCGGGCAGGCGCTCCAGGAGGGTCGACATGGCGGTCCCATCGTGCCCGGTGACCCGGGCACCGGGGCCGTCGGGCCCACGCGGGCGCCGCCGCGCTCAGGCGGGAGCGATCGCGGCGACCCGGGGCAGCGGAGCCGGGTGCGCCAGGTGGTGGCCCTGGCCGTAGGCCACCCCGAGGCCGCGCAGGCAGTGCAGTTCCGCGGGCGTCTCGATGCCCACGGCGACCACCGCGGCACCGGTGGCGGCGGCGAGGGCGGCGAGGGCCGTGGCCAGGGCCTGGCGGTGCGGGGCGGTGTCGATCCCCCGCACCAGGGTGGGGTCGAGCTTGATCAGGTCGGGCACCAGGGCCAGGACGTGGCGCATGCCGGCGCCGGTGTCGTCCACGGCCACCCGCAGCCCCCGGTGGCGCAGCGGCGCCAGGGCGTCGACGAGTGCCCCGTGGTCCGGCACCGCCTCGTGCCGGGTGACCTCCAGCACCAGGCGCTCCACCGGGGCCGCGGCCAGCAGCCGCGCGAAGGCCGGGCTGGTGATCGTGGCGGCGGAGGCGTTGAGGGCCAGGAAGCCCTCGACGTCGGGGAGGGCGGTCAGCGCCGCGGTGATGGCGTCGAGCTCCAGGGCGGGGCCGACGCCCGCGGCGGTGGCGTCGGCGAACCACCGCTCCGGCCCACCGGCGCCCGCCGGGAAGCGGCTGAGGGCCTCGACCCCGACCTGCCGCAGCCCCTCCAGGGCCAGGACCGGCTGGTAGGCGGTGCGGGGCCCGCCCGCGTCGCGCAGCGCGTCGAGGCGGTCCAGGACGGCGTGGCGCCGCGCCCTGCGGTCGTCGTCGCGCTCGACCAGGTCCATCACGGCGCCGGCGATCGCGCTCAGGACCCCCGCGTCACGGGTGCGCAACCCGGGGTCGGTGTGCCGGGACGCCGCGCACAGGGTCCCGTACAGCTGCCCGTCGCTGCGCCGCAGGGGGACGCCGACGTAGGAGCCGACGCCCAGGGCCCTGGAGATCGGCAGGTCACGCAGGACGGACGCGGGGACGTCGGGGGTGACCGGGCCGATGCGGCCCTCGACCAGGTACTGGCAGTACGTGTCCTCGCGCGGCTCGGTGTACCCGGCACCGAAGGGCAGGTCGATGCCGGTGACGACGTTGCGCAGGCGGCTCTGCTCGCCCTCGAAGGCCCGCACGAACGCCACGTCGGCGCCCAGCTGCGCCCGCACCATGCCCAGCAGGGCGTCCACCCCGTCGGGGCGCCCGGTGGTGGGCGGGGCGGTGGTGAGCGGCGGGTCGGCGGGGGCTCTGTGCGCGGTGCGGGTCGGGGCGGTGCTGGCGCGGCGCCCGGTCGAGGCCTTGTCGAGGTACATGGCCGCGTCGGCCCTGCGCCAGGCGGCCAGCAGGCCGCCGTGCCCGCCGCGGGCACCGACGCCGAAGGAGGCGCTGATGCCCTCCTCGGCCAGCACCTCGCGCAGCTGGTCGCAGACGATCAGCGCCGCCGCCGCGTCGGTCTCGGGCAGGAGCGCGGCGAACTCGTCTCCTCCGAGGCGCGCGAGGACGTCGCTGGTGCGCAGCCGGGCGGTCAGCGCCGCCGCGGTGCGCCGCAGCAGCTGGTCGCCGGCGTCGTGGCCCTGGGTGTCGTTGACCGCCTTGAGCCCGTCGAGGTCCAGGACCACCACCGCCGCGGGGCTGGCGTACCGGGTGGCGCGGGACTCCTCACCGGTCAGCGCGGCGTCCCAGCCCCGCCGGTTGGCGACCTCGGTCAGGACGTCGGTGTGCGCGGCGCGCTCGGCGTGCTCCGCCCGGCGCACCTGGTCGGCCAGCTGCAGCTCGTGCGCCAGCAGCACCCCGAGCACCGCGGCCTGCAGGGTCACCGCTGGCAGCACCGCCGCCAGGTGCGGCTGCTCGGTGCGCGAGAGGGCGCACACGGTGCCGAGCACCTCACCGGTCGGGGAGGTGATGGGCACGGCGAGCACCGCGGCCGCGTCGAAGCCGTTGCTGGTCCGCGCCTGCACGTAGGCGGGGACGTCGATCACGCGGGGGGCCGCCTGGGGGGCGTCGCCGTCGACCATGCGGCGGCAGAAGCTGTCCTCCCACGAGCGCACGGTGCCCACGTCGTGCCCGTACACGCCGTCCACCGCGGCCAGCACGACCTGGTCGTCGCCCTGGCGGCGCGCGATCCACCAGGCGTCGAGCCCCACCCGCTGCTGCAGGTCGCGCAGCATCTGGTGCGCAGCACTGACGAAGTCGACGATCACCGGGCCCCCGCCGGCCTCCGCGCCACCCACCACGTTCGTCCCCCGTCGGTCCCACCCGTCGAGCACCGCCGGGTCGCCGTCGTCCCCCACGACCACAGACCCGGCGAGCCCGCCCCACCCCCTGGCGGTGGCAGGTCCCAGGATGCCCCGCGCCCGGCTGGGCCGGCGGCGTGTCGCGCCCGGGGTGTCATGGGACTGCCGCGCGCAGGGGTGTGGTCGTGCGCCGCACGCACGGGAGCGCCACCTCCACGCTGAGGCGGCGCTCCGGCACGGGGCCCGGCTCGGGTCCGGGTCGGTGGGGCGAGCCTCAGGAGGAGCTGGAGAGCATCTCCGGGTCGGCATCCGGGTCGTCCTGGTCCTCGGGGTCGTCCTGCACCGAGCTGGCGGCGCGGACGCCGTCCACGCCCGGGGTGGTGTCGACCGGCCCCCCACCGCCGGCCGAGGCCAGCATCTCCGGGTCGCTGTCGGGATCGAGCGTCTCGCTGGGTTCGCTGCTCATGCAACGACGGTGCCACGCCGGGCGCCACCGGGCCACCGCTGCGTGGAGGGCGCACCATCGGCTGCGAGCGCGTCGGCTGCGAGCCCTCAGACCGGGCGGTCGAGGGTGCCGCTGTTGCGGGCGCCGGGGTGCTCGGGGCCGGTGTCGCCCGGCACGGCCTCCGCGGCGTCCTCCTCGGAGATCAGCACCCCCGCCAGGGGGTCGCCCGCCGCGGTCCCGGCGGGGCCCTCGGCGTCGCGCGCGTCGAGCTGCTCCGGCGGCAGGCTCGCGCCGGTCGCGCGGGAGACCCCTGGGCTGCCGTCGTGCTCCGCGGCCCGTGACTCCGCGTTGTCGCGGGCGTCGAGGGGGGCGTCGTCGGGGGTCTCGGTCATGGGAGCAGCGTGCCACGGCGCGGCGCGAGCGGCGGGTGGGCTCTGGGAGGATCGGGGCGGCCCGCGGGCCCGGGGCCTCTAGCTCAACCGGCAGAGCAGCGGACTTTTAATCCGCGGGTTGTGGGTTCGATCCCCACGGGGCCC
>CAXTAK010000035.1:0-12293 GCA_964242735.1 uncultured Quadrisphaera sp. | reverse complement strand
GGTCCTCGTGGTGACCTTGCTCCGCCGCCGCTCTAGCCAGCCACCAGCACCGTAAGCGTCATTATGGTGTCGATCCTGAGACTGCGGTCGTGCCAGGTGACCGGCTTGTGGCGGTCACGCTCGTGATGTGGCCGGCAGCTCCTGCCACCGGCGTTCCGCCGGGTGCCACGTCCCGGTGACCACCTGCCCGCTGAGCAGCGGGCCTAGGCACACCCCGGCGGCGTCCAGCGCAGTCGACAGGTCCCACAGCTCCGCGGGCAGCGCGGTGTCGCGTGCTACCGCCGGGTACCCGGTTCGCCACTGCACGCCGGGGGCCTTCAGGGCGGTGGGCAGGATCATGGTGCGCCGGGTGGACTCAGCGGCCAGCGCTGCCGCGGTCTCGGCGGCGTCGACCCCGAAGTGGGTGGTGATCAGCACCAGGTCCACCAGGTCGCGGTACCGGCTCGAGGCCACCGCGTCACGGCCATGCAGCTCGTACATCGCGCACACCTTGTCCGCGATCTGGTCAGCCAGCGGGAACAGGGCGAAGAGCGGCAGCGGGCCCACCCCGGGCACCTCGACCACCGGGTGCGGCCGGTGGCGCTCCACCCGGGCGATCAAGGGCAGGGCGGTGGAGACGTCGATCGGGAAACGGTGGAAGAAGCGCGCCCCCAGGGATGCCTGCACCTTCACCTGCGCCCCGGCGACGCCTCCGCTCATCGCCACCGGCTCGCTCACGGTGAAGGTGAAGGGGTCCCCACCGTGCCTGCTGATCTCTCGCAGCTCGGCGACAGCGGTCGGTAGGTCAGCGGAGGGGTGCAGCAGATCCAAGTCCTGGCTGTGCCGGGCGTCGGGCAGGCGGATCAACAACCCGGTGCCGCCCTTGAGCACCCACGGGCTCGTGCTACTCGCGAAGATCCTCGCGAGGAAGCGTTGGAGGACGAACTCACGTTCGAGCTGGTTGAATGGGCGCTTCCGTCGCATGGCCTCAGCCTTCAGCCGGTCGCGCAACGACGTGGCGAACGCCGTCGGTGTCTGGAACGGGAAGTTCATGCCTGCTCCGGCAGATCCAGCTCAGTGCCTAGCGGGCGCTGAACGTTACTGGCGATGGCTTGTTGGAGGGCGCCGGTATCGATGGTGGGCACCTGCATTCTGGCGTTACTGGCGATGGCTTGTTGGAGGGCGCCGGTATCGATGGTGGGCACCTGCATTCTGGCGATGGTGGCTGTGGCGGCGGCGACGGCCTCTAGGAGGGCGTACGGGGACGGCGGCGGGTCGAGCAGTCGTGCGACGTCCTGGGTGCTGCGGGGTACGCCGGACTGCTCGAGCAGCTGCTGGACCAGTTGTCGGCCCTGCCCCAGGCCGGCCCCGTACCGGTGGGCGTGGGGTGCCAGCGCCCTGGCGATGTCGTCGAGGTTGATGTGGGCGGTGGTCAGCGCGTCGCGGACCACCCCGCCCAGGTGCCCACCGTCGAGGTGCATACCAGCGAGGTCGCTGATGG
The DNA here is from genome assembly GCA_964242735.1 of uncultured Quadrisphaera sp. GTDB lineage: Bacteria > Actinomycetota > Actinomycetes > Actinomycetales > Quadrisphaeraceae > CADCUY01. Next base: position 10,813 of record CAXTAK010000035.1, on the reverse strand, counting down.
TCACTACCACCGTGGTGACCGCCAGCCCCTCGACCAGCGTCCACTGATCAGGTGGCAGGCGTCGGCGGTGGAAGCGGACCTGGGGATCGCGGGTCTGCTTGCGCCCTGCGGTGGTGAACTCCAGGTAGTCCGCGTCCAGGTCGCCGAGCTGGTGCAGCACTGCCGCCGAGCGGTGGGAGACCACCTCGACGTCGTCCGCTGCTAGCCGCTCGTGCGCGGTCAGTGCTGGGGCCAGCGCCAGCCACGCCGCGCGCAGGGAGTCGTGCGCCCTACCAGGGCTAGCGGCGGTGCGGTACACCCCGTGGCGCACTCGCTCCAGAGCCCCGCTCTTCGCCAGCCGGGCCAGGTGCTGCACGCTGAGTCCCTGCCGTCGCGCCTGGGCACTGGTGAACATCCCCCACTGCCCAGCGGCTAGGTCACCCACCCGCACCACAGCTGCACCATCGACCGACACACTGCAATACTAAACCTAGGAGCTACTTTTGCAGTAGTGACACGAAGAGCGCAGCTGACCATGAGCTGTGCCGCACCTACGCCGCCGCCTGAGGGCACCACGGTGTCGACCGATTGATCCTCGGTGCAGCGCTCGGGACGTGGCTACCGTCGGCAGGGTGAGCGGGCAGGTGTCGCGGTCCGAGCCCTGGCGCGGAGCGTCACGCTGCCCCTACTGCCTGGGCGTCCTCGGCGATGAGCGGCCCGTGTCGCGCGACCACGTCTTCGTCCGAGCGCTCGGAGGGATGGCCACCGTGCCGGCTTGCAAGCCGTGCAACGACCGGCTGGGCCATGAGGTCGAGGGCAAGCTGCTCTCCCGTAACGACGTCCTCAACCTCGCCCGAGTCGAGCACGGCAGTGCCCTCCCTGTCGCGGGTGTCATGGGCCCTGGAGCTCATCGGGCGAGGTTCGACCTCGCGACCGGGGACCTCACGTACGAGCGGCCGATCAGCTCGTGGTCGACGACGGACAGCCGCAGCTGGACGCTCCACGCCAGCCCGCAGCAGGCGACCAGGCTGTTGCCGGACCTCCGTCGGATCCTGTCCGCCGCGGGGCGAGATCCTGAGGACGCGCCCGCGGTGCTCGCTGCCGCGGAGCGGACCAGCCTGGCAGGGGAGCGGTTCACCTTCGAGCTGTCGACGGACCTGCACCTGCACGCGCGTCTGGGCGCCAAGGTCGCACTCGCCTGCGGCTTCGCCGACATGGGGGAGGACTTCAACGACCAGCCGCTGGCGCACCACCTACGGCGCGCCCTATGGGATGGCGAACTGCCGAGCGAGTCGATGTCCGTGGAGGCACTGACCGTATGGGACCAGTACCTAGCCCAGCTGTTCGCGGGGGCGGGTGACCCACCACCGCAGCTGGCGCCAGGGGATCGGGGCAGTCAGACCGTCTTCGTCCCGATGCGTGGGCGCACCGCTGTCTTCGTCCACGTGGCGGGGTGGCCGCTCGGCCTCGCAGGCGCCGTCTACGACGTCGCCGCCCCCCACGAGTGGGAGCACCTGCCGGTCGTGGTCCAAGACGGTCGGCCACGCCCGACCATCCAGCGAGTGAGCGGCGCGGCGCTTGCCTGGGCCAAGGAGTGGTCAGCCCCGGTCACCGACCCGTAGGTAACGCCCTTTACCTACGGGTCCTCGCGGAGGCGTCGGAGGACATCGGGTGAAGCGTCCTCCCGGATGGTGACCTGCTCCAGGAGCCAGCGCTTCGCCTCTCTAAGTAAAGCTGCAATATCGGCTCCAGAATAGTCGGCGAAGCGGAGAACTCCGTACGTAAACATTACCTCAGCTGCCCGAAGAACCTCCGCCATTCCTAAAGTGTCAGGTAACTGAACTGACCGGAAGTGTCCTGGTTCGTATTCTTTGCCTACGTGCGTCTGCTGTAGCTCGATAGTCGGCCAGTACTTGCCGTGGGCTGCACCGCTTGCCGCTCGCCAGAGACGCTCAGCTGTCTTGGCGTCGAGGTCTAGCTCGTCCGCTGTACAGGCAGCTTGAATCACCTCAAGGTAACTTTTAGGAGGTTGAATGTCTTTAGCCTGGAACTCACTAGAGACGCGCTCAAGGAGTCTTGCATCATAACCCCTGATCACATCTTTAGCAGCTGAATCAGACTTACTCTTACGATGCTCCTCCAAATCCCATCGGATCAGGCACAAGTGTCGCCGGATGCACTCTCTTGGTTCACGAGTGTTCGTCAACCAAATTGCTTGAGCGGACGATTCGATGGCCGCTCTCGCAAGAGTGTAAGCAGGTCGAAGAGTAAAGTTTACGACATGGTCCTCGTGAAACTTTAAGGGCGCAGCGTAATCCGCCCAGAGCAAAAGATGTTCAAGTGCTGCTACAAGATAAGATCGAGTGCGATCAGAGACTTTAATGAACGGGTAAAGCTTATTTGCTTGTGCAAAGTTAGATGAAGCTGCTGGGTCGCCAATCAGCATCATCATCCGGTAGTTTATCCGACTTGACTGAGCCACTTTTGTCCAGGCTTCGGTGGCTGCTTCATCCACAGGGACTGGAAGGCTCATAGACCCGACAGTAGGCGACCACGGCGACAGCAGCACGAGCGCACCACGACGACGCAGGGCGCACAGCGCCTACGCGTCGCCCTGCCGCTGGGCGGTGATCTGTGCCAGAGTCCGGGGCAGACAGAACGGAACCCGCCAGCGCTGGTAACGCTGACGGGTTCCTCCACCCCACCGAAGTGCGGTTCGGAGAGCGGTCCCCATGAGCGTACGTACTGGCCCCCCCTCGGCGCGAGTGTCACCCCCAGATGCCACCTGCTGGTCGGGTGAGAGCCACTCGTAGTGGCCCTCTGGGCGCAGCGCAGCGCCTACCCCCGTCCGCGCCGGTCTGGTGACCGTGCGGCGGCCTCGCGGTGAGCGCCGCCGCCGTCGCTGTCGCGGACAGCGCATCCGGGCAGGGCGTCCTGCCGCTGGTGCCCGAGCCGCGGTCTCGCCCTCGGCGGCGTCGGCGGCGGACGGGCCCGTGCACGGCCTCGTACCGCCTGGTGGCTGCCCGCCACGGCGCACGGGTAGTCCGTGCCCCGGGGTGGGTGCGCGCCGTCGAGGAGCACCCTGCGGTGGGCGGGCTGCGGTCGGACGCCGCGGCGTCGCTGCTGATGGTGGTGCGGGTGCTGGCGGGGTGCGCGCGGGTGGATGCCACGTCGGCGCCGACGTGGCCGGTGCTCGTCGAGCGCACGGGCCTGTCCCGGGCGACGGTGGGCCGGAAGCTGGCATGGCTGGGTGAGCACGGGCTGCTGGTGACGATCGAGCACGGCAGCACCCCAGGCACGCGGGCACCGCGGCGTCGTCGTGGGCGGGCCCTGGTGGTGGTGGAGGGAAACCGGGCGGCGGTGTACCTGCTGACCGCGCCCCTGCCCCAGGAGGCGTCCACGGCGGGTCCTGCCGGGGTGCCGGAGTGCTCGACTCCCGGGCCCGGCCCGGCTCGTCGAGGTGGGGTGACAGGTGAGACCCCCAAAGCTCTCTCCCCTTGGGAGAGAGAGATCACCCCCGCGGGGGCACCCGCGAGGGCGCGAACACGGAAGAAGCGCGCCGTTCGGTGGGGGGCGGCAGGAGAAGACCAGCGACGATCACCGGCCGGTGGCCGGTGCGAGTTCAGCGGGTACCGCCACAAGGTCGGGGGCCTGAGTCGCGGTGCCCAGCGGGCAGCTGACCTGGCAGTGGCCGAGCGGCTACGCGCCAGGTCGCTGGATCTGCGCGAGATCAGCGACGCCGCGGTGCGCTCGGTGATCCGCCCCTTCCTCGCCGCCGGATGGGGGGAGGAGGACCTGGTGCACGCGATCGACCACAACCCCGACGGGGGCCGGCGCACCTTCACCAGCGGCCCCACCACCCCTCCAGGCCCGGACCTCGGCGCGGTGCTCGACGTCGACGACCTGCGCCGGCAGCGGGGTCCCCGAGAGGTGCCGGCGCGTCCGGTGGCCTACCCCGCCGCGTGGCTGGCCTGGCGGCTGCGCCCCTGGACCGGGCACCTCGCCCCTGCCGCCGCCCGCCGGCAGGCAGCCCTCGTCGAGCTCGCCGCGGCCCGGGCCGCGGCGGCAGCTCGAGCCGCCGCCGCGGCAGCAGCGGTCGCTGCCGCGACCGCGCCGCCGCCGGCGTTCACCACCGCCCGCCAGGCGCTCCGCGAGGTCCTACGAGACACCTCGCGGGTGGTTACTACCCGGGCTGGACAGCCGGGGTGGCTCGGACGGCTGCACGAGAGCGGCCACCAGCGCACCCTCGTCTCCATCGACCCCGACGACCGCGCTCAAGTGGAGGTCGAGTTCTCAGAGGCGGTCACGGCTGCGGGTGGTCGAGGGCGTGGTGCAGCTGGAGCCGACTGGTGATCGGTGTCGGGGGTGGTGGGGTGTCGTCGCGCCCTGGGGGGCGCGCCATCCACCACCACCAACCCCCGCCCCCTGGTGTGGTCGCGCGGTAGGACGCTAGGGCGTCCGACCGCAACCCCCCGCCCGCCCACCACCCACAACCCAACTCACCCCTCGCTGAACCCTTGAAATCCTTGCGAGGTATGCATCAGCGTTACGCTGGCGCTCCACGGCTGATGCCACCCTCGCCGGTCCTCGCTGCGCTGCGGGCCGGTGCACACGGCCTGGCGGCCGGTGCTGGGCCGGCTTCGCCGAGCCCACCCCGACCTCCCGGTCGGGGTGGGCGCTGGCTGGTGGCCAGCCCGTCGGCGCCCGTCGGCGCCGACGTCGGGATGAGCGCAAGGACGGGGAGGTGGTCATGGTGGGTGGTGAGCGGGTGCGGGTGGTGGCGGTGCGGTTGACCCCGGCGGAGCACGAGGCGTGGCTGGCCGCCGCGACGGCGGCGGGTCGAGGTCGGCTCGGAACGTGGGTGCGCGAGCAGGTCACCACCTCCCTCGCCGCCGCCGCGGCGGATGGGTCTGCAGCGGTGCCGGCCGGAGACGACGTCGACGTCACGCGGTTGCGGGGGGAGCTCGTGCGGGTGGGCAACAACCTGAACCAGGCGGTGCGCCTTGCCCACGTCGAGCGCACCGCGGCGGGCTCGGGGGCGAGCAGCGCCGGCGGCGGGCTTGGGCCGTGGGGTGCGGTGGGTGCCGCAGCGGCGGTGGACCTGGCGGTGGGTGAGCTGCGGGTGGTGCTGCGCGCGGTTCACGACCTCGCCGCCACCACCGGGGGTCACGGGGGCGGGAAGCGGTCGGCAGGTGCCGGGGCCGCGCCGGGAGCTGCTCGAGGGGCTCGGGGCGCGGCGGGTGGTGGGCGGTGATCGCGAAGATCACCCGGGGGGCCCGGGTGGGGCAGCTGGCGGGGTACCTGCACGGGCCGGGTCGGGCGGAGGAGCACGTGCACGACCGGCGGGCGGGGGGTGCGGTGATCGGGGGGAACCTGGGGGTGGAGGGGGACCGGGACGGGGCCACCTGGGCAGCCGCCCTGAGTGACGCGGCGGCCAGCAGGCCATCGATCACGACTCCCATCTGGCACGCCTCGCTGCGCACCGCACCCGGGGACCGCGTGCTGAGCGACGCTGAGTGGGCGGACGCCGCGCAGGACTTCGCCCAGGCCATGGGCTACGAGAAGCACCCGTGGGTGGTGGTCCGCCACGGAGAGGACCACGTGCACGTCGTGGTGTCCCGGGTGGACTTCGAGGGCGGGGTGTGGCGCGCGTCGCACGACTACCGCGCCGCCCAAGCCGCCTGCACCCAGCTGGAGCACGACTACGGGTTGAGCGCGGCGCCGCGGCGCACGAGCGAGGTGACCCGGCGGGCCCCGGACCACCAGCTCACCGCCGGGGAGTGGCGCCGCGGTGTCCGGGTCGGGCGGGCCCCGGAGCGGGTGCAGCTCGCCGAGGTCGTCCGCACCGCCGCCACAGCGGCAGCCGGGCAAGGACGTGAGGGGTTCGAGAAGGCCCTGGACGCCGCCGGGGTCGAGCACCGGGTCAACGTCGCGGCGACGGGGCGGGTGTCGGGGTACTCGTTCCACGCCCCCGGCCACACCGACGCCGCGGGGGAGGCGGTGTGGTTCAAGTCCTCGCAACTGGGCCGCGAGTTGTCCTGGAACCGGATCGCCCCGGTGTTGGAGACCCCGCTGGTCGAGCAAGGCGTGGTCCCGGTGGTCGAGGTCCCGAAGCGGGTGCTGGAGACGAAGGCCCACCACCAGCAGCGCACCGCCGATGCGCAGCAGGTCGCCGCCGAGGAGATGGCTGCCCGGGCCCTGGCTGCGGTCCCCGCGCAGGTCGGGGAGCGGGTGGCCGCCGACGACAGCTGGTGGACGGCCCGGCGGGCGCAGGGCGGGCGGGTGGTGGCCGCGGTCGCCGCCCGGGTCGCGACGGAGGAGACCGCGGTGAGGCTCGCTGCGCAGCACGCCGCGTGGTTCCCCCGCCCACCCACCCCCGGTCCCGCACCCACTCCCGGCGTTGCGTCTGCTCAGGGCACCGGAACCCGGGCCGGGCAGGGGGCGCGCACCGCCGCCGAGCGGGCCCGGGTCCTTGAGGCCCTGCGCCAGGCCCGCGACCGCGGGCACGGACGCTGACCGGACCGACCAGTGCACTAGTAGACGAGTTCACTAGTGCACCTGCTGTGGTGCGCCAGTGGGCGCCGCGACGACGTCGCGGCGCTTCCTACCCGGCTCGGGGTGCGCCCTCGACGGCGAGATCAACCGCTGCCGTCCCGCGGTGGCCGGCCTCGGGCCGGGCGGCGTCGAGGAGTGCGCTGGCGTCGGGTCATCTCGGGTGCGGGTCGCGGTGCGGTGGTGGTCGGGTCCAGGGCGGGGCTACCGCTCGTCGCCTCGCTGCGCGAGACGACGGTTGCCACCGGACACGGTGGCCGGGTCCTGGAGGGCAACCTCAAGCCGGTAGATCTTAGTACCGATAAAAGGTATTGTTCACGGTAGTCGATAAGGGGAGGGGCGGTCATGTCGGTGGCGACCGAGACGAAGGTGGCTCAGGAGACCTGGGAGCGGGTCGAGGAGATCGAGGCCATCGCGGGGACCCTGCCCGAGGCCGACGACCGGCGTGCCCGGCTGCTGAGGCTGGCGCAGAAGGAGCTGGCCGCGTCCGCGCCGGTGCGCCCGCGGATCGCCGCAGCCCTCCTGGGGGTCACGGAGAAGACCGTGCGGGCCTGGGTCGGGGAAGGGGTGCTGACCGCGGTGGCCACCAGCCCGCGGCTGCTGCTGGAGCCGGGGCGCCTGCACGAGGTGGTGCACCTGGTGCGCGACCTGCGCGCCGCCGGCGCCACCCGGGGGCTGCTGGACGAGGTCTACCGCCGCCTGGCCGACCAGGCCCTGCTCGAGGACCCCGACCTGATCGAGAGCCTGGCCCAGATGCGCCGCGGTGAGGCCGTGGTGCTGGTGCCGCTGCCTCCGGGCACCTGACGGCCCCCGTGGCGCATCAGGTTATGGCCACCCCGCTGGTGCAGCGCCAGGTGCGGGGGCTGCGCGGGCCCACCCGGGCCGCGTTCGAGACCTTCACCGGCGACCTGGCCCGGCGCGGGTGCGCCGCGCTGGGCTACCGGCTGACCGGGGACCTGATCGAGCGGTTGTGCGTGCACCACCTGCGCGGGGGGTGGCGGGTGGTCGTCACCTTCGACGCCCCGCCGGTGGTGTGGGTGGTGCTGATCGCCCAGCACACCAGCGACCCGGCCACCAACGTCTACGACCTGCTGTACGCGCTGACCGGTCACCGCCCCGAGCCCGACCAGGCCCGCACCAAGCCGGCGTGCTGCGGGGACGACGGCGCCCCGCCCCCCGTCGAGGAGGAGCTCATCACCTCCCTGACCCGCCGCACCCGACAGCTCGCCGGCCGGCCCCGCCCCTGAGCCCCGGCGCCGGCGACCGCGCCCGGGTCGGCGTCGAGGTCGGCGCCGGGCCGGGGTCAGCCCCTCGAAGGCAGGCCGCGGTTGCGCCGGCCGGTGTGGTGCTCGGCCTCGGCGTGGGCCTGGTCGATGAGCAGGTCGAGCAGGGGCAGCCCGTCGTCGACGGCCTCGCGCAGCCGGGACAGGGCCAGGCGCACCAGGTCCGAGCCGGAGAGCCCGTCGGTGTCCAGGGCCCGGGTGGTTGAGCGCACCCACCGCTGCTGGTCAGGGGTCAGGGAGACGGTGGAGCGCACGTACGTCACCCGTGCCGGCGCCGCGGCCGCAGCGCCGGCTGGGGCGGGCTGAGACTCGTTAACTGGTGTACTAGTGGACTCGTCCACTAGTACCCCGGTCGTGCCAGGGATCGACTCCTGCACTAGGTCACTAGTCGCGGGGGTTGGGCGGGTGCCGGCGGAGCGCTGGCCGCGGCTGAGCATGTCGAGCGCGGAGACGTTCTTACCCACGTTGGGCTCCGATCCGGGTGAGCAGCTCGTCGGTGAAGTCCGAGTACGCCGCGGTCAGGGCGTCGTTGGCGCCGGGGTCGCCGGCGACCATGCGGGCCCCGACCTGGTCCTCGGCGGCGGTGCGCCGGGGGATGGAGGCGGCGAAGACCGGCAGGCCGCTGGTGGTCAGGGTCTTGACGACCTCGCGGCCGATGCGGGTGCGCTGGTCGACCATCGTGATCAGCACCCCCAGCAGGGGCGCGGTGACCGCGCCGGCGGCGCGGATGTCCTCGGTCCACCCCAGGAAGGCGCCCAGGCCGGCGACGGCCAGCTTGGTGGCGCTGACGGGGGTGAGGATGAAGTCGGCGGCGGTCAGGGCGGCCAGGGTGACCACCGACAGGCTGGGCGCGAGGTCGACCACGGCGTAGTCGTAGGCGCTGCCGACCGGGGCCAGGGCGCGGGCGATGCGGTCCTCGCGGCGGACCATCTGCACCAGGTCCAGCTCCAGGCGGGCGATCGCCAGCGTCGCAGGCAGCAGGTCCAGGCCCTGGATGCGGGTCGGGCGGATCGCGACGGCGACGTCCACTCCCCCGGCGATCACGTCGTGGAGGTCGTGGTCGACGTCGTCGGGGTCCTCGACGAACCAGAACGTGGCGTGGGCCTGGGCGTCGACGTCGACCAGCAGGGTGCGGTGCCCGCGCCGGGCCAGGCCGGCGGCGAGGTTGACCGCCGTGGTGGTCTTGCCCACTCCGCCCTTGTGGTTCGCGATCGCGATCACCTGCACCCGTGCAGACTAGTCACCTAGTCGAGTAGCGCACTAGTCGCCGTGCGGTGTCGTCGATGACGGTCACCACGAACCGCACCGGCATTCCTACGACTCGCTCAGGAAGTACTAGGCGAGACCCACTAGCCTCGGTACTGTGTCTCGCATGGCACCGGACGTCGACCGCAGGACGCAGCTGCTGCGCGGCGCCCTGGACACCTGCCTGCTCGCCCTGCTCGCCCGCAATCCCACCCACGCCTACGACCTCGTCGTCCAGCTCGAGCGCCATGGACTGCCCGACATCAGCTACGGCACCGTCTACCCCCTCATGGCACGGCTGCGTCGCCAAGGGCTCGTCACCGAGCGCTCCCAACCCAGTGACAGCGGGCCCCCGCGCAAGGTCTTCGACGTCACCGCCGACGGTCACCTGGCCCTGAGCGCCTGGGCTGACCAGTGGCACCGGACCACCGTCACCATCACCGCGCTCCTGACCACTGCAGAAGCTCTCCCAGAACCGGAGGCCCCCGCCCGTGTCGACGCCTGAGCACCGCACGACCACACCCGCCCCGACACCGGGTGCGACGCCGCGCGCCGAAGCCCTCATCGCCGACATCGACCAGCGGCTGCGCCGTCACCACCTCACCCGCGCCGACCGGCGCGCCATCACCGGTGACCTCCTCAGCGACCTTCGAGCCGCCGAGGCCGACGGGCGTGACCCCGCGGCGATGATCGGCCCGGACCTGGACGGCTTCGTGCGGCGCACCCTCGAAGAGGGCGGGTACGCCACCGCGAGGCGCAACCCCCTGCAATCGGCGCTACTTGTCACCCTGGCGGCGGTGCCTGCCGTCGTGGTCGTTCATGTAACAGTTCTAGAGATCATCGTGCCCCTTGTCACCGCGGTCGTCAGCGTGCACGCCGACTTCCCCGGCACCGGTGTGGCAGGGGGATGGGCCGGGGTGTGGCTGCTGAACGTGCTGGTGGTCCTCGCTGTTCTTGCAGCTGTGCTGCGTGGTCACCCAGCTGCTCGGGTCACCTTCGCGACTGCAGCGGTGGTGGTGCCTCTCGCCGGCGCGGTCGCGGTCGCCAGCAACATCCTGATCATCTACACCACCTCTCAGATCACCGCTGGCAGCATCACGGCGCAGGTGATCAGCGTGCTGCTTCCGCTGGTAGGGGCTCTGGCGGTGGCTTACCACCGGGGACTGCGGTCTATGCGTCAGCACGGCGCGGAGGGCGCGGCTCCCCATCCCGCATGAGGAACCCCCACCGGCACACGATGATCAACAAGCCGTGCAGAGCTGCACCGCAGGTCAGCGGTTCAGGCGGGTGTGCCGTAGGACTGGTTCGGTGAAGAGTTCGGTCAACGGGGGACGTACGGCACACTGGCCAGGTGACCGCACCAACGACGGCGCTGAGGATCGGGTACGCCCGGGTCTCCACCGACGCCCAGGACCTCACCGCCCAACGGGACGCCCTCGCCGCCCTCGGGGTGGAGGAGGCGCGGGTCTACGTCGACCACGGGATGACCGGAACGAACCGGGCCCGCCCCGGGCTGCGCGAGGCGATGGCCGCCTGCCGCCCGGGGGACGTGCTGGTGGTCACCAAGCTGGACCGCCTCGCCCGTTCCGTGCCCGATGCCCGCGACATCGTCGATGAGCTCACCACCCGCGGGGTGCGCCTGAACCTCGGCGGGTCCGTCCACGACCCCACCGACCCCATCGGGCGGCTGCTGTTCACGGTGCTGTCGATGATCGCCGAGTTCGAGGCCGACCTCGCCCGGTCCAGAACCCGAG
>CAXTAK010000034.1:0-13225 GCA_964242735.1 uncultured Quadrisphaera sp. | reverse complement strand
CCTCGGCCATCAGACCAAGATCAGAAGCCTCCGGACAAGCGGGGGAACCTCAGAGCGCTGGTCCGCTGGTGCGTCGAAGCGGCACCGTTGCACCGCTGGGCCGGAGTGCTCCCGGGACCGGACCGTCTCCGGGCGCGCCTGGACGGTGTACAGCAAGCCGTCGCGGCCGTCCTTGGTCCACTCGACGTCCGTGCGCCGCCCGTAGTGCTCCTCGATCGCGACGGCGCAGCGGGCGAGCTCCTCGTCGTCGGTGAGGCTGAGGCGGCGCTCGTCGACGTCGACGTCGACGAAGGCGGTGGTGGCCCCACCGCCGTCCCTCCGGTGTGCACCGTCTTGGTCGCCTTGGCACTGACCCCGCGCTTGAGGATCGCGGGGCGCCCCGCTGGCAGCGCCGGCTCGTAGACGTAGAACTCGTCGGGGTTGACGGCGCCCCGCACCACCCCCTCAATCAGCCCGTAGGCGGAGGTGATGAACACCGCGTCGGTTGACCCCGACTCGGTGTCGAGGGTGAAGGCGACCCCAGAGGCGGCCAGGTCGCTGCGCACCATGACCTGCACCCCGGCGGAGAGGGCGACGTCGCTGTGCGCGTACCCCTGGTGCGCCCGGTAGGAGATGGCCCGGTCGTTGTACGGGGACGCGAACACCTCCTTGACGGCCGTCAGCACGGCCTCGACGCCGGTGATGTTGAGGAGCGCCTCCTGCTGCCCGGCGAACGAGGCGTCCGGCAGGTCCTCCGCCGTCGCCGACGACCGCACCGCGACGGAGGCCCCGCCCGCCTCGCCGGACAGGGCGGCGTACGCGGCGCGCACCTCGGCCTCGAGGTCGCGGGGCAGGTCGGCGGCGACCACGGCCGCGCGGATGCGCCCGCCCGCCGCGGCCAGAGCGGTGACGTCCTCGGGGTCGAGCCGGGACAGCTCCATGGCGACCACCTCCCCGGGACCCGAGGCGAGGAAGGCCCTGAAGGCGTCGGCCGTGGTGGCGAACCCGTCGGGCACCCGCACCTCCACGCCGCTCAGCGCGCCGAGCATCTCCCCAGCGAGTCGTTCCTGCCGCCCACGCGGTCCACGTCGCCCATCCCGACGGACCGCAGGGGCACCACTGCGGCGGAGGTCGTGCTGGTCGTCGTGGTCATCGCGTGCTCCTCGGGTCCGGTCTCTGCTTGAGGTGCTGGACGATCTCGGTGCACATTCCCTCCACGGACTTCGCCGAGGAGTCGACGGGGGGATGCCGTGGTCGCGGAACAGGCGACCGGCGTCGCGCAGCTCGCGCGTGCACTGCTCCAGGGAGGCGTGGACCGAGCCCCGCCGGCGCTCGGTGCGCACCGCGTGCAGCCGCGCGGGAGTGGTGAGCATCCCGTAGCACCGCTCGCGCAGACCGCGCACCGGGCGCGGCAGTTCCTCGCCCAGGAAGTCCTCGTCGACGAGGGGGTAGTTCGCCACGAACAGCCCGTGCTGCAGGGCCGGGTACATCGTGGTGGGGGTCTTGCCGCACCGCGACGGCGCGACCAGGACGACGTCGGCCCTGTCCAGCGCGCGCAGGCTCGCCCCGTCGTCGTGCTCGATGGCGTGCTCCACCGCCGCCATCCGCGTGTTGTAGCGCTGCACGTCACCGAGGCCGTGCAGACGGGCGGCCACCCGCAGCCCGGGGCGGCCCAGCAGGGCCTCCACCTTGCTCATGTGCAACTCGAAGAAGTCGATGAGCGGAGCGGTCGTGCGGAGGAGCTCGACCCGGATCTCCTCGACCGCCGCCGTGGTGAGGGCCAGCGGCGTCACGCCACCCGCCACCACGGCGTCCAGCACCGCCACCACGCGGCGGGCCTCCTCCACCGTCGTGATGAACGGGAACAGCCGCCGCTCGAAGGCCACGTCGGGGAACTGGATCAGCAGAGCGTTGCCCATCGTCTCCGCGCTGATCCCCGTCGAGTCCGAGAGGAAGAAGACCGGCACGGCATCCAGCGCGCCAGGGCTGAGCCGCTGCACACCGGAGGTGGCGTTCATGGACCCCGCCGCGCGTCGCATCCTCGCCGGCCTCCGCTCCGCGCACCTCCACCAGGTCCGCGACGAAGGTGCGTGGGTCCCGCGCCGGCGTCACCAGCACCGTGCCACCGGAGTGCAGCCAGTACCCGAAGCCCTCGGGGTCGCGGCGCTCGAACTCGTCGAGCAGGTGCCCGCGCAGGCAAGCGATCTCCGTGTGGCAGGAGACCTCGAGGGGTGGGCCGGGGCTGCGAAGGTGCTTCTCGCTGGCGCGCCACCGCGCGGCGAGGGCCGACGAGGCAAGGCTGGCGAACGAAGGCTCGCCTGTCACGGCAGGTGCCGCTCGGCGGGCCCGTCGTAGAGGGACAGGGGGCGGATGAGGGAGTTGGCGGCCCGCTGCTCCATGATGTGGGCGGTCCACCCGGTCACCCGCGAGGCGACGAAGATGGGGGTGAAGATCGCGGTGTCGAAACCCATGAGGTGGTACGCCGGGCCGGACGGGAAGTCGAGGTTCGGGGCGATGCCCTTGCTGTCGGCCATCGCCTGGGCGAGCCCGTCGTACAGGTCCAGGACGTCGCGGCGGCTCATGCCCTGCGCGAGGCGCACTAGCGCTGCCTGCATGGTGGGCACCCGGGAGTCCCCGGAGCGGTAGACCCGGTGCCCGAACCCCATGATCTTCCGCTTGTCGGCGAGGGCTTCGTGCATCCAGGTGCTCGCCCGCTCGGCCGCGCCGTCGCCGAGCCCGACCTCCTCGAAGACGTCCCACACCGCCTCGTTCGCGCCGCCGTGCAGCGGGCCCTTGAGCGCTCCGACCGCCGCGACCACCGCCGAGTGCAGGTCCGACAGGGTGGAGGTGACGACCCGGGCGGTGAACGTGGAGGCGTTGAAGGAGTGCTCGGCGTACAGCACCAGGGACACCCTGAAGGCCTCGACCACCTCCGGCGCGGGGTCTGCTCCGAAGGCCATCCACAGGAAGTTCTCGGCGTAGTCCAGCTCCGAGCGCGGGCCCATCGGGTCGAGGCCGCGGCGGCGGCGCTGGGCGTGGGCGACGACGGCGGGCAGGGCGGCGAACAGCCGCTCGGCCTTGGCCATCTCCGCCTCGGGCGAGGAGTCCTCGGCCTGCGCGTCCAGCGCGCCGAGGACGCTGACAGCGGTGCGGAGGTCGTCCATCGGGTGCGCGCCGGTCGGGAGGTCGTCCAGCGCCCGGCGCACCCGCGGGTCGAGGTCGCGGCCGGCCCGCTCCCGCCCGCTGAAGGCTACGAGCTCGTCGCCCGTCGGGAGCTCACCGTGCCACAGCAGCCACGCCACCTGCTCGAAGGAGCAGCTCGCCGCCAGCTCCTGCACCGGGTAGCCGCGGTACAGCAGCGAGTTCGTCTCAGGGTTGACCTTGGAGACCGCCGTCGTGTCGGCGACCACCCCGGCCAGACCCTTGCGCACCTCGGAGCCAGCGGTCACCGGGGCTCCAGCTGACGGGGGCGGCGTCGTCGCAGTGCCTGCTGCCATGGGGGTCGTCGTCATCGAAGGGCTCCCTGTCGACATCGGTGGGCGTGGTCAGTGGTCGTGGTTGTCGTCGAGGCTGAAGTCGTAGACGCCGGTGTCGAAGGCGCCGTAGGAGGCGTAGTCGAGGAGGTCGTACAGCTCGGCGCGCGTCTGCATCTGCCCCACCTGGCCTTCCACGGTGCCGGTCGCGGCGAGCTCGGCGAGGGCACGGTCTGCGGCGCCCATGGCCAGGCGCAGCAGGGAGACGGGATGGATGACGATCCGGACCCCCGCGCTGGTCAGCTGGGCGTGGGTGAGCAGGTCGCTGCGCCCGAACTCGGTCATGTTCGCCAGTACCGGCACCTCCACGGCGGAGGCGACCGCCTCGAACTCCGCGAGGTTCGTCATCGCCTCTGGGAAGATGGCGTCCGCGCCGGCGTCGGCGTAGCGCTTCGCCCGCTCCAGCGCCGCGTCGAGGCCGTCGACGGCACGCACGTCGGTGCGGGCGACGACGAGGAAGTCGGGGTCCCGGCGGGCATCGACCGCGGCCTTGACCCGGCGCACTGCGGTCTCGACGTCCACGACCTGCTTGCCCTCCAGGTGCCCGCAGCGCTTGGGGTTGACCTGGTCCTCCACGTGCAGGCCCGCTACCCCGGCGTCCTCCAGGACCTGCACGGTGCGGGCGGCGTTCAGCGGCTCCCCGAACCCGGTGTCAGCATCGACGATCACCGGCAGGTCGGTGGTGCGGGCGATCTGCGCGGAGCGGGCAGCGACCTCCGTGAGCGTCGTCAGGCCGATGTCGGGCAGGCCCAGGTCCGCCGACAGCACTGCGCCGGAGACGTAGACACCCTCGAAGCCGTGGCGCTCGATGAGCCGTGCCGACAGCGGGTTGAGCGCGCCGGGGAAGCGCAGCAGACCGCTGCCGCCCAGGGCCGCGCGCAGCGCGGCCCGCTTGGCCGTCGGGGTGGTGCGGGCGTGCAGCATCAGACCCGCCCTTCCATCAGAAGAGCCCCCGAGGCTCCGGGCCGTCCAGCGCACCGGCGGGGGCGAGCACGCCGAG
The DNA here is from genome assembly GCA_964242735.1 of uncultured Quadrisphaera sp. Lineage (GTDB taxonomy): Bacteria > Actinomycetota > Actinomycetes > Actinomycetales > Quadrisphaeraceae > CADCUY01. The sequence continues at coordinate 8,713 of CAXTAK010000034.1, read as the reverse complement.
ATCGCGGACGCCATCAGCGTCCAGGTCTGGCAACCGCTCGGCGAGTGCGGTGAAGCGGGCGACCTCGGCGTCGTCCAAGACCCCGGCGCCCAGGGTCGAGAACTTGGCGAGGTAGTCGGCGCGGCCGTAGGGGGCGGCGCCGAGGGGGTGCGCGTCCGCGACGGCGATCTCCTCGACGACCACGGACCCGTCGACGAGGGTGATCTCCACCCGTCCGCCGAAGGCGAGCTCGTCGGGGTCGGCTGCGTGGTAGCGCCGGGTCCACTCCGGGTCCTCGCGGGTGGTCACCTTCCCCCACAGCGCGACGGTGTCCGGCCGTGCGGCACGGGCGAGGGTGTAGGAGTCGACGTGGTGCCACGACCCGTCCTGCAGCGCGACGGCGAACATGTACGGGATCGAGTGGTCCAGGGTCTCCCGGCTCGCGGTCGGGTCGTACTTCTGCGGGTCGTTCGCCCCCGACCCGATGACGTGGTGGGTGTGGTGGGAGGTGTGGATGACCGCCGAGGCGACCCGCTCCGGGTCGGTCACCTCGGGGTGCGTGCGGTGCAGACGGCGGGCCAGGTCGATCAGAGCCTGAGCCTGGTACTCCGCGCTGTGGGCCTTGGTGTACGTGTCGAGGATCGCCCGCTTCGCCTCACCGGGCTCGGGCAGCGGCACCAGGTACTCGGCGTCGGGGCCGTCGAGCAGCCAGGCGATGATCCCGTCCTCGCCCTCGTAGACCGGAGCCGGGCTGGTCTGCCCGCGCATCGCCCGGTCCACCGCCTCGATCGCGACCTTCCCGGCGAAGGCAGGGGCGTACGCCTTCCACGTGGAGATCTCGCCCTTGCGCGACTGGCGGGTGGCCGTCGTGGTGTGCAGCGCCTGCCCGATCGCCTGGTACGTCACCTCGGCGTCCAGCGCCAGCATCGCGCCGAGCCCGGCCGCCACCGAAGGCCCCAGGTGCGCGACGTGGTCGATCTTGTGGGCGTGCAGGCTGATCGCCCGCACCAGGTCCACCTGCACCTCGTAGGCGGTCACGATCCCCCGCAGCAGCGCCGCCCCGTCGCACCCCACGTGCTGGGCGACCGCCACCAGCGCCGGGATGTTGTCGCCGGGGTGGGAGTACTCCGCGGCCAGGAAGGTGTCGTGGAAGTCCAGCTCACGCACCGAGACCCCGTTGGCCCACGCCGCCCACTCCGGCGAGGTCCGCTCCCCGGTCCCGGCGACGGTGGCGCCCCAGCCGCCCCGCGGGGGCGGGTGGGCCAGTGCCTGCGCCCGCGCTGCCACCACCGGTGCGCGGTGCAGGGATGCGGCGGTCACGGCGGCGTTGTCGACCACTCGGTTGACCACCATCGCCGCGACGTCGCCGTCCACTGGCACCGGGTCCGCGGCGACCTCCGCCAACCGCCAGGCCAGCTCAGCCTCCCGCGCCAGCCCGGCGTCACTTCGGTGGGTGCGGACCGCATGCAGCTTCAACTCGTCGCTCCTGGGCGTGAGAGGGACCTGCCACGTCCGACGGCGGGCGGCCGAGCCGACCGACCGGCCACTGGCGGCCCGGACGGCCCGGCCTCTCGCACCGCCGTGAGGAAGTGCTCGCGGCTGCGGTGCAGGTGGACGTGCATCGCGTGAGCGGCCAGGTCGGCGTCGCCGGCAGCGATCGCCTCAGCCACCAGCGCGTGCTCATCGGCGGCCGCGACCAGCCGCTGGGGGGCGTGGCGTGCGAACCGACGGACCCGCACCAGGTGGGTGCGCACCTGGCGCATCGCCGCGACCAGGTGCGGGTTGCCCACGGCGGCGTCGATGGCGGCGTCGAAGTCGGTGGCCAGCTCGTAGTAGGCGCGCAGCCCTTCCTCACCGGCGCCGACCAGGCCTGGGGCGGCGGCGAAGTCGGCGGCGAGCTGCTCGAAGTCCACCGGGACGCACCGGCGTGCGGCGAGCCGGACGGCCTGGACCTCCAGCGCCTCGCGCACCTCGTACAGGTGGGTGACGCCGTCTGCTGACAGCGGCGCCACCACCAGCCCACGGCCCGCCAGCGGCTGGGCCAGGCCGTCGGCGACCAGGCGGGCGAAGGCCTCTCGCACCGGGGTCCTCGAGACGCCCAGGCGTGCGCTCTGCTCCACCTCAGCGAGCACAGCGCCCGGCTTCAGGACCCCGTCCCACACGTCCTCCCGCAGCTGGGCGTAGGCCCGGCCTCCCACGCTTCGCTGCAACGTCACCTCATTCGCCACCCGCTGTGTATACAACACGCGGGGTCATGGGGCAAGGAGTTGGCTCGGACGGCTTCGGAGTAGGCGTTTGTGCATACGCGGTTGCCTCGGCAGGCTGGGGCGACAGGGCGACTGCGCGGTCCTGATCGGCCTCCCGCGCCTGTGGAGGACTGCACGGCCGCACCTCACTGCCGGCGTACCGAACTCGGCGGTGAGGCACCTGGCTCAGGGGCCGACGACGCGACCTCACGAGCACCGGCCCACCGCGAACATGCGGTGGGCTGACCGGCCATTGCATGCAGACGGCGTCGCCCAGGAAGCTGTGGAGGCCCACTAGACACGCCGCTGGCAGCTGGTGTACACACAGCCACCTGAGTCGCGCGGTGTCTCGTAGAGCAACGCCAGCGGAGACGAGGCACTGCACGGGCGGTCGACGTTCGAAGGAGAATGACGATGATCATCAAGCCGTTCAAGGTCGACGTGCCCCAGAGCGAGGTGGACGCCCTCCGCTCACGGCTGGCCGCCACACGGTGGGCGCCCGAGATCGACAACGACGACTGGTCCGCAGGGGTCAACGGCGCGTACTTGCGCGAGCTGGTGGCCTACTGGCAGGACGGCTTCGACTGGCGCGCGCAGGAGGCGCGGATCAACGCCTTCCCCCAGTTCCGCGCGGAGGTCGACGGCGTGCCGATCCACTTCATCCACGTGCGCGGCACCGGGCCCGACCCCGTCCCGATCGTCCTGAACCACGGTTGGCCCTGGACGTTCTGGGACTTCAAGGACGTCATCTCCAGGCTGGCCGACCCCGCTGCCCACGGCGGGAACCCCGCAGACGCCTTCGACGTCGTCGTCCCCTCGCTGCCGGGCTTCGGCTTCTCGGGGCCGCTGCCCCGCACCGGCCTCGGTTACGTCGAGGCGGCCGACATGTGGGTCGAGCTGATGCGAGAGATGGGCTACGAGCGGTTCGTCACGCACGGCGGCGACGCCGGGGCGTTCCTCAGCGCCCGACTCGGCCACGCGCACCCGGAGTCGATCATCGGCGTCCACCTGAGCTTCCCCGTCCTTCCCGGGGTGCCCCACGACGCGGGCGACCCCGCCGACCTCAGTCCCGAGGAGCAGGCCATGGTCGCGGGACAGGACAAGGGGCCAGGAGCCTTCTTCCACGCCCTGATCAACGCCTTCGACCCGCAGACCCTGGCTTGGGCGCTGCACGACAGCCCCGCGGGCCAGGCGGCGTGGGTGCTGCTGCGCCGCCGCGCGTGGAGCGACTGCGGCGGCGACGTGGAGAAGGTGTTCGACAAGGACACGCTGCTCACGCACATCTCGCTGTCGTGGTTCACGGACAGCTTCGTCGGCTCGGAACTGTTCTGCCGTGCGTCGAACTTCCTGCAGCCGGTGATGCCGCTGGTGAATGACATCAAGCCCGAGATCAGCGTGCCGACGGCCGTGGCCGTGATGCCCAAGGACCTGATCCACAGGCCCCGCTCGGTCTTCGCCGCGCACAGCGACCTGCGCCAGTGGACCGTCTTCCCCCACGGTGGGCACTTCGCGGCGGCCGAGGAACCCGAGCTCATCAGCGAGGACATCCGCTCCTTCGTCAGGCCGCTGCGATGAGCAGGGTGAGCCTCGTCGAGGCGATCCCGGACGACGTCCTGGATCCGGCGCTCCAGACGAACCTGGGCCGGGCGCTGTACAACAACCCGCGGCTCTGCCTGGCCTTCAAGGCCCTCGCGTCGGGTGTGCACTTCGCGTCGCGGCTCGAGCCCCGCCTGCGCGAGCTGGTCGTCCTGCGCCTGAGTGCCGACCTGGAGTCCGACGTCGAGTGGGGGCAGCACTTCCGGATCGCCACGACGGCGGCGGTCTACGGCGAGGTCAGCATCACCATCGCGGAAGCGCGCGAGGTGCGCCACGGCAGGCTCGAGGGCTTCCCCCCGAGGGAGCGGGCCGCCATGGAGTACGCGATGGCCTACGAGGGCAACAGGGTGGACGACGCGTCCTGGGCGCGGGCGTCGGAGCACTTCACCGTGCTGGAGCTCCTCGACCTGACCATGCTGGCGGGCCTGTACTCCATGGCGGGCCGCCTGACCAACGCACTGGCCGTTCCCATGGACGAGGGCATCCTCCCCATCTCCGCAGTGGACTCGCTGTGACGGGCACGCACGCAGGACAGGACCTCCTGCGTCGACCGCTCGACACCCCGAGTCTGCTCGTCAACGCCCTGAACCAGGACCCGGGGCGGCCGCTGCTGCACCTGCTCGACGGCCGGACGCTCACCGTGGGCGAGGTCCGTGATGCCACCTCCCAGTTCATCCAGGCACTGACCAGCCTGGGTGTCGTCGAGGGCACCCGCGTCGGGATGCTCTCCAGCAGCCTGCCGGAGGTCCTGCACGCGAGCCACGCCGCACAGATCCTGGGAGCGGTTCACATCCCGATGCACCCGTTGGGATCGCTGTCGGACCACCTGAACACGGTGCAGGACGCCGGGGTCGAGCTGCTCATCGTCGAGGGAGGGCGCTTCGATGCGCGCGCGGCCGATCTCGTCTCGGGTGTGCCGGGCCTCAGGCTCGCCGCGCTCGGGCGCACGGACGTCGCGGAGGACCTCTGTGGGCTGGCCGCGTCCATGGAGCCGCAGCCGCTGGCGGTGCCGGTGCTGGATCCCGCGGGAATCTACGGCATCTCCTACTCCGGCGGGACGACGGGCAAGCCCAAGAGCATGGCGACGCGCCGCGCCACCGTCGCGGCGCTCATGAGCATCATGCTCGTGGAGTGGGAGTGGCCCGCCCCGCCGCGCGTCCTGTCCTGCGCGCCGCTCAGCCACGCCGGCGGCACGATGTTCCTGCCGACGCTGCTGAAGAACGGCACGATGCTGGTCCACCCGACCTTCGAACCCCTCGCGGTGCTGCAGGCGATCCAGGACCACGACATCAACTGCATGATGCTGGTCCCGACCATGATCTACGCACTGCTCGACCACCCCCGCTTCGATGAGTTCGACCTCTCCAGCCTCGAGACGGTCTTCTACGGCGCATCCCTGATGTCGCCCTCCCGGTTGAAGGAGGCCATCGAGCGGATCGGCCCGGTGTTCTCCCAGTTCTACGGCCAGGCCGAAGCACCTATGACCGTCACGACGCTGAGGAAGGCGGACCACGACGTCAACGACCTCGAGCGTCTCAGCAGCTGCGGCCGCCCGAGCCCGTGGCTGGTGGTCGAGCTCCTCGACGCCGAGAACTCTCCCGTGCCGGACGGTCAGCCCGGGGAGATCTGCGTCCGAGGCCCGATCGTGATGGACGGCTACCGCGACAGCCCGGAGCTGAACGCGGAGGTCTTCAGCGGCGGGTGGCTGCACACGGGCGACGTGGCGATCCGCGACGCCGACGGCTTCCTGCGCATCGTGGACCGGACGAAGGACATGATCGTCTCCGGCGGCTTCAACATCTACCCCCGCGACATCGAGGACGCCCTCGCCCTGCACCCCGCTGTCGCCCAGTCCGCGGTCATCGGCGTGCCGCACCCGACATGGGGTGAGGCGGTCAAGGCGTTGGTGGTGCTCAGAGCGGGGCACACCGCGTCGGCGGAGGACCTCATCGCCCTGGTGACCGACCGGAAGGGCCGCTTCCAGGCCCCGAAGGCCGTGGAGTTCATCGCGGCCATCCCCAGCACCGCTGTGGGCAAGCCGGACAAGAAGGCCCTCCGAGCGCGCTACAGCTCCCTCTAGGTGCACGGCATCCGAAGCGAGGAGGAACCCGTGGCCGCGAGAGCCCTTCCCAGTCCGACGCCCGAGACGCAGACCTTCTGGGACAGGGCGCGGCTCGGCGAGCTGTGGCTGCCCCGATGCGCCGACACCGGGCGGGCGTTCTTTCCACCGCGCGCCTTCTCGCCCTTCACCGGCGGGCCCGTCTCGTGGCTGCGGGCGAGCGGTCGGGCCACGCTCGCGTCCTACGTCATCGTCTACCGCCCCTCTCCCGGTTTCGAGGAGGAGGTGCCGTACGTCGTCGCGATGGCGGCGCTGGAGGAGGGGCCCCACCTGCTCACGAACCTTCCGGGGAGCGCGCCCGAGCCGGGCGCGCTACCCATCGGCGCGGCCTTGGAGCTGGTCTTCGAGGAGCGGGGAGACGTCGTCCTCCCCCAGTTCCGCCTACGGAGCCGCGCAGCATGAGCGGTGTTCCGGGCGACGTCGTCGTCGTCGGCGCGCAGGAGTCCTCGCGCCTGGGAACCGTGCCCGACATGACGGGCACCTCGCTCGCTTGCGAGTCCGCCGTCCTGGCGCTGGCCGACGCGGGCCTCACCGTCGCCGACGCGGACGGCGTGGCGGCGGTGCTGCCGCCCGACCAGATCGCCTTCACGCTGGGGGTGCGCGCGCGCTGGCTGGACGGCACCAACGTCGGCGGCTGCTCCTACCTGCTCCATGTGAGGCATGCGGTGGCGGCGCTGCAGGCGCGCCAGGCCAGCGTCGTCGTGATCGCCCACGGCGAGTCGGGGCGCTCACGCGTCGGGGCGCCGCCCTACGTCGTGGATCCGGCGAGCCCCGAAGGGCAGTTCGAGGTGCCCTACGGGGTCCTCGGCCCACACTCCCGCTTCACCCTGCCGGTCATGGCTCACCTCCACCGGCACGGCCTGGCGCCGGAGGACCTGGCCGAGGTGCCGGTGGCGCAGTCGCGGTGGGCGAACCGCAACCCGCGCGCGGTACGGCCCGAGCTGCTGACGGTCCAGGACGTGTTGGCCTCCCCGGTGATCGCCTGGCCGTTCCACCGGTACCACTGCTGCCCCGTCAACGACGGTGGTGGGGCGCTGGTGCTCACCACCCGCGAGCGGGCAGCGGACATGGACCTGCGTTTCCACCCCGTGACCGTCCTGGGGTCGGGCGAGAGCAGCGGCGGGCCGGGCGCGGTCTTCATGGAGGACCTGACGACGTTCCGTGCCTTCCGCGACGCCTCATGTGAGGCGATGGGGACGGCGCAGGTCGGTCACGACGACGTCGACCACCTCATGGTCTACGACGCGTTCGCCCACCTTCCGCTGTACGGCCTGGAGGACACGGGCTTCGTCAGGCCGGGCGAGGCGGTGGACTTCATCAGGAGCGGGGCGACCAGCCCGGGCGGGGCGCTGCCGCTCAACACCAACGGCGGTGGCCTGCTCTACGCCCACACCGGCATGTACGGCATGTTCGCCCTCCAGGAGAGCGTCCGGCAGATGCGCGGCACTGCGCCGGCGCAGGTCGACGGCGCGAGGACGAGCCTCGTGCTGGGTGTCGGCGGCATGTTCAGCGCGGCGGGAGCCGTGGTCATGCGTGCGGGCTGAGCCGGCGAGGTCGGAGCCGTTCGACTCGGGATGGGCGTCACGTGGGAGGAGTGTCTGTGCAGACAGGAACGAGTGAGAGGCCTGACCTGCCCGTCGCCGTGGTCATCGGAGCGGGCGGCATGGGGATGTCCACCGCCCGGAGGCTGGGCGACAGCTACCGGGTCCTGCTGGCCGACATCGACGCCGCCCGGGTGGAGGAACGAGCCGCCGCCCTGAAGGTGGACGGGTACGACGCCCGGGGCGTCCAGTGCGACATCACGGACCCAGCGTCCGTCGGTGGCCTGGCCGACGCCGTCGCCGGCACCGGCCCGATGCGGGCGGTGGCTCATGTGGCGGCCACATCGCCGAGCATGGGGTCCTGGCGGGAGATCCTGACCCTGAACCTGGTGGGCGCCGCGCAGGTGGAGCGGGCGCTGCTCCCCCTGGCGGGCCAGGGGACGGCGGCGGTGTTCGTCTCGTCCGTCGCCGCCCACCTCGTGCGCGATCCCGGTCCGGATGCTCTCGCCGTGCTCGACGACCCCCTGGCGCCCGGCTTCCTCGATGCGCTGGAGGCGATCGTGCCCGAGCAGACGCCGGCGATGGCCTACTCGCTCGGCAAGCTGGCTCTCAACCGCCTGTGCCAGCGCCGCGCCTCCGCATGGGGCCGACGCGGCGCGCGGATCGTCTCGGTGTCCCCGGGCCTGATCGCGACCCCGATGGGGGCGCTGGAGTTCACCGGAGGCAACCGCGACGCGAAGCTGGGACTGCTCGCGGGCACCCCGCTGGGACGTGAGGGCACCATGGTGGAGACCGCTGACGCCATCGACTTCCTCGTGTCGAGCCGGGCGTCGTACATCACGGGCACAGACCTCCTCGTCGACGGGGGTGTGGCGGCCGTGACGCGCTTCACGCAGGAGCGGTGAGGAGCCTGCTCCGGGACTCCTCATCCAGGTGGACGCGGTCGGGGGTGATGCCCACCCCGTTGAGGGCGTCGACCTGGCGGTCGAGGTACTGCTCGGCGGTCGAGCCCCGCGCGCACCCCAGCTGCACCAGTCACGACACCGGAGGTCGTCGCCGTACGGCCGGCGCGGGACGGCGGCGTGGGGAGGACCTCTGAGACGGTGCGGGCCCGAGCGGGCCGTCACGGCCGGCACCGCGGCGGAGGCGTCCCGGTTCGTAGGGTGTGGGGTTTTCGGGCTCTCCTGACCCTTCCGTGGGCAGGTTCTTGATCATCGGTCTGGTAGGGCGGG
>CAXTAK010000033.1:11681-14894 GCA_964242735.1 uncultured Quadrisphaera sp. | reverse complement strand
CAGCCCAGCGAGGCAGCCCAGCGAGGCAGCCCAGCCCAGACCAGACCACCCGCCCAGCACCGCACCTGCCTTGGAGGCACCAGTGTCCGCAACACCCATCCGTCGGCGCCGCGCCGGCATCGGCGCAGGGCTGGCCGCGACCGTCCTGGTCGGCACCCTCGGCGCCGGCACGGCCCAGGCCGTGACCGGCTTCGCCTTCGACGAGCGCGTCGCCGGCGCCACCCGCCTCGAGACCTCCATCGCGGCGTCCAAGGCGCTCTACCCCGACGCCGGGATGACCGAGGACGTCGTCATCGTCAGCCAGTTCTCCATCGTCGACGGCCTCACCGCCTCGTACCTCGCGGGCCTGAAGAACGCGCCGATCCTGTACACCGAGACGAACTCGATGGCCCAGGTGACGCAGGACGAGATCAAGCGGCTCGGCGTCAAGCGCGCCTGGGTCGTCGGCGGCACAGCGGTGATCTCCCAGCAGCTCGAGGACGAGTGGAAGAAGTCCTACCAGGTCACCCGCTTCGGCGGCACCGACCGCTACGACACCGCGGCCCGGGTCGCCCGCGCCGACTTCGACGCCACCGGGTACGAGCCGGAGCGGATCTTCATCGCCTCCGGCACGCGCCAGGCCGACGCCCTCGCGGCGGGTCCGATCGCCTACGCCCGCGGCTACCCGATCCTCCTCACCGAGGCCGGCACCCTCCCGGCTGCGACCAGGGCGTCGCTGGACCTGCTGAAGACCCCCGCCCGCACCGTCATCGGCGGCAACGCCGTGGTCAGCGACGCGGTCTACGCCGACTCCGGGGCCACCGGGCGACTCGGTGGTGTCGACCGGCAGGAGACCGCGGTGCTGGTCGCCGAGCACGCCGTCGCGAACGAGTACTTCACCTTCAAGAACGCCGCACTGGTGGGTGGGGTCAACACCAACGCCGCCGACGCGCTCGTCGCCGCCCCGCTGACCGGCGCCACCGGCACGCCGCTGCTCTTCATCGAGGGCAACGACGCGGTCGGGCCGCGTGCTGGCGACTACCTCGACAAGCACTCGGCGAACCTCGACGACCACGGCTACGTGCTCGGTGGCACGAACGCGGTCTCCGACAAGGCCGTCGCCGAGGCCACTGCTCGCGCGCAGTGACCGCCTGACCACCCATCGCGTCATCCCCTGGAGAAGAGGGTCCACATGTTCGGCAAGTCACTCGTCCTCGACATGATCGGCAGGAGCGCTGAGTCTCCTGCCGACCGGCGCAACTTCCTGCGCCAGGCCGGTCTCATGGGCATGGGAGTCCTGGGGGCGGCCGCCGTCGGTGGTGCCGCGGCCGGTGCCGCCTCCGCTGCCACGCCCGACGCCGACCTCACCCCCGCGCAGAAGCTCAGCGACGCCGCGGTGCTGAACTTCGCGCTCAACCTGGAGTACCTCGAGGCGGAGTTCTACTCCTTCGCCGCCTACGGGCACGGCCTGGAGAACACCATCACGGACGGCACGGGCACCAAGGGCGGGGTCGTCGGTGGGCGCCGGGTGCCCTTCAAGGAGCGGTACATCAAGCAGTACGCCGAGGAGATCGCCAACGACGAGATCGCGCACGTGAAGTTCCTGCGCGCGGCGCTCGGGGCGTCGGCGGTCTCGCGGCCGGCGATCGACCTGAAGGGGGCCTTCAGCGCCGCCGCCCAGGCCGCCAACGTCGTGCCCGCCGGTGCCACGTTCGACCCGTTCGCGAACGACACGAACTTCCTGATCGGGGCGTTCATCTTCGAGGACGTCGGCGTGACGGCGTACAAGGGCGGGGCGCCGCTGATCAACAGCAACACCTTCCTCGAGGCCGCGGCGGGCATCCTGGCGGTGGAGGCGTACCACGCCGGCATCGTGCGCGGCGCGCTGTACGACATGGGCGAGGCCACGATCGGGATCGCGAACAAGATCTCCGACGCGCGGGACTCCCTCGACGGGACCGATGAGCGCGACGAGGGCGTCACGAAGGACGGCAAGGCGAACATCGTGCCGACCGACGCGAACAGCATCGCCTACAGCCGGACGACGCAGCAGGTGCACAACATCGTCTACCTGACCGCGGCGCAGGGTGTCACCAAGGGCGGGTTCTTCCCCAGCGGGACGAACAACCCAGGCAACCCCGGGCTGACCACCACCTGACCGGCGGCCCGGTGCGGGGCCTGCACTGATCGGCGCTCCACCGCTCGCCACCTCCGCACCCCACTGCGGCCCCCGTCAGCTCCTGCTGGCGGGGGTCGCGTGCGTGCGGGAGGTCACGGGGCAGTGCTGAGCCCCCTGTGAACCGTCACCGCCTCCGTGACCCACTGCCGTCTCCAGTGGACCGCGTGATGGGGGTGAGGTGACGGAAGGACCCTCGCCAGCGGAGGGGGGTTGACCGCGCTGCGGCAGGCCGATGTCGCCCTGGACCTGATGCCGGGCGCAGGGGCCGGGCGCCGGGGTCGCTCAGACATCGGGGCCGGGCGCCCGCCGGCGCGAGGTCGCTCGGCCACCGGGGTCAGCGTGGCACCTCAGGGGGAGGTCGAGGCTGGTGCAGTTGCTCGACACCGCTCAGAAGGGCGGCGCTACGTCCCCGCGGTCGTGCCCCCCGGGAGTGCAGCCGCTCGACCCCGGTCTCCTCGACCGAAGATCGGTCCGCATCGGCCACCGAGCGCGCACCCCTGTCCCCGACCGGGTACCTGAGCTCCTGTGGGCGCACGGGCGGCGGATCCTCTGGCGGCAGGCCCCGCTCGGCGATGAGTCGCCACGCCGTGGTCCGGGGCAGCAGGGGCTCGGCGGGGACGACGTACTCGTAGCCCAGCGGCGAGGTCCATCGTTCGCTGGGATCGGCCGGGTCGCTGGTGACCTCCGTGACGGTCCAGCCGAAGCGGTGCTTCGCCAGGTGGTGGCGCCGGCACTTGGGTGCGAGGTCGCACGGACACGTCGGCCCCTCGGGCCACGGGACGCGATGGTCGGTGTCACAGCGCCACGACGGCATCCGGCAGCCCACCGCTGTGCACCGCGGCGAGCGGAGGTGCACGAAGCGCTTCACGGCGGCGGGGATGGCGTACTCACCGCCCCTCGCGGCGGTCACCGGACGACCGCTCGAAGGGTGCACGGGCTCGCTGCGTCGGGGGGCAGCAGGATCGAACGGAAGTCCCGCCTCGCGGGGAAGCGGTGGGTGCCCTGGCCGGCCCCCAGCCGCGGGAGTCGTGGCGTGGGCGAGGTCCGGGTCTGCA
>CAXTAK010000033.1:9885-11581 GCA_964242735.1 uncultured Quadrisphaera sp. | reverse complement strand
CGTGGCGTGGGCGAGGTCCGGGTCTGCACCGAAGCGACGATGCGCACCACGGGTCCGCTGGTCGGAGCCGTCCCCGTGCTGCTCGGGCGGTGCGGACGGCCCGACGGGCCCAGGGGGTGCCGGTGCAGCGATCGGTCGGCCGCTCCCGGATCGCACGGGTCCTTGCGGCAGCCCCGGGTCGGGCAGCTGGGTCAACGGTGTCGACCTCTCGGGTGGGGGTTGCACCGCCCTGTTGACCGTCGTCTGGCTGCCAGGTGTGTGCTGCTGGTAGCGCGGCAGCGTGCCCGTCGGACAGGTGTGCCCATCGGCTGCCACCAAGTGGCCGCTGACGGGGTCGGTCAGCACCCGACGGAAGCGGTGGTCCTGCAGCAGCTCAGCGGCGAAGACCGGCGAGATCGCCCCGTAGCCGCTCAACTGAGCTGCTGCGCCGTCGACCCCCAGGGCACTCCCCCAGGGCACTGGTGAAGGCGACCGTGATGTGCGCACCCGTGCTCTGCCCGACGCCGGGGGCGGTGGCGAGCGGCTGCGCCAGCAGGTCCGTCGAGGCGTCGGAGCGGCGCGCATCCACCCCCCGCCGGTCCAGAGGCTGGCCGTCGGGGCCCAGCGGGACCCCATCGCCGTGCACCACGCCCGCCAGCGGATCGATGCGCCCCCGGAGTCGGCTCCGGTCACGGGCGAGGGCATCGGCCTTGTCGTAGAGCGGACGCAGCACCGTGGCGGGCCCCACCAGGGACAGCTCGGCCATGCCGTTCGCGAGGGCGGTGAACCGCAGGTGGCGATCAGCGGTCGCCCTGCGCGCCCGACGGTCGACGGCAGCGGGGTCGAGGTCGTGCACCTCGTGCGCCAGCTGGGCCTTCAGCCCGGCGACGGTCGACGACTCGATGGTGGCCGCGACAGCCTCCTCGACGACGACGGCACCCGCGTCGCTGAGCAGCTCCGTCGCCGCGACCACGGCCTTCGCCTTCGCCTCGTCGATCCGCCCCTGCGCCAGGGCCTCGAAGGTCCCTGGCGACCGGGTCGTGAGGGCCAGTGCGAGGTCGACCAACCGGTAGGCGCTGTTCAGGTGGATCCTCAGCCGCGCCGACAGCTCCGCGGCCGCGGCGTCGACGCCGCACACCTCGCTGGTCGATGGCATCTGCTCCGGCATCTCCGGCGGCTCGATGAGGGTCGCCATGCGCGCCGTGAGCGCTGCCACCTCGCGCAGCTGCTGCGCCCGCAGCGACGCCATCTGCGCAGCGGCCACCGCGATCGACTCCACCAGGGCGCGGGCGCACTCGTCGGCCGACCCGACCGATGCCTCGGGCCTCGGGCCTCGGGCCCCGACCCCGACCCACCCACAGGACACCCCTTCGCCGATGTTCGTAGAACAAGCGTTCGACCTGAACGACAGTGCTCGCAGGCGGGACCGCAGCCCCTCCAGCACCACCCTGTGGACAGACGCAGGTGGGCGCCGTCCTGTGGACGACGTCAAGTCGCCCCGCCACCGCGACCGCTCGACCTAGTGTCGACTGGTGCCCGCGCCGCGAGTGGTCCTGGCCACCCGCACCTACCCCCCAGATTCCGGAGCCGCCCCGTTCCGCCTCCGCGCGCTGGTCGCGGCTCTGCAGAGCGGCGGCGCTGCGGTCGTGGTGCTCACCACACGCCCTGCCGGCGACGCCACCGGGCGTCCGACCACCGGGCGTCCGACCACCGAGCG
>CAXTAK010000033.1:0-9785 GCA_964242735.1 uncultured Quadrisphaera sp. | reverse complement strand
CGACCAGCCCGCCGGTAGCGACCAGCCCGCCGGTGCAGCGCGGGGGCTGCTGGTCTACGCCGGCACCATGTCGGAGGTGCACGGCGCCGGCGTCTTCGTCGACGCCTTCGCCAAGGCCTCCGCCGAGGTGCCCGACGCGCGCCTGGTGATGCTCGGCGACGGCGCCGACCGCGACGCGATGCAGCGCCGGGCCGACGCGCTCGTCCCGGGGTGGGTCGAGTTCCGCGGTCAGGTGCCGGGTGAGGACGTCGCGGAGCTGCTCCGCGCTGCCTCCGCCGGCCTGGCCTCGGTGCGCCCGGGCAGCTCCTACGAGTTCGCCCACGCCACGAAGGTGTTCGCCGCCACCGGCTGCGGGGCCCCCGTCATCTACGCCGGCCCCGGCCCCTGCGCCGACCTCGTGCGCGAGGGTCGTCTGGGGTGGGCGGTGGCGTGGGACGTCGACGCCGTGTCCGCCGCGATGGTCGAGGTCCTGCGTGCACCGCGCCACGACGCCGACCGCGCCCGCACCGCCGCGTGGACCCGGCAGCACGCCTCGTTGACCGCCGTCGCCGCGCGCGGCGCCGCCGTGGTGCTGGGGCTCGTCGGCGCGTCGGCCCCCCGTGTCTGACGCACCCGTGTCCGACCCGGTCGTGCGTGACCCCGCCCGGGCGTCCGGGCCCACCGCCGTCCGCTTCGTCGTCTCGGCCGTCGAGCCGCTGCGCGGCATGGAACGCGCCGCTGCCGACGTCGCGGCGCGCCTGCGCGCCGCCGGCCTCGACGTCGAGCTGTGCGTGCTCACCCCTGGACCGCCCCCCCGCCACCGGTGGCAGCGCCTCCTCGCGCTCGCGGCGTCCTTCCTGACCGCTCGCCGCGCCGTGCGCGAGCCCGCACGCGCCGTGGTGCTCGTCGGCATCTGGGTCGGGCTGCGCGCCCTGCCGTGGACCGCGGGCGTGCGCCACCGGGTGATCGGCTGGGAGCACTCGCTCACCACCGAGCGCCGTGCCCGTGACCGCTCCTTCGCGATCGTCGCCGCGCTGGTGCTGCCGCTCTACCGCCGCCGCGCCGCCGCGGTCGTCGCGGTCAGCCCCGCCGTCGCCCACGCCCTCGGGCCGGGCCTGGCAGCGACGACCGTCGTCATCGCCAACCCCGTCGCACCCGAGCCGCTCCCCCCGCCCCGCCCCGCACCCCGCCCCGCCCGGGGCCCCGGCGAGGCCGTGCGCCTGCTCGCCCTCGGCGGCCTCGTGCCCGTCAAGGCCCCGCACCTGCTGCTCGACCTCGTGACGGCGCTGCAGGGGCTGGACGAGGACGCGCACCTCGACGTCGCCGGCGACGGCCCCCTGCTGGCGGCCCTCCAGCGCGACGCGGCACACCGGGGCCTGGGCGGCCGCGTCACCTTCCACGGCTTCGTGCCGGACGTCGCCCCGCTGCTCGCCCGCGCCGACGTCCTCGTGCACACCTCGGCCTCGGAGACCTTCGGCTACGCCCTGCTCGAAGCCGCCGCCGCCGGGCTCCCCGTCGTCGCGGTGGAGAACACCCAGACCCGCCACCTCGTGCCCCACCTGGTGCCGGGACGCACCTGCGCGCCGTCCGGAGCGGCCCTCGCCGCGGCGGTGCGCCACGTGCGCGACCACGCCGACCACGCTGCCGAGGGCGTGGCGCCGGCGCGAGCGGCCCGGCGCGAGGCCTTCGACCCCGCCGCGCTGATCACCGCCTGGCGCGCGGTGCTGGCATGAGCGCGCGGACGGCGTCCGAGCAGGGACGCTTCGCGAGCGACGTGGGCGCGATGCTGCTCGGGCACGGCGGGCGGGCGGTGCTGCAGGGCCTGTACTTCGTCGTCCTCGCGCGGGCGCTGGCACCCGAGGGCTTCGGCGCGTTCTCCGCGGTGCTCGCCGTCGTCGCGCTCGCGATGCCCTTCGCGACCCTCGGCGCCGTCCACCTGATGATCCGATCCGTCGTCGGCGACCCGGGCAGCGCCGCGGGGGAGTTCGCCACCGCGGCGTGGGTCACGGGCGTCGGCGGGGCGCTCGCCACGGGCGTGGTCACCCTGCTCGCGGCGTGGGTGCTCGACGCCGACGTCCCGCTCGTCGTCATCGCCGCGCTGGCCGCCGCCGACCTGGTGGGCAACCTGCTCGCGGAGGTCTGCGCCGGCGTCTGCACCGCCACGGACCGGATGCGGCGGGCGGCGGGCATCCAGCTCGGCTTCCACGCCCTGCGCCTGGGCGGGGCGCTGTCGCTGCTGCTCGCGCCGGCGGCGTTCACCCTCGCCACCTGGGCCCCGGTGTACGCCACGACGAGCCTGCTCGCCGCCGCCGCGCTGGTGGTGGTCGTGCGCCGGGACGTCGGCTCCGCCCGCCCGGCCCCCCGGACCCACCTGCGGCAGTGGCGCGACGGGTTGCAGTTCTCGATCGGGCTCGGCTCGCAGGCGGTCTACAACGACATCGACAAGGCGATGCTGTTCCGCATCTCGGGAGAGGGGGCCGCGGGGCTCTACACGGCGGCCTACCGCGTGGTCGACATGGCGTTCGTGCCGCTGCGCGCGCTGCTCGCCGCCGCGTACCCGCGCTTCTTCGCCTCGGGAGCGAGCGGCCTGGGTGCGGCGCTGGCCCTCACGCGGCGCCTCGCGCCGGCGGGCGCGGGGTACGCGGCGCTGGCCTCGCTCGCGCTGCTGCTCGGGGCACCGCTGCTGCCGGTGCTGCTCGGAGGGGCCTACACCGGCTCGGTCGGGGTGCTGCGCGGGCTCGCGGTGCTGCCGCTGCTGAAGGTGGCCCACCACCTCGCCGCCGACACCCTCACCGGCGCCGGGCAGCAGGGGGTGCGCAGCGCGTGGCAGGTGGGCGTGGCGGTGCTCAACGCGGGGGTGAACCTGGTGCTCATCCCGAGCCTCGGGGTCGCTGGCGCAGTGGTCTCGAGCGTCGTGTGCGACGCCGTCCTGGCCATCGCTCTGTGGGCGGTGGTGGCGCGCCGCGTGCCGCAGTCCCGCCGTGGAGGCCCTCGACGCCGCTGACCGCGGTGCTGGTCGAGGTCACGGCCACCCTGCGCCACCACGGCGCCACCACGGTGCTCGCCGGCCGGGTGGCGGCGCACGGCCTGCTCCTCTTCGAGGCGGACGCCGCGGCGCGCGTGCGGCAGGAGGCGACGACGCGGAAGACCTCCTGCGACGAGCTCCCCCGGATGCGGCGCGCCGACGAGGAGTTCGCGCGAGCGGTGCGCCGTGGTCGATGAGACCCGGCTGCTGCGGCTCCTGAGCGCGCACCGACGACGGGCCCCCACCGCCCGCCGCGAGCATGATGGCCGCATGAAGGTCCTCGTCACCGGTTCGCGCGGCAAGGTCGGCTCCGCCGTGATCACGGCTCTGCAGGCCGCCGGCCACGACGTCACCGGCACCGACCTCGCCCGCCCGCTCTTCGACGTCCCCCTGCCCGGGGAGGCGCAGTACCAGCAGGCCGAGCTCACCGACGCCGGGCAGGTCTTCGCGATCGTCCGCGGCACGGACGCCGTGGTGCACGCCGCGGCCATCCCGGAGCCGACGCACAACCCGGCGCACGTGGTGTTCGGCAACAACGTGATGGGCGCCTTCAACACCCTCGAGGCCGCAGTGCGCTGGGGCGTGCCGCGGTTCGTCAACATCTCGAGCGAGACCGTGCCGGGCTTCTTCTTCCCCGAGCGCCCCTGGTTGCCGGAGTACGCCCCGGTCGACGAGGAGCACCCGATCCGCCCCCAGGACCCCTACGCGCTCGCGAAGCACTTCGGGGAGCAGATGTGCGACGCGGCGGTGCGCCGCAGCGACACCGCGTGCATCTCCCTGCGCCTCAGCCACGTGCAGCACCCCGGCAACTACGAGCGCAACCTCGGGGCGCAGGTGCGCGACGCGAGCAACCTCAGCGCCAACCTCTGGAGCTACGTCGACGTGCAGGACGTCGCCGACGCGATCGTGCTGGCCGTCGAGTCCGACCTGCCCGGGCACGAGGTCATGTACATCGCGAACCCCGACAACGTGGGCGGGCGCGATTTCGCGGCCACCCTGCGCGAGCACTACGGCGAGCAGATCGAGCTGCGCCACCTCGACCGACCGGACGCCTCGGGCATCTCGAGCGCGAAGGCGCAGCGGCTGCTCGGCTGGAGCGCCAAGCGCTCCTGGCGCGACCACCTCGACGAGCAGGGGCACGCCATCACGCAGGAGTGAGCCCGGTCAGCGCTGCTCAGCCACGCGCGGCGCGCAGCGACGAGCCCTCCGCACTGCTGCGGGGCGCCACGACCGGCGCTGGCAGCGCCACCGTCGCCATCGGCACGGCTGGTCCCGCGCCCGTCACGGCTGGCGCGTCCGCCGGAACGACGCGCATCGGACGGCGGGGCGCCGGCACCTCGTCGAGGGCGATGCGGCGTGACAGTGCCGTGATCTGCCGCTGCAGGTCGCGGAAGCGCAGGTACGACGTCGCGACGAAGCCGAGGAAGGCGACGATCGTCAGGTACAGCAGCAGGTCGGTGCCCCGACCCACCCCGAGCAGCGCCGCCGCGGAGGTCCACAGCTGCGGCGCCAGCAGCGAGGCGCCCGCCAGGACCGTGAAGCCGAGGAGCAGCAGCCGGCGGATGGCCTGGTGCCGGGCCCCGCTGTAGCCCCGCAGCAGGACCAGGGCGATCGCCCCGATGCCGAGCATGAGCACGACCTTGATGAGCACCCTCTCAATGTCGCACCGGGGGCGCCCCCGTGTCCGGGACTCGCCCACGAGAGAGCGGGCCGACCCGGCGAGCAGCCCCGCCCCGTCCGTCCCGCGAGGCGGGGGCGTCAGCGGAAGAGGAGCTCCGTGAGGATGTTCACCGAGTTCCACAACGACTGGCCCTTGGCGGCTGAGTACTGCGTGTAGAGGACCTCCACGGGGTGCTCGGCCCACCGCCAGTCGCTGCGCCCGACCTGCTCGACGATCTCCGAGGCGTGCGCCATCCGGTTCTGGGTGATGCGCAGCCCGGCTGCGACGTCGCGGCGCATCGCCCGCAGCCCGTTGTGCGCGTCGCTCATCCGCACGCCCGTGGTGGCGTTGGAGTACGCGACGCCCGCGCGCAGCACCGCGCGCTTGGCCGGCGGCAGGCGGGTGCGGGAGTCGAGGAACCTCGAGCCGATGAGGACGTCGAGGGGCTCGGCGCGCAGGCGCGTCACCATCGCGGCGGCGTCCGCCACGCGGTGCTGGCCGTCGGCGTCGAAGGTGACGGCGTAGCGCATGCCCGGGTCGCTGAGCGCGTAGTCCAGGCCCGTCTGAAGCGCGGCGCCCTGCCCGAGGTTGACCGGGTGGCGGACGACGACCGCGCCGGCGCGAGCGGCGACCTCGGCGGAGGCGTCGGTGCTGGCGTCGTCCACGCACACCACGCGGGGGAAGGCCAGGCGCACGGCCTCGACGACGGTGCCGACCACGGGGGCCTCGTTGTACAGCGGGATGACGACCCAGGTGTCGTCGACGGCCACCTGGCGAGGCTAGGTCGGGCACGGGCGCCGCGCGGGGGCTTCTACCGATCGGGGTGCGCGACGGCCACCACGTCCAGGCCCTCGATGCCGCGGAAGTCCCTGGGGTTGCACGTGTGCACCGCCAACCCTGCTGCCGCGGCGGTGGCGGCGATCATCGCGTCGAAGGCCCTCGCCGCGGGCTTGCGACCAGCGGACCGCAGGTCAGCGGCCACCCGACCGAAGGCGCGGGCCGCGGCGGTGTCGAAGGGCAGGGGCTCGAAGTCGGACTCAGCCGCCTGCAGGTGCGCCTGGCGGTCAGCGCGCTCCTGGGCCGTGGTGGCCACGAGCGGCCCGACCGACAGCTCGGCGAGCGTCACCGCCGAGATGACGGACTCGTGGGGCAGGCCGCTCGTGTCGGTCAGACGGCTCAGCAGGATGAGCGTGGACGTGTCCAGCAGCCCGATGCGACGGCGTTCGCTCACAGCGCCTGGTCGACGATCGCGTCGACGTCGCGGCGCAGACCCTCGGGGTCGACCGGCGGCAGGTGCCGGCGACGGGAGATCAGCTCCTCCGTGGTCGGGCGCACCCGGGGGAGCGCGACGAGTCGAGCCACCTGCTTCCCGGCCCTGGTGATGGTGACCGCCTCACCGTGCTCGACCCGGTCGATGACCTCACCGCCGTGGTTGCGCAAGTCCCGCACCGACACCTCGCTCATGCCGCGAGCGTATCACCGGTGATACAGCAACAGATGTGCTGGACGCGGATGTCACCCGTGGCTCTTGCTCACCGAGCGCCGTGGGGACTCGTCGAAAGCTCCCTCCGTCTGGGCGGAGCGTGGTTCTGACGAGTCCTGAGGCTGACGGCGGCTGGGGCGGCGGTGGTGAGCGCCATGCCCTCGCCAGGTGCTGATGGCGCTCCGCGACTCCCGGCGCGCCGATGCATCGACCCCGTGACGGTCGCCCCGCGCGACACGCGAAGTCACACCCCCGACGTCCCCGGGGACTCCGGACCCCTGTCATAGGTTCCCGACCGCGGGTGACCCTCCGAGGTCATTCGAGCACAGTCCGCTATGTCCACCTGGGTGGGCGAGCGGGACGGCGACCTCGGACCGACCGGGACGCCGCTGGGGTCCGTCCCCGGCACCAACGCCTATGGAGGCATGAGTGACTGCTCCGAACAAGATGGCGCGCGCCGCAGCGGGGACGCTGGCCCTCGCGGTGTGCCTCACCGGCGGTGTGATCGGCGCCGGTGCGGCGCAGGCCGCCCCGAACTTCAAGTTCGACCAGCGCATCGCCGGCGACGACCGCATCAAGACCGCGGTCGAGGCCAGCAAGCGCGCCTTCCCGAACGCCGGCGACGCCGGCGCCGTCGTGCTGACCAACAGCGAGGCCGTCGTCGACGGCCTCTCCGCCGCCTACGTCGCGGGCCTGCGCAACGCGCCGATCCTGTTCGTGGACCGCAACGGCATCCCCAACGACACCGCCACCGAGATCCAGCGGCACACGACCAAGAACGTCGTCATCGTCGGTGGCACCACCGTCGTGCCCGAGAGGGTCGTGACCGAGCTCCAGGGCCGCGGCCACACCGTCACCCGCCTCGCCGGCGAGGACCGCTACGCCACCGCCGCGGCGGTCGCCACCAGCGGCACCACCGCGCCGGGCAAGGTCTACATCGCCTCCGGCGTCAGCAGCGCCGACGCCCTGGTCGTCAGCCCCATCGCGTTCAACAAGAAGTACCCGATCCTGCTGACCCTCGCCGGGAGCGTGCCCGCGCCCACGTCGTCGGCCCTCAGCCGCCTGAACGTGAACACCCGCCTGGTGGTCGGCGGCACCGCCGTCATCGACGGCGCCACCTACAACGCGCTCGGTGGCACCCGCCGCCTCGCTGGGGAGGACCGTCAGGGCACCGCGATCGAGGTGGCGGACTACGCCATCGCCGACGAGGGCTTCGCCACCGACACCCTCGGTCTCGTGGGGGGCCAGGAGCGCAACTCCGTCGACTCCCTCTCGGGCTCCCCGGTGGCCGGCAAGTTCCGCTCGCCGCTGCTGTTCGCCAGCGCCGAGCCGGTGGGCATCAACCCCGCCACGACCGCGTACCTGCAGCGCCGCGCGCCGCAGCTGACCGGCGCCGGCTACGTCTACGGCGGGATCAACGCCGTGACGCAGAACGCCGTGGACAAGGCGACGGTCGCTGCGGGCGGCACGGGGACGACGAACCCGAACGGCACGGCGAGCACCATCGCCGTCACGCCGACCGATGCGGTGACGCAGCAGCTGGCGGTGGGCACTCCGGCCAGCATCAGCGGCACCACCGTGACGTCGGCGACCGAGACCGGCAGCACCACGGACCAGGCGCGGGACAACCGCGCTTACACCGCGACGGGCCTGACCAACGGCCGCACCTACCGGATCACCCTGGTCGACAGCGGCAGCATCATCGTCCAGAACGGCAACGTGACTTTCCTCAGTTCAGCGGACCCGGCCTCCCGGTCGGGCTACTCCGTCGACATCGGCCCAGACAACGCCGACATCATCAGCATCAACGGCGGGGCACCGGCCTTCGCCGCGACTCCAGCGGGTCAGATCCCGGCGAACCGCACGATCACCGCCGTCCCCAACAACGGCGTGATCACTTTCGAGATCGACGGCACGAACCCCGGCAGCGTCACTCCCGTCATCTACCTCGACGGTGCTGCAGGTCGCACCGACGCCGAGGGCGGGACGAGCGCCCGCCTCGAGACGTCCGCAACCGGTCCCGGCGTGCGCGCTGGGGCGACCGAGCCCTTCGGCCTCGGCGGTTCCGTCACCTACTCCGGCCCGCTCGCCGAAAACGGGACGATCACCTCCCAGACGGTCGCGTCGGTCAACAAGGGTGGCGACACCTTCTCCACCGACACGCCGCTGCGCTTCACGTACGACAGCAACGACACGTTCACGGTGAACGGCGCCAGCGCCGACATCGGTCAGTTCGAGTCCCAGCTCAGCTCCGGTGACACGGTGACCGGTACTTTTGCCCAGGACTCACGGAGCAACAGCACCTTCGCCCTGACCGACGCCAACCCCGTCGCCCCGACCGGCGTCACGGCCACTCGGGGCAGCGGTACGTCCGCCCAGGACATCACGGTGACCGGTACCTACCCGGGCACCCTGAGGGAGGTCGACGACCTGGTCATCCAGCGTGCGCCGGTCAACAGCGGAGTGACCGGTGAGTTCACCACCATCGTGACCGTCGCTGCGAGCGACACCGACACCACGGCGTCCGACGTGCAGTTCCGGCACGTCGACCGGGGTGTCGCCGTCGGCACGTTCGTGTACCGGGTCGCTGCCGTGAACGACGGGGACCAGGGTCCCTACAGCGGCCCGTCGAACCCCGCCACGGTGAGCGGCAACACCGGTGGGCCGACGCTGTCTGACACCCGTCTCGGGGTCAACGGCGGCAACGCCCTGCTGCTCGAGTCAGGCGACAGTTTCGTGGTGACCTCGAACAGGCCCTTCGCCGCTCCGACGCCGGGCGCACCTGGGGTGGCCGGTGACCTGTTCCGCCTCCAGGATGCGGACGGCACCGTCTACGACGTGATCAACGGCTTCAACGCCACATTCACGCCCAACACGGCCCCCGTGACCGTCGACGGCACCAACTTCGCCGCCGGAAGGGTGCTCACCATCGCGCTCACCGACACACCGACCACCACCAGTGGCGCCACAGCGGAGCAAGCGACATCGGTGGCCGGTGCGGCCGCTGGTCTGGGGATCCCGACGACCATCACCAACCAGTCCGGCAACACGGATGTGGACGGCAACGAGCTGCAGATCACCGGGTCGACCGACCTGATCATCGACCAGGAGGGAGCGGGGCCGGACAACGCTCGACCGGTGATCACCACCGTGTTCGGCTCCAACGCCACCACGATCGCCGTGACCTACAACGAACCGGTCACCGTGACCCAGACGGCCGCTGGCGCCGCACAGTTCACGTACGACGGCGACGGAACTGCCGGCGGGGGCATCGCCGCTACTGCCGTCACGGGCAGTGGATCGAACACCTTGACGCTGACGTTCCCTGCGCTCACCTTTGTCTCGGGTACGGCGGCTGACCGGCTGATCTACGCGCCGGGTGCCGTCGCCGAGCGGGTCAAGGACCTGGCAACACCGCCGAACGAGGCCGACGCGAGCACGGACACGACTGTCAGTCCCTGATCGCACGCGTCTGCGCCACCGGAGTCCCGGTCCTCTTCGCGAGGGCCGGGACTTCGGCTTTCCCGCTCCTCCACGGTGCCAGAAGCGCACGTCCGATGGGCATCGCGGTCCGCGCGGCAGCGCCGGACCGCAGTGGAGTCCGCGATGGTGGTGTGCGGCCCGGGTGCCGGGGTCGG
>CAXTAK010000032.1:12712-16715 GCA_964242735.1 uncultured Quadrisphaera sp. | reverse complement strand
CACGGATCAGCCCGAGGTTGCCCTCCTGGATGAGGTCCAGGAACAGCATCCCGCGGCCGGTGTAGCGCTTGGCGAGGGAGACCACGAGGCGGAGGTTCGCCTCGAGCAGGTGGTTCTTCGCCCGGCGCCCGTCGTGGGCGATCCACTGCAGCTCGCGGTGGTAGTCCGCGGGCAGCGCGTCGCCGGAGGCCATCTTCTCCTCGGCGAACAGACCCGCCTCGATGCGCTCGGCGAGCTCGACCTCCTGCTCGGCGTTCAGCAGGGCGACCTTGCCGATCTGCTTGAGGTAGTCCTTGACCGGATCGGCGGTCGCGCCGGCGGTGGCGACCTGCTGCGCCGGCGCGTCGTCGTCGTCGGAGTCCGAGACCACGAAGCTGGTGGGCGCCTCCTCCGCTGCCTCGTCGGGGGCGGAGGCGCCCGCCGGCGGGTCGGGGACCACAGCGGCGTCGGCGGAGTCGATGATCGCATCGGCCTCGGGGTCCTTGCCGGCGAGCGCGACCTCGACGTCGGGTGGCTCCTGGGCGGCGGCCCTCGCGGTGGCGGCCCGCTGGGTGGCCTTCGCGGCCGGACGCGGCGCAGCGGGTGCGGGCGGCTCGGCACCGGCGGCTGCTGCGGCCTGCTGGGCGGCGGCGCGCTCGGCCACGGCCTTGGCAGACCGGCTGGGTCGGGTCCGCACGGGCTTGGCCGCGACAGCGGTGCTGGCCACGGTGTCAGCGTCGAGCAGGTCGCCCTCGGGGATGTCGGGGACGGCGGCGACGGCGTTGTGGGGCCGCGCGGCGACGGTGGTGCTGGTACGACGGGCGCTCTGCGCGGCGGCGACGCGCGGGGCGGCCGCCGTGCCCGTGGTGCCGTTGCCGGTGGTGCCGTTGCCGGTGGTGCCGTCCACGACGACGGCGACCTCGGCGGCCTCGAGGGCCCGCAGCACGACCTTGCGCCGGCCCATGGGGACCTGCGCCTCCTCACAGGCGTCACGCAGAGTCGCTGCATGGACCGAGCCCTTGACGGACCCCTCGCGCATCAGCTCGCGCAGGCGCGGGTGGTCGAACTCGGGAGGGAGGGACGGTGTGGAGACCGACGGCACGGACTGCCTTTCGTCGACTGGTGCGGAGGCGCTGGCGGGGGCGTTGACACCCCGGCACTCGACGAGCACAACACCACGGAGCCCCTCGTCGTTCCCACCAGCAGCTAGCGGGCAGGAGTCGTCGAGGACCTGGTCAAGGCACATCGTGCCACAAGCCGACGTGAGCCCCGCCACGAGGCTCCCGATCGACGCCGACGGCAGCGCTTCCCGGCTCGGGCTCACCGTGCCCCCGGGGGCACGGTCGGTCGGTCGGTCACCGCACCCTAGAGGGGGGCCTTGACCGCCAGGACGGGACACGGGGAGTCGAGCAGGATCCGCTGCGCGTTCGAGCCCAGCAGCAGCTTGCCCACCGGGGTGCGGCGGCGCAGGCCGATGACGATGAGCTCCGCTCCGCTCTCCACGGCCGCCGCGATGATGTCCTCGGCGGGGTCCGGGGTCGGTGACGGCTGGCGCAGGTCGTGGTCGACACCAGCGCGCTCGAGGTGCTCGTGCACCCCCCGCAGGTCATCCTCGGCGCGCGCGGCGTCCTCGGGGGAGGTGCGGCGCCCGAGGTGGTCGGGGCGCGTGCTGTTGACGACGAGCAGGCGCACCCCCCGCGACAGCGCCTCCTCCGCGGCGCGCTGCAGCGCTGCACGCCCCTCATCGGTCGGGGCGTACCCCACGACGATGGACATCCCCACCTCCTCCCGGCGCCTCGCGGGCGCTGCCGTGCCGGATGGCCACGGCGGTCCCGGGCGCTGTGCCGGACGTCGGTGACCGGCGGTCCTGTCTTACCGCACCGCGGGGCCCGCGCGCGAACCGGGCGCGGTGCAGCGCCCCGGGGCGGCGCCTACGGTGTCGCAGGTGGCGGAGGGCGACGGCAACGGGTGGGTGCAGTGCCGGTGCGGTCACCGCCACTGGGGCGTGCACGGGGCGGCGGGCCTGCTGATGGTGCGTCGGAGCCGGACCAGTGCCCCGACCGCCGGCGAGGAGGTGCTCCTGCAGCTGCGGGCGCACTGGACGCACCAGGGGGGCACGTGGGCACTGCCCGGGGGGGCTGCGGACTCCCACGAGAGCACGGCCACCGCCGCCCTGCGCGAGGCGCACGAGGAGACCGGGGTGCAGCACGCGGACCTCGACGTCGTCGGGGAGGTCGTGGGCACCGACCACGGGGACTGGAGCTACACCGTCGTCCTCGCCCGGGCCCGGGCCTCGGCCGCGCCGCGCGTGGCGAACGGGGAGAGCGACGAGGTGCGGTGGGTGGCGGTCGGCGACGTCGACACCCTGCCACTCCACCCCGCCTTCGCCCGCAGCTGGCCCACCGTGCTCGCCGCCCTCGACGGAGCCCTGGGCGCGGCCTGAGCGCCCGGGTGGGGCGCCACGCCTCACTCGGGCGCCGGCTCCGCCGCAGGGCGCGCCGGTCGGGGCACCCACGTGGGGGCGTCGACCAGCTCGCGAGCCACCGCCCCGACGGCCCCGGCCTCGAGCAGGAAGCCGTCGTGGCCGTACAGCGAGGGGACGACGTCGACGCCCGGCGCTCCGGGCACGTGCCGGGCCACCTCCTGCGACAGGTGCAGGGGGAACAAGCGGTCGGGGTCGACGGCGACCACGCGGGTGACAGCGGTGACCGCGCCCAGGGCGGTGGCCACTCCCCCGCGCCCGCGCCCGACGTCGTGGGTGGCCATGGAGCGGGACAGGGCCACGTAGGAGCCGGCGTCGAAGCGGGTCACCAGCTTCGAGGCGGCGTGGTCGAGGTAGGACTCGACCGCGAAGCGGCCGCCGGCCACGGGGTCCTCCCCGTCCTGCGCGGCACGGCCGAAGCGCGCCTCGAACTCCGCGGCGCTGCGGTACGTCAGCTGCGCGATGCGCCGCGCCAGCCCCAGCCCGGTGTGGGGCCCGTGCCCCGGTGCGGCGCCGTGGTAGTCCCCGCCGCGCCAGGCGGGATCACCGCGGACGGCCGCGGACTCCGCTGACCACCACCCGATCTGGTCGGCGGTGGCGCGGGCACCGGTGGCCACGGCGAGCAGCCGGGCCACCCGCGCCGGGTGGGCGACGGACCACTCCAGCGCGCGCATCCCGCCCATCGACCCGCCGACCACGAGGTGCCAGGCGCCGATGCCCAGCGCGTCGGCGAGCGCGGCCTCGGCGGTCACCTGGTCGCGGACGCCGACCACGGGGAAGCGCGATCCCCAGGGGGCGCCGTCCGGCGCGGCGGAGGAGGGCCCGGTGCTGCCCTGGCAGCCGCCGAGCACGTTGGGGGCGACGACGTGGAAGCGATCGGTGTCCAGCGGCGCGCCGGGACCGACCAGGGCGGGCCACCACCCCGCGGTGCTGTGCCCGGGCCCGGCCGGTCCGGTCACGTGGCTGTCGCTGGTGAGGGCGTGCAGGACCAGGACGGTGCCGTCGGCATCGGCCGGCGGCGGGCCCCACGTCTCGTAGGCCATGCGCAGCTGCGGGAGGTGGCCGCCGCCCTCGAGGTCGAGGGGACCCAGGTCGACGAAGCGCCGCCCGCCCGCGGGGTCGCCCTCGTGCCACCCGCCGCTGGCGGCAGGGGTGGGCCCCGGGACGGGCCCCGGCACTCGCTCAGGCACGGGGGCGCGCTCAGGCACGGTCTCAGGCACCGCCGCGCCGCGCGAGCAGGGACCGGGCGTCGCTCATGGGGCCTCCTGGTCGGGCCCCGCGGGGCCGAGCTCGCCGGCGCCGGTCGGCGCGGGCCCTGTGCCCGGGAGCGCGCGGCGCTCAGGCGTGCCGGCCCACCGCAGGTGCGCCCGCTGCGGGCCGGCGGTCACGGTAGTGCACCCCCGCGACCACGATCCAGCACCGGCCCCACCGGCCCGGGAGCCCGCGTCAGGGCCTCCGCTGCCCGCGCGCGGCGGTGCGCGGGAGCGACCGGGCGCTCGCGCCGCCTCGGCCGCGACCACCCTGGCCGGCACCACCCCGGCC
>CAXTAK010000032.1:0-12612 GCA_964242735.1 uncultured Quadrisphaera sp. | reverse complement strand
ACCGGGCGCTCGCGCCGCCTCGGCCGCGACCACCCTGGCCGGCACCACCCCGGCCTCCACCACCGCGCCCCGGCGCCCCGCCCGGGCGCACCCAGTCGGGTGGCACGGCGCTGGTGGCCATCTGCAGCACCAGGGATGCCAGGGAGTGGCGGGGATCGCCCCGCAGCGCCTCCTTCGCCAGGACGGTGGCCTCGACGGTGCTGCCCCGCCACCAGGCCCAGTGCGCGAGGACGGCGAGCGGGCGGGCGCGCAGCTCGGGCGGCGCCACCTGCGCCAGGCGCCGCCCCAGCGCCTCGGACGCCTCGAGGACGTCGGGGTCCCCGGCGTCGGGGGCGTCGGCCATGGACGCCACGGCCACGGCCACGCGGCGCCGCAGCTCCCCGGCCCCCGCTCCGGCGGGTGCGGCGCAGAGGACCTCCCGGGCGCCGGGGACGACGCCGGCCAGCACGGCATCGCGCACGTGCAGGTGACCGACCGCCACCAGCAGAACGGCGGCGCGGGGCGGGTCGAGCGCTGCGGCGGCGGCCTCCTCGCTCGGACACCCCCGCCCCGTGGCGGCCAGCACCTGCTCGACCGCCGCCCACCAGGCGCGCAGCGCCGCCGCTGCGGTGTCGGGGCCGGGGTCGGAGCTGGCCTCGGGGTCGTCGGCGCTCCCGGTGGCGTCGGTGGTCTCCAGCTCCCTCACCAGGCGCGCGACCTCATCGGTGACGTCCTGTCGGGCCGGGGTGACGCCGCGGAACAAGGCGGTGACCACCGCGGCGCGATCGCGCGCGACGACGCTGCCGCTGGCGACCATCTCGGTGCCGACCACGCTGGCGAGGACGTCGCCCAGCGGCCGCCCGCCGGGAGGGCAGCACGGGCGCGAGCAGGTCAGGGAGTGGAGGCGGTCCCCGTCGACGAGGGCGACCTCGAGCAGGTCCACCCGGAGGTCAGCAGCGGCCGCGGCCAGGGCGGTGACCAGGGCGGCGTGCTCGGGCCGAGGCCCGCCGCAGCGGCTGAGGACCACGGCGAGCGCCGCGCCGGCCCCGTCGGCGACCAGGGGGGCCACCAGCTCCCGCGCCGCGTCCCCCAGCGCCGCCCCACGCCCCGGCGGCGCCCCCTCCCCCGGCGGCAGGTCGGCGAGGTCGACGCGCAGGACGAGCCCCGAGCGGCGGCGGGGCCCACGCAGGCTCACCAGGACCAGGCTCTCCTCCGGCCAGAAGCCCAGGGTGTGGGCGATCAGGGCGAGCACGTCCTCCGGCGCCCCGGATCTGATGACGGTCTGCGGTCGTCTTGGCATCCCCCGACGCTGGTGGCCGCCGGGGGAGCCCCCGACCACGCCCGCCGCGGCTGTGGAGAGCCGCTCGGGGCCACGCAGCTGTGGACGACGCCCGTCGAGGTGGACCGTGCTAGCGCACGACCTCGCCGACGACCACGTCGGGTCCACCGGGCGGGTCACCGGGACGCCCGCCAGCCGTCCCTCCACCGGGACCCCCGGCCGGGCCTCCCCGGGTGCTGCCGCTGGGGGGCCGCCGGGGCGGTCGCCCGTGCTGCTCGTCCTCCCAGGCCAGGAAGGCATCGGTCTCGGCGAGCAGGGCACCCGCCAGCCACGCCAGCACCACCGCGTCGTCGAGCAACCCGGCACCCAGCAGCACCTCGGGCAGGACGTCGACGGGGGAGGCGATGTACCCCAGCGCCAGCAGCATCAGCGCCAGCTGCCCCGGGGATGTGCCGTGGTAGCGCCCGGTCGCGGTCGCAGCGAGCAGGCGCGGCAGGGTGCGCATCGAGGTCCACGCCGAGGACTGGCCCGGGCGCCGCTGACCGCTGACCGCCTTCCACAGCGCCCGCACCGCCCCCGGCCGCAGGCTCGCGGCGGCGCGCGCCCTCACCGGCTACCGCCCACCGCGCGCGCCGCCGACGCCCCGAACTCCTCCCGGGCCGTGGTGGCGATCCGGCGCAGGAGCCACACGTCCGAGCCGGCGCCGATGACGGCCCCCGCCAGCGGCACGGCCCTGCCCAGGCGCCCGAGCAGGCCGGTGCCGATGCGGGACACCAGGCGGAAGCCGACCGCCTTCTGGACCACCATGAGCGTGGCCTTCGGCATCTTCGAGGACAGCAGTCGGTCCACCACCCCACCGCTGCCGCCCATGCCCACCTTGGTGAGCACCGAGCTCGCGTCGGCGCCGGTGAGGACGAGCAGCACCGCGGTGCGCACCTTGGGGTCGCTCACGTCGAACCCGCGCAGCGCCGCGATCGCCGCCACCACGCGGGTCGCGATGACGTAGAAGCCGACCACGTTCGCGGGCAGCGCCACCGGGAGGGTGATGAACCCGCCGATCCCGGTGGCGAACCCCCCGGCGGCGGCCTGGTTGCGGGCCGTCGCGACGATCGCCGCGACGGCCTCCTCGACGTCGCCGTGCTTGGCGAGAGCGCGGTCGGCGACCTCGCGGGCGGAGTCCAGCGGGCCGGCGCCGTCGATGCCCAGGTCGACGAGCCGGGTCACCAGGGCGGTGGCGGTGCGCTCCAGCAGCCCGGCGTCGCCCTGCTCGGCGCTCGCGCCCTCGCCGCTCACGGCGTCGGTGGACCTTCGCTTGTCAGCCATCCCTCAACGGTAGGCCCGGTGGGCGGGCCACGGCGCATCGGGAGGGCGCAGTCCCCGCCACCCCGCGGCCCGCAGGGACCACGCCGCGAGCACCCCGGTGACCGCCGCGGGGTTGTTCAGGTGCCCGGCCAGGACGGCGTCACGGGCGTCGTCCAGTGACACCCAGCGCGCCACCATCGAGGCCTCCTCACCATCGCGGGTGTACCGCGAGCCCTCCGGCACCTCCCCGAGACCGCGGGCCAGGTAGATCCTCAGCGCCTCGTCGGAGCCACCCGGTGAGGTGAACCAGTCGATGAGCACGTGCCAGCGCTCAGCGGTGAGGTCCGCCTCCTCGGCGAGCTCCCGCGCGGCGGCGTCCCGCGGGGGCTCCCCCGCGACGTCCAGCAGCCCTGCGGGCAGCTCCCACAGGTGGTGCCCCACGGGGTGGCGGTACTGGCGCAGCAGCAGCACCCTGTCGTCCGCGTCGAGGGCGAGGACCCCCACGGCGCCGGGGTGGCGCTGGTACTCGCGCACCACCTCTCCCTGCTCACCGAGGTCGACGGTGTCACGGCGCACGTCCCACACCCGGCCCTGGAAGACCGTCTCCGACGCCGTCACCGGCAGCGGCCCGAGCTCGTCGGCGAGCACGTCGGGGCTCACGGCACCACCTCCAGCAGCCGGCCCGAGGCCTGGCGGGCGACCGCGGCGGCGACCAGCCCGGTGAACAGGGGGTGGGCACGCTGGGGGCGGCTGCGGAACTCCGGGTGCGCCTGCGTGCCCACGTAGTAGGGGTGGACGTCGGCGGGCAGCTCCACGAACTCCACCAGCGCGGCGTCCGGGGAGGTCCCCGAGACCACCAGGCCCGCGGCCACGAGCTGCTCGCGGTAGGCGTTGGCGACCTCGTAGCGGTGCCGGTGACGCTCCTCGATGCGCTCCGCGCCGTACGCGCGCGCCACGACGCTGCCCGGCGCGAGGTCGGCGGGGTAGAGCCCGAGGCGCATCGTGCCGCCGAGGTCGCCGTCCCCGGCGACGATGTGCTCCTGCTCGGCCATCGTCGCGACCACCGGGTGCGGCGTCCCCGGGTCGAACTCGGTGGAGCTGGCCCCCTCCAGGCCCAGCACGCTGCGCGCGTACTCGATCACCATGCACTGCAGCCCCAGGCACAGCCCCAGGGTGGGCAGCTGGTTCTCCCGCGCCCACCGCAGCGCCCCCAGCTTCCCCTCGATGCCCCGGACGCCGAACCCGCCGGGCACGCACACCGCGTCGGCATCGGCGAGGTGGTGGCGGGCGCCCTCCGCGGTCGCGCACTCGTCGGCGGGCACCCACCGCAGGTCCAGGTGGGCGTCGCACGCGATGCCCCCGGCGCGCAGGGCCTCCGTCACCGACAGGTACGCGTCCGGCAGGTCCACGTACTTGCCGACCACCGCGACGACCACCGCGTGGGTGGGCCGGTGCACCCGGCGGAGCAGCTCGTCCCACTCCCCCCAGTCCACGTCGCGGAAGGGCAGGTCCAGCTGCCGGACGACGTAGGCGTCGAGGCCCTCGGCGTGCAGCACCTTCGGGATGTCGTAGATCGAGGGCGCGTCGACGGCGGCGACCACGGCGTCGGTGTCGACGTCGCACATCAGCGCGATCTTCCGCTTCACCGACTCCGGCACCTCGCGGTCAGCGCGCAGCACGATCGCGTCGGGCTGGATGCCGATGCTGCGCAGGGAGGCCACCGAGTGCTGCGTCGGCTTGGTCTTCAGCTCACCGCTCGGACCGATGTACGGGACGAGGGAGACGTGGACGAAGAAGACGTTCTCCCGCCCCACCTCCTGGCGCACCTGGCGAGCCGCCTCGAGGAAGGGCTGGGACTCGATGTCGCCGACCGTGCCACCGACCTCGGTGATGATGACGTCGGGCACCTGGCCGTGCGGGCTGTGCTCGACCAGGGCCTGGGCGCGCATGCGCGCCTTGATCTCGTCGGTGATGTGCGGGATGACCTGCACGGTGTCGCCGAGGTACTCCCCGCGCCGCTCCTTGGCGATGACCGTGGAGTAGATCTGCCCGGTGGTGACGTTGGCGGCGGCATCGAGGTCGACGTCGAGGAAGCGCTCGTAGTGCCCGATGTCGAGGTCGGTCTCCGCGCCGTCGTCGGTGACGAAGACCTCCCCGTGCTGGAACGGGTTCATCGTGCCCGGGTCGACGTTGAGGTAGGGGTCGAGCTTCTGCATCGAGACGCGGAGCCCCCGCCCGCGCAGCAGGTGGCCGAGGCTGGAAGCGGTCAGGCCCTTGCCGAGGGAGGAGGCGACGCCGCCGGTCACGAAGATGTGCCGGGTCACCGCGTCCTGCCCGGAGCCGCGCCGGGGCGAGGAGCGCTGCGCGGGGCGGCTCGAGCGCCGCACCGGACCGCCCGCAGCCGGCCGTGCCGGTGCCCGGTCGACACCGGCCACCTCCGCCGCACCTCGGCCGGCCGACCCCTGCCTCTGTTCCTGACCCCGCGCTGCCACGGGCTGCCACGGTAGCAGCGGGCCCGGGCGCGCTGGCGCACGAGGATGACGGGCTGGCGCGCACGAGCACGGCGCGCTGGCGCGCGCGAGGAGGTGGCGCCGCCCGGTCACCGGGCGGCGGCGCCCTGGCGGTCGCCGTCGCCGGGCGGGGCCACGGGGACATCGGGCACGGGGACATCAGGCACGGGGACATCGGCCTCTGGGCCCGCGGCGAGCGCGAGCAGCTCGGCGGCGTGGGCGCGGGCTGTGGCGGAGTCCTCCTGGCCGGCGAGCATGCGGGCCAGCTCCACCACGCGCTCCTCACCGCGCAGCACCGCCACACCGCTGACGGTCACCAACCCCCCGCCCCGCCCGGCCCCCGCCCGGGCTTCCGCTGCAGCCAGGGTCTTGGCGACCCTGACGTGCCGGTCGGCGAAGGCGGCCACCTGCGGCAGGTGGGTGACGACGATGACCTGGCGGGTGCGGGCCAGGCGGGCCAGGCGGCGCCCGATGCCCACGGCGGCGCGCCCCCCGACGCCGGCGTCGACCTCGTCGAAGACGAAGGTGGGCACCTGGCCCCCGGCACCCAGGACCAGCTCCAGGGCCAGCATCACCCGGGACAGCTCCCCCCCGGACGCGCCGCGCGCGAGGGGTCGGGCCTCGGTGCCCGCCGACCGCAGCATCAGCACCACCTCGTCGGCGCCGTGCGGTCCCAGGTCCGCCGCGGTCCGCGCCGCGGTGGTGCCCACCGCGACGGACAGCTCCGAGGAGCCCATCGAGAGCCCGGGCAGCTCGGCGGTGGCCGCGGCGCCCAGGCGCTGCGCCGCCTCGGTGCGGGCGGAGCTGAGGGAGCCGGCCAGCTCCAGGAGCTCGCCCCCGAGCTCGGTGTGCCGGGCGGTCAGCGCGGCGACCCGGTCGTCGTCGCCCTCGAGCTCCAGCAGGCGCGGCGCGGCGCCCGCCGCCCACGCGAGGACGTCGTCGACGCCCGCGCACCCGGGGTGGGCACGCACCAGGGCGGTGAGGCGCGCCCGCCGCTCCTGCACCGCGTCCAGGCGCAGGGGGTCGACGTCGGCACCCGCGGTGTACCCGGCGAGGTCACCGGCGATGTCGGCGACGAGGTAGGCGACCTCCCCGACCCGGTCTGCCAGCTCACCGAGGTGCGGGTCGTGCTCTCGGGAGTGCTCCAGCGCCCGCCGGGCCGCGTCGAGGGAGCTGACGGCGTCGCCAGCGGTCACGTCGTCGTCGCCGCTGAGCGCGGTGCGGGCGCTCGCGGACGCCGCGCGCAGCTCCTCGGCGTGCTCCAGGCGCACCGCCTCCTCCGCGAGCGCGGCGTCCTCACCCGCCACGGGCGCGACCGCCTCCACCTCGGCGAGGGCGGCGGTCAGGCGCTCGGCCTCGTCGCGGCGCTGCGCTGCAGCGCGGGCGAGCTCACCGGCCTCGCGCCCAGCGTCCTGCCACGCCCGCCAGGTGGCGGAGTAGCGCGCCAGCGGGATCGCGACGGCGTCCCCGGCGAAGCGGTCCAGGGCCTCGCGCTGGCGGGTCGGTGAGCGCAGCAGCACCTGCTCGGACTGACCGTGGACGGCGACGAGGTCGTCGGCGAGGTCGGTGAGCACCCCCACCGGCACCGCCCGCCCGCCCAGGTGCGCGCGGCCGCGACCGGTGGCCGCCACCGAGCGGGCGATGATCAGCACCTCCTCGTCGAGGTCGGCGCCGGCCTCACGGGCCCGGGTGGCGACCGCACCTCCCGCGGGGACGACGAAGCGGCCCTCCACCAGGGCCGAGGAGGCCCCGGTGCGCACGGCCGCCGCGTCGGCGCGCGCCCCGAGGAGCAGCCCCAGCCCGGTGACGACCATCGTCTTGCCCGCCCCCGTCTCCCCGGTGATCACCGTCAGGCCCGGGCCCAGCTCCAGCGTGGCGTCGGTGATCACCCCCAGGGCGCGGATCCGCACCTCCTCCAGCACCGCTCAACCGCCCTGCTGCAACCGCGAGCGCATCTCGCGCGACGCCGGCCACCGCGCCTCGGCGGGGGGGTCAGCGGGGCTGCCGGTGGCGCTGGTACCGCTGTGGGGCCCGGCGCTCCCGGCGGGTGCCGCAGCGCCACCACCGTCGGTGCCAGCAGTGCCGTAGGTGCCAGCGGTGGTGCTGCCCTCGGCGGCGCTGTCAGCGCCGCGCCACCCCCCCACGGGCAGGCGGAACTTCGCGACGAGCCGGTCGGCGAACGACCCGGCGGTCACCCTGGCCAGGCGCACGGGCCGGTGCCCGCGGGTGACCTCGATGCGGGCACCGGGGGGCACGGGCGCGGCCCGGCGCCCGTCGCACCACATCACGCCCTCTGCTCGGTTGCGGCGCAGGACCTCCACCGCCAGCACCGAGCTCGGGGAGACCACCAGGGGGCGGGCGAACAGGGCGTGCGCGGAGATCGGCGCCAGCACCAGCGCCTCCACCGAGGGCCACACCACGGGGCCGCCGGCGGAGAAGGCGTAGGCGGTCGATCCGGTGGGGGTGGACATGACGACCCCGTCGCAGCCGAAGGTGGACACGGGTCGCCCGTCGACCTCCACGACCAGCTCCAGGACGCGCTCGCGGCTGCCCTTCTCCACGCTGACCTCGTTCAGGGCCCACCCCGAGGCGCGCACCTCTCCGCCCACGACGAGCTCCACCCGCAGCGTCAGCCGCTCCTCGACGGCGTAGTCGCGGTCGACCACGTGCGCCACGGTCGCGGCCACCTCGTCTCGCTCGACCTCGGCGAGGAAGCCCACGTGCCCCAGGTTCACCCCGAGCAGGGGGACGTCGGTGCCGTGCACCAGCTCCGCCGCGCGCAGCACCGTGCCGTCGCCGCCCAGGACCACGACCAGCTCCACGTCGTCGAGGGCGGCGCGGGCCTCGGCGTCGTCGACGCGCTCCACCCCCTCGGACCCGGGGATGACCGCGGCCTCGGCGGTCAGCAGCAGGGGGCGCACGGCTGCAGCGCGCAGCAGCCGCAGGACCGTCGCGGAGGCCTCCACGGCCTCCGGGCGCGCGGGGTGGGTCAGCACGAGCACGGTCCGCTCGCTCACCGCTCCCCCTCCACCGGCACGGGTGCAGCCACGGGTGACCCGCCGCCCGCGGGTCCTGCGGCGACGGCCACCTCGACCATCGCGCGCGCCGCGGAGGGCTGCAGGGGCGCGCCGGCGCGCAGGAGCACGAAGTACTCCACGTTCCCGCTCGGGCCGGGCAGCGGGCTGGGGGTGACCGCCGCGCAGCGCAGGCCCGACGCGGCCGCCGCCTCGACGACCCCCACGACGGCGCCCGCGCGCAGCGCCGGGTCGCGGACCACCCCGCCGCGACCCAGGCGCTCGCGGCCGACCTCGAACTGCGGCTTGACCATGAGGACGAGCTCCGCGTCGGGCGCCGCGCAGCGCACGAGCGCGGGCAGCACCAGCGCCAGGGAGATGAAGGACAGATCGGCGACCACCAGGTCGGGAGCGGGCGCGACCTGCTCGGGTCGCAGGTCGCGGACGTTCGTGCGGTCCAGCACCTGGACCCGCTCGTCCTGCTGCAGCGCCCACACCAGCTGCCCGTACCCGACGTCGACGGCGACGACGGAGCGCGCGCCGCGCTCGAGGAGCACGTGCGTGAAGCCCCCCGTCGACGCGCCGGCGTCGAGGCAGCGCCGTCCCGCGACGTCGAGGGCGAAGGCGTCGAGGGCGCCGAGCAGCTTGTGCGCCCCGCGGCTGGCCCACGCCGGTCCCGGGGCGCTGGAGCGGACGACGATGGGCGCCGCGAGGTCGACGTGGGTGGCGGCCTTGGTGGCGGTGGCGCCGGCGACGGTGACCAGCCCGCCCGCGACGAGGTCACCGGCCTGGCCGCGGGAGCGGGCGAGGCCCCGTCGCACCAGCTCGGCGTCGAGTCGCTGGCGTCGAGCGGTCATGCTCACCGCCGCGCCGTCGCGTCGACCGACCTCACGGGGCGGCGGGCCCGGGGCCGGTGGTGAGCGGGTCCCCACCGCCGGGCCCCGGGTCCAACAGCGCGGGGTCCAGCGGCCCCGGGTCCAGCGGGCCCGCACCCGTGGGCCCCGCGCCCGGCACTGCGCCCGGCACTGCGGGGGCCTCTCCCTGGGGCGCCCCGCCCGGCGCTGGGAGGGGATCGGCGGGACGGGGTCGGCGCACCGGGGCCCGGCGGACCGGTGGGACGTCGTCCGCCTCCGCGCCGGTGGGTGCTGCGGGGAGCTCCGACCCGGCGAGCGGACTACCGTCGGGGCCGCGGCCGGGACCTCGTCCAGCGGGCCCGCGCGGGCCGGGTCCACCGCGGCTCGGCGGCCGACCCGCGGACCGCGTCGCGCCACCCTCCAGGGTCTGGACGCGCCGCTCGAGCCGCTCGACGGTACGGCGCAACCGGGCCACCTCGTCGATCCCGGCCAGGCCCAGGGCGCTGCCGGCCTTCTCGACCTCACCGCGCACCGCCTCCAGGACGGAGTCGGTCAGGCGTGCCCTGGCGATGGCGGAGAGGTCACCGGCGGCCTGCAGGTACCCCCGCAGCTCCTCTGCGCGACCGCCAGGGCGTGGTGTGCCTGGTGCGGACATCGTTCCTCCCCCGTCTGGACGTCCTCTCACGCTACCGGCCCCCGCGTCCGGCGGCGGCCGGCGGACCCTCAGGAGTGGACGGCGCAACGCCGGCGGACCAGCGCCATGAGGGCGGCCACGTGCTCGTCGGGCCGGGCTCGCCCCGGTGGCGACGACCACGCGGCGGCGAGCACCACACGCACCTGGTCGAGGAGGTCGTCGAGCTCGTCCCCGGCGGGTCCGGTGACACGGACCACCCCGTCCTCGACGGTGGCAGCGGCCCCGCGCAGGACCCAGGCGCCGCCTTCGCGAGGGAGCTCGCTCACGGGCGCGTGGGGTTCGGCGAGCGCCCGCAGGTCGGCGCCGACGTAGGTCGGCCGGTGCTGGGGGGGCGCCGCGAACGCCTCGGCCGGGCCGCTGACCCCGGTCAGCACCAGCAGCGACGGCATGCCCGCGGCGACCGCGCCGGCGATGTCGGTGTCGAGGCGGTCCCCCACCACCAGCGGGCGGGCGGCGCCGGCGCGGGCCGCCGCGGCGTCGAAGATGGCGCGCTCGGGCTTGCCCGCGACGAGCGGGTCGATGGCGACGGCGCGCCGCACCGCCCCGACCAGGGAGCCGTTGCCGGGCATGAGACCGCGCTCGGTGGGGATGGTGAGGTCGGTGTTGGTCGCCACCCACAGCGCCCCCGCCTGCACGGCGACGACGACGTCGCACAGGTCGGCCCACGCGACCTGGCGGCCGAAGCCCTGCAGGACCGCGTCGGGGTGGTCCTCGGGGCGCTCGAGCACGCGCAGCCCGGCCTCGGCCAGCGCGGCCCGCACCCCCGGTCCCCCGACGGCCAGCACGGTGGCGTCGGCGCCCGCGTGCTCGAGCACCAGTCGGGCGCCCGCCTGCGAGGAGGTGGTGACCTGGTCGGGTCGCGCGGGGATGCCCAGGGACCTCAGCTGCCCCGCGACCTCGTCGGGGGTGCGTGAGGCGTTGTTCGTCACGAACGCCGCGGGAGTGCCCGCGGCGGCCAGCGCGTCGACGGCGTGCGGCACGGCGCCGGCGCCGACGTACAGGACGCCGTCGAGGTCCAGCAGCAGGACGTCGTGGCCCTCGCTGAGCACCGGCTCAGACACCACCGGCCGCCTCCCGCGCCCGCAGGGTGGCGCGGACCTGGCGGAGCCGCTGCCCGTACTCCCGACGGTCCGGCCTCATGGCCTCGGCCAGCGCCAGGTGCTCGGCGGCCTCCCTGAGACGGCCCAGCCGGGCCAGGGCCACCCCGAGGCCGAAGTGGGCGTAGTCCGCGTCGGGGGTCATCTCCACCAGGGCGGCGAAGGTGCCGGCGGCGGCGTCGCGGGCACCGGCCTGGTACTGCGCGCGACCCAGGGCTTCCAGGATGCTCGCCGACCCCGGCTCCTCGGCGCTGGCCCGCTGCAGCAGGACGACCGCGGGGGCGGCGTCCCCGCCCTCCAGCAGGTCGTGCGCCCGGCGCACCCACTCGTACACGCCGCCGCCTGGAGCGCCCGCCTCGGGCGGGGCGCTCTGCGCCGGGGGCTCGAGATCATCGCCGGGTGGCGTCTGCCCCGGTCCGTCCATGGGCGAACGGTACGACGCGCCCCTGCCGGTGGGTCGGGCACCGGTGCCCGCAGGGCGTGACGGTCACGGAGCGCCGGTGGGCCGCGTGACCCCGGGGCGTCCCGTGCCGTCACTGTCGTCGGTGGGCTCGGTGACG
This sequence comes from uncultured Quadrisphaera sp., assembly GCA_964242735.1. GTDB lineage: Bacteria > Actinomycetota > Actinomycetes > Actinomycetales > Quadrisphaeraceae > CADCUY01. The sequence continues at coordinate 1,323 of CAXTAK010000032.1, read as the reverse complement.
TCGTAGACGGTCACCTCCGCGCCGCTACCGTCAGGCGGTGCCGGGGGCCTGGCGCCCGAGGCACCCCGGGGGTCGACCGCGAGCGCTCGCCGGTCCCACAGCAGCGCCTCCTCGCCGCGACCGGCGGCGCGGAGGGCGTCGGCGTACGCGGTGAAGGTGCGGGCGTGCCACGGCGCGGGACGGCGCGGCGCCAGGTCCGGGCCCTGCAGCGCGACCACGGCCGCGTCGGGCTGCCCCATGTCGAGGCGCGCCCCGGAGACGACGATGCGCAGCTCGGCCAGGCCCTCGGCGTCGAGCTGCGCGGCCTCGGGGGACTCTGCGAGGGCGATGGCGCGCTCGGGGCGGCCCAGCCCGCGCTCGCAGTCGGCCATGACCGGCAGGTGCACCGGGGAACCGGTCAGGCGGCGAGCAGCGCGCAGCTCCCGCAGCGCCTCGTCGTGGCGGCCGGCGGCGTACGCGGTCAGGCCCGCGGCCTCGCGGACCACCCCCACGCGCCCGGCGCGCCGCTGCGCGGCCAGCGCGTGCTCGTGGGCCCGCTCGGGGTCGTCCTGCAGGAGGAGGCCGGCCATGACCAGGTGGCGGGCCACGGCCTCGGCGTTGTCGCGGGACAGGGTGCTGAGGTCGTGGCGCACGTCGCGGTCGAGCTCGTGACCGGTGACCTCATCGGGCAGCTCCGGTTCCACGATGCGGGGCCGGTCCAGTCCGCGGGGACGGTCGGTGCGCGCTGAGCGGGCAGAGCCAGCCCCGCCGCGCTGGGCGTCACTGCGCTGGCCGTCACTGCGCTGGCCGTCGGTCCCGCGGGGGCGGCTCCCCACGCCTGCGGATGGCTGTCCACCCGCGCCACCGGGTCGGTGCGCCACCTCGCCCACCCGCCCACCACGGCGAGGCGCCGCCTCGGAGCGCTCGTGCGTGGTGACCCCGCCGCCGGACGCCGCGGCGCCGGGCGGGCTCGACTCCCCCCGGTCAGCGTCCCGGGAGGACCGTCGCTCGGAGCCCCCGCTCGGTGCCGCCGCCGCATCGTCGTCCATGTCGCCCCTCCCCGGTGCGGCCACACCGGCCCGCTCCGTGCAGTGTGGACCACTGACGTGGTGCGCCGTGCCGGGCACGGGGGCCCATCGCGGAGCCCTCACCAGTCGGTCGTCACCGCGGCCACAGCCGGCAGCCTCGCTGCTACCGGTGGGGCCCCGCGGAAGGAACCACTGCGGGGTGGGGTGTTGGGGGGATGACGGAGGGCCCGGGCGACCATGTGTGGTCGCCCGGGCCCTCGTCGTTGTTGTCCGGCGGTGTCCTGCTCTCCCACGCGGCTTCCCGCGCAGTACCCTT
>CAXTAK010000031.1:0-17663 GCA_964242735.1 uncultured Quadrisphaera sp. | reverse complement strand
GACTTCGCCGGCACCGAGCGCTACGTGTGCGACGTGGCCACCGAGCTGGCGCGCCGCGGGCACCGGGTGCGGGTGCACGGGGGTGAGCCGGCGGCGATGCGCGCCGCCCTCGGGCCCGCCGTCCCGTGGTCGCCGGCGCCCACCACGCGTGCCGCGCTGGCATCCCTGGTGCGGGGCGGCCGCGTCGACGTGGTGCACAGCCACCTCGCCTACGCCGACTTCGCCGCGTCGCTGGCGTCGGTGGTCACCGGTGGCCGGCGGATCTCGACCCGTCACATCCCCACCGTCCGCGGCACCGGGGTGGTCAGCGCCCGGGTGGGCCGGTGGGTGCGCGGCCGGCTCCTCGAGGTGGCGGTCAGCGACCACATCGCCGCCACCGTGCAGCCCCGCTCCGACGCGGTCATCGTCAACGGCGTGCCCCCCGTCGACGCTCCTGCCGTCGACTCCGCCCACGCTCCTCCCACCGGCACCAGCGCCCCCGTGGTCCTGGTGGCCCAGCGCCTCGTTCCTGAGAAGGGCACCGACGAGGGCCTGCGCGCCTGGGCGGCGTCGGGCCTCGCCGAGCGCGGGTGGGAGCTGCACGTGGCCGGCCGGGGCCCCGACGAGGACCGTCTGCGCCGGATCAGCCGCGAGCTCGGCGTGGAGGCCAGCGTCCGCTTCCTCGGCTGGGTCGACGACGTGGCGGGCGCCATGGCCTCCGCCGAGGTCTTCCTCGCCACGTCCCCCGACGAGCCGCTGGGCCTCAGCGTGCTGGAGGCCATGGCCCGCGGGACTGCGGTGGTCGCCACGGACGCCGGCGGTCACCGCGAGACCGTGGGCGCCGCGCCTGACGCGGCCCTGTACGCCCCCGGCGACGCCGCGGCGTGCGGGGCGCTGCTGGCCGACCTGGCCCTGGACCCGGCCCGCCGGCACGCGTACGGCGCGCGGCTTCGCGCCCTGCAGCGCGAGCGGTTCACCATCACGGGGCACGTCGACGCCCTGGAGCGCCTCTACCGCCACGGGCTGGCACCGGCCGGCGCGCCCGCCGCCGGTGGGGGCGCACCGGGGACGCGGGTGCTCTACGTCATCCCCGGCACCGGGTACGGCGGGGCGCACAACCAGGTCGCGACGCTCGCCCCGCACCTCGCCGCCGCGGGGTACGCCACGTCGGTGATCCTGCCCCGTGAACCCGGTGACGCCCTCGAGCGCCTCCAGCAGGCGGGCGTCGAGGTCACCACGATGCCCCTGCGGCGCCTGCGGGCGGGACGCCCGCTCAACAACGCGCTGCTGGCGCTCACCTTCCCCGCGCAGGTGCTGCGCCTGCGGCGAGCCGTCCGCGCGCACCGGGCCGACACCGTGCAGGTCCACGGCGTCCAGCAGCTCGACGCGGCGCTGGCCGCGCGGCTCGCCGGCGCGACGGTGGTCTGGCAGCTGCTCGACACCCGCGCCCCGCGCCCGCTCATGAGGCTGCTGCGCCCGGCGCTGCAGCACCTCGCCCACGCCGTCCTGGTCACCGGTGAGGCCACCGCAAGCGCCCACGGCGTCGTGGTCGGCGCGCGCGGAGTCGTCTCGTACTACCCGCCCGTCGCCGAGGCGCCCCTGACCCGCACCCGAGAGGAGGTGCGCGAGCTCCTCGGCGTCCCGCCAGGAGCGGTGCTGGTGGGCTCCCTGGCGAACCTCAACCCCCAGAAGGGCCACGAGCACCTCCTCGAGGGCTTCCTGCTCCTGCAGGGCCGCGACCTGCCCGGCGCGCCGGCGCGGCTGCGCGTGCGCGGGGGTCTCGCCGCGGGTCATGACGGGTACACCCGCCAGCTCGAGGCGCTGGGCCAGCGCGTCGAGCCCGGGGCCCGGGTCGTCGGCACCCTGGAGCCGGGGTGCACCCCCCGGGAGCTGATCGCCGCGCTCGACGTGTTCGTGCTCCCGGCGGTGAGCCGCTCCGAGGGCCTGCCGACGGTGATCATCGAGGCGATGACGGAGGGCGTGTGCGTGGTCGCCTCGGAGGTCGGGGGCATCCCCGACCTCGTGCAGGACGGGGTCACCGGCCTGCTGGTGCCACCGGGGTCGGCCCCGGCCCTGGCCGACGCGCTGCAGCGGCTGGTCACCGACGCGGCGCTGCGGCGCGCCTTCGCCGACGCGGGCCAGCAGTCGGCCCGCGCCCGCTTCTCGGTGCAGGACACGCTCGCCGCCTACCTGACGGCCCACCGGGGCGCAGCGCAGCGCGCCGGTCGGGCACCGGCCACCGCTCCCCGGTGAGGTTCCGGTGAGCTCCGTGGCGGAGGCGGAGGGGCGGCGACCGCGCAACGCCCTGGCCGACCTCTTCCTGGGATCGCTGGCCAACTACGCCTTCCCCGTCGTCGCCCTGGCCACCAGCCCGATCCTCCTGCGCGTGCTGGGGCCCGCGGGCCGCGGCGAGCTGGCGGCGCTGCTGACCCCGCTGGCCTTCGCCGACGCCATCGCCTCGGTGGGCGCGCCCCTGGCGGCCAGCTACTTCATCAGCCGGGGGCACGACGAGAGGGCCGTGCGCCGGGCCGGGTTCATCGTGGTCACCGTCGCCGGTGCCCTCACGGTCCTGGTGCTCATCGCCACCTCGGGCCGGCTCCTGGCGGACTACCCCGCGCTGCGGCCGGTCCTGCTGCTGCTCGCGCCGTCGGTGCTGCTCGGCGGGTACATCAACCTCTACCGCGGCATCCGCACCGGCCAGCAGGCCTACGGCCAGCTCAACGCCAACCTGTGGATCGGTGCGCTCTCGCGCCTCGGCGCCATCCTCGTGCTCCTGGCCGCGGGCGCCCTGACGGCGACGTCGGTCGCGGCCCTGTCGATCGTCACCGGGCTGCTCTCCGGGCTGGCGCTGTACCGGGCGCGGCGCGGACCGGCCGGGAAGGACCTGGCACTGCGCCCGTTCGCGTCGTACTCGGTGCGCGGGTGGTACGGCACGCTCAGCTCCTCGATCACCGCCCGCCTCGACCAGCTGCTGCTGATCACGCTCGTCACCCCGGCCGCGCTGGGCAACTACGCCACGGCCGTGACCATCGCCGAGATCCCCGGCTTCGTCTCCGCCGTCGTGCAGCGCCTGCTGCTGGTGCGCTCCAGCGGCGGCCCGGACCAGGACCTGTCCGGGATCCTGCGGGGCATGCGCCTGGCGGTCGCCTTCAACCTCGCCGTCGCCGCCTCCGTGCTGCTGCTCGCTGACGTCATCGTGGCGGTGTTCAGCGGTGGCGGGTTCACCGAGGCGCCCACCCTGCTGCGGATCCTCATCATCGGCACCGCCGCGTGGGGCGTCAGCCAGGCCGCCACCGGGCTGCTGCTGGGGGCCGGGCGCCCGGGCACCTCCTCCAGCGCCGACGTGGTGGCCGGCGTGGTGACGGTGGCCGGGATCTACCCCGCGGTGCTCCTCGCCGGCACGCGGGGCGCCGCGGCCGTCGCCGTCCTCGCGTACCTGCTCTCGGCGGTCGTCAAGGTCGTGGTGGTGCGGCGCGCGCTCGGGGTCAGCTCCTCGCAGCTGCTCCTGACCCGGCCCAGCGACCTCGCGCACCTGGTGACGCTGCTGCGACGGATGGTGCGGCGGTGAGCGGGACGCCCCGGCACGTGCACGTGCCCGGGCCCGGTGACGTGTTCTCCGCCGACAGCCGCAGCGCGGTGCTCATCGTGGCGCGCCAGCTGGCCGCGGCGCACCAGCGCGCCGGTGGCGCCGCCACCCTGGTGGCCGCCCGCGGGGTGCTGCGCCCGGACTGGGACGGGCCCCCCGCGGTGGCCGCCCTGCGCGGGCGCATCCCCGCCACCCGCGCCGCCCGGGTCCTCGACGCCGGCGCCGGCAGGGTGCTGGGGGTCCGGCCCCTGGCGGTGGCCGCCTACCGGGGCCTGGCCACCGCCGGCGACGACGTCGTCCTCCTCCACGCCCACCCGCCCGCCGTCCTGGCCCGCGGCGTCGCCGGCACCCGGGTGCTGTACGTGCACAACGACGCCTTCGCCTCCCTCGGGCGCCGCGAGGGCGCGGCGGTGGGCCGGGCCGCGGACGCCGTGGTCAGCGTCAGCGCCGACCTCGCCAGCCGCTTCCCGCCCCTCGCCGCCCCCGTGCTCGTCGTGCCCAACGGCGTCGACCTCACCGCGTTCACCCCCCCACCGCCGGGTGCGCTCACCGGGCTCAGACCGCGCCTGGTCTTCGTCGGGCGGGTGATCCCCGAGAAGGGCGTGCACGTGCTCCTCGAGGCCGCGGGCGCCCTGCGCCACCTCGCCTTCGACGTCGACGTCATCGGCAGTTCAGGGCAGGAGCCGCTCAGCGACTACGAGCGCCGGCTGCGAGCCGACCTGCACCCGGGGCTGGGGGAGCGGGTGCGGTTCCTGCGCGACCTGCCGCGCCGCGACCTCGGCGCCCGCCTGCGCACCGGCCACGTGATGGTGGTGCCCTCGGTGTGGCGCGAGCCGCTGGGCCTGGTCGTCGGCGAGGGCATCGCCAGCGGCATGGCCGTGGTCGCCTCCCGCGCGGGTGGCATCCCCGAGATCGGCGGCGACGCCTGCGCGTACGTCGAGCCGGGGGACGCCGCGGGGCTGGCGGCGGCCCTGGAGCCGCTGCTCACCGACCCCACGGCGCTGGCTGCCGCCCGCGCCGCGTCGCTGGCGCGCCGTCCGGCCCTGTCGTGGGACCTCGCGCACGAGAAGCTCGTGGCCGGGTTGGCGGCCGCCCGGTGAGCGCTGCCGCGAGCGGGACGCCGCGGGTCAGCGTGGTCGTCGCGATGCGGAACGCCGCGCACCACCTCCCCGGCCTGGAGGCGATGCTGGCCGCCCAGGACCTCGGCGGCGTCGAGCTGGTGTGCGTCGACGACGCCTCCACCGACGGCACCGCGGAGCTCGTGGGAGCCTGGGCGCAGCGGTCGCTGGTGTCGGCCGGCGGCGTCCTGGAGGTCAGCGTGGTGACGATGGCGGTGCAGGGCGGGCCGGCCGCCGCGCGCCGCGCGGGTCTGCGGGCCGCCCGCGGGCGCTGGGTGTGGTTCCCCGATGCCGACGACCGCTTCGAGCCCACGCTGCTCTCGCACCTGGTCACCACCGCCGAGCAGCACGGGGCCGACCTGGTGGCGATGCGCGCCGCGCCCGAGCACGAGGACGCCTCACCGAGCCCGCTGCGCCTCTACGGCGCCCCGCCGTCGCCCCGGCCCGTGGTCCTGGACCACGCGGGCGCCGTGGACGCCGCCTTCACGGGCCTGCTCATGGGCTACCTGTGGGACAAGCTGTTCTCGCGCGAGCTGCTCGCGCCCGCCTACGGCGACGACGTGGACCTGCGCACCCACGAGGACCTGCTGCTGGTGCTGCGGTGCCTGGCGCGCCGGCCCCGCGTCGTCCTCACCCCCGAGCACCTCTACCGCTACGTGGTGCGCCCGGCTTCCCTGTCGAAGCTGCCCGTGCCGAGCTACCGCGACCTGCTGCGCTGCGGGGAGGCCGCTGACGCCCTCGCCGCGACCGTGGTGCCCACGCCGCGCCACCACGCCGCCTTCATGACCCGCTACGTCGGGCTCGCGGGCATCGAGGATGCCGTGCGCAAGGACCCCTCCGCCCTCGCGGCGGCGGTCACCGCCTGCCGGGGGGCGCTGGGACGGGCGCGCCCGCGCCAGGTCCTGGCGGCGTACGGGCCGGTGCCCGCGCTGCGCGCCACCGCCGCGCAGCGCGCCCCGCACCTGTACGCGCGCTCCTACGGGCTGCTGCGCGCCGGCGTCCGCAGTGCCGCCGGTGCCGCGCGGGCCGGTGCGCGCGCCGTCCGGCGGAGCAGTGCGAGCAGCGCCCGACGGGTCCAGCCGTGAGCCCGTCGCGGGCGCTGCCGCGCCAGCACGAGAACTTCCTGCGCGGCAGGCTCGCGCTGCTGCTCGTCATCACCGTCTCGGCCCTGTTCGCCGTGGCCGACCTGCCGTCGGGCAGCACCTCCAGCGCGCAGCTGGCGCTGGTGGCGTGCACCGCGACGGCGCTGGCCGCCGCGGTGATGATCGCCGCCAGCGCCCGCGGCGACCAGTCGCCCGCCGGCCTGGGCACCCTGTGCATCGCCGTCATCGGCATCGTCGGCATCGCGATCCCCGCGCAGCAGCTCATCGACGGGGAGCGCCGGTCGGTGCTGTCCTTCCTGGGCGTCTCCTCGCCCAACGCGGTCTCCTTCGCCCCCCAGGCGTGCCTGGTCTACGTGCTGTGCCTGTGCGCCTTCGCCCTCGTCGAGCTGATCCCCCGGCGCCTCCCGCTGCGCCACGACCCCGAGACGGCGGCCGGGTGGGAGTCGCCCCCGCTGTACTGGGCGCTCCTGGCCGTCGGGGTCGGCTCCACCCTCGCCTTCGGGGCCGGGGCGACCACGGAGTCCCTCGCCTCCCGGGGGCAGAGCTCCGGGCAGGGAGTGCTGGTGATCCTGCAGCAGTGCCTGCTGGTGGCCATCGCCTGCGGGGTCGCGAACAAGCACTGGGGGTCCCGGGCCGCGGCGCTGGGCAGCGTCGCGGCCATGGTCCTGTCCCTGTCGTTCACCACCTCCCGCTCGGGGCTGCTGTTCGTGGTGGTGGCCCTGGGGGTGCGCTGGCTGCGGCGCATCCGCCGCCAGGGGCTGGGCACCGGCACCGTCGTCGGCTTCGGCGTCCTGGCCTACGCCGTGGCGGTCTTCATCGTCGGCTTCGCCCAGTGGCGCACCCAGTTGGCGCGCACCGGCTCGGCGAACCTGCCGTACTACCTCGGGCAGGCCAGCCTCGACCCGGTGCGCCGCTTGGCCACCGAGGGCTCCCTGGACACCTTCGACGGCCTCGTGCTCTCCCTCAACGTCGACCGCGAGGTCGTGGGGGCGACGGTCCTCGACCCGCTGCGGGGCGTGTTCAACCTGGTGCCGTCCCAGCTGTGGGCGAACAAGCCGGGGTACCTGGCGCCGGAGGTCACGCACTACTACACCGACTTCGGCGGGCAGGCCGGCATCTTCCTCTCCGGCCCGGGCTACGCGCTCATCGTCGCGGGCGGCGTCGTGGGCGCGTGCCTGTTCTTCGCCGCCCTGGCCGCGGGCTTCACCTGGCTCTCCGCGCGGTACTACCACTCGCCGGTGATCACGACGATCCTGCTCTACACCATCCTCCGCTTCATCGTCGGTGGTGACTCCTTCGACTTCCAGTACGGCCTGACGCTGGTGATGAGCACGCTGCTGGGCCTGCTGGTGGTGTGGGGGGTGAGGACCTTCATCCCGCGGCGCGGCGGCCGTGCGGCACCCCGCCCCAGCCCCACCGCGGCGCCGCAGCGCGACCCCAGCGCGGCGCCACGGGGTGCCCGCCCGGCGGTGCGGGCCTAGCCTCCCTGCGTGGTCGACCCCCCCGCCGTCACCTTCGGCAGCGCGCACCTGTTCCAGTCCTCGATGACCCCCGTCGCTGCTCGGGCCCTGCTCGAGGCGGCGCTGGCCGCCGGGGCCACCCGGCTGGACACCGCGCCGATGTACGGCCACGGGGCCAGCGAGGCGCTCGTGGCCGAGGTGGCGCTCGCCGCTGGTGTCCCGGTCACCACCAAGGTCGGCATCGAGCCGACACCGCCGCCCTCACCCGCTCGCCTGGTCGTGGCACGGGCGGTCCGCGCGCTCCCGGCGCCGCTGGAGCGGGCCGTGCGGCGCGTGCGCTCCGGTGCCTCGCCGTTCGCCGTCGACGCGGCGTCCGGCCGCTTCGCCGTCGCGGCGGTGCGCGCCAGCGTCGACCGCTCCCTGCGCCTGCTGCGGGGAGCCGGTCGGATCGACCGGCTGCTGCTGCACGAGGTGTGGCCCGGCGACGTCGACGACGAGCTCCTCGCGGCGCTCGCGGCGTACCAGAGCGCCGGTGACGTCCGCGAGCTCGGCGTCGCCACCCAGAACACCATGACCGCCGCGTGCCTGGAGCGGGGCGCGGGGCTGCTGACCGTCGCCCACGTCAGCGCCGCCCCCAGCGGCCCCGGGGTGCCGGCGCTGCCCGCCGGTGCCCACGGGGTCGGGCACGGGCTGCTGGGGGCCGGGGGCGCCGACCTGGCGACCGTGGGACGCCGCTCGCCGCTGCCGGGACCGGTGTCGGACCCCTCGCTGGCCCGGGCCCTGGTGCGGTACGCCGCGACGAGGTCGGGATTGAGCGAGGTCCTCGTCGCGACCAGCCGCCTCGACCGGGTCGCCGACCTGGTCACCGCCCCGGGGGACCCCACCGCCCTGGACGACGCCCTCGAGGAGTCCATCGCCCGGGTGCTGGTGGCCTCGTGATCCTCGACGCCCGCGCCCTCGCGCCGGAGCAGGACCCCGTCGCCGCCGGAGCGGTCCTGGTCGTCGGCTCCGGGGCGGCCGGCATCGCCCTGTCCCTGGCCCTCGCCGATCGCGGTCGCCCGGTGCTGCTGGTGGAGTCCGGGGGCGACCACCGCGACCGCGCGCAGGTGGAGGTGTCCTCTCGGCTGAACACCGGGCTCGTGCAGGGCCTGCCGTACGCGGGTCTCACCGGCGGCCGCTCCCGCGCGCTGGGGGGGGCCACCGGGCTCTGGTACGGGCAGTGCACGCGCCTGCACCCCGAGGACGTCGGCGAGCGGGCGTGGGTGCCCGACAGCGGGTGGCCGCTCCCGTTCTCCGAGCTGGAGCGCTGGTACCCCTCGGCGGAGGACTTCTTCGGCCTCACCGGCGCCGGGTACGGGGAGGAGCGCTGGGCCGAGCACCCCTCCCTGCCGCCGGTGGCGTGGGACGGGGAGCACCTCCTCCACGACTTCACCGAGTACACCCCCACCCCCCACCTGGGGGAGCGCCATCGCGCGGAGCTGACCAGGTCGCCGCTGATCACGGTGCTGACGCACGCGACCGTCGCGCGGGTCGTCCTCGACGGTGACCGGGCCGGCGGCGTGGAGGTGGTCGCGCCCGACGGCCGCGAGCGCGCTCTGGCCGCCGCCACGGTCGTGCTCGCCGCCGGGGCCGTGGAGAACGCGCGCATCCTCATGCTCAGCGACCCCGCTGGCATCGGGCTGGGCGGTGGAGCGCGGTGGACCGGACGGTTCCTGCAGGACCACCCCGTCGTGGGCACCGCGGAGATCGAGCCGCTGCACGGGCAGTGGCTCCAGGACCGGTACCAGCACCTGCACCGCGGGCGCCGGCGCCTGTACCCCAAGGTGCGCCTGTCGGCGCAGGGGCAGGCCGAGGAGTCGCTGCTGGCAGCGACCGCGGTGATCAAGCACGACCAGACCGACCCGCGCCTGGACGCCGCCCGCCGGGTGCTGGGCCGCACCGGCCCGCGCCCGGGCGGCGCCGAGCTGGTGCGCGACGCGGCGTCGGCAGCAGGAGCGGTGGGACCGCTGGCGCGCACCGCGTACCGCCGGTGGGTGAAGGGGCTCTCCGCCGGGCCTCCCGCCTCCCGGGTGTGGCTGCAGGTGTGGCTCGAGCAGGCCCCCGACCCCGAGAGCCGTGTGCTGCTCGCTGACGAGGTCGACGAGCTGGGCCTGGCGAAGGCGGCGGTGGACTGGCGCGTCGGCGACGCTGAGGTGCGCACGAGCCGGCAGCTGACGCGCTGGGTCGCGGCGGACCTGGCGCGCCTCGGCCTGGCGCACGTGCGCGAGCGGGAGGAGATGCGCGACGACGACGCCTGGCGGGCGGGGGTCGCCGACGCCTACCACCCGGCGGGGACCACGCGGATGTCGGTGGCGGGAGGCCGGGGGGTGGTCGACGCGGACACGATGGTCCACGGGGTGCAGGGGGTGTACGCCGCGGGCAGCAGCACCTTCCCGACCGCGGGCTACGCCAACCCGACGCTGACGATCGTCGCGCTCGCCCACCGGCTCGCGCACCACCTGGCTGGGCGCCAGCGGGCCTGACGACGGTGTTCGAGTCCGCTGACCGCGGTGTCCCCGAGCGCACCTCACCGGGGCGGCGGCGTCCCCGGTGCGCCGGTGACGGCCTCCACCAGCGCCCGCAGCGCGGGCAGCAGCAGCTCGGCGGTGTCCCGGTAGGCCGGCGCACCCCGCCCGTAGGGGTCGGGCACGTCGTCGTCGGACCCCGTCGCCGCCGGGAACCTGCCGCGCCCGGCCGCCAGCGCCGGCACCAGGGCCCGCCACCTCTGCTCGGGGCTCCCCGGGGGCAGGGACGCGCCCACGCCGGCGGCGACGCGGGCCGCCTCGCGCACCGTGTGCGTGCGCCGCACCGCCGCCGGTCGCATCCGCACCACCGCGGCGCGGTGCTCGCGGGTCATCGTCAGCACCACGTCCGCCGCATCGACCAGACGGGGGGTCATCGCCCGTGCGAGGTGCCCGCTCGCGTCGGCGCCGTGGTGGGCCACCAGGGCGAGGGCGGCAGCGGTCGCGGGCTGGTCGACCAGCGCGTCGGTGCCGGCGCTCGCCACGAGCACCCGCCTGGTCCCGGGCGCGCCGCCGTCCGCCTGCCACGCCCGGTACAGGTGCTCGGCGATCGGGGAGCGCGCGACGTTGCCGGTGCAGACGAACAGGACGCGGAAGTCCATCACCGGTGCGCCGACGCCGCCACCGCGGCGATCTCCCTCAGGCGCGCCCCGAAGGCCGCCTCGTCGAAGCGGGCGGCGTGGCGGCGCACCGCGACGGGGTCCAGGACGGGGAAGGCGCGGAGCGCGTCGTGCACCGCGGCGGCCGTGGGCTGCTCCACCCACACCCCCGAGGTGCCCTCGTCGAGGCTGTCGAGGAAGCCGCCGGCGCGCAGCACCGCCACCGGGGTGCCGAAGGCGTTCGCCTCCAGCGGGGTGAGCCCGAAGTCCTCCCGCGAGACGCTGACGAGCGCCCTGGCGTGGGCGTACAGCCACCGCAGCTGCGCGTCGCTGACCACGCCCAGCCACCGCGTCCCCGCTCCCGCGCCCGTGCCCACCAACGTGCTCGCCCCGGGCGCCGGTGACCCCACGATGGCCAGCTGCCCGTCGCCGAGCGCGGTGACCCCGTCGATGACCGCGTCGACGTTCTTGTAACCCCGGCCCCGGGCCACGGTCAGCCAGAACCCCGGTTCCAGGCCCTCCACCGGGGTCTGCGGCCCCGTGACGTCGATCGACACCGGTGGCGGCAGCACCTCGGCGTCCACCCCGTACACGTGCGCGATGCGCGCGGCCACGATCCGGGAGTTCGCGAGGTACACGTCCGCGGTCGCCGCGGCCCGCTGGTCCCACGCCCGCAGCGGCCCGCCGAGGCGGTCCATGACCCGCTGGGCGGTGCGGCTCGGCAGGTACTCCGCGGTCTGGTACAGCCACCGGGCGGGGTTGTGGCAGTACACGACCTTCGCGCAGCCCTCCGGCACGCCGATGGCGTGGGCCCACCCGCTGCTGCTCGCGACGACGGCCTCGACCGCCGGGTCGGTGACCGCGGTGCCGTCCCACGCCCGGGCCAGCAGCGGCAGCGCCACCCGAGGGTCGCGGCGCAGGGGGGGCAGGCGCTGGAGGAAGGAGGTGCGCACGTCGACCGCGGCGAAGCCGGCGAACGTGCGGGAGGGCTCGTGGACGCTGGTGTGCAGCGTCGCACCGGGGAAGATCCTCGTCAGCGCGAGGGTGACGCGCTCGGCGCCCCCCCGCTGGGTGAGGTAGTCGTGGGCGAGGGCGACCCGCACGTCCTCCCCCTCGCTGCCCGGTGCTGCACGACCTGACCGGGTGTGTCTACCACTGGCCCGGCGGACGGCACCATCACCGGGTGAGCAGCAGCCCCGCCGCCCCCGCCCCGCCCGACCGCTACCCCCCGGTGCCCGAGCCGCTGCCCCCAGCCGGCCCCGGTCCCGACACGGGACCCGACGTGGGCGTCGTCGACGACCACACCCACCTCGACGCCCTGCCCGACCACGAGGTCGACGCCCTCCTCGCCGCCGCCGCCGCCGCGGGGGTGCCCCGCGCCGTGCAGATCGGCTGCGACCTGCCCGGAGCCCGCTGGACCGCGGCCGCCGTCACCCGGTGGCCCCAGCTGCTCGGCGGCGTCGCGATCCACCCCAACGAGGCCCCGCTGCTCGCCGCGCGCGGGCGGCTGGACGCCGCGCTCGCCGAGGTCGAGGCCCTCGCCTCCTCCACCGACCGCATCAGGGTCATCGGCGAGACCGGCATGGACGCCGTGCGCACCGACCTCGGCGACCCGGCCGCGCTCGCGGCGCAGCGGGAGTCCTTCGCCCGGCACGTCGACCTCGCCAAGCGCCTGGACCTCACCCTGCAGATCCACGACCGCGAGACCCACGCGCTGGTGCTCGACGTGCTCGCCGCCGAGGGCGCCCCGGCGCGCACGGTGTTCCACTGCTTCTCCGGCGACGCCGACCTCGCCCGCCGCTGCGCGGCGCAGGGCTGGTTCCTCTCCTTCGCCGGGACCATCACGTTCAAGAACGCCGGCGCCCTGCGCGAGGCCCTGGCCGCCGTCCCCCTGACGCAGGTGCAGGTCGAGACCGACGCCCCCCACCTCACGCCGGTCCCGCACCGGGGGCGCCCGAACGCCAGCCACCTGCTGCCGCACACCGTGCGCGCGGTGGCCGCGGTGCTCGACCGCGACGCGCGGGACGTCGCCGACATCCTCACCACCACGTCCAGTCGCCTCTACGGTTCCTGGCGTGAGCGCGCCCGCGGTGCACCGACCGATCAGTGACGTGCGCCACACGCCGGGTGGGGTCGCGGCGAAGATCCCGTGGCAGCGGCGCGCCGACCTGGCGGAACCGCTGCCGCTCGCCTATGGTCCGCCGCTGACAGCCGGGAGCGGAGAGCCCCTGGACGTCGACGCACCGGCCGCCGCGCCCCCGCGCGGGCGGCGCCGGTCCGAGACCGCACCCCGGGGTGCCCGCGCCACGACCAGCGCCCTGGTCACCGCGCGCCCCTTCACCACCGCGGCCGGGGCCCACGCGGGCCCGCGTCGCCGTCCCGGGTCCGTGCCCGGGACCCCGGACCCGGAGGACACCGTGCTCAAGCCCTCGCACCGCGCCAGCCGCGCCGCCGCCTCGGCGGTCGTGGTGACCGCCCTGGTCGCCGGTGGCGCCGTCCTCGCCGTCACCGACACCACCGTCACCCTCGACGTCGACGGGCAGGAGCGCGACGTCCGCAGCTTCGGGCGCAGCGTGGAGGCGGTGCTGGCCGCCGCGGAGGTCACCGTCGGTGAGCGCGACGTCGTCGTCCCCGGCCCGGACGCCACGCTGGGCGAGGGCGACACCGTCGTCGTGCGCACCGCCAAGCAGCTCACCCTCACGGTGGACGGCGAGCGGGAGACCCGCTGGACGACGGCCCTGACCGTGGGTGAGGCCCTGGACGCCCTGGAGGTGCGCACCGTGGGCGCGGAGCTGTCGACCTCCCGCTCCGCGCCCCTGTCGCGGAGCGGGGCGGACGTGGTCATCGACACCCCGAAGGCCGTGCAGGTCATCGCCGACGGCGCGACCACGCCGCTGACCAGCACCGCGGCGACCGTCGGGGAGCTGCTCGCCGAGGCGCAGGTGGTGCCCGGGCCCGCCGACACCCTCTCGGTGCCCGCGGACGCCCCCGTCGTGGAAGGCCTGCTGGTGCAGGTCACCCGCATCACCACGGGCACGGCGGAGGTGGACGAGGAGATCCCCTTCGCCGTCGAGGAGCGCGAGACCGACGACCTGTTCACCGGGGAGACGCGCGTGGCGACGAAGGGCAGGGCGGGCCTGGAGCGCACGACCTTCACCACCACCCTCGCCGATGGTCAGGAGGTCTCCCGCACCGCCACCGGGCAGGAGGTGGTCAGGGCGCCGGTGACCAGGGTGGTGCTCGAGGGCACCCGCGAGCGGCCCGCGCCGCGCCCCGCCAGCGATGCACCGGCCGCGCCCCCCGCCGACAGCGCCCCCGCCCCCGCGCCGGCCGCCGCCACCGGCGGGAGCGTGTGGGACGCCATCGCGAAGTGCGAGTCGGGGGGCAACTGGTCGATCAACACCGGCAACGGGTACTCCGGCGGGCTGCAGTTCTCCGCCTCCACGTGGCGCGCCTACGGCGGCACCGGGTCGGCGTCCGCTGCCAGCCGCGAGCAGCAGATCGCCGTGGCGCAGAAGGTGCAGGCCGCCCAGGGCTGGGGCGCCTGGCCCTCCTGCAGCCGCAAGCTCGGCCTGCGCTGAGCGGCCCCGACGGGCTGCTCGGGCCCGGTGACGTCCGAGCCCTGGCCCGAGGCCTCGACCTGCGTCCCAGCAAGACGCGGGGGCAGAACTTCGTCACCGACGCGGGCACCGTGCGGCGCATCGTGCGCCGGGCCCAGGTGGTGCCCGGGGAGGTGGTGCTCGAGGTCGGCCCGGGTCTGGGCTCGCTGACCCTCGGCCTGCTCGACGCCGGGGCCCGGGTCGTCGCGGTCGAGATCGACCCCCGCCTGGCCGACGCCCTGCCCGCGACGGTCGGACAGCGCCGCCCCGACCTCGCGGGGGCCCTGGTGGTCCTGGAGGCCGACGCGCTGCGCGTGGAGGGGGCGCGGGTGCTCGCCGCGCACGGCGCGCCGGCGACGAAGCTGGTGGCGAACCTGCCCTACAACGTGGCGGTGCCCGTGCTGCTGCACCTGCTCGAGGAGCTGCCCGAGCTGACCGAGGTGCTGGTGATGGTGCAGAGCGAGGTCGCCGACCGGCTGGCCGCACCGGCGGGCAGCCGCACCTACGGGGTGCCGTCGGTCAAGGCGGCCTGGTACGGGGAGGTCACCGCGGCGGGCGGCATCTCGCGCACGGTGTTCTGGCCCGAGCCCAACGTCGACTCCTCCCTGGTCAGGCTGCGCCGCCGGCCCCCGCCGGACGCCGACCGCGCGGCGGTCTTCGCCGTCGTCGACGCGGCCTTCGGCCAGCGGCGCAAGACCCTGCGCGCGGCGCTGGCGGGGTGGGCCGGGTCACCGGCCGCCGCCGAGGAGGCGCTGCGGGCCGCGGGCATCGACCCGGGCCTGCGCGGTGAGCGCCTCGGCCTGGCGGACTTCGTCGCGCTCGGCCTCGCCACCCCCGGCTCCAGCACCTAGCCTCACCGAGTCGTCCTGTGGTGTCCCGGGATCCACCGGTTCACGCACTTCACGCCAGCTCGGTGAACGCGTCCTCTGCAGCCGACGTATGACTACTGTCTGATGTCGTCCCCCCGGCCCTCTGGGAGCACCGCTCCCACGCCTGCCGCCACCCGGTAGCGGCCCTTGAGGAGATCCCTTGCCCGTCGAGTCGAGCCGCGCCGCCCACCCCCGCGTGGTGCGCCAGCGCGTGCCGCAGCAGTCGCCCCCACCGGTCGCAGAGCGCCGTCAAGCGGCCACGTGGCTGCCGAGCTACGTCCGCCGCCTCGTGCTCGGCGACGCCCTGGTGATCATGGCTGCGACGGCGGTGGCCTTCTTCGCCCGCTTCGCCGCCGTGGTGCCCACCGACGCGAAGGTGTGGTCGTGGGTGCTGCTGGTCGTGCTGCCACCCCTGTGGCTCGCCGCGCTCCTGGGCTTCCGCGCCTACGAGGGGCGCTTCCTCGGCGTCGGCGGTGAGGAGCAGGCCAGGGTGCTGAGGGCGGCGGGGCTGGTCTTCGCCGTCGTGGCGATCACCTCGTGGGCCTTCGACCTCGATGTCGCCCGCGGGTTCGTCGTCATCGCCGTGCCCCTCGCGACGGTGCTCACCGTCCTGTGGCGCGCCCGGGCCCGCCGGCAGCTCCACGCCCGCCGCGCCCGCGGGGAGTGCATGCAGAGCGTGGTCCTCGCCGGCCACGAGGCGGGTGTGGTCTCGATGCTGCGCCACATGGCCCGCTCGCAGCACCACGGCATGGCCGTCGTCGCGATCTGCCTGCCCCGCCACCCCGCGGCCTCGGGGGAGGAGCTGGTGCGGCTGCGTGCAGAGCTCGCCGGTTTCGGCGTCCCGGTCGTGGGCTTCCTCGACGAGGTCGCCGCTGTCGCGCACCGCGAGGACGTCGACACCGTGGCCGTCCTGCCCAGCCCCGAGCTCGACGGCCACCGGCTGCGCCAGCTCGGGTGGGACCTGGAGACCAGCCGCGCCGAGCTGCTCCTGGCACCCGCCGTGGCCGAGCTCGTCGGCCCGCGCGTGACGATCCGCCCCGTCAACGGGCTTCCCCTCCTGCACCTGGACCGCCCGGAGCACAGCGGTGCGCGACGGGTGGCCAAGGCCCTGGTCGACCGGTCCTCGGCGCTGGCCGCCCTGGTGCTGCTCGCGCCCGTGCTGTGCGCCATCGCGGTCGCGGTGCGCGTCGACTCACCCGGCCCCGCCCTGTTCCGCCAGGAGCGCGTCGGCAAGCACGGTCGCCCCTTCACGATGCTGAAGTTCCGCAGCATGGTCACCACCGCCGACTCCCTGCTCATCGACCTGCGGGACAGCAGCGAGGGCAACGGGGTGCTGTTCAAGATGCGCTCCGACCCCCGCATCACCCGGATGGGCCGGTGGCTGCGCGCGTACTCCCTCGACGAGCTGCCGCAGCTGATCAACGTGCTCCAGGGGCAGATGTCCCTGGTGGGGCCCAGGCCGCCGCTGGCCCGCGAGGTCGCCCTGTACGGCCCGGACATGCACCGGCGGATGCTGGTCAAGCCCGGACTGACGGGGCTGTGGCAGGTCAGCGGGCGCTCGGAGCTCAGCTGGGACGAGTCGGTGCGCCTGGACCTGCGGTACGTGGAGAACTGGTCCTTCCTCTACGACTTCGTCATCCTCGGGCGGACGCTGAGCGCCGTGCTGGGTCGCCACGGGGCGTACTGACCGCTCGCGGACGGTCCTGGGGCGGTGCTCGGCCCGAGCGGGACCCCTGCGAGCGCCGGGGCGCTCTGATGAGCCCGCGACCGCCGTACGCTCCCCTCGTGGCGCCCAGGACCCGAGAGCGCGTCGTCGTCCACGCCCCCGCGAAGGTCAACCTCTCCCTGCGGGTGGGGGCGCTGCACGAGGACGGCTACCACGACCTCGTCTCGGTCTTCCAGGCCGTGTCGCTGTTCGAGGAGGTCACCGCCACCGCGGTGCCGCCCGGCAGCGGCGTCACCGTCTCGGTGAGGGGCCCGGGGGCGGGTGACGTGCCCCTGGACGGCACCAACCTCGCCGTCCGCGCCGCCCAGCTCCTCGCCGAGCGGGCGCGCGTGGAGCCGCGCGCGCACCTGTCCGTCCGCAAGGCCGTGCCCGTCGCCGGTGGCATGGGTGGGGGCTCGGCGGACGCCGCGGCGGCGCTGCTGGCCTGCGACCTGCTCTGGGGAGCGGGGCTGAGCCGCGACGAGCTGCTGGCGCTGGCCGCCGACCTGGGCAGCGACGTCCCCTTCGCCCTGGTGGGCGGCACAGCGCTGGGCACCGGGCGCGGGCACGTGGTGACCCCGGTGCTCGCCCGCGGGGAGTTCCACTGGGTGCTGGCCATCGCCGGGACCGGGTTGGGCACGGCCTCGGTCTACGCGGAGCACGACCGGCTCGGAGCGGCACGGGTCGGCGGTCGCCGCGACCGCCGCACCGGTGGGGGCGGCAGGCCGGGTGCGCTGGACCCGCGGGTCTCGGGGGACCTCAGCGCGGCCCTGCTCGCCGGGGACCCCGTCTCCCTGGGGCCGTGCCTGGTCAACGACCTGGAGGCGGCGACCCTCGCGATGCGCCCCGAGCTGGGAGCCGTCATCCGCATCGCCCGCGAGCACGGTGCCCTCGGGGTGGTGGTCTCGGGCTCGGGGCCGACCGTCGCGCTCCTGGCCAGCGGCAGCGACCACGCGCTCGAGCTGGCGGTGGTGCTCACCGCCTCCGGTGTCACCGCCGACGTGCGACGGGTGACCGGCCCGGTGCCCGGCGCCCGCCAGGTCGAAGCGGGCACCGTCTCCCCGCTGCACCCCTCGCGCCAGGG
>CAXTAK010000030.1:0-20164 GCA_964242735.1 uncultured Quadrisphaera sp. | reverse complement strand
CCGCCCTACCAGACCGATGATCAAGAACCTGCCCACGGAAGGGTCAGGAGAGCCGGTTTTCCAGGGGGCCCACAGAACGCAGCGCTCAATCCTGGTCAGCTGGTCGTGATCGAGCAGGGCTGCCTGGGGTACGACTACGGATCAGGGCAGTCCGCGATCGTGTTCCCGACCGGGACGAGAGCACTGCCCGACGGCGGTGGGGTCCGGACGCCCGAGGGGCTGGCTGTGCGCATCGGTGACGAGATCACCGGCGGAGGTGGCGGTCGCGACCTGGGACCGACCGACAACTGGGTCCTCGACCTGTGGCCCGCGGCGGCGTCCACGTGCGGGCGCGCCGAGACCACGGCATCGATCTACGACATCACCCTCGCCACGGCGGACTGACGGCGGCCCCAGGTCCACCAGGAGGATGCGCGCATGAAGAGGTGGGTCACAGCAGGCGTCGTGGTCGTCGCCGCGATCACCGTGCTGGTCCTCACCGTCGTGGGCCGCACCCAGGAGGCGGTCTGGTACCTGCCCGAGGGCTACGTGCCGGATCCCGGCAGCGAGACCGTGAACATCCTGGTCTACGAGCTCGACTGCACCAGCGGTCAGGGCGCGGCAGGGAACACCACGGAGCCCCGGGTGTCCCTCACCTCGACCACCGTGGTCATCGAGGTGCGCACCTACCTCCGCCGCGGCGGCAACTGCCTTGGACACCCCTTGGCGCCGGTGGAAGTCTCCCTGGGAGAACCCTTGGGCACCCGCGAGCTCGTCGACGGCAACGGCACCGCTGATGACGACTCCAACCCGCACGAGAGCATCTTCGAGGGCAATCAGATACCACCTGCCGCGGCGCCGGCGGCCGGGTGAGCAGCCCGGGACCCAGCGGCTCCTGATCGGTTCGTCGTCGACGAGGTCAGCGCCGCAACGGGGCGCCTACCTTCCGCCAATCAACGACATAAGCAGACTTGTGTTCATTTTCGTTGGCGTCTGCTCCGTCCTGCTCGCGGGTCGGTGGATGGGATCGAGAAAGAGGTGCGCTGCGCACGGTCGCGTCCACGCTGGGCAGGGGTGGGGGAAGGGCGGCGCCAGGATGCTGCCGTGCGGTCCGCGGGAGCGGGCGCCACGACGTCACGCTCCGCAGTCGACGTGTACATGCGGGTTACGTTGCCCGGTCGGGGGACTGGACGGGGTGTGGGGGTGTGATGGGTCGGGGACGGGCTGCTGTCAGGGCGGTGGGCGCGGTGCTGGGCGCGGTGGTGGTCGGTGTCGGCGGTGTGGGTGGCGCTGGCGCCTCTACCGCCCCTGCCCCGGTGTGGCCGCCGACGTCGGCGCCGTTGCCGGTGGACCAGCGGGTGGTGCGGATCGCCGGTGAGGACCGGGTCGCCACCGGCGTCGCGGCCTCACGCATGGCCTTCCCCGATGGCGGGGTCGAGGGCGCCGTGGTCGCCCGCGCCGACGGGTTCGCTGATGCCCTGGCCGGGGCGGCGCTGACGGTGGAGCTGGGCCCGATGCTGCTCACCGGTGGGAGCGCGCTGGACCCGCGGGTGGCGCAGGAGCTGCGCCGGGTCGTCGAGCCGGGCGGGACGGTGTTCGTCCTGGGCACCACCGAGGTGCTCAGCGAAGCGGTGGAGGACGCCGTCACCGGGCTCGGCTTCTCGGTCACCCGCCTGGGAGGGGAGGACCGGTACGCCACCGCCGCCGCGATCGCCCGCCACGTCCAACCCGTGGGGAACCCCACCTTCGGGTGCGGGTTCGTGCTGGCCACCGGCCGCAGCTACCCCGACGGGCTCTCGGCCGCGGGCATCGCCGGCAGCACCCCGCTGCTGTTCACCGACGGGTACCAGATGCCCCAGGAGAGCGCCGCGGAGATCCAGCGGTGCCTGCAGGCCGAGGACCGCCAGGGGGAGCCGCTGCACATCACCGCCGTGGGCGGGCCCGCGGTCGGCGCCGTCCCCCCGGGCTTCTTCGCCTCCCACGAGCCGAGGATCACCACCATCGCCGGAGGAGACCGGTACGAGACCTCCGCCCGGGCGCTGGCATCGACCTCGGGCAACGGTGAGGAACTGCCCCGCGACATCGTCATCGCCACCGGGGAGGACTTCCCCGACGCCCTGGTCGGTATCGCCACCTTCCACGCCCGCAGGTACCAGGTCTCCACGCGCGGGGCCCTCACCGGCCCCGGCGCCCTGCCGGCCAGTGTGCGCACCGCGATCGCCGACCCCTTCCTTCCCCTGCACCGGGCCTGGGTCATGGGCGGGCCCGACGTGGTCCCCGAGACGGTCCTGCCCGAGGTCGAGGCCGCTCTGGACAAGAACGGGTGCCGGTGGCGCGCGGACGGCACCTGCGGCTGACCCCGACAGCCCCGGCACCGGCGGGCCCGCGGGAGGCGCAGGCAGGAAGCCTCGCCGCGCCGTCGGGGGCGAGGATCGTGAGCCTGGACGCGGTGCGCGGGCTGATGCTCGTCGTCAGCGTGGTCGCCGACAGCCTCCTGGCGCCCCCGGGATGGTTCGACCACGCCCCGTGGGCGGGGGTGCACCCGCTCGACGTCGTCTTCCCCGTCTTCGTCACCCTGACCGGGTGCGGGCTGGCCTTCGCCTACCGCCGGCGCATCGCCGTGCGCCCGATGCTGCGCCGGGCCCTCGTGCTCACCACCGCCGGGCTGGTCTTCACCCTGGCCGGGGTCCTGGTGACCACCGGTTGGGCCGGGTGGCCGGTGTTCCGCCTGACCGGGGTGCTGCAGCTGTACGCCGCGGTGGTGCTCCTGATCGCCCTGGGGCACCTGCTCACCCGCACCGCCCGCGGCTGGGTGGTCATCACTGCGGTGCTCGCCGCCGCCCACACCGGGCTGCTCGCGCTGTGGGCAGGCGCCTGCCCCGGTGGGGAGCTGACCCCGGGGTGCAACCCCTCGCAGGCCATCGACACCGCGGTCTTCGGGGCGGGGCACCTGTACGCCGCCGGCGCCCGCGGACACGACCCCGAGGGCCTCGTCGCCCTGCTCGGGGCGTGCATCAGCGCCAGCGCCGGGGCGGCGGCCGGGCACGCGCTGCTCTCCACGCGCCAGCGCCGCGACGGCGCAGGGCCCACCCGGAGTCCTCGTGGGGCCGTGCTCCCCCTGCTCGGGCTCGCCGCGGCTCTCGCCCTCGCCGCCGTGGCGGTCACGCTGCTCGCGCCGGGGGTCCCGGCGATGAAGCGGCTGTGGACCGCGCCGTTCGCCCTGCCCGTGGCTGCCGCGGTGGTCCTGGTGCTCCTGGCCGGTCACCTGCTCCTCGACCAGACCACCCGCCCGAAGACCCGGTCACGCCGTGCGGACGCTGCCGCTTGGCCGCTGCTGGCCCTGGGCCGCAACAGCCTGCTGGTCTACTTCGGCAGCCACCTGCTCGTCCTGGTCCTGATCAACACCCCCGCACCCGACGGTCAACCCTCCCTCGCGCACGCCACCGCCGAGGCCCTCGCCGTCACCGGGCAGGTGCAACTGACCTGGTCCCTGGTCCTGCTCACCGCCTGGGTCACCCTCGCCGGCCTCCTGCACGCCCGCCGCTGGTACCTGCGGCCCTGAGCGGCTCCGATCAGCGGGTCAGCTCGGCACCCGCTGGTGTGCCCGCACAGACCGGGCGCCGCTCGCGCCCCGTGGTCGACGCTCGCAGCGGCGACCTGCAGCACCCAGTGACCAGCACCAGACCTACCAACGCCGTCGACCCCCGCCAGCAATGCCCGACCACCACGTCACCCGGACCGCTCACCGCGACCGCGCCTGGTCGGTACTGTCCTGAGCACAACAGCCGGAACTGGGGGAGAAGCCACGAGGCGAGCACAATGGGCCGCACCAGAGGATCGACCAAGCCACCCCTGATCGTGGTGGTCTGCCTGCTGGTCGGGATTCCTGCCGCCGCAGCGGCATCCAGTCTCTTGCACGGCTCCTTCGATGACTACTGGGTGCGACTCGGGCGGATAGCGGTACCCGCAGTCATCACCGCGACCATCGTGTACTACTCACGAGGAAAATCCCGGCAGAGGAAGTAGCGGGTCGTGCCTGGTCCCGACCTCGAGGAACTGGCCTGCAACGCCCTCGAGCAGGTGCCCCGGGCCTGACCACTCACCCAGAGCGGACGGACCTGACCCCTCAAACCGGGCCACTGCCGAGCCGCCACCCCGCCGCGGGCAAGCCCGGTCGCCTCGGCAAGAAATCCCACGCCTCCTCCCCCGGCCATCACTGCGCGCGGTGGACCTACCTGAACTGGACACGACCGCACGACCCAGCACCGCCTCGTGAGCACTCACTGAGCCCTGACCGCACCCGTAGGTAAAGGGTGTTATCTACGGGTGGGGTCGGCTGCTGGTGTCGTTGGTGAGTTCCTCGTCGTGCCGCTGTCCGACGTGGTCGTCGTATTCGGGATTCACCCGGTGGGCGCTTGACCGTCCATCGCCCCGGGAGAGACGATCTTGCGCCCCGGTAGTGGATCACGGCGGGTGGAGGAAATTACGGAGGCGCATGAGCAGAGCTGACCGGCTGCACTGGCTGCACCGGCCCGCCAGGTGGACCTTGCTCACCCAGCACGCGGTGGTGGTCGCGGCGCTGTCCGTGGCCGCCCTGGTCCTGCTCGCGGTGGGTCTGGAGGATCTCGCCAGCATCGCCGTGTCGTTCCTGTCGCCCCTTGGGCTGCCCTGGGCGGCGGTCTTCGTGTTCCGCTTCGCGCCCCTTCCCTGGGAGACCATGGGACCCCTGGGCTACGCGATGGTCGCCATCCTCCCGGCGGTGCTCAACGTGGTCCTGCACCGAGGGGTGGTCGCCCTGGTGCGGGAGCATCGGCGCCAGAGGGCTGGCGCTGCTACAGCTGGCGGCGTCGGTCCCGCCAGCCGTGCTGAACCGGGTGCCGGCGGGCGCCCCTGGATCCTCCCGGGCAGTTGTGCACTCGTGGGTGCTGCCATCTGGGGGGCCTGGCTGGGCTGGGACACCACCTACTACGAGATCGCCGGCGCACCAGGGCTGCACGGCCCCTACACCCCGGCACAGGTGGCGGGGTGCGCGCTGACCGTCGGGGTGGCCACCATCCTCCTCGCGTGGCGCTGGAACCCGCCCGTGGTCGCCGGCGGCATCACCGCCGGCTTCTGGCTCGTCTGGACGCTGTGGGCCGCCCTCGGCCCCTAGAGCGGCCCGCTGTGGCCTGTGGGCTCCTTCCTGCTGACCTTCGGACTGGCCGCCGGAACCTCCATGGCCGCCACCACCGGCTACGCGGTGCGCCTCTTTCGCGGGCGGGCGGGCCCTCCTCGCCCCTTCACGGGGCTGGCAACGAGCCGGTGACCTCGACGACCGTGCGCTGACCGCGGCCCGGTGAGCAGGTGCTCAGCGCCTCCAGCTGCCCTCCACCAGTCGAGGCCTTGATGACCGCTGCGGTGTTCTTCACGGCACCGGACACGGGCTCGCGCGCCGACGAGGACACCGCGGTCGCCAGGTCGGCACCCCAAGGTTTCGGATCCGCTGGGCCGAGCACCTTGTCCAGAACTGAGTGGAATGAGATATAAGGGTACATCGTGACAGGCGATTTCAAGAAGACGGGGGCGAGTCTCCTAGGCAGGAGGATTGCCGCCACCCTGGTGGCGACCGCCCTGAGTGCCATAGGGGGTGCGCTTTCATGGGAACTACTGCTGTACGGCGGTGCTCTCGCCTTGACACTGGCGATGGGGCTGGTGGCGGTCGCAACTGTCATCGGCACCCTAGGATTGGGGCGGATGGGACTTGTCGTCGGTCCCCTGCTGGGCGCCACGCCCTTGTCAGTAATATTCTGGGTTCAGGTTATCAATGAAGGCGACCCCCAGGGGCCGATAGCCGCTATCATCGTCACCTTCATGGCCCTATGTGTCTCCGCCGCATCATGGGGGTTCACTTTCGCCGTGATCCGCAGGCGCAATCGCAGAAGGGACTAGGAAAATTTTGCGCCGCAAGCCGGTTTCCTACCGGTAGCGCCCAGGCTGGTTGGTCATCCACTCCACGCAGCCCCCCTCCCCCCATTCGACACCGTAATGCCGGCTGTGTGCACGGGGGGTTAACGTCCTCCTCTGCCATCTCGGGAGCAGCGGAGGTTACCTGTGGCTCACCGACCCGTGGTGCCTGGTGGGTTGGTCGGCGTCCGCGCCGGGGGTTGCCCAGCGCGGCCGGGCCCTGTCGTCTCACCCGATCAGCGGAGAGGGCCTGGCCTGGTGACCGCGCACCAGCTGACACTGCCCGGGGTTCCGTTGCGGCCTTCACGATCGTCCTAGTGCATCACTTCGGCCATCCTACCTGCGAGGACCATCATCCAGAGATTGCGGCAGATTCGGAGGAGGAAGGTTCTGATACGCGTAATGGCAATTATTGCTTTCGCTTGCTGCCTCCCTCCCTTTGTGTTTTACCTCCAAGAAGGAGACCCCGGGGGAACATCTTTGGCCGCTCTAGGCCTATTGATGGCCGTTGCTCTTTTCGTGACGAGTAAGCGCTCCAAAAATCGCCTCTAGGGAAGCGAGGCTCGACTTAGCCTTCGGCCCGCTTGGGATGGGCCCCACATCGGCGACCGCCGACGCGGGCACCGTGCTGTTCAGCCCTGGTGATCCCACCCCGATCGACACCGTAATGCCTCCTGCGGTGGAGGTACACAGCTAACTGAAGGCATTCCGCACTAGCGGATCTTGCCCTAAGCGGTGAGATCGCCCCGACTTAGTCTCTGTGAGAGCGACGCCGGGGCGATCCCACCGCTGATTACGCGCACACTGGGGTTATTCGACCTCTTGATCTGGTGGGTAAGGTTCGAGCGATGCATGCTCATTCAACAGTTCCTGCTCAATGTCAAATCCTCCGTGATAGCGCCCGCAAGCCAGCAACGTCTGCAACGCACGAATGCTTTGCGTAGCTGGTCCGTTGTAGAAGGCCTCATCGTCAGCGGTTCTAGGTATCTCAGGCGGCGCGTCGCGCATGAGGCGCCCAATCTTATCCTCACCGGACCGGATGACAAGAAGGTGCGGGGGAAGGTTGTCGTGAGGGGGTCCGTGCAGGGTCACACAATACGACGCCGCATCAAGGAGGACTGCTTCATCTCTCACGGTGATAACTCGATTACTTGTCAACTTGTAGTAGAACTTTTTTGGCGATAGGGGTATGGGGTGGCTTGGCTGCCATCCATCTAAGTCGTGTACGTCCTCCGGTGAGTCTTCCACGCTCCTCATCTCCCTCTGCTTGGCCTAAATCCTTCGAGCGAGTACTCCGACGTACGCGACGGCTGAGAAGGCGAGCGAACAGATCCAGCCCGGTGCGTGGAGAGCCCGGCGGTCACCACCGCCGGGCTCTCCACCAGGAAGGCCGTGGCGTCCCCCTCCCCTTCATGTTCATGCTCCCCCCCGCACCGACACCGTAACCACCGTTACGGTGCGCCTAGGGTGGCCGCGTGGCGGTCGACGTGCCCTGGGCCGTAAACGAGCTGCGGATCTTCGTCGAGCTGGTGGGGAGCGGGTCGACCCTGCCCGCTGCTGGGGACTCGCTGGACGACATGGTCCAGACCGGGGCGGTCCGCGAAGCGGGGATCGTCACCCAGGCGCCGGTGGCCGAGGGGATCCTCGACCGGGTCACGCCGGGGTGGCGCACCACGGTGCTCAAGCCGGCGATGTCCCCGCGCTGGGCCCGGCACAAGGAGGCTGCCCTGCGCGCCATCACCGTGCTGGAGCGCGAGGCCGAGCTGCGCGAGCACCTCGGTGACGACGCCCCCACCCTCAGCGCCGGGGCGCTGCACCCGTGGGTGTGGGAGGGAGCGCGGTCGCTGTGGGCCAGCGGCCACCACGCCGAGGCGGTGGCCGCTGCGGCCCGCAAGCTCAACGCCGAGACCCAGAACAAGGTCGGGCGCCGCGACATCTCCGAGACCGACCTGTTCAACCAGGCCTTCAACGACGAGGACCCCGCTCCCGGCAAGGCCCGCCTGCGCCTGGCCGGCGACGACGGCGGCAGGACCGCCAAGAGCCTGCGCCGCGGGGTCCGGGCCTTCGCCGAGGGGCGCTACGCCGCGCTGCGCAACCCCGCCGCCCACGACGTCGTCGAGGACCTGCCTGAGCACGAGGCCCTCGAGCAGCTGGCCGCGTTCAGCGTCCTGGCCCGCTGGGTCCAGCGCGCCGAGGTGGTCACCGCACCGTGAGCGGCCTGGGGGCGCTGCTGCCCGGTGTCGGCCGAGGCCGGCCGGGCCGCCGTGCTGAGGCGGACCGGTCCGCGCCTCAGCACGGGGTGGGGGTGCCCGCTGGTGGGCTCGCCCCGTGTCCTTCGGGCTTGCCGGACGAGACCCGGGCCCGGTCCTGGTTGGACTACTCGAGGTCTGCGAAGGGCTGCGCGTAGCGGAAGGTCCCGCGCACGCCGCCGTCGTGGGCCGACAAGGCGCGGACCTGGAAGTGCCGACCCCAGGCCGGCTCAGGTGGCAGGACTCCCAGGTCGGTCGATGGGCGGAACCCGAAGCGCCCGTAGTAGCCGGGGTCACCGAGCAGGGCCACCAGCGGTGCGTCCAGGGCGTCGGCCACGCCGAGCAGCGCGTGCACCAGGGCCGAGCCGACGCCCGCCCGCTGGCGCTGGGGTTGGACGCCGATCGGGCCGAGGGCGACCACAGGGGTGCTGTCGACCTGCGCCCTGGTGCACACCGCGTGGCCGACCACGGCGCCGCCGTCGACGGCCACCCACGACAGCGCCGGCACCCAGGCGTCGCTGGCACGCAGGTGGTCCAGCAGGCGCACCTCGACCGGCTCGCCGCGCACCGGTGAGCCGGTGCGCGGGTCGCGGGCGAACGCCTCGGCCACGACCCGCCGGACAGCAGCGACGTCGGACGCGGTCTCGCGGCGCACCAGCACCAGGTGACCGTAGGAGCACGGTTCGTCGAGTGTCCTGCCGTTTTCTGGCTCTCCTGACGCTTCCGTGGGCGTCACGACGTCGCCTACCGGCGAGGTCGGGCGGGCACAGCGACCTGTCCCGTGGTCTTGCTCGGCTCCGGAGCGGCGTGCGGCACACCGCGTGCCGGCCACCTCCTGCCGAGGCCGGCGCCCCTCCCCCCGTGTCGTCATCCGATCACTTGACAACACCCTCTAGCCGGGATCATCGGATCGGCCTCGATCGGCGCAGATCCGCGGTCGACGGCGGCCTCGGATCCAATGCGATCCGTTCCGGCTTTCCGACAGGGTCTGGCGACACCTGGTGCCGATGCCGGCCATGCCGAAGAAGTACCCGACCGAGGTCATGGACCGGGCGGTGCGGATGGCGCTGGACGATGCAGAGGAGCACGGCTCCCCGACGGCCAGCGCCTACGCGATCGGTGCGCAGCTCGGGATCCCACACGCAAGATAAAAGCCGCTGTCAGGGCATGGTCGTCGCCAACAGGTGGGGGCCGACCGGCATCCGCTGCCTAGCGCCCCCGAGGACAGCTCGAAGCGCTGAGGCCGCTGCCCAACCAGCGGTGTCGAGTTCCAGCAGTGCCATGGCGGTGGCGGTGATCGCCTCCGGATGGTCGAGGATCGCGAACGCCGCCGGCGCCGCGGTGGAGCCGTACGGCACGGAGCAGGTCGTCCCAGCGCTCCCGTACCGGGTCACCACGGTCGCCCTGAGTTCCCTCACGAAGGCGTCGAGCGCCGCAGCCGCCGGCGCGGGCAGCCCCGTGGTGTCGAGGTGGTCCTGCAAGACATCGGCCAGGGTCGAGCTCCGGCCGTGGCGCTCCAGACCGGCAGGGGCATCAGCCACGCTCGCGTGCTGGAGGGCCCAGTCGGCCAGTGCTGTCCGCTGGTCGTCGTCGATCTCGGCGGTGGCCCTCAGCTGGCGGGCGAGAGCGGGCAGGGCACCTGTCGAGCGGCTCGCTTCGGTCAGGAGCAGCAGCGCCGTCACCCGCCGGTCGTCCGCAGCGTGCAGGCCCTGCTTGATGGCGGAGGAGATGGAGGAGTAGAACTGCTGCTCCTCCCCCAGCTCGATCAGCACCCGCGCGAGGTACGGCAGCTCCGCAGCCGGGGGCTGGCGGAGCAGCTCCAGCGCGTGGGCGAGCAGGCTGCGGCGGTAGAGCGGTGAGGTGGCCGCCACGCCGTCGTCCAGCAGGTCCAGGGCCAGCCGGGGTCCCGACGGGATGACTTCGGCGAGATCATGGACCTGGTCGACCGTGCGCAGCACGGCGAGGAGCGCGTCACGGTGGTACCCGCGAGTGGCGAAGAGGCGCCCTGCCGCCAGCAACCAGGTGTTGCGCCAGTGCACGGCCGGCGCCGCCAGGCGCAGCCGCTTGATCACCGTCTCGTCGTCACCGTCGAGGATGGCGCCGGCGGCCATGAACTCCTGCAAGCTGCGCACCTCGTACCCCACGTCGCCGCGCCGCTTCGGCACCAGCAGGACGAGCCTGTCGGTGGTCGCCTTGACGATCTTGTCGGCCAGCGCCGCAGCAGCCTCGTCGTCGTGACCCTCGGCGGTGAGGATCTTCAGGGCGACGTCGCGCAGCTCAGTCTCCGGCATCGCCGCGTCGGACTCACCGTCGTTTTCAGAGCGGGCCTGCAAGGCCAGACCGACCCGCTCGTGCAACACGCGGACCTCGCGCTGATGGCTCTGGAGAAGCTCGGCGAGGAAGCCCTTCTTGTTGGCCTCGCGGTGGTAGATGGTCTCGAAGTAGGCGTGGAAGAGGCCGTGGCGGTCCCGGGGCAGCCTCGTCCGCTGCTCCAGGAGCAGCGACATGATCGTGACCTGGAGCGGTGTGCGCAGCAGCCGAGAGGTGAGCGGTTCCTGGGTGGCGTCACGGATGCCCTGGACCACCTGCCGGCGCAGCTCGTCATCGTGGGTGTGCCGCGCTGCGGCCAGGCGCTCGGCGTAGATGACGGCGCGCTCCTTGCTCAGCAGCTGCAGGGCCAGCGGAGCGAAGTCACGGGGGTCGAGCTCCTCCCCGTACCCCTGCGGTCGGGTGGTGGCCACCACCAGCAGGTCGGAGTCCAGCTGCGCCGCATCAGCCAGCAGTCCTTCGACCTGCCTCACCACGTGCTCGCGGACGCGCGGTGAGGTGACCTCGTCGAGGCCGTCCAGGACGAGCAGCCACGGCCACGCCCGCAGCCACTCCCCGAGCTGGGCGGCGGTGACCTCGAGGAGCCCGCGATCGCTGATCCGGCGAGCGATCCAGCGCACCACGGGAACTTCCTCCAGTCCGGCGACGTCCTCGGCGTACGCAGCGAGGTCGACGCGGATCGGCCAGCGGCGGTTGCGGGGACGGGGGATCATCTGCGCGTCCAGGCTGTCCCGTGTAGCGGCCGACACCTCCTGGGCCTGCCTAGTGATGCCGGCTCCTGAGTGCTCGAGCAGCTCGGCGCGGTAGGTCTGGGTGAGGATCTGGGACAGCGTCGTCTTCCCCTGCCCGGGCCCGCCGAGGACCAGCACGTGGGCGGGCGAGGCGTGGCCGGTCACGCTCGGACGCAGGACCTGGTCGCCGTGCTCGACGATGTGCGCCACGGTCTGCACCGTCTCGACGTCCTCGCCGGCGCGGTGTTCGGCGGGCAGGTCGACGGCGATGTCGTCGAGCACGAGCTTCCCCTGCTCGTGGCCCTCCAGGGTCAAGCGCACGTTCCGCTCGCTCAGCAGCTCCTTGGCGGCGTGGGACCTCATCGTCGCGCCGAGGGCGGCGACCTGGCCGGCGACGAAGTTGTGCAGCTCCGCCAGGACGTCGCCGGTGACCAGGAGGCCACCGAAGGCGGTCCGGACGTCGGCCGCCCCGTCGAGCAGCCGGCAGAGCGTGTCGTGGTGCCACAGCGCCCAGCCCTTCAGGCCGAGATTGTGGGTGGCTGCATCCATGATCGCTGAGGCGGTGTCGATGCCGCCGCCCTCGGTGCTGCCGAGCACGGCGTTGGTGACGACGACCCAGTACTCGGGCAGCTGTCCCAACTGCTGGCGGCGCGAGCCCTCGTCGCCCCAGTGGGCGAGCTCCCGCTTCAGGTGACCAATCAGCCACGGGGTGTCGGCTCGGGTGCCGAGCGGGCGGGCGAGGAACTTCGCCTGCACGACGACGTAGCCGTCCCAGGTCTCCGACGTCAGGTCGCCCCCGACCTGGCAGCGACCCGTGTAGGTGGCCTCACGGCCCCCGTCCGGTCCGTCACCAAAGACGCTGACCCGGGCACCCAGTTTCTTGAGGACGAGCGCCTGCACCATGTGCTCGAACTCCCGGTCGCCGAGCGCGGTGAGGGCGTAGTCCACGTCGCCATCGTCGCTCAGAGCGGCTGCCGCTGGAACCGGCTTCACATGGCCCGCTCTCGCAGCTCCTGCGGGTACTTCATTCAGCACCACCATGATCAGACATCCTCTGGACCTTCGGACTTCCTGAGACCCGGGGCCTTGCAGGGCACGGCGGCACCGGCCCGGGGGGTTCCCGCCGGGCGGGCCGACCGGGGGTCTCACGGGAGCAGGGGCAGCTTGCCGACGATCTTGTCGACCCGGTTGCGGGGACCCACGATGCTGACCGCGAGGTAGCCCAGCGCCCTGGCGTCGCAGGCCCCCCACTGCCCCCCTACGGGGGCGACTGTGGCACCGGCGCGGGCTGTCGGCGGGTCGTGGTGTGGTGGCGCTATGACGTGGGAGACCCACCCGGTGACGCCGGACCGCTTCGAGGACTTCGCTGACGTCGTCAACCGCACCCGCCGGGCCAACCACTGCTGGTGCCTGTCGCACCGCCTGCGGTCCGCCGAGATCGAGGCGATCGGCGTCGGCAGCCGCGAGCAGGCGATGCGGCGCTTGTGCGAGCGCGAGCACCCGCCGGGGGTGGTGACCTACCGGGACGGCGAGCCGGTGGGCTGGTGCAACATCGGCCCTCGCTCCGAGATCACCCGCCTGGCCGGCTCGCGTCTGATCCGGCCGATCGACGACGTGCCGGTGTGGAGCATCGTGTGCGTCGTCGTCCGCTCGGGTCACCGACGGCAGGGAGTGACGACACCACTGATCGAGGGTGCGGTCGCCTACGCCGCCTCGCGCGGCGCGCCCGCGGTCGAGGCGCACCCGGTGGACCCCGCAGGGCGCATGGACCTGACGATGGCGTTCGTGGGGACCAGGGCGATGTTCGAGCGAGCCGGGTTCCGAGTCGTCGGCACCACTGACGCCGTGGCCAGCGGCATGCCGCGCCTGGTGGTGCGGCGAGACCTCCCTTGAGCAGGTGCGCTGCACGTGTCAGGCCAGGCAGAGCCAGTTGTCGCTCAACCGGGCGACGCCGCCCGGCTCAGGGGCACTGGGGACGCCGGCTCGTGACCGTCGGAAAACGATGGGTGAACGACACGAAGATCACCGCATGCATCACCGCAGGTCAGGTGTGTCGACAACTGGCGTCGAGAAACAACGACGGCTAACCCCCTCCTGACCGTCTTCTCGTCGCAATGGTGGATACACCGGAAAGAGAAACCCCCACCGACACACCCTGATCAACAACTGGCGCTCGGCCGCCTTACAGGTCAGCGGCCCAGGACGGTGCGCCGCAGGATCGGTTCGGCGCAGGGTTCGGTGAGCGGCGGCTGACCGGCGCGCCGATGCAGCACGGCGAGTGGGCGGCGTCGTTCTCTTGGCGTGTCATGAATGCCGCACCCGCACCCGCACCCGCACCCGCACCCGCTGCCGCGACTCGCGCCGTAGCCGATCTCCGCCTCGGCTCGAAGGTTGGCCTGAGGCGGGCTGGAGCGCGTGGTCGGTACCGACAGGAGGTGCACTGTCTCGCCCCGTTCGCGGACGACCCGGCAAGACCGTTTCGCGGTAGAACCGCACCGTGCCAATCACCTGATGGTCACTGGGACGGGGCGCAGCGGTATCCCGCCCATTCTCAACTGCGCTGTAAGTAGCCAGCGAGCTGGGCGTGCTTCTTTAGGGTGCTTCGAATCTGCCCCGCGATCACCGACGGAGTCGTAGCGGTCGGCGCGTACGCCTTCAGCTCTAAAATAACTTGACGTCGGTCACCGGAAGCGGGGCGCGACTCCAGGGCGCGCCGCACGTGGACGTCAGCGACCACTCGGGAGTGTGGGGTCCTGACCTCGGTCTCGGCGCTGGCTGGAAGGTCGAGGGCCGTGAAGCACGCAGCTAGGCGGTGCCCGAGGACGGTGGGCTTCCCGTTGACCGTGGGATACCAGGTGCGCGCGGTCCTCGCCCGCTGTGAGGTTTCCCCGTGATCCTTCATAGGTCGGTACGCATCCGGGTTCCAGGTGTCATTGACGAGGCCGAACAGGTGCGTGTTGCTAAACGATTCGAGGTAGCTCTTCGCGGGCGGCCTGTTCGGCTCGGTGAGATCTTGACAGACCTCCTGCAGGTCGGCGGCTTGGATGGGAACGAGTCGGACATCGAAGTACAGTCGGGCTTTATTGTAGGCGTCGAGAGGAAGCTGCTGCTGGTCGTTCGTGTTCAGTGCACGGTAGAAGGCGTTCCAGTCGAGGCGGTAGCCTGCGCGGGGATTTGTAAAGTTCCGCACGTTGGCCAAACGCTGACCGTCAGTTACCGGCCACAGCATGATCACCTGGTACTCGGACAGATCCTGCAACCCCTCGGTTCCGAATCGATCGCCGGTGTATTCGATGGCTGCACCTAAGGTGGGCGCTGTGCGCGAGACCTCCTCAAGTCGTGGGCGTAGGACTTGAAAGTCGGCCAACTCGCTACCCTCGTTGTGAAACTCAAACGTCTCTTGGATCACATCCGGCCAGTCGCTTCGAGGCAGGGCGGCGAGCTCGAAGTCTGCCCTCGCTAGCAGACGGGTGTTGCGCGATGTCGCCGCAGCGAGCTCGGCCTGGAACTCCCGACTGGTGGTCAACCACAGGAAGAGCACCGGTGTGTCCGGGCGCGAACGGTCCAGCCGGCTCAGCGCCTCGACGAAGCGGGTGGGGATGTCCTCGCGTCGAGCCACACCCTCCTCGAACTGATCCACCACTGCGATAATCATGTCAGCGGTGGTCCTCGGCAGAGCCAGCTTCAGGTCCGCGCTGCCCTCGACCGCGTCTGCGGGCAGCACGTGCACCTCCACTCCCGGCAGGTGCGTGGCCAGTTCCCGGGCCGCGCTCGTCTTACCAGCGCCGCTCAGTCCGAACACCGGCAGGAATCGCACCCCGCCGCTGATCTGCATCCGCTGGTACGCGGTCTTGACCTCATCGATCATGGACCGATTAGGGCGCAATTGCGCTCGGAACTCGGGTCGCAGGTCCTCGTAGCGTGAGGGCAGATCGACGTCGGGCACCTTCACAGTCTGCCTGTCGGCACAGCAGGCCGGGTCGTGGCCGCCGCTCGCTAGGCATCTGCCTGAACGTGGCCGCCATCGACCGCTGATGGCACACGGACCTGGGCAGCGCCCGTGGCCCGCCCGGCACTGCGACGTCGTGGAAGTTCGTGCCGGTACCGACGTGCCGCTGCGGCGCGCTGCCATCCCCGCTCCGGGTTACTCCAGGGGCTGGATCTCGTAGGCGCCGACCCCGTCGAGGCTGACGGCGGCCCGCGCGTCGCGGTCGTCGCCGTAGATGGTCTCGGTGTACTGCTGGGTGAAGGCCCAGGAGACTTCCGCGGCGTGGTCCTCGTCCGCGGGGTCGACGGTGACCGCGATGTCGATGCTCGCGGCGTAGCGGGCGATGCCGCTGCCCATGCCTCAGTCGTCTACCGCGGGCGGGCGGAAGACGTGGACGTCGACCTCGAGCCCGTGGGGGCGCAGGGTGGCCCAGTGGCGGTCCCCGGTCAGCACGGGCAGGCCGGTGGCCAGGGCGTGCCCGATGACGCACAGGTCGGCCAGGGACAAGGTCTGGACGGGGCGGTCACCGGCGGCGCGCTGCTCGGCGCGGCGGGCGGCGTCGATGGCCCGCAGGGCGGGGAAGTGGCGGGCGACAGCCACGGGCAGGTCGACCACCCGGACCCCGAGGGCGACCAGCCCGGTCTCGACCTGCGCGGGGTCGAGCCCGCTGGCGGTGTGCAGCGTGGAGAACACCTCCCCGGCGGTGGGCGCGGGAACCACCGCGCGGGCCAACACAGGGGCGTAGGTCTGCGCGGCGTCCTCTCCTTGGAGGAGGGCGATGACGTAGGAAGCGTCGAGGACCACCTGACCCACCGACAACCCCTCCGGGAGCTTCCGCTCAGAGGTGGGTGTACTCACCGCTGGTGCTCGGCCGCCGGCCCCACGCCACCGGCGATCTCCGCGTCGGGGGGGGCTGGCTCGAGGCTGGTGTCGGCGGCCCGCTCGGCGAGCAGCTCATCGGCCAGGGACCCGCTCACCCCGTGGGCGGCCATACCCTCGCGGACCGCGGCCTGCAGGCGTCCCAGGACGGTAGCGGCGTCCTCGAGCACGATGCGCCCGGGCCCCTCGACCCGGGCGATGAGGTCCTGACCGGCTCCCACCCCGGCCTCATCGAGGAGCTGCTGGGGCAGGGAGGGACGACGCTTGTGGTCGACCCGGACGCGGTACGGACCCGTCATAGACATGCACGTCACTCTAACGCTCGGGTGGGACGTCGACTAGCCGTCCCACCAGACATGGAATAACTATTGCGAGCGACGGAGTGGGTCGCCGCAGCACACGGGATAATGCACGGAATCCCGTGTGATGTCCGGTAGGCTCCGCGGGTAGGACGAACGAGGGAGAACCGGGTGGCGATCCGTCGCTTTGACGTCGGGAGCAGGCGCGGGCTCGAGCGCGCCGCGGCCGTGGACCTGGGCAACCTGGTGGTGATCGCCGGGCCCAACGGGTCCGGCAAGTCGAGCCTGCTGGACCTGCTCCGCGCCCAGCGCGGCCAGCTGGCCGAGCCGGGCACGGAGGTGATGTTCGTCGGCCCGCACCGCACCTGGCGGGCCAGCCAGCTGAACCGCGTCTCGACGTACAGCTTCCCGAGCGGCGGCTTCGGGGACCTGCTGCAGAGCGAGACGCTGCCGGCCTTCCAGTACGCGGTCCCCAACAACCTGCACGTCCTGGGGAGCCAGCCGCGGGACTCCAGCAGCGCCGACGACGTGCAGGCGTTCGTCAAGACGTCCCTGGTGCGACTGCGGGACCGCCACCAGGAGCTGCTCGCCGAGGCGTTCCAGGCCCAGGGCGGGCAGGTCCAGCACGGGTCGGTGCCGGAGCTGTTCGAGCCGTTCGCCCGCCTGGTGCGCACCCTCCTGCCGCACCTGGAGTGGGTGGGCGTCGTCGCGCTCGACCCGGACAACATCCAGTGCCTGTTCCAGCCCGCTGGCCGCGGTGACCTGCGCTTCGACATCGACGAGCTCTCCTCCGGGGAGAAGGCCGCGATCGCGCTGCTGCTGCCCCTGGTCGAGCGCCAGGCCACCCAGCTGGTCACCCCCACGGTCCGGGCGGACGGACTGGTGCCGCTGACGATGCTGTTCGACGAGCCCGAGATCCACCTGCACCCGCTGCTGCAGCTGCAGGTCCTCGACTACCTGCGCAAGCTGGCGAAGGAGAACTCAGCGCAGTTCATCCTGACCACGCACTCCACGACCCTGCTCGACGCCCTCTCCGACGACGAGCTGTGGCTGCTCAGCCCTGCGGCGCTGCGCCCGGACAACCAGCTCGCCCGCCTGACCACCAATCAGGAGCGCCTGGAGGTCGCGCGCACCATCACCGGCTCCACGCACCTGCTCACCCGCGCCAAGCCCATCGTCTTCGTCGAGGGAGAGCCCGAGCGCGCCGGGGTGGCGAGTGACGCCCGGCTGACCACGATGCTGCTGCCCGAGACCCGGTCCTGGGCGCTGGTACCCGGGCGGGCCAAGCGCGATGTCATCGAGGCGGTGCAGCGGCTGCGCCAGCAGGACCTCGACCTGCCCGGGATGCCGGTCTTCGGCCTGGTCGACGCCGACCGGGATCGCCCGCCGGCTGACGAGCACGTCGTCGTCTGGCCGGTCGCGATGATCGAGAACCTGCTTCTCGACCCCGACGCGATCCACCGCGCCCTGGCCCCGTTCGGGACCACCACGCGCGCGAGCAGCCCGGCAGCGGTGTCAGCGGCCCTGCAGCGGACCGTGCAGGCGCGGGTCCAGGAGGAGGTGCAGCTGCGGGTGCGCCGCCAGCTGCCAGTCGGGCGGCTCGAGCTCGACCCGGGGCGCTCCACAGACCTCGACCAGGTGGCCCGAGAGCAGGCCGGTGCGTGGCTGGACAAGCTCCGCGCCCTGGACCTCGCAGAGCTGGCCGCGACGGCGCGCACCGAGGTCGAGGAGATCCTCGCCGCCGGCACCGCCACCGAGCGGTTCCACGGCAAGCGGCTGCTGCAGGCCCTCTACAAGGACCTGGGCGTGCAGGCCGCGCTCACGCTCCCGGGCTTCCACCAGGCCGTAGCCGGTGAGGCCACCGGTGGTCAGCGCATCGAGCGGCTCGCCCGACCCGCCGTGCAGCAGGTCCGCCTGTACTTCCCCGACGGGCTCACCGCGGCCCTGGGCACCGATGGCGGCCCGGACCAACAGGCGCTGGCCCGTGAGTGCGAGGAGCACCGCACCGCCGGGGAGACCAAGACCCCGAAGGAGGAAGGGCGCGAAGGCCTGCGCGGACGGGTCTTTGCCCACGCACGGTCCCTGCCCGAGCAGCAGCGGCAGCAACTGGTCTCCCTGGCCAGCGAGATCGGCACCCCATGACCAGGTCGGCAGCCTCGTCGGCGCCGGTCGAACTTCTACACCGCGACCCCCTCGCCCTGCTCGACGACGTCCCCCTCAGCGAGGAGGAGGCGGGATACGTCGCTGCGGCCCGGGCGGGCAACACCCTGCGGGGGTACCGCTCGGACTGGCGGGAGTTCACCACCTGGTGCGAAGCCCACCACACCACTCCCCTGCCCGCCGCGGCAGCGACGATTACCGGGTATCTCACCGACCTCGCCCGCGCCGGGGCCAAGGTCGGGACCATGAGCCGCAGGTTGTCGGCGATCCGCTTCACCCACCAGCTCCACGACACCCCCGACCCCACCCGCAACGCCCGCGTCCTTGCCGTCTGGGAAGGCATCCGCCGCACCCACGGGGCACCCCCCGACCAGGCCGCACCGCTGATGCCCCCCGACCTGTTCGACGTCCTGACCGCGTGCCCGACCACCAGGACGTGGCGCTCGTCTACCCGAGCCCCGGAGCCCGACCTCGCCGGCGCGAGGGACCGCGCGCTGCTGCTGGTGGGTTTCGTCGCCGCGCTGCGCCGCAGCGAGCTTGCCGCCCTCACCCTCGACGCCGTCGCCCAGCACCCCAACGGCCTCGTTCTGACCCTGGCCCGGTCGAAGACCAACCAGACCGGGGAACGCGCCGAGCTGGTCGTCCTGCCCCGCGCGGCCAACCCCGCCCGCTGCCCCGTCACCGCCCTCCAGCACTGGACCGACCTCGCCGGGATCACCGACGGGCCCCTGTTCCGGGGGGTCGGCAAGGACAACAGGGCCCGGCCCACCCCCCTGCACCCGGAGTCCATCAACACCCTGGTGCAGAACGCCGTGGCCCGGGCAGGCATCGACCCCACCCGCTACAGCGCCCACAGCCTGCGGGCGGGGTTCGTCACCTACGCCCACCTGCGCGGCGCATCCGATCGGGCCATCGCCCACCAGACCCGCCACCGCTCCCTGGCCTCCATCGGCACCTACGTCCGCGTCCAGGCCGCGTGGATCGACAACGCCGCCACCACCCTCGGCCTCTGACCAGCCGGGAGGCACACGCCCCTATCCCCGTGCCGGAGGTCGCCTGTAGCGCCGGCACCGGCGCGGGACGGTTCATCTCCGGGACGGGACTGCGCGGCGGCGGCTCACGGTGCGCCTGCACCGTGCCGATGGTGACCCGTGAGCCGCAGGAGGGACCGGCGCGGGTACGGGCAGCTGCGCCTGCCCGTGCAGCGGGCCCGCCAGCGCCGGGCCTCCTGGCTCGACCAGGACCTGCGAGCCCGGCGCACCGAGCTGCTGCGCACCCGGTGGCCCGACCTCGCCAAGATCCTCCTCATCTTCGCTGTCAGCGACCTCGCGATCGTGCTGGGCGCCCACGAACGCCCGGTGCTGCAGGCCGCCGCGGTCGGCGCGTACCTCGGGGCGATGACCGTGTTCATGGTCGTGTTCCTGTCCCTGGCCGACGGCAGCCTCCTGGCTCGTCTCGGTCGGATGGTCGAGGGCGACGTCGGCGACCAGCTGCGGACCACCTCCGGGGTGTTCGGGGTGGTCAGCGGGGTGTCCTTCGAGAAGGTCGACGTCGACCACGTCGTCCTGGCCCCCACCGGGGTCTACGCGGTCGAGGTCAAGGCCCTCT
>CAXTAK010000029.1:6362-23224 GCA_964242735.1 uncultured Quadrisphaera sp. | reverse complement strand
GCGGTGACGCCGATCGAGGTCACCGACCTCGTGCACCCCCCCGTGGTGCTGCTCACCGACACCGTGGACGAGGCCCGCCGGGCGCTGAGGGGCACGCCCCTGCCGTACGCGGTGGTGCTCGACCGCGACGGCGCGCTGCGCGGCTGGGTCAGCGAGCGCCTGGTGGGCGAGGGCGCCGGGTCCACCGTGGCCGACCGCGCGAAGCGCTTCCGCGGCGTCGTCGGGCTGGGCGAGCCCCTGCGCCGCGGCCTGGCCGAGATCGTGCAGCACGACGCCGGGTGGCTGCCGGTCCTGGACGGCGAGCGCTACGTCGGCGTGCTGACGCCCGACGCGGTCTACGCCGCGCTGCGGCGCACCGCGCCCCAGCAGGACGAGGCCGCCACGGCGATCTGAGCTCCTACGGCCCGTCGGCGCTCGGCGGCACCCGGCACCAGCGCTCGACCACGACACCGGCGAGCGACAGGGCCGCGGCGGCGACGACCGCCAGCGCTGCGAGCACGAGGCGCTCGAGGCGGGGCTCGGCCTGCGCGGTGGGCGCCGTGAGCAGCGCGACCGCGGCGTACGCCCCGGCCGTGGCCGCCCCGGAGAAGGCCGACGCACGCGCGAGGGCGAGCACGCGGGTGGCGCGCAGCGGGTCGAGGCGTCGCACGTCGCGCGATCGCGCGGCGAGCGCGCCGACGGGCTCGGCGCCCCGCCGCTGGCCGGGCACGACGGCGCCGCGCCCGCCCGCGGTGGTCGGCGCTCCCCCGCGCCCGGTGCCGGTCCTGGTCCACCGCCGCACCGGCCAGCCCGCGACCACCATGGCGCCGGCGAGGGCGGCGAGGCCCGCGGGCACCGTCCACGTCAGCTGCACCAGCGAGCCCGTGGGGTCGACCACCGACGACAGCACCCACGTGAGCACCAGGGCGACCACGGCGACGAGCGCGAGCTGGCCCCACGCCAAGAGCCTCACCGCCGCTCCCCCGGGGGCGCTGACGATGCTGCGGACGCCGTGGGCCGGCGCGGGGCGGCGGGCCACAGCACGGGGTCTGGCACCTCCACCACGCCGGCGCCTCCACCGGTGGCCAGCAGGGCGGCGGCCAGGTCGGCGACGCGCCCGTGCCCGGGCAGCACGTCACCCGGGGCCATCGCGGCCCAGGGCACCAGCACGAAGGCGCGCTCGTGCGCCCGCGGGTGGGGCAGGACCAGGGGCGGCCCCGTGGTCGTCGTGGGCTCGTCCAGCACGGCGCCGTCGAGGGTGAGCACGTCGATGTCCAGCGTCCGCGGTCCCCACCGCTCCTCCTCGCCGGACCGGTCGCGCCCGTGCGCGACCTCCACGGCCTGGCACGCCGCGAGCAGCGCGCGCGGCCGCAGCGTGGTGGTGACGGCGACCACCGCGTTGAGGTAGTCCGGCTGGGCGGGCGCCCCGGGCGCCAGCACCGCGGTCGTGCGGTGCACGGGCGACGACGCGGTCACCGCCACGCCGTCGCTCGCGTCCAGCGCGGCGACCGCCGAGACGAGGGCGCGCGCAGGGTCACCGAGGTTCGCGCCCAGCGCCAGCACCGCCCGCGCGGCCCCGTTGCGGCGGTGCACGCGCACCACCACGTCGCCGAAGGGCACCGGCACGGGGGCCGCCGGCTTGTGCACCGCGACGTCGACCGCGCGCACGCGCACGTCGGCCAGCACCAGGTCGGCGATGCGGGCGGCGAGGGCCTCCAGCAGGTGCACCGGCTCGCCGGTGACCACGCCGTGGACGCCGCGCGCGACCTCGCCGTAGTCGACGGCGTCGGTGAGGTCGTCGCTGCGGCCCGCGGCGGAGGTGTCGACGTGGAGGGCGAGGTCGACGACGAAGTCCTGACCGAGCTCGGTCTCCGCCGCGAGCACTCCGTGGCGGCCCCGGGCCCGCAGGCCGTGCAGCTCCACGGTGTCCAGCCCGGTGCCCGGTGCGCCCGCGGGCCGCAGCTCACGCGTCACGGGGCACCGCCAGCGGTCTCGGCGGCGTGCCCGGTGGTGGCGGCACCCGCACCAGCGGCTGCGGCCACCGCAGCGGCGACCCGGACGGCGGCGGCGCTGGCGCGCACGGCGTGCACCCGCACCGCCCAGGCCCCCGCGGCCGCGGCGAGCGCGGTGACGGCGGCGGTGGCGTCGTCGCGCTGGTCCGCGGGCGGCGGCGACCCGGTGCCACCGGCGAGCACCGCCCCGAGGAAGCGCTTCCGCGAGGCGCCGACGAGCAGCGGCCGGCCCAGGCCGCCAGCGGCGGTCGCGCCCGTCAGGCGCGGCAGCGCGGCGAGCAGGGCGAGGTCGTGCTCGGCGCGCTTGGCGAAGCCCAGCCCGAGGTCCAGGACGACCTGGTCGGGGTCGACGCCGGCGTCGAGGAGGCCCCGCAGGCGCTCCGCCAGCTCCGCGCGGACCGCCTCGACCACACCGCCGCCCCCGCCGTAGTCGGCGAGGGACTCCATCTCGGCGGAGTGCCCGCGCCAGTGCATCGCCACGTAGGCGACGCCGGTGCGGGCGACCACGGCGGCCATGGCGGGGTCCGCGAGCCCACCGCTGACGTCGTTGACGAGCAGGGCGCCGGCGTCCACCGCGGCCTCGGCCAGGGCGGCCCGGCTCGTGTCGACGCTGACCACCGCGCCCGCCGCCGCCAGGGCCGCCACCACGGGCAGCACGCGCGAGGCCTCCTCCTCCGGGTCGACCCGCCCCGCCCCGGGACGGGTCGACTCCCCGCCCACGTCGACCAGGTCGGCGCCGGCGGCGAGCAGCGCGGTGCCGTGCCGCACCGCCGGGCCGGGGTCGCCGGCGGCGAAGTGC
This sequence comes from uncultured Quadrisphaera sp., assembly GCA_964242735.1. Classification (GTDB taxonomy): domain Bacteria; phylum Actinomycetota; class Actinomycetes; order Actinomycetales; family Quadrisphaeraceae; genus CADCUY01. The sequence continues at coordinate 20,434 of CAXTAK010000029.1, read as the reverse complement.
CGGCCGCCGTCGCTGAAGGAGTCAGGGGTGGTGTTCACCACGCCCATCACCAGGGTGCGCCCGGTCGGCAGGGACCCCAGTCCAGGCAGCGGCCCAGGGAGCACCGGCAGCAGCACCGGCGAGGCCGTCCCGGGTGGAGCGGTCACGGCGTCCTGCCCTGGATCAGGGCCAGCGCCTCGGCCCGGGTCGTCGCGTCGCGCAGGTGGCCGCGGACGGCGGACGTCACGGTGCGCGCCCCGGGGCGGCGCACCCCGCGCACCGACATGCACAGGTGCTCCGCGTCGAGCACCACCATCGCCCCGCGGGCCCGCAGGTGCTCCATCAGGGCGTCGGCCACCTGGCCGGTGAGGCGCTCCTGCACCTGGGGGCGGTGGGCGTAGACGTCGACCAGGCGCGCCAGCTTGCTGAGCCCGCTCACCCGCCCGTCGGTGGCCGGCAGGTACGCGACGTGCGCGACCCCCACGAAGGGCAGCAGGTGGTGCTCGCAGGTCGACGCGAGCGGGATGTCGCGCACCAGCACCAGCTCGTCGTGATCGAGCGCGAAGGTGTCACCCAGCACGCCCGCCGGGTCCTGGTGCAGGCCCTCGAACAGCTCAGCGCACGCCCGCGCCACCCGGGCCGGCGTCCCCCTCAGCCCCTCCCGCCCGGGGTCCTCCCCGATCGCGATCAGCAGCTCCAGGACCGCGGCCTCCGCGCGGGCGGTGTCGACGGGCACCGCGCCGCCTCAGTGCTGCTCGCCCGGGTCGACCCGCCCGGTCTCCGACACCGGCACGGCGACCTCGGCGGGGTGGTCCGGCTTCGCGGCGGCCGCCTCGTCCTGCGGCGCCATCCTCCCGTTCCCGTTCCCGGTGCCGCGGACGCTGCCGCCGTGGCCGTTGGCCCCGTTCGCGCTGCCGTTCGCCCCCCCGTTCGCACTGCCGTTCATCTGGCGGCGCTCCAGCGCCGACAGCACCGGCGGCCGGTCCGAGACCGAGCGCCGCTCCGACGACAGCCACACCGGGCGCAGCGGTCGGCGCTGCACGGGGGCGAAGATCTCCGCGATGGCGTCGGCGTTCAGCGTCTCCTTCTCCATGAGCTCCAGCACGAGGGCGTCGAGGACGTCGCGGTACTCCTGCAGGACCTCCCACGCCTCGTCGTGCGCGTTCTCGATGAAGCGGCGCACCTCCTCGTCGAGGATGCCCGCGAGCTCCTCGGAGTAGTCGCGCTGGTGGCCCATGTCGCGGCCCATGAAGACCTCGCCGGTGGGCTGACCGAGCTGGATGGCGCCCACCCGCTCGCTCATGCCGTACTGCCCGACCATCTTGCGGGCCATGGCCGTGGCCTTCTCGATGTCGTTGGAGGCACCGGTGGTGGGGTCGTGGAAGACGATCTCCTCCGCGACGCGGCCCCCGAGCGCGTAGGCGAGCTGGTCGAGCAGCTCGTTGCGGGTGGTGGAGTACTTGTCGTCGATCGGCAGCACCATCGTGTAGCCGAGCGCCCGCCCGCGCGGGAGGATCGTGATCTTGCTGACGGGGTCGGTGTGGCGCATCGCCGCGGCCACCAGGGCGTGACCGCCCTCGTGGTAGGCGGTGATCTTGCGCTCCTTCTCGCTCATCACCCGGGTGCGCTTCTGCGGGCCGGCGATGACCCGGTCGATCGCCTCGTCCAGCTGCGCGTCGTCGATGGTGGTCAGCCCGGTGCGCGCCGCCAGGAGGGCGGCCTCGTTGAGCACGTTCGCCAGGTCGGCCCCGGAGAACCCCGGGGTGCGGCGGGCCACGGTCTCGAGGTCGACGACCGGCGCCATGGGCTTGCCCTTGGCGTGCACGGCCAGGATCTGCGCGCGGCCCTTGAGGTCAGGGGCGTCGACGGCGATCTGGCGGTCGAAGCGGCCCGGGCGCAGCAGTGCGGGGTCGAGGATGTCGGGCCGGTTGGTGGCGGCGATGAGGATGACGTTGGTCTTGACGTCGAACCCGTCCATCTCCACCAGCAGCTGGTTCAGGGTCTGCTCGCGCTCGTCGTGCCCACCGCCCATGCCGGCGCCGCGGTGGCGGCCCACGGCGTCGATCTCGTCGACGAAGATGATCGCCGGGGCGTTGTTCTTCGCCTGCTCGAACAGGTCGCGCACCCGGGAGGCGCCGACGCCGACGAACATCTCCACGAAGTCGGAGCCGGAGATCGAGTAGAACGGCACGCCCGCCTCGCCGGCGACCGCGCGGGCCAGCAGGGTCTTGCCGGTGCCGGGCTGGCCGTACAGCAGCACGCCCTTGGGGATCTTCGCGCCGACCGCCTGGAACTTCGCGGGCTCGGCGAGGAACTCCTTGATCTCGCGCAGCTCCTCGACGGCCTCGCTCGCGCCGGCGACGTCGGCGAAGGTCACCTTCGGGGCCTCCTTGGAGACCAGCTTGGCCTTCGACTTGCCGAACTGCATGACCCTGCTGCCGCCGCCCTGGGCGTTGGCGAGGAAGAACCAGAACAGGCCCACCAGCAGCAGGATGGGCAGCAGGTTGATCAGCAGGCTGCCGAGAAGTGACCCCTGCGGCACCTCGTCGGTCCACCCCTCCGCCGGCGCGGCGTCGGTGACGGCCTCGATGACCTGCTCACCGCGCTGCTCGACGTAGTAGAACTGCACCGAGGTGCCCGTGTCGGCGTCGAAGTCCTCCGAGAGCGTCAGGTCGACCCGCTGGTCCCCGTCGACGATGCGCGCCTGCTCCACCCTGCCGTCGGCGAGGGCCGCGAGGCCCTGCTCGGTGTCGATGGTCTCGGGACCCCTGCCGCCGCCGAAGGTCTGGAAGGCGAGCAGGAGGAGCAGCAGGGCCAGGAGGATCCAGACCGTGGGTCCCCGGAAGAGGCGCTTGAGGTTCGACATCGGTGTGGGCGGTGCGCCCAGTCCCTCCTGATCGGTCGGTGCTGCCCCGGTGGGTGCTGGCCCGTGGTCGCTGACCCGGTGCGTGCTGGCCGGTCGGCGCGAGCGGCCCCCGGTGGTCCCAACGAGCACCAGGGTCCCAGGTGTTCCGCCCGTGGGCACCGGCGGGCGTTCGCCCTGGGCGATCACCCGGCGGCTGCGCCCCGCCCCTGCGGAGCGGGCCGCAGCGGCTCAGCCGGCGTAGACGTGCGGGGCCAGCGTGCCCACGAAGCCCAGGTTGCGGTACCGCTCGCCGAAGTCGAGGCCGTAGCCGACGACGAAGGCGCTGGGGATGTCGAAGCCCACGTACCGCACCGACACCTCCACCTTCGCCGCCTCGGGCTTGCGGAGCAGCGTGAGCACCTCCACCGACGCGGCGCCGCGCGTGCGCAGGTTCGCCACCAGCCACGACAGGGTCAGGCCCGAGTCGATGATGTCCTCGATGATCAGGACGTCGCGGCCGGAGACGTCCGCCTCGAGGTCCTTGAGGATGCGCACCACACCCGAGGACTTCGTGCCCGAGCCGTAGCTGGAGACCGCCATCCAGTCCATCGCCGCGGAGCTGTGCAGCTCGCGGGCGAAGTCGGCCATCACCATGACCGCGCCCTTGAGGACCCCGACGAGCAGCACGTCGCGGCCGGCGTAGTCGCGGTCGACCTCGGCGGCCAGCTCGCGGAGGCGGACGGCGATCTGCTCGGCGGTCACGAGGACCTCGTCGAGGTCGGCCCCCATGTCCTGCGCGTCCACAGCGCCAGCCTGCCACAGGAGCGGGTGGCACCCACCGCGCCCGGGAGGTGCAGCGGGCCCTGCCCGTGCCAGTGGGTGACCAGCCGCTGGAGCGCCAGGACGTGCTCGCGGGTCAGGTCGCTCGGCGGGCACCCGACGCGCACCGCCGCCATGCGCAGCGCACGGGTGCGCAGCGCAGCCGGAGCGCCGGCGAGGACGGGGACGTCGAGCGCGAGGGCCGGTGGGTCGACGCCCGGCTCGGGGCTGGCGGTGCCCGGCCCGGAGGCGCACGCCGCCCGCTGGAGGAGGTCGGCGGCCAGGGCTCCGAGGACGTCGGCGTCCTCGCGCAGCTGGTCGGCGGTGCGCACCAGGGCAGCGGCCACACCCGGCCCCAGCTCGGCCTCCAGGGCCGGGAGCAGCGCGTGGCGCACCCGCGCCCGGGCGTGCGCGGGATCGTCGTTGGACGGGTCGCGCCACGGGCGCAGGCCCAGGGCCGTGCACGCGGCGGTGGTGGTGGCGCGCGTGACGCCCAGCAGCGGCCGCCGGTAGGGGCCTCGCCGCGCGGGCATCCCCGCCAGGGAGCGCGCCCCGGACCCCCTGGCCAGCCCCAGCAGCACCTGCTCGGCCTGGTCGTCGGCGGTGTGACCGAGCAGCACCGCTCCGGCCCCGTGCCGGGCCGCCGCACCCTCCAGGGCCGCGTAGCGGGCGGCGCGGGCCACGGCCTCCGCGCCGCCGCCGCGCCGCCGCCCAGCAGCGCCGGCCGGGGCGCTGGGCCCTCGAACGCCGGGCCCTCGAACGCCGGGCCCTTCCAGGTCGACCACCTCCACGGGGTGCAGCCCCAGGGCGAGGCAGGCCCGCGCCGCCTCCCGCGCGACCGCGGCGGAGCCCTCGTGCCAGCCGTGGTCGACCACCACCGCCCCGGCGGTGCACCCGGCGCGGGGAGCCTCGTGGGCGGTGGCGGCCGCGAGGGCCAGGGAGTCGGGCCCGCCGCTGCAGGCCACGAGCACGACGCCGTCGCCCTCCGACGTGATCTCGGCCAGCACCGCGCGGACGGCGGAGCGCACCGCGGCGACCGCCGGGTGCAGCGGGCCCCGGCGGCCCGGCACCGCCCCGCCCACCGGCACGGGTCTAGCCGTGGACCCGGCGCACCCAGTCGGCCGGGGCGGCGATCTCCTCCGGCCGGGGCAGGTGCTCCGGTGCCTCCCACGTGCGGTTGAGGCCCTCGTGCCCGACGGCGCGCACCACCGCCCGCACGAAGCGGGCCCCGTCGGCGTACTGGCGCGTCTTCGCCTCGAGGCCCAGCACCCGGCGCACCAGGCGGTCGGGAGCGCCGCGCCCAGCGGCCCGCCGCGCGGAGAACCGCGCCCTGATGCGGGCGACCGAGGGGATCACCGCGGGTCCCGCGTCGTCCATGACCACGTCGGCGTGGCCCTCCAGCAGGGACATCACCGCGGTGACCTCCGCCAGCGCCCGGCGCTGCCGCGGACCGGCGAGCGCCACGGCCAGGCCTGCGCCCCCGCCCGCGGTCGGGGCGCCGTCGCGGTGGGCGTCCAGCAGGGCGCGCACCGCGAGCACCAGCCGCTCCGCCGGGCCCTGTCGCTCGACGCCCTCGCCACCGATCACGTCGGTCGACAGGGCCCGTGCCCGCGCCGCCAGGTGCCCGCTGAGCCAGGGCGCGGCGGTGAACTGCACCCGGTGGGTCTCCTCGTGCAGCGCCACCCACAGGCGGAAGTCGGCGGTGTCGAGCTCCAGCTCCCGCTCGACCGCGACGACGTTGGGCGCCACCAGCAGCAGCTGACCCCCGGTGGGGGAGAACACGTCGTACTGGCCGAGGACCCGGGAGGACAGCCACGACAGCAGCGCCCCCACCTCGGTGCCGGTGACCTTGGCCCCGGCCGCCACCGCCACGCGACCCGTCAGGCCCCCGTCGGGGACGGGGTGCGACACCACGCCGCCGGCCCGCCGTGCGCGTCGGGCGAGCGCGTCGGTCAGCACGGGGTCGAGCAGGGCGCGCAGCGACGCGGTGTTCGCGCGAGCCCAGTCGGCGCGGTCGACGACGCGCACGGCGTCACCCCGCACGACCTCCAGACCGGTGACCGCGGCCACGTGCGCGGTGGCCGCCCGCGCCCCTGCCGCGAGCTCCGCGACGGCGTCCTCGGCGTGCGCCAGGGACACCTGCGGCCCCCGCGGCGCCCAGCGCACCGCGGTGCGCTCGGCCAGGGCCCAGTCCACGACGGGCGGGGGCGCAGCCAGCTCGGTGTCCGCGGCCATCACGCCACGGTAGGCGGCCGGCGTGCCGCTGTGCGCCCCCGGGCGCCCGGACCGACTCGTCGGCCGCGTCGGGGTCATCGGCGCCGGTGACGCGGTCCCCCGCTGGGTCGTCAGCGGCAGCCGCACCCGGCGAGCGCCGCGGCGTAGGCGTCGACGGCGCGGCGCGACTGCTCGGTGCTGGCGACCTGGTCGGCGACCACCGCGAACACCAGGTGGCGCCCGTCGGCGTCGACGACGCTCCCGGCGAGGCTGGTGACCCCCTGCAGGGACCCGCTCTTGGCCCGCACCACCCCCGCGCCCGCGGCGGGCGGCGCCGTGGCGGCGGCGGCCTCGGCGGTCCCGGCGCCACCGCCCCCGGTGCCCTCGGCGCGGAAGCGACCGGAGAGGGTGCCGCTGAGGCCGGCGACCGGCAGCGCGGGCAGCAGGGCGCGCACCTCGCCGGCGTCGGGGGAGGCCGCGGCCGCGAGCACCCCGGCCAGCGCCGCCGCGGGCACCCGCGAGCCCTCCCCCAGCCCGCTGCCGTCGGCGAGGACCGTGCCGGTGGTGTCCACGCCCAGCTCCGCGACGGCGACCAGCACCTCCGCGCCGGCGGCAGCGGTGCTCGGCGCGGCGGCGGCGGCCGGGCCCGCGGCGTCCACCCGCACCAGGTGCGCGAGGGTGTCGGCGACGGTGTTGTCGCTCTCGGCGAGCGTCAGGGCGACGACGTCGGCCAGCGGGGCGGACCGCACCTCGGCCAGCGCCACGGCCCCGGGCGGCGCGCTGCCCCGCACGGGCTCGGCGGGCACGGTGACGCCCTGCTCGCGCAGGCGCTGGGCGAAGGCGACCGCCGCTGCGAGTGCGGGGTCGGGGGTGCGGGGGGCGTAGCGCTCGGGGGCCAGCCGACCGGCGTCGACCGCCAGGGCGGTCACCGGTGCCACGAAGCCGGCCGCCAGGTCGCTGGGTGACCACGCGGGGCTGGTCTGGGGCGCCGAGCCGGTGAGGGTGTCGTCGACGAGCACGACCACCGACGTCGTCCCCGCCGAGCGCAGCGCCACCGCGGTGCCCGCGGCGAGGTCCGCCAGGCCGGCCCGACCGCGGGCGCCCGAGGGGTCTCCCGCCCCCTCGGCGAGCAGCGCGTCGCCACCCCCGACGAGCACCACCTGGTCGGGCGCGGCGCCGGAGGTGACCCGGGTGGGCAGGGTGGTGGCGGCCCCGAGGCGGTGCAGGACGGCGGCGGCGGTGAGCAGCTTGACCGTCGACGCCGGCTCCAGCGGAGCACCCGCCGCGACGTCGAGGAGCACCGCGCCGGTCTCGGCGTCCAGCACGCTGGCGCCGACGGACGGGCCCAGCGCCGGTGAGGCCAGGAGGGGGCCCACCGCGGCGGCGAGGACGGCGGGGTCCGGTGCGGGCGCCGTCGAGGGGGTCGGGAGCGTCCGGGCGGCCGGTGGGTCCGCGAGGGTGCCGGGGGCGACCGGCAGCGGCAGGCTCAGCGGCAGGGGCTCGGTGGTCAGCACCCCGGGCACGAGGTCTCGCGCGTCGGCGACCGCGTACCCGCCGGCGGCGGTCACCAGCACCACGGGCACGAGCACCGCGGCCACCCGGAGTCGACCCCTGGACCCGTGGCGGACCAGCGGCGCCGGGGCCCCGGCGCCGGGGTCCGGCGGCTCGCGACCCGCGCCACCGGTGGGGTCGGCGACGACGGGTTCGGGTGACGTGGGCGGGTGCATCCGAGTGGGCTCCTCGTGCTGCTGCCGGGTGGGGGGCGACGATGAGCCACACTGTGGCAGTCGCCCGCACGCCGCCCGAGACCTGAGGAGCACCGTCGTGGAGTTCGACGTCACCATCGAGATCCCGAAGGGCTCCCGCAACAAGTACGAGGTGGATCACACCACCGGTCGCATCAAGCTCGACCGGATGCTGTTCACGGCCACGCGCTACCCGGCCGACTACGGGTTCATCGAGAACACCCTCGGGGAGGACGGTGACCCCCTCGACGCGCTCGTGCTGCTCGACGAGCCCACCTTCCCGGGATGCGTCGTGCGCTGCCGGGCGATCGGCATGTTCCACATGCGCGACGAGCAGGGCGGGGACGACAAGGTGATGTGCATCCCTGCCGGCGACCCGCGCCTGGACCACATGAGGGACCTCGGCGACATGGGCGAGTTCCACCGCCTCGAGATCCAGCACTTCTTCGAGACGTACAAGGACCTGGAACCGGGCAAGTCGGTGGAGGGCGCGCACTGGGTGGGGCGCGAGGAGGCCGAGCAGGAGATCAACAACTCCTACGACCGCCTCGCCCGCGAGGGCATGCCGCAGCACTAGGCCCCGACGCACCGCGCGCCCGCGGCGCCCGGGGCCGGGCCCGCGCTGGATCAGGGGCGACCGGCCCACGTCATGGCGTCGCGCAGGCGCAGCGGGGTCTCGCGCACCGGGACGCCGGCACGGGCCGCCTCGATCATCATGCCGCCGCCGGAGTACATGGCCACGTGCCACACGCTGGACGCGTCGCCCTCCTCGCCGTAGAAGACGAGGTCGCCGGGGCGGAGCTCGTCGTGGGAGATCTTGAGCGTCGCCACGTACTGCGTGGAGGCGGTGCGCGGGACGACGGTGCCCGCGGACCGCAGGGCCCTGGACGTCAGGCCCGAGCAGTCGAAGGCGTCGGGTCCGGTGCCGCCCCACTGGTAGGGCTTGCCGATCTGCGCACGCGCCCACGCCACGGCGGCGACGCCGGCCGAGGCGCTGCCGGTGGACGCGCCCCTCGGCGGAGCGGACGGCGCGCTGACGGGCGCGCGCGACGGCGTGGGGGTGGGGGTGGGGGTGGGGGTGGGCACCGCCCGGGGCGGGGGCGTGCTGGACGTCGTGGGGCTCGACGTCGTCGCGCTCGGTGCGGGGGTCTGGCGCGGCGCGGCCGTCAGCGCTGCCACGGGCGCACGGGGCGTCGAGCCCGTGGGCGTCACGGTCGGGCGGGCCGGTGGGGACGTCACGGGCGGCGCCGGCGGTGCGGTGGCCCTGGCGGCGGTGGATCTGGTGGCGGAGGGGGTGGCCGGCGGGGGCGTGCGGCGTGGGCCCGGCCCCGGGGTCGAGGCGGGTCCCGCCGGCGCCGAGGTCGGCGGCGACGAGGTGCGCGGGGCCGGGGCTGGCGCCACCTGCGCCACTCGGGCGCGGAGGTCCTCGCGGGCAGCGCGCTCCTGCGCGGCGACGCGCTCGGCGTCGAGCGCGTCCTGGCGGCGGCGCTCCAGCGCGGCGGACGTGCCGCGCAGCGCGGCGAGGCGCGCCACGAGCTGCTCGCGGACGGCCTCGGTGGTGCCCACCAGGGCGGTGGAGCGCTCGGAGGCGGCGGCGGCGGTCCGGTCCGCCGCCGCCAGCGCCTCCGCGGCGGAGTGCTGCTGGTCCAGGGCCACGGCGGCGAGCTCGGCGCGCAGCCCCGAGACGCGCTCGGCGGCGGTCAGCCGGTGCTGCAGGCGCACCTGGTGGGCGGCGACGGCCTCCAGCGCGGCCGTGGCGTCCAGGAGGCCCTGGGGGCCGCCGTCCGCGAGCAGCGGCGCCAGCTCCGCCATCCCGCTGCCCGAGCGGTAGGAACCGGCGGCGAGGCGCCCGACCCTGCGCCGCGCCTGCGCCGCGTCCCCGCCGGCGCCCTGGGCGGCCGCTGCGGCGAGGCCGGCGTCGGCGGTGCGCTGCTGCAGGTCGACCTGCGCACCGGCGTAGGCCTCCGCGGCGCGCGCGGCGGTGGTGCGGCTGGCCTCCAGGGCGCGCGTGGCAGCGGCGAGCCCGGCCTCGATGACGGCGACGTCGCCGGCGGCCGCACCGGTGGCGGCGCGGGCGCGCTCCACCTGGTCGGAGGAGGGCGCGGCGGACAGCGCGGCGGCCGGCGCGGCGAGGCCCCCGGTGGTGGGCAGGACGAGCGCGGCGGCCAGGGCCACCGCCGCTGACGCCACCCGGGCACGTCGTCGTGATCGGTACTGCTGCATGGCGTCCCTGCTCCCCCTCGGATCCGGTGCCGTCCGTGGCACCGCAGGGAGCATCGGCCGCTGGCGGGCACGCGGTGATCGACCAGTCGGGTGACGTGCGCCGACACCCACGCCACCGGTGATCATGGAGCGGTCATCCCACCGCTGACCGGTGACGGCCCCGTGGTCGACGCCGGGTGCGGTGGGCTGGTCAGCCGCCGGCGGGGTCCAGCGGGCGCACGGAGAAGGCGTAGTTCCGCTGCCCGGTGCTGACCTCGGGCGCGGCGCGCCACGCCGCACCGTCCCAGGCGTGCAGCCGGTAGCCGAGGCCGGCCAGGTGCGTGACCAGGGCGTCGGGGGAGGCCCCGTACTTGACCAGGTGGCGCTCCTCGACCTCGAGCAGCAGGACCGGCCTGTCACGGCGCAGCACCTCTCGCGCCCCGCGCAGCACCGCCAGCTCCGCGCCCTCGACGTCGGCCTTGATCACGTCGACCCGCTCCAGGCCCCACCCGGCGACCAGGTCGTCGATCGTGGTCACCTGCACCGGCAGCTCGCGGTGGCGGCCGAACTCCTCGTTCGCCCCGAGCCCCCGCGCACCGTCGGTCAGGAACGCCCGACCGGGCACCGTCACCGCCGAGCGCACCGGCACGCTCATCACCGCGGCCCCCGCCCGCTCCCCCAGGGCGGCGTGGTGGACGGTGACGCTCGCGGCGCCCAGCAGGCGGGCGCCGGCGTCCAGCACGCGGCCGCGACCGGGCAGCGCCTCCACCGCGTGCACCGACCCCGAGGGCCCGGCGAGGGCCGCGAAGGACCACGTGTAGAGCCCGTGCGCGGCCCCCACGTCCACGCACGTCGCGCCCGGCGCCACCAGGGCGCCGAGCCCGACCAGCTCGTCCTCGAGGAACCACAGCCGGGGGGCGGCGGCCCGCAGCAGCGCGTGCAGCGCCCTGAGCCGGCGACCTCCCGTGGTCGTGGCGGGTGCGGGAGGATCCACCCGGGGATCGTGGCAGAGGAGCGAGCCCCCGCCGACCAGGACGGTGCCGTGCGGCCGCGGTGGCAGATCCCGAGGGCCCGTGGCCCCGGCCGCGAGGACCCCGGCGACGGTGCCGGGTGCTCAGGAGATTCCCGGGTAATGCCGCGGTGAGGACGGGTGGACTTCTCGTGAGATCACGGCGGACCGTTCACGGCTCGTCCGCCCTCAACGCCACCGGCATCACGCTCTCGCGGTCACGACCACGGGGGCGCTGTGATTCACTAATAGCACCAGTACGACGTCCATCGAGGAGCCCGACTTGGCACAGCGCGTCACGACCACCATCACGAGCGACCTGAGCGAGAAGGACGGCGCTGAGACCGTCACCTTCGCGCTCCACGGCGCCACCTACGAGATCGACCTGACGAAGGACGAGCAGGAGGACCTCTCCAAGGCCCTCGAGCCCTTCCTCAACGCCGCCCGCAAGGCCGGCGGCGCCGCCCGGCGCACCCCTTCGCGCGCCGCCAGCGGCGGTGGCAGCGGCTCGGGGGTCGACGCGAAGGCCGTCCGCGCGTGGGCCGCTCAGAACGACGTCGAGGTCAGCCCCCGCGGGCGCATCAACAGCAAGGTCCTCGAGGCCTACCGGGCCGCCGGCAACTGACGCGGCACCCGCCACGGACCGCCCGCTCCCCACGGGGGCGGGCGGTCGTGCGTCCAGCCCGGGTCGGCGCTCGGCGGAGCCCCGCGGCCCACGGGTCAGGACCGACGCGCAGCCCAGCTGCTCGTCGGCGGCCTCCGTCGCGCTGCACATCGCCGCGAGCGGGTTGCCGACCCCGGCCGTCCACGAGCCGGTGGTGACGATCGCCCCGCTGCCGGGCGCGGCCGTGGCGGGCGCGGTGGCGGCGACCGGCACGTGGGGCGCCCGGACGTCGACGGCGAGCAGGGCGTCGAGGTCGGCGTCGGGAGGGTCCTCGGTCGGGGTCGCCGGGTGGGTGCCCGCGTTGTCGACGGGGATGTCGACGCGGCCGCCGAGGATGGACGTCGCCTCGGTGGCGAGGGCGCGCACCTGCTCGTAGGAGCCGGCCGGGTCGGCCTCGACGACGTCCGCTCGACCCCGGCCGCCCGCACGTCGGCCACGACGGCCCGGCCCCGCGCGGGGTCCCGCCCGCTGATCACGACGTGCGCCCCCTCCGCTGCCGGGGCGCGTGCCGGGCAGCGGCTCGGTCTCCCAGCGGTGGGCGGGTGCCACAGGACCGAGCGGCGATGGGCGCGTTCCTGCGCTCCTGCCGGGACCAGCTCACGCCCGCCCAGGCCGGCATCACCGCCTTCCCCGGCGCTCGACGCGCTCGCCCGGGCGGTGCGTCCCGACCCCGGCCCGCTCCGGCCGGCGTCGACCCTCGACCGCGTGCCGGTGCTGCTGCTCGGCCACCGCGGCGACGCCCTGGCCCGGAACGCGCTCGTGCCCGCGGTGCTGGTGAGCCCGCTGGTGCCGGGGGCGTCGTCCGCTCCCTCCTCCAGGGCCCCCTCGCGCGCCAGCGCACCGACCGGGCCGACGCCGCGACCTCCGTCGCCGCGAGACCGCGTGCCGCCCCCACGACCGCCGGCTGAGGGCTCTGGTCGACGAGCTGCGGGCCACCGACCAGGACGTCGCCAGGTGGTGGGACGACCACGCCGTCCGCGACCACGCCTCCGTGGCCGAGCGCATCGACCACCCCACCGCGGGCATGCTGGACTTCGACATCGAGATCGTCAGCGCACCCCAGGCACCCGACCAGGTGACGGTGGTCCACACCGTCCAGGCCGACTCCCCCACAGCGCAGGTGCTGCCGCTCCTGACCAGCTGGGACGTCGACGCGGAAGCCCGCCGCTGACCCTCCCGCCACCACCGACCTCGGAGGACCGGACACCGTGGAACTCGCCCTGCACGTCGCCGACTTCACCCCCTTCGGCGCCCCCGCCGCCATCGCCCCGGGCCTGGCCGCCACCGCCCGCGCCGCCGAGGACGCCGGCTTCACCACGCTGACCCTGATGGACCACTGGTTCCAGATGGAGGCGATGGCCCCGGCCACCGACCCGATGCTCGAGGGCTACACCGCGCTGGGGTTCCTCGCGGCGCACACCGAGCGCCTGCAGCTCGGGCTGCTGGTCACCGGGGTGACCTACCGGCACCCCGGGCTGCTCGCCAAGACCCTCGCCACCCTGGACGTGCTCTCCGGCGGGCGGGCGGTGCTGGGCATCGGCGCGGCGTGGTACGAGCGCGAGCACGCGGGCCTCGGCGTCCCGTTCCCCCCCGTGAGCGAGCGCTTCGAGCGGCTGGAGGAGGCCCTGCTCATCTGCCGGCAGATGTGGAGCGAGGACGACGGGCCCTTCACCGGGGAGCACCACTCCCTCGCCGAGACGCTGTGCGTGCCCCAGCCGCTGCAACCCGGCGGGCCACCGGTCCTGATCGGCGGCATGGGCGAGAAGAAGACCCTGCGGCTGGTCGCCCGCCACGCCCAGGGCTGCAACCTCTTCGACGCCGGCCCGGAGGTCGTCGCCGGGAAGCTCGAGGTCCTGGCGCGGCACTGCGAGGACGCCGGGCGAGACCCCGCCACCGTCGAGAAGACGGTCATCACCGGCACCGACCCCCTCACCCAGACCGACGCCTTCCTCGCGACGGTGCAGGCCTACGCCGCCCTGGGCGTCACGAAGGTGTGGGTCGGCTCGAGGGACCGGGACCTGCCCGGGTGGGTCGCCCGCGTCGGTGAGCTCGTGCTCCCCCGCGTGCGCGAGCTCTGACCGCTGCGGCCCGCACCCCCGGGGCTGGTCCGGCCGGGGGTGCGGGCGGGCGGTCAGGAGGTGGGGTCGGAGTCGACGTCGGTGCGGACGCCGCGCTGGTCGATCAGCTCGACCTCCTCCTTGCGCACGGGGGCGGCGACGGTCTCGGTCCCCTGCACGCTCTGGGTGCCGAGCGAGACCCGCTCGACGGGCACGACCTCCTTCTCGACCACCGCGTGCTCCTCGGTCAGGACGACCTCGTGGACGGCCTCGGTGATCTGGGCCCCCTCGAGCGCCTGGTCGCGGTTGGCGTCGGTGATCGGCTCGCGGGTGATGGTCAGCTCGTCGTGGGAGACCCCGACGGTGGCTGTCTGCTGCTCGGTGACCACGAACTTGCGCAACCGGGCGCGCCCCGTCTCGACCTTCTGCACGCCGACGCGCAGCTCCTCCTGTGAGCGCTCGACGTCGACGGGGGCGTCGGTGACAGCGCTCATGGCTGCGCTCGTCGCCGCGGTGCCCGTGGTCGCGGTGCCCGTGG
>CAXTAK010000029.1:0-6262 GCA_964242735.1 uncultured Quadrisphaera sp. | reverse complement strand
CGCGGTGCCCGTGGTCGCGGTGCCCGTGGCGGGCAGGCCGGAGTCGGAGGCGTTCTCGGAGTAGTCCATGCCGTAGTAGGAGTACAGCTCCGCCTCCTCCTGCTGCGACAGCGCCCCGTCGGTGTCGACGGACGGCGCTCCCTTGACCCGGTCCTTCGCGTAGGGGACGGCGAGACCGTCATCGGTCACGCTCGCCTCGGCGAGCGGCACGAAGGACTCCCGGGTGCCGAAGAGGCCGGTGGCCACCGTGGCCCACTCCGGTCGACCGGTCTGCTCGTCGAGGAAGACCTGACCCACCTTCCCGATCTTCTGCCCGTCCGTGCCCACCATCGTCCGGCCCTGGACGGTGTCGGCCTGCTCGACGCTGATCATGTGGATTCTCCCGGTGGTTCGCTGAGAGCCCGTCGCACGGGCCGGTGCCCTCAAGCTCCCACTGCTGGGCGCGCGCGGCCACACGACGGGCACCTCGACGACCTGCCGGTGCCGTACGGCGCCGACGTGCGCGTCGGGGCACTCGACGCGGCCGGTGCAGCGCGCAGGGCACTGGACGCGGCGGGCGGGCACGACGTGAGGGTGGTCGGAGGGGGCCCGGTCGCCCAGGACCTCGCCGACGCCGGGCCGCTCGACACCGCGGAGGTCACCGTGGTGCCGGTGGTGCTCCCGCACACCGAGCTGGGTGCCCGGGGTCCTGTCCGCTCGGGGTCTCAGGTGGCGTCGGCAGCGCTGACCTCGAGCAGGCCCTCCCAGGGGTCCTCGAAGCGCACGGTGCGACCGTCGTCGCGGAAGGCCGCGCGGTGCTCGTCCAGCCGTGCGGCCAGGGTCGTCAGGTGCTCGCGCCGGGGAACGGTGGTGGAGACCTGCCCCAGGCCGGGAGCGGCCGCCCGCGGCCCGGCGCCGGCGCTCTGCCAGGTGTCCACGGCCATGTGGTGGTGGTGGCCGCCGGCGGCTGCGAACAGGGCGCTGCCCGTGTCGGCAGTGACCTCGAAGCCGAGGGTGTCGACGGGGAAGGCCCGTGCCGCGGGGATGTCGCCGACCGTGAGGTGGACGTGGCCCACGCCGGCGCTGGTGGGGCCTGCTCGGCGAGGTGCTCGCGCCGGAAGGCGGTGGGGTCCAGCGGCAGGCTGGCGATGGCGACCTGGCCGCCGCGCCACGTCCAGGTCTCGCGGGGGCGGTCCCCGTACAGCTCGTTGCCGTTGCCCTCGGGGTCGGTGAAGCAGAAGGCCTGCGAGACCAGGTGGTCCGCGCAGCCGGCGTACTGGGAGCGGGGGTGCTGGACGGCGGAGGCCAGCACGGTCGCCAGGGAGGCGCGGTCGGGGAGGAGCAGCGCGGTGTGGAACAGCCCGGCCGTCCCCGGCCCGGGGGCGGGCAGGCCGGGGGTGTGGACGAGCACGACCAGCGGGGTGCCGGCGCGGCCGAGCGCCACCGCGGCCGGCGAGCGCCCGACGGCGGTGACCGCGGCGGTGGTGGGGCGCGCGGCGTCCGTCGGCAGCTCCTCCAGCCCCAGGGTTCGGCGGTAGTAGCTGCTCATCCCCTCCAGGTCGGCGACGTGCAGCGTGACCGCGTCCATGGCGGTGGCCGCGGGCAGCAGCAGGACGTCGGCGCCGGCTGGGGTCGGGGTGCGCTGAGGTGCTGGGGGGCTGGACATGGGACCTCTTCCGCGTGGACGTCCGGGGACCGGGGTCGCGGTACCACAACAGTCGAACGCACAACCACCGGCCTTGCCGGGCCAGCTCCGGCACGGCCAGCGCGCGTGGGGCCCGCACCGTGTCGCGAGAGCTCGGCCGGTCGGCGGGGCCCCGCTCGGCGCACGGTGGCGCTCCCGCTCGCCGCAGGCGCCCGGCCACGTGTGGTCGACGCATCCCGTTGGCCTCCGGGCAGCTGTGGGCATGGTTGCGGTAGCTGCGGGAGAGTCCTCGTGCGTGCACGGCAGCTGCTCCTCTCGGCGCCGGCGGGGCCGGGGCGCGTCGGGGTGTCGTGGGCCCGGGCAGGGGCAGGCCCGTGCCGCTGGTCGCCGCGGAGCACGGGGGCGGACCTCGGGCCGCCCCGCGAGGTGCGTGCCGTGAGTGCCGACTCCCAGACTCGCCTCCCCCTGCGCATCCGTCGCTCTCCGCTGAGATCGTGTGAGCAGGTGGTCACCCAGACCGGAGGTGCGACCGATGATCCCCACGTCCCGGGAGCCGCTCAGCAGCACCCGCCGTGGCCCGCTGGACGACACGACCCGGCGCAGGGGCTCCGTCGGCCTCGTCCGCTCGAACCCGCGGACCGCAGCAGCCGCCCTCGCCGCAGCCGTGCTCATCGTCCCTGCGCCGTCCGCCGCTGCCGCGCCGACGACGGAGTCGCCGCTGGTCGACGTGGAGGCGTGCACGGCGCAGAGCGTCGACCAGCCCGTCGTCCTGCCCTTCAGCTTCACCTTCTACGGGGACTCCCACGAAGAGGTGGGCTCGGCCTGAACCGTTCCGCGACCTTCGGTGGCGCGCCGTTCTACGTCCTCGACTTCCCGCTGGCCGACCTCGGGGCGAAGATCATCCCCCCTCGTACGGGGAGGCCCTCGGCGATCTCACCGGCTGGGGCACCACCACGTACCAGGGCCACCGCACGTTCTGCGCCACGTGGAAGGACATCACCGCCGGTGACTACAACACCGGGGGAGCCCTCGACGGGCGCAACACCTTCCAGCTGCTCCTCGTGCAGCGGGAGGACTGCGGCCCGGGCGAGAGCGACATCGTCTTCACCTACGAGTCGCTGCAGTGGGGCGACGGGCGGGCCGGCTCCTCCGACGGCTCGGGGCGCCCCGGTGCCTCCTTCGAGCTCCGCGGCCCCGGGTACGCCGGGGAGCACCTCCACAGCAGCCCCACCGGGCTCGCCCGCACGTCCACGAACAGCGACGTCGTGGGTCGGCACGTCTTCCGCACGCCCACGGAGGAGCCCGCGGAGCCGCCGGAGCGGGTCTGCTCCAGCTCCACCCGCGGCGGGAACACCGACATCTGCTCGGTCACCCCCCAGGGCACCGGTACGCGCCGCCTGACGAGCGACCCCGCGCCCGACACGGTGCCGGACCTCTCCCCCCCCGACGGGCCGGACGACGACGGCGACGGCGTGCCCGACAGCGGCTCCGACATCGTCATCAGCTTCCCGTGGAGCGAGAACATCCAGAGCTCGACCGACCTGCCCGGTTCCGAGTCGACGCCGGCCTACTCGCCGAACGACGAGCTCATCGCGCTCACCTCCCAGCAGGGCACCCGCATCGACGTCGTCGTCCGGGACAGCGACTACGAGGGCGACCCCGCACTGACGACGCTGACGCCGCCCTCGATGGCCGGCTTCGACCCGACCTCCTCCCCTGACGGATCGCGCATCGTCTTCACCGGCGTCAGGGACGGTGACGTCGACCTCTGGTCGGTGACCCCCGAGGGCCAGGACCTGCAGCGCCTCACCACACACCCGGCGGTCGACGCCACCGCCGACCACTCCCCCGACGGGTCGCGGATCGTGTTCTCCTCCACGCGCACCGGCGGGGGTGACCTGTACACGATGGAGCCCGACGGCACCGACGTCCTGCGCCTGACGAGCAGCCCCGCCCCCGCGACGGAGCCCGCGTGGGGAGCTGACCGGCCTCAGACCGGCGACCAGTGCACCGCTCGCTCGACCTGGTCGGCGGTCAGGCCCAGCAGGGTGCTGCGACCGGTCTGGGCGTGGTCGCCGTCGCGGCGCTGCCAGGTCCGCACCGTCCGCTGCAGCGGGTCGACGACCCACAGCTCGTCGACGCCGCGGGCGGCGTGGAAGCCGAACGTCGCGAACGCCTCGTCGCGGGGGGAAGGACCTCGACCACCAGCGCGGCGGTCGAGCGGTGCAGGTGCGGTGTCGGGTCGCGGTGGAACCCCACGTCCGGCACGCGGAAGCCGTCCGGTACCCCGAGGTCGAGCGAACCGCCAGGGGTGGGGCCAGCCGAGCGGGCGGCACGGTCCAGCGCGACGGGGAGTCCCACGGCGACCGCGGCCGTTGCGGCCGTGCTCGTGCGGGGCCACGTGGTGCACGCCCTCCCACACCTCGCCGCGCCCGTCCTGGTCGAGCTCCCTGCGCCGGGCGAGCCGGCCCCGGACCTGCGGGCCGTCGTCGAGGAACAGCGTGCTCACCGGTGGTCCCCCCTCGACGTCGCCTCGTCCTGCCACGCGCGGCGGTGCCACAGGCGGCCCAGCGGCGGCGGCGCCTCATCCGCAGGACCCGTCACGCCACCGTCATCAGGAGCCCGGGCCGGGACGACGCAGCCGGCCTGTGGATCCCGTCCGGCGTCCCGGGTGGAGCGCTGGCCGACCCGTGGCGTCCTGCGACACGGCGACCCCGTACGTGCGCGACGTCCCGACGACGTCGTCGCGCGCCTGGAGCGCGTGGTCGAGCGTGAGGCCGCGTCCGTCGCCGCCGTGGGCGCCGAGCGCGCCGGGCACTGACTCGATGGGCGTGCTCGTGGACGCCTCCGCCGCCGTCACCTGCATCGCCCCGGCCGAGAGCCTCGACCGCCCGATCGTGATCGGCGACGCCCGGCTGGGTCGACCACCGGGAGGGCGGTGCCCGGTCACCCGCATCCCCGCCCGAACGGCCCGGTGCCGCTGCGATCGAGAGCTGCTCGGACCTGGCTGAGCCCCTCCGTACCCAGCTGCCGCCCGTGGGGGAACTGGTCGCCCCGGTCCCAGCGCCACGTCGTGATCATCGCCAGCACGAGGAGCCGGCACGCGCGCAGCACGTCGTGATCGGCACCGGGGTAGTGCTCGCTGATGTCTTCGGGCGCATGGGCGAGGTCGAACTCGACAGGCCCACGGCAGCACGTCTCGAAGTCGATGAACAGCAACCCGCTCTTCGTGGTGAGCACGTTGCCCGGGTGCGGCTCGCCGTGCAGCAGCTGCTCTCCGCTGCCGCGCTCGCTGACCACTCGCCCCAGGTCGCGCAGCGTGGTGTCGAGGAGCTCCCGGTCGGCGTCGGCGAGCGCCGGGGTGCGGTCGCGGCTCGCCACGAGGTGATGGGCCCGCTCGACTCGATCCGCGAAGCGCGGCGCAGGGACCTCGAGCTCGCGCATGCCGGCATGCAGCCGCCCGAGGGCATCGGCGTAGTCGGCGGGTGGGACGTCTCGAGGCGTCGCAGGGTCGTGGTGGGTCCACAGGGTGACCACGAACCCGTCGCGCTCGTGGACCCGTGGCTCGACCCGAGGATCGGGAGCAGCAACCGGGCTCCCGACCGCGACGAGCCGTTGCGCGATGTCGAGCTCGAATCGTGCGACCTGGTGCGCTGCCGGTGCCACCCGGGCCACGACGTCGCAGGGCAGCAGACGCAGCGTGAGCTTGTTCGAGTCGTGGAGGATGATCGCGTCGTCGACCGCCAGACCGACTGACGAGGCGGCCGACATGGCCGCCGCCACGGCCCGCGGGACCTCCGACGCCTGCACCGTCGCCCGACCCCCTCGCGCCGCCGTGCCGTCCGAGTGGTGCGACCCGGGTCACCGTACCGAGGTGCCGATGCAGGCCGCCGGCCCGCGCCCAGCAGGCAGAAGTGCCCCACCGGGGCCCTGAGAGCGCCGCGGAGGCAGTTCTGCATGCTCGGCGGGCTCTCCGATCAACCCCCACGCGGTAGCGGCGGCCCGGGTCTCGTCCCGCGGACCGTGCGCGGCGCCGCCGACCCGCGCAGGGTCGACGGCGCCGCCGATGCCGAGCGCAGTGGTGGCGATGACGGGCGACGGGGACTTCCACCTCGGCTCCCAGGCGCTCGACGCCGAGGTGGACGTCGAGCTGGAGGTGACCGGCGAGGTGCCGGCCTGGCTGACCGGCAGCGTGGTGCGCAGCGGGCCGGGCCGATGGACCGCCCGTCGGGGCGGTCAGGGGCAGCGGGTCAGGCACTGGTTCGACGGCCTGGCGCTGCTGCACCGCTTCGCCGTCCGCGGCGGTCGGGTTCACCACACCGACCGCTACCTGCGCAGCCGGGTCCACGACCACGCCGTGCAGCGCGGCGGGATCGGCTGCACCGAGTCCGACACGGTGCCGCACCGCTCACCGCTCCAGCGGCTGCGGGAGCTGCGATCGCCTCCCGTCCTCGGCGACGACGCCAACGTCGTGCGCCGGGGGGACCAGCTGGTCGCGGTGACCGAGTCCCCGGAGGTGGTGCCCTCCGACGCGGTGACCCTGACGACCGGCGCGCCACTGGCCTTCACCGACGACGTGCCCGGCGTCCTGACCACTGCTCACCCCCACCACGACGCCGAGCGCGGCGTGCTCGTCGA
>CAXTAK010000028.1:0-29372 GCA_964242735.1 uncultured Quadrisphaera sp. | reverse complement strand
CAGGGTCGACCTGGGCGTCCTGGCGCGCACCGACCGGGTGTGGGCCTCGGACTGCAACGACGCGGTCGAGCGGCAGGAGATCCAGCGGTGGACCTCGCTGCTGCTGCCGCCGGAGCTGGTCGGCACGCACGTCGGGCCCCCCGTCTCGCACACGACCGGGCGCACCGGCAGCCTCGCGCTCCGGTGCGCCACGGCGCTGTTCGGGCACGCCGGCATCGAGTGGGACATCGCCTCGGCCGCGCCCGCGGAGGTCGAGGAGCTCGCGGCCTGGGTGGCGCTGCACCGCGAGCTGCGAGCGCTGCTGCACAGCGGTGACGTGGTGCGGGCCGACCCCCTCGGCGACGGCTCCCTGCTGCACGGGGTGGTGGCGCAGGACCGCAGCGAGGCGGTCTTCGCCCTCGTGCGCCTCCAGACCTCCCCCGACGCCACCCCGGGCAGGGTGCGCCTGCCCGGCCTCGACCCCGACCGCCGCTACCGCGTGCGCCGGCGCGACACCCCGGCTGCGGAGCTCGGCCCGCAGCTCGCCGCGCCCGCGTGGTGGGGCACCGAGCCGGTGGTGGCCGGCGCGGTGCTCGAGCGCGCCGGCCTGCCGGTGCCGGTGCTCGCGCCCGAGTCGGCGGTGGTGCTCCACCTCACCGCCACCTGAGCGGGGCCGGCGCTCACACGTAGCGCTCGAGGATGCTCGACTCCGCCAGGCGCGAGAGGCCCTCGCGGATCGACCGGGCCCGCTGGTCGCCGACACCGCCGACGGCCAGCAGGTCCTCGGTGGTGGCCGCGAGCAGCTTCTGCAACCCGTCGTAGTGCTCGACCAGCCGGGTGACCAGCGACGGGGGCAGCCGCGGCACCTTGGACAGGAGCCGGTACCCCCGGGGGCTCACCGCGCCGTCCAGGCCCTCGACGTCGGTCGCCAGGTGCAGCACCCGCGCGACGGCCGTCAGGTCGACCAGGGTGGACGAGTGCAGCGCCGCGAGGTCGGCGAGCACCTCCCCGGCGGCCTGCGCGCCACCCGGGGTGCTCGTCGGCGCGGGCGCGCCGCCGGCGACGGCGTCCGCGGCGGGGCGCAGGAGGTAGTCGCGGACGACCAGCGCCCGGTCGGCACCGATGCCGCCGACCAGCTCGTCGAGCTGGAGGGAGAGCAGGCGCCCGTCGCTGCCCAGCTCCACGACGTAGCCGGAGATCTCCTCGGAGATCCGCCGCACCATCTCCTGGCGCTGGACGACGACGGAGACGTCGCGGACGGTCACCAGGTCCTCGATCTCCAGCGCCGAGAGCGTGCCGGTGACCTCGTCGAGGCGGGCGCGGTAGCGCTCCAGGGTGGCGAGCGCCTGGTTGCCGCGCGCCAGGATCGTCTCCGAGCCCTCCAGGACGTGCCGGGTGCCCCCGATGTAGAGGGCCACGATGTTCATCGACGCGCTGACGGAGACCACCGGCAGCCCCGTCTGCTTCGCGACCCGCTCGGCGGTGCGGTGGCGCGTACCGGACTCGCTGGTCTCGATGGTCGGGTCGGGCACCAGCTGCACGGCCGCCCGCAGGATCTTCGTCACCCCGGCGTCGCAGATGACGGCGCCGTCCATCTTCGCGAGCTCACGCAGGCGGGTCGCCGCGAAGGGCACGTCGAGGGTGAAGCCCCCGCTGCACAGCTGCTCCACCACGGCGTCGTGGCCGAGGACGACGAGCGCGCCGGTGCGCCCCCGCAGGATGCGCTCGAGCGCGTCGCGCAGCGGGGTGCCGGGGGCCACCGCGGCGAGCGTGGTGAGCAGCAGCTCGCTCTCGCTGGTGGTGCCGGGTGCGGCCGTGGCGCCACCGACGCCGCCGGACTCGGTCATCGCGCGCCTCCCTCCGAGCCGTGGAGCCGGCCGCACGCTCCCAGGGTCGAGAACATCGTAGTCGCGGCGCCGCCGGCCACCACGATCACCGGTCGGGGTCACCCACCAGGGCGAGCTGCAGGGCCTGGACGACGCTGGAGACCTCGTGCACGACGATGCCGGTGGGGGCGGGCGTGGTCACCGACCCGTGAGAGGGCCCCGCGGGCAGGTACGCGGTGGTGAAGCCCAGGCGCGCCGCCTCCGACAGGCGCCGCGCGAGCCCGGGGACCGGGCGCACCTCACCGGCGAGCCCGACCTCGCCGAAGGCCACCGCCCCCACCGGCAGCGGCCGATCCAGGACCGCGCTGGCCAGGGCCATCGCCGCGGCGAGGTCGGCCGCCGGCTCGCCGACGCGCACCCCGCCCACGGTCGCGGCGTACACCTCCTGCGCGGCCAGGGGCAGGCTGCACCGCCGGGAGAGCACCGCCAGCACCATCGCCACCCGGTTGCTGTCGAGCCCGCTGACCACCCGCCGCGGGTTGCCCTGCTGGGTACCGGTCACCAGCGACTGGATCTCGACCAGCAGCGGGCGGCGCCCCTCCAGCGCCACCGTCACGCAGGTGCCCGTCGAGGCCACCGCCAGCGCGGGGTCGCCGCCGCCGGCGGCGGGGAAGCGGGAGAGGAACAGCCCGCTGGGGTCGGCGAGGCCGGCGATGCCGGTGTCGGAGAGGTCGAAGCAGCCCACCTCGTCGGTGGGGCCGAAGCGGTTCTTCACCGCGCGCACCATCCGGAGCCGGGAGTGCCGGTCGCCCTCGAAGGAGCAGACGACGTCCACCAGGTGCTCGAGCAGTCGGGGCCCGGCCAGCGACCCGTCCTTGGTGACGTGGCCGACCAGGAGGGTGGAGATGGTGCGCTCCTTGGCCACGCGCACCAGCGCCGCGGCCACCTCGCGCACCTGGGACACCCCTCCGGCGCCCCCCTCGACCTCCGCTGAGGCGATGGTCTGCACCGAGTCGACGACGAGGAGGTCGGGGCGCACCGCGTCGAGGTGGGAGAGCAGCGCCCCGAGGTCGTTCTCGGCAGCCAGGTACAGGCGGGGTCGCAGTGCACCGATGCGCTCGGCCCGCAGACGCACCTGCCCCGCCGACTCCTCACCGGTGACGTACAGGACGGTGCGCCCGGACGCCGCGCCGCGCGAGGCGACGTCCAGCAGCAGCGTGGACTTCCCGACGCCCGGCTCCCCCGAGATGAGCACCACGGCGCCGGGGACCAACCCGCCGCCCAGCACGCGGTCGAGCTCGTCGACCCCGGTGGGTCGGGCACGAGCGACCTCCACGTCGACCTCGGCGATCGGGCGCGCGGGGGAGGTCACCGGCGCCGGGGCCGTGGAGCGGGCGGCGCCGCCAGGCGGTGCGACCTCCTCCACCGTGCCCCAGGCCTGGCACTCCCCGCAGCGGCCCACCCACTTCGCCGTCGTCCACCCGCACTCCGCGCAGCGGTTCGTGGAGGCCCTGAGGGTGCTGCGGGCGGTGCGCTGGGGCATGCGGGAGACGGTACGTGCGGGCACCGACAGGGCCAGCACAGCCAGCACAGCCAGCACGGCCAGCACAGCCCTCCGTGCCGTGGCGCCGGGCGCGCCTCAGCCGAAGAGCTTGGTGCCCAGCAGCATCATCCCCCCGGCGAGCAGCACGCCGGTGGGGACGACGGCGAAGACGAGCACGGCGCCCTCACGGGCTCGGCGGTACAGCAGCAGGCACGCCAGCACCATGATCAGGACGCCGACGACGGTCAGGCCGAAGGCGGTGAGCAGCGCACTGGTGCTGGCGCTGTCCTGGGTGGGCGGGACGACGAACGCTGGCGCGACCGTGCCGAAGGCGACCCCGCCGAGCCACAGGGCCACCAGCCCCAGCGTCGATCCCGAGAGCTGCGGCTTGCGGAACGGTGCGGTGTGGCGCTCGCCCGGTGCCACCTCCCGGCGCGGCGGGGTCTGCGAGGGGTTGCTCTGCGACATGGGGCCACTGTGGCCCAGCGCGCGCTGCGGGACCACACCGCCCCGCTGCTGGTCGGTGCCCGGACGGAGCCCACCGCCTGGCAGTGCCTGGCAGTCCTGACCCCCGCGGGGTGCGCCAGGGGGTCGGGGTCAGACCCCGGGGTGGCGGCTCACGCCCGCCCGTGGGTGGTGCGGGACCTGCGCGCGACCGAGTCGAGCGCGACGGCCAGCAGCAGCACGGCTCCGGTGACCATGAAGCGGAAGGACGAGTCGAGGTTCAGCAGCGTCAGGCCGCTGGAGATCGATGCGATGACGAGGATGCCGATCAGCGCGGCGAAGGCCGTGCCGCGACCACCGAAGAGGCTGGTGCCGCCGATGACCGCCGCGGCGATGGCGTTGAGGTTGACGTCGCCCCCGCCGGTGCTCTGGTTCGCCGCCGCCAGGCGCGCGGCCGCCAGGATGCCCCCGAGCGCGGCGAAGGTGCTGCACAGGACGAAGGTCGAGGTGTACACGGCCCGCACGTCGATGCCGGCGCGGCGCGCGGCCTCGACGTTGCCGCCGACGGCGAAGACCGACCTGCCCCACCGGGTGCGCGTCAGCGCGTAGTGGAGGGCGAGCACGAGGGCGACGAAGAAGACGAACATCCACCCCACCCCGCGGGCGGTGTTCAGGTACGCCACGAACAGCCCGACGCCGACGAGCAGCGCGAGGCTGCGCACCGCGAGCCCGGCGCTCGACCCCGCCGACAGCCCCGCCGCGCGGCGCCGCCGGGCGTGGGCGGCGCCGCTGAGGAACAGGGCCGCCGCGCCGGCGGCGACGAGCACGTAGGACAGCCAGGCCGGCACGAACGCCTGCTGGGCGAAGAACACCAGCGGGGAGTCGAAGGGCAGGTTGATGGACCCGGCCGGTTCGAGCACGTACAGCTGCAGGCCGAGGAAGGCCAGCAGCCCGGCGACGCTCACCACGAAGCTGGGGACGCCCACGCGGTTGAAGACCAGCCCGTACAGGCTGCCGATCACCGCCCCGGTGAGGAGGGCGCCGGCGACGGCGACGCCGAGCGGCAGGGCCCGCTCGACGAAGAGCACCGCGACGATCGCCGCCGACAGGCCGCTGACGGAGCCGACCGACAGGTCGATCTGGGCCACGAGCAGCACGCAGGTGATCCCGAGCGCGATGGTGCCGACCGCGGCCGACTCCAGCAGCAGGTTCACCAGGTTCGCGCTGGAGAGGAAGATCGGGTTCAAGGAGTTGAGGACGACCCAGATGATCAGCAGCCCCGCGATGACCGGCAGCAGGCCGAGATCGCCCGAGCGCAGGTTGCCGAGGAAGGTGGTGACCGCCCCCCGCACCCCGGTGCTCCGGCGCAGCCGCTCGTCCTGCAGGTCGGTGGCGGTGGGCGGGCTCGCCGGGGCGGTGGGCGGCGGTGTGGCGGTCGTGCTCATCGCTGGGCACCTCCTGGCTGGTCGTCGTGGACGGCGCCGGCGCGCGCAGCCCGGGCGGCGCTGCGCTGGGTGACCGCGTTGTCGGTGGCTCCCGTGATGGCGGCGACGATCTCCTCGGAGGAGACGCCTGCGACGTCGAAGATCCCGTTGTTGCGCCCGAGGCGCAGCACCGCGACCCGGTCGGCGACGGCCCGCACGTCGGCCATGTTGTGGCTGATCATGATCACGCCGTGGTCCGCCTCGCGCAGCCGCTCGACGAGGTTCAGCACCTCCGCCGTCTGGGCCACCCCGAGGGCGGCGGTCGGTTCGTCGAGGATGATGATCCTGGGGTCGCCGAGCAGCGAGCGGGCGATGGCCACGGTCTGGCGCTGGCCCCCCGACAGGGCCGCCACCGGGATCCGCACGGTCGGGATCTTGGCTGACAGCTGGCGCACCAGCTCCCAGGCGCGCACCTCCATCGCCACCTCGTCCAGGCGGGCGCGGCCCTTCTCCTGGCCCAGGAAGAGGTTCTCCACCACGGTGAGGTTCTCGCACAGGGCGAGGTCCTGGTACACGGTCGCGATGCCGAGGGCCTGCGCGTCCGAGGGGCTGGCGATGCTCACCTCGCGCCCTTCGAAGGTGATCGAGCCCGAGTCGGCGCGGTGGACCCCGGCGAGGACCTTGACCAGCGTCGACTTGCCCGCCCCGTTGTCGCCCACCACGGCCACGACCTCACCGGCGCCGACGTCGAGGTCGATCCCGGAGAGCGCGGCGACGGCGCCGAAGGACTTGGTGATGCCGCGCAGCGAGAGCACCTCGCGGGTGGTGCGCCCCGGCGACGGCACCGGCGCATCGATCGTGGTCATGGGCTCTCCGGGGGTGGGGCGGGCGGGTGGCTGCGGCGGTCCGCGACCGACCCCCGGACGGTGCCCGGGGGTCGGCTGCGGGTGGGCTGGTGCTCAGGCGGTGGTGGGGATCACTCGATGCCCAGGGCGGCGCAGCCCTCCGCGTACTCGGCGGTGCAGATCTCCTCGGCGGTGTAGATGCCACCGTCGACGATGACCTCCGCGAGGTTCTCCTGCGTCACGACCTCCGGGGTGAACAGCTGCGCCGGGGTGCCGAACAGCTCGGTCTCCGGCTCGACGGTCTCTCCCTGCGCGAAGGAGCACGCCACCTCGGCGGCGGCCTCGGCGACGGTGGAGATCGGCTTGGAGATGGTGTTGAACTGGTCGCCGGAGACGATCCGCTGGATCGCGGCCAGCTCGGCGTCGTTGCCGGTCACCGGGGGCACCGTGACCCCCGCGGACCGGAACGCGGAGATGCTCGCGCCGCCCGTGCCGTCGTTGGCGGCGACGACCCCGACGATCTGGTCGCCGAACTGGGTGATCTGGCCGCTGACGAAGTTCTGCGCCTCCGGCGGCTCCCACCCGGGCGTGTCGAACTCGGCGAGCACCTCGTAGGGCCCCGAGTCGACCACGGAGTCCACGCCGTCGCGGATGAGGCCCGCCGCGGCGTCGGTGGGTGAGCCGTTGACCTGCAGGATGCCGCCGCTGGTGATGCCGTTGGCGGCCAGCTCGTCCTCCAGGGACTGCGCGATGGACGCGCCGATCGCCTCGTTGTCGAAGGAGACGTAGTAGTCGGCCGGCTGGTCGGGGATGGGGCGGTCGTAGGCGATGATCGGGATGTCCTGCGACTGGGCGTTGTTGACCAGGCTCGCCGCCGCTGCGGTGTCGACCGCGTCGAGGACGATGGCGTCCACACCCTGGGAGATCGCGGAGTCGACCTGCTGCTGCTGGTCGGCGGCGTCGGCGTCGGCGTTGTTGTAGAGCACCTCGAAGCCGCACTGCTCCTGCACCGCCGCCTCGAAGAGCGGGTAGTCCTGCTCCTCGTAGCGCGTGGAGGCGAGGTCGGGCATGAGGAAGGCGATGGTGCCGGCCTCGCTGCTGCTGCCGCTCGCGGTCTCCTCGGCCGCGGTGCCGCCGGACGAGCTGGCGCAGGAGCTGAGGACGACGGCTGCGGTCACGGCCACCGCTCCGGTGGTGGTGCGGTGGGTGCGGGTTCTCTTCACGGGCGTCTCCTCGTTCGGGTGCAGGTCGTTGGCGGGCAGGGCAGAGCCACCCGCGGGCGGGTGGTGGGACGGCGCCGCCGGGCGGCGGCGCCCGGCGGTCAGCCCTGGTGGAGGGCGTCGGGGATGAGGGAGACCTTCACCGACGTGGTGCCGTCGGCGACCAGGTCTAGGCCCTCCTGGAAGCGGGAGAGCGGCAGCTGGTGGCTGGCGATGCGGTCCATCGGCAGGATCCCGGAGTCGAGCATCTTGATCGCCCCCGGCCAGGTGTGGGGCCCGAGGTGGGCGCCGAGGACGTCGAGCTCCTTGTCGTCGCTGATGATGCTCCAGTCGACGCTGGCCTCGGACCCGAACACGCCGTACTCCACGTAGGTGCCGAGCTTGCGCAGCAGGTTCAGGCCCTGCGAGACCGCGGAGGGGTGGCCCGTGGCCTCGATGTACACGTCGGCCCCGTAGCCGCCGGTCATCTCCTTGACGGCCGCGACGGCGTCGACCTGACCGATGTTGAAGGTGACGTCGGCGCCGCACAGCCGCGCCAGCTCCAGCTTGGAGTCGACCAGGTCGAGGCACACGACCGTCGCCGCGCCCTTGGCCCTGGCGCCGGCGACCACGCCGAGGCCGATCGGACCGGCGCCCGCGACCACGACGACGTCCTCGAAGGTGATGCCGGCGCGCTCGACGGCGTGCAGCGAGCACGAGAGCGGCTCCACGAACGCCGCCTGGTGCGCGGGCAGCTCCTTGCCCATCTTGTGCACCAGTGCGTCCTTGGAGAAGACCATGTACTCGGCCATGGCCCCCGGGGTGCGGCGCTTGAAGCCGTAGATGTCGTGGGGTGCGCACATGTGGTACTGCCCCCGCAGGCAGTACCGGCACTCCCAGCACGGCACGATCTGCTCGGAGGTCACGCGATCCCCGACGTCGACGCCCCAGCGCGCCCGGGCCGCGTCGTCGATCGCGGCGACCTCGCCGACGAACTCGTGGCCGGGCACGACCTCCGTCTCCGCCCACGCCGGGCGGGTCTCGTCGCCCCAGAACTTCGCCGCACCGTGGTAGCACTTGAGGTCGGAGGCGCAGATGCCCACCGCCTCCACGCGCACCAGCGCCTCACCCGGGCCGGGCGAGGGCACGGCGATCTGCTCGAGCCGGTAGTCCTCGGGGCCGTGGTTGACCACGGCCTGCATCATCTCGGGCTGGTCCATCGTCGGACTCCTCCTCCTCCCGCCCGCAGCGGTGCGGGCCGCCCGGCGCTCCGGTCGGGTGCTGCGAACACTACTCACGCCTCTGGTCATATGTCCAGGGCAGATGCGCAGACACCTCCGGGTGGGTGCGGCCGCTATCGTGCGACCACGGCGGCCGCGCGTGGTGGCGCCCTGCGCGGGACGGGGACGGCGATGAGCTCAGCGCTCCCCGAGGACGGCGACGGCACGGCCCGCGGCGCAGCGGGCGTCGGCGACGCCGAGGCGCGGGCGCACCTCGACCTCGTGTACGCGGCCGCGGTGATGTACCACGTGGAGGAGGCCACGCAGGCCGAGGTCTCCGCGCGCCTGGGCACCAGCCGCACCACGGTCGGGCGGCTGCTCTCGGACGCGCGGCGCCTGGGTGTGGTGCGCGTCGAGGTGGTGCGGCCCCAGCACGTCGAGCGGGACCACCTCGCCGAGCGGTTGCGCGACGCGACGGGCCTGCGCGGGGTGCACCTGGGCACCGGTCGCGGCCCGCACCTCGCGGCCTCCCTCGGCCCGGTCGTCCACGACGTCCTCGCCGGAGCGGGCCTGCGCTCCGGGGACACGCTCCTGGTCATGACCGGGCGCAGCACCTGCGAGATCGCCCAGGGCCCCCTGCCGCCGCTGCCCGGGGTGCGCGTCGTGCCGATGATCGGGGGCCTGGACGAGGCCGACGCCTGGTACCAGAGCAACGAGCTCACGCGCCAGGTCGCCGCGAAGGTGGGCGGGGTCCCGCTGTTCCTCTTCGCTCCCGCGATGCCCGGCCCGGGACTGCACGAGGAGCTGCTCAGCGACCCGAGCACCCGCCGGGTGCTCGACGCCTGGGAGCACGCGCGGTGTGCGGTGGTCGGCGTCGGCGCCCCCCCGCGGACGCGCACCTCCATCCCGTCGTTCCTCGACACCGACGACCCGTGGATCATGGACTCGGCGGGCGACGTCTGCAGCCGCTTCTACGATGTCGACGGCGTGCCCGTGCCCTTCGCGGGGTCGGAACGACTGCTGGCCACCTCGCTGGAGCGCCTGCGCGCCCTGGAGCGGTGCATCGCCGTCGCCGTGGGTCTCGAGAAGGTCCCGAGCGTCCTCGCGGGGGCCCGTGCGGGGTACTTCACCGACCTGGTGACCGACGTCGGCACGGCGCAGGCGCTCCTCGACGCCGTGACCGGGGCGCCGCGCGCCGCCCCCGTGGTCGCGCAGCCGTGACGTCCGTGGACCGGTCCAGCCCCGCGTGCGCGGGCCCGTGGTGTGCGGGCCCGTGACGCACCGACGACCGTGCGCACTGCTGGTGCAGACGCCGAGGAGGACGTGGCCATGACCACCGGGGCGCCGCTCGACGACGGTGCCGGCCGCGCGGGTGGTCGCCACGCGGTGGTGGTGGACTGCGGCACCCCGCCCTGGCGCGCCGTGGTCGTCCGCGTCCGCGACGGCGGGGAGCCCGCCCGCGCGGTGCGCTCCTGTCCGCACGCGGTGGTGGAGCGGGAGCTGGCCGCGACGGCCACCGGCGGGGCGGTGGTGCGGTGAGCGGGTCGCGCGCCCGAGCGGGGCACCCACCGGGGGCTGCGCGAGGAGGTCGCCGCGCTGCACCAGCACCTCGTGCGCCACCAGCTGGTGGCGTGGACCGCCGGCAGCGTCTCGGCGCGGGTCCCGGGGGAGGACCTGGTCGTCATCGAGACCTCCGGTGTCGACCACGAGGACCTCAGCTGGGAGGTCGTGGTGGTCTGCGACCTCGGCGGGGACCTCGTCGACGGCCTCCGCGCGCCGTCCTCGGACACCGCCGCGCACGCCCACGTCCACCGCGAGCTGCCCGAGGGGGGGCAGGTGCACACCCGCTCCCCGTGCGCGACGGCGTGGGCGGCCCGCGGCGAGGCGATCCCCTGCGTGCTGACGGCGATGGCTGACGAGATCGGCGGTCCCGTGCCGGTGGGGCCCTTCGCCGTCATCGGTGACGACGCCATCGGCCGCGGCGTCGTGGCGACCCTGGCGGGGCAGCGCTCGCGGGCGGTGCTGGTGCAGGACCACGGGTCATCCACCGTCGGGGCGAGCGCGCTCGCCGCGGTCAAGAGCGCGGTGTGGGTCGAGGACGTCGCGCGCACCGTGCACCTCGCCCGGCAGCCGGGCGACCCCCTGCCCGTCCCGCAGGACGCGATCGACGCCCTGCACGACCGCTACCAGCACGTCCACGGCCAGCGCTGAGGCGCAGGCCCACCGGGAGGCGCTGTGCTCCCCGACCCCTACGACGCCCGCGAGGCCCGGTTCCTCACCGGCTGCCGGGTCCTGCGCGGCGACGACGTCCTGCAGCAGGTCGCCGACGGCTCCCGGCGCATCGCCCGCGACCTGGACGCCCCCGCCGAGGTGCCCCTGCGGGTGGCGTGGCACCCGGTGCTCACCGACGCCGACGCGATCCGCCGGGTCGCGCTGGAGGCGACGGCGGACGACGCGTGCGTGGGCGTGGGCGTGATCACCCGGATGCACACCTCCTCCCCGGCGAAGGCGCGGATCGCTGGCCCGCAGGCTCCGGGGGGCTGCTGCACCTGCACACCCGGGTGCCCACCGGAGCTCTGGACGACCTCGCGCGGACGGCCGGCGTCGAGCTGGCGCTGATCGACGCGGGCACCACGACCCGGCGCTCCAGGGACCAGCTGCGGTGGGACGCCGCGCACCACCGCCTGGCGCAGGGGCTCTGAGGCCACCCGCGACCCGGTCGCCGCCTACGATCCCCCCGTGGTCGCGCCCGTCGCCCTGTCCACCGCCTCGGTGTACCCGCAGGGGTGCGCCGACGGCTTCGAGATGGCGGCCCGCCTCGGCTACGACGGCGTCGAGGTGATGGTCTGGTCCGACCCCGTCAGCCAGGACCCCGACGCGGTGGCCGAGCTCTCCGCCCACTTCGGGGTGCCGGTGCTCGCCGTCCACGCCCCGACCCTGCTGCTCACCCAGCGGGTGTGGGGCTCGGCGGCGTGGCCGAAGATCGAGCTGGCCGCCGCGATGGCCGCGCGCGTCGGCGCCGGGGTCGTGGTGGTGCACCCGCCGTTCCGCTGGCAGCGCGAGTACGCCGCCGGTTTCGCCGAGGGGCTCGCCCGCGTCGGCGAGCAGCACCAGGTGGTGGTGGCGGTGGAGAACATGTACCCCTGGAGGGCCCGCTCCAGGGAGTTCGAGGCCTACACCCCCGGGTGGGACACCTGCGGTCCGCAGGGGGCGGCCTTCCCCGACGTGACCCTCGACGTCTCGCACGCCTCCGTCGCGGGGCAGGACTGCCTGGAGCTGGCCGAGCTCCTCGGGCAGCGCCTGAGCCACCTGCACCTGACCGACGGCACGGGCCTGGCCAAGGACGAGCACCTGCTGCCCGGGGAGGGTGACCAGCCCGTCGCTGCGCTGCTCGCCCACCTCGCCGAGCGGGGCTTCGACGGTGCGGTCGTCGTGGAGGTGGCCACCCGGCGCGACCGGAGCCCGGGGGAGCGGGAGGCGAACCTGGCCTCGGCGCTGGCCTTCGCCCGCGAGAACCTGCGGGCACGGGTGGTCTGAGCGGTGCCGGACCACCGCACCACCGTCGTGTGGGACGAGGAACTGGCTCGGTACGACTTCGGGTCGGAGCACCCGATGTCCCCCGTGCGCCTGACCCTGACGGTCGAGCTGGCACGCGCCCTCGGCGTGCTGCACGCCCCCGGCGTGCAGGTGGTGCCCGCTCCCGTCCCACCCACCGACGAGCTCGTGCTCACCGCGCACGACGCCGCCTACGTGACCGCGGTGCGCCGTGCCTCCGCCCACCCCGCCCACCCCTCCTCCGCGGACCACGCCCACGGGCTCGGCACCGACGACGTGCCGCTGTTCGAGGGCATGCACGCGGCGTCATCGCGGGTGCTCGCCGCGACGGTGGCGTGCGCTGAGGCCGTGTGGCGCGGTGGGCCCAGCGGGGCGCAGCACGCGGTGAACATCAGCGGCGGCATGCACCACGCCGCTCGTGCGGCGGCGAGCGGCTTCTGCGTCTACAACGACCTCGTGGCGGGCATCGCGCGCCTCCTGGCGCTCGGCGCGCGGCGCGTGGCGTACGTCGACGTCGACGCGCACCACGGCGACGGCGTCGAGGAGGCTTTCTGGGACGACCCGCGCGTGCTCACCGCCTCCGTCCACGAGGACCCCGCCACGCTCTTCCCCGGCACGGGTCGTTCCGGCGACGTCGGTGGGACGCGCGCCCGCGGCACCGCCGTCAACGTGCCGGTGCCTCCCGGGACCGGCGACGACGGGTGGCTGTGGGCGCTGCACGCCGTCGTGCTCCCGGTGGTGCGGGCCTTCGCCCCCGACGTGCTGGTCACCCAGCACGGCTGCGACTCCCACCGCCTGGACCCGCTGGCCCACCTGGAGCTGAGCACGGCCGGGCAGCTGGCGACCACGCACGCGCTGCACGCGCTCGCCCACGAGGTGGCGGGCGGGCGGTGGGTCGCGACGGGCGGCGGGGGGTACGAGGTGACCCAGGTGGTGCCGCGTGCCTGGACGCACCTGATCGCGGTGGCCGCGCACGCCCCGGTGGACCCCGCGACGCCGGTGCCGGAGGTGTGGCGGCGCCGCGTGGAGCGGAGCGGCCGCGCGGCGCCGGCGCTGATGGGCGAGGACGCCGGTCCTCGTGTCCCGCGGCGCGGGGGCCACCCGCTCCCGGCGCTGGAGCGTGCCGTGGCGGCGACCCGGGCGGCTGTGCTCCCCTGGCACGGCCTGGAGGCCGTCACGCTGCCGGGCCCGGGTCGAGGTGGGCGGGCTCGCGGCGGCGGGAGCGGGGTCGCGGGACCGGAGTGACGGACTCTGTGGTCCGCACCGGCCGCCGGCCACCGTTCGTCCGCATGTGAGCGGGATCGCCCCCGTGCACGGCCACGGAGCGACCCGTAACATTCACACCGGCCACATCTGCCCCTACAGTGGTCACACGTCAGCAGCCCCGATCGGAACGGGGACCGAGATCGGGAGAGCACATGGCCAACGACCGGGAACTGAGCGGCACCCGATTCCTCACCGTGGCCGAGGTCGCCACGATGATGCGGGTCTCGAAGATGACGGTGTACCGCCTGGTGCACTCGGGGGAGATGCCCGCCGTGCGCGTGGGTCGGTCCTTCCGGGTCCCCGAGGCCGCCGTCGAGCAGTACCTGCAGCACTCCTTCGTCGAGTCCGCCTGACCGCTGGGCCCGGTGCCCGAGCCCTGCTCGCCGCCGCCGACCGCTCCACCGGCCGGTAGGGTGGGACGCCGGACCCGGGCGACCCGGGGCAGGCTCGCCGGGCGACCGGCACGAGGGATCGGCAGGACACGTGGGCTCCGTCATCAAGAAGCGCCGCAAGCGCATGGCCAAGAAGAAGCACCGCAAGCTGCTGCGCAAGACCCGGCACCAGCGCCGCAACAAGAAGTGACCTGAGCGGTGCGGGTGGGCGGCGCTGCGACCACGGGTGGTGACGCCGCCACCCGGGTCCTGCTGCACACGCGCCCAGGCTGCTCCCTGTGCACCTCGGCCCGCGACGTCGTCGCCGCCGTGTGTGCCGAGCGCGGTGAGCCCTGGGCCGAGGTCGACATCGACGGTCCCGCCGGCGCCGCCGGGGGGCTGAGGTCGCGCTACACCGACCTGGTGCCCGTCGTCACCGTCGACGACCACCACGTCGACCACTGGCGCATCGATCCCGACCGGTTGCGGACCGCCCTGGGTGCGCTCCGGCGGTGACCTCGCGCGCCGCTGGCCCGCTCCTGCCAGGTCCCGCGCGCTGGGGCTCGTTGAGCGGTGACATCCGTCACCGTGCTGCCAGAGCGGTCCTCCCAGACTTCGTGCACCTGTTCACAAGGCTTATCCTGGTGACCGCAGGATGCGGCGCCGCGACCCCGCGCGAGGCCCGTCGCACCACACCCGCCGTCTGGAGCACAGCACCACCGTGACCACGCCCCCCGCTGACGATGCGTCCCCGCGCCCACCCGTGCGCGGCGGTGCCCGCAGCTCCCGGAGCATCCCCGACGCCACGGTGGCCCGCCTGCCGATCTACCTCCGCGTGCTCCACGGGCTCGTCGAGCGCAGCGTGACCACCGTCTCCAGCGAGGAGCTCGCGCTGGCCTCCGGCGTCGGGTCGGCCAAGCTCCGCAAGGACCTCTCCTGCCTGGGCTCCTACGGCACGCGCGGCGTGGGGTACGAGGTCGACTACCTCCTCCACCAGATCGGGCGGGCGCTCGGTCTGAACCAGCGCTGGCACGTGGCGATCGTCGGCATCGGCAGCCTGGGGCGCGCCCTGGCCGACTACAGCGGCTTCGCCCCGCGCGGCACCGCGGTGGTGGCCCTGTTCGACGCCGACCCCGCCGTGGTGGGCACGCGCGTGGGCGAGCTCGTCGTCGCCCCGGTCGAGCGCCTCGAGGACGACCTGGCCGAGCTGGACGTCCGCATCGGCGTGCTGGCGGTGCCCACCGCCTCCGCCCAGGGCCTCTGCGACCGGATGGTCGCGGCCGGGGTCACCAGCGTCCTCAGCTTCGCGCCGACGGAGCTGGCGGTGCCCGCCGGGGTCGACCTCCGCAGCGTCGACCTCTCCACCGAGCTGCAGATCCTCGCCTACCACGAGCAGCGGAAGGGCTCGGCCGTGCTGTCCGCCGCGCCGCGCGGGCCCGGACTGCTGGAGGGCGCCCGGTGAGCCTGCTCGTCGTCGGTCTCTCCCACCGCTCCTCCCCGATCGCCCTCCTGGAGCGGGCGGCGCTGGACGCCGAGGGCTCCCGCCGCCTCGCCGGGCTCGCCGTCGCGCCGGTCGGCGGCCCCGGCCACGGCGCAGGTCCCCCCGGGGACCCCAGCGCCTCCGAGTCGCTGGTGCTCGCCACGTGCAACCGCGTGGAGCTGTACGCGGAGGCACCGGCCTTCCACCCCGCGGTGCACCACCTGACCGCGGTCATCGCGCAGGTCACCGGCATCGGGGTCGACGAGCTGGCCGACCACCTGTACTTCCACCACGGCGACCGCGCCGTGCACCACCTGTTCACCGTCGCGAGCGGACTGGACTCCATGGCCCTGGGGGAGGCGCAGGTCCTGGGGCAGGTCCGCGCCGCCCTGCGGCGCGGCCAGGACGACGGCACCGTCGGACGCAGCCTCCAGCACCTGGTGCAGCAGGGCCTGCGGGTGGGCAAGCGCGTGCAGTCCGAGACGGGGCTGGGCCGCGCGGGTGCCTCCCTCGTGGAGTCCGGGCTCGCCGGGGCCGACGCGCTGCTAGGGGGCACGGCGGCGGGGCGCTCGGCGCTGGTCGTCGGTGCCGGCTCGATGAGCGCCCTGGCCGCCGCCACCCTGCGTCGCCACGGCACGACCCGGGTGACCGTGGCCAACCGCAGCGCCTCGCGCGGGCGCCGCCTCGCCGAGCAGGTGGGCGGCGCGTGGGTCGCGCTGGACGACGTGGGCGCCCTGACCGCGGCGCTGGCCGGGGCGGACGTCGTCGTCACGTGCACCGGGGCGACCGGGGTGGTGCTGCCCACCGGCGTGGTGGCCGCCGCCCGCGAGCTGCGCGGGGGTGCCGCGGCCGGGGACCAGCTGCTGGTCGACCTGGCCCTGCCCCACGACGTCGACCCCGCCGCCGGCGACCTGCCGGGGGTGCACCTGGTGACCCTGGCCGCTCTGCGGGAGCGGGAGGAGCTCGCGCGCGGTGTGGAGGACGACGTCGCGCACGCGCGGGCGATCGTGGCCGAGGAGGTGCAGGCGCACCGGGCCGCCGAGCGGGCCGCGGTGGTGGCGCCCACCGTGGCCGCGCTGCGCGCGCAGGCGGCCGACGTGGTCGAGGGGGAGCTCGCCCGGTTGCGCCACCGCTCCGCTGCCCAGGGCCACGCCCTCGACCCCCGCACCGCCGCGGAGCTGGAGCTGACGGTGCACCGGGTGGTGGAGAAGCTGCTCCACACCCCCAGCGTGCGGGTCAAGGCCCTGGCGGCCGGCAGCGACGCGGGGGTCTCCTACGCCGCGGCGCTGCGGGAGCTGTTCGACCTGCCGGTCGACCTCGCGGGCACGGGGCCCGACGGCGCCCCGGCCGTCGGCGAGGTCCTCCGCTCGGTGCCGGCCCGGCGCGCCAGCCCCACCGGCGCGGTCGGCGCGGCGGGGGGTGGCCGGTGAGCCTGCTGAGCTCCGCGCCCGGTGCCACCGGGTCCCGGACGCGCACCGCTGGCCTGACGCGCACCGGCACCCGGACGTCCTCCGGGCCCAGCGCCGTGGGCGGGGTCCTGCGCCTCGGCACCCGGCGCAGCGCGCTGGCGCTCACGCAGTCCGGGATGGTCGCCGACGCCCTGCGCGAGCGCAGCGGGCGCGAGGTCGAGCTGGTGGAGGTGGTCACCCAGGGCGACGTCTCCACCGCGCCGCTGTCGACCATCGGGGGCACGGGGGTCTTCGCCACCGCCCTGCGCACCGCCCTGCGCGCCGGTGAGGTCGACCTCGCCGTCCACTCCCTCAAGGACCTGCCCACCGCCCCGGCCCCCGGGCTGGCGCTGGCGGCCGTGCCCCTGCGCGAGGACCCCCGCGACGCCCTGGTCTCGCGGACCGGCGCTGGGCTCGCCGCGCTGCCCGCGGGTGCGCGCGTGGGCACCGGCTCGCCGCGCCGCGCCGCCCAGCTCCTCGCTGCGCGCCCGGACCTGCGGGTCGTGGACGTGCGCGGCAACGTCGGCACCCGCCTGGCGCTGGTCTCCGACGGGGTGGTCGACGCCGTGGTCCTCGCCCTCGCCGGGCTGGCCCGCCTCGGGCGCGAGCACGAGGTGTCGGAGGTGCTCGACCCGGAGGTGGTCATGCCCGCCCCGGGGCAGGGAGCGCTGGCGGTGGAGTGCCGCTCGGACGACGCGGTCACCGCTGCGGCGTGCGCCGGCCTCGACCACGCCCTGACCCGCGCGGAGGTCACCGCGGAGCGCACGCTCCTCGCGGCGCTCGAGGCGGGCTGCAGCGCGCCGGTCGGGGCGCTGGCGACCACCGACGACGGTGGTGGCGTGCTGCTGCGCGCGGTGGTCGCCTCGACCGACGGCACCTTCGCGCTGCGGCGCTCGGCGGTCTCGGGTCCCTCCGAGCACGCCTTCCTCGACGTGCTGCACGCCGCGGCAGCCCTGGGCCTCGACGTCGCGAACGGCCTCCTCGCCGACGGTGCGGCGGCAGTGACCTCGGTGACCTCGGCGACCTCGGCGACCGGCCCGACGTCAGCACGACCCCCGCACCCCTCCCCGACGCTCGACCCACAGCACGTGACGGCAGCCGACGACCTGCCGGAGAGGCGACACCCGTGACCCCCCCGATGAGCACCACCCCCGCCGCCGCGACCGCGGCGGTCTCCGGCGCCACCCCCTCCGCAGGGGCCACCTCCTCCGCGGGTGCCATCTCCTTCGTGGGTGCCGGGCCGGGTGACCCCGGCCTGCTGACGCTGCGCGCCGCCGGGGTCCTCGCCGCGGCCGACGTGGTGGTCCTGGACCGCTTCGCCCCCCACGACGTCGTGGAGCGCCACTGCCGCGACGGCGTCGAGGTCGTCGAGGCCGAGGGCCCCGACGGCGGGTCCGAGCCGCTGACCACCGCCGCGCGCGCCAAGCTCCTCACCGCTCCGGCCAAGGCCGGGCGCCGCGTGGTGCGCCTCTTCGCCGGGGACGCCGCCGGGCGCAGCGAGCTCGCCGAGGAGATGCTCGCCGCCTCCCGGGCGCACCTGCCCTTCGAGGTCGTGCCGGGGGTCTCCACCGCGGTGGCGGTGCCCCTGTACGCCGGCGTGGTCACGGCGACGTCGCGGGTCTCGGACCTGCACGTGCTCGACGCCGACCTCGGCGGAGCCGCGCTCGACGCGCTCGCCGGGGTGCCCGGCACCGTGGTGCTCACCGGCGGTCACGACGAGCTGGTCACCGCAGCCAAGGCGTTCGTGGCCGCGGGACGCCCCGAGGGCCGTGAGGTCACGGTCATCTCGGGGGGGACCACCACGGCGCAGCGCGCGGTGAGCGCCACTCTTGGCACGCTGTCGGCGGTGCTGGGCGACCTCGGCGACGCGCTGCCCGAGCCGCTCGTGGCCGTGGTCGGCCCCGGCACCGCTCAGCGCGAGAAGCTGGCGTGGTTCGAGACCCGCCCGCTGTTCGGGTGGCGGGTGCTCGTGCCGCGCACCCAGGCGCAGTCCACGCCCACGGTGGACCGGCTGGCCACGCACGGCGCCACCGCCGACGTCGTCCCCACCATCGCCGTCGAGCCGCCCCGCACCCCCCACCAGATGGACAAGGCCGTCCGCGGCCTGGTCACCGGGCGCTACGAGTGGGTCGGCTTCACCTCCGTCAACGCCGTGGCCGC
The DNA here is from genome assembly GCA_964242735.1 of uncultured Quadrisphaera sp. GTDB lineage: Bacteria > Actinomycetota > Actinomycetes > Actinomycetales > Quadrisphaeraceae > CADCUY01. Next base: position 10,612 of record CAXTAK010000028.1, on the reverse strand, counting down.
CGTGCGCGCGAAGTTCGCCGAGTACGGGCTCGACGCGCGGGCCTTCTCCGGGCTGAAGATCGCCGCCGTCGGGGGGGTCACCGCGCAGGCCCTGCGTGACTGGGGCATCGAGCCCGACCTGGTGCCCGCCGGTGAGGAGTCCGCGGCGGGACTGCTGGAGGTGTGGCCCCCCTACGACGAGGTGCTCGACCCCATCGACCGGGTGCTGCTGCCCCGAGCCGACATCGCCACGGAGAACCTGGTCGAGGGCTTGCAGGCCGCGGGCTGGCAGGTCGACGACGTCACGGCCTACCGCACCGTGCGCGCGGCGCCGCCGCCGGCGCCGGTGCGGGACGCCATCAAGTCGGGGGCCTTCGACGCGGTGGTGTTCACCTCCTCCTCCACGGTGCGCAACCTCGTGGGCATCGCAGGCAAGCCGCACCCGGCCACCGTGGTCGCCGTCATCGGCCCCGCCACCGCGGCGGCGGCGCAGGAGCTGGGGCTACGGGTGGACGTCGTCGCCGACCGTGCCAGCACCGACGCCCTCGTCGACGCCCTCGCCGCCCACGGCGCGGGCCTGCGGGTGGCTGCCGCCGAGGCCGGGGAGGCGGTGCTGCGTCCCAGCGAGCGCCGTGCGGGGCTCGGGGTCAGGCGCCGCTCGCGGTGAGCGCTCCCTTGGTGCAGCGGCCCCGGCGGCTGCGGGCCGGTGCGGCGCTGCGGTCGCTGACCGCCGAGCAGCACCTGGACCCCGCACGGCTGGTGCTGCCGCTGTTCGTCAAGGAGGGCCTGACGTCCCCGGCGCCGATCGCCTCGATGCCCGGCGTGGTCCAGCACACCACCTCCTCCCTGGTCGATGCCGCGCACGAGGCGGTGGCGGCCGGGGTGGGGGGGCTGATGCTGTTCGGGGTCCCAGCGGTGCGCGACGCCACCGGCTCCGGGGCCGACGACCCCGAGGGCGTGCTCAACACGGCGCTGCGCGCGGTCGCCGATGCCGTGGGCGACGCCGCGGTGGTGATGGCCGACCTGTGCCTCGACGAGTTCACCGACCACGGCCACTGCGGGGTGCTCGATGCGCGCGGGGATGTGGACAACGACGCGACCCTGGAGCGGTACGCCTCCGTCGCCCTGGCCCAGGCGGCCGCGGGGGCGCACCTGCTGGGTCTGTCAGGGATGATGGACGGGCAGGTCGGCGTCGTGCGCGAGGCCCTCGACGGGGCGGGGCGCACCGACGTGGTGCTGCTGGCGTACGCGGTGAAGTACGCCTCGGCGTTCTACGGCCCCTTCCGCGACGCGGTGGACTCGGCCCTGACCGGTGACCGGCGCGCTTACCAGATGGACCCGGGCAACCGCCGGGAGGCGCTGCGGGAGGTGCGGCTCGACGTCGAGCAGGGCGCGGACGTGGTGATGGTCAAGCCCGCGCTGCCCTACCTCGACGTGCTGTCCGACGTCGCCGCTGCAGGGCTCGGAGTCCCGGTGTGGGCGTACCAGGTGTCGGGGGAGCTCGCGATGGTCGAAGCAGCCGCGGCCAACGGGTGGATCGACCGGGAGCGGGCGGTCCTGGAGGCGCTGACGTGCATCCAGCGCGCCGGCGCGCAGGCGACCCTGACGTACTGGGCCACCGAGGTGGCCACCCTGCTGCGCCGCGGCTGACCCGCCCCTACCCGCAGTTGTGGCGGTAAGTGCACTCGGACGGGACTTGTCGGTGCACTTGTGGTGGCAACTGCGGTGCTGGAGCGCGGACGATCGCTCTTCCACAGGCCCGACGCCCGTCCACAGGTTCCTGCAGCGCGGACCTCATCGGCGGGCTGTGGGGCGACGATCCCTCAGCATGGCCAGGACCGTTCCGCGTCGATCACTGCCCGACGTGTTCAGGGGTTCCGATGCGGTCGCAGCCGGGTTGCTGACGAGGGGCCAGCTCCGGGGACCTTCGGTCCAGCGCGTCCTCCACGGCGTCTACCGCCCTGCTGGCGTCCCGCTCACGCATCAGCTCGCGTGCCGCGCCGCCGGCCTGGTCATGCCGGAGAGGGCGCGGCTGACCGGCCGCTCGCTGGCCACCGTCCGCGGCGCCGATCTGGCGAGACCCGGTGATCCCGTCGAGGTGGTGGTGCCGTACGGCGTGGAGTTCCGCTTCGGCGGCATCTCCGTGCGGCGGGCGAGCGCCGGCCCTCTGGGGAGCGAGCGGTGGCAGGGCGTCCGCGTCGCCACACCGCACCGGATGGCGTTCGACCTCGCGGCCCGGTGGGACCTGCCGACGGCGACGGCTCACCTCGACGTCGTCGTCCGCGCGCGCCTGGTCGACGCTGCCGGCTTCAGCCGCTGGCTGGCGTCGCGCTACGACGACGACGTCTGTGCCGTCCGCGAGGCCTGCGCCCTGATCGACGCGCGGGCCGAGTCCATCCCCGAGTCGCGATTGCGGGTGGTCCTCGGGGGTGCGGGCATCGACGTCGAGCCGCAGGTGAGCGTGCTGCATGACGGGCGGTGCGTGGCGCGACTCGACCTGGCAGTGCGTGGCTATCGGCTCGGCATCCAGTACGACGGTGCCTGGCACGCACTGCGCAGCCAGCTCGAACGGGACCGGCGACGGCTCAACGACGTCCAGGCGGCTGGCTGGGTCGTGGTCCACGTCACAGCCGAGATGATGAAGGACCAGCGGACTCTCGTGGCGACCATCAGGGCCGCGATGGACACCGCGAAGCCGCGCTGAGACGCCGGCAGGGTCCACCCCACTGCACTTGCCACCACAACTGTGGTGGGGGAGGTCGCCCCGGTGCACTTGTCACCACAACTGCGGCCAGGGGCACGCAGAGGGCGTGCCCCGACGGGTCAGGCATCCGCCTCGTCGGGTGCCACACCACGCGGAACCGCTCGAAGACCACGACCTCGTCCTCAGGACACTCCCGCCCCGCCGCCGCTCATCGCCGCCAGGGGCGCGGTGGTCCGCCAGCCAGCTGGCCCTGGTGCGGTCGCCCTCGCCCTCGTGCCACGCGAAGCCGTTTCATCGGCCAGCTGCTCCACCGCGTGGTCGAACAGCGCGCCGCCACGCCCTCACCGCCGCCGAGCTCGCCGACGAGGTGGAGCCGCCAGCGCTGCGGCCCTCCCTGGGCAGGTGGGCCTTCGGGGCCGGCGTCTCCTTCGACGACGGCGTGACCGCCACCCGGAGCGGCGCAGAGCTGATCCTCGCGGTGTCGCTGACCAGCACGCCGCCCTCCAGGGCGGCGTCGTACGTCAGTCCGTCGTCGGAGCGGCTCACCTGGGTCTCGGCCGAGGAGCCGGCCCGGGCGTTGCCGAAGGGGTCGGTGGCCACGCCTCCGGCCTCGACCTCGAGCACCACCTCGTGGGTCATCCCGTGCAGGGCCAGGTCGCCGGTCACGAGGACCCCGCCGTGGGTGACCGCCACGCTGCGGGAGGCGCAGCGCATCGTGGGCTGCCGCTCGACGTCGACGAAGCCGGGAGTGCGCAGGTGCCCGTTGCGGGTGGCGACCGACGCCATCGCGACGGTCGCCTCGACGGCGATGAGGTGGGCGTCCTCGTCGAGGACGACGGTGCCGCTGACGTCGGAGGAGCTGCCGCGCACCCTGGTCACCACGGCGTGGCGCACGCTGGACCCGACCGCGCTGTGCGCGGGATCGATGCAGCAGGTGCCGGTGGTCAGCCCGGCGGGGAGGGTCTGCGTGCTCATGGCCGCTCCTCACGGGGTCGGGGTGGGTGCGTGCCGTCCTGTGTCGAACACGTTGAGAGTTCAACGACTAGGTACACTGCCCCCGTGCCGCCCACCGCGCAGAGCGCCTCTCAGGACGTCCGATGGCTCGACGACGCCGAGCAGCGCGTGTGGCGCGACTTCCTCGAAGGCACGCAGCTGCTCTGGGAGCGGCTCGCCCGCGAGCTGGCCGAGGGGGAGGACCACCTCTCCATGCCCGAGTACGAGGTGCTCGTGCGCCTCTCAGAGGCCCCGGGCTGGTCCCTGCGCATGTCGGAGCTCGCTGAGGGCCTGGTGCACTCGCGCAGCCGGCTCACCCACACCATCGCGCGCATGGAGGACCGCGGCCTCGTGCGGCGCACCGCCTGCCCCAGCGACCGGCGCGGGGTGCTGGCGGGGATGACCGACGCCGGGCACGCCGCCCTGGTCGCGGCCGCCCCCACGCACGTCCGCGGCGTCCGCGAGCACCTCTTCGACCAGCTCTCCCCCGAGGAGGTCGCCGCCCTGGGCAGCGCCATGTCCCGGGTCGGAGGGCACCTGCGCGAGGGCTGAGCGCGACGGGCGGGGAGGATGACGACCGTGAGCACCACGAGCGCCACCACCCCGTACCCCTTCGAGGCCCCCGCCTCCGCGGCCCTGTTCGCGCGCGCCAGCGCGGTGCTTCCCGGGGGGGTCAACTCCCCCGTGCGCGCCTTCCGCGCCGTGGGCGGGACCCCGCGCTTCACCGACCGGGCGCAGGGCCCCTACCTCTTCGACGTCGACGGGCGCCGCTACGTCGACCTCATCTGCTCCTGGGGGCCGATGATCCTCGGCCACGCCCACCCCGAGGTTCTCGACGCGGTGACCACTGCGGCCGCCCGCGGCTTCTCCTACGGCACGCCCTCGCACGGGGAGGTGGCGCTCGCGGAGGAGCTGGTCGCCCGCGTGCCCCCCCTGGAGCAGGTGCGGCTGGTCAACTCCGGCACCGAGGCCACGATGAGCGCCATCCGCCTCGCGCGCGGCGCCACGGGCCGCCCCGTGGTCGTGAAGTTCGCCGGCTGCTACCACGGCCACGTCGACGCCCTGCTCGCCTCCGCCGGCTCCGGGCTCGCCACCTTCGCCCTGCCCGACACCCCCGGGGTCACCGCTGCCACCGCCGCGGAGACCCTGGTGCTGCCGTACAACGACGTCGCGGCCCTGGAGGAGGCCTTCGCCGAGCACGGCGAGCGCATCGCCTGCGTGATCACCGAGGCCGCCGCCGGCAACATGGGCGTCGTCCCGCCGCTCCCGGGCTTCACCGAGGCCCTGCTGCGCACCACCCGGGTACACGGCGCGCTGCTGGTCTCCGACGAGGTGATGACCGGTTTCCGCCTCACCGCCAGCGGCTGGTACGGGCTGGAGGGTCCCTACCCCGACGCCATGGCCCCCGACCTGTTCACCTTCGGCAAGGTGATGGGCGGCGGCTTCCCCGTCGCGGCGTTCGGCGGCCGCGCCGACGTCATGGCCCAGCTCGCCCCCGCCGGGCCCGTCTACCAGGCCGGCACCCTGTCGGGCAACCCGGTCGCCTCCGCCGCGGGCCTGGCGACCCTGCGCGCCTGCACCCCGCAGGTCTACGAGGCCGTGGACGCCGCGGCGGCCACCGTGCGCGACGCCGCCTCCGCGGCGCTGACCGCCGCCGGCGTGCCGCACGCGGTCGGCGTCGCGGGCTCGATGTTCAGCCTCTTCCTCACCACCGCCACGGGCGCGAGCTCCGAGCGGGTCGGGGCGCCGGTGACCACGTACGCCCAGGCCCGCACCCAGGACACCGCCGCGTACGCCGCCTTCTTCCACGCGATGCTCGCCCGCGGCGTGCACCTGCCGCCGAGCACCTACGAGGCGTGGTTCCTCAGCGCCTCCCACGACGAGGAGGCGCTGTCGATCGTGCTCGACGCCCTCCCGCACGCCGCCCGCGCCGCGGCGGCCGCCGCGCGCTGAGCGCTGGTGTCATCTCGACCACAACCCCGCTCGCCCCAGGCTCCTGACCTGCGCTGATGCGCCCGGCCCTGGGCTGGTGACGGTGCCGCGTGGGATGCTTGCACGGTGCCGCTGACCTCCGTCCACCTGCTGCGCCACGGTGAGGTCCACAACCCCGCCGGTGTGCTGTACGGGCGGTTGCCGGGCTTCCACCTCTCCGAGCGCGGCCGAGCCATGGCCGCGGCCGTCGCGGACGATCTGCGCGAGGGCGGTCACGACGTCGCGGAGGTCACCGCGTCACCCCTGGAGCGCGCCCAGGAGACCGCCGCCCCCATCGCCGGCGCCTACGGGCTGGAGGTGGGCACCGACGACCGCCTCATCGAGGCGGAGAACTCCTTCCAGGGCGAGCGCGTCGCCGACCGGGGCCTGTCCCTGGCGCGCCCCGGCTACTGGTGGCGCTACCGCAACCCGCTGACCCCCTCGTGGGGGGAGGCCTACGCCGCGCAGCACGCCCGCGTGCTGGCTGCGGTGCGTGACGCCGCCGCGCGCGCGCCCGGACGCGAGGTGGTGCTGGTCAGCCACCAGCTGCCCATCTGGGCGACCCGGCTGCACGTGCAGGGCGACCGCCTCTGGCACGACCCCCGCAAGCGCGAGTGCACCCTGGCGTCGGTCACGACGCTGACCTTCGACGGGCCCGCCATGGTCGGGCTCACCTACCGCGAGCCCGCCGCGGCGCTGCTGCCCGGTGCGAACCCGGTGGCCGGGGCGTGAGCGCGCAGCGCGCGCGGGCTGCCGCCGCGGTGGCTGCCGCGACCATCCTGCTCGCTGGGTGCAGCGGGGGACTGGGGCAGCAGGTCGGTGACCGCACGGGCTACATCGAGGGGACCGGGGCGTTCCGCGAGGTGCCGGTCGACGAGCGCGGGGACCCCGTGGAGATCACCGGGCCCACCACCGACGGCTCCACCCTCGACCTCGCCGCGTGGCGCGGTGACGTCGTGGTGGTCAACCTCTGGTACGCCGGGTGCGCGCCGTGCCGGGAGGAGGCCGACGAGCTCGTCGCCGCCGCCCAGGCCCGCGCCGGCGACGGGGTCCGCTTCGCCGGGCTCAACGTGCGCGACGACGCGCCCAACGCCGCCGCCTTCGAGCGCAAGTACGCCGTGCCCTACCCGAGCGTGCTCGACGCCGGCAGCGGTGAGGGCGTCCTGGCCCTCGCCGGGCTCGTCAGCCCCCAGGCCATCCCCTCCACGATCGTCCTCGACCGCCAGGGACGCCCGGCGTCGCGGGTGCTCGGGCAGGTCGACCCCGACGTGCTCGACGCCCTCATCGACACCGCGCTGGCCGAGGACGCCGGGTGAGCTGGCGGGCCAGCACTGCGGGCCTGGGGGAGGGCTTCGCGACCACCGCTGCCTCCGGTCCGCTGCTGCTCGCCGTCGCCGTCGCCGCGATCGCCGGGCTGGTCAGCTTCGCCTCCCCGTGCGTGCTGCCCCTGGTGCCGGGCTACCTGGGCTACGTCACCGGGCTGACCGGTGTGGACCTGCAGCGCCAGCGCCGCAGCCGCGTGCTGCTCGGCGCCCTGCTCTTCGTCACCGGCTTCTCCGCGGTCTTCGTGGGCTACGGCGCCGCCTTCGGCGCGCTCGGCGCCTCCCTGGTGCGCTACGGGGAGGTCACCACCCGCGTGCTCGGCGTCGTGGTGGTGGCGATGGGCCTGGTCTTCCTCGGCGCCGGGCGCGTGCTGCCCGGGCGCGTCGGCGCGGCGCTCGCCGCGGACCGCCGCCCGGGGTGGCGCCCCGCGGCGGGCCTGGCCGGCGCCCCCGTGCTCGGGGTGGTCTTCGGCCTCGGGTGGTCCCCGTGCCTGGGGCCGACGCTGACCGCCGTCCAGGCCCTGGCCCTGGACGCCGCCAGCCCGTGGCGCGGGGTCGCGCTGGGGGTGGCGTACTGCGCCGGTCTCGGGCTGCCGTTCCTGCTCGTCGCCGCGGGGCTGGGCCGGGGCTCGCGCACGCTGGCTGTCCTGCGCCACCACCGGGTCGCCATCGGGCGCGCCGGCGGCGGCGTGCTGGTCGCCGTGGGCCTGGCGCTGGTGACCGGGGTGTGGACGACCTGGCTGGCGGGCCTGCAGGCCTCCGTCAGCGGTTTCGAGGTGGTGCTGTGAGCGAGCGGCTCCCCGAGGGGCACCGCGACGACGCCACGGGTGGCACCGCTGGCCCGGCCACGGGTCCGGTGCTCGGCCCCGTGGGGTGGGCGCGGTGGGCGTGGCGGCAGCTGACGAGCATGCGGACCGCGCTGTTCCTGCTGCTGCTGCTCGCGGTGGGAGCGGTGCCGGGCTCGGTGGTGCCCCAGCGCGGCATCGACGCGGTCGCCGTCAGCGACTACGTGGCCGCCCACCCCGTCCTCGCGCCGTGGCTGGAGCGCCTGGGCCTGTTCGAGGTGTACGCCTCGCCGTGGTTCTCCGCGATCTACCTGCTCCTGTTCGTCAGCCTCATCGGGTGCGTCCTGCCCCGCACCCGCGCGCACTGGCGCAACCTGCGCCAGGAGCCCCCGCGCACCCCCGCCCGCCTCGACCGCCTGCCCGAGCACCGCTCAGCCGAGCTCGACGCCGGCGCCGCCGACGCTGCCGAGGTGCTCGCCGCGGCCCGCGCGGTGCTGCGCGGTCGCCGGTACCGCGTCGTGGACGGCGGTGGGGGCGCCGGCGGGAGCACCTCGCTGTCCGCGCAGCGCGGTGAGCTGCGCGAGAGCGGCAACCTCCTCTTCCACGTGGCGCTGATCGGGGTGCTGGTCTCCGTGGCGGTCGGCGGTCTGCTCGGCTACCGCGGGCAGGCCGTGGTGCCGGTGGGCAAGGCCTTCGCCAACAGCCTCACCGCCTACGACACCTTCGACGCCGGGGCGCTGGTCGACCCCGCCGACCTGCCGCCGTTCCGCTTCCGCCTCGACGAGGTCACCGCCACGTTCGAGGAGGAGGCCGCGGGCAACCAGTTCGCCGCCCCCCGCGACTTCTCCGCCACCGTCGGGGTCACCGAGTCACCCGACGCGGACGAGCGCGTGGAGCGGTTGCGGGTCAACGAACCGCTGCGCACCGGCGGGGCGTCGGTGTACCTCGCGGGCAACGGGTACGCCCCGCGCTTCACCGTGCGCGACTCCACCGGGGCGGTCGCCTTCAGCGACCAGGTCCCGTTCCTGCCGCAGGACGGCTTCTACACCTCCACCGGGGTGGTGAAGGTCCCTGACGCCTCCGGCACCCAGATCGGGCTGTCGGGGTTGCTGTTCCCCACCTACGTCCTTGACCCGGTGACCGGCCCCAGCTCGGTCTTCCCCGACGCCCGCGACCCCGCGGTGCTGTTCACCGCCTACACCGGTGACCTGGGCCTGGACGACGGGACCCCGCAGAACGTGTACGTGCTGGACACCGCGGCGATGACGCAGCTGACCGACGAGGCCGGGCAGCCGTTCAGGACCGCACTGCGCCCCGGGCAGAGCGTCGCCCTGCCCGGGGGGGTGGGCACCGTGACCCTGGAGAGCGTGGACCGGTACGCCGGGCTGACGGTGCGCCACGACCCCGCGCGCGGTGCGGCCCTGGTCTCGGCGGTCCTGGCGATGGTGGGGCTCACGGCGTCGCTGTTCATCCCGCGCCGCCGGCTGTGGGTGCGCGTGCTACCCGCCGGTGGTGCGGGCGGCAGCAGCGCGACCCGCGTCGAGGTGGGCGCCCTGGCCCGCAGCGAGGACCCGGGCCTGGCCGACGAGGCCGACCGCGTCCTGGCCGACGTCCTTACCGCGTCCCGCCGGCCCGCCGCCACCGGGCCACCGGCGGGCACCGGGCCGCCGGACCCCGGACCGGCCGGTCACCCCACCGCCCACCGCGCACCCCCTGTCCGCTCGCGGATCCCGGCTCGCGTGCGGGCGCTCGTCCGGTGGCGCCCCACCCCCCAGCCCCTGCCACACCCCCGAGGGACGATGAGCTCGTGAGGACCCGATGACCGACCAGAGCCTGGCCCTGATCAGCAACGTGCTGGTCTACTCCGCGATGCTCGTCTACGTGGGCGCGCTCAGCGCCCACGTGCTCGACCTGGCCCACCTCGGGGAGACCGCCGCGGCCTCGCGGCGCCCCGCCGCCGGTGCCGTCGGTCAGCTGGCCGCCGCCCGCGCGCGCTCGGGGGGGACGGCGGTCGTCGATCGCCCCGTGGACGGCGCCGCCTCCCCGCCTCCCCGCCGCGCCGCCGCGGCGGGGACGTCGCTGGCCTGGTTGGCGCTCGCCCTGCACCTCGCCGGGGTGGTGGCCCGCGGTCTGTCCGCGCACCGGGTGCCCTGGGGCAACATGTACGAGTTCGCGGTGACGGGCTCCGCCGTGGTGACCGCCGTGTACCTCGTCGCCCTGCTGCGCCGCGACGTGCGCTACCTCGGCGCCTTCGTCCTCGGCCCGGTGCTGCTGACCCTGCTGACGGCCGTGCTGAGCCTGTACACCGAGTCCGCCCCGCTGGTGCCGGCGCTGCAGAGCTACTGGCTCGTCATCCACGTGTCGGTGGCCTTCGTCTCCAGCGCCCTGTTCACCGTGGCCTTCTCCGCCACGGTGCTGCAGCTGGTGCAGGACCGGCGCGAGGCGCTGCGGGCCGCTGGCCGCCCGCCGGTGCGGGGCCGGTTCATGGACGCGCTGCCGTCGGCTCGCGAGCTCGACACCACCGCGTACCGCCTCATCGCCGTGTCGTTCCCGCTGTGGACCTTCACCCTGGTCGCCGGGGCCATCTGGGCGGAGGTCTCCTGGGGCCGGTACTGGAACTGGGACCCCAAGGAGGTCTGGACCTTCGTCATCTGGGTGGTGTACGCCGCCTACCTGCACGCCCGCGCCACCGGTGGGTGGGGTGGACGTCGCGCGGCGTACCTCGCGGTCGCCGGTTACCTCTGCGTGCTCGTCAACTTCGGTGTCGTCAACGTCTTCTTCGCCGGCAACCACTCCTACGCCGGGATCGGCTGAGCCCGGGGCAGCTGAGCCGAGGGGTCAGCCCGCGAACTCCCAGT
>CAXTAK010000027.1:0-30482 GCA_964242735.1 uncultured Quadrisphaera sp. | reverse complement strand
CCTTCACGCCCCACGCTGCCCCGATCTCCTCCGTCGGGTCATCGGCAGCCAGCATCACGCCGAAGCGGTCCAGGGCCCGCGGGCTGAGGGTGTCCCCAGCGCACAGCAGCAGGCGGCAATTGGTTCACGCGGGGTCGATGGCCACGACCTGCACGCCCTCGCCCCAGTTCCCGCTGCGCGCGGCCAGCCACGCCGCGACGCCGGCGGAGTCCCGTCCGTCGACCACGCCGAGAACCTGCACGGTGGTGGTGTCGACGAACGTGGTCGTCCTCCCCCCGAGCGAGAGGTGCCCCCAGGCTCGTAGCGCCGCCACGCCCCGGTCGGCTCGCGGTAGGAGCGCACCGAGCGGTACAGGTGATCATCGATGCCCAGCCGGGTCACCGCCACGGTGTCGGGGTCGGCGAGGACGTCGGCGGCCGCGGTCACCACCCGCTGGACCGTCTTCCAGTCCACCCGGTGCGCGGCGGCGACCTCTGACACCGCGCGTCGGGCCCCGGCGACCGTGTCCACCAGCGCCCGAAGCAACCGGGTCGTGACGCGGACCCGTGCCGGCAACTGATCACTGACCTCGGTGAACGTCCGCGGCGGACACGCGTCTGCTGGGTGACGTCACCCGGGAGGATGACGTGGTCCGCCCGAGCCGGGCACCTCGCGAAGGCCTGACGCAGCAGCGCGGCCGCCCCTGAAGGGACGGCCGCGCTGTCGTACCGGCTGGTCAGTGGGCGTGCGCACCGCGGTAGTACTCGAAGACCCACCCGATGAGGGCCAGCATCGACGCCGCAGCCCCGATGATGAAGACCCACACCCCCACGGCCATCCCGAGGAAGGAGGTGGCGATGGCGGCGCCGATGAGCAGGGGCCACCAGGAGTGCGGGGGGAAGAAGCCCTGCTCCCCCGCGCCCTCCGCCACCTCGCCGTAGACGTCGTCCTCGGGGCGTGCATCGATCCGCCGGCTGGTGACCCACAGGTAGCTGCCGATCAGTGCCGCGAGCATCCCACCGAGGAGGATCCCGACGACACCGACCTGCTCGCCCCACTGGGTGAGGTAGCCGTAGATGAAGGCGAGGGGGAAGAAGAACGCGGCCCCCGCCACGAAGAGCATGTACTCGACCTTCATGTCACTTGCCCGCCATCTCCGCGTCGCCGAGCAGGTTCTCGAGCAGACCCTGATCGGGCGTGGCCCTGTCGGCCGCGGCGACCTCGGGGTGGTGCAGGTCGAAGGCCGGGGACTCCGAGCGGATGCGCGGCAACGACGAGAAGTTGTGCCGCGGCGGGGGGCACGAGGTGGCCCACTCGAGCGAGCGGCCGAAGCCCCACGGGTCGTCGACCTCGACCTTCGGGTTGGACGCCGCCTTCACGATCGCCACGAAGAACGGGATCATGGACGCGCCCAAGATGAAGGAGAACACGGTGGACACCTGGTTCATCCACGTCCACTGGTCGCTGGGCAGGTAGTCGGCGTAGCGACGAGGCATGCCCGCCACGCCCAGCCAGTGCTGGATGAGGAAGGTGCCGTGGAAGCCGATGAACAGCAGCCAGAAGTGAGCCTTGCCGTACTTCTCGTCCAGCATCTTGCCCGTGAACTTCGGCCACCAGAAGTAGAAACCGGCGAACATGGCGAACACCACGGTGCCGAACACCACGTAGTGGAAGTGAGCCACGACGAAGTAGGTGTCGGAGGTGTGGAAGTCGAGCGGCGGCGCGGACAGGATGATGCCCGTCAGGCCGCCGAAGAGGAACGTGACGAGGAAACCCAGCGCGAAGAGCATGGGGGTCTCGAAGGTCAGCGACCCGCCCCACATCGTCCCGATCCAGTTGAAGAACTTCACCCCGGTGGGCACCGCGATGAGCATGGTCATGAAGGCGAAGAACGGCAGGTACACCCCACCGGTGACGTACATGTGGTGGGCCCACACCGACACCGACAGGCCGGCGATGGCGATGGTGGCGTACACGAGGCCCTTGTAGCCGAACAGGGGCTTGCGGCTGAAGACCGGCAGCACCTCGCTGATCATCCCGAAGAAGGGGAGGGCGATGATGTAGACCTCGGGGTGGCCGAAGAACCAGAACAGGTGCTGCCAGAGCAGCGACCCACCGTTCTCGGGGTTGAAGATCTGCGCCTGCAGGACGCGGTCGGCGCCGAGCGCGAACAGGGCGGACGCCAGCGCCGGGAACGCCATGATCACCAGGACGGAAGTGATCAGGACGGTCCAGGTGAACAGCGACATGCGCCACATGGTCATGCCGGGCGCTCGCATGCAGATGATGGTGGTGATGAAGTTGACGGCGCCGAGGATGGTGCCGAACCCCGCCATGGCGAGGCCGAAGACCCACAGGTTGCCACCGATGCCGGGGCTGTACAGGTCGTCGGACAGGGGGGCGTAGGCGAACCAGCCGAAGGAGGCCGCACCGCCGGGGGCCAGGAAGCCACCCATGACGATGAGACCGCCGAAGAGGAACAGCCAGAACGACAGCATGTTCAGCCGCGGGAAGGCGACGTCCGGTGAGCCGATCTGCAGCGGCATGATCGCGTTCGCGAAGCCGGCGAAGAGCGGTGTCGCGAAGAGCAGCAGCATGACGGTGCCGTGCATGGTGAACATCTGGTTGTACTGCTCGGGCGTCTGCAGGACCTGGAGCCCGGGGGTGAACAGCTCCGCCCGGATCACCAGGGCCATGAGGCCGGCGACCAGGAAGAAGATGAAGCTGGCGATCATGTAGAGGTTGCCGATCACCTTGTGGTCGGTGCTCGTGACCCACTTGACGATCTTGCTGCCGAGCCGCTCCTGTCGGACGATCGCCCTCGTGCGCGGGACTCGCGTCCCCAGGGCTGCTGGAGCCTCGTAGTAGGTGGTCATGCGCCTCCCTCCTCTCCTCCGCTTTGGCCGACCTCGTCCTCGACGAGGCGTTCGTTCAGGTTCGAGGGACCCAGGTCGACGTCCAGCGCACCGGTCTGGCCGCGGTCGCGGAGGTCCTCGAGCTGCTGGTCGTACACCTCCTGGGAGACGACCTCGACGTTGAACAGCATGGACTGGTGGTACTCACCGCACAGCTCTGCGCACTTGCCCTCGTAGATGCCCTCGACCTGCGGGGTCACGGACATGAAGTTCGTCTTCCCGGGGATGAGGTCCTTCTTGTAGTTGAAGGCCGGCACGAAGAAGGAGTGGTTGACGTCTCGCGAGCGGATGGTGATCTCCGCCTGCTGGCCCACGGGCATGTACAGGGTCGGGATGCTCGCCAGGACCTCCTCGTCGGTGAGCCCGGAGTTGAGGTCGACCTGACGGGACGTGGAGTACACGTCGGCGTCGCGGTAGTTGAAGTCCCAGCCCCACTGCTTGCCGACCACCTCGATGTTCACGGCCGGCTCGTCGTAGCGGGTCTCGATGAACTTCTGGTCGCGGGCGGTGTAGTAGAAGAGCACACCCACCATGAGGAGCGGCACGACGGTGTACAGGATCTCCATCGGCACGTTGTAGCGGAGCTGGGGTGGCATCCCGGTCTCGCCCTTGCGACGGCGGTACCGGACGATGCACCAGATCGTGAGCCCCCACACGAGGAAGCCGACCGCGAGCGCGGCGATCCACGAGCCGACCCACAGGCTCCGCACGGTCTCGTTGATGGAGGAGGTCTCGTCGGTCCCGGGCAGCCAGCCCCGCCTGACGTCCTCCTGGACCGCCGCGGTGCACCCCGTCGAGAGCGTGGCGACCGCCACGGTGACCAGCGCGGTGGCGCGGGCACGGCGTCGCCGGGTGCGCGGAGGCGCGGGCCGGGGTATCAGAGCGGGCTGGGACACGCCGGCAGCGTACCTGGGAGGTGTGACGGCGCACGGGTGCACCGTGGTGACCTCCGTCGCACGCCCGTGCTGGTCAGTGGCCTGACGGGTGCCGCTGGCACGGCCGCACCCGTGGGCACCCAGCGCACCGCACGGTGGCGGGGGCGGGGGCGGGGGCGGGCACGGCTCAGACGGCGAGCAGGCGGTCCGCGAGGAGCTCGGCGATCTGCACGGTGTTCAGCGCGGCGCCCTTGCGCAGGTTGTCGTTGCTGACGAAGAGGACCAGTCCGCGGCCGGGCGGGGCGCTGCGGTCGGCGCGGATGCGTCCCACGTAGGTCGGATCGGTGCCCGCGGCCTGCAGCGGGGTGGGAACCGCCGACAGGGCCACCCCGGGTGCGGCCGCCAGGAGCTCGGTGGCCCGCTCTGGACCGAGGGGGCGGGCGAACTCCGCGTGCAGGGACAGGGAGTGACCGGTGAAGACCGGGACGCGCACGCAGGTGCCGGCCACCAGGAGGTCGGGCAGCTCCAGGATCTTGCGGCTCTCGTCGCGGAGCTTCTGCTCCTCGTCGGTCTCCCCCGACCCGTCGTCGACGAGCGAGCCGGCCAGCGGCACGACGTCGAAGGCGATGTGCCGCTGGTAGACCACGGGCGCGGGCATGGCCACCGCCGTCCCGTCCAGCGCCAGGGCGGTGAGGTCCTGCCCGGCCGCGGCGCGCACCTGGCCCTCCAGCTCGGTGACGCCCGCGACGCCGCTGCCGGAGACCGCCTGGTACGTGGAGACCACCAGCCGCTGCAGGCCCGCCGCGGCGTCCAGCACCTTCAGCACGGGCATCGCCGCCATGGTGGTGCAGTTGGGGTTGGCGATGATGCCGAGCCGGGCGTGGGCGAGGGCGTGCGGGTTCACCTCGCTGACCACCAGCGGCACGTCGGGGTGCATCCGCCACGCCGAGGAGTTGTCGACCACCAGCGCGCCCGCGGCCGCGAAGCGCGGGGCCAGCGCCCGGGAGGTGGCGGCGCCAGCGGAGAAGATCGCGACGTCGAGCCCCCCGGGGTCGGCCGTGGCGGCGTCCTCGACGACGACGTCGACCCCGTCCCAGGGCAGGGTCGTGCCGGCAGAGCGCGCCGAGGCGAAGTAGCGCACCGACTCCACGGGCACCGCCCGCTCGGCGAGCAGGGCGCGCACGACCGCGCCCACCTGCCCGGTGGCGCCGACGACGCCGATCCTCAGTCCCCTGCTGCGCGCGCTCACGGCTCGATCATCCCAGACCGCCAGGCGGGCGCCGGGGCGCGCAGGGCCACGGCGAGGCGGCGCAGGTACTCCTCGCGCGGGACCTCCACGACCCCCAGGCTCGCGAGGTGGTCGGTGCGCCACTGCACGTCGAGCAGGCGCCCGGGGCCCCCGTCGGCGGCCAGCAGCGCCACGAGGCCGACCAGGGCGGCCTTGGAGGCGTCGGGGCGCTCCGAGAACATCGACTCGCCGGCGAACAGTCCCCCGATGCCGACCCCGTACAACCCGCCGACGAGCTCACCGCCGGCCCACGCCTCCACGCTGTGCGCCCATCCGAGGTCGTGCAGGGCCGAGTAGGCGGTCGCGACGTCGGGGGTGATCCACCGTCCGGGACGCGTCGGGTCGGCGCACCCGGCGACCACGGCGTCGAAGGCGGTGTCGACGCGCAGCTCCACCCGGCGCAGCGACCGCGCCAGGGAGCGGGAGACGTGCAGCCCCTCCAGGGGCAGGACGCCCCGCGGGTCCGGGCACCACCAGCCGATCGGCGCGGCGCCGCTCGGGCCCAGGCCCATCGGGAACAGACCCGTCCGGTAGGCCGCGAGGAGGGTGGCGGGTGACAGGTCAGCGCCCGCGGCGGCGACCTCACCGGCGCGGGCGGGGCGCCGACGTCGGCGGCCCCGACCACCCTGCGGCGGCTCGTCCACCAGGGCGCGCAGAGCCGCCGCCATCCCCGGGGCGTAGGGGGAGGGCGGCGGCTCGACGGGGGCGCTCAGCGGCCGGTCTGGCTCAGGAGAAGGAGTCCCCGCACGCGCAGCTGCTGCCGGCGTTGGGGTTGTCGATGGTGAAGCCCTGCTTCTCGATCGTGTCGGCGAAGTCGATGGAGGCACCCGCCAGGTAGGGGCGGCTCATCTTGTCGATGATGACTTCCACGTCGCCGAAGGCGCGGGCCGCGTCACCGTCGAGGAAGCGCTCGTCGAAGTACAGCTGGTAGATGAGCCCCGAGCAACCACCGGGCTGCACGGCCACGCGCAGCCGCAGGTCGTCGCGGCCCTCCTGGGCGAGGAGGCTGGCCACCTTCGCGGCGGCGACGTCGGTGAGATCCACCTCGTGCGTGGTGGCCGAGGGCGGCTCGGTGGTGGCGGGCGCGGTGGCCTGCGCGGTCTCGCTCATGGAACCTCCTGGTACGACGGGTGCTGCCTGCGCCCCGGTCAACACCGGAGCCGGGCGCAGCTGTTCCCCGAGGGTACGTCGGGCCCCACCCGGGGCCCCACCCGACGCCGCTCACACCCGGGTCCTCACCGCAGCGCCGCGCGCAGCCGGGTCAGCAGCAGCGCCTCCGCCAGGGTGGCGCGCTCGAGCACCCGCAGGTGCAGCGACTCGTCGTGGCCGTGCGCGCGCGTGTCGGGGTCCTCGACCCCGGTGATCAGCACGGTCGCGTCGGGGAAGGCCTCGACGAGGTCGGCGATGAAGGGGATGGACCCGCCGACACCCGCGTGGACCACCTCCGCGCCGTCCCACGCCCGAGCGAGGGACTCCCGCGCGGCGTCGTGCACCGGCCCGGTCACCGCGGCGCTGAACGGCTGCCCCGTCTCGAGCAGCTCGACCTCCACGCGGGCGCCCCACGGCGGCGAGGCGAGCAGGTGGTCGCGCAGCGCCTCGAAGGCCTGCTGCGGGTGCTGGCCGGGCGCGACGCGCAGCGAGAGCTTCGCGGTGGCCGCGGCCCGCAGGGTGTTCGACGCCGCGTCCGGGCCCGGCACGTCGAGCGCGACGACGGTCAGCGCCGGCGCGGTCCACAACCGCTCCGGCAGGGGCCCGGTACCGATCAGGTGCACGCCGTCGAGCACCCCTGCGTCGGCGCGCAGCCGCTCCTCGCCGAGGTCGACGTCCGCCGCCGGGCCGCGGTGCAGGCCGGGCACGGTGAGGTCGCCGCGCTCGTCACGGAGCCCGTCGAGCACGCGCACCAGCGCGGTGGTGGCGTCGAGGACCGGACCGCCGTAGAGCCCGGAGTGCACGGCGTGGTCGAGGGTGCGCACCGTGAGCGACGCGCCGACCACCCCCCGCAGGCTCGTGGTCAGCGAGGGCGTCTCGGTCGACCAGTTGTCGGAGTCGGCGACCACGATGACCTCGGCGCGCAGCAGGTGGCGGTGCTCGCGCAGGAACGCGGCGAAGGTCGGGGAGCCCACCTCCTCCTCCCCCTCGACGAAGACCGTGACGCCGACGCCCTCGCCGGGTCCCCACAGGGGCAGGACCGCGCGCAGGGCGCCGACGTGGACCATGACGCCCGCCTTGTCGTCGGCCGTCCCGCGACCGTAGAGGCGACCGCCGCGCTCGGTGGGTTCGAAGGCGGGGGTGGCCCACCCCGCCGCGTCGCCGGGGGGCTGGACGTCGTGGTGGGCGTAGAGCAGCACGGTCGGGGCGCCCGGCGGTGCGGGGCGGCGGGCCACCACGGCCGGTGCGCCACCGGCTCCGGCGGCGGTGAGGACGCCGACCTCGAGCCCGAGGTCGGCCAGGAGGGCGGCCACCGCGTCAGCGCCGGCGCGCACCAGGTGCGCCGCGGCGGGGTCCGCGGAGACCCCGGCGATGCGCACCAGGGCCTCCAGGTCGCTGCGCTGGGCGTCGCGCCCGGCGGCCAGCGCGGCGCGCAGGAGCTCCTCGCTCGCAGCGTCGTCCCCGCGCGCGGTCGTCGTGCCCGTCGTCGTGGTGCTGTTCGCGCCCGGGTGCTCCGCCACGGAGGCACCGTACCCAGCCCGTACGCTGGCCGGGTGCTGAGGCGGATGGGGGCGGAGGGGCCCGTCGAGCCTGCGGCGGCAGCTCCGGCGGCGAGTGGTGGCGGCTCACGACGGATGGGCCCTGGCCCGAGGCCCTCCCGGGCGGCCAGGACGGCGAGGACCACCGAGGCCGCCTCCACCACGACCCCGGGGGCCACCCCGGCCTCGGAGAGCACGACCACCCCGGTGGGCACCAGGGCGGGGAGCACCAGGGCCGCCCGCACCGCCGTGCCCACGCGCACGCGCACCACCGCCTCCCGCACCACCGCCTCGGCGACCACGCCGTCGAGGGCGGCGACCACGCCGTCGAGGACGACCCGACTGCGCCGCGTCGTGCCGGGACGGCGGACAGTCCCCGCGGCGCCGGTGGCCCCGCTGCCGCCGGCGAAGGTCGGGGGCAAGAACCGCCCCACGCCCACGCGCTCCAGCGCGCAGGCCGCGCGCCGCCGCCCCCTGGTGCCGACCGACCGCAAGGCGGCGGCCCGCACCCAGCGCGACGCCGCCCGGACGCAGCGCGCGGTCGCCAGCGCCGGGATGCTGGCCGGCGACGAGCGCTACCTCATGGGCCGCGACCGCGGGCCGGTGCGCCGGCACGTCCGCGACGTCGTCGACGCCCGCCGCAACACCGGCGAGAACTTGATCATCATCGCGCTCGCGGTCCTGCTGCTGCAGTTCCTGCTCGCCGTGGTCCTGCAGGACGACCCCCAGGCGGCCGCCGCGTGGGCCAGCGTCAGCTCCCTGCTGCTGCCCGGGGTCTTCCTGGTGATCATCATCGACTCCGTCCTCCTGCGGCGCCGCGTCCGCTCGAGCGTGTCCGCTCGCTTCGGCCCTGCGGCCGCGGAGGAGCGGGGCCTGAGCTTCTACGGCATCACCCGGGCGCTGCAGATGCGCCGCGCCCGGCGCCCCGCCCCCGCGGTGCCGCGCGGCGGGTCACCGCGCTGAGGGCGCCAGCGCGCGCCGTCAGCCCCTCCCCCTAGGCTCGCGGACATGGAATTCCGACACCTGGGCGCGAGCGGCCTGAAGATCTCCGAGGTCACCTACGGCAACTGGCTCACGCACGGATCGCAGGTGGAGAACGAGGTCGCCACGCAGTGCGTGCGCGCCGCCCTCGACGTGGGCATCTCCACCTTCGACACCGCTGACGTGTACGCGAACGGCGCTGCGGAGACCGTGCTCGGCGAAGCGCTGAAGGGTGAGCGGCGCGAGTCCCTGGAGATCTTCACCAAGGTGTACTTCCCGACCGGTCCGGCGGGCAAGAACGACGTCGGCCTCTCCCGCAAGCACGTCATGGAGAGCATCGACGCCTCCCTGCGCCGCCTGCAGATGGACTACGTCGACCTGTACCAGGCCCACCGCTTCGACACCGAGACCCCGCTCGAGGAGACGATGCAGGCCTTCGCCGACGTCGTCCGCGCGGGCAAGGCCCTGTACCTGGGCGTCAGCGAGTGGACAGCGGAGCAGATCCGCGCCGGGCACGCCCTCGCGACGGAGATGGGCGTGCAGCTGATCTCCAGCCAGCCCCAGTACTCCATGCTGTGGCGGGTCATCGAGGACGAGGTGGTGCCGACCTGCGAGGAGCTCGGCATCTCCCAGATCGTGTGGTCACCCATCGCCCAGGGCGTGCTGAGCGGCAAGTACCGACCGGGGCAGCCGCCGCCGGAGGGCTCGCGCGCCACGGACGAGAAGGGCGGCGCGACGTTCATCCAGCGGTTCATGACCGACGACGTCCTCACCCGCGTGCAGGCCCTGACGCCCATCGCGGAGGAGCTGGACCTGACCACGGCGCAGCTGGCGGTCGCCTGGGTCCTGGCCAACGACAACGTGGCGGCTGCCCTCGTCGGTGCCTCACGGCCCGAGCAGGTCACCGCGAACGCCGCCGCGGCCGGGGTGGTGCTGGAGGACGCCGTGCTGACCCGCATCGACGGCGTGCTCGGCGACGTCGTGGAGCGCGACCCGGGCAGGACCGCGGAGGGCGCCCCGCAGACCCGGCCCGCCTGAGCCGGAGCCCCGGCGCCGCCCCCTCCTCTCAGCCCGGGGGGCGCAGCGGGATGGGGCCGTACACCCGCTGGCCCTCGTGCCGCAGCCAAGCCCGCTCGACCCCCGCCAGCAGCAGCTGGCGCCAGGACTCCCCCATCCAGGTCTCCGCGTCGGCCTGCACCGGGAAGCCGGTGGCCGGCTGGACGGGAGTGCCCGGCGGTGGGTCGGCGAGGTCGTGATCCGCGCCGTCTGCGCCCCCGTACGTCCAGCTCCAGCCCGTCACGGCGTCCACGCTAGCCGCACCCCGGGTGGCGCCCCGGTCGGTAGCGTGGGCGTGTGGGACTGGGTGACGGGCCGCGCTGGCAGGAGGAGTTCGAGTGGCTGCGCCTGGCCGACGTCGTCGACGAGGTGCTGCCGTCGCAGGCGCCGCGACCACGGGGCTCGGCGGGCGGGCGGGTGCTCGCGCCGGCCTCCGACACCGCACTGGCCGCCGCGGACCTGGTCGAGGCGCTCTGCGAGCAGGTCGAGGAGGCGCGGGTCTGGGCGGGGGCGGGAGCCCGGCTGCTGCTGGTGGACCTGGACAACCTGCGCGCTGGCCCCACGCGCTGGCGGGCGCGCATGGCGGTGGTGGTGGCGCTGGCTCGCGGCGCCGACCGGGTCGCCCTCGCCGGTCAGGTCGGCGCGGTGGAGCGGGCACTGCCGCACCTGGCCGAGTTCGCGGACCTGGCCGAGGCGGTGCCCGACGGCAGCGACCTCGCCGACCACGCCCTGCTCGACTCCGCGCACGCCTACGCCGGTGACCTCGACGCGGACGGCGACCGCGGTCCGGTGCAGGTGGTGGTGGCCAGCAACGACGGCATCTTCGCGGAGCTGGCGGAGGACGGGTGGGTCCTGACGGTGCTCAGCCCCGGGCACGAGGCGCTCAGCGACCGGCTGCGCGACGCCGCGCGCCGCACCGTGGACCTGACCGACGCCGAGCGCGCCGCGACCCGGCGGTGGCGCTCGCGCGCGCTGCGCGCGGCCGCCGGCACGGGTCGGCGCGGTGGCTCGGGGCGCGCGGCGCGCCAGGGGGGGCAGACCGGTCAGGGGGGCAGGACCGCTCAGCAGGGGCAGGGCGCCGCGAGGGGGCAGGGCGGGCAGGGCCGCGAGGCCACCACCACGCCGGCTGCCCGGTCGACGGCGAAGCGACGAGCGCGGGCTCGCCGTGGCTGAGCGCTGGGCACCGCGGGGGTCATCGGGCCCGCGTCACAGGTCCACCGCCACCGCCACCGCATTGGCGGCCGCGGCGCGCACGGCGGGGGCCAGGGCGGCCGCGATCACCGCGTAGCCCGCGCTCGAGGGGTGGAAGCGGTCGGCGCTGAACAGTGCGGGGTCGGCGGTGAACGCTGCCGAGACCGCCGCGCCGAGGCCCGCCACGTGCCCGCCCTCGGCGCGCACGGCGCTCCCCTGCGCTGAGCGCAGCGCCGCCCCGGCGGCGCTGACCAGGCCCCGCAGGTGCACGGGGATGTGCGCGACGACGCTGAGGTCGGGCACCGGAACCACGACCACCTCGGTGCCGCGGGCCCGCAGCGCCGCGACCGCCCGCGCCAGGTCCGCCACCGCGGCGCCGGTGGGCACCAGGTGCGTCAGGTCGTTGCCGCCGATGTGCACCAGCGCCACGTGCGGGCGCCACGGCAGCGCTCCACCCACCTGAGCGGCCAGGTCGGCGCTGCGCGCCCCCGAGACCGCGAACACCCTGCTCTGCGCTGGCACGCCATCGGCGGCCAGGACGGCGACCAGGCGCGGGGCGAGGGTGTCGCGGTGAGCGCCGGCGCCGGTGCCGGCGGCGATGGAGTCGCCGAGCAGGGCGAGGCGCAGGGTGCTCACGGGCGCTGCAACACCGCGCGCCACCGCGGCATGCCGGGGTCGCTGCGACACCGCACCGCCGCACCGCCGTGCCCGGCCACCCCGCGGTCGAGCACCACCGGTGTCGCCGTGCCACGAGGCGGGCGCCGTAGGCTCGGGCGGCGTGAGCGCGACCGTCGTGGCCCGGGGGCTCGGTGCCGGCCACGGGACCCGCACCGTCTTCTCCGGCGTCGACCTCGTGGTCGCCCCCGGCGACGTCGTGGGGCTGGTGGGTGCCAACGGGGCGGGGAAGTCGACCCTGCTGCGCCTGCTCGCCGGGGCCGAGGAGCCGGAGGCCGGCTCGGTGGTCCTCTCCCCACCCCACGCCGCCGTGGGCTGGTTGCCGCAGGAGGTGGAGCGGCGGGCCGGGGAGGACGTCGCCGGGCACCTGCGACGGCGCACCGGGGTGGCCGCCGCCGACACCGCGCTCGAGGCCGCCGCGACGGCGCTGGCGGAGTCCGCGCCCGGCGCGGACGAGGCGTACTCCACCGCGTGGGAGCGCTGGCTCGCGCTCGGCGCAGCGGACCTCGACGAGCGGGTCCCCGCGGTGCTGGCCGACCTGGGCCTGGGCGACCGGGGCCCGGGCGCCGGTGGAGCGGTGACGGGCGGCGCTGTGACCGGCGCGACCGCGATGACCGCGCTCTCCGGTGGTCAGGCGGCCCGGGTCGGCCTGGCGGCCCTGCTGGTCAGCCGGTACGACGTCCTGCTCCTGGACGAGCCGACCAACGACCTCGACCTCGACGGGCTCGACCGCCTCGAGGCCTTCGTGCGGGCGCAGCGGGCCGGCGTCGTCCTGGTCTCCCACGACCGGGAGTTCCTCGCCCGCAGCGTGACCTCCGTCGTCGAGCTCGACCTCGCCCAGCAGCGCGTCGGGGTCTACGGCGGGGGCTACGAGGCGTACCTGGAGGAGCGGGAGGTGGCGCGCCGACACGCCCGCGAGGCTTACGAGGAGTACGCCGGCACCCGCGAGGGCCTCACCGAGCGAGCGAGGATGCAGCGCGGGTGGATGGCGAAGGGGGTGCGCGACTCCATCAAGAAGAAGGAGTCGGACAAGCACGTCCGAGCCAAGGACCGCGCCTCGTCGGAGAAGCAGGCCGCGAAGGCGAAGCAGACCGACCGGCGCATCGAGCGGCTCGAGGTGGTGGAGGAGCCGCGCAAGGAGTGGGAGCTGCGCTACGCCATCGCTGCAGCGCCCCGGGGCAGCTCGGTGGTGGCCTCGGTCACCGGCGCGCGGGTGGTGCGCGGCCGCTTCGAGCTCGGGCCCCTGCACCTGCGAGTCGACGCCGGCGACCGCATCGGGATCACCGGGACGAACGGGTCGGGCAAGACCACCCTGCTGCGCCTGCTGCTCGGGCGCCTCTCGCCCGGTGAGCTGGTGCAGGGCAGCGCCTCCCTCGGGACCAGCGTGGCCGTCGGTGAGGTCGACCAGGCCCGGGGGGTGCTGGCCGGTGGGCACCAACGCGACCTCGCGGCGGCGTTCTCCGCGCAGGTGCCCGACTGGCCCCAGGAGCAGGTGCGCACCCTGCTGGCGAAGTTCGGGCTCGGGGGTGACGCGGCGACGCGGGCGACCGCCGTGCTCTCCCCCGGGGAGCGCACCCGCGCGGCCCTTGCCCTCCTGCAGGCGCGCGGCGTGAACCTGCTGGTGCTGGACGAGCCGACGAACCACCTCGACCTGCCGGCGATCGAGCAGCTCGAGGCGGCGCTGGCCGAGTACACCGGCACGCTGCTGCTGGTCACCCACGACCGGCGGATGCTCCGCGCCGTCCACCTCACCCGTCGCTGGGAGCTCGTCGGCGGCCAGGTGGTCGAGCGCTAGCGACCTGCTCCGTCAGCAGCCCTGTCACGGGGGCAGCTGCTGGTCGGGGCAGCGCGCGAGCACCCCCACCATCGCCCTGCGCTCCGCGGCCGTCACCCACAGCCCGTAGTCGTGCTTGACCGCCACCTGCCGCGCCACGTACGCGCAGCGGTACGCCCGAGACGGCGGCAGCCAGCTCGCGGCGTCGGCGTCGGACTTGATCCCGTTCAGCTCCCCATCGACCGCGAGCAGGTTCCCCGGGTCGTTGGCGAAGGCCCTGCGCACCTGCGGGGTCCACTGCTGCGCCCCCTTCTGCCAGGCGTCGGACAGGGCCACGACGTGATCGACCTGCACGTCGTCGCTGGTCTGCGCGCCGCGCACGAAGCGCACGGTCGCCGGTCGGTAGGGCTCGGCGAGGGTGCCCGACAGCACCACGCACGCGCGCGGACCACCGTCGCGGACGACGTCGGTCAGGTCCCGGGCCAGGACGTCGTTGCGGGTGTCGCAGCCGTCGCCGTCGACGTCGGCCCACGCCGCGCCGAACGCCTCCCGCTCGTAGCCCGTGCGCGGGGCGCGCCCGCGCACCGGCAGCCGCCCGGCGTGCTCCAGGGCGGTGCCCGCCGCGGCGCCGGCCACCGCCTCCTCCACCGCCGCCGGCGAGGGCGCCGGCAGCGTCCCCGCCCGCAGGTCGAGCCAGCGCTGGGCGCCCAGCGCCCCGAGGAGGACCACCGCGGCGACGAGGGCGGTGAGCAGGCTGGTCCGGCGGGTCACGGGAGGGCCCCGAGGATCGCGGTCACGTCGGCCTGCTCGCCGCGCCGGGTGATCACCGGGCCACCGTAGGAGCGCGCAGCGGTCGCCCCCGCGCCCGTCCACAGGCCCCCGCGCCCGTCCACAGGCCCCTCGCCCCGCTCCACAGGACCCCGACCGGGCCCCACGGGTCGCCCGTGGTGCCCCGCGGTCGCCGGCGCAGCGGGCCGGTCGGTGACGCCCGTTACGGTGGGCGACGTCCCAGCGCCGCACAGCGGTCCAGACCTCGAAGGAGCCGGTGTGCCCACCCTCGCGACCTCCCCCAAGACCCTGCTCACCGTGCCCGCCGACGCCGTCGTCCTCGCCGTCGCAGCCCCCCCGCGCGCGTCGGCCAGGCCCTCCACCAGCTCGTCGGCGCCGGGCCCGGCAGCTCCGGGCCCGCGCGTCCTGGGCGCCGACACCCTGCCCCGGCGGTTGCGCGCCGCGGTGGCGGCGAGCGCGCTGGCGTCCCTGGGGGTGACCGGGAAGGCCGACGAGGTCGTCCGCGTGCCCACCCTCGGCGAGCTGGGCGCTCCCCTGCTGGTGCTCACCGGGCTCGGGGCCGTCGGCGACGCCGGCCCCACCGCCGAGCAGCTGCGCCGGGCGGCCGGGTCGGCGGTGCGCCAGCTGGCGGGCACGACGTCGGTGGCCCTGGCCCTGCCCGCCGGGGACGTCGACTCCGCGGCCGCCGTCGCCGAGGGCGCGCTGCTCGGCGCGTACTCCTACACCGCGTACCGGGCGAAGAGCCTGACGCCCTCGCACGCGCCCGTCGCCGAGCTGCTCCTGCTGACCCCCCTGCACCGCGACCGCGAGCTCGCCGCGCGCGTCGAGCGCGCCCGCGTCCTCGCGGTGGCCGTCGCGGCGACGAAGGACCTCGTCAACACCCCGCCCGACGACCTGTACCCCGCCTCCTTCGCCGACATCGCGAAGGCCCAGGCCGCCGGCCTGCCGGTGTCGCTGACGGTCCTGGACGAGCAGGCCCTCGCCAGGGGTGGGTACGGGGGCATCCTCGGCGTCGGTCAGGGCTCCTCGCGACCCCCGCGCCTGGTGAAGGTCGCCTACGCGCCGCGGGGCGCCGCGGTGCACCTCGCGCTGGTCGGCAAGGGCATCACCTTCGACTCCGGCGGCCTGTCGCTGAAGCCCGCGAAGGCCATGGAGACCATGAAGTGCGACATGGCCGGCGCCGCCGCGGTGCTCTCGGCGGTGTGCGCCGTGGCCCGGCTCGGCCTGCCGGTGCGGGTGACGGGGTGGCTGGCGCTGGCGGAGAACATGCCCTCGGGCACCGCGATCCGCCCCTCGGACGTCCTGACGATGCGCGGTGGGCGCACGGTGGAGGTCCTCAACACCGACGCCGAGGGGCGCCTCGTGCTCGCCGACGCCCTGGTCGCCGCCGGCGAGGAGCACCCCGACGCCATCGTCGACGTCGCGACCCTGACCGGGGCCCAGGTCGTCGCCCTCGGCACCCGGGTCAGCGCGGTGATGGCCGAGGACGAGGAGTTCCGCGACCTGGTGCTCGCGGCCGCGGCGCGCACCGGGGAGCAGTTCTGGCCCATGCCGCTGCCGGAGGAGCTGCGAGCCTCGATGGACTCCTCCGTCGCCGACATCGCCAACACCGGCGACCGCAGCGGGGGCATGCTCGTCGCCGGGCTGTTCCTGCGCGAGTTCGTCCCGCGCGCCGCTCGGGGACGCCGCGGGGCGGCAGACCCCGAGGGCGCCCGCGTGCCGTGGGCGCACCTGGACATCGCCGGACCGGCGTTCAACGACGGAGCGCCGCACGGCCACACCGGCAAGGGCGGGTCAGGGGTGGCGGTGCGCACCCTGGTGGCCGTCGCCGAGGCCCTCGCCGGGCCGCGACGGCGCTGAGACCCCCGCGGCCGGCGGAGCCCACGCCGTCACCGTCGAGGGGCGGGCGTCAGCTCCGCGCGGGGCCGGTGCTGCCGCCACGACGCTGGCGCGCGGTCCAGTCCCGCATGCGCTGCGGGTAGCCGGTCTGGTTGACGTCGTACACGGGGATGGCGATGCGGCGGGCGAAGTCCCACGCCACCGCCGGCTCCGGCACGCGGCGACGGGTCCACTCCCCGTCGGTGGCGATCAGCAGGATCGTCGTGGGCGTGACGTTCGTCGCCGGCTCGACGTAGGCCTCGACGCCCACGCGCGTGCGCGCGAACTCCGCCAGGTGACCGGAGTCCTGCCCGCGCACCTGCCCCGCGGGCCCGGCGGTGGAGCGCCGGCGCGAGGACGAGCCGCTGCGGAGGCCGAGCCGCGACAGGAGACCCACGCGCACCACCGTAGCCGCACCGCCCGCCGGGACCGGAGCACGCCGGTAGTGCCAGGATGAGGCGGTTCCATCAGCACCCACCAGCACTGCATCGAGGGGGATCCGTGGCGGACGCAGGCAACGGCGTGCAGGACGAGGCGTTCGACGTCGTGATCGTCGGTGGGGGGAGCGGCGGTTACGCGGCGGCCTTCCGCTGCGGGCAGCTGGGCATGAGCGTGGCCCTGGTCGAGAAGGACAAGGTCGGTGGCACCTGCCTGCACCGCGGCTGCATCCCCACGAAGGCGCTGCTCCACGCCGCCGACGTCGCCGACAGCGCCCGGCACGCCGAGCAGGTCGGGGTGCGCGCGACGCTGGAGTCGATCGACATGGCGGGGGTGAACAAGTACCGCGACTCCGTCATCAGCCGCCTCTACAAGGGCCTCCAGGGTCTCGTGAAGGCCAACTCCGTCACCCTGGTCGAGGGCGAGGGGCACCTGGTGGGTCCGCACACCGTCGAGGTCGCCGGCCGGCGCCTGACCGGTCGCAGCGTCGTCCTGGCCACCGGCTCCACCTCGCGCACCCTGCCGGGGCTGGAGATCGGTGGTCGGGTGCTCACCTCGGACTCCGCGCTGAACCTCGACCACGTGCCGGACTCCGTCGTCGTCCTGGGCGGCGGTGTCATCGGTGTGGAGTTCGCCAGCGCGTGGAAGTCCTTCGGCGTGGACGTGACGATCATCGAGGGTCTGCCGCGGTTGATCCCGGTCGAGGACGAGGCGTGCTCGAAGGCCTTCGAGCGGGCGTACCGCAAGCGCGGCATCGCCTTCAAGACCGGTGTGCGCTTCTCGGGGGTGACCCAGTCCGAGACCGGGGTGCAGGTCAGCCTCGAGAGCGGGGAGACCCTCGACGCCGACTACCTGCTCGTGGCCGTCGGGCGCGGGCCCGTCACCGCCGGCTTCGGCTTCGAGGAGGCGGGGGTGCACCTGGAGCGGGGCTTCGTCGTCGTCGACGAGCGGCTGCGCACCAGCGTGGACGGGGTGTACGCCGTCGGCGACATCGTCCCTGGCCTGCAGCTGGCCCACCGCGGGTTCGCGCAGGGCATCTTCGTCGCCGAGGAGCTCGCGGGGCTGGAGCCGGTGCCCGTCGTCGACTCCTCGGTGCCGCGGGTGACGTACTCCGACCCCGAGGTGGCCTCGGTGGGGCTCACCGAGAAGCAGGCGCAGGAGCTGTACGGCGAGGACCAGGTCTCGAGCTTCGAGTACAACCTCGCGGGCAACGGCCGGAGCCAGATCCTCGGCACCGCCGGGTTCGTGAAGCTGGTGCGCCGCAAGGAGGGGCCGCTGGTCGGCATCCACACCGTCGGCTCCCGGATGGGCGAGCAGATCGGCGAGGCGCAGCTGATCGTGAACTGGGAGGCGCACCCCGAGGAGGTCGCCCAGCTCATCCACGCCCATCCCACGCAGAACGAGGCGATGGGCGAGGCGCACCTGGCGCTCGCTGGGAAGCCCCTGCACTCCCACCCCTGACCGGCCCCGGCGGCGCACCGCCGCCCCGCAGCCCCCAGCCCAGCAGCGAACAGGAGAGCACCATGGCGGACGCCGTCCAGATGCCGGCCCTCGGCGAGAGCGTCACCGAGGGCACGGTGACGCGCTGGCTGAAGGCCGTCGGTGAGCGGGTCGAGGTCGACGAGCCGCTGCTGGAGGTCTCCACCGACAAGGTCGACACCGAGATCCCCTCACCCTTCGCGGGGGTCCTGCAGTCCATCGCGGTGCAGGAGGACGAGACCGTCGAGGTGGGCGCCCAGCTCGCGGTGATCGGAGACGGTGCCGTGGACGGCGCACCCGCCGACGCAGCCCCAGCGGCCGCTCCTGCCGAGCGAGCCGCCCGTCCCGCGGAGGCGGCGGCGCCTGCCCCGGAGCCGGCGGCAGCCGCGTCCGACGAGCCCACCCCCTCCGACGAGCCCACCCCCTCCGGTGGACCAGCTCCCTCCGCGGGGTCCCCGGGCATCCCGGTGACCATGCCGGCGCTGGGCGAGAGCGTCACCGAGGGCACGGTGACGCGCTGGCTGAAGGCCGTCGGTGAGCGGGTCGAGGTCGACGAGCCGCTGCTGGAGGTCTCCACCGACAAGGTCGACACCGAGATCCCCTCGCCGGTGGCGGGCACCGTCCAGGAGATCCTCGTGCAGGAGGACGAGACCGTCGAGGTCGGCGCGCGGCTCGCCGTGGTCGGTGAGGGCGTCGCCAGCGCTCCCGCCCCGACCGCCGACCAGCCGCACTCCACCGAGCAGCCGGCCCCGCAGAGCGCGCCGGCCCAGGACGCACCGCAGGACCAGCACGCCGGGGCCGCGGCGCAGGACGCGCCGCCACCCCTGGAGGGCTCCCCCGCGCCGGCGGTGGCCCCGGAGCTGCCGCAGCGCGAGGTCGCCGACGAGGCGCCCGCGGACGGCCCGGAGCCCGAGCAGGCCGTCACCGACTACAACTCCGCCGCGTCCCAGCTGACGGGTGGGATCCGGCCCCCGACCGGCGAAGCAGCCCCGAGCGCGACGGCCACCGGGGAGGTCTCCAGCTACGTCACCCCGCTGGTGCGCAAGCTCGCCACCGAGCAGGGCGTCGATCTCGCCAGTCTGACCGGCACCGGCGTGGGCGGGCGGATCCGCAAGCAGGACGTGCTGGACGCCGCCGAGGCCCAGCGGGCGGAGACCCAGCGCGCGGAGGCGGACCGCGCAGCAGCGACGCCCGCCCCGGCCCAGCCCGCCGCGCAGGGCTCCCCTGAGGAGCCGGCGCAGGGCGGCGGCGACCAGCGCCCCGCGGCTCAGCCCTCCGCCGGGGTGGCCGCGAAGCGCGGCACCACCGAGAAGATGACGCGCCTGCGCAAGGTCATCGCCGCGCGCATGGTCGAGTCGCTGCAGGTCAGCGCCCAGCTGACCACCGTCGTCGAGGTCGACGTCACGCGCATCGCCCGGCTGCGCGCCCGCGCGAAGGCCGACTTCGCGGCGCGCGAGGGCACGGGCCTGTCGTTCCTGCCCTTCTTCGCCCTCGCGGCGATCGAGGCGCTCAAGGCGCACCCGCAGGTCAACGCCAGCCTCGAGGACGACACGATCGTCTACCACGCCCAGGAGAACCTCGGTGTGGCCGTCGACACCGAACGGGGCCTGCTCGTGCCGGTCATCAAGGACGCCGGCGACCTCAACATCGCCGGCATCGCCCGACGGATCGCCGACCTCGCGGCCCGCACCCGCGCCAACAAGGTGACCCCCGACGAGCTCGGGGGCGGCACGTTCACCCTCACCAACACCGGCAGTCGCGGCGCGCTGTTCGACACGCCGATCATCAACCAGCCGCAGGTGGCCATCCTCGGCACCGGCGCGGTCGTCAAGCGCCCCGTCGTCGTCATCGACGAGGACGGCACCGAGAGCATCGGCATCCGCTCGATGGTCTACCTGGCGCTGTCCTACGACCACCGGCTCGTCGACGGCGCGGACGCCGCGCGCTTCCTGACCATGGTCAGGACCCGTCTCGAGGCCGGCGCCTTCGAGGGCGACCTGGGGCTGTAGAGCATGAGGATCGTCATCAGCGGTGCCTCGGGGCTCATCGGCACGCCCCTGGTGCAGCGCCTGCGCGCCGGGGGCCACGACGTGGTGCGCCTGGTGCGCCGGGAGCCCACCGCCCCGGGCGAGGTGCGGTGGGACCCCGCCTCCGGCGCCCTGACCCGCACGACCGCCGGCGCCCTGGCCGCGGACGGTGGTGTGGACGCCGCCATCAACCTCTCCGGTGCGGGGGTCGGTGACAAGCGGTGGACCGAGGGGTACCGGGAGGAGGTGCTGCGCTCGCGCACCACCGCCACCGAGGCGCTCGCCCGCGGCCTCGCCGAGCTGCCCCGGCCCCCCTCGGTGCTGCTGCAGGGCAGTGCCAGCGGGGTCTACGGCGACCGCGGCGACGAGGTGCTCGACGAGGGCTCACCCGCGAGCTCGGAGTTCCTCGCCGGGGTGTGCGTGGCGTGGGAGGCGGCGGCGCAGCCCGCCCGCGACGCCGGCATCCGCGTCGCCGACCTGCGCACCGGGATCGTCCTGGCCCCCCGGGGTGGGGCCTTCGGGGCGCTGCTGCCGCTGATCCGCCTCGGTCTCGGCGGGCCGTTGGGCAACGGCGCGGCGTGGTGGTCGTGGATCACCCTGGAGGACGAGGTCCGCGCCATCGAGTGGCTCCTGACCAGCGACGTCAGCGGCCCGGTGAACCTCGTCTCCCCCGAGCCGGCGCGCAACGGCGACCTGATCAGGGCGGTGGCCGGTGCCCTGCGCCGCCGCGCCCTCGTCCCTGCGCCGGCCGCTGCGCTGCGCGCCGCCGTCGGGGACTTCGCCGACGAGGTGCTCGCCAGCCGGCGGGTCAGCCCCAGCGTGCTGCTCACCGCGGGCTTCGACTTCACCTCCCCCGACGTCGAGACCGGTGCGCGCTGGCTCGCCGACGCCGTCCGCGATGCGCGCTGAGCACCCCGCCGGGGTGGTCGCGAGGGTGTGAGGAGGCGCTCTCCTCACGCCGTCCCGGCGAGGAGCCACCGCCCGTCGTGCCGCTCGAGCAGCAGCAGCGACGTGGTGGGCCCCGACGCCGGCACGGCGACCACGGAGCCGTCGGCCATGACCTGCTCGTGGGCGGAGGTCGCCACCACCACCCGTACCGCCTCCTGGCCCTCCGCCGCCTCTTCCGCGCCGGGCACGGCTTCGGCCCACCGCACGTCGTACACCAGGCCGCGCACGCGCGTGCCCTGCTCGACCATGGCGGTGATCGCCGCGGCGTCGACCTCTCGCGCCGGTGAGGCCGGTGCGTCGACCAGGGCCAGCACCTCGACATCCGCCGCGAGGTAGGCGCGGGCGCGCTGGGCGGCCAGCTCGGCCACGTCCGCCTCGCCCGGCGCCGTGTCCTCTCCCGGCTCCAGCGCTGCGTCCTCCTCCGGGTCCGGCGAGGGGGCGGTCGCCGTGGCGCTGGGCTCGCCACCGGTGTCGACCAGGAGGGCGGAGAGCGCCCACGCCCCCGTGAAGACCGCCGCGGCGGCGGACACCGCGCCGAGCACGCGCACCGCACGGGCGCGCCGGGTGGGCCGCCGGCGTGGAGCGGACCCGGCCTGGGCGGCGGCGGCCGCAGCACGCAGGCGGTGGGTGAGCAGCTCCGAGGGATCGGCGTGCGGGTCGCTGGGCACCAGGTGCACGGGTTCGGCCGCGGCGGTCTCCGCGCACGCGCGGCCGAGCTCGGCCGCGCGGGGGCGCTCGCGCGGGTCGGGTGACATCGCCGCGTCGAGCAGCGTCGCGAGGGAGACGGGCAGCCCCGGGACCAGCAGGGGCAGCGGCACCCGCTCGTCCACCGGTGGGGGGACCTGACCGGTGGCGGCGTACCAGGCGACCGCCGCGAGGCCGTGCACGTCCCCCGCAGCACTCGGCGGCTCACCGAGCAGGCGGGCCGGGTCGGCGAACCCCGGTGTGCCGACCACGGCGTCCGCGGGGGCGGTGCCCCACGGGGCGCTTCCGGAGATGGCGGCGCTGAGCCCCCAGTCGGCGAGCAGGGGCTCGGCGTCGGCGGTGAACAGGACGTTGCCGGGGGCGACGTCGCCGTGCACCAGACCGCGAGCGTGCAGGTCGGCGAGCGCCCCGGCCAGCACCGTGACCACGGTGACCACCTCGGAGACCTGCAGCGCCCCGCGGGCCCGCACCAGCGCCCCGAGGCTGCCACCGTGAGCGCGGTCGAGGACGAGCACCAGACCGTCGCCGGACCGCTCCACCGCGCGCAGCGCCACCACCTGCGGGTGGCGCAGCTGGCACAGCAGCGTCGCCTCTGCGTGCGCGGCGGGCTGGTCGGCGGCGCCCGGCACGACCTTCACGGCGACGTCGCTGCCGTCCGGCGCGGTCGCGGACCACACCGTCGAGGTGGCGCCGCGCCCCAGCAGGCGGTGGACGAC
The DNA here is from genome assembly GCA_964242735.1 of uncultured Quadrisphaera sp. GTDB lineage: Bacteria > Actinomycetota > Actinomycetes > Actinomycetales > Quadrisphaeraceae > CADCUY01. The sequence goes on along the minus strand of CAXTAK010000027.1, from coordinate 8,081 downwards.
GTGGCCCGCCAGCTGCGGGGGCAGCTCCGGAGCCAGCTGGGGCGAGAGCTCGGGGGACGGCCACGGGGACGACGGGAGGTCGGGAGGCGGCTGCGGTTCCACGACGGGCACCCTGCCGCACCGGGAGCCCCGGGCCCGCTGCCCGTCCACAGGGGCACCCGCTCGGCGGTAGCGTGCGCGCGTGGGTAGCGACGTGGTCGTCGTCGGCGCCGGCCTCGCCGGCCTGGCGTGCGCGCTGCGCCTGCACGCCGCCGGGGTGGGGGTCACCGTCCTCGAGGCGGGTCAGCGCGTCGGAGGACGGGTGAGCACCGATGTCGTGGACGGCTACCGCTGCGACGTGGGTTTCCAGCTGATCAACCCCGCGTACCCGGCGCTCGTGCGCGTGCTCGCCGAGATCGGCTCCGACCTCGCGGCCCTGCGGCTGCGCCCGTTCGACGCGGGGGTCGTCGTCGCCCAGCGCCGCGGCGGGCGCGAGCGCCGCGACCGGGTGGCCGACCCCCGCCGCGTGCCCGGCGCGACGCTGTCCTCCGCGGCGGCGCCCGTCGGGTCGCTGCGCGAGAAGGCCGCCTTCGCCCGGTGGGCGGTGGCCGGCGCCTACGGCAGCGCCCACCGCGTGCGGGACTCCACCGACCATCCCGACACGACCCTCGCCGAGGCCCTGGACGCCGCGGGGGTCTCGCGCCGCCTGCGCCAGGCGGTGGTCACCCCCTTCCTCGCCGGGGTGCTCGGAGAGGGGTCCGGGTCGAGCTCCGCGGCCTTCGCGCGCCTGGTGGTCCGCAGCTTCGTGCGCGGCACCCCCGCGGTACCCGCCGCCGGGGTGCAGACCCTGCCCGAGCTGCTGGCAGCCGCCCTGCCGCCCGGCGCGGTGCACCTGGGCGCGCCCGTGACCGGCCTGGGCGACGCGGCGCTGCGGGGGGCGCGCGCGGTGGTGGTGGCCACCGACGCGTGGACCGCGCAGCGCCTCGCGCCGGCGCTCACCGCGCCGAGGGCCAACGCCCTGACCACGTTCTGGTACGCCGTGGAGGCGCCACCGAGCCCGTGGAACCTGCTGCACGTCGACGGGGACGGCCGCGGTCCGGTGGTCAACACCGCGGTGATGACCAACGCCGCCCCGAGCTACGCCCCTCCCGGCGGCCACCTGGTGGCCTCCACCGTCCTGGGTGACCACTCCGCCACGCTGGTCGCCACCGAGGCGGCGGTGCGCGCCCAGCTGCAGCTGGTGTACGGCGTGCCCACCGCCGGGTGGCAGCTCCTGACCACGAACGCCCTGCCCCGCGCGCTGCCGGCGATGCCACCGCCGCTGGACGCCCGCCGCCCGGTCGCCCTCGGCGGTGGGGTGTTCGTGGCCGGGGACCACCGCGACACCGCCAGCCAGCAGGGTGCGCTGGTCTCCGGGCGCCGCGCCGCCGACGCGGTCATGGCCGACCTGCACCGCCCCGGGCCCCTGACCCGGGCAGGGGCCGCACGTGCCCGCTGACACCCCCACGATCCTCGCCACCTCCGGCGGGTACCGCCCCGGGGTGCGCACCCGCGTGGAGCTCGGGCCGCTGGTGCACCACGCCGTGGAGCTCTCCGGGGCGCGGGGTCGACCGCACCTGGTGCACCTGGGCACCGCCGGTGGTGACCAGCGGGCGTGGCAGGCGGAGCTGACCGAGGCCGCCGACCTCGCCGGCTTCACCCTGACCCACCTCAACCTCTTCTCCATGCCCTCGGTCGACGACGTGGAGGGGCTGCTCACCGGCGCCGACGTCGTGTGGGTGGGCGGGGGGTCGGTGGCGAACCTGCTCGCGGTGTGGCGCGTGCACGAGCTGGAGCCGGTGCTGCGCCGCGCCTGGCGGGCCGGGGTGGTGCTCTCCGGGGTCAGCGCCGGCTCGATCTGCTGGCACTCCGGCGGCACCACCGACTCCTTCGGCCCCCAGCTGCGGCCGGTGACCAACGCTCTGGGCCTGCTGCCGTACGCCAACGGGGTGCACCACGACGCCGAGGCGCGGCGGCGCCCGGTGCTGCACGGCCTCGTCGCCGACGGCACCCTCGGGCGCACCCACTGCACCGACGACGGCGTCGGGCTGGTCTACGGGGGCGGTGACGGCACCCAGCTGCTCGGGGCGGTCACCGAGGCGCGCGGCGGCTCGGCGTGGATCGTCGAGCGGGACCCCGCCGGGACGGTCGTCGAGGAGCGCCTGGAGCCCGTGGCCCTACCCGGCGCCCGGTGAGCCCGAGTCGAGCAGGCCCGACCCCGGTGGAGCCGACCGCGGTGGACCCAGCGCCACGACCCGGCCCTCGGCGGCGCTGAGCCGGGCGGCGTCCAGCACCGCCACCACCGCCAGGGCCTGCCCGGGCTGCACGGGCATCGCGGCCTGCTGCTGCGCGGGGGTGCCGGCAGCGAGCGCAGTGGCGACGGCGCGGTAGAAGTCGGGGTGCCCGCCCGGTGCAGTGGGCACCGGGGTGCGCTCGGTCCCGCGCACGAGCCACCCGGTGGCACCGGGCGCGTCGGCGAGCGCGGCGAAGGCGCTGGGCTCGCGCTCGTAGGGGCCCACGAGGTAGGCGCCACCGGTGCCCAGCACCCTGGTCCGCGGCCCCGGCGCCCCCGCCAGGGACAGCGCGGAGAGGTGGCTGCGCACCCCGCCGGCGTGGGTGAGGAGCAGGAACGCGTCGTCGTCGGCGGTGGTGGTGCGCGCGCTGATGTGCGCGAGCACGGAGGCGACGGGCCCGAACAGGTCGACCGCGGCGTCGACGAGGTGGCTCTGCAGGTCCAGCACCAGTCCCCCGCCCTGCTCGGCGGGCGCGTTCTCGCGCCACCGGTCCTTGGGCACCGGGCGCCACCGCTCCCACCGCCGCTCGAAGCGGAACACCTCCCCCAGCCCGCCGGTGGCGACCAGTGCGGCGAGGGTGAGCTGCTCGGCGTCCCAGCGCCGGTTGTGGAAGACCGTCAGCGGCACCCCGGCGTCGCTCGCGGCGGCCACGGCGCGGGCCGCGGTGGGGGCGTCGACACCCAGGGGCTTCTCGCACACCACCGGGACGCCGGCGTCCACGCAAGCGAGCACCTGCTCGACGTGGACGCCGGTCGGGGAGGTGAGCACCACGACGTCGACCTCGTCGCGGCGGGCGAGCAGCGCGGGCAGGTTCGCGACGAGGCTCGCATCGGGGTGGTCGGCGGCGGCGGCCTCCGCGCGGGCGGGCGCCGCCGTGGCGACCACCGTCACCTCCAGGCCGGCTGCGGCGATCAGCGGTGCGTGGATGCCACGTCCGGCGTCGCCGTAACCCACCAGCCCCACGCGCGCGCCCATGCGCCCCATCCTGGCGGCACCCCTGGTCAGCGCGGCGCCCGGCGTAGCCTCGACGGCGTGCAGATCGAGCGCATCGGGTCCAGCGGGGAGCTCGTCGAGTACCGGCGCGGGTGGGACCTGCAGCGCGAGGTCCACGCCGACGTGGTCGCGGGCCGGCGCGAGAGCGCGGTGCTGCTGCTGGAGCACACCAGCACCTACACCGCCGGGCGGCTCACCCAGGCCGGCGACCGCCCCACCGACGGCACGCCCGTGGTCGACGTCGACCGCGGCGGCCGCATCACCTGGCACGGGCCGGGCCAGCTCGTGGGGTACCCGGTCCTGGCGCTGCCCCGCCCGGTGGACGTCGTCGCGCACGTGCGCCGCATCGAGGCCGTGCTCATCGCCGTGTGCGCCGACCTCGGTGTGGACGCCATGCGGGTGGAGGGGCGAAGCGGGGTGTGGGTGGCGGGGTCGCCGGACGCGAAGGTCGCCGCGATCGGCGTCCGCGTCGCCCGCGGTGTGACGATGCACGGGTTCGCCCTCAACGCCGACTGCGACCTGGCCGGGTTCGGCGCCATCGTGCCCTGCGGGATCGCCGACGCCGCGGTGACGTCGCTGAGCGTCGAGCTCGGCCGGCGCGTGCGCGTGGCCGAGGTCGAGCCGCTGGTGCGCGCCCACCTGCACCTGCTGTCACCCGCCCCGGCAGCAGCAGCGCTCGCGGCGACCTCGCGGTGAGGGGTGGACCGCGGCCGGGAGGGGCACGGGGGCCGGGCGTAGCCTTGCGCCATGACGATCGCGCCCGAGGGACGCCGGATGCTGCGGGTCGAGGCGCGCAACGCGGAGACCCCGATCGAGCGGAAGCCGGAGTGGATCCGCACCCGCATGAAGACGGGACCTGAGTACACGGCCCTGAAGTCCCTGGTCAAGCGCGAGGGCCTGCACACGGTGTGCGAGGAGGCCGCGTGCCCCAACATCTTCGAGTGCTGGGAGGACCGGGAGGCCACCTTCCTCATCGGCGGCGACCAGTGCACCCGCCGGTGCGACTTCTGCCAGATCGACACGGGCAAGCCCGCTGACTTCGACGCCGACGAGCCCCGTCGCGTCGCGGAGAGCGTGCAGGCGATGGGCCTGCGGTACTCCACCATCACCGGCGTCGCCCGCGACGACCTGCCCGACGGGGGGGCGTGGCTGTACGCCGAGACGGTCCGCCAGATCCACGCGCTGAACCCCGGCACCGGCGTGGAGCTGCTGATCCCCGACTTCGACGCCGTGCCCGCGCAGCTCGCGGAGGTCTTCTCCTCCCGCCCCGAGGTGCTCGCGCACAACGTGGAGACCGTGCCGCGCATCTTCAAGCGCATCCGCCCCGGCTTCCGCTTCGAGCGGTCGCTGTCGGTGCTGACAGCAGCCCGCGGGCAGGGCCTGGTGACCAAGTCCAACCTGATCCTCGGGATGGGTGAGACCTCCGAGGAGGTGGTCGAGGCGCTGCAGGCGCTGCACGATGCGGGCACCGACCTGGTCACCATCACGCAGTACCTGCGCCCCAGCCCCCGTCACCACCCGGTGGAGCGGTGGGTGCGCCCGGAGGAGTTCGTCTCCCTCGGCTCGGCGGCGGAGGCGATGGGCTTCCTCGGCGTGCTGTCCGGTCCGCTGGTGCGCAGCTCCTACCGCGCCGGGCGGCTGTGGGCGCAGGCGACGGCGCGCCGGGGGGACGTCGTGCCCGCGCACCTGAGCCACCTCGCCGAGGCCGCCGCAGCGGCTCCCGCCCCGCAGGAGGCCGCTGCGCTCGTCCAGCGCTGAGCCCGCGGAGCACCGGGGCCGCTCCGGGGCGGCCACTACCCTGGGCCCATGGCCAGCACCCGCTCGAAGCCCGCCAGCACGCCGCCCGCCGCGCCGTCCCCGGTCGGCGGCGGCTCGGCAGGCGTCAGAGCGGCAGGCGGCACGGCGGCAGGCGGCAGGCGGGTCGCCGCGACCCGCGCCGGCGGCCCTCCCGCAGCCCCGGCGGGGCGGCGCTTCCTGCGGCGCCGCCCGAAGGCCCCGGGCAGGGGACCGGGTCGCGTCGCGCAGATGCGCTCGGTGTACGCGATGACGCGCCGCGCCGACCCGAACGTGCGGTGGTGGCTGCTGCTCGCCGTCGCCGGCACCCTCGCCGTCGTCCTGGGGATCGGGTTCCTCACCGAGCACCCGATCTACGCCACCATCATCGGTCTTCCGCTGGCCCTGCTCGCCGGGCTGTTCGTCCTGGCCCGCCGCGCCGAGACCGCCGCCTACGGGCAGCTGGAGGGTCAGCCAGGTGCCGCCGGCGCGGCCCTGCGGGTGCTGCGCCGGGGCTGGCAGGTGGAGCAGGAGCCGGTGGCCGTCGACCCGCGGACCCGCGACACCGTCTTCCGGGCGCTGGGCCGCCCCGGGGTGGTCCTGGTCTCCGACGGGCCGCCGCAGCGGGTGGGCCGGCTGCTGGAGGCGGAGCGCAAGCGCATCGCCCGCGTGCTGCCCGACGTGCCGATCCACCTGCTGCAGGCGGGCACCGGCGCCGAGCAGGTGCCGCTGGCCAAGCTGCCCCGCCGGGTGATGCGGTTGAAGCCGGCGCTGACCAGGGCCGAGGTCTCCACGGTCAGCAAGCGCCTGCGCGCGCTGGGACGCGCGCGGATCCCCGTGCCCAAGGGCATGGACCCGATGCGTGCCCGCCCCGACCGCCGTGGCGCCCGGGGTCGCTGAGCCACCCCTGCCCGAGCGCCGTCCCACCGCTCCTTCCCGTGACCGCGGGCTCGCTCAGCGCCTGACGAGCACGGTGCCCGGCAACCGGTCGTGCAGGCCGCGCTGGTCGCGGTCGGCGAGCAGCGGGGGCAGGGCCAGGGACAGCAGGACGGCGCGCGCTGCCGAGAGGGCCGGTCCCGGTGGGTCGCCGGTGGTGCGCACCACCTGCAGCCCGACGAGGCGGTGACCGGGGCTGGAACCGAGAGCGGCGACGAACACCCACTGCACGACGGCGAAGATCACCAGGGTGACGAAGGGGTCCGCGTCGAAGAAGGCCCGCGAGACCAGCAGCGCCGCGAACCAGTCGACCGCCAGGGCGACCACCCGCCGGCCGAGGCGCCCCACCGACCCCGCACCCACCGGCGGCAGGCCCACGCCGCGGCCGGGCCACCCGCCGGGTGGGTCAGCGGTGCTCATGTCACGGCCACGGCGGCGAGGGTATGCCAGCGCCGTGGTGGGGCCGCCGGGCCAGGCCCCCCAGGGGGTGCCCCACAGCCCGCTCCGCGGCGTCGTTCGGCATCGCCAGGCCCCCCGGCGGCGTAACGTCGCGGAAACACGAGCGAGACCCTCCCCACACAGCGCGGCTCTACGTTCCCGGGGCACCCCTGGTCCCACCCTGCCCGTTCCTGCCTGGAGGTCGGATGTTCAAGGACGCCCACGAAGTCACCCAGTACATCACCGACAACGACGTCAAGTTCGTCGACGTGCGGTTCTGCGACCTGCCCGGTGTCATGCAGCACTTCAACGTGCCGGCTGCCACGGTGGGCGAGGACTTCTTCACCGACGGGCAGATGTTCGACGGGTCGTCGATCCGCGGCTTCCAGGCGATCAACGAGTCGGACATGAAGCTCATGCCCGACCTCGACACCGCCTACATCGACCCGTTCCGCGCCGAGAAGACGCTCAACATCAACATGAGCATCGTCGACCCCATCACGGACGAGCCGTACAGCCGTGACCCGCGCCAGGTCGTCGCGAAGGCCGAGGCGTACCTGAAGTCGACGGGCATCGCCGACACCGCCTTCTTCGCCCCCGAGGCCGAGTTCTACATCTTCGACGACGTGCGGTTCAAGACGGGGCAGAACGAGAGCTACTACCACATCGACTCCGTCGAGGCCGCGTGGAACACCGGCCGCGTGGAGGAAGGCGGCAACCGCGGGTACAAGACGCCGTACAAGGGCGGGTACTTCCCCGTGCCGCCGACGGACCACTTCGCCGACCTGCGCGACCAGATGTCGCTGGCACTGGACGCCCAGGGCCTCCAGGTCGAGCGGGCGCACCACGAGGTCGGCACCGCCGGTCAGGCCGAGATCAACTACCGGTTCGACAGCCTGGCCAAGTCGGCCGACAAGGTGATGCTGTTCAAGTACATCATCAAGAACGTGGCGTGGGAGGCCGGCAAGACCGTCACCTTCATGCCCAAGCCCCTCTTCGGCGACAACGGCTCGGGCATGCACGTGCACTGCTCCCTGTGGAAGGACGGCGTGCCGCTGTTCTACGACGAGTCCGGGTACGGCGGCCTGTCGGACATGGCGCGGTGGTACATCGGGGGGCTGCTGCACCACGCGCCGTCGCTGCTGGCGTTCACCAACCCCACGGTGAACAGCTACCACCGCCTGGTGCCGGGCTACGAGGCGCCGGTGAACCTGGTGTACTCCGCCCGCAACCGCTCCGCGTGCGTGCGCATCCCCATCACGGGCACGAACCCGAAGGCGAAGCGCATCGAGTTCCGGGTGCCGGACCCGAGCTCGAACCCTTACCTGGCGTTCTCGGCGATCCTCATGGCCGGGCTGAACGGCATCCAGAACCGCATCGAGCCGCCCGACCCGGTCGACAAGGACCTCTACGAGCTGCCCCCCGAGGAGCACGCGAGCATCAAGCAGGTGCCGGGCAGCCTCGGCGCGGTGCTCGACGCCCTCGAGGCAGACCACGCGTACCTCACCGAGGGCGGGGTGTTCACCGAGGACCTCATCGAGACGTGGATCGAGTACAAGCGGACGAAGGAGATCGACCCGATCCGCTTCCGCCCGCACCCGCACGAGTTCGAGATGTACTACGACATCT
>CAXTAK010000026.1:11489-31978 GCA_964242735.1 uncultured Quadrisphaera sp. | reverse complement strand
CTTGACCGCGTGGCCCACCTGCTGAACGCCGAGGGCGTCGTCGTGCGCGCCGGTGCCCGCACCGTGCTCGACGGCGTCTCCCTGGGCCTGGACGACGGCGCCCGCGTGGGCGTCGTGGGCCGCAACGGCGACGGCAAGTCGACCCTCCTCGGCGCCTTCGCCAGGACGCGGGCGCTGGACGCCGGCCGCGTCACCCACTCGCGCGGGCTGCGGGTCGGCGCGCTGCTGCAGACCGACGAGATCGACCCGACCCTCACCGTGCGCACCGCGGTGCTCGGGGAGGTCGCTGAGCACAGCTGGGCCGCGGACGCCCGGGTGCGCGGAGTCCTCGAGGGCCTGCTCGGCGACGTCCTGGAGCTCGACGCCCCGATCGCCACCCTCTCCGGCGGGCAGCGCCGGCGGGTGAGCCTGGCCCGGCTGCTCATCGGCGAGCACGACCTCGTGCTGCTCGACGAGCCCACGAACCACCTCGACGTCGAGGGCGTCGCCTGGCTCGCGGAGCACCTGCGCACCCGATGGCCCGCCGGCCGCGGCGCGCTGGTCGTCGTCACGCACGACCGGTGGTTCCTCGACGCCGTGGTCGAGCGCACGTGGGAGGTGCACGACGGGGTGGTCGACGCCTTCGACGGCGGGTACGCGGCCTACGTCCTGGCCCGCGCCGAGCGCGACCGGGTCGCCGCCACCACGCAGGAGCGCCGCGCGAACCTCATGCGCAAGGAGCTCGCGTGGCTGCGGCGCGGCCCGCCGGCCCGGACGAGCAAGCCGAAGTTCCGCATCGACGCCGCGAACGCGCTGATCGCCGACGAGCCGCCGGCCCGTGACTCCGTGGCCCTGGTGCGCACCGCCAGCGCCCGCCAGGGCAAGGACGTGGTCGACGTCGAGGGCGCCACCGTGCGCCTGGGGGAGCGCACCCTGCTGGACGACGTGACCTGGCGCCTCGGGCCCGGTGACCGGGTGGGGGTCGTGGGCGTCAACGGCTCGGGCAAGACCACGCTGCTGCGGCTGATCACCGGCGCCCTGCCCGCGGGCAGCGTCACCGGCGGGAGGGTGCGCCGGGGCAGCACGGTGCGGTCCGCCGTCCTCACCCAGGACCTCGCGCAGCTCGCCGAGGTCGAGCACCTGCGGGTGCTGGAGGCCGTGGAGCGCGAGGCGCGCACCGTGGTCGTCGACGGGAAGGAGGTCGCCGCCTCCACCCTGGTGGAGCGGCTCGGCTTCACCGCGGAGCGGGCGTGGACGCCGGTCGCGAAGCTCTCCGGTGGGGAGCGGCGGCGCCTGCAGCTGGCGCGGCTGATGGTGCACCAGCCGAACCTGCTGCTGCTCGACGAGCCGACGAACGACCTCGACACCGACACCCTGGCCGCGATGGAGGACGTGCTCGACGGCTTCCCCGGCACCCTGGTGGTCGTCAGCCACGATCGGTACCTGCTGGAGCGGACGACGGACACGCAGGTGGCGCTGCTCGGCGACGGGCACCTGCGGGGCCTGGTGCGCGGGGTGGAGGAGTACCTGGAGCTGCGGGGACGTGCCACGGCGGGCGGGTCGGTGCGCGACCTCACGCGCGGCGGCCCGGCGCCGGTGGCGGCCCCGGCGGCGTCCGGGGGGGAGGTGCGGGCGGCGCGCAAGGAGATGACGCGCATCGAGCGGCGCCTGGAGCGGGTCAGCGACCGGGAGGCGGAGCTGCACACCTCCATGGCCGAGCGGGCCGCGGACCACGCGGCGGTCACCGCGCTGGACGCGGAGCTGCGCGCGGTCGTCGCCGAGCGCGAGGAGCTGGAGACGGCGTGGATGGGCGCCGCGGAGCTCGCCGGCTGAGGACGCTCACGCGCCGGTGTCACCCCTCGTTGGTGATCTTCGCCCGGAACAGGTAGCGGTCACCGCGGTAGGCGGCGACGGTCAGCTCCAGGGGCCGCCCGTGCTGGTTGTACGCCAGCTGCGTGGCGACGAGCACGGGGAACGAGCCGCCGATCTCGAGCAGCGCGCTCTCCTCGCCGGTCGGGTACCGCGCCTCGACCGCGTAGTCCGCCATCCGCGGCACCTGGGGCGGGTCAGCGGCGCGGAGCGTGGCGTACAGCGAGGCCGTGGTGAAGTCGGTCTCCGCCAGCGCCGGGCACAGGGCGAGCGGCAGGCGGTTGTGCTCGAGGACGACGACGGCGTCGTCGAGGTGGCGCAGCCGCCACAGCTCGTACAGCGCGGTGCCGGGGGCGGTCCGCAGCGCCTCCGCCTCCGCCGCGGTGGCCGGCCGCGCGGCAGTGGAGATCACCCGGGTGCGGGTGCTGAGGCCGCGGCTGGCGGCGTAGTCGGCCAGGCCCTGCACGTGCGGGACGGCGGACGGCGCCGTCCGGGTCTGCCCGTGGTCGGTGACGAACCAGCCGCGTGCCGCCGAGGAGGTGACCAGCCCGCGCTGCTCGAGGGCGGCCAGCGCCGAGCGCAGGGTGACCCGCGAGACCGCGTAGCGCGCGGAGAGCGCCCGCTCCGACGGCAGCTTGTCGCCGCTGCGGGCGCCGCCGGCCGTGACGTCGTGCCACAGCCGCGCCGCCGTGCGGCCGTACAGCGGGAGGGCGCCGTCCTCCAGGAGGCCACGGGGGAGCGCCGCGCCGCCGTCCACCACGGCCATACCAGAACCGTACCGGCGGCGAACGACTGTTGTCGGTGGCCGAGGCGCGACCCTACGGTCGTCCACCATCCGATCGCCTCGCAGCTCAGCTCGCCCCTGAGGAGCCCTGACCACCATGACCACCTCCTCCCCGCTCGCCGAGGCGGCCCCCGACGCGCCCGGTGCGCAGCACACCGCCGGCGAGATCGCCCAGCAGCCGCGGTTGTGGCGCGAGGTCGGCGCCACCGCAGCCGACACCCGCGAGCGCACCGAGGCCTTCCTCGCCCCGCTGCTGCGCCGTCCGGAGCTGCGGGTCGTGCTCACCGGCGCGGGCACCTCCTCCTTCGCCGGGCAGGTGCTGACACCGGTGCTCTCGCGCCAGCTCGCCCGCCCCGTCGACGCGGTGCCCACCACCGACCTCGTGGCGAACCCGCGCGAGACCTTCCCGGGCGACCAGCCGACCCTGCTGGTCTCCTTCGCCCGCTCCGGGGACAGCCCGGAGTCCCTCGCGGCCACCCGGCTCGCCGAGCAGCTGCTGACCGAGTGCCACCACCTCGTCATCACCTGCAACCCGTCCGGGCGGCTGTACCGCGACCACACGGGCGCGGAGCGCTCCCTGGTGCTGCTGATGCCCGCGGAGGCCAACGACCAGGGCTTCGCCATGACGTCCAGCTTCACCTGCATGGTGCTCGCGGCGCACCTCGCCCTGAGCCGCGAGGAGCCCGACGCCCAGCTGGTCGAGCGCCTCGCCGCAGCGGGGGAGCGAGCGCTGGCGAGCCTGGCGCCGCAGGCGCGGGAGCTGGCCGCCGCCCGCCACGAGCGCGTGGTCTACCTCGGCAGCGGCCCGCTCAAGGCGCTGGCGCAGGAGTCGGCGCTGAAGCTGCTGGAGCTCACCGCCGGGCGGGTGGTCGCCTATTCGGACTCCTCCCTGGGGTTCCGCCACGGGCCCAAGGCGGTGCTGCAGGACGCGACCCTGGTCGTGGTCTACCTCTCCGGCGACGCCCACACCCGCCGCTACGACCGCGACATCCTCAGCGAGCTGCGCGACGCGCTGGGGCCGGAGCGGGTCGTGGCGGTCACCGCGTCAGGGGGTGGGACCGACGAGGACACCGGGAAGGGGCCGGCCTGGCGCCACGAGGGCCTCGAGGGCCTCGACGACGCCGCGCTGGCACTGCCCTTCGTGCTCGGGGCCCAGCTGCTGGGCCTGCACTCCTCCCTCGCGCTCGGCCTGACGCCCGACAACCCCTTCCCCGGCGGCGAGGTCAACCGCGTCGTCCAGGGCGTGAGCATCCACCCCCTCCCGGACCGGCGCGGCTGAGGCGCAGGACGTGTTCCTCGGGGTGGACGGCGGTGGTAGCGGCACCGCGCTGTGCCTGATCAGCGGGGACGGCGAAGTCCTCGCCGCCGCGAGGGCCCCCAGCGCCTACTACTTCACCGAGGGCATCGAGCTCGTCGCCCGGGTGCTGCGCCCCGCCGTCGCCGAGGTCTGCGCGCAGGCCGGCACCACCCCCGCCGAGGTCACGCACGCCTTCTTCGGGCTCCCCGGCTACGGCGAGTCCAGCAGCGACCTGCCCGCGCTGGACGCCGCGCCCCGCGAGGTGCTGGGGCACGACCGCTACGGCGTGGACAACGACATGGTCTGCGGCTGGGCCGGGTCGCTGGGCGGCGCCGACGGGATCAACGTCATCAGCGGCACCGGCTCGATGACCTACGGCGAGCGCGCCGGTGCGCGCGCACGGGTGGGCGGGTGGGGCGAGCTCTTCGGCGACGAGGGTTCCGCCTACTGGATCGCCGCCCGCGGCCTCGCGGCGTTCACCCGCATGAGCGACGGGCGGCTGCCACCGGGCCCCCTGCACCAGCTCCTCGTGGAGCACCTGCTGCTGGCAGCCGACCTCGACCTCGTCGACGTCGTGCTCGGCCGCTGGCGGGGCGAGCGCAGCCGGATCGCGTCGCTCAGCCCGCTGGTCGTCGAGGCCGCCGGACGCGGCGACACCGCGGCTGCCGCCATCCTGGACGACGCGGCCGCCGAGCTCACCGACGTGGTCGAGGCCACCCGCCGTCGACTCGGCTTCGCGGCGGACGAGACCGTGCCCGTGTCGTACTCCGGCGGGGTGTTCGGCGCCGCCGCCGTCCGGACCGCGTTCAGGGACCGCCTCGCGGCAGTGCCGACGCCCTACGAGCTGCGCCGCCCCCTGCACCCCCCCGTGGTGGGCGCCGCCCTGTACGCCGCGAAGCTCGCCGGCACCGCGCTTGAGGGTGCCGCGCTGCACCGACTCCGCTCGACGAGCAGTGACCCCACCGGAGGAGAACGCCGTGTTCCGTCGCTCTAGCTGGATCCCCTACGCCGCCGGCCTCGTCCTCAGCTGGGGCGTGTGGGGCGCGTTCTCGAGCCTGCCGACCTCGCGGTACGGCTACCCCGACGAGATGGTCTACGTCCTGTGGTCGCTGACCATGCTCATCCCCGCGTACTTCGCCCTGCGGGGGGTCGCCTTCGACCGCCGCTCGGTCGCCACGAAGTACGGGCTGGTCGTCGGGCTCACCGGCGCGGGCGGTCAGCTGCTGCTCTTCCAGGCCCTCACCATCGGCCCGGCGTACCTGATCTTCCCGGTCATCGCGCTGTCGCCGGCGATCACGGTGCTGATGGCCGTCGTGCTGCTGCGCGAGCGCATCCCGCGGACCGCCGTCATCGGTGTGGTGCTCGCGCTGCTGGCGATCGTCTCCTTCAGCATCTCCACGGGTGACGAGGAGGCCACCGCGGGGCCCTGGCTGCTGCTGGCGATCGGGGTGACCGTCGCGTGGGGCGTGCAGGCCTACTACATGCGCAAGGCAGCCACCCTCGGGGTCAACGACGGCACCACCTTCGGGTGGATGACGATCAGCGGGCTGCTGCTCGTGCCGGTGGCGTTCCTCATGATGGGCGGGCTCCCCGGCAGCTTCCCGTGGCAGGCACCCACCCTGGCCCTGGGCACCCAGCTGCTGAACGCGATCGGCGCGCTGTTCCTCGTGATGGCGCTCAGCCGGGGCAAGGCCTCGCTGGTGGCGCCGACGACCAACGCGCTGGCCCCGGTGCTGACGATCGTCCTGTCGCTGGCGCTGTTCCAGACGCTGCCCTCGGGCTACCAGACCCTCGGCATCGTGCTGGCCCTGGTCGGCTCGACGCTCATGGTCTACACCGACGAGAAGCGCGGCGAGACCGGCGGCCTGACGGAGGGCGCCCGGCAGCAGGACCCGAGGCCGGGCACCGCGCGGGTCGCGGACCGGGCCTCGGACCGGGCCTGAGCCAGCCCTCCCGGTGACGGTGCGGGGTGCTGGTACCCCCAGCCGCAGGGCGCTCGGCTCGAGTCATCCGGAGGAGGTGCCCATGACGGCGGGCTCAGCGGCGGTCCAGCGGGCGTCAGCCGTGGGGCTGGTCGAGAGCTGGTACACGGAGACGTGTGACCGGGACTCAGCGGTGAACTCCGCGCCCGCCCAGTCCGCGTGCCTGGTCTCCAGCTCCAAGCCGGCGAGCTGGGCCATCAGGTCGAGCTCTGCGGGCCAGATGTAGCGGTGCGGACTGCGGAAGAGCTCCGCCCGCCCGTCCTCTCCGAAGCGGAAGTGGTGTGAGACGAGGAGCTGGTGCAGGACGTCGTAGGTGTCCAGGCCGATGTACCCGGGCTCGCTGTGCCACACCGCGGCGTCCCGTCCGGGTGGGAGCCGGCGCAGCTCCGGTACCCACAGCTCGATGACGAACCTGCCACCCGGGGTGAGGTGACGCGCTGCGTTGCGGAAGCAGGACACCTGCTCGGCCTGGGTCAGCGCGTTGGAGATCGTGTTGAAGACGAGGTACACGAGCGTGAAGTCACCCGGTGCACGGGCGGTGGCCATGTCGCCGACGACGACGGGGATCGCATCGTCGTCCACCTTGGTGCGCAGCTGGTCCACCATGGGCTTGGACAGCTCGATGCCGGTGACGGGCACGCCGCGGTCGTGGAGGGGAACGGCCACGCGGCCGGTGCCGATGGCGAGCTCCAGGGCTCGACCCCCAGCTGCGAGCTCGACCAGCCGGTCGACGGCCGGCCCCAGCACCTCGGGAGCGAACATCCCCGTGCCCGGGGTGTCGTACGACTGGGCAGCATCGACGTCCCAGATCTCGTCCTGGCGCACGGCAGTGACTCTGGCAGCCGGTGCCTCGCTGAGCCAGCGAGTTCCCGGGCTGCTCGCTGGACCGCCCCAGCCCCTCACGCCTCGAAGGGCACCAGCAGCTCCCGCAGGTGGTGCGCCAGCGTCACCTGCTGCCCGGGGGTCAGCGCGGCCAGCAGCTCCTCCTCGCGCGCCAGCAGATCGGCCAGGGCGTCGTCGACCCGGCTCGCACCCGAGGTGGTCAGGCGCACCAGAACCCCGCGGCGGTCGGTGGGGTCCGCGTGGCGCTCGACCAGCTCGCGCTGGACGAGGCGGTCGATGCGGTTGGTCATCGTGCCGCTGGTCACCAGGGTCGCGGCCGTCAGCGCCGAGGGGGAGAGCTCGCGCCGCTCACCGGCGCGGCGCAGCGCCGCGAGGACGTCGAACTCCCACGGCTCGAGCCCGAACGCCGCGAACGAGGCTCGCCGCGCCCGGTCCAGGTGCAGCGCCAACCGGGTCACCCGCGAGAGCACCTGCAGCGGTGTGGTGTCGAGATCGGGCCGCGCGCGCGCCCACGCCTCCGCGACCCGGTCGACGTCGTCGCGCACGGACGGAGCCGCGAACCCGGCCCCGGTCTCGCTCATGACGCCCGGGGCTCAGCGGACACAGCGGGCGGCGCGAGCGGGTGCGGGCGCCGCTCCAGGCCCGACAGCCCGTTCCACGCCAGGTTCACCACGTGCGCGGCGACGTCCGCCTTGCTGGGGCGGCGCGAGCCCAACCACCACTGCCCGGCCAGCGCCACCATCCCGACGAGCATCTGCGCGTACATCGGGGCGTCCTTGGGGTCGAGCCCGCTGCGGGTGAACTGCTCGCTGAGCAGGTGCTCGACCTGGGTGGCGACGTCGCCGATCAGCGAGGCGAAGGTGCCGGTGGCGTGGGCGACGGGGGAGTCGCGCACCAGGATCCGGAACCCGTCGGTGCTGGACTCCACGTAGTCCAGCAGCGCCAGCACCGCCCGCTCCAGCAGCTGCCGGGGGTCGCGCGGGGGGTCGTCGACCAGCGCCGCCATGATCGCGCCGAGCAGGGCGCTGACCTCCCGGTCGACCACGACGGCGTACAGGCCCTCCTTGCCGCCGAAGTGCTCGTAGACCACCGGCTTGGAGACGTCGGCGCGCGTGGCGATCTCCTCGACGCTGGTGGCCTCGAAGCCCTTGTCCGCGAACAGCGCCCGACCGACGTCGAGCAGCTGCTGGCGCCGCTGCGCTCCGGTCATGCGGGTGCGGCTCACCCCGCGCATCCTGCCGCACCACCGTGCTGCTGGTCCGTACCCGCGGCGAGCGGGCGCGCGGCGGGCGGACGCTCGGCGGGCGGTCGGATGTCTGTCTCGAGGGACTGCGGTCGCCGTCGTGGACGCCCCGGGGCAGCTGCAGCTCTCCCTCGCCCAGCCCACGGTCGCCGAGCGCCCGCCGGCCACTCACGGGCGACGATCGCGCGGGCCCTGGACGTCGGCTGCGCCACCGTCGGTCGGTGGATGCGCCACGGCCCCCTACTGGGCGGAGGGCGACACGAGCACGCCGTGGAGGCGCCCGCACCGCCTCGCCTCCACGAACAGCGATCCTTCCGTGATCGCGGTGTCCCTGGCCCGCCCGGACCTCGTGGGGGCAGACCGGATCAGGCGTGCTGCCGGCTGCAGATCCACCAGGACGCGGCTGCCTCAGCGCGGTCGTCCAGCAGCCAGCCGTCGACTGCAGGCGAGCGGCAGGGACGTGGCAGGGTGTCGCTGAGGCGTTGGTGCTCAGCGATCCCCCGTGGTCTAACGGTGATGACGGGTGCCTTTGGTGCATGCAGATCGAGGTTCGAGTCCTCGCGGGGGAGCTGAGCGGGGCGGCCGGGGCTGTGACCCGCGGCCGATAGGCTCGCCCACGCCCCGTCCCCCCTTCGCCGAGGAGCTCGAGCGCGCGTGAGTCCGCCCCGACCAGTCGCCGTCGTCGTCCTCGCGGCCGGTGAGGGCAGCAGGATGCGCTCGGCCACCCCGAAGGTGCTGCACCCGATCGCCGGGCGCTCCCTGCTGGCCCACGCGATGACCGCGGCCCGCGCCGCCGAGCCCGAGCACCTCGTGGTCGTCGTCCGCCACGCCCGCGAGCGCGTCGCCGCCCACGTCGCCGAGGTGGACCCCGCGGCGGTGGTCGCCGACCAGGACGACGTGCCCGGCACCGGGCGCGCCGTCCAGTGCGGGCTCGCCGCTCTGCCCGCCGGCGTCCTCGTGCCAGGGGCCACCGTGCTCGTCACCTGCGGCGACGTGCCGCTGCTGCAGCCGCAGACCCTGCTGGCGCTGACCGCCGCCCACCGGGCCGCGGGCAGCGCGGTGACCGTGCTGACCGCGCGGGTGCCCGACCCCACCGGGTACGGCCGCGTCGTGCGCGACGAGACCGGGGCGGTGCTCGCGATCGTCGAGCACCGCGACGCCACCGACGCCCAGCGCCAGCTCACCGAGGTCAACAGCGGCATCTACGCGCTGGACGCCGCGGTGCTGGGCGCCGCCCTGCCCCGCCTGGGCCGGGGCAACGCCCAGGGCGAGGTGTACCTCACCGACGTCCTCGCGCTGGCCCGCGCCGACGGGCTGGAGGTCACCGGCGTGCCCGCCGACGACGTGTGGCAGACCGAGGGCGTCAACGACCGGGTGCAGCTGTCGCGCCTGCACGCCGAGGCCAACCGCCGGCTCGTCACCGCCCACCAGCTCGCGGGCGCCACCGTGGTGGACCCGGCCACCACGTGGGTGGACGTCGGGGTGCGGCTCGGGCGCGACGTCACCCTGCTGCCGGGCACGTCGCTGCACGGCGCGACCGTGGTGGGCGACGGCGCGAGCGTCGGCCCCGACACGACCCTGACCGACGTCGTGGTCGGGGAGGGGGCGAGCGTGGTGCGCAGCCACGGCAGCGGCGCGCGCATCGGGCCCCGCGCCAGCGTCGGCCCGTTCTCCTTCCTCCGCCCGGGCACCGACCTCGGGGAGGACGGCAAGATCGGCGCCTTCGTGGAGACCAAGAGCGCCCGCATCGGCCGCGGCAGCAAGGTGCCGCACCTGTCGTACGTGGGCGACGCGACGATCGGCGAGGGCAGCAACATCGGGGCGGCCGCGGTGTTCGTGAACTACGACGGGGTCGCCAAGCACGTCTCCACCGTCGGCGACCACGTGCGCATCGGGTCCGACACGATGATCGTCGCCCCCGTGAGCGTCGGCGACGGCGCGTACACCGCCGCCGGTTCGGTGATCATCGACGACGTGCCGGCCGGGGCGATGGCCGTGGCCAGGGGGCGGCAGAGGAACGTCGCCGGGTGGGTCGAGCGGCGCCGCGCCGGCACCGCGTCGGCGGAGGCCGCCCGGCGCGCCCGCGAGGACGGCGGTACGCACACCACGAGCGAGGGCGGCAGCGCATGACCGGCATCACCACCACGGGGGAGAAGCGCCTCGTGCTCATCGGCGGGCGGGCGCACCCCGCGCTGGCCACGCAGGTCTCGCAGGAGCTCGGCGCCGACCTGGTGCCCACCTCGGCGTACGACTTCGCCAACGGGGAGATCTACGTCCGCTTCGAGGAGAGCGTCCGCGGCTGCGACGCCTTCGTCATCCAGAGCCACTGCGCCCCCATCAACCAGTGGCTCATGGAGCAGCTGATCATGGTCGACGCGCTGAAGCGGGCCTCCGCCAAGCGCATCACCGTCGTCGCGCCGTTCTACGGCTACTCCCGCCAGGACAAGAAGCACCGCGGCCGCGAGCCGATCTCCGCGCGCCTGGTCGCCGACCTGTTCTCCACCGCCGGCGCCGACCGGCTGATGAGCGTCGACCTGCACACCGCCCAGATCCAGGGCTTCTTCGACGGCCCCGTCGACCACCTGTGGGCGATGCCGCTGCTGGGGAAGTACGTGCGCACCCGGGTGGAGGACGTCGGGCAGCTGACCGTGGTCTCCCCCGACGCGGGGCGGGTGCGCCTGGCCGACCAGTACTCCGACATGCTCGGCGCCCCGCTGGCGATCATCCACAAGCGCCGTGACCCCGACCGGCCGAACCAGGTGCAGGTCCACGAGCTGGTCGGCGACGTCTCCGGGCGCACGTGCGTGATCGTCGACGACATGATCGACACCGGTGGCACCATCGTGCAGGCCGCCCACGCGCTGATCGCCAACGGCGCGTCGCGCATCATCGTCGCGGCGACCCACGCCATCCTCTCGGGCCCGGCGGTGGAGCGGTTGCGCGACAGCCCGATCTCCGAGGTCGTGGTCACCGACACCCTGCCGCTGACGGAGGAGCACGTCTTCCCCCAGCTGACGGTCCTGCCGATCGCGCCGCTGCTGGCCCGCGCGATCCGCGAGGTCTTCGACGACGGCTCCGTCGCCAGCCTCTTCGACGTCAGCGCGTGAGCCGCTCGGGCGAGGTGGGGGTGCGCGGCGGGCGAGCCGTGGCCCCGATCGTGCTGTGCGCGCTCGTGGTGGCCGGTGTCCCGGCCCGCACCGGCGGGGCGGCGGCCCCACCGGTGGCGCCCTGACCGTCTCGCAGCCCCCGACCCTGTCGGGCGGCGTGCTCTCCGTCGGGGGCACGGGCTTCGCCGCCGGCGCGCGCGGCCGGGTCGACGCGGGCGCGGTCGTCACGCTCGCCCGTCGCCCTGGCGCAGCGGGCGGGCGATCGGGGTGGGCACCGCCACGCCCGACGTCTACGCGCAGTACGCGGAGGGCCGCGACAAGCCCATGACGGTCTCGGAGACCTCGGCGCTGTTCCACGAGGGTGCGGCCACGGGTGCCACCGACCTGGAGGTCGAGCAGGCGCGGTGGAGCCAGGTCTACGACGACGGCGCGCGCGAGGCGCTCCCGCGGGTGCGGATGATCAACTGGTTCGAGCAGAGCGGGATCGAGCGTGACCTCGAGGGGGCCGCCACCCGCTGGGAGGTCACCCGCGACCCCGAGGTGCGCCTGGCGCACCGCCGGGCCCTGCCGTCGTGGGTGCTGCAGGGGGGCGAGGCCCCTCCGGGGTGATGCCCCGGTGGCGCCGCGGGCGAGGTCAGCGCCGCAGCAGCCGCCCCGAGGGCCCCGAGGCGCTGCTGTCGAGGTCCAGGTGCAGTGGTGGGGGCGCCGCCACCCGGGCCACCGAGCGCTCCGCGGCCTCCGCGAGCACCTCGGTGGTGAGGTCCTCCGCATCGCAGCGGATCGCCAGCCCGCGGTCGTGGAGCTCGTCGGCCACCTGCACCTGGTGGTCGTCGACGTGCTCGCCGTGCCGCGCGAGGCGGGGCACCAGCACCGGGCAGCGCCCGGCCTCCAGCGCCGTCAGGGCCGCGCCGGTGCCAGCGTGCCCCACCACGACGTCCGCGGCGGCGACGGCGGCCAGCACCTCGGGGTGGGGCACCGACTCCCGGCCGGCGATGCCCAGGCCGCGCACGTCGCTGACCCCGGTCTGCCACAGCACGTCGGCCCCGGCCAGCAGCGCCACCAGCGGGGTGAGCATCCGCTCGAAGCCGTAGGACTCCGTGGTGCCCACGGTCACCACCGCTGACGCGACGGCGCGGCCGTCACCGCGCTGTCGGCGCGGCCCGGGCTCGAAGGAGTCGAAGATCGACCCGGCGTAGACCCACCGCTCGCTCGCCCACGCGGGGTACTGGGTGTAGGTGCGCACCCCCGGCACGGGAGCGAGGATCCGGCCCGTCAGGGAGGGTCCTGCCGCGCGCGCCGCGGTCTCGATGAAGTGCGCCGAGGCGCCCCGGGCCGCGGCCAGGGGCAGGAAGTCCACCGCCAGGCTCGAGCCGGTGCTGATCACCGCGTCCCACCGCTGCCGGGCGAGCACCCGCACGGCGAGCGCGGCGTTGCGGGCGATGTTGCGGGCGTCGCGGGGCGCGGCGTACGTCGCGTACCGCACGTCCTCTCCGGCCAGCAGCCCCCGGCTGAGGCCGGTGTCGAAGGTGACCCAGGTGCGGTCGCGGTCACCGCCGGGGATGCGCCCCGCCAGCTGGTGCAGCTGCTTGAGGTGGCCGCCGCCGGAGCACACCAGCAGCAGGCTCACCGCCGTGCCGGCTGCTGGGCCTGCAGGTGGGCGCGGACCTGCAGGGGCACCCGGGGCCGCGAGGCGCGCTGGGGCCGCTCGACGTGGGAGCCGTGCTTGAGGAAGAAGCGGAGCGCGGAGCGGATGTGGCGGCGCGTCAGCGGGTTGGTCACCATGCCGAGCGCGCCGCCGCGGGCGCTGGCCCGCTCGTGGCGGTGCTGGCAGCCTGCGGTCGGCAGGTAGTGCACCGCCCAGCCCTCCTGCCAGAAGCGCAGGCACCAGTCGACGTCCTCGAAGTACAGGAAGTAGGTCGCGTCCATCTCCCCGACGTCGGCGAGGGCCTCGCGGCGCACGCACATCGCCGCGCCGAGCACCCAGTCGGCGGGCAGCGGCGCCTGGTCGAGCACCGCCTGCTCCAGGCGCCCGCGGTCGAGGAAGCGGTCGAGCTCCGCGCGTCCCGACGCGGTGCGGCCCAGCGGGGTGCGCCGGTAGGCGATGGTCGCCGGCCGGTGGAAGCGGAAGGCGGTGTGCTGCAGGGACCCGTCCTCGTTGCGCAGCAGCGGGGCGACCATCCCGGCGGCCGGGTCGTCGTCGAGGTGCGTGGCGAGGGTGTCGATGCAGCCGGGGTCGACGAGCACGTCGGCGTTCAGGACGAGCACGTAGGGGCAGGTGCTGCTCAGCAGGCCGCGGTTGACCAGGGCCCCGAAGCCGACGTTCGCCGCGAAGGGCACGTAGCGCACCCCGAGGGAGTGGGCGGCCAGGTCGATCGCGAGGTCGGGCTGCGCCGCGGAGTCCACGACGATCACCTCGCCGAGCCGCTCGCTGCCGGAGACGGCGAGCGCGTCGAGGGAGGCCATCAGCACCTCGGGCGAGCGGTAGTGCGTGATGACCACGGAGACGGAGGGCAGTGCTGATGCGGGGGTCGGTGACATGCTCGTCGCTTCCCTGGGGACGGGGGCAGCTGCCCCGGGCAGGGGCCGCACGGTCCGAGCTGCTCGCACGCTCGGTTCACTGAGGTTAACCCTCTGTCATGCTTTGCGTGGGACCTGTCGAGAACCTGTTGTGTGTGGTCCGCCGTTGAACGCCGGGGGTGTGACGCGCATCACCAGAGGCGCCCGCGGCACCGCGCCCCACCCGCGCAGCCAGTCGCGGCGCTGCGCCAGTGCCGTGCGCCACCGCCGGTCGGAGGATCCGGCCACGTGCTCGCGGGCGGCCCGCAGGGCCACACCGGCCACCAGCAGCGCTCGGGAGGCCCACCACCGCGGCGCCGACGCGCCGAGCCGGTAGAGCGTGGCCTTGCCGCGGAGCACCATGAGCACCTTCGCGTCGCTGGTGGAGGTGGCCCCGTTGGCGTGCACCACCACCGCGGCAGGGGTGAAGGAGGGCCGGTAGCCCGCGCGGCGCGCCCGCGCGCTGAGCTCGACGTCCTCGCCGTACATGAAGAACAGCTCGTCGAAGCCCCCGAGCCGGGCCAGCACCTCGCGGTGGCCCATCAGCAGGCACCCGGTGATCACGTCGACCTCGCGCTCGGTGTCGCGCGCCCACCAACCGAGGGACTCGCGGTCGAAGGCGCGCGTGCCTGCGAAGGCCGTGGAGAGGCCGGCGGCGAAGCACACCTGGCTCCACAGGGTCGGCGCCCCCCAGCACGAGTGCGGGTCGAGGCTGCCGTCGGGGGCGAGGGTGCGCCCGCCGACCAGGCCGCGCCGCGGGTCCTCGTCGAGGAAGGCGGCGAGCACGTCGACGGCGCCGGGCAGCACCTCGGTGTCGGGGTTGAGGAAGAGCACGCGCCGCCCACGGGCCTGCGCGAGCCCGAGGTTGCAGCCCGCCCCGAAGCCGATGTTGTGCTGGAGCTCGACGAGCCGGACGCCGGTGAGGTCGGCGGTGAGGGACTCCCGCAGCGGTGGCACCGAGGCGTTGTCGACCACGACCACCTCGTGCGTCAGGTGCGGGCGGCCCGCCCCGGCGAGGGAGGTCAGGCAGCGGTCGAGCCACTGCGGGGTGCCGTAGCCGACGATGACGACGGAGACCTCGGGGTCGACGGGGGCATCGCTCACGGATGTCCAGGCTAGGCGACCTCGTCACTACGGGTTGCCTCCAGTCACTGTGAGGGGCCGTCGACGGCCTCGGCGAGGAGCTGCGCCAGGTGCACCGCCTGCCGTGCGGTGCTGAAGCGCTCCTCCACCGAGCGCCGCCCGGCGGCGCCCTGCCCGTCCGCCCGGTCGGGGTCGCGCAGCAGGTCGAGCAGCGCCTGCCCGGCGGCCACCGCATCGCCCGGCGGGACGAGGCTCAGCCCACCTCCGCGTGGTGCGTAGTCGGCCATGCCCGCCGTCGCCGTCCCCACGGCCGGTCGCGCGGTGGCGAGGGCCTCGAGGACAGCGGTGATCCCCGAGGCGTGCAGGTTCGGCCGGGTCGTGACCAGCACGGCGCCCGCAGTCCTCAGCAGGTCGCGCAGCGCCGGGTGCGGCAGGTGCTCGACCACCTCGACGCCGTCCACCCGATCCAGGCGCACCGCCGCCCCCGCCGTCCGGGAGACGACGACCAGGCGAGCCGCCGGCCGCCGCTGGCGCACGTGGGCGAAGGCGGCGAGCGCCGTGGGCCAGTCGCGGTGGCGGTCGTTGCCCACGGTGACGACCAGATCGGGGTCGGCTGGTGCGGGGCCGGGGGTGAAGAAGTCGGCGTCCACCCCGAAGGGCACGACGCGCACGGAAGCCTCGCGGACGCCGAAGCGCTCGACCAGAGCCGGCACCTGGGCCGAGCTGAGCACCGCCAGGCGGGCCGCGCGCCGCAGGCCCAGGGCCGCGGCGCGGTGCACCGCTGGACGTCCAGCCCGCGCGTCCGTGGCCCAGATGACGTTCGTGACCACCGGCACCGACCGTCCGTGCGCCACGGCGAGCGGGACGCCGCGCCGCTCGTCCCAGCTGAGGACGACATCCGCTCGGGGCCGCCCACTGGCAGCCAGGAGCCAGTCGTAGCCCCCACCGCCGCGCCGCACCGCCCCGCGGGCGAGCTGCGCCGAAGCCGTGCCCAGCCACCCCGGCGGCTCCTCCACGAGCTCCCAGCCGTGGGCACCGAGGCGGTCCAGCCCGTAGGGCACGGCGTCGGGGACGTGGCCGTCCGCGTGCCGCGCCCGCCAGTCGGCGACGTCGAGCGCGCCGCCGAAGACGGGGAGGACCTGCCGGTGCCCGCCGAGGCCGTGCGCGCCGTCCACGCGGGGACAGTAGGACGGAGCTGACGCGAGCGTGCCCGGATCACCCCGACACCTCCTGATCCGCTTCCTGGGGCGCCACCCTGTTCTACCGTCTGTGATCGTGGGTCACCGACAGCAAGGGACGGCGAGGCGGTGAGCGTCGCCTACGTCGTCCTCGCCCACCACCTCCCGGAGCAGCTGGCCCGCCTGGTGCGGCGTCTTCTGCCCGGGGGTCACCACGTGGTCCTCCACATCGACCGGCGCAGCGACCTCGCGCCCTTCGCCCTCGCGCTGGAGCGCGAGCTCGCCGACGGGTCGGTGGAGCTCCTGAGCGACCGGGTCGCCTGCCGGTGGGGGAGCTACTCCCTCGTGGAGGCGACGGTGCGCGGTGTCGAGCGCGCCCTGGTCGCAGCGCCGACGGCCTCGCACGTGGTGCTGCTCAGCGGCCAGTGCTACCCGATCAAGGACGCCGCGACCACCACGCGCTTCTTCACCGACCACCGGGGCACGTCGTTCCTGTTCAGCTCCTCCGGCGACGGGCCGGTCTGGCCCGATCGCACGGGCAACGAGCGGTGGTTCTGGAACGGGCGCCTGGAGCGCCTGGGCCGCGCTCACTTCCGTGTCGGCCGGCGCCTCGTGGCGGTGCCCAACCGCTTCACCCCCGGACTGCACCACCGCAGGATGCCCCGGGGTCTGCGGGCGCTGCAGGGCTCGCAGTGGTGGGCCCTGGACGCCGCCGCCGCCACCGACGTGGTCGCGTTCCTGCGCGCCCGGCCCGACGTGGTGCGCTTCTTCCGCCGCGTGCTGGTGCCCGACGAGAACGTCGTGCAGATGGTGGTGGACGCCTCCGAGCACCGTGACCGGGTCGTGCAGGACGACCTGCACTACATCGACTGGGCGGGGGCCCACCCCCGGCACCTGGTCGAGGACGACGTGCCCGCGCTGCTGGCGAGCCGCAAGCTCTTCGCGCGCAAGCTGGACGCCGCGTCGGCGCCGAGGCTCCTGGACCGCCTCGACGACCTCCAGGGGGCCAGCGGTGGCTGAGCTGCCGGCGGCGGACCTCGCGCTGCTCGAGTCCCTGCGCGCGCAGACGCTCGAGCAGTGGCGCCCGCTCGTCGGTGACCCCGGGGGGCGTGCGGCACTGCTCGACTTCCCCAACCACGACAACGTGGGCGACGCCCTGATCTGGGTGGGCCAGCGCTGGTACCTGCGCCGGCTCGGGGTGCGCGTCCGCTACGTCAGCGACCTGCGCAAGCTCGACCCCGCGGAGCTGAGGCGGCGCGTGCCCCAGGGTCCGGTGCTCCTGACGGGTGGTGGCAGCTTCGGGGACCTCTACGACGACTACCAGCGCTTCCGCGAGGCCGTGGTCGCCGAGTTCACCGACCGCCGGGTGGTCCAGCTGCCCCAGAGCGTGTGGTTCAGGTCGCCCGAGCGCGCCGCGCGCGCCAACGCCGTCTTCTCCCGGCACCCCGACTTCACCCTCGTGGTGCGCGAGCGGGCGTCCCTGCAGCGGTGCCGGGAGCAGCTGCCCGACGTGAGGGTGGAGCTGAGCCACGACGCCGCCTTCGGCGCCGGCCCGCTGCGCCGCCGACCACCGCGCACGGACGTCGTCGCGCTGGTCCGTCGGGACGTGGAGAGCGCCGGGTCGCCCCCGTGGCCGGACGACGTGCACCCCGAGGTCGTCGACTGGGGCCTGGGCGGCGCGAGGGCCGCGCTCGACCAGGCGCTGCACGCTCCTGGCTGGGCCGCGCGGCGCTACGGGCCGCCGCTGGCCTCCCGCCTCCACCCGCTCGTGCGGCTCTCCTTCGAGGCGATGGCCCGGCTGAACGTCTCCTCCGGCACCGCGCTGCTCTCCGCCGGGCGGCTGGTGGTCACCGACCGCCTGCACGCGCACGTCATGTGCTCGCTGATGGGGGTGCCCCACATCGCCCTCGACAACACCTACGGCAAGATCGCCGCCGTCGCCGACCACTCCTCCAGGGGGTTCAGCTCCGCGGCGTTCTCCACCCCCGAGCGCCTGGCGGAGGACCTCGACCACCACCGGGGTGGCCCGGGTGCGCTGGGGCAGGGCCCTCCGCTCACGACCGGCTGGTGGCGTCGTGCCCCCAGCCCCGGGAGCGCCCGCGGGTGAGCGCGAGCCCCGCCCTGACCGCAGCGGTGAGGACGGCGAACGCCACCACGTGGTGCCAGGTGCCCGGTCGGCGCGCCAGCGGCAGGAGCGCCGCCGCGCCGCGCGGTGACGTCTCCGCCTCCAGGTCGGGGCCGCCGGTGGCGTCCAGGGCGGTGTTGCCCGCGCGCGCCCGGGTGGCCCGGCGCAGGTAGGCGCGCGCGGTGCGGGGGGCGAAGATCGTGAACGTCGCGGGCACCTGGGCCCGCTCCGCGCGGGTGAAGCGGCGCCGCACGTACTGGTCGTCCGCCACCACGTCGGGGAAGGGTGCGATGCGGGCGTGTCCCGCGGCGGAGACCGCGTACACCCCGGAGCCGACGTAGCCCTGCGCCAGGACCGGCAGCTGCTCCCACGCCCGGTAGTGCCAGGCCACCAGGGGCGAGCTGCGGGAGGTGTCGACCACGGGGCGCGGCGCCGCCGCCAGGACCGCCGCGCCGGCCCGCACCCCACCGCTCAGGGCCGCCGCCGTCGCCCGGGCCGCGGCCGTGGTCAGGACGACGTCGGCGTCGAGGTAGATGCGGGGGAAGGCGGTGACGGCGCGGTCACCGGCGTTCAGCGCCGCGACCTTGCCGGGGGTCGCCTGCTCGAGGACCACGACGTCGTGAGCGCGTGCGCGCTCGGCGGTGGCGTCGGAGCACCCGTTGGCCACGACGACGACCTCGAACTCCCCGGGCGCGGCGTCGGCCAGCAGCGCCAGCAGGCACCGGTCGATCACCGCCTCCTCGTCGTGGGCGGGGACCACCACGCTGGCTCGGGAGGTCACGACGGGCCCCTCACGTCCAGGCGTTCTTGCCGGTGACCGCGAGCCGCACCCGTCGCCGCGCGTGGATGAGCTTGCGGCGCCACCCGAAGAACTGCCGCACGTCGAGGGAGGCGGCCTGCACCGTGTGCGCGTCCCGGCGGGTCTGCTCGAGCCACTCCTGCAGGGTGTCGGCCCCGGTCGCCTTCGCCGACAGCGGCAGTGCGCGCTGGTAGGCGGCCTCGTCGGTGAACGCGGTGGCGGGGTGGCGCGGGTCGTCGAGGTGCTCCTCGCGCACCAGGGGCATCGGCCAGCCGTTGACGTACCCGGCGCGGGCCACGCGCAGGCACCAGCCGACGAAGTTCACGTGCGTGGTCAGCAGCCCGACCTCGTCGATGAGCTCCCGGCGGAACATGTGGCCGCTGCCCTGCACCCACAGGTTCCGCAGCAGGCGCACCCCGTGGACGTCGACGACCTTCGGGGCCGCCACCGCCTCCTCCCAGTCCTGGGGCATGAAGCGCCACGACCCGAGGACGCCGAAGCCCTGCCACGCGGCCAGGCCGGCGCGCAGGTGCTCGACCCACCCGGGTTCCATGAGGGAGTCGTCGTCGACCTTGGAGACGTACTCCCCGGTGCCCTCGGCCCACACCCAGTTGATGGCCGCGCGCAGCCCGAGGTTCTCGGGGGAGTGGTGGAAGCGGTGCAGGCGCGGGTGGTCGAGGTGCCGCTCGACGACGTCGAGCACCTCGCGGTCCGGGCCGTTGTGCCAGACCCACACCCGGCTGTCCTCGGGGCAGGTCGCGAGCAGGCGCGGCAGGGTCAGGGCGGTGTAGCGGGGGCGGTCGTGGGTGACCAGGACGACGTCCAGCCCGGTACCCACGACCGCCACTCTAAGTGCCTAGAAAATCACCGCGAGTCAGCGAGAGGGCTCGACCGTCGCGGGTGCTCCGGAGAGGAGCACGTTGCCGGTGGACAGCGGCACCCGTGCCGGGGCGATGGCCGGCCCGTAGCGGGCCGTCGGCGCGAAGGTGTTGTCGCGGACGACGACGTTCTCGGCGGTGATGTCCCCGCGGACGTTGAGGCTGTAGTTGCCGCCGCCGAGGAGGTTGCCCTCGATGAGCACGTTGCGCACCGCCCGGGTGCCGGTCTCGCTGCCGAGCATGATCGCCGCGTTGTGCCTGCTGCCGCTCGCGGCGTGCGTGGGGTCGAGCACGTTCCCGCGGATGACGACGTTGGAGGCCGAGGTGGTCTGCACCGCGTCAGGGTGCAGGTTGCCGATCCTGACCATGTCGTGGATCCAGCTGTTCTCGATGGTCACCCGGTGGCCGAAGCGGGCGCCATCGCTGACGCCGTGGATGTTCACACGACGCAGCGTGTACCCACCCCACCCGATGCCGACCGTCGTGGTGCCGAGGCCGTCGATCTCGGTGTCCTCCACCACGAGGCCCTGCGCACCGCCGGCGAAGCGCACCGCGAGGCCGCGGGGCGCGTGGCCGCAGCGGATGCGGCTGTTGCGGATGGTCACGTCGCTGGCGGCGACGACCACGCAGCCGGCGACGTCGAGCCCGTCGACGACGGCGCCGCGGGTGCTGATGACCAGCGGCCCGCTGGGGGTCAGAGTGGTGCCGGCGGGCACACCGGTGCTCCCGGGCCCGGGGCGCGAGGGCTGCGGGGCGGGGGCGGGGG
>CAXTAK010000026.1:0-11389 GCA_964242735.1 uncultured Quadrisphaera sp. | reverse complement strand
GGTGCAGGTGCGGGTGCGGGTGCGGGTGCAGGTGCGGGTGCCGGTGCCTCGACCGGGACGTCGGCCACCACCTGGAAGAACCGGTCCACCACGCGCAGGCCCCTGCGCCCGGTGAAGACCTTGGTCCGCAGCACGACCGTGCCCGTGCGGCCGGTGAGGTCGACGTCGGCGGCGCCGACCCACGTCCCACCGCTCGCGGTGATCGTGGTGTCCTCCCCGACGACCCGGCCGCCGATGGAGAACTCCAGGCGGTCGGCGGGCTGGGTGGAGACGGCGTCGATGGTCACCGTCCGGGCGGGGACGACGGCGCGCTGCAGCGTCGCGCCGCGGTAGAGCACGGAGTCGGGGCCGGCGGCCGCTGCCGGCGCCGTTCCCGTGAGGGTGGTGAGCAGCACTGCTGCCAGGGCGGTGACCGTGGTGGTGGGGCGCATCCTGCGCATCTGGATCCTCCTTGAGAGTGGAACGGAGGCATCGGCATCCACGGTCTCCGACCAAACACGTCCCCGCCGCTCCTCCCCTGATCGGCGCACCGCCACGTCTGGCAGAAGGCCGTTCGTGGTGACCGGGCGCGAAGCCTGCCTACGCTGTGTAGGTGATGGGGGAGGAGCGGCGTGCCGTCGGGCGTCGGCCCCGCCCGTCGGACGCGCGCCGCCTCCTGCGTCCCGCCCTCTGGGCTCACGTGCTGCGACGGGTCAACGCGGAGTCCTACGCCCACGTCGAGCCCCGCCGCATGATCCGCGGTGGTCGCGGGCTCGCGATGGCGCCGACGGTGAGCCTGCGCAACGGCGAGCGCATCGAGTGCGGTGACCGGGTGCACGTGGGTGAGCGCTGCTCCCTGTGGGCCGGCGACGCCACCGGGCGCATCGTGCTCGAGGACGACGTGGTGCTCGCCCCGAACGTGTTCCTCACCGCCAGCGACTACGCGACGGCGCTCGGCAGCATCCCCCGCGCCCAGCCCAAGCGGGAGCGCGACATCACCGTCGGAGCGGGCTCGTGGCTGGGTACTGGGGTGATCGTCGTGGCCGGGGTGAGCATCGGTGAGGGCGCCATCGTCGCGGCGGGTGCCGTGGTCACCCGCGATGTGCCCGCACACTGCATCGCGGCCGGCGTGCCAGCGAGGGTCGTGGGTCAGCGCCGTCCCCCCGGCGCGCCGTGATCCGGCACACGACCCGTGGCCCCCGCTGGCCTGCCGCCGGCGCCGCTGTGGTCGCCGCCGGCGCGCTGGCCATGACCGGCTGCTCGGTGCGCACGGAGGTTCCGGCGACCCGGGCCGTCCAGGCCCCGGGGGGTGTCGAGCTGGTCGCCCGCCCTCCCGGCCCGGACACCACCGGTGTCCCGGCCGGGGTGGTGCTGGAGCCTTCCGAGGGGCTGACGATCACCGAGGACGACGCCGTGGTCGAGGGCCTCGACATCGACGGCTGCGTGCAGGTCATGGCCGACGACGTGGTCATCCGCGACACCAGGATCCGCTGCGACGACGACCGGGCTCTCGTGCTCGAGGTGGGCGAGGACGCCGACGGCCTGGTCGTCGAGGACACGGAGATCAGCGGTGAGGGCGTCGTGGAGGTGGGAGTGGGGTGGAGCCGGTACACCCTGCGCCGTGTCGACGTCCACAGCGTCGCCGACGGCGCCCGCTTCGGGCACCAGGTGACCATCGAGGACAGCTGGATCCACGACATGAGCCGCATCGGCGACCTGCACGGCGACGCGCTGCAGACGACGTCGGCGTCCCGCGTCGTCATCCGCGGCAACGTGCTCGACCCCACCGACACCGCCACGGGCGACCTCAACAACGCGGGCCTGATGCTGGGCAGCGAGACGGGCACGAAGGAGGTGCGCGACGTGCTCGTCGAGGGCAACGCCTTCGACGGCGGCAACTACAGCCTCAACATCCGCGGGGACATCACCGCCGAGGGCGTGGTGATCCAGGACAACACCTTCGGGACGGCGAGCCGCTACGGGCCCGTGCTGGGTCCTGAGAGCGTGCCGCTGGGGGCGGGGAACACCGTGGACGGCGACCCGGTGGACGCCGACGTCGCTGAGGCGGGCTGACTCACGGCGCGGCGCGCTGCGGGCTGGAGCGCGCGCCCCAGCAGCACCAGCCCCACCACCGCGACCAGCACCGCACCGGTGGAGGTGATGGGCGGCTGCCACGGCCCGGCGAGCGCCCACACCGGCGCGGCGGTGCCCGACGAGAAGCGGTGCAGGGCCACCACCAGAGCCACCAGGTGCGCCGCGAGGGCGGCGACCACCCCCACCCGGGCGGTCAGGGGACCCGGCCACCGCGAGCCGGTGCGCACCAGCACCGCCGCGGCCACCAGGGGCACCCCCGCGGTGAGGGCCAGCAGGTAGCGGCCCTGCCAGATCAGCCCCAGCCGCTCGGCGGTGGGGACCTGCAGCACGACGGGCACGAGCAGCACGAGCGCGCCGGCGAGCAGCAGCGCGAACCGGTCACTGCGGCGTCCGCGCACCAGGGCGGCGATGACGAGGGCGGCGACGAGCACCGCGAAGGCGGCGACGACCACCAGCGGCGCCGGCGCGTCGAGGTAGCCGAAGACCCCGACCACCTGGTGCAGGTACCAGGGGGTCCTGGCCATCGCCGCGCGGGCGGCGTTCAGCGGTGAGGAGAAGTCCTCCACGGGGCGGCCGCCCAGTCCCTCGTCGGGGTCGGCCAGAAGCACCCACACCGCGGCGACGGCCCCCGCCGACAGGCCGATGACCACCGCGGGCACCCACCGCCGACCGGCCAGCGCGCGCTGCCAGAAGCGGCGCCCGGCCACGGCGACGAGCACGGCGACGACGAGCAGCCCGATGAGCGGTGACGAGGCCCGGGTGCTGATGAGCACGGCCGCGGCGACGGCCGCGAGCGTCAGGCGGCGGTGGAGATCGGCGGCGTCCGGGGCGAGGACGGCCGAGAGGGCCACCGCCCAGGTGGCGAAACCGGCCGCGGCCTCGAGACCGGAGGGGTTCACCACGCCGGAGAGGAAGAAGACCATCGGTGTCAGGCCCGCGGCGCAGCCCAGCAGCAGCGGCGGCGCGCGGCCCGCGGTCAGGGCGACGAGCCCGAGGGCGATCAGCAGCGACGTCAGCGCCGCGGCGACGACCCGCATGCCGTAGACCGCAGCCTCGCCGTCGAGCAGCAGGGAGGGCCAGCCCACGGCGGCGTAGTACAGGGGCGGGTAGCGGCCCACCGAGGTCTCCACGGCGGCGAGGGGCTCGCCGTCATGGGCTTCGAAGGCCGGGGCGCACGCCGCCGGCACCTCGGGGTGGAAGGCGTAGCAACCGACGACGCTGCGTGCGGAGGCGTAGTGCTCGGGCAGCTCGACGACGGTGATCACGGGGAAGTACTCCCCCGGCTGGGCCACCTGCTCGCCCAGCAGCTGCCCGCGCACCACCGCCGCTGCCTTGATGACGTGGGCGAACTCGTCGGGGCCGGCGAGCACCGGGGTGGCGAGGGTCCAGGCGAGGGTGGTGAGGAACAGGGCCAGCCAGCACCGCAGCAGCGCCCGCGCGGTGGTGCGCGTGCCGTGCCGCACGGGGCGGACCTCCCCCGTCGCTGCGGCGGCGCTCACGCCGGCGCACGCCCCGGCGGGGCCGTGGCACTCGCCGTCACGGGTGCCGGGTCGAGCGGGGCCACGCCGAGGGGAGCGTGGGACACCGCGGTGACATCGATGACCGTCAGCGCCCCGGGCGGGGGCTGGGCGAGGTAGAAGAGGCGGTTGCGCTCGATCCGGTCACGCGCCGCGCGCTCGAGGATGGTGCCCACGAGCAGCATCACGAGGCCCGCGAGCACCATGCCCACGATCGCGATGAGGGTCGGGAAGCGCGGTACCAGGCCGGTGGCGCGGAACTCCAGGAGGATCGGTGCGAAGAGCGCGAGGCCGACGAGGCCGAGCACCGCACCGGGGGCGCCGAGGACGGCGAAGGGCCGGAAGTCGCGGTGCAGGCGCAGCAGCCGCCGCATGATGCGGGTGCCGTCGGCGTAGGTGTTGAGCTTGCTGTGGCTGCCCGAGGGCCGCTCGACGTAGCGGGTGTCGATCTCGGCGTAAGGCAGGGCGAGCGAGGCGCCGTGGGCGTTGAGCTCGATCTCGACGTCGAAGCCGCGGGCCAGCAGCGGGCAGCTCTTGACGAAGCGGCGGCTGAACCCGCGGTAGCCGGTGAGGACGTCGGTGTACGAGGTCTCGAAGAGGCTGGAGAAGGCCCGGGAGAAGAGGGCGTTGCCCAGCTGGTGACCCGTCCGGTACTCGGCGGAGCCCCCGCCCGCGTGGCGGCGCACACCGAGCACGGTGTCGACGCCCTCGTGGCGCATGAGGTGCACCATGCGGGGGGCGGACGCCGGGTCGTACGTGGCATCGCCGTCGACGAGGAGGTAGTAGCCGGCCTCGACGTCGGAGAAGAGGCGGCGCACCGCGAAGCCCTTGCCGCGGCGGCGCTCGTGGATGACCGCTGCACCGGCGGCCCTGGCGCGAGCGGCGGTGTCGTCGGAGGAGGCGTTGTCGCAGACCACGATGCGGGCCCCGGGCAGGTGGCGGCGGAAGCCCTCCACGACGTCGGCGACGGTGGCGCCCTCGTCGTGGCAGGGGATCAGCACCGCCACGTCGGGGTAGAGCACAGTCGTACCTCCCCAGGAGCGGCGGCCGGATGTCCTAGCAGGGAGTCAAGCTAGGCGACTGTCAGTGATGGGAGGACGAAACGGCCGAAGAGGTCTCCGGCCGGTGCACGACGGCGGCGCTGAGCCCGATGACGAGGAACAGCAGCATCGCCGCGGTGCCGAAGGACATCAGGTCGAACACGGCCCCGGAGACCCCGGTGGCGAGCACGCACCCCGCCAGGGCCGCGGCCATGCTCTGCCGCTCGGGGTCGGTGCCCCGCAGCCGCCACGCCGCGCCCAGCAGGCCGGCGGCGGGCACGAGGAACAGCAGCGCGAGGGCGGTGACGCCGACCAGGCCCCGGGAGACCAGGATGTCGAACCACTGGTTGTCCAGGATGGTTCCCGGCGGCATCGGTGAGCCCCCGAGCCACGGCGCGGCGGTGAACGCGGCATCGACCAGGGGCAGGTCGTCGGTGCGGCCCTGGATGCTCGCGTCGTCCTCCACGCCGGTGAACAGCCCGACGACCGCCGTGTACGTCGAGGGCACGAGCACGTAGGCCACGCAGCCCGCTGCCGCGGCGGCGAGGACCGCGGTGAGCCGGGTGCCCCAGCTCTGCACCAGCAGGAACACCACGACCGAGACGGCGATGCAGATCAGCCCCCCGCGCGAGAGGGCGAAGGGGATCGCGAGGCCCATCAGCACCGCCGCACCGGCGGCGAGCTGGCGACCGCCGCTGGTGCGCGCGTGCAGGGCCAGGTGCATGGCCAGCGGCAGGCAGCACCCCAGCACCACCGCGTACTCGATGGGGTGCCCGGCCGTGCCCACCACCCGCACGAGCCCCGCTCGCTCACCGGTGCCGCGCGCGCTGCCCACCAGCTGGAAGCCGGGCAGGGCGATGAGTCGGGCCCACACCAGCGGCGCCCCGACGGCCTGGAGGACGCCGATGACGGCGTTGAGGGAGCACCCGGCGACCAGCACCGCCACGATGCCGGTCACCGTGCGCAGGGTGGTGACCCGGAGCGCCGTGTACAGGGCCATCCCGCAGGCGCTCAGCGCGAAGAGCAGGGCGCGCAGCTCGCCGGCGGGGTCGGCGTCGAGGTCGAGGGTGCGCCACCCGTAGAAGAACAGCGCCTGGGCGGTGTAGAGGAGGAGCAGCACCACCGTCGCCACCACCGGCGGTGGGCCACCGCGCCGCCGCCGGAGCAGGTCGAGGGCCAGCACCACCAGCGCGACCAGCCCGAGCAGGCGCAAGGGGTGCCCGTTGCTGTTCAGCGGGCCGGCGAGCACGACGGAGCTGGGGAAGACGAAGAGCAGCGCCGCGAAGGCGACCGCGAGCGGTGCCGGGTGCGCGCGCACCCGCTGGCGCCGCACGGGGCCGACGACGGTGCTGCCGTGCGATGCCGTCGACGCCGTCGACACGGTCGACACGGTCGACGCTGTTCCCCCTGCTGCCACACGACCTCCTCGACCCCGCCGCCGGGCCGGGACCACCGCCCCGTCGCCACCGCCCCAGCGCCGGTGCCCGGGATGGTCGGAGCGTCCCCGTACCGGCATCAGATCACCACGAGCGGTGAGCGGACATACGCTGATGGTGACCAAACACCTGTCCCGGAGGATGTCACGTGGATCTGCTCGGCGTGATCAGGGCCTGCCTGCGCCGCTGGTACGTGTTCCTCCCCCTCATCGGGCTGACGATCTGGCTGTGCGTGCAGCAGTACCGCGCCGCGGCGCCGGAGTACACCGCCAGCACGTCGTTCGTGGTGGTGCCCTCGACGGAGCTGATCGTCTCGCGCGCCCAGCAGAGCGAGGGGCTCGTGTTCGTCATCACGCCCTTCAACGGCGGCACGGGGGCGTCGACCCTGGCGGTGATGCTGACCGGCGCCCTCAACACCACCACGGTGCGCGACCAGCTGCTGCCCGGTGGCGGGGTGGACCTGACCGCCGTGCGCGACCCCGAGGTGGACCCCGCGCTGGTGACCGCCACCGTCGTCGCCACCGACCGCGTCATCGCCGCCGAGGCCATCACAGCGATGCAGCAGGGCACCAACGGCGTGCTCACCGACCTCCAGCTCGCGACCGGAGCGCCCATCGACCAGCTGTACGCGGCGGCACCCGGCGGGCCGGTCGACCCCCCGGTGGAGGACTACCCCGACCGGCTGCGGGCGGTCGTGGCCATCGGCCTGGCGGGCACCCTCGTGGCGGTGGTGCTCAGCGTGCTCGCGCAGTCGCTCATGCGCTCGCGGCGACAGCGCCGTGAGCGGCGCGCTCAGGCCGAGCAGCAGGTCGCCGCCGGCCCGCCGGCCGCCGTCGCTTCGCGGCGCACGGGGCGCCGCGTGCCGCGGCGCGGGGCGCGGGTCACCGCCCCGGGGCACCCCGCCGAGGCCCCCACCCTGGTCTCGCGGTGATGGGCGCAGCGACCGGCCCGGTGATGGGCGCGCCGCCCAGGGTCACGGTGGTGGTGCCCGTGCACCAGGACCCGACCGGCCTCGCCCGCTGCCTGAGCGCGCTGCGCGCCCAGGACCTTCCGCGCGAGTGCTTCGAGGTGCTCGTCTGCGACAACGCCTCCACCACCGCCCCCGCTCGCCGCGAGGACGTGGAGCGCGCGGACCACCCCCGCACCACCCTGCTGGTCACCGCCGACGCCGGGTCCTACCGGGCACGCAATGCCTGCCTGCGGGTCGCGCGCGGCGACGTCGTGGCCTTCACCGACGCTGACTGCACCCCCGAGCCCGCGTGGTTGCGGCGCGGCCTGGAGGCCCTGGAGCACGAGGGGGCCGACATCGTCGCCGGACGCGTGGAGGTCTACACCCAGCACCGGCCACCCACTCCCAGCGAGCTCTTCGAGGTGCTCAGCGCCTTCCCCCAGGAGCGGTACGTACGGACCCTGGGGTTCGGGGTGACCGCGAACCTCCTCGTGCGCCGCCCGCTGTTCGACCGCGTGGGCGCCTTCTCCGAGGCGCTGCTCAGCGGCGGGGACCGCGAGTTCTGCGAGCGCGCCGCCCGCGGCGGCGCCCGCATCGCCTACGCCCCGCACGCGGTGGTGCGCCACCCGGCGCGCGCGGCCGCCGCGGAGGTCGCCGTCAAGACCCGCCGGGTGCTGCGCGGTGCACTGGACGCCGGGCTCGCCCCGCCGACCCGCCGACAGTGGCTGCGCCAGGGCGTGCCGCCGCTGGGGGCCGCGCGTCGTGCGCTGGCCTTCGACTCCTGGCGCGACCGCGGGGCGTACGTCGTCGGTGAGCTCACCGCCCACTACCTGCGCTGGTGGGCGTGGCGCACCGTGGCCCGCGAGCACGCTCGGGACCAGGCCCGCGATCAGTCCGAGCACCGGTCCCGGCACCAGGTGCAGCAGTGCGGGGGAGTCGCGCCGCCTGCCGTGGTGCTCAGCAACACCGTGGTGGTCCGTTCCAACCCGTGGCTCGCCTCGTGGCTGGCGGCCTCGCGGGAGGCGGGACTCGACGTCCGCGACCTGAGCCTGCGCGCGGTGCTGGCCCGCGGCGCCGACACCCCGCTCGGCGCGCACCTGCAGTGGCCCGAGCGGGCGCTCAACCCCGCGAGCCCCGTGCGCGCCGCGCGGAACCTGGCGCGGCTGCTCGTGTTCTGCGCGCTCCTGCGCGCCCGCAGGGCCAGGGTGGTGCTCACCGCGCACAACGTGGTCTCCCACGACCAGCGCCACCCGCTGCTGGAGCGGGTCATGTGGGCGGTGCTGGCGCGCCTGGTCACCGACGTCCACACGTTCTCCCTCGCCGGCCGCCCCGAGGTGACCGCCCGCCACCGCGCCCTGGCGCGGCGCACCTGGCACGAGGTGCCCCACGGCGACTACACCCGCGTCGTCCCCGAGGTGCCCGCCCGGCCCGCCGCCCGCACCGCTCTCGGCATCGACGCGGGTGCGCCGGTGATCACCAGCGTGGGGGCGCTGCGCCGCTACAAGGGCGCCGAGCAGCTGCTGCGCGCGTTCGCCGACCTCGACGAGCCCACCGCGGTGCTGCTGCTCGCCGGCGCCGTCCCCGACACGGCCGAGGCCGAGGAGCTGCGCCGCCTGGCCGGCCGCGACTCCCGGGTGCGGCTGCGCACCGGGTACGTCGAGCAGCCCGACCTCGACGCGGCCCTGGGGGCCTGCGACCTCGTGGTCCTGGCGTACCGGCGCGTGCTGAACTCGGGCAGCGCCGTGCTCGCCCTGTCCGCCGGGCGGCGCGTGCTGCTCCCCGACACGCCCACCTTCCAGGAGCTCGCCGAGGCGGTGGGGCCCGGCTGGGTGATCCTGTTCCGCGGCGACCTGACGTCCGGTGACCTGGCCCGTGCGCTCGCCGCCCCCGCGCCGACCACCGCCCCCGACCTGCGGCGCCTGTCGTGGGACGGCGTGCGCGAGGGCATCGGGCAGATGTGGGGGGTGGGCGCGTGATCGCCGCGCCGACCGGCGGGGCTTGGCCACCGGTGTCGGTGATCGTGCCCGTCAAGGACGGCGCCACCGCCCTCGACGGATGCCTGACCGCCCTCGACGCCCAGGACTACCCGGGCCCGGTGCAGGTCGTGGTGGTCGACAACGGCTCGACCGAGGACGTCGGTGCCGTGGCCGCCGCGCACCCGGCAGCCCGGCTGCTGCGCGAGGCGCGCCCGGGGTCCTACGCGGCCCGCAACACCGGGCTCACCGCGGCCACCGGGGAGGTGCTCGCCTTCACCGACGCCGACTGCCAGCCCGAACCCTCGTGGTTGCGCGAGGCGGTGACCTGCCTGCGCGCGGAGCCGCCCGCCGCGATGGTCGGGGGCCGGGTGGAGCTGACCTACGCCGGCGGGCGCCCGGTGACCGGCAGCGAGCTGCACGAGCACGCGCACGGCTTCCGCCAGGACCGCTACCTCACCGACCAGCGCTTCGCGGTGACCGCGAACATGGTCACCTGGCGGGCCACCATGGACCGCACCGGCGCGTTCGACGCCACCCTGCTCTCGCGGGGCGACGCGCAGTGGGGCCAGCGGGTGGCCGCCTGGGGCGGGGTGCAGCGCTACGCCCCCGACGCCGTGGTGCGCCACCCGGCGCGCGCGACCCTGGGGGAATCGGTGACCAAGTGGCGCCGCGTCGCCCGCGGCAAGGTCACCCACGACCTGGCGGCCGGTCGGGGGCCGCGGCACTTCGCCGGGTCGATCGCCCACCAGCTGCGCACCTGGGCGGGCGCGGTCACCGGGCGCGACGAGGGCCCCACGACCCTGGTGGCCAGGGCCCGGTACCTCGGCGCGTACTCCCTGTGCCGGCTGGTCACCATCGCGGTGCAGTTCGACGGGATGACGGCCAGCTTGGCGACCACGGCGGGACCGATCCCCCCGCGCGCCGCCTCGGGCACGACGCGCGGCGGGACCCCATGACTGCCGCCCGGCGGCGGCTCGCGGTGCGCGCGGTCTTCGCCGCCGTGCTGCTCGCCCTGCCCGTGCAGGTCGCGGTGCGCGAGGTCTGGAGCGAGCCCTACCCCGGCCTCTACCAGCCCTCCTTCGGCGGCGCGCCCCGCAGCGCTGCGGTGGCGACGACCCTGGAGCCCCGGGTGGACGTCGAGGCCACCGACGGGTCGGTGACACCCGTGCCCTTCCGTGACCTGCTGCCACCGACCCCCGTCCTGGAGACCACGGTCTTCCGCTCGGCCTTCTACTCCGCCGACAACGCCGCCGAGCCCCAGACGCGCGCGTGGTTGAGGGGCCGGGTGGCCGCCTGGCGTCCCGAGATCGACCCGGCCACGGTCACGATCACGTGGGAGGACGTCGAGTACGCCCTGTCCACCGGTGAGCGCCGTGTCGTGAGGACCGACCGGGTCACCACCGTCGACGTCAGCGGCTCCCCGTGACGCGGCCCCTGCGGTCCTTCGACGCGTGGGTGGCGCGCGGTCCCTTCACGCCCACCGACCTGGGCCGCTACCGCGTGCTGCTCGCCACGTCGATGCTCGTGGGGCTGGTGTCCTTCGAGTGGGTCGCCGCCTACCCCGACTCCCTGTTCACGGCGCCGATCGGCCCGTTCCGGATCTTCGACGGCTTCCCGCCGCGAACGGTGCTGCTGATCCTGGAGCTGGCGCTGGCGGTGGCCATCGCGGCCCTCATGATCGGCCTGCACACGGGATGGGCGTCGGTCGCCGTCTCCGTGCTCCTGATGACCGGCAGCGGCTTCGCCTTCAGCCTCGGCAAGATCGACCACACCATCTTCTCCGTCCTCGTCCCGGTGGTCCTGGCGCTGGGGCGCTGGGGCGGTGCGGTCTCCGTGGACGCCGTGCGGTCGGGGCGCCCGGTCGCATCTCGGTCACCGTCACTCCAGGCGCAGTGGCCGCTCCGCCTCCTGGCGCTGCTGGTCGGCGTCGGCATGCTCACCGCCGCCGCGCCGAAGCTGCTCGCTGGCTGGCTCTGCCCGGCGACGCAGGCCGTGCGCGAGACGGCGTTGCGCCAGTACCACGTCAACGAGCGCACCGACCTGCTCGCTGGTCCCTTCGTCCGACTGGATGTCCCCCCGCTGTGGGAGGCCCTGGACTGGGCGACCGTGCTCATGGAGGGCCTCCTGGTCCTCACCGTGCTCAACTGGCGCGCCTTCCGGTGCGGTCTCGCGGTGCTGACCCTCTTCCACCTCGGGGTGCACCTGACCATGAACATCACCTTCGCCGGCAACGTGCTCGTCTACGCCGCCTTTGTGGCGTGGTCCCGCTTACCGCTGCCCGATCCACCAGCGAGGTGGGTCGACGGCCTGCAGCGCCTGCGGTGGCTCGTGGCGCTCGCCGTCGGCGCCGCGTCCTGGGGCCTGTCGCACACCGGCCTCGAGATCTCCTGGGTCAAGG
>CAXTAK010000025.1:3084-32136 GCA_964242735.1 uncultured Quadrisphaera sp. | reverse complement strand
CGTGAAGGAGCACCTGCGCCAGATGCTCGCCGCCCCTGACCTGGCCGCCCTCGCGCAGCGCCGCCTCGTCGTCGAAGAAGCCGTCGCCGACGCGGCGATGCCCGAGACCGACCGCCTGCTGAACACCATCACCGCCTGGTCACCAGCGATCGAGGCCCTCATCGTCACCGGGGTCACCAACGCCCGCACCGAGGCCGCGAAGACCACCATCAAGCTCCTCGAGCGCACCGGGCGTGGCTGCTACTCCAACCCCGCCAACTACCGGGCCCGCATGAT
Source organism: uncultured Quadrisphaera sp. (assembly GCA_964242735.1). Classification (GTDB taxonomy): domain Bacteria; phylum Actinomycetota; class Actinomycetes; order Actinomycetales; family Quadrisphaeraceae; genus CADCUY01. Next base: position 31,860 of record CAXTAK010000025.1, on the reverse strand, counting down.
GCTCGCCAGCACCGCCCGGAGGGCGGCGTGAACACCAGGACCAGCGCACGACACCACGCTGGAGTCCGAGGAGCCCTCGATGTCGACCGGGCGGAACCACACGCCGCACTGGGCCAGCTCACCCGGGGCGTACGCCGTGCGCGACGCCGGCTCCGGGGGCAGGTACACCGGGCGCAGCTCCCGCACCCGCTCCTTCAACACCGTCGACGACTGGTCCCCACCGATCCGCCCACCGATCACCGTCGCCGGCATCCCCTCGCTCCGGTGCAACCTGCGGATCTCCGCCCAGTCCTCCACGGTCATCACTCCTCATGATCGAGAGGGGTCCGTCTTCGACCGCCGGGGGTCGGCGTTCAGGCGTCGTCGACCGCTGGGGCGGCCGCGCACGACATCCCGCCTGTCCGTCGTCTGGGACATCTGGTGACCGACAGAAGACCTCGAGGTGCGTGTCGACGCCAGCTGCCGGACGCTTCTGAGCCGCACCTCCGACGCGGCGTCGCGGTACTGACACCCGGCGATGATCGCCAAGCACCCCGAAGCCGACATCTCCATCACCGGCACCGAGGAGTCCGCGACAGCCGCGCAGTGTCCCGGTGACCGGCTCCAGCGACGTGTGGAGCCTGACGCCCGGCGTGACGGGCAGGGCAGGCGGCGGCGATGCCGGAAGGACTCCTGGGGAACAACGAGGGGCCCGAGACGCTCTCGCGTCCCGGGCCCCTGCACGTGCCGGATGGGTCAGGCCTGACCGGCCCCGACCTCGCGCCGCGCCTCATGAGCCGCCTCGACAGCAGCGACCTCGTGCTCCTCGTGCTCGTGGTGAGCGGCGTCGAGCTCCTCGGGCGTCACGGGCTCCACCCGGTCCTCGAAGTAGAACCGGGACACCGCGGCACGCACCCGGGTCAGCACGGGCACCCGCACACCGTCCTGGAGCTCCAGGGGCCGGTACTGGTCGTGCTGGACCAGGTTCCACCGCTCGTAGGGGTTGAGGTCGTCGTGAACCTCGAAGTACTCGCCGTCAGCGGTGCGCACGACGCGACCGGACTCCGTGCCGTGCAGCGCCAGATCCCTGTCGCGGCGCTGCAGCGCCAGGCAGGTGCGCTTGGCGATGTAGAAGGCCAGCGCCGGTCCTGCGACCAGCAGGACCTGCAGGGCGTGGATGATGTCGTTGATCGACAGGTCGAAGTGCGTGGCGATGATGTCGGTGCTCGCCCCCAGGGTGAGGACCACGTAGAACACCAGCGCCGCAGCACCGGCTGCCGTGCGCGTCGGAGCGTTGCGCGGACGGTCCAGCAGGTGGTGCTCGCGCTTGTCACCGGTGACCCACGCCTCCACGAAGGGGTAGGCGAAGAGCACCGCGACCATGAGGCCCGGCAGCACCAGCGAGGGCAGGAGCACGTTGAGGGACAGCGTGTACCGGTCGAACAGGACGAACTCCGTGGGGATGCCCCCGGTGTCCATGAACGGCAGCTGCAGCCAGCCCGGGGTCAGGCGCAGAGCGCCGTCGACGAACCCGATGTACCAGTCCGGCTGGGTGCCGGCCGAGATGGGTGAGGGGTCGTACGGCCCGTAGTTCCAGATCGGGTTGATCGTGACGAACGCCGAGACGAGGACCACGACGCCGAAGACGATGAAGAAGAAGCCACCGGCCTTGGCGACGTAGACGGGGAACAGGGGGTAGCCGACGACGTTCGTGTTCTTCCGGCCCGGGCCGGGGTACTGGGTGTGCTTGTGCAGCACTAGGAGCCCGAGGTGGGCGCCGATGAGGCCGAGCAGAGCGGCGGGCACGAGCATCACGTGCGCGATGAACAGGCGCGGGATGATCGACTCACCGGGGAACTCCCCGCCGAACATGAAGAAGGAGACGTAGGAACCGACCACCGGGATGGAGAGGATGACGCCCTGGATGATGCGCAGACCGTTGCCCGAGAGGAGGTCGTCGGGGAGGGAGTACCCGGTGAAGCCGGCGGCCAGGGCGAGGACCGCCAGTGCGGCGCCGACGACCCAGTTCAGCTCGCGGGGCTTGCGGAACGCCCCGGTCAGGTACACCCGAGCCATGTGCACGATGATCGCCGCCACGAACAGCAGCGCCGACCAGTGGTGGATCTGCCGCATCAGGAGCCCGCCACGCACCTCGAAGGAGATGTCGAGCGAGGACCGGTACGCATCGGAGACCGAGACGCCCGCCAACGGCGCGTACGCCCCGTCGTAGGTGACCAGCGACATGCTGGGCACGTACCACAGGGACAGGAACGTGCCGCTGATCAGCAGGATGACGAACGTGTAGAGGCAGATCTCCCCGAGCATGAAGGACCAGTGGTCCGGGAACACCTTCCGCGCGATGAACTTGACGCCCTTGCCGGCGTCGAAGCGCTCGTCGACGTAGACGACCGCCCTGTCGACCAGTGTCGTGTTGGTGCTCATGCTGTTCCGCGCTCCCAGAAGCTAGGGCCGACCGGCTCGTTGAACCCGCTCTGCGCGACCAGGTACCCCTCGTCGTCCACCATGATCGGCAGCTGCGGGAGGGGGCGCTTGGCGGGTCCGAAGATGACCGCGCAGTGCTGTGCGAGGTCGAAGGTGGACTGGTGGCACGGGCAGAGCAGGTGGTGCGTCTGCTGCTCGTAGAGAGCCACCGGGCACCCGACGTGGGTGCAGATCTTGGAGTACGCGTAGATGCCGTCGACGTCCCAGCCCTCGCGGCCCTCCATCGGCTGGACCACTCCGGGCTCCACCCGGATCAGGAGCACGACGGCCTTCGCCTTCTCCTCCAGCGGGTGCTCGGTGTCCTCCAGGCCCTCGGGGATGACGTGGAAGACCGATCCCAGCGTCACCTCGTCGGCCTTGATGAGGGTCCCCGAGGGGTCGCGCGCCAGCCGTGTCCCCCGCTCCCACATCGTCTCCCGCAGCTTGGTGCCCGGCAGGGGTCCGAGGTCACCGAGGGCGAGGACGACGGGGATGGGGGTGAGGGCCACGGCGCCGATGAGGGAGTTGCGGATCATTGCCCGACGCCCCACACCGCTCTCCTCGAGCCCTTCGGTGATGATCGTCATCGCCCCTTGGCGGTCCTCCTCGGAGCCGATGAAGTGCCGCTCCTCGCTGACCTCGTGGTCGGGCATCAGCGTCTTGGCCCAGTGCACGGCCCCGATGCCGATCGCGAAGATCGCCAGACCCAGGCCGAGGCCGAGGAAGAGGGTGGAGTACTGGATCTGCTGGAGGTCGTCCTCCAGGGGGATCGCGAAGTAGGCGATGACGAAGATGATCGACCCCACCATCGACAGCGCGAAGATCGAGGTGACCTGCAGCTCCGCGCGCCGCGCCGCCTTCGGGTCGTAGTCCGTCGAGCGGTACCGGTGCGGCGGCAGCCCCGGGTTGGGGAACCGCTCCGGGAGGTTGTCGCCCTCCAGGGCGACGAGGTCGGTGCTCCCCGCGTTCGCCGTGGTGTTGCGGTTGCGCGGGTCCTCGGCCGAGTCGGGCCCGACGATCCCGGTGCTGTCCTCGTTCATGAAGCCCTCCTGGCGAGCCACAGTGCGCAGGCGATGAGCGCGACGAGTGCGGCCGCCCACGCGAACAGGCCCTCCGCGACGGGTCCGATGCCGCCGAGGTTCAGACCACCCGGCGACGGCTCGGACTGCGCGGCACTGATGTAGCTGATGATGCTCTGCTTCTGCTCCGGGGTGATGTTGGCGTCGGAGAAGACCGGCATCGACTGCGGGCCGGTCTGCATGGCCTCGTAGATGTACGCCCCGGTGGTGCCCTCCAGGCTCGGCGCGTACTTGCCGCGGGTCAGGGCCCCGCCGGCGCCGACCACGTTGTGGCACATCGCGCAGTTGGTGCGGAAGATCTCGTTGCCCTCGGCGATGCGCTCCCTCTCGTCGAGGGGCACGGTGAGCTCCTCGGGGGGGATGGCGGGACCGGGGGCCAGCGAGGCGACGTACGCGGCGAGCGCGGCGACCTCCTCGGGGGTGTGCTGCGGCTCCTTCTCCGGGGCCTGGGCGGAGTCGGCCTTCAACGGCATGCGCCCGGTGCCGACCTGGAAGTCGACCGAGGCGGCGCCCACGCCGATGAGGCTGGGTGCGACACCGCTGCCCTGGGCCTGGAGGCCGTGGCAGCTCGAGCAGTTCGCGGCGAACAGCGCGCGACCGTCATCGATGCTGCTCTGGGAGGCGGTGGTGCTGGCCTCGGCGCGCGGTGAGGCCAGCGCGGAGTACAGCAGGCCGGTGGTCAGCAGCGCCAGCACCAGCACGACGACGGTGGCGGCTGGGTGGCGCCGCCGTGCCGCGAGTGAGTTCACAGGTGCATCCTCGTCCCTCTGGTCCGCCCAGCACAGCTCTGCAGACACGGTGTGGCTGTTCTCACGGGCCCGCGACCCGGATGGCGGGAACCGGCCCCGTCCTGGCACGGACCCGCCCACGGGAGGACTCCCGGGCTGTCGCGTCCAGCGGTCGCAGAGCGGGTCGTCGCGGACGGGCTCATCGCGGCCTGTGCCATCGCGGGCCGCGTCATCTCAGGAAGTAGATGACGAGGAAGAGACCCACCCAGACGACGTCGACGAAGTGCCAGTAGTACGACACCACGACGGCGCTGGTGGCCTCCATGTGCCCGAAGTGCCGGGCGGCGAACGCCCGCCCCATGATCAGGAGGAAGGCGATGAGCCCGCCGAGCACGTGCAGGCCGTGGAACCCGGTGGCCAGGTAGAACACCGAGCCGTAGGGGTTCGAGGAGATCGTCAGGCCCTCGGCCACCAGCTCGGCGTACTCGAACACCTGCCCCGTCACGAAGAACGCGCCCATGGCGAAGGTCAGGACGTACCACTCGACCATGCCCCACCGGCGGACCTCGAACAGGCCGCCGGTGCGGAACGGCTGGAAGCGCTCCGCGGCGAAGACGCCCATCTGGCAGGTGAACGAGCTCGTGACCAGGACCGCGGTGTTCACGATCGCGAAGGGGATGTTGAACAGCTCGGGCTGGCTGTCCCACAGGTCGGGGACGACCGCGCGGATGGTGAAGTACATGGCGAAGAGCCCGGCGAAGAACATCAGCTCGCTGGACAGCCACACGATGGTGCCCACCGAGACCATGTTCGGCCGGTTCACCGACGCCTGGTGGGGCTGCACAGCAGAGGTCGTGGCCACGCGGGCCATCATGGCCCATCGGTGCCCGCCACCTCGGCCGGGGCGCAGCGGGAGGTGTCATGGGTCAGGGCCCGTCGGTGGACGCGGTGGATCAGCTGCGCGCGGACGACGCGGTGGGCGCGCCCGTGGGGGCGCCGGTGGCGGCCGCGGCGCTGCACTGGCCGCACGTGCTGTCGCTGCTCGTCGCGGGGGTGGACCTCAGCGCGGTGGAGTCGACGTGGGCGATGGACGAGGTGATGACCGGGCGGGCGAGCGCCGCGCAGGTCGCGGGACTGCTGGTGGGCCTGAGGGCCAAGGGCGAGACCGTCGAGGAGCTCACCGGTCTGGCCGACGCGATGCTGGCGAGCGCCGTGCCCCTGGAGGTCGGGGCGGAGGTGCGCGCCCGGGCCGTGGACGTCGTGGGCACCGGCGGTGACCGCGCGGGCACCGTGAACCTGTCCACCATGGCGGCCCTGGTGGTCGCCGGGGCCGGCACCACCGTGATCAAGCACGGCAACCGCGCCGCCTCCTCCGCGTGCGGGGCCGCGGACCTCCTGGAGGAGCTGGGCGTGCGCCTGGACCTGCCGCCGGCGCGGGTGGGCGAGCTCGCCGCCGAGGTGGGCATCACCTTCTGCTTCGCCCAGGTCTTCCACCCGGCGATGCGGCACGCCGCGCCGGTCCGCCGCGAGCTCGGGGTGCCCACCGCGTTCAACCTGCTGGGGCCGCTGACCAACCCCGCCCGTCCCGCCGCCAGCGCCGTGGGCGTCGCCGACGCCGCCATGGCGCCCCTGGTGGCCGGCGTCCTGGCCCGTCGCGGCGGCTCGGCGCTGGTCTTCCGCGGTGACGACGGCCTCGACGAGCTGACCACCACCGGCCCGTCGTCGGTGTGGGAGGTGCGCGGGCGCGCCGTGGTGCGCCACCGGGTGACCCCGGAGGAGGTGGGGCTGCCCCCGGGGCGGGTCGAGGACCTGCGGGGGGGCAGCGCGAGCGTCAACGCGCGGGTGGCCCGTGAGGTCCTCGCCGGCGCCCGGGGCCCGGTGCGCGACGCCGTGCTGCTGGGGGCCGCCGCAGCCCTGGTGGCGGTGGACCCGGTGGGACCCGGGGACGGCGCCCCCCTCAGCGAGCGCCTCACCGCTGCGGTGGCTGCAGCCGCGGCGGCGGTCGACTCCGGGTCCGCCGCCGGGGTGCTGCACCGCTGGGTCACGGCGAGCGCGGCCTGAGCACCCCGCTGGTGGACCGCAGCGGCACCGCCGACGCCACCCGGCACGACCACTCCCCGTCGACGGAGACCAGGCGCACGCCCTCGCCCTCCAGCCACCGCAGCACCTGCTCGGTCTCCTCCACGCTGGCCGCGAGCGCGGGTGCGCCCGCCCCGCCCTGGGGCGCCACCTGCTCGGCGCTGGAGCGCAGGGCCGTGATGTACGGGCGGGGGTCCGCCCCCGGCGGGCTGGTGGTGGTGCCGGTGAGCCGGCCGCGGCGCACGCACACCAGCTCCCACCCACCGCCGCGCGGGTCCTGCGCCCGGCGGGCGGCGACCAGCTCCGCCACCGACGTCAGGGAGTGGACGCGCTGGGCCCGGGCGGCGCCACGGACGAAGGCGGCGAGGCGCTCCCTGGTCAGGGCGGCCTCCTCGTAGCGCAGGTCCCCCGCGAGCCGCGTCATGCGCTCGCTCGCGGCGCGCACCACCACGCCGGGGTCACCGGTCATCGCCTCCCGTGCGGCGGCGGTCACGGCTGCGTAGCCGACGCGGTCCTGCGCGCCGGTGCACGGCGCCCCGCACCGGTCCATCTCCGCCAGGGCGCAGGCCACCGCGCCGGGGCTGGGCGCCACCGGCAGGCGCCGGGTGCACTGGCGCAGGGGCAGCGCGGCGTGCAGCGCCGCCGCGGCGGCCTCCGCGTCGGCGCTGCGCCGGTAGGGCCCCAGGTAGGCGGCGCCCTCACCGGTGTCGGCGCGCCGCTGGCGCACCACCGACAGGCGGGGGAAGGGCTCGACGGTCAGCTTCAGCCACGGCACCGCCTCGGGGCGGCGCGAGCGCCGGTTGTACCGGGGGTCGTGCTCGGCGATCAGGCGCAGCTCGCGCACGTGCGCCTCGAGCACGGTCTCGGTGACCACCGGCACCACGCGGGTCGCCAGGCGCACCATCTCCGCCATCCGGCTCCGCGTCTCCGAGGCGGTGAAGTACGAGCGGACCCGTGAGCGCAGGTCGAGGGAGGAGCCCACGTAGAGCACCTCGCCCCGCTCGTCGCAGAACAGGTACACCCCCGGCGCGGAGGGCAGGTCGTCGGCCAGGTGGCGCTTGCGCCGCACCGGCTCGGGCACCCGGGAGCTGTAGGCCATCACCTCCTCCAGGGAGGTGACCCCCAGCCCGCCGACCCGGGCCAGCAGGGCGTGGAGGACGTCGACGGTGGCCCGTGCGTCGTCCAGCGCCCGGTGGGTGGGCGCCGTGGCCGCCCCCAGGTGCGCGGCCAGCGTCGACAGCTTGTGGTTGCGCACCTCGGTGCGCGGCAGGACCTGGCGGGCGAGGCCGAGGGTGTCGAGCACCGGCACCCGCGGCCACTCCAACCCCGTCGCGGCGCACGCCGCGGTGAGGAAGGAGACGTCGAAGCGGGCGTTGTGCGCGACCACGACGGCTCCGCGCACCATCTCGAGGAGGCTGGGCAGCACCGCCGCCACCGGTGGCGCGCCGGCGACCATGGCGTCGGTGATGCCGGTCAGCACCGCGATCGCCGGGGGGATGGGCTCGGCGGGACGCACCAGCGTCGACAGCTCGCCCAGCACCTCGCCGCCGCGCACGCGCACCGCCCCCACCTCGGTGATGGAGGACGTGGCGGCGCTGGCACCGGTGGTCTCGAGGTCGACGACGAGGAACGTCACCTCCCGCAGGGGGGTGCCGAGGTCGTCGAAGGTGCGTTCGACGGCCGCGGGGGGGCGCGCGCCGGGGGTGGTCATGGGCGGACGCTACGAGCGGGGTGCGACAGCGGTCCTGCGGTGTCCGACCCCGTCCCTAGCCTCGGCGCGGTCGGCGCGGAGGGTCCGCGGCGCCAGAGGGGACCTGTGGTGATCATCGACTGCGACACCTGCGAGGTGCGGGGCCCGGCCTGCTCGGACTGCGTGGTCCCCGTGCTGCTGGGTCACCCGGGGTGGGGCGCCGGGGCGGACGACGGGTCCGGCGCAGGGGCGGGCGGCCGGCCGGCCGGGGCGCTGCACCTCGACGCCGGGCAGGCGCGCGCCCTGCGGGTGCTCGCCGGGTCCGGGCTGGTGCCGCCGCTGCGCCTGGTGTCCCGCACCTACAGTGGGCGGGGTGCGCAGCGGCTGGCTCCGGGCGCCGCGGGCACGGGGTGAGCGTCCGCTGCACGCCGGCACGACCGGCCCGCGGTCAGCGCGCCACGCCCGGCGCGATCCCGCGTCGCGCGTGCTGAGCCGTGCCCTGGCCGCCGTGCTGGTGGCCGGCGCGTCACTGGTCGGGCTGCGCCTGCCGGTGCCCGGTGCCCCGACGGAGCTCAGCCCGCTGGTGCAGTCCTCGTCCGCTGCGGCCGCCTCTCCCGCCCTGCCGTCGGCGGACGACCCGGTGGCCCGGCGCACCCGGGCCCTGGAGGTGCTCCTCGCCGCCCGCGCCACCGCGCTGGTGGCGGGCGACGCGGCGGGGTGGATGGCGGGTGTGGACCCCTCGGGTGCCGCGGGGGAGTACGCCGAGCGCCAGCGCCGCGTCTTCGAGCGCCTCGCCGTGGTGCCCCTGGCGTCGTGGCGGTGGGAGTTCGCGGGCGCGGGCGGGGCGCTGCCGGCCCAGCGGGTCGCCGCCCTCGGCGCCGGAGGTGACCGGGCGTGGGTGGCCCACGTGGTGCTCGTCCACCAGGTCGAGGGCGGTGGAGCAGAGGTGCGCCGCGACCAGTACCTGACGGTGGTGCCCGACCCGACGGTGTCCGCCGGGGGGGGCGCGTCCGGCGGCGCCGAGGGGTGGCTCCTGGCCTCCGACGCGGACGGGCCGACGGCGGTGGACCTGTGGGACCTCGGTCCCGTGTCGGTGGCCCGCGGCGAGCGCTCGGTGGTCATCGGTGCCGGCCCCGTGCAGTCCTACGTCCCGCTGGTCGACGAGGCGGCGCGGCGCGTCGACGAGGTGTGGGGCCGGGACTGGCCGCGCACCACGCTGGTGGAGGTCCCCGCCGACCAGGCGGGGCTGGCGGCCCTGCTCGGCCGTGGCGGGCGCGGCGGGCTCGACCAGGTCGCGGCCGTCACCACCGGTGAGACGACGGGGGGCGGCGCGGTCACCACCGGGAACCGCGTGGTGATCAACCCCGACGGCTTCGCCACCCTCGCCGACCTGGGGCGGCGGGTGGTCCTCACGCACGAGCTGACGCACGTGGCGACGCGGGCCACCACTCGGGCCGCTGTGCCGCCGTGGCTGGGGGAGGGCTACGCCGAGTGGATGGGCTACCGCGGCTCAGGGCTCGAGCGCACCGTCGTGGCCGGACCGCTCCTGGCCGCCGTGCGCGAAGGGCGGGGGCCCACGGCCCTCGCGGACGCCGACGACTTCGACCCCGCGCTCGGGGACGTCGCCAGCGCCTACAGCGGGTCCTGGCTGGCCGTCGAGATGCTGGTGACCGCGTACGGCGACCGTGCCGTCACCGACTTCTACCGAGAGGTCGCCTCGGTGGCTCCGATCGACGTCCCGCTCGCGGGGGGCGCCTCCCCAGCACCCGGCCCGGTGCCGCCCGGGCTCGTGGCGCCCGGCACCGTGGCGCCCGGCACCGTCCCGGTGGCCGGTGACGCGGCCGGTGGGCGCCTCGAGGCGGCGCTGCGCACGCACTTCGGCATCGACGAGGCCGCGCTGGTGACGGCCTGGCGCTCCTACCTGGACGCCCTCGCCCAGCAGCCCGGGGCCTGAGCGGCGCCCGTGGAACCGACCGGCCGAGCCCACCGGGCGCCCCGTCGCACGCTGGTCGTCACCAACGACTTCCCGCCGCGCCACGGGGGCATCCAGTCCTTCGTCGCCTCCATGACCGGCCTCCTGGAGGAGGCCTCTCCCGGGTCGGTGGTGGTGCACACCTCCCGCCAGGTCGGCGACCGCGAGCACGACGCCGCTCGCGACCACCCGGTGGTGCGCGACCCCGCCCGGGTGCTGCTGCCCACCCCGGCGGTGGCGGCCAGGGTCGCGGCGAGCGCGCGCCACCACGGGTGCGACGCGGCCTGGTTCGCCGCGGCTGCGCCGCTGGGTCTGCTGGCCCCGGCCCTGCGGCGCGCGGGGGTGCGGCGCACCGTGGCCAGCACGATGGGCCACGAGGTGTGGTGGGCCGGCGTCCCGGGCACCCGGTCGGCGCTGCGGGCGATCGCGGAACGCAACGACGTCCTGACCCACCTGACCGACCACACCGCCGCTGGCATCTCCCGGGGGCTGACCCCGGCCCAGGGGGCCGCGATGGTCCAGCTGCTGCCCGGCGTCGACCACCGGGCCTTCGCGCCCGGCGCCGCGGCGGACGCGGGCCGGGCCCTGGTGCGGGCGCGCCACGGGCTGGGGGAGCGCCCGGTGGTGGTGTGCGTCTCGCGGTTGGTGGCGCGCAAGGGCCAGGACGTCCTGGTGCGCGCGTGGCCCGCGGTGCGCGCCGCCGTCCCCGGCGCGGCGCTGCTGCTCGTCGGCGAGGGCTCGCACCGCTCCACCCTGGAGCGACTGGTGGAGCGCCTGCGCCTGGACGGTGACGTGGTGCTGGCGGGGCGTGCGGGCGACGACGAGCTCGCCGCCCACTACGCCGCCGCGGACCTCTTCGCGATGCCCTGCCGGGACCGCATGGGCGGCCTGGAGACCGAGGGCCTGGGCATCTGCTACCTCGAGGCCGCCGCCAGTGGTCTCGCGGTGGTCGCCGGGGCGGCCGGGGGTGCACCGGAGGCGGTCGAGGACGGGGTCAGCGGCGTGGTCGTCGACGGTCGCGACGCCGGCGCGGTCGCCGAGGTGATCACCGGTCTGCTGCGCGACCCGTCCCGCGCCACTGCGATGGGTGCGCGCGGGCGCGAGCTCGCCGCCACCCGGTGGAGCGACCGCCACCAGGCGGAGGTGCTCGCCGAGCTCCTGCACGGCTGAGCCCCGCCCGTGACGGGGATCGGCGGTGCGGCTCCGCACCCCCGAGGCGCTACCGCGCGTACAGCCCGTCGACGTCGGCGACGTGGTCGGCGAGCACCACCGAGCGCTTGATCTTCATCGAGGGCGTCAGGTGGCCGCTGGCCTCGGTGAGGTCCCGGGCCAGCACCGCGTACCGGCGGATGGACTCCGCCTTCGAGACCGAGGCGTTGGCGGCGTCGACCGCCCGCTGCAGCTCCGCGGTGACGTCGGGGTCGCTCGCCGCCTCCAGCGCTGTCATCGCCGGCTTGCCGTGGTTGCTCAGCCAGGTGGGCAGCATCTCGGGGTCGAGGGTGACCAGCGCCGCGACGTACGGCCTCTGGTCGCCGACCACCACCGCCTGGCTGATCAGGGCGTGGGCGCGCAGCTGGTCCTCCAGCGCGGCGGGCGCGACGTTCTTGCCGCCCGCGGTCACGATGATCTCCTTCTTGCGCCCGGTGATGGTCAGGAAGCCGTCGGCGTCGAGGCTGCCCAGGTCACCGGTGCGGAACCACCCGTCGGTGAGGGCCTCGGCGTCCGCCGCTGGGTCCTTCCAGTACCCCGCGAACACGTGCGGGCCGCGCACGAGCACCTCGCCGTCGTCCTCGACGCGCACCGTGCACCCGGGCAGCGGGGTGCCCACGCTCGACATCCGGACGTCGCGCGGGGTGGTCACCGACGTCGGGGCCGTGGTCTCGGTCAGACCGTAGCCCTGCAGGACGGTGAGCCCCACGCCGCGGAAGAAGTGCCCGAGGCGCTCCCCGAGGGGCGCGCCCCCCGAGACGGCGTAGCGAGTCCGGCCACCGAGGGCGGCGCGCAGCCTGGCGTAGACGAGGCGGTCGAAGAGGGCGTGACGGGCGCGCAGCGCCAGCCCCGGGCCGCCGGTGTCCTGGGACCGCGACCACGCGATGGCGGTGGCCGCGGCCGCGGTGAAGATCTTCCCGCGGCCTGCGGCGGCGGCCTTCTGCTCCGCGGCGTTGTAGACCTTCTCGAAGACCCGGGGGACGGCGAGGATGAACGTCGGGGTGAAGCTCGCCAGGTCGGCGGTGAGGTTCTTGACGTCCGCCGCGTGCCCGACGGTGACGGGGCTGACCCAGCACAGCACCTGGATGTAGCGGGCGAAGACGTGCGCCAGGGGCAGGAACAGCAGGGTGGAGGCGTCCTCACCGGAGAAGACCTCGGGCACCTGGTGCACCCCGGCGCGCGCGAGGCGCACGAAGTTCCCGTGGGTCAGCTGGCACCCCTTGGGGCGTCCGGTGGTCCCCGAGGTGTAGATGATGGTCGCCAGGTCGTCCAGCGTCGCGACGGTGCGCCGGGTCTCCAGGTCTGCGGCGCTGACCCCGGCGGCGGGGTCGGCGAGGGCGGTGAGGTCGCCGCCGTCGATGCTCCACACGTGCGCCAGCGCCTCGGTGCGCGCCCGGATGCCGGCGACCGTCTGCGCGTGCTGGTCGGTCTCGACCACCACCGCGACGGCACCGGAGTCCTGCAGGATCCACTGCGCCTGGTCGGAGGAGGAGGTCTCGTAGATCGGCACCGTCACCGCCCCGGCCCACCAGATCGCCGCGTCGCACAGGGTCCACTCGTACCGGGTGCGGGCCATCAGCCCCACCCGGTCACCCGCGCCCACCCCGGCGGCGACCATCCCCGAGGCCAGGGCGCGCACCTCGGCGAGGAAGGCCGGGCCGGTCACGTCCTGCCAGGCGGCGCCGTCCCACCGCCGGTACAGGGGGCGGTCGGTGGTGGCGGCCGCGGCCTCGAGGACGAGGTCGGTGAGGTTGGAGGTGGGGTCCACCTCGGCGGCTGGAGCGGTGTGGTGCTCTTTCACGGAGCCCTCCGGCTGGTGGTGCGCCCGGCCCGGCGCTGGGGCGGTGGGCGCGAACACTACCCAGCGGCGGGCGGGTGGCCGGTAACCTCCGGGCCCATGGCCACGAGCGGTGTCGCCGGGACGTCGCTCACCGGTCCTGGCAGCAGCACCACCGGTGCGGGCGGCGCAGCGACCGCCGGCGGGGCCGTCACCATCGGCGTCGACATCGGGGGGACGAAGATCGCCGCGGGCGTGGTCGACGCCACCGGCGAGGTGCTCGCGCGGGTCCGCCGCTCCACCCCGGCGACCGACCCCCCGGCGATCCGCGCGGCCGTCGCCGACGCGGTCGCCGAGCTGCGGCGCGACCACCTCGTGGTCGCGGTGGGCGTCGCCGCGGCCGGCTTCGTCGACGCCGCGCGCTCCACCGTGGTCTTCGCCCCGAACCTGGCGTGGCGCGACGAGCCGCTGGGCACGGCGCTGAGCGAGGTGCTGGGCCTGCCCGTGGTGGTGGAGAACGACGCCAGCGCCGCGGCGTGGGCGGAGTTCGTGCACGGCGCTGGCCGCGACGTGGACGACATGGTGATGCTCACCATCGGTACCGGCCTGGGGGGCGGCGTCATCGTGGGCGGGCAGCTGCTCCGCGGCGCGTACGGCTTCGCCGCGGAGCTCGGGCACGTGCGGGTGGTGCCCGACGGGCACCGCTGCGGCTGCGGGAACCGCGGGTGCTGGGAGCAGTACGCCTCGGGTCGGGCCCTGGTGCGCGCGGCCCGCGAGCTGGTCGCCGCCGGGGACCTCGCCGCCGGTCGGCTGCTGGAGCTGTGCGGCGGAGACCCCGCGGCGATCACCGGGCAGCAGGTGACCCGCGCCGCGCGCGAGGGTGACCGCGCCGCGCTGGACCTCCTCGTCGAGGTCGGCCAGTGGGTGGGGGAGGGGGCCGCGAGCATGGTCGCGGTCCTCGACAGCTCCGTCGTCGTCGTCGGCGGAGGCGTGGCCGAGGCCGGGGACCTGCTGCTGGACCCCGCGCGCACGGCCATGGCCCGGCAGCTGCCGGCCCGCGGGCACCGTCCCGTCCCCGAGGTGCGGGCGGCGCTGCTGGGCAACGCCGCCGGGATGATCGGCGTGGCCGACCTGGCCCGGGGCGCCGCGACGGCTTAGACCACGGCCCCGTCGTCGCCGTCGTCGTCGCGGCGGGTGGGCAGTCGCAGGACCAGGAGCACCGACCCGGCGGTGAAGGCGCAGACGGCCAGGGCCACCACCGCGGCGGGGACCGCGTCGCGCAGGGCCGCGGACAGGAGCAGGAGGAGCGGGCCGCCGAGCACCCCCGCCCACGGCAGCCACGTCGCCCACCCCACCCGGGACAGCGGCGGCGGCTCCGGGGGCACGTAGGCGTCGGCGTCGTCAGCGCCGTCGGCCAGGGGGTGGTCCCGGGGCCCGGAGCCCGCGCCGGAGGGCCACGGGGCGGGAGCGTCGGACCGGGCGGCGCCGGTGGTGCCCGTGCCGGCGGTGGTGGTCGGGGCGGCGGCCCCGGGTGCGCCGGTGTCGGGAGGTGCGGCGTCGTCGGCGGTGGGCACCTCACCCTCCCAGCGGGCGACGATGTCGGCCCAGGCGCGCTCGACGTCGGGAACGGCGGGGACCGCGTCGTCGTCGCGGTCGGGGGTGGTCACGGCGCGACCCGCCGCACCAGGTCGAGGGTCGCCGCGGTGACCAGCGGCGCGTCGACGTCGAGGGTGGCCACGTGCCAGCTGCGGTGCAGCACCTGGTGGCGGACGTCGGTGGAGGAGATCGAGGACAGCACCACCTCGCTGCTCCGGGCCGGGACGACGTGGTCGACCGCCGAGCGCAGGAGGACCACCGGTGCGGTGACCCGGTGCAGGTCGTGGCGCAGCGCGCGGTACCCGCGGAGGGAGGAGTGCAGGGCGTGCAGCGGCACGCGGTCGTAGGCCAGCTCCGGGGTCCCGTCCCGGACGTCGCCACCGATCCCGGGCACCGTGGGGCGCAGGTGCCGCAGCACCGGCAGCACGGCCAGGCGGGGGTCGGTCAGGGCGACCGCGGGGTTGACCAGGACCAGTCCGGCGACGTCCCCGGGGGAGTCCGCGGCCAGGCGCAGCGCGAGGGCCCCGCCCATCGACAGGCCCCCCACCACCACCCGCGCGCCGCTGGCACGCAGGTCGACGAGCTCCGCGCGCACCACCCCCAGCCAGTCCTCCCACCGCGCGGCCGCCAGGTCCTCCCACCGCGTGCCGTGCCCGGGCAGGCGCGGCACGCGCACCGCGAGCCCGGCGCCGGCCAGGTCGTGCGCCCAGGGGCGCACGCTCTGCGGTGAGCCGGTGAAGCCGTGGCACAGCAGGACCGCGACGGGTGGTCGCGCGGGTCCGTCGGTGGGTGGCGCGGTAGGCCCGTCAGCAGTGGCGGCGGCGGTGCGTGCGGGCTCGAGGCGGATCGCCTCCGCGCCGGGGAGGACGCTCGCGGCCGGCACGCGCCCATGGTGGCAGACCCGCTCGCGCGACCCCGGCGGCGGCGCAGTCCCTAGAGTGAACGGTCACCGCCCCGCCGGGGGCAGGACTGCCCGTGAGGAGGGGAGCGGTGCTCTACTGGATCGGCAAGGCCATCCTGTGGCCGCTCCTGGCGACGATCTTCCGCCCGACCGTGACCGGCCTGGAGCACATCCCGCCGATCGGGCCGGCGATCCTCGTGAGCAACCACCTCTCCGTCTCGGACTCCTTCTTCCTGCCCGTGGTGGTGCCGCGGCGGGTCAGCTTCCTGGCCAAGTCCGAGTACTTCACCGGCCGCGGGGTCAGGGGACGGCTGAAGGCGGGCTTCTTCCGCGGTGTCGGTCAGGTGCCCGTGGACCGCTCGGGCGGGAAGGCCGCCGAGGGGGCGATCACCGCCCTGGCCTCGGTGCTGGGCCGCGGTGAGCTGGTCGGGATCTACCCCGAGGGCACCCGCAGCCCCGACGGGCGGCTGTACCGGGGGAAGACGGGGGTGGCGCGGCTGACGCTCCGCACCGGGGCACCGGTGATCCCCGTGGCGATGGTGGGCACCGACGTCGTCCAGCCCATCGGCACCTCCATCCCCCGGGTGGCCCGGGTGCGAGTGATGATCGGCGCGCCGATGGACTTCTCGCGCTACGCCGGGATGGAGAACGACCGCTTCGTGCTGCGGTCCGTCACCGACGAGATCATGTACGAGCTGATGCGCCTGTCGAAGCAGGAGTACGCGGACATGTACGCCTCGACGATGAAGGAGCGCCTCGCGGCCGCCCCGGTCAAGGCGCGACTGGCCGCTGCCACCCGGGGCGCGGTCGGCGGCGAGGACGCGGTGGCCGCGGCCCGGGCGGTGGCCGATCCCGCGGCGGTCTCCGACCACGGGCCCGCGGGCGCCGCACCCGGTGGCCGCCACGCCCCCGCGCCCACGGACCCCGCGCCCACGGACCCCGCACCCACGGACCCCGCCGGGGCGGCGGCCGTGACGCCGTCGGCCGCTGGCGCACCGGTGGCCGGCGCGGGGCTGCCGCCCGCTGACGAGGGGAGCCCCGCGGTGGACGCCGGGCTGGACCCCGATGGCGAGCCGAGCCGCGAGGCCGGACCCGCCCCGCCCGGTAGCCTGGCCCCATGAGCGACGCGCCGTCAGGTGACCTGCGCCGGCCGTTCGGCCGCGTGCTCACCGCGATGGCCACGCCCTTCGCGGCCGACGGCGAGCTGGACCTCCCCGCCGCCCAGGCCCTGGCTGCGCACCTGGTCGACCACGGTCACGACGGCCTCGTCGTCGCCGGTACCACCGGCGAGTCACCGACCCTCGCCGAGGACGAGCACGACGCGCTGCTGCGCGCGGTCGTCGAGGCGGTGGGGGACCGCGCGGTGGTGGTCGCGGGCTCGGGCAACAACGACACGCGGCACAGCGTTGCCCGGGCCCGGGCGGCCGAGCAGGCCGGCGTCCACGGGCTGCTGGTGGTCACGCCGTACTACAACAAGCCCCCGCAGGACGGGCTCGTCGAGCACTTCGGCCAGGTGGCGTCCGCGACGGGGCTGCCGGTCATGGTCTACGACATCCCCGGGCGCACCGGGGTGGCGCTGAGCACCTCGACGCTGCTGCGGCTCGCCGAGCACCCGCGCATCGTGGCCGTGAAGGACGCGAAGGACGACCTCTTCGCCTCGTCGGCGGTCATGGCCGGTTGCGACCTCGCGTACTACTCCGGCAGCGACCAGCTCAACCTCGCGCACCTCACGCAGGGCGCGGTGGGAGTGGTCAGCGTCGTCGGCCACGTGGCGGGCGACCAGTACGCGGCGATGGTCGCGGCGGTCGACGCCGGTGATCTGTCGAGCGCGGTCGCGCTGCACCGGCAGCTGCTGCCCGCTGTCGAGGCGATCATGACCCACACCCAGGGCGCCATCATGGTCAAGGCGGCTCTCCAGCTGCTCGGCGTGGTGGCCCATCGCACCGTGCGCTCGCCCCTGGTGGCGGCCACCGACGACCAGGTCGCGCTCGTGGAGCGCGGCCTACGAGGAGCTCATCTTCTGTGACAGCAGCACCCGCACGCCCGGACACCCACGACCTGAGCGCACGCGCGCGCCAGAGCCTCCCGCGGCCCCTGGAGCGGGGCACCCTGCGCATCGTCCCGCTCGGCGGGCTCGGTGAGGTCGGACGCAACATGGCCGTGCTGGAGATCGACGGCAAGCTGCTCGTCATCGACTGCGGGGTGCTCTTCCCCGAGGACAACCAGCCGGGCGTCGACCTGATCCTGCCGGACTTCTCCTACATCGCCGACCGCATCGACGACGTCGTCGCGGTGGTCCTCACCCACGGGCACGAGGACCACATCGGGGGGGTCCCGTTCCTGCTGCGGCTGCGCCAGGACATCCCCCTGGTGGGGTCCACCCTCACGCTGGCCCTCATCGAGGCGAAGCTGAAGGAGCACCGCATCCAGCCCTACACCCTCACGGTCACCGAGGGGCAGCGCGAGCGGCTGGGTCCCTTCGACTGCGAGTTCATCGCCGTCAACCACTCCATCCCCGACGCCCTCGCCGTCGCGGTGCGCACCACCGCGGGCACGGTGCTGCACACCGGGGACTTCAAGATGGACCAGCTGCCGCTGGACGGGCGCATCACCGACCTGCGCGCCTTCGCCCGCCTCGGCGAGGAGGGCGTCGACCTGTTCATGGTCGACTCCACCAACGCGGAGGTGCCGGGGTTCACCACCTCCGAGCGGGAGATCACCCCGGTGCTCGACCGCGTCTTCGCCGGCGCCGAGCGCCGCCTGATCGTGGCGAGCTTCGCCAGCCACGTGCACCGCGTGCAGCAGGTGATGGACACCGCCGCCAAGCACGGGCGCAAGGTGGCTCTGGTGGGGCGGTCGATGGTGCGGAACATGGGCATCGCCGCCGAGCTGGGGTTCCTCCAGGTCCCCGACGGGGTGCTGGTGGACATCAAGGAGGTCGAGCGCCTGCCCGACGCGCGGGTGGTGCTGATGTGCACCGGGAGCCAGGGCGAGCCGATGGCGGCCCTGTCGCGGATGGCCAACCGCGACCACCGCGTCGAGGTGGGCAGCGGCGACACGGTGGTGCTCGCCTCCTCCCTGATCCCGGGCAACGAGAACGCCGTGTACCGCGTGATCAACGGGCTCATGCGCCTGGGGGCCACCGTCGTCCACTCCGGGAACGCCCGCGTGCACGTCTCGGGGCACGCCAGTGCCGGGGAGCTCCTGTACTGCTACAACATCCTGCGCCCGCGGAACGTGCTCCCCGTGCACGGGGAGGTGCGCCACCTCATCGCCAACGCCGACCTCGCCGTGCGCACCGGCATCGCCCGGGAGCGCGTGCTGCTCGCCGAGGACGGGTCGGTGGTCGACGTGCGCGACGGTCGGGCCTCCGTGGTCGGGCAGGTCCCGTGCGGGATGGTCTACGTCGACGGTTCCTCCGTCGGCTCCATCACCGACGCCGACCTCAAGGACCGGCAGACCCTCGGCGACGAGGGCTTCGTGTCGGTCTTCGTCGTCGTCGACGCGGCCTCGGGGAAGGTGGTGGTGGGGCCGGAGGTCCACGCCCGCGGGGTCGCGGAGGAGGACTCCGTCTTCGAGGGCGTGCGTCCGAAGATCGCCGACGCGCTCGCCGAGGCCATCGGCAACGGCGCCTCCGACAACCACCAGCTGCAGCAGGTGGTGCGGCGGGTGATGGGTCGGTGGGCCTCCACGACGCTGCGGCGCAAGCCCATGATCATCCCGATCGTCATCGAGACCTGAGCCGGCGGCGCGCCGCCGCCGGTGGCGCCCCCCGGTGTGGCAGCGTCGTGCGAGCGCCCACGGATGTGACGCGTGTGAAGTGCGTGAACGGTGTGACTGGACGCTAGCCTGATCGACATGGCCACGCGGACCCGCACGCCCCGCTCGCCCGCACGGGCGGCGACGGCTCGACCGACGACGGGCCGAGCCACCACCGGTGCGGTCGAGCCCGCTGCCACGCGATCGCGGGGCTCGGCGCGGGCGCGCACGGGCGGCTCGGCGCAGCGGCGCTCGGGCGGGTCCGCGCGCACCGGCCGGGTGCGGCGGTCACTGCCGCTGCGCCTGGCCGCTCGGGCGTGGATGGGGATCGCGCACCTGGTCGGCGGCTCGGCACGGCGACTGCGGGAGGACGGGGGCACCGACGTGGAGTCCGACCTCAGGCGGGACGGCCTGGGCCTGGTGCTGCTCGCCGCCGCCCTGGTCGTCGCCGCCGCGGAGTGGTGGGGCGCTCCGGGGGCGCTGGGGCGCGTGGCCCACGCGATCGCCGCGGGGACGGTGGGCGACGTCGCCCTCGTCGCCCCGCTGCTGCTGCTCGCCCTCGCCGTGCGCATCCTGCGCCACCCCGACCGCGTCACGGCCAACCACCGCATCGGCATCGGCGTGGGCGCCCTGGCCGTGGCGGCGACGGGCATCGCCCACCTCGCGTCCGGCGCGCCGTCGCCGTCGGCCGGAGCGGCGGCGCTGCGCGAGGCGGGCGGGGTCTTCGGATACCTCGTGGCCACGCCGCTGGTCGCCGCCGGCACGCTGTGGGTGGCGGTGCCGCTGCTGCTCATGCTGGGGTTCTTCGCCCTGCTGGTGATCACCGCGACGCCCGTGCACCTCATCGGCAGCCGGCTCGCCCAGCTCTACCGCCACCTCACCGGCCAGGCCGACCAGCCCGGCTCGGAGGACCGCCCCCGGGAGGGGGCCGAGGGGCAGCCGCTCGCCGCGGACGAGCAGGCCCCCCGGGGCCGCCGCGGCAGGGGGCGCCGCCACGACGGGGAGCAGCTGGGGCCCGAGCCCGCCGACCCCGCCGCCCGCGCCCTGTGGCAGCGCCGGAGGGGGCGCCATCCCCACGGGCAGGCGCGCGCCGGTGATGAGGCCTACGACAGCCCGGTGCTGGACCTGACCGACCGCGCCACCGGCGCGAAGGCCGGCGGGGACTCGAGCGGGGTGGGCGCCGACACCCAGGAGGTCGCCGTCCGCCCCGCCCGCAGCGCGGCGGCTGCGGCGGCGTCGAGCTCGGGCGCACCACCGGCCTCGGGCTCGTCCTCGCCGCGGGGACCGGCCGCGGCCGGCTCCGGCTGTGAGGGCTCGGTGGTCGCGCCGCCGACCGCGCAGCTACCACCACGGGTCGAGCAGCTGCTGTCCGAGGGCAGCTACTCGGTCATCTCGGAGGGCAGCTACTCCGTCCCCGACTCCCAGCTGCTCTCACCCGGCAGCAGCCACCGCACCAGGACCCCCGCCAACGAGAAGATCGTCGAGGCGCTGACCGCGGTGCTGGAGAACTTCAGCATCGACGCCCGGGTCACCGGCTACACCCGCGGTCCTACGGTCACGCGCTACGAGGTCGAGCTGGGCACGGGGGTGAAGGTCGAGCGGGTCACCGCGCTCAGCAAGAACATCGCCTACGCCGTCGCCAGCGCCGACGTCCGCATCCTGTCCCCGATCCCGGGCAAGTCGGCCATCGGGGTGGAGATCCCCAACACCGACCGGGAGATCGTCTCCCTCGGCGACGTGCTGCGCAGCGACACCGCCCACAAGGACGGACACCCGATGATCATGGGGGTCGGCAAGGACGTCGAGGGCGGCTACGTGATGGCCAACCTCGCCAAGACCCCGCACCTGCTCGTCGCCGGGTCCACCGGGGCCGGCAAGTCCAGCTTCATCAACTCCATGATCGTCTCGATCCTCATGCGGGCCACGCCCGACGAGGTCCGCATGATCCTCGTCGACCCCAAGCGGGTGGAGCTCACCGCCTACGAGGGCATCCCGCACCTGATCGTCCCGATCATCACCAACGCCAAGAAGGCCGCCGAGGCGCTCGCGTGGGTGGTGGTCGAGATGGACACCCGCTACGACGACCTCGCGCTGTACGGCTTCAAGCACGTCGACGACTTCAACAAGGCCGTCAGGGCCGGCACCGTCACCCCACTGCCGGGCAGCGAGCGCGCTCTGACGCCCTACCCGTACCTCCTCATCGTCGTCGACGAGCTGGCCGACCTGATGATGGTGGCGCCCCGCGACGTCGAGGAGTCGATCGTGCGGATCACCCAGCTGGCGCGGGCCGCCGGCATCCACCTGGTGCTGGCCACCCAGCGGCCCAGCGTCGACGTCGTCACCGGGCTCATCAAGGCCAACGTGCCCTCACGGATGGCGTTCGCGACGTCGTCGCTCGCCGACTCACGGGTGGTGCTCGACCAACCCGGCGCGGAGAAGCTCATCGGGCAGGGTGACGCGCTGTTCCTGCCGATGGGCACGTCCAAGCCGGTGCGCGTCCAGGGCGCGTGGGTGCCCGAGTCCGAGGTCGTGGCGATCGTCGAGCACGTGAAGACGCAGGCCAGGCCCGTCTACCGCGACGACGTGGTGGTGACCTCGGCGAAGAAGGCCGTCGAGGAGGAGGTCGGTGACGACCTGGAGCTGATGCTCGCCGCGGCGGAGCTGATCGTGACCTCGCAGTTCGGGTCGACCTCGATGCTGCAGCGCAAGCTCCGCGTGGGCTTCGCCAAGGCCGGGCGCCTGATGGACCTGCTCGAGACCCGCGGCGTCGTCGGCCCCAGCGAGGGCTCCAAGGCCCGTGACGTCCTGGTGAAGCCCGACGACGTGCAGGTGCTGCTCGCCGCGCTGCGCGGGGAGCCCGGTGCCGGACCGGCAGGCGGGGTCGGGCCGGCCGGTGAGACCGGGCCGGCGGGCGGGACCGGAGCGCTCGACGGGGCCGGACCCGCGGCAGCGGTCTCCCCGGACGCCTGGGAGGACGCCGACACCGGCGACGAGCCCTCCGAGGACGCGTGGGAGCTCACCGACCGGCGCTGAGCCACGCTCGGTCGAGCGCGGCACCGGCCGCGTGGGGCCCGTGGGCGGACTCGCCCCGGGACGGTGTCGCAGGGCCTCGGCTAGCCTGGGGGCCGTGCCGCCACCCGATCCCGCCGTCCCGCCCGCGCGCTCCGTGGCGCTGGTGACGCTGGGCTGCGTGCGCAACGAGGTCGACTCCGAGGAGCTCGCCGGCCGCCTGGCCGAGGCGGGGTGGGCCCTGGTGGAGGACCCCGCGGACGCCGACGTCGCCGTGGTCAACACGTGCGGGTTCATCGACGCGGCCAAGAAGGACTCCGTCGACACCCTGCTCGACGTGGCCGACCTCAAGGACAGCACCGACCCGGGCGTGCGCACGCGCGCCGTCGTCGCTGTGGGGTGCATGGCCGAGCGGTACGGCACCGAGCTCGCCGAGTCCCTGCCCGAGGCGGACGCGGTCCTGGGCTTCGACGCGTACGCCGACCTCTCCAGCATCCTCGGCGACGTGCTGACCGGTCACCGGCCGGCCTCGCACGTGCCCCGCGACCGGCGCACCCTGCTGCCCGTGGCCCCGGCCCAGCGCCAGGGCGCCTCAGCGCGGGTGGCGCTGCCGGGTCACGGCGCCACGCCAGCGGCGACCACGGCGCTCGGGGAGCGGGCACCCTCGACGGCGAGCGGGGGGCACCCCCGGTCCGGGCCGCCGGTGGTGCGCGCGCGGCTCGGCACGAGCCCGTGGGCGCCCCTGAAGCTGGCCTCGGGGTGCGACCGCCGGTGCTCGTTCTGCGCGATCCCCTCCTTCCGGGGGGCGTTCGTCTCACGGCCACCCGAGGACGTGCTCACCGAGGCGCGGTGGCTCGCCGACCGCGGGGTCCGCGAGCTGTTCCTGGTCTCGGAGAACTCCACCTCCTACGGCAAGGACCTCGGCGACCTGCGCGCGCTGGAGTCCCTGCTGCCGCGCCTGGCCGACGTCGCGGGCATCGAGCGGGTCAGGGTCTCCTACCTGCAGCCCGCGGAGGTGCGGCCGGGCCTCCTCGAGGCCATCGCGGGCACCCCTGGGGTGAGCAGCTACTTCGACCTCTCCTTCCAGCACGCGGCGCCCGCGGTGCTGCGCTCGATGCGCCGCTTCGGGGGCACCGAGCAGTTCCTCGACCTCCTCGCCCGCGTGCGAGCGCTCGACCCGGCCGCGGGGGTGCGCTCGAACGTCATCACCGGTCACCCCGGGGAGAGCGAGGACGACGTGGAGGAGCTGAGCCGCTTCCTCGTCGCCGCCCGCCTCGACGTCGTCGGGGTCTTCGGGTACTCCGACGAGGACGGCACCGCCGCCGCGTCCATGCCCGGCAAGATCAGCGACGGGGAGATCTCCGCGCGCGTCGACCACCTCTCGCGCCTCGTCGAGGAGCTGACGAGCCAGCGGGCCGAGGACCGCCTCGGGGAGGGCGTCACGGTGCTCGTCGAGGAGGTCGCCGAGGAGCCCGACGACACCGGTGCGGCGCCGGCGGTCGTGGGCCGCGCTGAGCACCAGGGTCCCGACGTCGACGGCACGGTGCGCCTGGTCACCAGGGCGGGGGCGCCGCCGGCCGCGGTGGGCGCCCTGGTCCCGGCGGTGGTGGTCGGCAGCGAGGGCGTGGACCTGGTCGCCGAGGTCAGCGGGCCCTCGTGGTGACCGCCGCGCCCACGGGCTCCAAGCCGTCGAACCTGAACCTGCCCAACGCGCTGACGCTGCTGCGCATCCTGCTGGTGCCGGTGCTGGGGTGGCTGCTGCTGGTCGGTGGTGGCGAGAGCGTGACCTACCGGATGCTCGCTTTCGCGGTCTTCGTGATCGCGTGCGTCACCGACCGCATCGACGGGGTCATCGCCCGCAGCCGTGGCCTGATCACCGACTTCGGCAAGATCGCCGACCCCATCGCCGACAAGCTGCTGCTCGGCACCGTCCTCGTGATCTTCTCCGCGCTCGGGGCCATCCCGTGGTGGGTGACCGCGCTGATCCTCGGTCGCGAGCTGGGCATCACGGTGCTGCGGTTCGCGGTGATCCGGCGCGGGGTGATCGCCGCCTCGCCCGGCGGGAAGCTGAAGACGCTGCTGCAGATCTTCGCCCTGGGGGGCTACGTGCTGCCCTTCGAGCTGTGGGCGCCCCACCCGGTGGCCGGGGCGTTCGAGGTCGCCGCCGCCGTGCTGCTGGGGCTCGCGACCATCGTCACGGTCGTCACCGGCGTCGACTACGTCCGCCGCGCCGCCGCGCTCGGCCGTCCGGACGCCGCCCGTGGCGCAGCGCCCCGCTGAGGTCGACGTCGCGCGCCTGGTCGCCGCGATGGCTCGGGCGTCGCTGACGCTGGCCACCGCCGAGTCGCTGACCGCTGGCGCCCTCAGCGCCCGCATCGCCGACGTCCCGGGGGCCTCCGCGGTGCTGCGGGGCGCGGTGGTCGCCTACGCCACCGATGTCAAGGCCGCGGTGCTCGGGGTGGACGCGGCGCTCCTGGTCGCCGGTGGGGCCGTGCAGGGCGCTGTCGCCGCGCAGATGGCGGCCGGGGCGGCGGCGCTGCTCGGCGCCTCGGTGGGGGTGGCCACCACCGGGGTCGCCGGGCCCGCTGAGCAGGACGGGAAGCCGGTGGGCACCGTGTTCGTCGCCGTGGCCGGTGCGGGCCGGCCCGCTGCGGAGGGAGCGCTCGTGGAGGAGCAACGCCTCGGCGGGGACCGGGCCGCCGTCCGCGCCTCGGCGGCGCTCGCCGCCCTGGCCCTGCTGGAGCGGTGGGTGGCGGGGAACGCGGGAACCACGCCGGTCGTTGGACACTGAGGATGCTCCAGGGGCCGTTGTCGGCACCCGCGGGTACGGTGACCGCATGACCGCAGAGCACGGCCGATGACCGCAGGGAGGAGCGCATGATCCTGATCAGGAACCAGATCGGTGACGTGCTGCGCTCCGCCCGGCGCCAGCAGGGTCGCACGCTGCGTGAGATCTCAGGCGCGGCCCGCGTGTCCCTGGGCTACCTGTCCGAGGTCGAGCGCGGTCAGAAGGAGGCCTCCTCGGAGTTGCTGTCCTCCATCTGCGAGGCGCTGGAGATGCCGATGTCGATGGTGCTGCGCGAGGTCAGCACCCGCATCGCCGCTATCGAGAGCACCGTCGTGGAGCCGGTGTCATCCGTGGTCACCGGGGCTGGCGAGCCCATCGCCACCGGTGCGGTCGTCGCTGCTGCCACGCGCGGCGAGCTGGTTCCCGCCGCCTGAGGGGAGTGCGCGCTGCGCCGGACGACTCGATGCTCGAGCGCCGGCTACGGCGCCGCGTCGACCGGTGCAGCGGTGGGGATGGCGGGCAGGCCGTCGATGCTCTCGGCGTTGCGACGGCGCCAGTAGTCGGGGAAGTGATCCTCCCCGTGGCGTTCGTGCGCACGGTCGAGCACATCGCGGTCGCCGCGCAGATCCATCAGGGGCACTGCGAACCCACAGGCGTCGGCGACGCGCTCGACGTCCACCACGACGATCGAGCGCTGACCGACCGTGCGCTCCTTGGGGAAGGCGGCGCGCAGCCCGGGGAACTCGTCATCCCTGGGCAGGACCACGCGGCCCCGGCCGTGGAGGCGGACGATCCGCGGTGGTCCGCTGAAGGCGCAGAACATCAGGACCATCCGGCCGTTCTCCCGCACGTGCGCGATCGTCTCTGCGCCGGAGCCGGTGTAGTCCAGGTAGGCGACGCGGTGCTCACCGAGGACGGCGAAGGTGCCCCCCATGCCCTTGGGAGAGATGTTGACGCGGCCGTCGGCGCTCAGCGGGGCGGTGCCCGTGAAGAAGACCGGCTGCTCGCCCAGCCACGCGGCCATGGGAGCGTCGATCCCGTCGTACACCTTCGCCACCCGGTGATCCTTCCACGCGGCGCGCGTCAGGTGCGCATCTTCAGACCCCGCGGGGTCGCGGTGAAACCGGCGGACTCCAGGGCGCTCGACAGCGGTGAGCCGCCCGGGGTCAGCACTCCCTCGCCGTCGGCGCGCTGCACGGTGAGGCGGCCCAGCGCGCCGTCGCGCACCGCCAGCGCGAGGGCGTCGGCGCCTGCCTGCAGCGCCTCCGGCTCGTCGGTGAAGGAGAGCAGGGTGCGCCCGCCGCGCTCGACGTAGAGCACCAGGTCACCGTCGAGGAGCACCACCAGCGCGCCGGCCTTCCGCCCGGGGCGGTGCCCCGCCCCCCCAGCGGCGTCCCCGGCGCCGACCGGACGCTCGGGCCACGGCAGCGCCGCGCCGTAGGGGTTGGCGGGGTCCGCCGCGGCCAGCACCACCGTGCGGGGTCGGTCGGCGTCCCCACCCCCACCAGCGCCGCCCGCACCGGACCCGTGGCGGCGGGTGCGCTCCCACTCGCCCGCGCCCACCGTCGACAGCGGCCGTGCCATGGCCCGCAACCGGTCCACCGCACCGGTGCTGGCGAACTGCGACGCACCCAGCCCCTCGACGAAGTACCCGCGGCGCACGCGCCCGGCCTCCTCCATCGCGGCGAGCACCCGGTACACCCCCGCGAAGCCACCGGGCAGGCGCTCGGCGACGACCGATCCCCGGGTGACCACCCCGTACCGGTCGAGGAGCACTTCGGCGGTGGCGGTCGCCCGCACCGTGGCGTCGCGCTCGACGTCGGGCAGCAGCGACCACCGGCCCGCCGCGGTCGGCGGCGCCGACGCCGCGGCCCGCCCCGGCACCCCCAGGCCGCCGCCGGCCCGCCCGAGCTGGGGCCTGCCCCGCGCGTACCGGGCCCTCGGTGCCGCGCGGGTGGTCTTCGCGCCGCGGTGCGCGGTCCTGCCCCCGGTCAGGCGGGCGCGCAGCGGGGCGAGGGTGTCGTTGCTGAGCCGCCCGGCCCACACCAGGTCCCACAGCGCGGTGGTGAGCGCCGCGTCGTCGGCGGTGGACCCGCCAGCGGCGAGCGCGTCCGCGAGGCGCCGGAAGAAGTACGCCCCACCACCGTCGAGGGCGGCCAGCACCGCGCGGTGCACCTCGGTGAGCTCCACCGCCTCGTCGGGCACCGGCAGGGTGAGGTGCCCGGTGGGTCCCACCGCGTCGGCGAGGTGCAGCGAGACCCACCCGTCATCACCGGGCAGGGACCCGTGGCCGCACCACAGCACCTCCCCGGCGGCGGTCAGCTCGTCGAGCAGGGCCGGGGTGTAGCGCTCCACGCGCACCGGCAGCACCAGCGACTCCAGCGCGCTCGCGGGCAGCACAGCGCCGGCGAGCTGCTCGACCACGCGCAGCACCCCGTCGGCGCCGCGCAGCCTGGAGGCGCCACCGCCCGACGCCACCCCCTGCCACGCGGGCAGGTGCAGGGCCAGGTCCCGTGCCGGCACGGGCTCGACCTCCGCGCGCAGCGCCGCCAGGGAGCGGCGGCGCAGCAGGCGCAGCACCTCCGCGTCGCACCAGTCGGGCACTGACCCAGCGGCGCTGTGGGGGGCTGACGACACAGGGCCGTCCAGCTGCGCGCGCACCTCCTGCGGCAGCAGCTCACCGGAGACGACCCGCCCGGTGCGCTCGAGGCGGCGCAGGGCGTCGGTGACCACCGCGACGCCCAGGCCCAGGCGGGCGGCGAGGGTGGCAGCGGTGAAGGGCACGTGGGTGCGCGCCCAGCGGACGACGAGGTCCCCGACGGGGTCGGGCACCGGGGCGGTGAAGGCCTCGGGCACCCCCACCGGCAGCGGCACCCCGAGGGCGTCGCGCAACCGGCCGGCGTCCTCCACCACCGCCCACCGCACCTGTCCGGCGACGCGCACCGCGATCACGCGCCGGGACGCCTCCAGTTCCGTGAGCCACCGGGTGACCTGCTGCTCGCCGCCCGCGTCCCCCTCGAGGGAGCGCAGCGCCACGTCGGCGGCCGACATCGCCCCGAGCACCCGCAGCAGGTCCGCGACGTCCTCGCCGTCGCGGCAGCGCCGTCCCGGTGAGAGGCGCTGCAGCTCGGACTGGGTGCGGACCAGCGCGTCGGCGTCCAGGAGGTCGGCGAGGGAGGCCCCGTCACCGCGCCCGAGCAGCTCGGCGAGCAGGGTGGGATCCAGGGACAGGGCCGCGGCGCGCTTCTCGGCCAGCGGCGTGTCGCCCTCGTAGAGGAACTGCGCGACGTACCCGAAGAGCAGGCCCCGGGCGAAGGGGGAGGGCTGGTCGGTGGTCACCTGCACGACCTGCACCGCGCCCGAGCGCAGCTCGCGCATCAGCGACACCAGCGCCGGGACGTCGAAGACGTCCTGCAGGCACTCGCGGACCGTCTCCAGGACCACGGGGAAGGCGGGGTACCGGCTGGCGACCTCCAGCAGCTGCGCGGCGCGCTGGCGCTGCTGCCACAGCGGGGTGCGCTGGTCGGGTCGGCGTCGGGGCAGCAGCAGGGACCGGGCCGCGCACTCGCGGAACCGGGCGGCGAACAGCGCCGACCCGCCGAGCTCGGCGGTCACCAGCGCCTCGACGTCCTCGGGGTCGAGCAGGAGCGCCTCGAGCACGTCGGGCGCCTCAGCGGCGGAGCCGCCGGGGAGACCAGCGGCGGAGCCGCCGGGGAGACCAGCGGCGGA
>CAXTAK010000025.1:0-2984 GCA_964242735.1 uncultured Quadrisphaera sp. | reverse complement strand
GCGGATGCCCCGGCGCCGCCGCCCGGCCCGTCGAAGCCGAGGTCGCCGCCGCCGCCGGCGAGCAGGTCCAGGTCGGGCAGGCGCAGCACCAGGCCGTCGTCGGCGGACATCGCCTGGACGTCGACCCCGAAGCGCTCGCGGAGCCGTGCGGCGAGCGCGAGCGCCCAGGGGGCGTGCAGCTGGGTGCCGAAGGGGGAGTGCACGACGACCCGCCAGTCGCCCAGCTCGTCGCGGAAGCGCTCGACGACGATGGTGCGGTCGTCGGGGAGGTGACCGGTGGCCGCGGCCTGCTCGCGCAGGTACGCCAGCAGGTTGTCAGCGGCCCAGTCATCGAGGCCGGCGGCCTTCGCCCGGGCCCTCGCCGCGTCGGGGTCGACGCGGTCCAGGGCGCCCAGGGTGCGCACGAAGGCGCCGAGCGCCGCGCCGAGCTCGGCGGGGCGGCCGAGGGAGTCGCCGCGCCAGAAGGGGAGCTTGCCGGGCTGGCCGGGTGCGGGGGAGACCAGCACCTGGCTGGAGCTGATGTCCTCGATGCGCCACGTGGAGGTGCCCAGGGTGAACACGTCGCCGACGCGCGACTCGTACACCATCTCCTCGTCGAGCTCGCCGACGCGGCGGCCCGGCCCGTCGCCCCCGGCGAGGAAGACCCCGTACAGCCCGCGGTCGGGGATGGTGCCGCCGGAGGTCACCGCGAGGCGCTGCGCGCCGGGTCGCCCGGTCAGGGTGCCTGCGACCCGGTCCCAGACCACGCGGGGGCGCAGCTCGGCGAACTCCTCGGAGGGGTAGCGGCCCGAGAGCATGTCGAGGACCGCCTCGAACACTCCCCGGGTGAGCCCCGCGAAGGACGTGGCGCGGCGCACGAGCCGCTCGAGGTCGTCGACGCCCCACTCGTCCATCGACGTCATCGCCACGACCTGCTGGGCGAGGACGTCGAGCGGGGAGGTCGGCACGGTCAGCTCCTCGATGGCGCCGGCGCGCATGCGCTCGGTGACCACCGCGGTCTGCACGAGGTCACCGCGGAACTTCGGGAACAGCACCCCGTGGCTGACCGCGCCCACCTGGTGCCCCGCGCGCCCCACCCGCTGCAGCCCGCTGGCCACGCTGGGCGGGGACTCCACCTGCACCACGAGGTCGATGGCGCCCATGTCGATGCCGAGCTCCAGGGAGGACGTCGCCACGACGGCGGGCAGGCGCCCCGACTTCAGGTCGTCCTCGATCAGCGCGCGCTGCTCGCGGCTGACGGAGCCGTGGTGGGCGCGGGCGAGCACCGCGGGAGCGCCGCTGCTGGTGCCCGCCTGTGCCATCACCTGCGCGGGCGGCCGGGGGTGTGCGAGACGGGCCGGTGCCGTCGCGCCGCCACCGCCCCCGTCGGTGGTGAGCGCGGTGCTGCTGCTCAGGACGTCGCTGGTGGTGAGCGCGGCGCTCTCGGCGGCCAGCGCCGCCGCCTCGGTGCGCTCGACCCAGATCTCGTTCAGGCGGGTGGTGAGCCGCTCGGCGAGGCGCCGGGAGTTGGCGAAGACCAGCGTCGAGCGGTGGCTGGCGACGAGGTCGACGATGCGCTCCTCCACCGCCGGCC
The DNA here is from genome assembly GCA_964242735.1 of uncultured Quadrisphaera sp. Classification (GTDB taxonomy): domain Bacteria; phylum Actinomycetota; class Actinomycetes; order Actinomycetales; family Quadrisphaeraceae; genus CADCUY01. Next base: position 1,411 of record CAXTAK010000025.1, on the reverse strand, counting down.
AGATCGACCGCTGCTCCGCGGCGGCTGGACCGGGCGGGTCACCCCCGACCGCGGGGCCGCTCGCCGGCTGCCCCAGCTCGGCCATGTCGGGCACGGGCACCACGACGGTCAGGTCCCACTCCTTGACCGAGGGGGGTTGGACGACCGTGGTGCGGCGGCCACCGCCGTCCGGCCCTGAGCCGACCGGGCGGGTACCGGCGAGGAAGCGGGCGACGTCCTCCACGGGGCGCACGGTGGCCGACAGCCCGATGCGCTGCGCGGGGGCAGGCAGGAGGGCGTCGAGGCGCTCGAGGGTCAGCGCGAGGTGCGCACCGCGCTTGGTGCCCGCGACGGCGTGCACCTCGTCCACGATGACCGTCTCGACCCCGGCCAGGAGTTCGCGGGCCTTGGAGGTCAGCAGCAGGAACAGGGACTCCGGGGTGGTGATGAGCACGTCGGGCGGGGTGCGGAGGAAGGCGCGGCGCTGGTCGGCGGGGGTGTCACCGGAGCGCAGCGCGACGGAGACCTCGGGCACGGGCAGCCCCAGGCGCATCGCCGCGTGCCGCATGCCCGTCAGCGGGGCGCGCAGGTTGCGCTCGACGTCGGTGGCCAGCGCCTTCAGCGGGGAGACGTACAGGACGCGGCAGCGGCGCTCCTTCTCCTGCGGCACGGGGGTCGAGGCCAGGCGGTCGAGGGCCCACAGGAAGGCGGACAGGGTCTTGCCCGACCCGGTGGGGGCGACGACGAGGGTGTGGTCACCGCTGCTGATGGCCCGCCACGCGCCGTCCTGCGCGGCGGTGGGCGCGGAGAAGGCGCCGCGGAACCACTCCGCGGCTGCGGGGGAGAACCGGTCGAGGACGTCGTCCGGCGGCGCCGCCTCCTTCGCACCCCGGGTCCTGGCCACCCCGCGATGGTCGCACCCGCCACCGACAGCCGCGCCCAGCGCTCATCCCCGTGCCCGCGGAGCGGACCCGCCTCAGCTCGCGGGCAGCGGGCCGCGGCGACGGGTCCCGTCGAGCCACCCACGGCGGCTGGCCACGACGTCGAAGACCACGGTGAACAGCGGCGGGATGCTCGCGACCACGGCGAGCAGGACCGTCGCGGGCCGCCACCGCAGCGCGCGGGCGGCGACCAGGGTGACGACGACGTACGCGATGAAGGCCGTGCCGTGCAGCGGACCGAAGAACTCGATGCCCTCCCGTGAGCCGCCCAGCACGCGGGCGTTGATGATGCCGACGAGGAGCCCCGCCCACGTGATCGCCTCGACCACGGCGACGACGTGGAAGAGCCGGCGCAGGAGGCGGTGGGTGATCCCCATGCCCCCATCGCACCAGGTGCCGCGGTGTGGCCCGTACCACGGCTGTGCTCGTCGGGCGCTGGCGCGCGCTCAGGGCTGTGCTGTCTCGGCGCTGGCGCGCGCTCAGGGCTGTGC
>CAXTAK010000024.1:0-32711 GCA_964242735.1 uncultured Quadrisphaera sp. | reverse complement strand
CGCAGCTCATCTCGCGATCACGCTCCAGCACCCACGGAAGGGTCAGGAGAGCCGGTTTTCGCTGCTGTGGGGTGTCCGGTCACCTGTCGTCGGTTCCGCGGGGCAGGTCTGGGCCTGTCTGGTGTCGGTCGGTGTTCGAGCACCAGGAGGTCAACACCGCTGCGCCGATGTACAGGGCGAGGTTCATGACGTCTTCCGGTGAGGTCGTCAGCGCGCCGTAGTCGTTGGCGATGAAGCCGGTGCAGACCGCCCAGGCGAGCCCAGCGGAGGCGGTGGCGACGACCGGCGGCGCGCCGAGGGCAGCGACGATGACGATCACGAGGAAGGCGAGGTAGGCGTGGTGGTCGGGGACCCCGGGGATGGCGAGCAGGGCACCGGTGACCGTGCAGGCCCCGGAGACGGTGAGCAGGCGGATGCCCGCCTGGCTGGGTGAGGCCGGCGGACCCGGCACCGTCGATGTGAGCACCCGACGAGCCTGGACCGCTGCGGGGCGGTGGTCGATGTCGCTAACGCTTCTCTAACGCGGGCAGGTGCGTCCGGTACGCGTCGTGGGCGGGCGCCTCTGCGATGGTGTCCTGGTACTGGTCGCTGCGGCAGACGATGGGAACACACGTGAGCACAACCGGGCGGCACACGGCGGGCGCCGAGGTGCCGAGCGGGGCCGTGTCGGAGCCGGTCCCGACATCGTCCGGCTCGCGCGAGGGGTCCGGGCGCCACCCGGCGGGTGCGGCGGCCACCCTAGGGGCTCTCGGCGTCGTCTTCGGCGACATCGGGACCAGCCCGATCTACACGATCCAGACCATCTTCAACCCTGACGACCCGCACCCGGTGCCGCTGACGCCGGACAACCTCTACGGCTTGGTCTCCCTGGTCTTCTGGTCCGTCACGATCATCGTCACGTTGATCTACGTCGGTCTGGTGCTGCGGGCCGACAACGACGGCGAGGGTGGCATCCTGTCGCTGATCACCCTGGTCGCCCGCCGGTCCCGGCGCCCAGCCGGCAGGGGCAGCGCCCCGCCGGCCCGCACCGTCGCCGTGCTGACCGCTGCGGGCATCTTCGGGGCCTCGTTGTTCCTCGCCGACAGCATGATCACCCCGGCGATCTCGGTGCTGTCTTCGGTGGAGGGGCTGCGGCAGGTCTCCCCCGACCTCGAGGTCCTCATCATCCCCATCACCGTGGTGATCATCGTTGCGCTGTTCGCAGGGCAGCGCCTGGGCACCGCACGGGTGGGTCGGCTGTTCGGCCCAGTCATGGTCGCGTGGTTCCTCGTCATCGGCGCCGCCGGCTTCGGTGGGGTCCTCGCCGAGCCGGGGATCCTGCGGGCCTTGTCGCCGACCTACGCCCTCGGCTTCCTCGCCGGGCGGTTCGAGATCGCCTTCTTCGCCCTGGCCGCGGTGGTGCTCGCCGTCACCGGGGCGGAGGCCCTGTACGCCGACCTCGGTCACTTCGGCCGCGCCGCCATCACCCGGGGGTGGCTCTTCCTGGTCTACCCGGCGTGTGTGCTGTCCTACTTCGGGCAGGGCGCGCTGGTACTGGCTGACCCCGGGCTGGACGGCGCCGTGCGGGCCCCGTTCTTCCTGCTGGTCCCCGACTGGGCGCTCATCCCGCTGGTGCTGCTGGCCACCGCCGCCACCGTCATCGCCTCCCAGGCCGTCATCACCGGGGCCTTCTCCGTCGCGCGCCAGGCAGTGCGGCTGGGCTACCTGCCCCGGTTGAGGATCATCCACACCTCGGCGCAGACCATCGGGCAGATCTACGTGCCCTGGGTCAACTGGGCGCTGATGGTCATGGTCATCGTCTTGGTGCTGGCGTTCCAGACCTCCGCCGCCCTGGCGTTCGCCTTCGGGATGGCGGTGACCGGCACGATCGTGGTCACCACCCTGCTGCTGTGCTACGTCGCCCTGCACCAGTGGCGGCTACCAGTGTGGGCGGTGGCACTCGGTGGCGGCGTCGCCCTCGTCATCGAGGGCCTCTTCCTGGCCGCCAACCTCACCAAGATCGTCAGTGGGGCGTGGTTGCCGCTGCTCATCGGTGTCCTGCTCTTCACCGTGATGACGACGTGGCAGATCGGTCGCCGGCTGGTCACCGAACGCCGTGAGCAGGAGGAGGGTGCGCTGCGGGTGTTCATCGATGACCTGCACGAGCAGCGACCGCGGGTGGTCCGCGTGCCCGGCACGGCGGTCTTCCTCAACCGCGGGCGCGAGAGCGCACCGCTGGCGCTGCGCGCGAACGTCGAGCACAACCGGGTGCTCCACGACCGCGTCGTCATCGTCTGCGTCGAGACGGCGCAGGTGCCCGTGGTGGCCGATGAGGACGTCGCCACCGTCGACGACCTGGGTTACCGCGACGACGGCATCACCCACGTCACGGCCCGCTTCGGGTACATGCAGCGCACGGACATCCCCGCCGTGCTCGCCGCCCTGCCCCCGGAGGAGCTGGAGTCGCCCATCGACCTCGGCGACGCCTCGTACTTCCTGTCCAGCATCGAGCTGGGCATCGGGACGGGTCGAGATGCCAGCGCGCCCTTGCCGCGGTGGCGCAAGCGGCTGTTCGTGGCCACCTCCCGCCTGGCCGCCGATGCCGCCCAGTCGTTCGACCTGCCCCGCGACCGCACGGTCATCATCGGCTCCCGCATCGACGTGTAGCACTCCTCCCTCCAGGACTTCGTCCGCGTCGCCGGTCGGGTTTCCACGCCAGGAGCGCAAGGGCGTCCCGGGTGTGGTGCCCGGGCCGTGCTGAGTGGGCCGTGGGTCAGCGCCGAGCCAGCGGGCAGGGCCTGATCGCCATCGCGTCCGCACCAACCGCATCAGCAAACGGGTCCCGCGCGTTAGCGATGCGTTAGCAGCGGCCCGAGTCCGCGGCTGGGCGGCTAGACACGGCGATGCACCTGCACGGGTGCTCCCGACCGGTCGAGAGGCAGTGCTGTGGGCGACCTGATCTACGTGGGGCTGAGCGTCGTCGCGTTCGCGCTCCTCCTCCTGCTCGCCAGGGGGGTGGAGCGGCTGTGACCGTCGACCCTGCGGACGCCGTCGGCGGCGTCCTCGCGCTCCTGCTGGTGGGCTACATGCTCGCTGCCGTGCTGTTCCCCGAGCGGTTCTGATGGGCAGCACGACGGCGTTCCTCATCGCCCTCGCGGTGCTCGTGGCCGCGCTGGCGGTCTGCTACGCCCCCGTGGGCGACCACATCGCCCGCACCTTCACCACGCGCCGCCACCTCGGCGTCGAGCGGGTCCTGTATCGCGCCAGCGGTGTGGACCCCGACGCGGACCAGACGTGGGCGACCTACCTGCGCAGCCTGCTGGCCTTCTCGGCGGTCAGCGTGCTCGCCCTCTACGCCCTCCTCCGCCTGCAGGACCGGCTGCCGCTCGACCGCGGGCTGCCGCCGGTGGCCCCGAGCCAGGCCTTCGAGACCGCCACCTCCTTCGTGACCAACACGAACTGGCAGTCCTACGCCGGGGAGGCGACCTTGGGACACACGGTGCAAGCGCTCGGCCTCGCGGTGCAGAACTTCCTCAGCGCCGCGGTGGGCCTCGCGGTCGCCATCGCGCTGGTGCGCGGCTTCACCCGCACGCGCACCGACCGCATCGGCAACTTCTGGGTCGACCTCGTCCGGGGCGTGACTCGGGTCCTGCTGCCCATCTCGCTCGTCGCTGCGGTGCTGCTCATGGCCGGTGGCGTGGTGCAGAACCTCGCCCAGGACCAGACGCTGACCACCCTGGCCGGGGGCGCCCAGACCCTCGTCGGGGGCCCGGTGGCCAGCCAGGAGGCGATCAAGGAGCTCGGCACCAACGGGGGTGGTTACTACAACGCCAACTCCGCCCACCCCTTCGAGAACCCGAACCCGCTCACCAACCTCCTCCAGGTCTTCCTGCTGCTGCTCATCCCGGTGGCCCTGACCCGCACCTTCGGCACGATGGTCGGTGACCGGCGTCAGGGCCTGGCGATCCTGGGGGCGATGGCCGTGGTCTTCGGCATCTCCCTGGCCGTGACCACCGGCTTCGAGGTGGCCCACCCAGGCACGGTCCCACAGGCCGTGGGGGCAGCGATGGAGGGCAAGGAGACCCGGTTCGGGGTCGAGCAGTCAGCGCTGTTCGCCACCGCGACCACCACGACGTCCACCGGTGCCGTCAACTCCTCCCACGACAGCTACACCGCCATCGGCGGCGGCATGCTGATCCTCAACATGATGTTCGGCGAGGTCACCCCCGGCGGGGTCGGGGCCGGCCTCTACGGGATCCTCGTGATCGCCACGCTGTCGGTGTTCATCGCCGGGCTGATGGTCGGGCGCACCCCGGAGTACCTGCAGAAGAAGATCGGTGGCCGGGAGATCAAGTTCGTCGCGCTGTACATCCTGGCCACGCCGACCGCGCTCCTCGTGGGGTTGGCGGTCGCCATGTCGCTGCCCAGCTTCCGGGAGGGGCTCGCCAACGAAGGGGCGCACGGGTTCAGCGAGGCGCTGTACGCCTTCACCTCGGCGAGCAACAACAACGGCAGCGCCTTCGCGGGCATCACCACCGCCACGACGTTCGGCAACGCCACGCTGGGGTTGTGCATGCTGGTCGGCCGCTTCCTGCCGATCGTTTTCGCCCTGGCGCTGGCCGGCAGCCTGGCCCGCCAGGTCCCCACCCCGACCTCGGTGGGCACCCTGCCCACCCACTCCGGATTGTTCGTGACCCTCGTGGTGGGGGTGCTGGTCGTCGTCACTGGCCTCACGTACTTCCCGGCGTTGGCGCTGGGCCCCCTCGCCGAAGGTCTCACCTCAGCACCAGGAGCACGCCCATGACCGTCACCGCAGAAAGCCCCCACCCCACCGGGCTGGTGCAGCCAGAGGCCACCGCCCCAACGCGGCGGGGCCTGCTGGACCCGGCCCAGGTCATCAGGTCGCTGCCAGAGGCGTTCCGCAAGCTCGACCCGCGAACGCTCGTGCGCAATCCGGTGATGTTCGTCGTCGAGGTCGGATCGGTCCTCACCACAGTCCTGGCCGTCCTCGACCCGGGCGCCTTCTCGGTGTCCATCGCGGTGTGGCTGTGGCTCACCGTGCTCTTCGCGAACCTCGCCGAGGCGGTCGCCGAGGGCCGGGGCAAGGCGCAGGCGGAGACGCTGAGGAAGACGCGCACCGAGACCGTGGCTCGCCGCCTCGACGCGCAGGGCGTCGAGGCGCCCGTCCCGGCGGACCAGCTGACGCTCGGCGACCGGGTGGTCGTCGAGGCGGGTCAGGTCATCCCGGGCGACGGGGACGTCGTCGAGGGCATCGCCAGCGTCGACGAGAGCGCGATCACCGGGGAGTCCGCCCCGGTGATCCGCGAGTCCGGGGGTGACCGCAGCTCGGTGACCGGTGGGACGAAGGTGCTCAGCGACCGGATCGTCGTGAAGATCACCTCCAGGCCCGGCGAGACCTTCGTGGACCGGATGATCGCGCTGGTCGAGGGCGCCGCGCGGCAGAAGACGCCGAACGAGATCGCCCTGAACATCCTCCTGGCGTCCCTGACGATCGTCTTCCTGCTCGCGGTCGCCACCCTCCAGCCCTTCGCCCGCTACGCCGGGGCGCCGCAGACCCTGATCGTGCTCGCTGCCCTGGTGGTGTGCCTGATCCCCACCACCATCGGTGCGCTCCTCTCGGCCATCGGGATCGCCGGGATGGACCGGCTCGTGCAGCGCAACGTCCTCGCGATGAGCGGGCGCGCGGTGGAGGCTGCGGGCGACGTGAACACCCTGCTGCTGGACAAGACCGGCACCATCACCCTGGGCAACCGCGAGGCCGACGACCTCCACCCCGTCGGCGGGGTCCCCGTCGACGAGCTGGCGGACTTCGCCCAGCTGGCCTCCCTCGCGGACGAGACCCCCGAGGGCCGCTCCGTCGTGGTGCTGGTCGAGGAGCGCTTCACGCCGCGCCAGCGCGAGGAGGAGATGCTCGCCGACCTGGCGTTCGTGCCCTTCACGGCACAGACGCGGATGAGCGGCGTGGACGCGCCAGGTGGCCTGCAGGTGCGCAAGGGCGCGGCCGCGACGGTCACCGCGTGGGTGCGCGAGCGGGGCGGCACCCCGCCGACCGAGCTCGACGCCGTGGTCGACCAGATCGCCGCCAGCGGCGGCACCCCTCTGGTCGTGGCCTCTCACGACCCCGGCGCGGGGCCCGCGCGGGCGCTGGGCGTCATCGCCCTGAAGGACGTGGTCAAGCCCGGGATGCGCGCGCGCTTCGACGAGCTGCGCCGCATGGGCATCCGCACCGTGATGATCACCGGGGACAACCCGCTGACCGCGCAGGCCATCGCCGCCGAGGCCGGGGTCGACGACTTCCTCGCCGAGGCCACCCCCGAGATGAAGATGGACCTGATCAAGGCCGAGCAGGCCGGCGGCAAGCTCGTGGCGATGACCGGGGACGGCACCAACGACGCCCCCGCCCTGGCGCAGGCCGACGTCGGGGTGGCCATGAACACCGGCACTTCCGCGGCGAAGGAGGCGGGCAACATGGTCGACCTGGACTCCAACCCCACCAAGCTGATCGAGATCGTGGCGATCGGCAAGCAGCTGCTCATCACGCGCGGCTCGCTGACCACGTTCTCCATCGCCAACGACGTCGCGAAGTACTTCGCGATCATCCCGGCGATGTTCGCCGTCGCGTACCCGGGGTTGGAAAGCCTCAACGTCATGCGCCTGGCCACCCCGCAGAGCGCGATCCTCTCCGCGGTGATCTTCAATGCCCTGGTCATCGTGGCGCTGATCCCCCTGGCGCTGCGCGGTGCCCGCTACACACCGAGCTCCGCGGCGGCGATGCTGCGTCGCAACCTCGCCATCTACGGGATCGGGGGCCTGGTCACGCCGTTCATCGGCATCAAGGTCATCGACCTGATCGTCGGCAACCTCCTCGGGATCGGATCCTGATGCGCACCTTCCCCGCACAGCTCCTCGCCGCCGTGCGCGCCCTGGTGGTCCTGAGTGTGCTGCTCGGGGTGGCCTATCCGCTCGTGGTCCTGGGCATCGGGCAGGTGGCGTTCCGCGACAACGCCAACGGGTCCCTGATCGAGGTCGGCGGCCGCACGGTCGGCAGCGACCTGCTCGGGCAGTCCTTCACCGACCCCAACACGGGAGAGGTGCTGCCGCAGTACTTCCAGTCCCGGGCCTCGAACGCCGGGGACGGCTACGACCCCACCGCCAGCGCGGCCTCCAACACCGGGCCCGAGGACGAGGGGCTGCTCGCCGAGGTGGCCGCGCGCCGCGAAGCCGTCACCGCCGAGAACGACCTGCCTGACGGCGACGCCGTGCCGCCGGACGCCCTCACCGCCAGCGGGAGCGGCCTGGACCCGCACATCTCCCCGGAGTACGCGCGGCTGCAGGCCCCCCGGGTCGCCCGTGCGCGCGGGGTCGACGTCGCCGACGTGCAGGCCCTGGTCGGGGAGCACGTGCAGGGGCGCGCCCTGGGCTTCTTGGGTGCACCCCGCGTCAACGTGCTGGAGCTGAACATCGCCGTCGACGCCCTCGGGGGGACCCGATGATCACCGGGAGGACGATGCTGGCATGACCCGCGGATCCCTGCGCATCTACCTCGGGGCCGCACCCGGTGTCGGCAAGACCTTCGCCATGCTCAGCGAGGCCCGCCGGCGGGCCGAGCGCGGCACCGACGTCGTCGTCGGCTACGTCGAGACCCACGACCGCCCCCGCACCGCGGAGGCCCTGGTCGGCCTGGAGGTGGTGCCGCGGCGCACCGTGGAGCACCGCGGCGCGACCTTCACCGAGCTCGACGTCGACGCCGTGCTGGCCCGGGCGCCGGCGTGGGTCCTGGTCGACGAGCTGGCACACACCAACGTCCCCGGCTCGCGCAACACCAAGCGGTGGCAGGACGTGGAGGAGCTGCTCGCCGCGGGCATCGGCGTGGTCTCCACCGTCAACGTCCAGCACCTGGAGTCCCTCAACGACGTCGTGCTCAAGGTCACCGGGGTCCCCCAGCGCGAGACGGTTCCCGACGCGGTGGTGCGCGCGGCTGACCAGGTCGACCTGGTCGACATGAGCCCCGAGGCGCTGCGCCGCCGCATGGCCCACGGCAACATCTACGCCCCGGAGAAGGTCGACGCGGCGCTGGGGAACTACTTCCGGGTCGGCAACCTCACCGCGCTGCGCGAGCTCGCGCTGCTGTGGGTGGCCGACAAGGTCGACGAGGGGCTGGCCGCCTACCGCCGTGCGGAGGGCATCGAGAGCACCTGGGAGATCCGTGAGCGCGTGGTGGTCGCCCTGACCGGTGGGGCCGAGGGCGACACCCTGATCCGCCGGGGGTGCCGGATCGCCGCACGGCAGACCGGCGGGGACCTGCTGGCCGTGCACGTCGCGCGCAGCGACGGCCTCCAGGGCGCGGCCCCGGACGCCCTCGCCCGCCAGCGCGCGCTGGTGGAAGGGCTGGGCGGGACGTACCACGTCGTCGTCGGCGACGACGTCCCCACCGCCCTGCTGGACTTCGCCCGCGCGGAGAACGCCACGCAACTCGTGCTCGGGGCCTCACGGCGCGGGCGGCTCGCGTCCCTGCTCGGCCAGAGCACCAGCGGCACCGTGGTGCGCGAGTCGGGCTCGATCGACGTCCACCTCGTCACTCATGACCAAGTGGCAAGGGGCAGCTCCCTTCCGGGTCTCACCGGTGGGCTGACGCCCCGGCGCCGCCTCGCGGGCGCCGCGACGGCGGTGGCGCTGCTCGCCGCGCTGACCCTGGCGCTGGCCGGGCTGCGCGGGAGCCTGTCGCAGGGCTCGGAGCTGCTCCTCTACCTCTCCGCCGTCGTCGTGGTCGCCCTCGTCGGAGGCCTGTACCCGGCGCTGGGCGCTGCCGTGGCCGCCACGCTGCTGGCCAACGTCTTCTTCACCGAGCCCCTGTACTCCCTGCGCATCGCCGGGCCCGAGGACCTCCTCGGGCTCGTGGTCTTCGCGGGGGTCGCCGTCGCGGTCTCCACCGTCGTCGACCGCGCGGCGCGCCACACCCGCCAGGCGGCGCGCTCGCGCGCCGAGGCCGAGACGCTCGCCACGCTCTCCGGCGACGTGCTCCGCGGTGAGCGCACCCTGCCCGCGCTCCTCGCCCGGGCCCGCGAGCTGTTCGGGCTGGAGGAGGTGCGCCTGTACGAGCGCGTCGATGGGCAGGAGGTGCTCGTCGAGCGGGCGGGCGAGGCCGGCGCCGGGGCCCGGGTGACCGAGGTGCCGGTCTCCGACGAAGTGCGCATGGAGCTGCGCGGGCGCGCCGTCGCCGCCGGTGACCTCAGGGTCCTCGGTGCCTTCGCCGCCCAGGCAGCCGCTTCGATCGAGCGGGGGCGCCTGAAGGCCCAGGCCCGAGACGCCGCCGCGCTCACCCAGGTCGACCGGCTGCGGACCTCCCTGCTGGCCGCCGTCGGCCACGACCTGCGCACCCCCCTGTCAGCCGCGAAGGCCGCCGTCGGCTCGTTGCGCAGCGATGACGTGCCCTGGACGGCGCAGGAGCACAGCGAGCTGCTCGCCACAGCGGAGGAGTCCCTGGACCAGCTCGCCGACGTGGTCTCCAACCTCCTGGACATGAGCCGGCTGCAGGCGGGTGCGTTGGCCGTCCACCGCCAGCGCGCCGCCGTCGAGGACGTGCTGCCACGGGCGGTCCTGCGCGGCGCCGGCGACCAGCTGGTCGTCGAGGTCCCCGAGGACCTGCCCGACGTCGACATCGACCCAGGACTCCTGGAGCGAGTGCTGGTCAACCTCGTGCACAACGCCGTGCGCCACTCCCCAACGGGCACGCCAGTTCGCCTGTCCGCCAGCGGCCTGGGTCAGCGCGTCGAGGTGCGCGTCGTCGACCGCGGCCCCGGGGTGCGCGACGCCGACAAGGACCGCGTCTTCGCGCCCTTCCAGCGCCTGGACGACCGCTCCTCCTCCACCCGAGGCGCCGGCGTCGGGCTCGGCCTCGCCGTCTCGCGCGGCTTCGTCGAGGCCATGGGCGGCTCGCTGACCGCTGAGGACACCCCCGGCGGAGGTCTGACGATGACCGTGTCGCTGCCGGTGTCCGAGCCGGCCGCGACCGAACGAGCCAGCCTGCCGTGACCAGCGTGCTCATCGTCGACGACGAGCCCCAACTGCTGCGCGCCCTGGGCATCAACCTGCGCGCCCGCCGCTACGAGGTGCACACCGCCGCGACCGGCGCCGCTGCCCTGGAGGCCGCCAGCAAGCACCGCCCCGACCTGGTGCTGCTCGACCTCGGGCTCCCCGACATCGACGGGGTGCAGGTCATCGAGGGCCTCCGGGCGTGGACCAGCGTGCCCATCGTCGTGCTGTCCGCGCGCCAGGACCTCCATGACAAGGTCGAGGCCCTCGACGCCGGCGCCGACGACTACCTCATCAAGCCCTTCGCCATCGACGAGCTCCTCGCCCGCCTGCGCGCCGCCGTGCGCCGCGGCGGCACCGGGCCCCGGGAGGAGCCCCTCGTCGAAACAGCAGCGTTCACCGTGGACCTGACGCGCAGCAAGGTGGTGCGCGACGGCCGCGACGTGCACCTGACACCCACCGAGTGGCACGTCATCGAGGTGCTCGCACGCAACCCGGGCCGCCTGGTCGGGCACCGACAACTCCTCCAGGAGGTGTGGGGACCGGCCTACGGGAAGGAGACCAACTACCTCCGCTTGTACTTCGCCCGGTTGCGCAAGAAGCTCGAGCCAGAGCCCTCGCGCCCCCGCCACCTGATCACCGAGGCCGGCCTCGGCTTCCGCCTCCAACCCTGACCAGCAACACCCCGGTCCAGGTGAGCCCGACATCCCGGTGCGCCATCCCCGCTGCCGACCCGAGGGCATGCGACCAAGACTCGAGGCGCCTCATGCTCACGCTTAGTAGTCGTCTCACATCCTCGGACGTGGGACGCCCCACCCTGCGGGTACCCCGGCGCCGAGCAGCACGGGGCCGCTGCATCTCAGGAACCAGGTCCACGATCTCGTCCCGCGCAGGCCGTACGACCACGCCCTGCGGCACGCTCCCCACCCGCGGCGCGCCAAGTGCTCGCTCCTGCGCTAGTGCCGGGCGGCAGGCCCAGCCCGTCCGCTCGCCGGCGCCTGCGGCGTACCCGACGACCTCCGGCCCGCTCATCGACGTCCCACCCCAGCAGGGTCACCGCTGACGACAGCGGTTGTAGATCACCCACTCGCCAGGAAGTGGGTCGGCCATCGGTACCGGGCAGCGCTCCGGAGCGGGTGCATGACCGGACAGGGCTGTGGGGTCACCGGGTCACCGGGTCACCGCGTGGCAGCGAGCCGTCAGCGCACCGGGTGCGTTCACTGACTCGGCCTCTGAGGGGAGGTGGATGGACGCCAGCACGGGCGACCTCCAGCGACGTGCGAGGTGGTGCGGTGGGCGGCGCTGACTACGCCGGCACCTGGTGGACTTCCTGCAGTGCGTCGAAAGCGGTGGTGGCTTCGCGCAGCAGGGCATCGGCGTCACCTGCGGCCAGGTGCCACGCTGCCTGGTAGACCGCCAGGGCGACCTGAGCCGCGAGGTGTGCCGTGGCGGAGGGGGAGCCGTCGATGATCAGGCGAGTCTCGAGGGCAGCGACGTAGCCCCGGAGCTTGCGTGCGTGGCGGTCGGCGAGCTCCGGGTGGCCTTCCACGAGGGAGTGGTAGATCGCGTGGTGCTCGGGCTCGGCCGCGGCCTCGCGGCAGAAGGCGGTCACGGCTCGCCTCGACGTGGTCAGGGCCTCGGCTAGACCGACGGCGCCGGTCGTCGAGGTGGTGGCACCGTGCACCACGTCGTGCGGCAGCTCGGCGTCCCGAGCGGAGCTCCTGGCGAAGACGACTTCCTGCTTGTCGCCGAAGTAGCGGAAGAAGGTGGTCCGGCCGACGTCGGCACGCTGGGCGATCTCCTCGACGGTGACGGCGTCGAAGCCGCGGTCGAGGAAGAGCGCGAAGGCCGCCTCGACGATCCTGTCCTCGACCTGCCGGCGCTTGCGGTCGCGCAACGACCTCGACGCCGGATCGCCGGTGCTCATCTCGGTGACGTGCTGACGGCATCGTCCGCGTCGAGACCGACGAGGCGCGCGCAGGTCCGCCAGAGCTCTTCCTCGCGCGCGACGTCGTAGGACTCCCGCGATGAGCGGGTCGCCCGTCCCCGGTCCAGGTAGGAGCCCGTCGGGCCGGGGAGGGGGCCGGCGAGAGCCTCGGCGAGGACGGCGCCTGCGCGCTGCGGCGTCGTGCCGCGACCGAGCGCGAGCTGGACACGGAAGAAGCCGTCCAGCAGCACGCGCAGGGGCTTCGGAGCGTCACGGAACAGGTCGGTGCCGGCGACGAGGGCAGGGTTGTAGGAGTAGACGTCGACACCGGCAGGCAGCCGGCGCGCCAACGCGTGGGTGAGGTAGACCGTGGCGAGCTTGCTGGTCGCATAGGCGCGGGAGCCACCCTGCAGGCCTTCCGAGCGAGGCGCCGCCAGCTGCTCGGGCGCCTGCCACCGCGGTGGGGGCGTGGCCCCCAAGGTGTACCGGAACTGCCCGAAGTGGGTGTCGCTGGTCGTCAGGACGATGCGGGCAGGGACAGTGAAGCGGAGCAGGCGCAGGAGGAGGTAGTGGGCCAGGACGTTGACGGCGAAGGTCATCTCGTGCCCGTCGGAGGTCTTCCGGTCCGCGGTGGCCATGACCAGTCCTGCGTTGCCGAGGTAGCCACCCAGCGGCGGGCGCCGACCCCGGTCCACGTCGTCACCGATCTGGGTCGCGGCACGCTGGACCTGCTCGAGGGACGCGAGGTCGCAGTCGGTGCCGGAGACGTGGCGCGCCCCTGCTTCCTGACCGAGCTCGACGGCCAGGCGTGCAGCGTCAGCTCGACCCAGGACGACGTAGTGGTCCTGCGGACGTCGTTCGATCACTGAGCGGGCCGTCTCGCGTCCGAAGCCGCGGCTGACGCCGGTCAGGACGATGGTGCGCGGTGCAGAGCCTGTCATGGGCCGTCTCCTTCGTGATGTGCGACTCCAGTACCACTTAGGACTCTGTCCCCGTTGGTACTGGATACCACGATGTTGGCAGGGCCAGCAACGGTCCGGACCGTGGGTCACTCCCGAGGACGACCACCAGCCTTCCGGCGCAGGCGCCCAGGTGCGGTGCGCGCGCCGCGCCACCCAGCCCAGCAAGACCACGCCACGCAGCACTGGAGCTCACACGCCACCACCTCGAAGCCGCCAGCACGGCAGCGAGAGACCGTCCCACTTCCCAGAACTCGAGACGGCTTGGCTCTGCCTTGCTGACCTGACCGCGGATCCGGCGAGCAGCGGCTCAGGCGCTGCACGCCGAGGTCGCAGACAGCCTCGGCTCCCCCGACTGAGCGAGCGGCGGACGCCGTGCCCCGCTAGCGGCGTCGCCTTGCCCGGAGTCTTGCCTGCACGAGCGCCGGTACGTCCACACCGCCACGGTCAAGGTCGCCAGCATCAACATCTGGCTGCACGACCTCACCACCACTCCGTCAAGCACGGCCCACACGCAGACGGGGAGCTCGGCAAGCACTGTGAGCAGGACCCCCGCCGTCGCTGGACGTCCTCGCTGGCGGGCGCTGCCGTCGACTGCGTGTCCCGGCTCGAGCGCATCACCTCCGACCTGACCATCTGCCACGGGCAGCCGACGGTTCGCGGTCTGTGGTACACGGTCGAGACGCTGCTGGAGCTGCTGTCGGCCGGGACGACGATCGATGAGGTGCTCGCCGACCACCCGGACCTCGAGCGAGACGACCTCCTCGCCGCGCTGGAGTTCGGGGCGCTGGCCGCCGGTCGTGCTCGCCCGGTCCCGCTCAGCACCGCGTGAGGCTCCGGGTCGACGCGCAGCTGCCCGTGCGTCTCGCCCCGCTCCTGAGGGCAGCCGGCACGACGTGGTGCACACGACCGAGCTGCCAGACGGGAACCGCACCACTGACCGGGACGTCGCGCGGCTCACCGACGACCGGGCCCGGGTCGTGGTGTCCGAGGACCGGGCCAGGACACCCACCTCCTCACGGAGACGCCTGCGCGGCTCCTCGTCATCCCACGGGCACCATCACGAACAACGAGCTGACGACGCTGGTGGAGAAGCACCTCGACGCGGTCGTCGACGCCCTCGGCGAGGCTGACGTCGTCGAGCTCGGTCGCACCGCACTCGTCGTGCACCGGCGACACGGCCAGATCCGGCCCGGATGAAGCCCCGTCCCTGTGACCGGTCACGAGCACTGCTGGACGATCTCGGTCGACACGGGACGACCCGGGACGTCGCAGGGTGCTGACCTGCAGCGACGCGAACCGGCCCGGCTGACTGCACACGACACCGGACCACTCCCCCGCTCCTTCTGAGCTGCCCCCCGCTGGTTGGGATCCAGCGGGGGGCACCGTCGACGGGGTGCGGCAGGACCACCGATGGCGTCGTCATGCACGTGACCCGATCGGGCTCTCGCTCCCCTCCGAGCCGCTGGGGGTCCTGGACGAGTCTCACGGCCCCCGCCCTCAGTCACGCACCTCGTAGCCACCGATCGCGGCGACCTTCTCCGCCGAGGCCGACGCCGGGTCGAAGACGTACCCCAACCACTCCCGCGCCAGGCGCCGGGCCAGCTCCAGGCCGATGACCCGCTCCCCCATGCACAGCACCTGCGCGTCGTTGGACAGCACCGAGCGCTCCACCGAGTAGCTGTCGTGCGCGGTCACCGCGCGGATCCCCGCGACCTTGTTCGCGCTGATCGCCACCCCGAGGCCCGTGCCGCACACGAGCAGCGCACGATCGGCCCTGCCGTCGGCGATCATCCGAGCCGCCTCGACCGCGACGTGCGGGTAGGCGGCGTCCTCGTCCAGGGTCATCCCGACGTCGACCACCTCCGCCACCCGGTCGTCGCCCTCCAGGTCGGCCTTGAGCGCGTCCTTGTAGCGCAGCCCCGCGTCGTCGCTGCCGACGACGATGCGCAGGCGGCGCGGGCCGCCGTCGGTGCCGTCCTGCGCCGCGGCGCCTTCAGCTGCTGACTGTGACATGACGTCCTCCGTGGGTCTGGTCGTGGTGGTGGTCGAGCTCAGGGTCGGGTCTCGGCCAGCAGGTGGCCCACGGCGGTGACGCAGGTGCCGAGGGAGACCGCCCCAGCATCGGGGGTCCCGATGCTCCGCTCGGCGAGGGGACGAGCCCGGCCCACCTTCGGTCGCAGGTCCCTCGTCCCCTCGGCCGCGGCGACCGCCACCTCGGCGGCGCCGGCCCAGGCGCGCGCCAGCGGTGTCCCGCCGGAGATCCGGGACGTGAGCTCCTGGGCGAAGGGCTCGAGCGCGTCCAGCATCGTCTTGTCCCCGGGGCTGGCGCCGCCGAGGCGCACCAGGGCGTCGTACCCGGCCCGCACCCCGAGGGCGAGGTCGGTGTCGGTCGGTGCAGCTCCGGCACCGGAGCGCGCGATCTCCTGCGCCAGGGCGGTGAGCAACGCCCCCCACAGCGCCCCGGACGTCCCCCCGGCCCGCTCGGCCCAGGCGTCGCCGGCGGCCACCAGCACCCCGGCCGGACCGGTGCCCGCCCCCGCGGCCTCACGGGCTGCCGCGGCGGCGGCAGCGCTGCCCCGGACCATCCCGCTGCCGTGGTCGCCGTCACCGGCGACGGCGTCGAGGCGGCCGAGCTCGTCCTCCTGCTCCACCATCGCCGCCGCGATGCGCTCGAGCGCCGTGGCCGTCGTCGCCGCGCAGGCCCGCGCCGCGTCGTCCTCGGCGGGGGCGGCGGCAGGAGCGGTGGGGGCGGCGACGGCCCGCTCCGGAGCCGGGGCGCCACCACGGCCGACGTCGGGGACGAGCGCGGTGCCCTTGCGGTACGCCGGGGTGTCCGCGCCCGCCCGCCACCACCGCTCCAGGTCGTCGTCGAGCCAGGTGAGGGTCAGGGAGCACCCGGCCATGTCCAGGCTGGTGACCAGCTCACCCACCTCGGGCTCCACGACCTCCAGACCGGCGTCGCGCAGCAGCTGCGCGACGCTGCCCCAGACGATGAACAGCTCCTCGTACTTCGTGCGCCCAAGGCCGTTGAGGATGGCGCTGACCCGGCTCCCAGCACCCGGCGGCGCCTCCCCGAGCACCCCGTCGACGAGGATGCGCGCGAGCTCCGCCGCAGTCGGCATCGGTTCGTCGGAGACCCCGGCCTCGCCGTGGATCCCCAGGCCCAGGCCCATCTTCCCCTCCGGCACCGTGAACAGCGGAGCGTCCGCGCCCGGCAGGGTGCACCCGTCGAAGGCGACGCCCAGGCTCCGCGTGCGGTCGTTGGCGTGCCGCGCGGCGGCCTCCACCGCGTCGAGGTCACCGCCCTCGTCGGCCGCGGCGGCAGCGGCCTTGAACACCGGGAAGTCGCCGGCGATCCCGCGGCGCTTCGCCTCCTCCCCCCGTGCCCCGCTCGCGACGTCGTCGGTGACCGCGACGTAGCGGGCCCGCACACCTTCCACACCGAGGCGCTCCACGGCGAGGCCGAAGTTGAGCACGTCTCCCGCGTAGTTCCCGGTGATCAGCACGACGCCGGCGCCGGCGTCGGCCGCGCGGGCCACCGACGCCGCCTCCGCCGCCGAGGGGGAGGTGAAGACGCTGCCGACGACGGCGCCGTCGGCGAACCCGGCGCCCACGGTGCCGCAGAAGGCCGGGTAGTGCCCGGAGCCGCCGCCGATGACCACGGCGACCTTCCCCGCCGGGGTCCCCGACGAGCGCACCACCCCCCCGGGCACGCCCACGGCGTAGCGCGCGTTCGCGTCGAGGAAGCCGGCGAGCATGTCGACCGCGAACGCGGCGGGATCGTTGTACAGGCGCGTCATGGCGTCTCCTGGGGGGTCGCAGTCAGGCGTGGGGCGGGCGTGGTCGACCTTCGGTGGCGGCGCGCGGCGTGCTCGCCCGCGATGGACAGCAGCTCGCGGAACCCCGCCGCGGTCCACGCCGCCCGACCGATGAACAGGCCGTCGGTGTGCGGGACCTCGAGCAGGGCGCCGGCGTTGTCCGGGTCCACGCTCCCGCCGTAGAGCAGGGCACGCCGGGGCCGACCGTCGGAGAGCTCGGCGAGGGCGCGGGCGAGGGCGGCCATCACCGGTGCCACCTCCTCGGGCGTCGCGGGGCGCCCCTGCGCGCCGATCGCCCAGACGGGCTCGTAGGCGATCACGACGGAGGCGACCTGCTCGGCGCGCAGGTGGACGAGCGCAGCACGCACCTGCGCCACGACGAAGGCCTCCTGCTCCCCCGCGCCGCGCACCGCGGCAGGCTCCCCGACGCACACCAGGGGCACGAGGCCGTGCTGGCACGCGGCGCGCACCTTCAGGGCCACGGTGGCGTCGGTCTCGGCGAACGCCTCCCGGCGCTCGGAGTGGCCCAGCTCGACCAGGTGCGCTCCGGCGTCGGCCACCATGCGCATGGAGACCTCGCCGGTGCCGGCGCCCTCGGGCGCCCAGTGGGCGTTCTGCGCGCCCAGGAGCACCGCGCTGCCGGCCGGCAGCGCGTCGCGGACTGCGGCGAGCGCGGTGTGGGCGGGGAGGAGGAACGGCTGGACGCCCGGGGGCGTGGTGGCGGCGCACAGCTCCTCGACGTAGGTCGTGGCCTCGAGCAGGGTCTTCGTCATCTTCCAGCTCGTCCCCAGCCAGACGGTCCGCCCGTCCTCCCGCGTCGGGGTCGACGACGGCGTGATCGCCGGGTCCAGCGTCATCCGGGTGCTCCTCGTGGTGGGGGCGGGGGCTGGCCACCGCGGTGCGCGGCCAGCCCCCGGCGTCTCAGCTGTTGAGGACGAAGTTGTCCAGCGAGGCGGCGTTGTCGGGGGTGATGAGCACGCAGTCGATGGCCTGCTTCTCCTCGGCGACGCCGGTCTCGCCGGTCGTGAGGAAGCTGTCGGCCTGCTGCACGACCGCGGTGGTGCCCTCGACGATGGGCTGCAGCACGGTGGCGACCATCTCACCGGCCAGGACGGCGTCCACCGCGTCCTGGTTGCCGTCGAAGCCCAGCACCTTGACCTGCTCGAGCTTGCCGGCGTCCTTCAGGGCCTGGATGGCGCCGAGGGCCATCTCGTCGTTGCCCGCGACCACGCCGACGATGTCGGGGTTGGCGGACAGCATGATCTCCATCCTGGCCTTGCCCTCCGCGCGGTCCCAGTTGGCGACCTCGCTCTGGACGATCTCGATGTCGGGGTACTGCGCGAGCACCGCCTTGTACCCGTCGGAGCGCACCTGCGCGTTGTTGTCGGTGGGGTTGCCGAACAGCTCGACGATCCTGCCGGCGCCGCCGATGGCCTCGGCGAAGGCCTGGGCCCCCACGGTGGCGCCCTGGGCGTTGTTGGAGACGATCTGGCTCTTGGCGATGCCCTGCTCGGAGATCTCGGCGTTGATGAGGAACACCGGGATGTCGGCGTCGGTGGCCTTCTGCACCGCGCCGACGCTCTCGTCGGCGCCGGCCGGGTCGAGGATGATCGCGTCGACCTCCTGGCTGATCGCCGCGTCGATGAACTGGTTCTGCAGGTCGGCGTCGTTCTCGTGGGCGTTCACCGTGGTCTCGTACCCCAGCTCCTCGGCGGTGGCCACCGCGGTGTCGGCCTCGGCCTTCCAGTACGGGTTCGCCGGGTCGACGGTGATGATCGCCAGGGTGCCGCCGCCCTCGGCGGAGCCGGCGGCCTCGCTGGAGCTTGCGGCGCTCGGCTCAGCGGCCGGCTCGGCGCTCCCACCGCCGCAGGCAGCCAGGCCGAAGGTCAGCGCGATGACGAAGGTGGTGCTGGAGGTCCTGCGGAACATGGTGGTGCCTCTCTGGGGGGAGGTGGAGCCGGTGGGGTCGAGGTGGGCCTACGCGCTGGCCGGGGCGGGTGCGGGCGCCTGGACCTGGGCGCGCTTGACCGCGCGGCGCCTGGTGAGCTTCTGCTGGATCTGGTCGATGGCGACGGCGATGATGATCACCGCGCCCTTGATGACCTGCTGCCAGAAGGTGTTCACGCCCACGATCACCAGGCCGTCGATGAGGAAGCCGATGACGAAGGCGCCGATCAGCGTGCCGCGGATGGTGCCGCGCCCACCGGAGAGCGCTGCGCCGCCGATCACCACCGCCGCGATGGCGTTGAGCTCGTAGAACTCCCCGCCCCGCGGCGTCGCTGCCGGGAGGTCGGCGGTGAGCAGCAGGCCCACCGCTCCCGCGCACAGGCCCGAGAGCACGTAGATGCGGGTCTGCACCTTCTTGACCGGCACCCCCGAGAGCTCAGCGGCGCGCTCGTTGCCGCCGGTGGCGTACAGCCAGCGCCCGAACGGGGTGCGTGTCAGCAGGACCGAGAAGGCGACCGCGAACAGGACCATGATCCACACGGGCATCGGGATGCCGAGCGGTGCACTGGCGAAGACGCTGAGGAAGCCGGTGTTGCCGAGCGCCTCCTCTCCGCGCAGCGCCGTGAAGGTCTCGCCGTTCGTGATCAGCAGCGCCAGGCCCCGGGCGACGTAGAGCATCCCCAGGGTCGCGATGAACGGCGCCACGTTCAGCCTCGAGACCAGCAACCCGTTGATCAGCCCGATCAGGGCTCCCACGGCGAGCGCGACGATGACGACCACCCACACCGGCGGGTAGGCCACGAGCTGTGACAGCGGCATGTCGAAGCCCTGCAGCAGGTAGCCGGCGACCACCCCGGTGAGCCCGACCGTGGATCCGACCGAGAGGTCGATGCCGCCGTTGAGGATCACCAGCAGCATGCCGATCGCGAGGATGGCGTTGATCGCCACGTGCCGGGTCATGATGATGAGGTTGTTGGGCTGCAGGTAGTTGTCCGACAGCAGCGCGAAGGTCGCGATGATGATGACCAGGGCGATCAGTGCGCGGCCCTCGACCAGCAGGGCGTTGACGTTGAGCCTGCGCCTCGCTGCGCCGGGCGCGCTGGGCGCCGCCGCGGCGCGGGTCAGGGTGCCGGTCACTGCGCTGCTCCGATCAGGTGCGGCCCGGAGGCGTGCCCCGGCTGGGTGGAGGCCTCCGACTCGCCCGAGGCGGCCATGACCTCCTCGCGGGTGGCCGTGGCCGGATCGAACTCGCGCACGATGCGGCCCTTGGCCATGACGACGATGCGGTGGGAGGCGGTGAGCGCCTCACCGACCTCGGAGGTCACGTAGAGCACCGCGAGGCCGCGGCGCGCCTCGCGGAACAGCAGGCTGAAGATCTCGCCCTTGGCCCCGACGTCGATGCCGCGGGTCGGCTCGTCGAGCAGCAGCACCCTCGGGTGGGTCAGCAGCATCTTCCCGATGACGACCTTCTGCTGGTTGCCCCCCGACAGCGAGGTGATGGGGGCCTCCGGGCCGGCGGTCTTGACCCGCACGTCCTCGATCTGCGACTCCACGTCGCTCCGCTCCCGCCCGCGGGAGATGAAGGCCCGCCCGACCCTGGCGAGGAGGCTGGGGAGCGACATGTTCGAACCCACGGTCATCATCTGCACGAGGCCGTCGCGCTGGCGGTCCTCGGGGACCAGCCCGATGCCCATGTCGATCCGCTCCTGGATCGAGTACGGCCGCAGGTCGGTCCCACCCAGGAGGACGGCGCCCGCAGCGATCGGCTCCCTGCCGGACAGGGCCTCCATCAGCTCGGTGCGCCCGGCGCCCATCAACCCGTAGAGGCAGACGACCTCGCCCTCGCGCACCTGGAGGGACAGGTCCCGCACCGCCAGGCGCCCACCGGCCTCGGGGTCGACCACCCGGACGCCGTCGATGGACAGCGCGACGTCGCCGAAGTCGCGGGGCTCGCCGGTGAAGTCGTACTCCGCGGCCCGGCCCACCATGGCCTGGACGACCCAGGGGAGGTCGAGGTCGGCGGCGTCGCGGGTGGCCACGAGCTTGCCGTCGCGGAAGACGACGGCGTGGTCGGCCACCTCGATGGCCTCCTCGAGGTGGTGGGAGATGTAGACGACGGCCACGCCGTCGTCGGTGAGGTCGTCGATGACCTTGAACAGGACGGCCACCTCGGCGGCGGACAGGGCCGACGTCGGCTCGTCCATGATGAGGATCCGTGCCTGCGCGGCCAGGGCGCGGGCGATCTCGACGAGCTGCTGCTGACCGAGCCGCAGGTCCGCGACGAGGGTGCCCGGGTCGATCACCTCCTCCAGGCGGGCCATGAGCGAGCGGGTGACCTCGTCCTCGCGGGCGAAGTCGACGCCGCCGGTGCGCTTCCGCAGCTCACGGCCCATGAAGACGTTGTCGCGCACCGACAGGTTGGGGGCGAGGTTGAGCTCCTGGTGGATGATCGAGATCCCGAGGTCGACGGCGTCGGTGGTCGAGGTGATGCGGGCCAGCTCGCCGTCCAGCTCCAGGTGCCCGCCCGAGGGTCGCTCGACACCGGCGAGGATCTTCATCAGGGTCGACTTGCCGGCCCCGTTCTCCCCGAACAGCACCGTGACCCTGCCTCGGCGGACCTCGAGGTCGACGTTCCTGAGCGCCTGGGTGACGCCGTAGGTCTTGCTGATGTCGACGGCGCGCAGGACGACGTCGCCGTCTCCCCGCACGGTCGGCGGCCGCTGCTCGGGCGCCGTCCCGAGGTCAGCGGCGCTCACGCTGCTACCTCGATCGTGACGGGCTGCACGAGGAAGGAGCCGGCGGGCCCGCCCGGGGTGTACGCACCCGTCACGGTCACCTCCTGGCCGGACAGCGACGGCAGGTCGGCCGGCGTCAGGACCTCCTCGCGCACCTGCAGGCCCAGCTCGTTGGCGACGGACTGGTAGTCGGTCTGACCGGGGAAGTCGCTGAACCGCAGGCCGGCGGCGTCGCGCACCGGGGTGCCGGACAGGGCGGTGCCGAGCGGCACGCGCACCACCGTGCCGTCCGGGACGCCGTCCACGGCGATCACCGCGAAGTCCTCGTCGACCTCCGCGACCGTGCCCGTCGCGGTGATCGGGTAGGAGACGGCGGCGCCGCCCACGTCGACCCCGTACGACGCAGCGGCGGCGGCGGGGTCCGCGAGGAGCGCGGGCGCCAGCTCGGTGACGTCGGTGGCTCCGGAGCCCAGGGCCTCGGCGATGCCGGGGAACTCGTTGTCGACGTAGGTCGCCGCGTCGAACGCGACAGGGTTCAGCGCGGACTCCTCCTCGGGCCCCAGGAACGTGGTGTCGACGATCATCGCGACGACCAGGGCGGCCAGTGCGGCGGCGCCGACGAGCCGGCGCCGCCGCGCGGACGAGCGCCGTCGCCCGGCGCGGCGCGCTCCCGCGCGCACCTGGCCCTGCTCGGCGCCCGAGCCCTGCGCGGCGCCACCGGCCCCTCCCGCGGTGGGCTGGCCGGCCTGGACCTGCGTGCTCATCAGCCCTGGAAGCGGGCGTCGGGGACGAGGCTGACCTTCACCGACCCGGTGCCGTCGGCGACGAGGTCCAGACCCTCCTGGAAGCGCGAGACCGGCAGCTGCCTGCTCGCGATCCGGTCCATCGGCAGCACCCCGGACTCGAGCATCCTGATGGCCGCCGGCCAGGTGTGGGGACCCAGGTGCGCCCCGAGGACGTCGAGCTCCTTGTCGTCGCTGATGATGCTCCAGTCGACGCTGACGTCGGACCCGAAGACGGAGTACTCGACGTAGGTGCCCAGCTTGCGCAGCAGGTTCAGCCCCTGGCCGACGGCGGACGGGTGCCCGGTGCCCTCGATGTAGACGTCGGCTCCGTACCCACCGGTCATGTCGCGGATCGCCTCGACCACGTCGGTGTCGCGGACGTTGAGGACGACGTCCGCGCCGCAGAGCGTCGCCAGCTCCAGCTTGCTGTCGATCGCGTCGAGCGCGATCACGGTGGCGGCGCCCTTCGCCTTCGCGCCGGCGACCATGCCGAGGCCGATGGGGCCGGCGCCCGCCACGACGACGACGTCCTCGAACGCGATGTGCGCGCGCTCGACCGCGTGGAGGGAGCACGAGAGGGGCTCGACGAAGGCCGCGTGGTGCGCCGGGAGGTCCTTGGACATCGTGTGGACGATGGAGTCGGTGGTGAAGACCATGTAGTCGGCCATGGCCCCGGGGGTGCGGCGCTTGAAGCCGAACATGTCGTGGCGCTGGCACATGTGGTACTGCCCGCGCAGGCAGAACCGGCACGACCAGTCGGGCACGATCTGCTCGGCGGTGACCCGGTCGCCGACCTCGACGCCCCAGTGCCCCCTCGCCTCGTCGTCGAGCTCGACCACCTCGCCGACGAACTCGTGACCGGGCACCACCTGCGTCTCGGTCCAGGCGGGACGGTTCTCGTCGCCCCAGAACTTCGCGGCGCCCTGGTAGGCCTTGAGGTCGGAAGCGCAGATGCCCACCGCCTGCACCTCCACCAGCAGCTCGCCGGGGCCCCGGGTCGGGACGTCGATCTCCTCGAGCCGGTAGTCCCCCGGCCCGTGCACCACCACTGCCTGCATCGTCTGTGCCACCACGACCGCCTCGTCGTCGGGCCACGGCGACGTCGCCGCGGGCTGTGAGGTGGAGGCTACGCGCATCCCTGCACCGATGTCCAGCACGTCTGTTCACCGACGTTCGTCCCGTGACCACCGGCGCGTGGAAGGATCACGCCCATGGTGGCAGCGGTGCCCGGTGGGGGTGGAGCGCGCTTCCCCGCCGACCTCATGCGGGCGGCCGCCGTCCTGTACTACCTCGAGGACGTCACGCAGGCGGAGGTCGCCGAGCGGCTCGCGACCAGCCGGGCCACCGTCAGCCGCCTGCTGTCCGAGGCGAGGCGCCAGGGCATCGTCACCATCCAGGTCTCCCCCGCCCCGGGATCGCCCGAGGGCGACCTCGCGGCGCTGGTGGCCCGGGAGGTCGGCCTGGTCTCGGTGCACCTCGCGCCGGACTCCACCGCACTGCACCCCGAGCACGTCGGGCCGGCCCTGTCCGCGGCACTGCTCGGCAGCAGGCTGGTCCCCGGCGACGTCGTGCTGGTGAGCTCGGGGCGGATGCTCTACGCCGCCAGCGACAGCCAGCTGCCCGAGCTCCCCGGGGTGCTCGTCGCCCCGACCGTCGGAGGGCTCTCCGACCCCGAGCCGTGGTACCAGACCAACGAGATCGCGCGCTCCCTGGCGGCGCGCGTCGGTGGCCACCCCGTGTTCCTCTACGCGCCGGCGCTGCCGGGGCCCGGCGTTGGCGAGATGCTGCTGGAGGACCCCTCCATCCGCCGCGTCGTCGACCTCTGGGGGCGGGCGAAGTGCGCGGTGATCGGCGTCGGGGCCCCGCCGTCCACGCGCCGCACCACGCCGGCGTTCGTGCCGGGCGTCGCGGGCATGCTGCCCACCGCGGCCGGAGACCTGTGCTCGCGCTACTTCGACGCCAGCGGCGCGCCGGTCGACTACCCCGGCAGCGAGCGGTTGATCGGCATCACCCTGCAGCAGCTGAAAGACATCCCCTCCACCATCGCGGTCGCCGTGGGCGCCGAGAAGGTGGGAGCCATGCTGACCGCCGCGCGCGCCGGGTACATCACCAGGCTCGTCACGGACGCCGCCACCGCGGCGCGCCTGCTGCGAGCCGCCCGCGGTGAGGACTGACCACTCCTCGATGTCCTCCGGGCGTGTGGACCCGCTGCTCGACGCCCGTCGGCCGCGGGTGCGGACTGCGCCGCGCCGCGCCGCGCCGGGTGGACGGGGTCGGGGCGCCCACCGGTGAACCACCGCAGCCACGGCGGCGGGGCGTGGCGGACGTCGCCGGGCCCGATGACCGTGCCCGCCGTCACCGGCTCGGTCAGCAGACCCGTGGCCAGCGGGCTGCGGATCACGCTGGCCAGCCCGTGGGCCTGCGTGGACGCCAGCACCACGGAGGCCCGCTCGGCGTGCCCGGCGCCGCAGGAGTCGGCGGTGTCGAAGGAGGTGACGCCGGGCTCCGCGGCCCGGCGCAGCGACCGCACCGACTCCTCGTCGTCCACCGGGCCCCAGCCGTGCTCCTGGGCCCCGTCGGTGATCGGCCCGCCGAGCGCCCAGGTGACCACGCCGAGCGCGCTGACCTCGATGTCGCTGCGCCCGAGCACCCGTGTCATCGCCGGCGCATCGGTGCCGCTCACCGGGCCCCGATCATCGGGCGCTGCTGATCAGATGCTGCTCATCGGATGCCGCTGCGGGCGAAGCCCTGCACGAAGTAGCGCTGGAAGAACAGGAAGAGCAGCACCACGGGCAGCACCGCCATGAGGGCGAACGCCATGATGGCCCCGTAGTCGGAGCCGAACTGCCCCTGCAGGAAGAGCATCCCGATGGGCAGGGTGAAGAGCCGGGTGTCGCCCAGGGCGATGAGCGGCCAGGCGAAGTCGTTCCAGGTGGCGAGGAAGGTGAGCAGCGCCAGCACGGCGATGAGCGGCTTCGACAGCGGCAGGACGATCGCGACGAAGATGCGCAGCGGACCGGCCCCGTCGATGCGGGCCGCCTCGATGATCTCCCTCGGGACGGCGATGATCGACTGGCGCGCCAGGAAGACCCCGAACGCCGTCGCGGCGGACGGCAGGATGACGGCCCAGTACGTGCCGTAGAGGCCGAGGCGCGTCACCAGCGCGAACTGCGACACCATGACCACCTGCACCGGGACCATGAGCGTCGCCAGGACGAGCAGCAGCGTCAGGTCGCTCCCGGGGAACCGCAGGTGGGCGAGCGCGTACCCCGCGAGGAGGTTCACGACCACGCTGATCGCGGTGACCACCACGGCGATCGCGATGGAGTTGCCGAACCACGTCGCGACGGGGAACGACGCGAAGACCGTCTCGAAGTTGACCAGGGTGAAGTCCCGCGGCCACAACCGCAGCTCCCGGGTCAGCAGCTCCGATCGCGGCGAGACGGCGACGACGACCATCCAGTACAGCGGGAAGGCCAGCACCAGGCAGCTCGCGACCGCCGCGACCTGGCGCAGTCGCAGCTGCCGGCGGGCCACCCGGGCGCGGGTCGTGGCGGCCGGCCGCGCACGGAGCGTCCCCGCGGCGGGCGCGGCACGGGCGCTGGCACTCCTGTCAGTGCTGCCGCGGGAAGGGGTGGACGAGGTGGTCACCGGCCTCAGCCGACCTGGTCGCGGGTGCGGCTGTACCGCCACTGCAGCGCGGTGAAGGCGAGCGTCAGGAGCAGCAGCACGACGCCGATCGTGGCGGCGTAGCCCTGGTCGCGGGTGACGAACCCGTTCTGGTAGGCGTAGGTCACCAGGGTCGACGTCGCGTAGCCCGGACCCCCGCCGGTGAGCACGTAGACGATGTCGAACACCTGGAAGGAGGTGATGACGTCGTAGACGACCAGGAAGAACGTCGACGGCCCCACCATCGGCACGGTGACGAAGCGGAACCGCCCCCACGAGCTGGCGCCGTCGATGCGGGCCGACTCGTACAGCTCGGGCTCGATGGACTGCAGCCCGGCGAGGTAGACGATCATGTTGAAGCCCACTCGCCACCACACCGTGGCGAGGACGACGGAGAGCATCGCGGCCACGCCCCCCGACTGCCAGGGGACGGCACCGATGCCGAGCGCCACCAGCAGCTTGTTCAGCAGCCCCCGGCTCTGCTCGAAGATCAGCGCGGCGATCAGGGCCGTCGCGACCCCGGAGATCACCATCGGCAGCACGATGATCGTGCGGTAGAGGGTGCGAGCGGGGAGCACCGAGTTCATCAGCACCGCCAGCCCCAGCCCCAGCGCCATCGACGTGGGGACGACCAGCGCTGTGAACACCGCCGTGTTGAGCGCCGACTGCCAGAACACCGGGTCGGTGAGCAGGCGCGCGTAGTTCGCCAGGCCGGCGGAGGAACCATCACCGAACCCGTCGGTGCGGCGGAAGCTGATGACGATCGCCCACAGGAGCGGCAGGAACAGGAACAGCCCGAGCAGCGCGAGGTTGGGGGCGAGGAACGCGTAGCCGGCGACCACCTCCGCCGCAGCCCGCCGCCGGCGCGGCGGATCGGGGCGCTCCACCGCCCTCCGCCTGGGAGGAGGCGCCGCCCGCACCGCGGCAGCGCTCACTCCGCGGTGGCCCGAGTGATGCCCTCGGTCATGGCGGCGATGGTGTCGTCGGTGCTCCGTCCCCCGATGAAGGCCTCCTCGAGCTGGTCGCGGATCACCTCGTTGATCGCCTGCATCCCCACCGAGGCGACCTGCGCGGCGTCCTGCGGCTGCACGGTCGACGCCTGCTCGACGAAGTAGCGGCTGAGGTCGGGGCGGGCGTCGAAGGCGAGCTCCTGCCCCACGAGGCTCGTCAGCGTGGGCAGCAGGCTGGAGGTGGTGCAGAAGTCGAGCATCACCTGCTCCTCCGTCAGGTACGCCAGGAACTCGGCCGCCAGCTCGGGCTTGGTCGTCTCGGCGTTGGCGACCACGGGGTTGCCCCCCAGGTCGGACCCGCCGCGCACCCCGCGGGGCTGGTAGGTCGCGCCCACCTCGAACGGCGCGAGCGCGACGACGTCCGGCAGCAGGAAGGTGCCGACCCACGCGAAGGAGGCGGTCTCGGCGAAGAACAGGTCCGAGGCGAACGTCGGCGACTTCACCGAGTTGTTCGGCGGCACCAGGGCGCGCGCGAAGAAGCTGCGGGTGACGTCGACGGCCGCTCGTCCCGCG
Organism: uncultured Quadrisphaera sp.; assembly: GCA_964242735.1. Classification (GTDB taxonomy): domain Bacteria; phylum Actinomycetota; class Actinomycetes; order Actinomycetales; family Quadrisphaeraceae; genus CADCUY01. The sequence goes on along the minus strand of CAXTAK010000024.1, from coordinate 5,313 downwards.
TCGGAGTCGATGGCGGGCGTGAGCAGGTCGTCGGCCAGCAAGCGCCCGTCGGCCTGGAACAGCCAGCTCAGCCACCGCGTGACGCCGCTGGCCTGCCAGTTGCAGACGAAGGGGTACCGGTCGGCGGGCAGCGCCGCCCGCAGCTGCAGGGCGACCTGGTCGAACTCCTCCCACGTCCACGCCTGCTCGAGGGTCTCGGGGACCGCGGTGATGCCAGCGGCGGCGAAGGCGTCGCGGTTGTAGAGGATCGTCGAGGTGTCCGTGACGTGCGGGACGGCGTAGGGCGTGCCGTCGTACTGCACCGCCGCCCACATCTGCGCGGTGAAGCGGTCGCCGAAGGGCCCGTCGAGGTGGGGCCCGAGGTCGAGCAACTGCCCTCGGCCGGCGTACACGCCGAGGTTGCTGTAGAGGGTCCGGAAGATGTCGGGCGCGGTCCCGGCCTGCAGCCGGGCGTCGAGGTTCTCGAAGACCTCGGCGTAGGGGACGACGTCCAGCGTCACGGTCGCCCTGCGGCCCTCCTGGAAGCCGGCGATGGCGCGCTCGAAGGCGGCCAGCTCGGCGTCGGTGCCCCACGTGGTGAAGGTCAGCTCGTCGCTGCCGGCCGCGGCCTCCTGCCGCGCGAAGCCGCCGCACCCCGCCAGGGTCGCCGCCCCGCCCGCGGCTCCCGCCATCCTCAGCACCTGGCGACGGCTCACGGACCTGCTGGGACGCGCACCGCCCCCCCTGGCTGCGCGTGGCGCCCGGTCGAGACCCGCTGGGGTGTCGGTGAGGCGAGTGCCCCAACGCCCCCGCGCGGGGGTCACGCGCCCAGGGTGGAGGAGTCGATGACGAAGCGGTAGCGCACGTCGCTGGCCACGACGCGGTCGTAGGCCTCGTCGATGCCCGACGCGGGGATCACCTCGACCTCCGAACCGATCCCGTGCTGTCCGCAGAAGTCGAGCATCTCCTGGGTCTCGCGGATGCCGCCGATCTTCGACCCGGCGAGGCTGCGGCGGTTCTGGATGACCGAGAAGGCCGCGACCCGCATGGGGTTCTCAGGAGCCCCCACCTCCACCAGGGTGCCGTTGCGGGCGAGCATCCCGAGGTACGCGTCGAGGTCGAGCGTCGCGGACACGGTGTTGATGATGAGGTCGAAGCTGCCGGCGAGGCTCGTGAAGACCTCCTCGTCCGACGTCGCGTAGTAGTGGTCGGCACCGAGGCGCATGCCGTCCTCCTGCTTCTTCAGCGACTGGCTGAGGACGGTCACCTCGCAGCCCATCGCGTGGGCGAGCTTGACGCCCATGTGCCCGAGCCCCCCGAGCCCGACGATGGCGACCTTCGTGCCCTCTCCCGCGCCCCAGTGGCGCAGCGGTGAGTACAGGGTGATGCCGGCGCACAGCAGCGGAGCCGCGACGTCCAGGCCGATGCCCTCGGGGATGCGGAGCACGTAGTCCTCGTCGACCACGATGTGGCTGGAGTACCCGCCGTCGGTGGGGCGCCCGTCCTTGCCGATCGCGTTGTACGTGCCCACCTCGCCCTTGATGCAGAAGTTCTCCTCACCGGCGAGGCAGTTCTCGCACTCCCGGCAGGAGTCCACGAAGCAGCCCACGCCGACCCGGTCGCCGACGGCGTGCTTGGTGACGCCGGACCCGATCTCGGTGACGATCCCGGCGATCTCGTGCCCGGGGACCAGCGGGTACATCGCCTTGCCCCACTCGTCGCGGGCGGTGTGGATGTCGGAGTGGCAGATGCCCGCGAAGGCGATCTGGATGAGCACGTCGGCGGCCCCGAGGTCGCGGCGCTCGATGGTGGTCTTCGCGAAGGGGGCCCCGGCGGCGGGGGCGGCGTAGGCGGTGGCAGTCAGCACACCCCATCATCACCGAGGGTGGAGCCCCGCAGCGACCCGGGAGCGCTCCGGGGCGGGGACGCCCGTCACGGCCGACCCGGTCACTGCTGGTAGACGTCCGGGACCCCGTCGGCGTCGTCGTCCGCGGTCTCCCGCTCCTCGATGGCGCGGTAGGTGCGGTTGCGCAGGCGCAGCACCACCGCGGCCAGCAGGGCGGCGGTCAGCGACCCCACCAGGACCCCGACCTTGACGTGGTCGCCGCGCTCGGTGCCCGCGAAGGCGAGCTCACCGATGAGCAGGGAGACGGTGAAGCCGATGCCGGCGAGCAGGGACAGGCCCAGGACGTCGGACCAGGCGAGGTCGTCGTCGAGCTCGGCGCGGGTGAAGCGCGCCACGAGGAACGTCGACGTGCAGATGCCCACCGCCTTGCCCACCACCAGCGCCACCACGATGCCCAGTGCCACGCGGTCGCGCAGGGCGTCGGCCAGCCCGTCGAGGCCGCCCAGGGTCACCCCGGCGGCGAACAGGGCGAAGACCGGCACGGCGACGCCCGCGGACAGCGGGCGCCACCGGTGCTCGAAGTGCTCGGCCAGCCCCGGCCCGGCGTCCGGTCCCCCGGCGGCCTCGCTGCGCAGGACCGGGACGGTGGCGGCCAGCAGCACCCCGGCCACCGTCGCGTGCACCCCCGAGGCGTGCACGAGCGCCCACGTCACCCCCGCCAGGGGCAGCAGCAGCCACCCGGCGCGCACCCGTCGCTGCACAGCCACCCCGAACAGCGCCAGCGGGGCGATGGCGAGCAGCAGCGGCCCGGCGGAGAGGTCCTCGGTGTAGAAGACGGCGATGATCGTGATGGCCAGCAGGTCGTCGACGACGGCGAGGGTGAGCAGGAACGTGCGCAGCGCCGCGGGCAGGTGGGTGCTGATCACCGCCAGGACCGCGAGCGCGAAGGCGATGTCGGTGGCGGTGGGGACGGCCCAGCCGCGCAGGGCCCCCGCGCCGGTGCCAGCGGTCAGCGCCACGTACACCAGCGCGGGCGCGGCCATGCCCCCGACCGCCGCGGCCACCGGCAGCGCCGCCCGCCGCGCGTCGCGCAGGTCGCCGGCGACGAACTCCCGCTTGAGCTCCAGCCCTGCGACGAAGAAGAAGACCGCCAGCAGCCCGTCAGCGGCCCACTGCCCCGCGGTGAGGTCAAGGTGCAGGGCCGCGGGCCCCAGGGTGGTGTCGCGGACGGCGGCGTAGGAGCCTCCCCAGGGGGAGTTGGCCCACACCAGCGCCACCACCGTCGCTGCCAGGAGCAGGGCGCCGCCGACGGTCTCCTTGCGGAGGACCTGCGCGATGCGGCCGGCCTCGGTGAGGGAGCTGCGGGCGAAGAGCGGTGCCGGTGACGGCAGCTGCGTGCTCATGGGCGAGGGGCCTCCGGGGTCGGGAGCAGGACTGCCGACCAGGCTTCCCGGCGCACCGCGGCCACCGTAGCGGGCGGTGCCCGCGGTGGCGTCAGCGCGCGACGGTGACGGCCTGCGGCAGGAAGCCGCGCCGCAGGTGCCACATCGTCTGGAGGATCCGCAGCTCCACCTCGACGGCGTCGCGGGGGGCGGTGCCGTGGTGCATCCGCTCGCGCAGGAACGCCAGCTCGCTGGCCTGCTCCTGGAAGCCCCGCATGGAGCGCCGGGCGAGCGGGCCGAGGGTGCGCCCGGCCCAGTCCCGCGCGCGGGAGCGCTCGTGCAGGGAGGTGAGCATGCGCACCTCCGCCGCGGTCAGCCACCCGCTGCCCTCGTACGCGGCCAGGTGCCGGCGCAGCAGCCGGCCCTCGCGGGCCCGCACGAACAGCGCGATGGCGATCGCCACGAGGAACAGGGGCGCCTGCACGGCGATGTAGCTGCCCACGAACCCGTTGAACCCCAGGGACGCCGAGGCGTTCCACGTGCCGTGCAGGGCGACGGCGACGACCCACCCCAGCAGCGGGGCCACCACCCGGACCACGGGTGAGCGGTAGCGGGCCGCCAGGCCCAGGCCCACCCCGATGGCCATCGTGAACATGGGGTGCGCGAAGGGCGAGAAGACGCAGCGGACGACGAAGGTGGCGATCGCGGCGCCGCTGCCCTCCTGCAGGAAGCTGCGCCCGAGGTAGAGCACGTTCTCGACGAAGGCGAAGCCGATGCCGGCCATGCCCGCGTAGACGATGCCGTCGATGACCCCGTCGAACTCGCGGCGGCGCAGCAGCAGGATCAGCAGGACCGCGAGGCCCTTGGAGGTCTCCTCCACCACCGGGGCGACGAACACCGCGGTCGCGCTGGCGCTGGCGCCGCTCTGGAGCAGGACGATGCTGGAGACGCTGTTGATCACCAGGGAGATCAGGGTGGCCACGAAGGCCCCCCACCCGAAGGCGAAGAGCAGCAGCGCGGGGGGTTCGGCCTCGTAGCGGTCGAGCCACAGGAACGCCGCGACGACGGGGAAGACGGGGACGACGGCGAGCACCAGCCCGATGACCAGCCCCGCCGGGCCGGTGCTGGACAGGACCGCGCCGAGCGTGAGCAGCCCGCCCGCGACGATCAGCAGCACCGCCAGCAGGCGCACCACCAGCCGTCCGGCGCTGGTGCGACGGGCGGTGGGGGCGGGGTCGAGCTCGGCGACGTCACCGACCGGTCGGGTGGGCACCTGGGGCACCGCAGGAGCGTAGGGCGCGGCGGGTGCCCCCGCCCCCCGTCGAAGCACCGGGGTGGTCGGTGGCACGGACCTAGACTCCGCCCATGCCGACCCCCGCCGCCACCTCCGCCGACCGCATCGTCTGGGTCGACTGCGAGATGACCGGGCTCGACCTCGGGGCCGACGCCCTCGTGGAGGTCGCGGCGCTGGTCACCGACTCAGAGCTGAACGTCCTCGGGGAGGGCGTCGACGTGGTGATCAGGCCCCCCCAGGAGGCGCTGGACCAGATGCGCGACGTGGTGCGCACGATGCACACCACCTCGGGGCTGCTGAGCGAGCTGGCCGACGGGATGAGCATGGCCGAGGCGGAGGAGGCGGTGCTCGCCCACGTGCGCGAGCACGTGCCCGAGCCGCGCAAGGCCCCGCTGGCGGGCAACTCGGTGGGCACTGACAAGGGCTTCCTCGTCCGTGACATGCCCGCGCTGGACGCGCACCTGCACTACCGGATCATCGACGTGTCGTCGGTGAAGGAGCTGAGCCGACGGTGGTTCCCGAGGGCGTACTACGCCGCGCCGACCAAGGCCGGGGGGCACCGGGCGCTGGCCGACATCCGCGAGAGCATCGTGGAGCTGCGGTACTACCGGGAGGCGGTCTTCGTCCCGGCGCCCGGGCCGGACTCGGCGGCGGCGCGGGCCGTGGCGGCGCGGGTCGCGGGGCCGGTGCTCTAGGATCGTCCCGCCGCGCGGCCCTGCTGGGCCCAGCGGCGCACGGTGGGTGTAGCTCAGCTGGTAGAGCGCCGCGTTGTGGTCGCGGATGTCGCGGGTTCAAGTCCCGTCACTCACCCC
>CAXTAK010000023.1:0-35851 GCA_964242735.1 uncultured Quadrisphaera sp. | reverse complement strand
GAGCGGAACTGCTGGGAGGAGAGGGTCAACACTGCCTCCCGGTGCTGATCAACACTCGACACCGCAACTGTCCCACCCCGCCAGGCCCTGCGCGCCCTCCGCGCCGAAGAGGCCGGCGTCACGACGGCGCAGGCCCTGGCGGCCCGTGCCGGGTCTGACGGAGGTGGTGCGTCCCGGGTCCGTGGGCGGAGCCGCGGTGCACCGGGCCGCGATCGTGGTGGTGGACCGCTCCTCGGGTGTCCGCGACGGCTCCGGCACCACCGCGGTCGCGCGAGACCGACAGTTCGACCACGCTCCCACCACGACCGGCACCACCGACGAAGGAGAGATCCGATGACCTCGAGCACCAGGACGCAGACCGTCAGCCGTGTCCTTCACGACGTGGGGGCCGCAGCGTGGATGGGCGGCGCCCTGATGGGCGCCGTGGGGCTGAACGGCGCGTCCAGGGCGGTGAGCGACGCCAACGAGCGCAACCCGGTGGCCTCCGCGGGCTGGGCCCGGTGGGCACCGGTCAACGCTCTGGCGATCGGGGCCCACCTGCTCGGCGGTGCATCGATCCTGGTGGGCAACGCCCACCGGGTGCAGGCCCGTGACGACGTGAAGGTCAACACCTACGCCAAGCTGGCGGTCACTGCCGCCGCGCTGGGCGCCACCGCGTGGTCCGGGGCGCTGGGCGCCGAGCTGGCCGAGGCGGGACGGGTGCCGGCCACCAGCGGGGTCATCCCCACCACGGGCACCCCCGCGGACGTCAAGGCCACCCAGCAGCAGCTGCGGGCCCTGCAGTGGGTGATCCCCTCCCTGACCGCGGTCATCATCGGCCTGGCCTCCCAGCAGGGCGAGCAGCAGCGCGAGGAGATGCTCGAGCCCGTCGCCACCCCCTCACGACTGCGCGGCCTGCTCGCCCCCCTGCTCACCGGCCTCGGTGGGCGGCGATGAGCACCCCGCTGCTGACCACGCGAGACGGCAGCGCAGAGGTGAGCGTCGGGCCGGGCGCGCCACCGCTGGTGTGAGGTGCCCGGGCGCCGCTCGCGGCCGGCTCAGGTGAGCCGCGGGGCCATGCCGACGGAGGTGGGGGTGGGCCCCGGTGGTGCCCGCAGCGTCACCTCCGCGGACATCGCGTCGCGGCAGCGGCGAGCGAGGTCGGCGGAGAGCCGGTGGTGCTCGACCTCGAGCAGCTCGCCGACGTCCGGACCGTCGCCGAGGCGCCGGGGGTGGCGGGACGGCGGCGCTGCACCACCTCCGAGCTGCTGGACGCGGCCACGGCGGCAGCGCTGGCGCGCGAGCGCCCCGACGTCCACGTCACGTGCCTGGACCCGGGCCTGGTGCTCGGCACGGGACTGTCCCGGCAGCACCCCGCCTCCGCGCGCCGGCTGACGACTTCACTCGCACCCCTCCTGGGCGCGGTGGTGCCCCTCGCCTCGACACCGCGGGCCTCCGGCCTCGCGCTGGCCCGGCTCCTGCTCGAGGTCCCCGCGCCCGCGGTCTCGGGTGCCTGCGTCGACCACCACCTCCGCACGGTCCCGGCGTCCAGCGAGGCCCAGGACCCCGCCTTCCCGGCAGAGGTCCTCCGGGACGGCCGCGCCCTCCTGCCGACGCAGGGGAGTCGGGCTGCGGCCGACGTCGTGCTGCCGGGGCACTTCGTGCCGTGGTGGCGCCCGACGTCTTCCGTCCCCCGATGCCGTTGCCCGTGGGTCCGGCCAGGCGGCAGTCCGCTCCTCGACCGGGCGCCGCAGCAGGAGCGTGCTCGCGATGGCGAAGGCCATCGCGAGGTGGGTCAGTGAGACGCCGGCTCGCTCCGCCACGGTGATGAGCTGCTCGACGGCGTCGCTGCGGCGCGTGTCGCTGAGGTGCGTGGAGCGGCTCGCGCGGCGCAGGTCGGTCCGCTCACCTCACCGGACGCGGCCGGTGAGCACATCCCCGGCGCGAGGTGGCGGGGCGTGTCGACGGGGACCTCGCGTCCGTCGTCGAGGACGACCGCCTGCAGGTCGCCCTGGTCGGAGCGCAGCCGCCGGACGGGTCCGTCCTCCACCTGCACGCCCACGGCGGCCAGCTGCTCGCGCGCCTCGCCGAGGTCGGGCGCGGTGTGCGTGAGGAGCGTGACGCGGTCGCCGAGCTGCCGGAGCACCAGGGCCCGGTGCACGCCCGCGGGGCTCGTCCCGAGGACGCCGGTGCGCGTCCCCCGCACCTCCCAGCCGTGGCACCACGCGCAGCGGATGACGTCGCGGCCCCACTGCTCCTCCACCCCGGGGACGTCGGGAGCCCGTCGACCAGCCCGCTCGCCAGCAGGAGCCGGCGGGCGTCGAGGACGGTCGCGCCGCAGGCCTGCGCCTCGCGCCGCCCGGCCGCGAGGAGGTCGCGTGGTGAGGCGCCCTCGTGCCCGAGGACGTCGTGGGCGTGGCTGGCGGGAGCGTTGCGGGGCTGGGCGACGTCCACGTCCCGCCCGTCGTCGGTGTCCACGTCGGTCCTCCTGCGTCTCGCCTGCTGCTCGGGTGGTCTCATGGGCGGCGCGCCGCCCAGGCGGTGCGCATGCTGCGGACCGTCAGGTCACGACGGCGCAGCAGTGACTCGGGGGAGTGCTCCGTCAGCAGGCGGTCGAGGGTCTGCAGGTCCTCGGCGTCCAGCCGGCCCGCGAGGCCGGACCGCACACCGCGGAAGACCGCGTGCGCGTAGCGGTGCGCGGCGGGCGGCGCCGGGTCCCGCACGTGGGTGGAGGTGCGCTCCTCCAGCACCTCGAACCCGGCCCGCCGCAGGTGCGGGCCCCAGTCCGGGTGCGCGTCCCAGCGCTCGGCCGCCGTGGCGGCCCGACACCGGTCCTCCAGACCGGGACGACCGAGGCCGAGGTCGCGGGGCAGGAACCGCGGCATGCCGTCCATCTCGACGACGACCAGCAGACCCCCCGGCTCCAGTGCCGCGTGCAGGTCACCGAGGACGCGGTCGGGGTCCTGCAGGTGGTGCATCGACGAGGCCGCCCACGCGAGGTCCACCCTGCCGACGTCGGGCCAGCCGGCGTCCAGGTCGGCCTGCACCAGGCGCACCCGGTCGCCGACGTCCTGGCCGAGCGCTGCGGTGCGGAGGTGCTCGAGCATCTCGGCCGAGGCGTCGATGGCGACCAGCCGGGCGCGGTCGAAGCGGCGCGCCAGGGCCAGCGTGCCGGTACCGGTACCGGTGCCGGCGCCGACGTCGACGTCGACGTCGACGATGCTCCGCGGGAGGCTCGCCGTGTGCCGGCCGACCCAGTCGGTGAGCTCGTCGAGGTGGCCGACCACCTCGGCGTCGAGGTCCAGGAGTTCCGTGTGGCTGGCGTCGTGCCGGTGTGCTGCCGCGCCGCCCGGTCGGTGCGGCTCGTGGTGGTGATGGGTCCCGTGCTCGGTCACGCGAACAGGATGGGCACATCATGCGCCGCTGTCATACAGTCTTGCTCATGGAGCAAGGAGTCGACCTGGACAGCGTCGTCCGCCGACGCATCCGCGGTCTGCGGCTGGCCCGCGGCTGGACCCTGGACACGCTCGCCGCCCGCTGCCACCTCAGCCCGTCGAACCTGAGCCGGATCGAGACCGGTGCCCGCCGGATCGCCCTGGACCAGCTGGTGCCCATCGCCAAGGCCCTGGGGACGACCCTCGACGAGCTCATCGAGTCCGACGAGGACGACAGCGTCGTGATCCGCCCGCGAGCCTGCTCCTCGGGCGGGGTGACCACCTGGCTGCTGTCCCGAGAGGGATCGCTGAACGGTGTGACGGTGGCCAAGATGCGGATCACCCACGACCGGCCCACCGGCCCGGAGCACCTGGCCGTGCACCCCGGTCGTGACTGGTTCACCGTCCTGTCCGGCACCGCCGGCCTCCGGCTCGGCGATCGCACCGTCCTCGTCCACGAGGGCGACTCCGCCGACTTCTCCACCATGACCCCGCACGTCATCGGCGCCCACGACGGCCCGGTGGAGATCCTCACCGTCCTCGACCACGACGGCGAGCGCAGCCACCTGAGTCAGATCGGCGAGGCCGTGGCCTGAGCTCCGCGGCCGTCGCGGTGTCGCACCCGACCGCCCCCCTCAGCGCAGCGAGAACCCGCCGTCGATGAGCAGCTCCGTGCCGCAGCAGAAGGCCGCCCGCTCGCTCAGCAGGTACTCGACCGCGCCGGTGACCTCCTCGGGGCGCGCGAAGCGCCCGAGCACGGTCTCGCGCAGCCACTGCTCGTGCATCGAGGCCTTGCGGTGGTTCAGGGCGGTGTCGACGTATCCGGGGGAGACGGCGTTGACCCGCACGCCGCGCGGCCCCCACTCCACGGCGAGCGAGCGCGTCAGCGCGCTCACCCCCGCCTTGGACGTGTTGTAGGCGCTCTGCCGCTGCGGGTGGTTGACGACCGCGTTCCCCGACATCGAGGCGACGTTGACGATGCACCCACCGCCGCGGGCGAGCATCGCCCGCCCGAACTCCCGGCAGCTGAGGAACACCCCGCGCAGGTTCACCGCCAGCACCGCGTCGAACTGCGCCACCGACATGTCCTCGGCGGGCACGTCGTCCTCGACGATCCCCGCGCAGGTCACCAGATCGACCCCGCGGTCGTCCTCGGCCTGGAGCCCGGCCACCGCGGCCGTCACCGAGCCCTCGGAGGTGAGGTCGACCTCGACGCCGTCCACACCGTCGGGCAGGTCCTCGAGCCCACGCCGGTCCAGGGCGTGCACGCGGGCGCCCTGCGCGCTCAGGCTGGCGCAGATCGCCAGGCCGATGCCGCCGGCGCCGCCGGTCACGGCGACCCGCCTGCCCTCGAAGTCGCCCGCCACTGCTCCCCCTCGACCGGTGCCGCTGTGTAGCCTCGCCCCGAGCTCGAGCACCGCTGCCCGAGCCCGCGGCGGCGTCCACCGCTCACGCCGCGGAACCACCGTAGCGGCGCGATGCTCACCACCCCGGCGAGGAGCCCCGGATGACCGCCCACCCCGAGCCGGACCCCGTCCTCGATCCGGTGCCGGATCCCGGCGCCCTCGCCATCACCGCCGACGGCGCGATGCACGGCCGCACCCACGACTACGTCAAGCGCCTCGGCGACATGCGCGGGGTCTACCGTGACGAGGCGGCCCTGGAGGCGGCGGTGGCCGAGCGGGGCGCGGACTCCGTGGTCTACCGCGTGGAGGAGCACCGCGCGGGCGACGGTCCGGGGGCCCTGGTCATCGGCACGAGCACGGTGCTGCCCGGGCGCGTCGGCCACGAGTTCGCGATGACCCGCGGGCACCTGCACGCCAGGGCCGACCGCGCGGAGCTGTACCACTGCCTCAGCGGGTCGGGCGTGATGGTCCTCGAGACCCTCACCGGACGGCGCAGGGCCGTGCCCATCAGCCCCGGCGGCGCCGTCCACGTGCCAGGGCACTGGGTGCACCGCAGCGTCAACGTGGGCGAGGAGCCCCTGGTCACCCTGTTCTGCTACGCCGCGGACGCCGGCCAGGACTACGCGCTGATCGCCGCGGCCGGCGGGATGGCCCAGCTCGTCGTCGACGACGGCGCCGGCGGGTGGACCACCGCGGACAACACCGGCCACACCGGCTACCCGGGCGGGACGCCCCAGTGAGCGGTGACGGAGTGAGCCGTGACGGAGTGAGCGGTGACGGAGCGAGCGGCGGCGGCGTCGATCGCGACGGGGTCCTGGCGCGCCTGGAGGCGCTGGCCGTGGTGCCCGTGGTGGAGGTCGACGACCCGGCGCGCGCCGTGCCCCTCGCGCGCACCCTGGCCGAGGCGGGACTGCCGGTGCTCGAGGTGACCTTCCGGACGCCGGCGGCGCGCGAGGCGGTCGCGGCCATCGCCGCGGAGCTGCCCGACGTCGTCCTCGGCGCCGGCACGCTGCTCACCGCCGCGACGGTCGAGCAGGCCGCGGCCGCGGGGGCCCGCTTCGGGGTGTCTCCGGGAACCAGCCGCTCCACCCTGGCCGCCGCCGCCGAGGCGGGGCTGCCGCTCGTGCCCGGCGCGGTGACCGCGTCGGAGGTGATGGCGTGCCTGGACGCCGGGGTCCGTCACCTGAAGTTCTTCCCGGCGGGCACCTCCGGGGGCGCGGCGGCCCTGTCGGCCCTCGCCGGGCCCTTCGCCGCGGCGGAGGTGCGGTTCATGCCGACCGGGGGCGTCACCCCCGACACCGCGGCGCACTACCTCGCGCTGGCCACCGTCTTCGCCGTAGGCGGCACGTGGATCGCTCCCCGGGCCGACATCGCCGCCGGCCGGTGGGAGCTGATCGCGCAGCGCGCCGCCGCGGTGGCCGCGCTGCGCACCACCGCCGGGCAGCGGGCGTGAGCCCGTCGACGACCTCCGGGGGAGGTCCCACGGCGGCCCTCCCCGCCCCGGCGACCGCCCCGACGATGTACTTCATCGGGGTGAGCACCGGGTCCTCCTCCATCCGGTCGGTCTTCCCCCGGTGGGCGGCCGAGCTCGGCCTGGGCGACGCCCGCCTCGTCGGCATCGACCTCCCGCTGCACGCGCCCGCCGACAGCTACCGGCGCGTCGTCGAGCACATCGGCGGCGACCCCCTCGTCCGGGGCGCCCTGGTGACCACCCACAAGATCGACCTGTTCGGTGCGTGCCGCGGGCAGTTCGACCGCGTCGACCCGCTCGCGGGCCTGATGGGCGAGGTGAGCTGCGTGTCGAAGCGCGACGGGCAGCTGGTGGCCTCCGCCCTGGACGCGGTGTCCGCCGGGCTCGCCCTGGAGGCGATCATCCCGCCCTGGTACTGGGAGGGCACCGGCGCGGAGGCCTTCGTCATCGGCGCCGGCGGCGCGGCGACCGCGATCAGCTGGTGCCTCACCCGCCCCGAGCACGGCCCGCACCGCCCGTCGCGGGTCGTGGTCGCCGACCGCGACGAGCGCCGCCTGACGGCGGTGCGGGCCATGCACGACGAGCTGGGCACCGACCTGCCCGTGGACTGCCTGCACACCCCCGGGCCGCGGGACGACGACGCCGTGCTGGAGCGGCTGGCGCCCGGCGCGCTGGTGGTCAACGCCACCGGCCTGGGCAAGGACGCCCCCGGCTCCCCGCTGACCGGCGCCGCCTTCCCGCCCCGCGCCATCGCCTGGGACCTGAACTACCGCGGCGACCTGGTCTTCCTCGACCAGGCCCGGGCCGCTGAGCCGGGGCTGGGGGTGCGGGCCGAGGACGGCTGGGTGTACTTCCTGCACGGGTGGACCCGGGCCATCGCGGAGGTCTTCGACGTCGACATCCCGACGTCCGGGCCCGCCTTCGACGCCCTCGGTGAGATCGCGGCGCGGACGCGCGCACGAGCGCCCCAGCCGGGCGCGCGTCGATGAGCGCCGCGGCAGCGCGGGTGCTCGTCACGCCCCGGTCGCTGACCCGGGGCGACCCGGACGCCGTGCCCGAGCTCCTCCCGCTGCGCCGCGCCGGCCTGGAGCTGGTGCCCGGCCCCGCGGGCAGGGTGCCCACCGAGGGCGAGCTGCTGGAGCTGGTGCCAGGGTGCGCGGGCTGGCTCGCCGGGGTGGAGACCGTCTCGCACCGGGTCCTGGCCGCAGCCACCGATCTCCGGGTGATCAGCCGCAACGGCGCCGGCACCGACGGCATCGACCTCGCCGCCGCGAGCGCCGCCGGCATCGCGGTGGAGCGGGCGCCGGGGGCCAACGCGCAGGGCGTGGCGGAGCTGACCCTGGCGGTGGTCCTGTCGGCGCTGCGGCACCTCCCGTGGTCCACCGCCGCCCTGCGCGCCGGGCTCGACGACGGGAGGTGGCAGCGGTGGCAGGGCCGGGAGCTCGCCGAGACCACCGTGGGTGTCGTCGGGCTCGGTGAGGTGGGGCGCCGCGTCGCCGCCACCTTCACCGCCCTCGGATCGCGGGTGCTCGCCCACGACCCCTTCGCGCCCCCGGATGCGGCCGGCGGCGCCGAGGTGGTGGGCCTGGAGGAGCTGCTGGGGCGCTGCGAGGTGGTGACCCTGCACTGCCCGCCGCCCGCCGACGGCGCCCCGCTGATCGACGCCGCGGCGCTCGCCGGGGTCGTCCACGGCGCGGTGCTGGTCAACACGGCCCGCGCCGCCCTGGTGGACGACGCCGCGGTGCTCGCCGCGCTGCGCGCGCGAGCGCTCAGCGCCTACGCGGTCGACGCCTTCGACACCGAGCCGCCGCTGCCGAGCGACCTGCTGCGCCACGAGCGGGTGATCGCGACCCCCCACGTCGGTGGGTACACCGGGGCCAGCGTGCGCCGGGCGACGACCGCGGCGGTGGAGAACCTGCTGGCGCACCTGACCGCCGGGGGGTGAGCCCCGAGCCGCGGCCGTCAGGGAGAGGTGGTGGTGAGGGGGACGACGTCGATCAGGTCCTCCATCCCGGTGGAGTCGTCGAGGTCGCCGGTCACGAGCGTGAGGTGGTGCGCGTGCGCGGTGGAGGCGATGAGGGCGTCCGCCAGCCTGGTGCGGGGCCGGCGACCCGCGGCGAGGATCGCCGAGACCACGTGGTTGTAGGAGCGCGCCACCTCCTCGTCGACCGGGACGGGTCGCCAGCGCCGCGTGGCGATGGTGAGGTCGTCCAGGCGCGTCATCTGCTCCGTGCCGCTGGAGGCGCTGACTCCGAAGCGGAGCTCGACCGCGGTGGAGGACGGTGGAGGTCTCGCCCCCCTCCACCGCGCGCAGCACCCGCGCGTACTCGTTGCGGAGGTCGCGAGCGTTGATCATCGGCACGGCTGCAGGGTGGCCGTGCTGCCTCGACACCGTGTGCCCCCCTCCCCGCAGGCGGCCCGACCTCACCAGCCCGCAGCCATCACGGAACCCCCTGTCTGGTGCGGTGAGCACCCTCACAGCCCACCCTCCGACGCACGACGCACATCGAGCCGACCGCGCGCCACCCCGTCCCTGTGGACGGTGACGACCGCGCCCCCGGTCGCGGCGTCGGGCACGGCCTGGTCCTCGACCGCGCCGGGAACCTGCTGCGACACATCACCCTCGGCGGGGGCGACGTCCATCACCCGGGTGGCATCGACGTCGACAGCGACGGGACGCTGTGGGTGCCGGTGGCCGAGCACCGGCCCGACAGCGCCTCGATCGTCCACGGCACCGACGTGGACGCCCTGGCGGTCACCGAGCGGTTCCCGCGTCGCCGACCACGTCGGGGGCATCGTCCACGACGAGGCGAGCCGCACCCCGGCCGGCGTCAGCTGGGGCTCGCGCACGCTCCACGAGTGGACGACGCGCGGCCGGGAGCAGGGGAAGGTCGCCGACCCCAGCCACGTCATCGACCACCAGGACTGCCAGTACGTGCCGTCGGCGCAGGTGCTGTGCGGCGGGATCTCGGGCCTGCCCCGGGCGCCAGCGGCCGCCGGCACCGGGTCCTCCGAGCTGGGCGGGCTCGCCCTGGTCGACCTCCGGGACGACACGACCGTGCACGAGGCGCCCTTCCAGCAGTGGAGCAGCGCCGGGCACGTGGCCACCCGCGACCCGGTGCAGCTCTCCCTCGCCGGCGACCGGCTGACCCTGTGGGCGGCTCCTGATGACGAGGAGGAGGTCGCGGGCACCGAGCTGCTGCGCCACGAGGCGGTCGCGACGCGCTGACGGCAGCGCCCTGGAGCGGAACACCTGGCGCCCGGAGCGCCTTGGTGGGGTCATGACGACGATCGGACTCATCGGCAGCGGCGACATCGGCAGCACCGTCGCGCGGCTCGCCGTGGCGGCGGGCCACGACGTCGTGCTCAGCAACAGCCGGGGCCCCGAGACCCTGGCTGACCTCGTCGCGGAGCTGGGTGACCGGGCCCGGGCGGCGACAGCTCGGGAGGCCGCCGCGGCGGGCGAGGTGGTGGTGGTGACCATCCCGCTGAAGGCCTACCGCGAGGTGCCCGTGACCGAGCTCGCGGGCAAGGTCGTCCTCGACACGAACAACTACTACCCCGAGCGCGACGGCGCCGTGGCCGAGCTCGACGAGGAGACCACCACCACGTCCGAGCTGCTCCAGCACCACCTGCCCGACGCGCACGTGGTGAAGGCCTTCAACAACATCTTCTTCAAGAACCTGGCCGAGCTCGCCCGGCCCAGCGGCAGCCCGGAGCGCACGACCCTGCCGATCGCCGGCGACGACGCGGCCGCCAAGGCCACCGCGGCCGCGCTGCTGCACGAGATCGGGTACGACGCGCACGACGTCGGTGCGCTGGCCGAGGGGTGGCGCTTCCAGCGCGACACCCCCGCGTACGTCACGCCCTACGCCGACACGGCCGACGACATGGCATCGCAGCGGGCGACGGCGCGGGACCTCGTGCCGCTGCTGGCGGCTGCGCAGCGCTACCGGGACATGGGCTGAACGGAGGTCCGTCGCAGCGGAGTCGTCGCCCGTGGACGACAGGGGCTCACCAGCGGCCCTGGCCAGCGCCGGGAATCCCGCGGTACACCGAGAAGTCCTTCCGGAGGGACTCGGAGGAGCGCGCCATCTCGACCGTGGTCACGGTCTGCAACGGCTCGAGCTCCACGGCGATCGCGACCTCACGCACCGGAGGAGACGTGCAGGTCGGCAGCGGTGATGCCTGCGCCTGGTCCACCCTCGCTCCACCCCCGGTCCCTGGCAGCTGCGAGGGCACGTACCCGCTCGGCACCACGTGATCGTGCTCTGTGCGGCATCGGCAGCTCCAGCGGCGTCCTGGGGCTCAGTCGTGGCGAGCGGGACCCCGAGGTGCGTTGGCCGGGGCCCGTCCGCGGGGAGCGACTTCAGGGGCGTCACCGGATGGTGTATCCCCCGTCGACCACCAGGTCGGCGCCGTTGACCATCTCGGCACCGCCGGTGGCGAGGAACAGCACGGCGGCCGCCACCTCGCGCGGCAGGGCGAAGCGCCCGACGGGGATCTCGCCCTTCGCCCTCTCGCCCTTCTCGCCTGACCACGCCGTGCGACCGAGCTCGGTGAGCACCACGGTCGGGGAGACCGTGTTCGCCGTCACCCCCCGCCCCGCCCACTCGGCGGCGAGCACCTTCGTCAGGCCCACCACACCGGCCTTCGACGCGCAGTACGCGGCGTGGTCGAGGAGCGCGACGCTCGCCGCCTGCGACGCCATGTTGATCACCTTGCCGTGCCCGGCGGCGAGCATGTGGCGCCCCACCGCCTGGCTCACGAGGAACGTGCCCGTGAGGTTGATGGCGATGGTCCGCTCCCAGGCGCGCACGCTGAGGTCCTCGGCGGGGGCGAGGTCCACGATGCCGGCGCAGTTGACCAGCACGTCGATGCCACCGGTGGCCGCGACCGCCTCCGTCACGGCCGCCTCCACCGACGCCGGGTCCGCGACGTCGCACGCGAGCGCCAGCGCCCCGCCGCCCAGGGAGGCCGCCCGCGCCCGCGCGGCCTCCGCCTGCAGGTCGAGCACCACCACGCGCGCTCCGCGCTCGGTGAAGACCTCGCTGATGGCGCTGCCGATCCCCGAGGCGCCGCCGGTGACCAGCGCCGTCCTGCCGTCGAGGCGGAAGGAGAGGTCGACGTCGGCGTCGTGCACCTCCGCGGTCACGACTCCTCCTGCCCGGGGATCCCCTCGAAGGCGATGTTCCCCGTCTCCATGTTGGTGGCGGTCAGCTCGGGCAGCGCCTCCAGGAACGCCGCCCGGTCGGTGACCACGTGCTCGATGGCGACGTCCACGTTCTCCTGCGTGATCATCGGCATGTCGTAGACGGGCTCGGTGTCGACCTCCTCACCGCGGGCCAGGGCCGCGGCCACGGCAAGGCCGGCGGAGAGCTCCACGGTGCCGTTCTGCAGCATCGTGCCGATGAAGTCGCCGCTCTTGACGGCGTTCAGGCCGTCCTCGATGCCGTCGATCCCCACGATGGGCACGGTGGTGCCGGCCTCCCGGAAGGCCTGCAGGGCGCCGAGGCCCATGTCGTCGTTCTGGGAGACGACACCGTCGATCTCGTCACCGAAGGCGGAGATCCAGTTGCTCGTGAGGTTGACGGCCTCGTCGCGGTCCCAGTTCGCGGTGTCCTGGGCGAGCACCGTGATGCCGGGGTTCTCCGCGAGCACGGAGTCGATGCCCTCCTGGCGGTCCAGCTGCCCCGACTGCCCCAGCGGGCCCTGCAGGACCACGATGTTCCCCTGCCCCCCGAGCTCGTCGACCATCATCTGCATCTGCGCCGCACCGGCGGCCACGTCGTCGGGCTGCACGTTGCCGGCGACGGCGTCGTTGTCGAGGGCGGCGTTGACCGGGACGATCGGGATGTCGGCGGCGGCGGCGGCCTCGACCTGCGGGCCGAGGGAGTCGGCCTGCACGGGCACGACGATGATCGCGTCGACGCCGGCGGTGATGTACTGGTCGACCTGGTCGGCCTGGGTGGCGACGTCGAGGCTCGCGGAGTTCCACAGCAGCTCGATGCCCTCGGCCTCGGCGTAGGACTCCATGCCCTCCTGGCCCGCGGTGATGAAGGACGACTGGTCGTAGACGCTGACGCCGATGCGCAGCGGGGCGTCACCGCCCTCCGCGCCGGCGTCGGCCGAGGTGTCGCCGGCGCCGCAGGCGGCGAGCGGCAGGGCGAGGGTGGCGGCACCGGCGGCGGCGATGAGGCGGGTGTAGCGCGACACGGGATCTCCTTCGATCGGGGTGGGGGTGGAGGGGTCGGGGGTCAGGCGCGGCGCTTGAGCGCCCAGACGTCGACGGCGACGGCGGCCACGATGAGCACGCCCTTGATGACGTCCTGCCAGTACGAGGGCACGGTGAGGATGTCGAGGCCGTTGTTGAGGGTCTGGATGAGCAGGAGGCCGAGCACCGTGCCCCACACCGTGCCGCGCCCGCCCATGAGGCTGGCGCCGCCGATGACGACCGCGGCGATGGCGTCGAGCTCGAAGCCCCGCCCGAGGCCCGGCGCCGCCGAGATCACCCGCGAGGCGAGCAGGACCCCGGAGAGGCCGGCGAGCAGGCCGCTGATCGCGTAGACGCTGAACAGGACGCGCCGGGCGCTGACACCGGCGATCTCCGCCGCGGCGCGGTTGCCGCCGACCGCGTAGACCCGCATGCCGTAGGAGGTGCTGCGCATGACCACCCCGACCACGACGATCCCCACGATCATGATGAGCACCGGCACGGTCAGCCCGAGCAGCTCGGTGTTGGCGATGGAGCCGAACTCCGGGGGCAGGCCGTTGATGGGCGCGCCGCCGCCGATCGCGTAGGCGATGCCCGACCCGGCGGTCAGCATCCCCAGGGTGGCGATGAACGGCGGCACGTCGAGCCGTGAGACGAGGAAGCCGCTGACCGCGCCGGCGAGCAGCCCGACGACGAGCGCGGCCAGCACCGTCATCCACACCTGACCCGGGTTGGCCTTCGCCACCGACGCCGAGGTCATGGCCGCGACGGCGATGACGCTGCCGACCGAGAGGTCGATGCCGCCGGTGAGGATCACCAGGGTCTGGCCCAGCGCGATCAGCGCGAAGGGCGCCGCCGCGACGAGGATGGTCGTGAGGTTGTCGACCGTGGAGAAGCGCACGCTGCGGTAGCTGAAGTACGCGATGACCGCCAGCATCACGATCAGCATCGCCCGCCGGACCAGCAGCGCCCTGACCCAGTCGCCGCTGAAGCGCCGGGGGGTGTCGGTGGCCGGCGTGACAGCTGGAGGGGCGGTGACAGCACTGCCCTGCTGGGTGGCGCTCACGGTGCGGGGTCCTCTCGGGGGCTGCGGGCCGGCGGGGTGGTGGTGTCCCCCCGGGCGGTGCGGTCGTCGAGCCCGGAGGCGAGCCGGAAGATCGTCTCCTGCACGTCCGGGGCGTCGAGCTCTCCGCGGTCGAGCTCGGCGGCCACCTGCCCGCCGGCCATCACCAGGGCCCGGTGGGAGAGGCCGAGCACCTCGGTCATGTCCGAGGAGGCCATGAGCACCGCCATCCCGCCCTGGGCGAGCTCGGCGATGATCCTGTAGATCTCCGAGCGCGCCCCGACGTCGACGCCGCGGGTGGGCTCGTCCAGCAGCAGCACGTCGACCGTCCCCGTGAGCCAGCGCGCGAGCACGACCTTCTGCTGGTTGCCCCCCGACAGGGTGCCGACCTGCTGGCCCATCCCGCGGCTGCGCAGGTGCACCGAGGCCATCGCCGCCTCCACGGCGGTGGTGCGGGCGCGCCTCCTCAGCCAGCCCGCGACGTCGAAGGAGGCGAGCCGGGGCAGCGAGCCGTTGTCGAGCACGCTCATGCCGAGGACGGCGCCGGAGGCCTTGCGGTCCTCGGGCACCAGCGCCATGCCCGCGGCGATGGCCGCGGACGGCTGGCCGCGCCGCACCGCGCGCCCCGCGACCTCCACCGTGCCGCTGGAGGAGGCGCGGGCGCCGAAGACCGCCTCGAGCAGCTCGGTGCGCCCCGCCCCGACGAGCCCGGCGAGCCCGAGGACCTCGCCGCGGCGCACCTCCAGCGAGATCGGGGCTGACGCGCCGGCGACGTGGAGGTCGCTCACCCGCAGCGCCACCTCGCTCTCGCGGGGCACGGTGTGCAGCGCCGGGAACAGGTCGTCGAGCTCGCGGCCGATCATCGCGGTGACGATGGCGTCGTCCGTGACGTCGCCGATCGCGGCGTCGAGGACGAGCCCGCCGTCGCGCAGCACCACCACGCGGTCGGCCAGGGCCCGGATCTCGCCCATCTTGTGGGTGGTGAAGACCATCGCCACCCCGGTGTCGCGCAGCTGGCGCACCACCCGGTAGAGCCCCTCGACCTCGCGCTCGCTGATCGCCGAGCTCGGCTCGTCGAGCAGCAGCACCCGGGCGCCCCGGCTGGAGTTCTTGACGATCTCGACGATCTGCTGGAGGCCCACCGGCAACGACCCCATCAGCGCCGCGGGGGGGATGCGCACGCCGAATCCGGCGAGCATCTCCTCGGCCCGGCGGGCCATCGCGCGCCGGTCGAGCAGACCGACCCGCGAGGTCAGCTCGCGCCCGACGAAGAGGTTCTCGTACACCGTCATGTGCGCGATGGCCGCCAGCTCCTGCGGAACGATGGCGACCCCGTGGTGGTGGGCGGCGCGGATGTCGCCGCCGGGCAGCTCGTCGCCGCGCACCCGCACGGCGCCGGCGTCGGCCCGGTACTGCCCCGAGGCGATCTTCATCAGCGTCGACTTGCCCGCCCCGTTCTCGCCGGCCAGGGCGGTGACGGTGCCCGCGCGCAGGGCGAGGGAGACGCCCTCGAGGACCGGGACCCCGCCGAAGGACTTGGTGAGCCCCTGGCACTCGAGCAGGACGTCGGTGGTCTCCCGCTCCGCGGCGGAGGTCGCCGAGGAGGTGCTCATGCGCCCGGGCCGTGTGCGGGCGAGGGTGGTGCCACGAGTGGCCTCCGCGCGTCGGTGCGTCAGTGATCGGGCCAGAGACTGACGACTGGGAAGGCGGTGGTCAACCCAGCCGCTCAGGTGAGCAGCGCCTGGGCGACGGTCAGGTCGGTCACCAGGGTGTCGGCGAGACCGCTGCGCAGGACGGCGCGGACGGCGCCCACCTTGCGCGGACCGCCGCCGACGGCGATGACGTGGGGCACGGCGCGCAGCTGGTCCAGCGACATGGCGAGCACGCGGTCGTCGAGGTCGTGGACCGGCTGGCCGCCCTCGTCGATCAGTCGACCGCCGATGTCGGCGCAGACCCCGTGCTCCCGCAGCACCTCCCGCTCCGCGCCGGCCATGCCGTCGTGGAGCCGGGAGTCCGGGGGGGACCAGCTGCCGATGGACACCACGGCGACGCTCACGCGCGGGAAGCGGGCGAAGGCCCGCACGAGGTGGGGGTCCTGGCGCAGGGCGTGGGCGACCTCGGACGACGCCAGCAGCAGGGGCGCGTAGAAGACGTGCGCCCTGCCCCCCGCGACGGCGCTCAGCCGGCGCACCACGTCGACGGAGTTCTCCGTCAGGCTCCCGCTCATGCCGCTCAGCTGGACGACGGCGCACCGGGGCAGCGTCGTGAGGTGGCGTGCCACGGCGTCCACGGTCCGGCCCGAGGACACGCCGACGACGTCGCGCCCGCTCAACGACTCCGCCAGCAGCAGCGCCGTCGCGCGCCCCAGGGAGTCGCGCACGCACTCGGGCTGCTGGTCGGGCGGCGACACGACGATGGCCCGCTGCAGCCCGTAGCGGTCGCGCAGGCGGAGGGAGACGACGGCGTCCACCGAGGCCGGCACCTCGATGGAGATCCTGACGACGCCGAGGCGAGCCGCGGAGGTGAGGATGCGGGCCACCTTGAAGCGCGACACGCCCAGCTCCTCGGCGATGGTCGACCGGCTCTGGCCGTCGACGTAGTGGCGGCGGGCGACGGCGGCCATCTGGAGCAGGTCGTCCAGCGGCACGCCACCACCGGTCGCCGCCTCTGCGCTCACATGAGCAGAATAGACGATCTTGACACCTCAGACGTGCATCCGTAGGTTCACCACCGGACATGCAGCCCCCGGAGGTCGCTCCATGGTCGTCATCGGCGTCGACTGCTCGACCACCGCCGCGAAGGCGGTCGTCGTGGACGGCGCGGGCCGCACCCTCGGGTCCGGCTCCAGCCCCCTGCAGACCTCCTCACCCCGCGCCGGCTGGCACGAGCAGGACGCGCCGTCGTGGTGGACCGCGACGCAGGAGGCCGTGGGCGCCGCGGTGGCGAGTTCCGGGCGGGCCCGCGAGGTCACCGCCGTCTGCATCGCCCACCAGCGCGAGTCCTTCGTCTGCCTGGACGAGGGGGGCCGCCCCCTGCGCCCGGCGATCCTCTGGCTCGACGGGCGGGCCGGCGAGCAGATCGCCGAGCTCGGCACCCCCGAGGTCGAGCGGCTGAGCGGCAAGCCGGCGGACACCACCCCGGCCCTGTACAAGATCGCCTGGTTGGCCGCGCACGAGCCCGACACGCTGCGCCGGACCCACCAGCTCCTCGACACCCACGGCTTCCTCGTCCACCGCATGACGGGCCGGTGGGCCACGTCGGTGAGCTCGGCCGACCCCCTGGCGCTGCTCGACGTCGCGGTCGGCGACTACGCCCCGGAGCTCCTGGCGGTCGCCGGGCTGCGGCGCGACCAGGTGCCAGACCTGCACCGCGCCGGCAGCGTCATCGGCGGTCTGCTGCCCGACGTCGCGTCGGCGTGGGGGCTGGAGGCGTCCGTGGTCGTCGTCGCGGGGCTCGGCGACGGCCAGGCCGCCGGGCTCGGCGCGAACGTCGTCGACGCCGACCACGGCTACCTCAACCTCGGGACGGCGGTCCTGCTCGGCACCGAGCAGACCGGGTACCGACCCTCCCGCGACTACCGGTCGCTCGTGTCGGTGACCCCGGGCGGCACGACGCTGGAGACGTTCCTGTCGTCGGGCACGTACCTGCCCACCTGGTACCGGCGCGCCTTCGGTGCTCCGGCACTGGGCGGCGCTCCCGACGTCCACCTCGAGGCGGCCGCGGCCGACCTGGCGCCCGGCAGCGGGCAGCTGCTCACCCTGCCCCACTGGAACGCGGCCCAGACCCCGCACTGGGACCCCCTGGCGACCGGGGCCATCCTCGGCTGGCGGGGGGTGCACGGGCCCGCGCACCTGTACCGCTCGCTGCTCGAGGGCGTCGCCTTCGAGCTCCGCGGCCAGCTCGACGGCCTCGAGCGGGGCACCGGGCGCACCCTGGTCTCCCTGCGCGCCATGGGCGGCGGCATCCGGAGCCCGCTGTGGCGGCAGATCACCGCGGACGTCCTGGAGCGACCGCTCGCGGTGTGCCCGGAGCCGGAGGTCAGCGCGCTCGGCGCGGCCGTCGTCGCCGCCGCGGCGGTGGGCCTGCACCCCGACCTGGTGAGCGCCGCGGCGGCCATGACGCGCACCGGCTCGGTGGTCGAGCCCGACCCGGCGACGGCGTCCGCCTACGGCGAGCTGCGCGCGATCCACCAGGACCTCTACGCCCTCCTGCGCCCCGCCCTGCACCGCCTGGCGGCGGTGGGTGCGGCGCGGACGACCCGGGCGGCCGAGGCTCGACGGACACGGACGGACCACGGTCAGGAGACCGCACCATGAGAGCTGCCATCTTCCACGGGCCGGGCGAGCTGACGATGGAGGACGTCCCGGAGGTGGAGCCGGGCCCCGGCGAGGTCGCCGTGGAGGTCCGCGCCGCGGCGACCTGCGGCACCGACCTGAAGTCCTACCGGCGGGGTCACCCGAAGCTCTTCCCCACCCTCCCAGCCCGGTTCGGTCACGAGTTCGCCGGCGTGGTCTCCGCCGTGGGCGACGGGGTGACCGCCTTCGCGCCGGGCATGCGCGTCGTCGCGGCGAACACCGCCCCCTGCGGGCACTGCTGGGCGTGCACCCGGAACCGCGAGAGCCTGTGCGAGAACCTCGAGTTCCTCAACGGGGCCTTCGCCGAGCAGGTCGTGATACCCGCGGCCATCGTGGCGCGCAACACCTACGTGCTGCCCGACGGGCTGCCCTTCGAGGCGGCGGCCCCCCTCGAGCCGCTCGCCACCGTCGTCCACGGCATCGCGGAGACCGGCATCGCCCTGGGTGACACCGTCGTCGTCCACGGCGCGGGCCCCATCGGGCTGATGTTCGTCCGGCTGGCCACCCTGCGCGGCGCCTCCGTCGTCGCCGTCGACCAGAGCTCGTTCCGCCTGGACCAGGCGCGCGCGGCCGGGGCCTTCGAGACCGTCGACATCAGCGACCTGCCCGACACGGCGGCCCGGGTCGAGGCGATCCGGGCCACGACGCCCGGGGGCCGCGGCGCGGACGTGGGCATCGAGGCCGTGGGGCTGCCGCAGGTGTGGGAGCAGACCGTGCGGTGCCTGCGCCCCGGCGCCACGGCGGTGCTCTTCGGCGGCACCCCCCGCGGGGCGATGTTCTCGATCGACTCCTCGGTGATGCACTACGAGGAGCTGACCGTCAAGGGCGTGTTCCACCACACCCCCCAGCACGTGCGGGCCGCGGTGCACCTGCTCTCCACGGGGCAGTTCGACGGGATGTCGCTGATCAGCGAGGTCCGGCCCCTGGAGGAGCTGGTCCCCAGCCTGGAGGACATGGCGGCCGGGCGGGGCAGCAAGTACGTGCTGCGGCCGTGAGGCACCCGCCGTCACCCACCGCGTCCTCGTCTCCCGACGCGGGCTCCGCCACCGGGACACGACCGTCGCCGACGTGCCCGTCGTCGGCAGAGACGAGGTGCGGGACCGATCCGCTCCGACGACGCGCGGATCCCCGTCCTACCCCGCGATCCTGATCCAGAAGCGGTCGAGCTCGTAGCCCTTCGTCACGGCGTTCCACCGCACGCGCGGGGGTCCGTCGGCCGTGATGTCGTGCCGGAACAGCTCGGTCAGGAGCACCTCGCTCTCCTGCAGGGCGATGGACGCCCCTGGGCAGCGGTGGTTGCCGTCCCCGAAGGCCATCACCGACGGCGGCACCGCGCGGGGCAGTGACCTGGCGGGGCGCAGCTGCAGGGGCTCGGGGCTCACCGTGGTCGGGTCGGCGTTGACGCAGCGGAGGTCGAGGTCGATCAGCGCCCCCGCCTCGACCTCGACCACGCCGTCCGCCGTGTGCAGGGTCAGCGGCGTCGTCGTCCGCCGGTACAGGTTGCCCACGACGGGCTCGAGACGCAGCACCTCGTTCAGGATCTCGACCCGCTCCTCCGCCTCCGCGGCCCGGTAGCGGGCGAGCAGCGGCGGGTGGTCGAGCAGGTGCCACGCCGCGAGGGTGATGAACTCCCGCGTCGTCACCATGCCGGCGGCGGCGTAGGTCACGCACTCGGTCAGGATGTCGAGGTCGGAGTAGCCCCGGTCGAGCAGCTGGCTGATGACGTCGTCGCGCCGTCGACGGCGACGCGAGCGGATGGCGGGGCGCACGTCGAGGCGGTGGAAGCGCAGCAGGGCCGTCGAGGCGCTGAGCGCCCTGATGATCGCGCGCGGGCTGCGCGGTGCGCCGGTGGGGTCGCCGCGGAAGAACGCGTCGAGCCGGCGGGTCATGCCGGTGAGCGAGGAGTCGGTGAGACCGACCACCTGCGCCGCCACCTGCACGGCCATCCGCAGCGACAGCCTGCTCAGGTCCACCGGTCGGTCGGGGCGCAGGCCCGCCACGAGCTCGGCGCTGAGGGTCTCCATCATGTCTCGGTAGCCCTCGACGACCTTCGGCGCGAACAACCGTGCCGCCGCGCTGCGCTGCTCGCGGTGCGCCGCGCCCTCGAGGTAGAGGATCGGCGGACGGGACTTCGCGCCCGGTCGTGCGGCCTGCTCGGCGGCGAAGCCCGCCTGGCGCACCGCGTCGGTGCTGCGCAGCACCTCCCGGGCGGTGTCGAAGGCGCGCACCACCCACCGCTCGCCGGCCGCGTCGACCACCCGCTCCACGGCGGGGCCCGACCGCTCCTCGGGGGCGAGCTTGCGCACGGGACACGTCGCTGCGGCCTCGTGGGGCATGCACCGACCCTACGTCGGGCCCGCCTGCGACGGCTCCGTGCAGCCGGCGACCGGTGGATGGGACGTGAGCGGCGGCTCCGCCGCGGCTGCTGGACGGCGCGCCTGCCCCTGCGCGCACCCGGAGGACGGGCGTGGGAAGGGGTGCTCGACATCGTCCCGGGCCCGTCCGGCGGGCACGCCGACGTCGACGCCAGCGTGCTCCTCGCCACCGGACCCCTCGCGCGGGCGGCCGGCCTGCAGGTGCGCACCACCAGCATCGGCGGGGCCGACGACCACCGGATCCCCGACGGGATGCTCGTCCGCACCCGCGGGGCCGGCACCCGCATCGACACCACCGCCGTGGTCGTCGAGGTGCCCAGCCCCGGCGCCGCGGGACGGCGCGAACGCCGAGACCGGGCGCGGCGACCTCCCGGGGACCACCGCTGAGCAGGTCGCCGGGCAGGTCGACCGGCCCTGAGGGGCCTCAGGTGGCGGCGGTCGTCTGCGCCCGCGTGCGGGTCTGCACGACTTCGGGCTCGTCCCGGGGCGGGCGGGCCGACCGCGGCTACATTCCCCCGATGGGTGCCGAGCTGACCCTGGGGGCCGAGGAGGAGCTGCACCTGATCGACCGGGAGCGCTGGCAGCTCTCGGCGCGGGCGCCGCAGATCCTCTCCAAGCTGCCGCCCGCCAGCTACTCCGCGGAGATCCAGCGCACGACGGTGGAGACCAACACCGATGTCGTCACCTCGCTGGCCGGCCTGCGCAGCGAGCTGCTGCGGCTGCGAGCGGGCGTCGTCGAGGTCGCCGAGCGGGAGGGCCTGGGCGTCGCCGCGGTGGGCACCGCGCCCCGGTCGGCGTTCGCGGACTTCGAGCTGACCGCCACCGGCCGCTACGGCCGCATGCAGGAGCAGTACCGGCTCCTGGTCGACGAGCAGCTGATCTGCGGCACCCAGGTGCACGTCGGGGTCTCCGACCGCGACCTGGCCGTGGAGATCATGCTGCGGCTCTCGCGGGACCTGCCGGTGCTGCTGGCGCTCTCGGCGAGCTCGCCCTACTGGAACGGCAACGACACCGGCTACGCCAGCATCCGCACCATCATCTGGCAGCGCTGGCCCAGCGCCGGCTCGACCGGCTCCCTCGCCTCGGCGGAGGAGTACGACGACCTCCTCGCCGACCTGATCGGCTCGGGAGTGATCGCCGACGAGAAGATGGCGTACTTCGACGTCCGCCCCAGCGCTCACGCGCCCACCCTGGAGCTGCGGGTCTGCGACGCCTGCCCGCTGGTCGACGACGCCGTGCTCATCGCCGGGCTGTTCCGCGCCATGGTGCGCGCGGCCGAGCTCGACGTCGAGGCGGGGCGGCCCCACGTGCCGGCACCCGCCCCGCTGCACCGCGCCGCGATCTGGCAGGCGGCCCGCGGCGGCCTCTCCGGGCGCCTGCTCGACGGCTCCGCGCACCCCTCCCCGCTGCCCGCGGCCGACGTCGTCAAGGCCCTGCTCGCCCGGCTGCGCCCGCAGCTGGAGGAGCTCGGTGACTGGGTGGAGGTGGCCGACCTGACCGAGACCGCGCTGGCTCGCGGCAACTCCGCGGACCGGCAGCGGGCGGCCTTCGTCGAGCGCGGGCGGATCGAGGACGTGATGGCGCTCGTGGTCGAGGAGACCCACGGCCCGACCGGGGGCAGGGGCCCCGCGGTGCCGGCGCTGCACCGCTACCGGGCCAGGGCCGGCGACGAGGCCGTCGGAGCCGACTCCCTGCCGCGCGCCGCCTACCGCGACGTCGTGGCCTCCACCCGGGCACTGACCGAGGAGCAGCTGGCCGAGCGCGAGGCCGCCCGCGACGACTGGGCCGCGGCGAGCTCCCTGACGTTCGGTGTCGACGGCGAGGAGCGACCGTTCGTCGTCGACCTCGTGCCCCGGATCATCAGCCGCCACCAGTGGGCCGAGCTGTCCGCGGGCCTGACCCAGCGGGCCCGGGCCATCGAGTCCTTCCTGCGCGACGTGTACGGCGAGCAGCGCATCCTCACCGACGGCGTGGTCGCGCCGGAGGCCGTGCTCGGCTCCCCGGGCTGGCGCCCGGAGGCGACCCGCCTGCCCGCGGGCGCCGTCCGAGCACCGGTGATGGGCTTCGACCTCGTCCGCAACGAGTACGGCGGCTGGCGGGTCCTGGAGGACAACGTGCGCTCGCCCAGCGGCGCCGCGTACGCCGTCGCGGCCCGCGAGCTCATGGACGCCGTGATGGCCGACCTGCCTCGCCCGCCCGGGCTCGCCGACCCCGCCACCGCGTTCGCCTCCCTGCGCTCCACCCTGCTCGCGCGGGCCCGGCCGGGCACCCGCGCCGCCCTGCTCTCCAGCGGGCCGAGCGCCTCCGCGTGGTACGAGCACCGCCGCCTCGCCGACGGGGCCGACCTGCTCCTGGTCGGGGCGGACGACCTCGAGGTGGTCGGGGGGCGGGTGGTCGCCCGCGGCGACGGCAGGGAGGTCGGGGCCCTGTACCTGCGGCTCGACGGCGAGCTGGTCGACCTGGTCGACTCCTCGGGCCGACCGGTGGGGGCGGAGCTGTTCGAGGTCGCCGCCGCGGGGCGGGTGGTGCTGGCCAACGCCCCCGGCAACGGCGTCGCGGACGACAAGGCGATGTACCGCTCGGTGCCCGAGCTCATCGGCTACTACCTCGGTGAGCGGCCGCTGCTGGAGTCGGTGCCCACCTACCGCACCAGCGACGAGGGGGAGCGCCGCGCCGTCCTGGAGCGGGTCGGTGAGCTGGTGACCAAGCCCGTCGACGGGCAGGGCGGCGCGGGTGTGCTCATCGGGCCGGCCGCCAGCGCCGCGCAGGTCTCCGCCCGCCGCGGGGAGATCGCCGCGCGGCCCGCCGACTGGGTGGCCCAGGAGGTCGTCCAGCTGTCCTCGGTGCCCTCCCTGGAGCGGGGGCTGCTGCAGCCGCGGCACGTGGACCTGCGGGCGTTCGTGCACGTGGTGGGCGTCCGGGCCCAGGACTGCTCCCTCGTCGACGTCGCCCTGACCCGGGTGGCCCCCGACGGCAGCCTGGTGGTGAACTCCTCGCGCGGCGGCGGCGCGAAGGACACCTGGATCCTCGGCGCACCCCGGGACGAGGAGGACCCCCGTGTGCGGACTGGCCGGTGAGGTGCGCTTCGACGGCCGTGGGGCGGACGCCGCCGCCCTGCGGCGGATGACGGCCTGCATGGTGCACCGGGGGCCGGACGGGGAGGGGCTGTGGACCCGGGGGCCGGTCGGGCTGGGCCACCGGCGCCTGTCGATCGTCGACCTGTCGCCGGCGGGCGCCCAGCCGATGGTGGACGAGCTGGCGGGCCTGACGGTCGCCTTCAACGGGATGATCTACAACTACCGGCAGCTGCGCGCCCAGCTGCAGGACGCCGGGCACTCCTTCCGCTCCACCTCCGACACCGAGGTGGTGGGCAAGGCCTACGCGCAGTGGGGCACCGCCTTCGTCGACCACTTCATCGGCATGTTCGCGATCGTGGTGGTCGAGCACGCCTCCGGCAGGGTGGTCCTCGCCCGCGACCGCCTCGGCATCAAGCCGCTGTACCTCGACGAGCGCCCCGACCGGCTGCGCGTGGCGTCGACGGTGCAGGCGCTGCTGGCCGGCGGCGGGGTGGACACGAGCATCGACCGCACCGCGCTGGCGCACTACATGACCTTCCACTCCGTGGTGCCCGCGCCGCTGACGATCCTGTCCGGCGTCCGCAAGCTCCCCCCGGCGAGCGTCCGGGTGGTCGAGCCGGACGGCACGGCGACCGAGCGCGTGTACTGGCGCCCCGACTTCACCCGCGACGCCTCCCGCAGCGACTGGAGCTCGCGGGACTGGGAGGAGGCGCTGCTGGCGTCCCTGCGGGTCGCCGTCGAGCGCCGGATGGTCGCCGACGTGCCGGTCGGGGTGCTGCTCTCGGGCGGCATCGACTCCAGCCTCGTCGTGGCCCTGCTCGCCGAGCAGGGCCAGCACGACCTGAGGACCTTCAGCATCGGCTTCGACGCCGCGGGCGGCGAGCGCGGCGACGAGTTCGAGTACTCCACGCTGGTCGCGCGCCGGTTCGCCACGGACCACTCCCAGATCCGCATCGACAGCGCGCGGCTGCTGCCCGGTCTCGACGCCGCGGTCGGCGCGATGAGCGAGCCGATGGTCAGCCACGACTGCGTCGCCTTCTACCTGCTCAGCGAGGACGTCTCGGCGTCGGTGAAGGTGGTGCAGTCCGGGCAGGGCGCGGACGAGGTGCTCGGCGGGTACCACTGGTACCCGCCGCTGGCCGGGGTGCCGCGCAGCCACGCCGCGCAGGCGTACGCCGGCGAGTTCTTCGACCGGCGGTGGGCCGGGCTCGCCGACCTCCTCGGACCCGAGTGGCTCGCCGAGCGCGACGCGCCGAGCGCGTTCGTCGCCGAGCAGTTCGCCCGGCCGGGCGCGGAGACCGCGGTCGACGCCGCGCTGCGCATCGACACGACGGTGATGCTCGTGGACGACCCGGTCAAGCGGGTCGACAACATGACCATGGCGTGGGGCCTGGAAGCGCGCGTGCCGTTCCTCGACCACGAGTTCGTCGAGCTCGCCGGGCGCGTCCCCCCGGAGCTGAAGCTCGCCGACGGCGGCAAGGGGGTGCTCAAGCGCGCCAGCCGCGGTGTCGTGCCCGACGAGGTGATCGACCGCCCGAAGGGCTACTTCCCGGTGCCGGCGATCCGTCAGCTCGAGGGCCCCTACCTGCAGCGGGTGCGCGAGGCCCTCACCGACCCGGCGGCGGTCCGGCGCGGCCTGTTCCGCGCCGGCGCCGTGGACGCGATGCTGCGGGCGCCGAACGCCGCCCGCACCCCGCTGGGCTCCAACGCCCTGTGGCAGCTCGCGGTGCTGGAGATGTGGCTGCAGCGCCACGGGGTGCGGTGACCACCACGGACGCCGACCCCCGGGGTGCGGCGGCTCGAGCGGAGGAGGCCCCCGACGCCCTGGTCGACGACCTGGTGCACGCCTGGGGCAGCTGGGGCCCGACGATGACGCCGGACGCCCGGCGGGTGGCCTTCATCAGCGACCGGTCGGGGCTGCCGCAGCTGTGGGTGCAGGACGTCGACTCCCTCGGCTCGGAGCCGGTGGCCCGGCACGTCCCCCTCTCCGACGACCCGGTGGTGTCGGTCTCGTGGGCCGCGGACAGCCGGTGGCTGGCCTGCGCGGTGGCCACCGACGGGGGCGTGCGCACCCAGGTGTGGGTCGTGCGCCCCGACGGCACCGACGCCCGCCGCATCGCCGGCGGCGCCGAGGAGCACGCCGAGCTGGGCCCGTGGACGCGCAGCGGGCACCGCGTGGTGGTCACCCTCCCCTCGCCCGTGCCCGACCGCCCCACCTGCTCCTTCCTCGCCGACCCCGCCACCGGGCGCCTCGACCCGCTCGCGGAGGGCGAGCTCATCCACGTCCTCGACGTCTCCCTCGAGGAGCGCTTCCTGGTGCTGCGCGACGGCCAGCGCGGCCAGCAGGTCTGCACCGTGGTGGACCGGCTCATCGACGAGCGCCTGGCCCTGCTGCCGCACGGGGCCACCGGCTCGACCGACGTCGCCCTGCTGCGCCCGGCGCCGGAGGGCGACACCGGCCCCCTGTACGTCTACCTCGCCTCCGACGTCGGGCTCGCCCGGCGCCAGCTGATCGGGATGCCGTTCGGCCCCAACGGCTGGCGGGGCGAGGCCCGCACCCTGGCCTTCCGTGACGACGCCGAGCTGGAGGGCCTGGACGCCGACGACGCCGGACGCCTGCTGCTGCTGGTGTGGAACGTCGCGGGCTCCAGCGAGCTGGAGCTGTTCGACACCACGACGCACGAGCTGGTGCGCATCCACGGCATGCCCGGGCTGGTGGCGGCCACCCCCGTGCTCTCGCGCGACGGGAGGAGCGTGGTGCTCGGGGTCGAGGGGCCGGAGCGCCCGCGGGAGCTGTGGCGCCTCGACACCACGACGCACGCCTGGAGCCGGGTGACGTCGGCGTCGCCGCTGCCCGGCCACGCGCTGGTCACCCCCCGGCTGGAGTCCTTCCGCGGGCGCGACGGCCTGGCGCTGACCGGGTGGCTCTACCCCGCGGCCCCGCGCGCGGAGCGCAGCGGCCCCGCCCCGGCGGCGCTGTACCTGCACGGCGGCCCCGAGTCGCAGGAGCGGCCGGTGTTCAGCCCCCAGCACCAGGCGCTGGCGGCCGCGGGCATCACGGTGTTCGCCCCCAACATCCGGGGGTCCTCGGGGTTCGGGCGGGAGTTCGTGCACGCCGACGACGTCGGGGGCCGCTACGGGGCCTTCGAGGACGTCCTCGCCGCGGCGGACCACCTCGTGCGCGCGGGGGTCGCCGACCCTGCGCGGATCGCGGTGACGGGCCGCTCCTACGGCGGGTACCTCGCGCTCGCCTCGCTGGCCTTCTCTCCGGGGGTCTTCGCCGCGGGGGTCGACGTGTG
The DNA here is from genome assembly GCA_964242735.1 of uncultured Quadrisphaera sp. Classification (GTDB taxonomy): domain Bacteria; phylum Actinomycetota; class Actinomycetes; order Actinomycetales; family Quadrisphaeraceae; genus CADCUY01. The sequence goes on along the minus strand of CAXTAK010000023.1, from coordinate 9,178 downwards.
CGGGATGTCGGACCTCGTCACCTTCTACCGCGACACCGAGCCGTGGATCGGCGCGGCGGCGGTCTCGAAGTACGGCCACCCCGAGCGCGACCGCGCCCTGCTGGAGGACATCTCCCCGCTGGGCTCCGTCGAGCGCATCACGGCGCCGCTGCTGGTCGTGCACGGCGAGCACGACACCAACGTGCCGATCGGCGAGGCGCACCGGGTCGTCGCGGCCCTGCGCGCCCTGGGCCGGGACGTGGACTACCTCGAGCTCCCCGGCGAGGGGCACGAGTACCGGCGCGCAGCGTCGCGCACGGTGCTGGTCACCGCGATGGTCGACTTCCTCGCCGAGCGCCTGGCGACCCCGGCGCGATGAGCGGCACCCACGGGGTCGGGCCCCGCGGGAGGGGTGGTCCGCGACGCGCGCTGCACCCGGCAGCGACCGCGAGCGCGGCGATCCTGCGCCACCGGCCCCGGTGGGCCGATCGCGGCCCGTGCACCACCCCGGCGGACTCGACCTGCGCCGCCTCGTCGAGGGCCGAACCGGTGCGCCCTGCGCTCACCGTGCCGGGACCAGCGCCGTCAGCGCCCGGGTGCTGCGGGCGGGGTGGTCGCGGTCGCACGGGGCGGCTCAAGGCCGTGTCGTGCGCGGCCGAGGCAGTAGGTGATGAGTCGATGGCCGGCTGTCGTGACGTGTGGGGTACTGATGTCCGAGGACTGCTCGAACTGCACGTGCAGCAGCGCCGCTGTGACCTCCAGCAGTGGGCGGCTGGTGCTGGCCACGCAGGTGGGCCACACCGCTACCGCGCTGCGCTCCATAGCGCTGCGCAAGGGGATGGCCCTGCAGCCGCTGGCGCCGGGCCTGCTCTCGCTGCGTGCCGGTGACCTGGACGCCTTCATCGCCGACGCGCGCAGGGAGCTGTCCACCGTGGAGGCCGATGAGGTGCGCGCCCTGGTGGTGGACGGCGGCCACCTTCCCGAGGCGGCCCTGTTGGGCCAGGCGATGACAGCCCCGTCATTGTCGGTGGCGGGGGCGAGGGTGACCCACGCTGACCTGCTGCCGCTCTTCGATGACGAGGACGCCTCCTTCCACAGCGTGTACCAGCCCATCGTGGACCTCGCTGACCACCGCCGGGTCGGGTACGAGGCGCTGCTGCGCGCCCAGGGCCCCGACGGGGCCCCAGTCTTCCCCGATGTCCTCTTCCCCGCCGCCCACGCTGCGGGATGGACCCACCTCCTGGACCGGGTCGGGCGCACCACGGCGCTGCGCGACGCCGGGCCGTGGCTGGGCGAGGACGAGCTGCTGTTCATCAACTTCGTGCCCACGTCGATCTACCGTCCCGAGGTGTGCCTGCGCACCACCGAGGCCGCTGCCCGCAAGGCCGGCGTCCGATTGGACCAGGTGGTCTTCGAGGTCACCGAGGGCCACGAGGTCCGCGACCTGGACCACCTCGAGCACGTCTTCGACTACTACCGCTCCCGCAACTGCAAGGTCGCCCTGGACGACCTGGGTGCCGGGTACTCCTCCCTCAACATGCTGGTGCGCCTGCGACCCGACATCGTCAAGATCGACAAGGACATCGTCCAGTCACTGCCCGACCGGGTCAGCGCCGCCGTCGTCTCAGCGATCGTCGACATCACCCACGCCTACGGGGGCCTGGTCCTCGCTGAGTGCGTGGAGACCCCCCAGCAGGCCCGTGCGGCCCGCGACCTCGGCGTCGACCTCGCCCAGGGCTGGTTGCTCGGCCGACCCGAGCGACCAGCTTCCGCGGGCGCGGACCGCTCGACCCCGCCGTCGCGATCCGCCGTGGAGCTGCGGCCCGGGCGGGACGTGCGGCGGGTGGACCCTGGCCTGCCGGACAGCGCCGTGGCGATCACCGCCGGTGGCAGCGACCGCGGGGAGGAGGCGCGGTCTGACGAGGCGCCCGTGGTGGCGATCGACGCGGCCGGTGGCACGAACCCGGTGCTGGTCCCCCTGCCGGTGACGGTCCCCGCGGCGGTGGTGCAGCCGTGGGTGGCACTGGCGCCGGCGGCGATGTCGGAGCTGATGGTCAGGGCCGTCGGTGCCAGCGCCAGCGGTGTCACCGTCGTCGACGTCATGACGCCCGACGCTCCGATGATCTACGTCAACCCGGCGTTCGAGGCGATGACCGGGTACACCGCTGCTGAGGTCATCCACCGCAACTGCCGGATGCTCCAAGGACCCGACACGGACCCCGCGACGGTGCGCGCACTGTCCCAGGCGATCCGCCTGGGACAGGAGCATCGGGTCGTGCTGCGCAACTACCGCAAGGACGGCAGCGCGTGGTGGAACGAGCTGCACCTGTCCCCGGTGCGTGACGCCCAGTGGCGTCTGACCCACTACCTGGGGTTCCAGAACGACGTCACCGCCCGGGTCGAGGCCGAGCAACAGCTCGTGCGCCAAGCCGCCCAGGACAGCCTGACCGGGCTGATCAACCGTGCCGCCCTCGTCGAGCGGCTCGACGCCGCCCTGGCCAGCGCTCGAGCTGCGGGCGACGCCGTGGCGGTCCTGTTCACCGACCTCGACGGGTTCAAGGACGTCAACGACACCTTCGGTCACCCCGCCGGCGACGCCGTCCTGGTCCAGGTCGCCCAACGACTGCGGGGGGCCCTGCGCGGCACCGACCTGCTCGCCCGCGCCGGTGGCGATGAGTTCGTCGCCGTCCTGGTCGGCCTGGACCCCCTCGACGCCGCCCGCATCGCTGACCGCGCGGCGCAGGACGTGATGGCCAGTCTGCTTCGCCCCTTCGTCGTGGGCGCGGACCAGGCCCGCCTCAGCGGCAGCGTCGGGACCGCGCTGCACCCCGATGACGCCGCCACCTCCGAGGAGCTGCTGGCCCGCGCCGACGCCGCGATGTACCGCGCCAAGCGAGCCGGAGCCGGTCGACCCGCACCTCCCCCGACCATGCGCACCGCTGTGGACGGCTCCGCACCCTCACGCTGAGCCGGGCTCGTCATCCTCCTCGGTGTCGACACCGCGGTGTCGCGGGCGAGATCGTCGATGGTGCCCTCGACGGGTGTCCACGGCGCCCTCGAGTGCTGGCCAGATCGCAGGCGTACGCAGCGCCCAGGAGCTCCTTGCGGAGGACCTGGGCGTCGAGGGGTCGCAGAGCCCTCGGCCGTGAGGTCCGACTCGCGAGCTCGGTCGCGACCGTGCGACGACGACGCCCCCGTCGGCTCTCGGACCACGACCCCGCACGAGGGGCCCCCAGCGGCACGCGGTGATCGACACCGCGCCCGCGGCTGCTCTGCAGGTCAGCGGCTCGGGCCGGTGTGCCGCAGCACTGCTTCGGTGAAGAGTTCGGCGTGCCGGCCGATGAGGGCAGCACGAGAGGGGAGCTGGTGCACCTGACCCAGCTGCTGGCCGTGGGAGGCACCACGGTGGTGGGGGCCTTCGCGGCCCTGCACGGGATGCACCACACCGACGTCGACGCCCTGACCCGGGTGGTGGTCGCCCAGGAGCGGGGGACCCCTATGACCGCTGGAGCGCTGGCCGAGGACCTCGGGCTGACCTCGGGGGCGATCACCGGGGTGGTGGACCGCCTCGGGCGCGCTGGTCACGTGAACCGGGTCCGCGACGACGCCGACCGGCGCGAGATCTTCCTGCACTGCTCCCCGAGCGGGCGGGCGCTGGCGGAGGAGTTCTTCACCCCCCTGTGGCGACGCAGCCGGGCCACGACGGACCACTTCACCCGCAGGGACCTCGAGGCGGCCCGCCGCTACCTCGCCGCCACCGGCGCCGCGATGGCCACCACCGCCAGACCCTGGTGCCCCGGACCGCGGACAGCCCCGCCCCGAGTGGACACCCCGGCAACGTGTCCAGCGCCTGACGGGAGTCGCGCGGAGACCTCGTGGGGCTTCACCACCGGGTGCTGGTGCACGTGATCGCCGAGACCGACCGGCACCCCGACATCGTCCGTGAGCCGATCGACGGTGCGGTCGGGCTCCGCGACAGCAAGGACGCCGTGGCACCGGCTGACCGGGCTTGATGGCGGGACCACCAAGACCGCCTGCAGCAGACGGCCGAGGCGGCCCGGCCGAGCGGACCGCCGCATCGCCGCTGTCGCCAGGCACTGTCGGTGGGCCAGGACGGACCGCATCGGATCTGAGACCGCCACCGACAGCGGATCTGCGCCGATCAGGGCCGGTCCGACGGGTCCGGTGGGCAGGGATCGTCGGGTGATCGGTCGACGACACGACATCACTCGTGCGCGGGTGCGGTCGCTGCCACTTCTGGCTGTCGATGCTGCCAGCGTCGCCGCGTGGAGCGGCGTCGTCTCCGAGCTGCTCGACCAACGCCACGGGTGACGACCCCACGTCCCCTGGCGCGCCGCTCCCGCTCCCACGCACGCCTCAGGTCGAGGGACCACCCGGTCTGGACGGACGTCTCACGGGGTGGACTGCGTCGTCCACGTCAGCGAGGTGGGGCTCGAGCGCGGTCACTGAGGTGACACCGGCGCTGGGGACGTCAGCCGCTGGACCGCGTGGTGCACTGCTGCACGGCGCAGGGCCCGGTCGGCGTCCCCGCCGGCGGCGTCGCGCAGGGCGGGGGAGGCGAAGCCCCAGCCGCTGACGACGCCGAGGACCGCGGCGAGCAGGAGCACCGTGGGTGTGTCCTCGCTGATGTACCCGGCTGCCTGACCGTCGGCGATCTGGGCGATCTTGTCCCCGTACAGGATCCTCTCGCGGTCGCTGACGTCGAGGCGCTCGAGGTTGCGCCACGCGTAGAGGCGCAGCACCGCGGGGCGGTCCTCGAGGTAGTCGAACAGGGCGGCGGCGTAGCCGGGCAGGTCGTGTGTCGTCAGGGGTACCGCCTCCAGCATCGCCTCGAGGTCCCGCGCGACGACGGCGTCGAAGAGGCCGTCCTTGTCGCCGAAGTAGATGTAGATCAGGCGCTTGTTCGACATCGACGCCGCAGCGATGCGGTCCACGCGCCCGCCGGCGAGCCCGTAGCGGGAGAACTCCTCAGACGCCGCGGCGAGCAGCCGATCCTGGGTGGCGCGGGACTGGCGCTGCCTGCTGGTGAGGACCGCGGGCTGGCTCATGCCATCAGGATACCTACCTGGTTCGTGAGTCTTGTGCGACCGCCCATCCAGGTGTAGCTTCATCAGTACCTAGTCAGATAGGTAGCGAGGCACGCCGTGGACCTCGGTCCGACAGCGGAGCGACCTCGGAGCACCCACCACGAGCTCAGGAGGCACGCCCATGACCAGCACCATCATGATCACCGGATCGTCCAGCGGTATCGGCCAGGTGACCGCCAAGCTCTTCGCGGAGCGGGGGTGGAACGTGGTCGCCACGATGCGCTCCCCGGAGGAGGAGACCGACCTGGTCAACCTGCCCAACGTGCTCGTGACCCGCCTCGACGTCACCGACCCGGCCTCGATCGCCGACGCCGTCGCGGCTGGCACCGAGCGGTTCGGGCAGATCGACGCCCTGATGAACAACGCCGGGTTCGGGGTCTACGGACCCCTGGAGACCATCCCCACCGAGCAGATCCGCCGCCAGTTCGAGACCAACGTCATCGGCCTCCTCGAGACCACCAAGGCGGTCCTGCCCCAGTTCCGGAAGCGCGGCAGCGGCACGGTCATCAACATCTCCTCGATCGGCGGGGTCCTCACCTTCCCCCTCGGGACCCTCTACCACGGCACCAAGTGGGCTGTGGAGGGCATGTCGGAGGCCTTGAGCTTCGAGCTCCGCGAGCTCGGGGTCCGCGTGAAGATCATCCAGCCAGGTGACGTCCTGACCGACTTCAAGATCGAGATCGCCGGCGACGAGTCCCTGACCGAGTACAGCCACCTGACGTCCACCTTCGGGGACTCCTACGCCCCCATCAAGGCCCGCGGCTCGGAGCGCTCGGTGATCGCCGAGGTGATCTGGACCGCGGCCACCGACGGCACCGACCAGCTCCGCTACCCGGCGGGCGAGGACGCGGTCACCAAGATCGCCCAGCGCAAGGCCCAGGACGAGGACGCCTTCCTCACCGACGTGCGCGAGCAGTTCGCCATCCAGACCGCGTACTGAGCGGCAGCACGACCGCACTCCCACACCATCACCGCACCACAGCGGAGCATCACGACGCGATGGGCACGACATGACCATGACCACGGACTGTGTCGTCACGGGCACGACCACCGGTCCTGGGCGGCACACCGCCGAGCACCGCGTGGGGGTGGCGCCGTGAGCGACCGGGTCGCGCTGCTGAGTCGGCTCACGGCCACCGACGAGGTGGCCGCCGCCGACCTCGCCGGCCGCCTCGAGGTCCTCGTGGCCACGGTCCCCACCGAGCCGGCGACCTGGCCCACGAGGTGTACCGCACCGAGAAGGACGGGACGTCGTTCCACATCGAGGAGCGGTGGTCGCAGCCCGAGGACGCCGCCCGCCACGCCGCCTCCAGCGAGGAGGTGTGCGCCCTGCTGGCGGAGCCGATCGAGACCGTCACCCTCCTCGCCCTGCACGGCACCGCTCCGCACGCCACCACTGCTCGGACCGACCACCACGGAGGTGCCAGCGCATGAAGACCACCGGACGCACCATCCTCATCACCGGAGCCGGCACGGGCATCGGCCTGGGGGCCGTGGAGCTCTTCGACGCGCTCGGCAGCACCGTCATCACGGTCGCCCGCGACGGTGACCGGCTGATCCGCGTGGCCGCGCTCCTGCAGCACGCCCACCCGTACGCCTGCGACATCGCCGACCCCGCCCAGGTGGACGCCCTGGTCGAGCACGTCCGCGACCAGTACCCGCCATCGACGTCCTGTTCCTCAACGCCGGTGTCAACAACACCCACGAGATGTTCGGTGACCACGACGCGGTGGCGCACGCCGCTGCGGAGATGGACGTCAACCACCTCTCCGCCGTCCGGCTCACCGAGGTCTTCGAGCCGCTGCTGCGCGAGCAGGCCGACCCCGCGATGGATCATCACCACGTCCGGGGCTGCCCTGGTCCCGGACGCGGGCCGGCCCACGCACAGCGCCAGCAAGGCCGCGCGGCACTCCATGTGCCAGACGCTGCGCTTCGTCCTGGGCAGGGCCGAGTCACCCATCGAGGGTTTCGAGGTCATGGCACCCCTGACCGACTCGCCCTTCGCCGCGGAGGTCGCCTCCGACACCGAAGTCGCCCCGATCGTGGTCGCCCAGGCCATCCTCGACGGGCTCGAGGCCGAGGACCCGGAGATGCACGTCGGGGCCACCGGCGACGTGCACCCCGTCTTCCAGCGCTCCCCGCAGGAAGCGCTCCAGCTCGTCGACTCCGTCACCGGCGGGTGACCACGGCGTCGCCACGACGCCCGGCCGGGGCAACCACCCTGGCCGGGCGCCCTGGCGCATGTCACCGGCGACTGGAACTGCAGGAGACAGGCGCCAGGCCGGATCGTCAGGACCTGACCGCGGGGCCGGGTGCCACAGTTGGCCGAAGTCCGCCGTCGCCGGCACCGGAGCTCGAGCTCTTCGAGGACGAACTCGGCGACTGCCTCCAGACGGTCCTTGGCGCTCCCGAGCAGCTGGCCTGGGTCCTCTGTGGCGCGGTGGAGGCGGTGCAGCTGTCCCTCGAGCGCCTCACCGCCGCCGGTGGTCAGGTCGATGGCGCCCAGTGCGCTGAGCAGCCCCTCGTTGCCGAGGGACCAGCCGCAGCGGGCGAAGGCCCGCTGGGGGGTGCTCACCGTCGCCTGCGAGGCGCAGGTCGCAGCGGCTGGGTCGAGGCCGCCGTGCACCCGTAGTCGCACCAGGAGGGCGTCGACGAGCGTGCGGGCCCAGCTGGGCAGCGCCGTGCTGCTCCGAGGACGGTGCGGGTGCGCACCCGCGTGTTCGGTGTGCCCTCGCCACGGTGTACGGGTCGTCCGTGGCGTGTCCGGCGCCGAGGAACACGCTCCCCAGGGCGGCGTCCGAGGGACCGTCACCGGCGAAGAAGAGCGCGAGGGCGGCGCTGACCTCCTCGCTGATCGGTGGTTGAGGCACGCGCACCAGTCTGGTGCGCCACCCGCGGCGGCCGAGCAGGACGCGGCCGCCGCACGATCACCGAGGGCTGGGAACTGCTCGCGCACTGACATGGCGGAGCCGGTGCGGACCGGCGGAGTGCAGGTGCAGGACGGGCGGCAGCTCGGTGGAGGGGGTGCTCGGGGTCCTGCGGTGACGCCCGTGCCCGGGCCGTGGTGGTACCTGCTGACCGCGGCGGACGAGGCCCCCGCAGGAGAGTTCCTGCAGAGCCAGGTCGGGCTGTTCCTGCTCTCCCCGGGCTTCGGTGGGCTGGCGGCCCTCGTCGCCGCCGGACTGGTGTGTTCCGCCAGCCGGCAGAACGCCAGCCACGCCCGCCAGGAGGCGCTGAGGGCGCGGGAGAAGGACCGTCAGGAGCGGTGGTGGGAGGCCCTGACGTGGATCTACGACCGGGCCTCGGCCGAGCGGGTGGAGGCCCGGTCGACCACCGACCTGGTCCTGGACCTCCTTGAGCGCCTGCACGCCGAAGCGGTCACCGACCTGGAGGTGCAGGCTGTGAGGGGGTTGATCGAAGCGTTCCAGGACCTGACGGAGGCCGCATGAGCACCCCTGACCGGCCAGTCCGCTACCCAGCGGCTACCGCCGCGGACGACGAGCTCCCCGCGGTCGACCTCGATCAGTCCGATGACCGCTCGTCATCGACCAAGGGTCACCCCTGGACCCTTCGCCGCCTTCTCGTCCGGCACCGCGAGCCGTTCCTCGACGTGAGGGATGGCGCCAGCGGTCCTCCTGACGACGTCCTCGGCGTGCTCGAGGGAGACGAGCGCATCGCTGCTGTGATCGACTGGGCGCCCCGTGGCAAGGTCGCCTTGACGCCCGTCGCAGACATCGACGACTCGGACACGTCCGTCGAGGCGGTAGGGGCTGCTGCCGATGCGTGGTCCGTGGCAGATGCCGAGACAGAGCCGGCGCCGAGGCAGGCGGGCGGGTTCGCGATCCCTCTGGTGACCGAGGAGCAGGTGGAGCGCAGGGACGCCCTGCGGGCCCGCGTCGACGCGGACCTGGCGCGGCGCGAGGCTGCCCGCGCCTCGTAGGCAGTCCCCAGGTTCCGGCCGCGACCGACCCAGGCGGGTCCGCGACGGTGGTGCCAGGCCCGACCGGTGCAGGTGGCGCAGCATGCCTGCACCCGGAGTCGAGCCCAGTGGCGTCGAGCGGTGTCGGGTCTGGAGTTCGGCGCCTCCCCCG
>CAXTAK010000022.1:0-36835 GCA_964242735.1 uncultured Quadrisphaera sp. | reverse complement strand
CTTTTAATCCGCGGGTTGTGGGTTCGATCCCCACGGGGCCCACCACTGGCGTCGCGAAGCTCAGCTCGGTCTCCCCGGGTCCGCGCAGCGGGCCGCTCAGGCAAGGCTGGGGGTGATCCTGAGGACCACCTCCACCTCCCCACCGGCACCCGTCGCCGCGTTCACCCGCCCGCGCAGCACGTACTCCCCCTCGGCGGGGTCGGTGAGGGTGACGAACCACGCGGCCGTCTCGTCCGCGGCGTCGACGGGCGCGCCGGCCGGCAGGGTCTCCGCCCACGCGCGCCAGTCCTCCGCGACGAGGCTCCCGCGCCCGCTCCGCCCGGGCACGTCCACCGGTCCCGCCGAGCTCTCCAGCGCCCCCGCCACGGACCCCCCGAGCGCCGGGTCGTGCAGGTGTAGGGCGACGTGCACGACGTCGCAGCGCCCGAGGTCCTCGGCGGCGTAGCCGCTGAGGTCACGCACGCTCGCGCCCACCTGCGGTCCGCTGCCGCCCAGCGCCGGCGCGGGGGACCCGTCCGGCGCCCGCGCCCGGGCGTCGACCGCGACGTCGACCCGCGGGCCGGTCGCGACCGGCGCCTCGCACCCGGCCGCCCCGTACGGCGGGACCTCCTCGGAGTCCGCTCCCCCGACGGCCGTCGCGACCACCACCACCCCCAGGACGACGGTGGCGAGCAGACCGTGGCGGATGGACTGCTCACGCCGCGAGCCGACGTCGTCCACCGCACCAGTGTGCGCAGCCCCGCCCGCCCCCGCTGCAGCTGGGCGAGCGGCTCGCGCCGCGACCTTCGCGGAGGCGCGACGCCCAGCACTGCAGGGCCGTGGCACGGGCGGCGTCCAGCGCCCGGCAGCGGTGTGGTGGGTGGGTGGTGCGGTCGTGGCTCCCCTTGAGGCCGTGTGCCGGCGAGGGGGGTGTCGGAGGGCCTCCACCGGGGCGCTCCGTGCTCGTGTCAGACCCTCGCCCCGCCCACGCGGAGGTCGGTCCCGACAGGACCTGCCAGCGCTCGCCGGGACCGCGCGGGGGTCAGCGCCCGCCGACGCGGTGCACCGTGGTGGCCCCCGGGGTCGGCGCCGGGGTGGCCGTGGTCGGTGCCGCGGTGCTGGCGGCCCCCGACCGGGTGGCGGGGTGGGTGGCGGGCCCGCCGTCGGCGCGCTGCTCCGACAGCGCGCGGAAGCGGCGCAGGCGCAGGCTGTTGGTGACGACGAAGACGGACGAGCTGGCCATCGCGGCGCCGGCGATCATCGGGGTGAGCAGCCCGGCGGCGGCCAGGGGCAGGGCGGCGACGTTGTAGGCGAAGGCCCAGAACAGGTTCCCCCTGATGACCGCCAGGGTGCGGCGGGCCAGGCGGATCGCGTCGGCGGCGGCGCGCAGGTCCCCGCGCACCAGGGTGAGGTCGGAGGCCTCGATCGCGACGTCGGTGCCGGTGCCCATCGCCAGGCCGAGATCGGCCTGGGCGAGGGCGGCGGCGTCGTTGACCCCGTCGCCGACCATCGCGACGACCCTGCCCTCGGCCTGCAGGCGCGCGACGACGTCGACCTTGCCGGCGGGCAGGACATCGGCGATGACCTGCTCGATGCCGACCTGGGCGGCCACCGACCTGGCGACGGTCGCGTTGTCCCCCGTCAGCAGGATCGGGGTGAGACCGAGGTCGCGCAGCTGGCGGACCGCCTCGGCGGAGGTGTCCTTGACCGCGTCGGCGACGACGAGGACGCCGCGGGCCGCCCCGTCCCAGCCGACCGCGACCGCGGTCCTGCCACCGGCTTCGGCGGCGGCCCTGGCGGCCTCCAGCTCGGGCCCGAGGTGATGGGCGCGGTCAGCCAGGAGGGCGGTGCGCCCGACGATCACCGCGTGGGCGCGCCCGCCGTCGACCACGACGCCCTGGACGCCGAGGCCCTCGACGGCCGTGAAGCCCTCCGCTCGAGGCAGCGCCCCCGACGGGCCGGCGGCGTCCCGGGCGCCGGTGGCGACGGCCCGGGCGACGGGGTGCTCCGAGGCGTGCTCCAGGGCCCCGGCCAGGCGCAGCACGTGCGCGCGGTCCTCCCCCGGAGCAGGGACGACGTCGAGGAGGGTCATCACCCCGGTGGTGATGGTGCCGGTCTTGTCCAGCACCACGGTGTCGACGGCGCGGGTGGATTCCAGCACCTCGGGGCCCCTGATGAGGATGCCCAGCTGGGCACCGCGCCCGGTGCCCACCATCAGCGCCGTCGGCGTCGCCAGGCCCAGCGCGCACGGGCAGGCGATGATCAGGACGGCGACGGCGGCGGTGAAGGCCGCACCCGCGCCGGCCCCGGTGCCGAGCCAGAACCCCAGGGTCGCGACCGCGAGGGTGATGACGACGGGCACGAAGACCCCCGAGACCCGGTCGGCGAGGCGCTGCACGGCTGCTTTGCCGTTCTGGGCGTCCTCGACCAGGCGGGCCATCTGCGCCAGCTGCGTGTCGGCGCCGACCCGGGTGGCCCGCACGACCAAGCGTCCGCCGGCGTTGACGGTGGCCCCGGTGACGGTGTCGCCCGGCCTCACCTCGACGGGGGTGGACTCCCCCGTCAGCAGGGAGGCGTCGACGGCGGAGGAGCCCTCGGTCACGACGCCGTCGGTGGCGACCTTCTCCCCGGGGCGGACCACGAACAGGTCACCGGTGGCGAGCTGCTCGAGGGGGACGCGCTCCTCGCGCTGGGCTCCGAGGGCACCGCGCAGGACGGCGACGTCCTTGGCGCCCAGGGTGAGCAGGGCGCGCATCGCCGCGCCGGCCCGCCGCTTGGAGCGGGCCTCGAGGTAGCGGCCCGCGAGGACGAACGTGGTGACCCCCGCGGCAGCCTCGAGGTAGATGCTGCCCGCGCCGTCGCCCTCCCCGATGCCCGCGGTGGTGAGGGTGGAGGGGTGCGTCATCCCCGGCGCGCCGGCGGTGCCCAGGAACAGGGCGTACACCGACCACCCCAGGGCGGCCAGGGTGCCCACCGAGACCAGGGTGTTCATCGTGGCGGCCCCGTGGCGCAGGTTCGTCCACGCCGCCCGGTGGAAGGGCCACGCGCCCCACACCACGACAGGGGCTGCCAGGGTCAGGGACAGCCACTGCCAGGACGTGAACTGCCACGCGGTGACCATCGCCGTCGCCACCACCGGGGCGGTGAGCGCGGCGGAGACCAGCAGGCGGTGGCGAAGCAGGCGGACGGGATCGTCCCCCGCGGCCGCCCCCGGCTCCCCCGCCCCCGTGGACCCGCCCGCTCCAGGGAGCGGTGCGGGCAGGCGAGCGGTGTACCCCGCGGCCTGCACCGCGGCGACCAGGTCCTCGCCCCGCACCGCGCCGGTGTGGGTGACCCGCGCCCTCTCGGTGGCGTAGTTCACCGTGGCCACGACCCCGTCGAGCCTGTTCAGGCGCTTCTCGATGCGCATCGCGCACGAGGAGCACGTCATCCCCCCCAGGACGAGCTCCACGGTCGTCCCGGCGGTGCCGGGGGGCGGCGGGGAGGGGTCCTGGTGCGCGGTCGAGGTCACCGGTGCCCGCTCGTGCTCGGCTGGTCCGGGTGCTCGTCCACCTGCTGGGTCATCTGCTGGGTCGTCTGCTGGGTCGTCTCGTGCTCAGCGGCGTCGCGGTCAGCAGCTGCCGGCCCGATCGGGCCGACGGCGCTGCCGAGCCCAGCAGCTGCGCCGAAGGTGACCGCCAGCGCCGCGGCGAAGGCGACCAGGCGCAGCGGCGTGGTCACGAGCGCGCCACCTGGTACCCGGCCTCCTCCACCGCCGCCCGGACGGCGTCGGCCTCGACGGGGGCGCCGCTGGTGACGGTCAGCGCGCCGGTGGGCAGGTCGACGTCGACGGAGGTGACGCCGCGGACGGCGCCGACCTCCTCGGTCACCGCAGCGACGCAGTGCCCGCAGGTCATCCCGACCACGGTGTAGGTGGAGGTGCTCATCGGTGGTGCCTTCCTCGTCGTCACGGGTGCGGAGGTGCTGCTGGGGCGTCGATGCTCAGCGGGCGGGTCAGGAGCGCACGAGCCGCGCGATGGCCTCGGAGGCCTCCCTGACCTTCGCGTCGGCCTGGGGCCCGCCGGCGGCGGCGGCCTGGACCACGCAGTGGCCGAGGTGCTCCTCCAGCAGGCCGAGGGCCACGGACTGCAGGGCCTTGGTCATCGCCGAGACCTGGGTGAGGATGTCGATGCAGTACTGCTCCTCCTCCACCATCTTCTGCAGGCCCCTGGACTGGCCCTCGATGCGGCGCAGCCGCTTGAGGTGGTCCTCCTTGCGGTGGATGTACCCGTGGGTGGTGGAGCCGTCCATCGAGGGTCCCTCCTGCTGCCCGTGCTGCCACGGACACCTTACCCCCCTGGGGTACCTCGGCCGGGGTGGTGTCGACCGGCCCGGTGCGGGAGCTGTGGGTCGAGCTCTCCCGGGCCCCGCCCACGGACCAGGCGTGAGCCCGATCGGGTGGACCTGCTCGAGGTGGGGCCTCTCCTGAGCCGATGAGGAGGCGATGAGGCTGAGGGGGTGGGCGGGTGGACGGTGTCGCCGCCGTTGAGGCCAGGATCGTCGAGATCCGGGGGCGGATCGCCTCGGTCACCCCGGCGAAGGTCCCGCTGGCCGCTGGCGCGCGCCCGGCGTTCGCCGCCGTGCTGGCCCAGGCCGTCACCGCGGGCACAGCCGCGACCCCGACGGGCACTGGCGGAGCCCCGGGCACGCTCAGCACCGAGGACGGACTCGCGGCGCTGCTCCTGCGCCAGGGGGCGCTCGAGTCGTCGTCCATGACGGCTGACGGCGTGCCGCACTCCCTGGCCGCCCACGGCAACGGCACCGTGCCGGCCACCGCCCTCAGCCCGATCGGGCACGGCGGGCACCGGCTGTGGGCCCCGGCCGCCGAGAGCTTCCGGGCGATGACCGCGGCAGCGGCCCGCGAGGGCATCGACATCGGGGTCACCGACTCCTACCGCTCCTTCGAGGCGCAGGTCGACCTCGCCGACCGCAAGGGCCTGTACTCCCAGGGAGGCCTGGCCGCCGCGCCGGGAACCAGCGACCACGGCTGGGGACGCGCCCTCGACCTCGACCTCGACGCGTCGGCCCAGGCGTGGATGCGTCGGAACGCCGGGCAGTTCGGCTTCGTCGAGGACACCCCCCGCGAGCCCTGGCACTGGGTGTACTCCCCGACGCGCTGACCACCCCGGCGGACGCGCGGCGCGGACCCTCGTGGCCCCGCGGCGCCGCGCCTCACACCCGGTAGACGCGGGCCTCCGTGGCCTTGACCGCGGCCCACACCTCGTCACCGGCGCTCAGGCGCAGGTCGGCGACCGCCGCCGCGGTCACGTCGGCCAGCACCGGGGGCTGGGAGTCGAGGCCCACGCGCACCGTGTCGCCGTGGTGCTCCAGCCCGGTGATGCGTCCGCGCCACGTGTTGCGGGGTGAGCCCTCCGGCCGGTGGCGGTGCAGGGCGACCGCCGACGGCGGGAAGGCGACGAAGCACGGCCCCGTCATGGGGGTGCTGGTGGCGATGGTGCCGCCGCCGTCGACGGTGACGGTGGTGCCGCGGGAGGTGCCGCGGTGCAGGTTGAGGCCGACCAGGGCGGCGACGTACTCGGTGCGGGGTGCGCGGGCGACGTCACCGGGGGTGCCCTGCTGCACGGCCCTGCCGTCCTCGATGACGAGGAGGTGGTCGGCCAGGACCATCGCGTCGAGGGGGTCGTGGGTGACCAGCACGGTGCAGCCCGGGTAGCTGCCCAGGTGGCGTCGCAGGTCGGAGCGGATCTCGAGCCGGGTGCCGGCGTCGAGGGCGGCCAGCGGCTCGTCGAGCAGGAGCAGGGACGGGTCGGTGGCCAGGGCTCGCGCCAGCGCCACGCGCTGCGCCTGGCCACCCGAGATGCGGGCCGGCCTGGCGCCGGCGAGGTGGGTGAGGCCGACGCGCTCGATCCACTGGGCGGCCCGCTGCTCGGCCGACCGGCGCGGGACCCTGCGGGCGCGGAGCCCGAAGGCCACGTTGTCGAGCACGCTGAGGTGGGGGAAGAGCAGGTAGTCCTGGAAGACCATGCCGACGCTGCGCCCCTCCGCAGGGACGAAGCGGTCGGCGCCGGGGTCGTCCAGGACGGCGCCGTGCAGGTCGATCCGGCCTCCGGTCAGCGGGACCAGGCCCGCCAGGGCCCGCAGGGCGGTGGACTTGCCGGCGCCGTTGGGGCCCAGCAGCGCCAGGACGCTGCCGGCTGGGAGGTGCAGCTCGACGTCGAGGGCGAAGTGCTCCCGGTCGACGCGCAGGTGGGCGCGCAGTCCGCCACCGGTGGCCCCGCCGGGGTGGGTGGTCGGTGCGCTCATGTCGCGGTCCCGGTGATCCAGCGGTCGCGCAGGCTGCTGAGGACCAGCACGGAGACCACCAGCAGCACCAGGGAGAGCACGATGGCCGCCTCGGGGTTCGTCTCCAGCGCGAGGTAGACGGCGATGGGCATGGTGCGGGTGACGCCCGGGAAGTTGCCGGCGAAGGTGATGGTGGCCCCGAACTCCCCCAGGGCGCGAGCGAAGCACAGCACCGCGCCCGCGGTGATCCCGGGGGCGATCAGGGGCAGTGTGACGCGGCGGAGGATCACGGACCGCGACGCACCCAGGGTGGCGGCGGCGTCCTCGTAGCGGCGGTCCGCGCCGCGCAGCGCACCCTCGACGGCGATGACGAGGAAGGGCAGGGCGACGAACGCCTCGGCGAGGACGACCGCGGCGGTGGTGAAGGGCAGGGTGATGCCGAACCAGGTGTCGAGCTGCTGGCCGAGCAGGCCGCGTCGTCCCAGCAGGAGCAGCAGGGACACCCCGCCGACGACCGGCGGAAGGACCAGCGGGACGGTCACCAGGGCCCGCAGGAGCCGCCGCCCCGGGAAGGCGGCCCGCGCCAGGACCCAGGCCAGGGGCACCCCGAGGACCAGGCAGATCAGCGTCGCCGAGGACGCGCACACCAGCGAGAGCCGCAGCGCCCGACCCACCTCGGGGCTCAGCAGCTGGGCGGGCAGGGTCGCCCAGGGCGCCCGCACCAGCAGCGCGGCCAGCGGCAGCAGGAGGAACGCCAGCCCGAGGACCGCGGGGGCGACCAGGACCGCGGGGAGCCCGCTGCCCCGCTGCACCCCGCGACGCCGCCGGGCGCGCCGCGTGAGCGTCACGGCCCTCCCGGCGTGGCGCGGGGCCCGGTCAGGGGCTCTGGAACCCGGCATCGGCGAGCACCCGCTGCCCGTCGGGGCCCAGGACGTGGTCGACGAAGGCCCGCGCCGCCGCGTCGTTCGGCGCCTGCGTCAGCACGGTGATCGGGTAGTCGGTGACCGCGTCGGCCGCTCCGGGGAACGCGATGCCCTCGACGGCGTCGCCGGCGGCGATGACGTCGGTCCGGTAGACCAGGGAGGCGTCCACCTCGCCCAGCTCCACTTGGCTCAGCGCCGCCCTGACGTCCGGCGCCAGCGTGTCGGGCGCCGGCACCACGCCGGCCGCGGCGAAGACCTGCTCCGCCGCGGCGCCGCACGGGACCTCCGGGGCGCACAGGGCGATCGTCAGGTCGGCGTCCGCGAAGTCGGAGAGTCGCGCGATGCCCGCGGGGTTGCCGGGTGGGACGGCGATCTGCAGGGTGTTGGCCGCGAAGACCCGGGGGTCCGCGGCACTGTCGCCGGCGTCGACGACCACCTGCATGGTGGCCGGGCTGGCGGCCGCGAACACGTCGGCCGGCGCCCCGGAGGCGATCTGCTGCGACAGCGCGGAGCTGGCGCCGAAGTTGAAGGCCACCACCACGTCGTGGCCCTCCATGAAGTCCTCCCCGAGGGCGGTGAAGGCGTCGGTCAGCGACGCGGCCGCGAAGACGGTCAGGTCCCCCGACGGGCCGGGTCCGCCCGACGTGGTCGGGGCGCTGGACGACGACCCGCTCGTCGACGCCGGGGTGGCGGCGCCGGTGGCGTCGGAGCCACCGCAGCCCACCAGGGCCACGGCCGCCGCGGCGGCGGCCATCGGCACCACGGGTCGCCGGAGCGGGCGTCCCCCGGTCGTCGGGCGGCGCTGTCGGGTCATGAGCGGGGCTCCCCGGGGGGTGGGTCGGGCATCACGCGGTCAGGCGCCGTCCGGTCGCGGTCACGTCGTACCCGGGCAGGCAGGCCAGGCGGGTGTGCAGCGTCCGGTCGCTCAGCAGCTCCACCAGCGCCGCCACGGCGGGGTGGGCGGCGAAGGCGCGCGCGACCCACACCTGCACCACGTGCTCCTCGAGCGGCGCGAAGTCGAGGCCGTCGGCGAGCGCCGCGGGCTCCGTCGTCAGCGCGGCCCGGGCGCCGTGCAGCACGCGCGCGGTGGCGTCGAGGTGGCTCGACGCCAGCGGACCGGCGGGCGGTCGGTCCGCACCCGCGGCTCGGACGGCGTGGAGGAAGGCCGCCTGCGTGGCGGCCCCTTCCTCGCGCTGGACCACCGCGAGGCCCCGGTCGCAGACCTCCTCCACGCTGGGCGGCGGACGGCCCGCAGGACCGGCGAGGCCCACCTGCCAGCGGGTCAGCAGGTAGCGGTCCACCTCGGTGGTGGTCTCCGGCAGCTGGTCCGGCCGCCCGTGCACCACGACCGCGTGCGCCGCTCCCTCGTCGAGCCACCGGGCCGACTGGGCGCTGGCGGCGTGCACCGCGACCAGGTGGTGACCCGACCGGCGTGCCAGCAGGGCCGAGACCAGCCCGAGCGACGGCTCGCACCCGGCCACCAGGGCGCCGTCGTGGTCGGCGCCCGGCAACCACGAGGCCCCGTGGCGGGAGGCGACCGCCTCGGGCACACCCAGCCAGGTCCGCCCCCCGCCCGACCCGCCGCCGGTGCGCGCCACGACCGTCTGCACGCCCACCTCGGCCGCCACCAGGGCCGTCCCGGCGGGGGCGTCCTCGGCGTCGAGCGTGCGCACGGGTCGCGGGCTCGAGGCCGGTGCACCGAAGAGCTCCTCCACGCTCGCCCCCAGGGCGAGGGCCAGGCCGAGGGCCGCGTCGACCCGCGCCGCGTGGGCCCCCGACTCCACCGACCCCACGAGCTGCCTGGTGACGCCGGCGCGGCGAGCGAGCTCGACCTGCGACCACCCGCGCTGCTCGCGCGCCAGACGGACGGGGTGGGCCATGCCAGGAAAGTAGCAGCTGGACACTCTTCTGGCGGCGCCCCTCGGCGACCCCGCACGAACCGCGCCTCGGCGGGCCCGGCGCCGGGGCATCGGGAACACTCACCCGGTGGACCGGGCCCGGGCGGAGCAGGTGTTCCCACCGGATGGTCGCAGCGCCGCCGGGGCGCGCGCCCTGGTCACGGAGGTGTGCCGGGCCGCCGACGTCGACGACGACGCCCGCGAGACCGCGGTGCTGCTCGCGTCGGAGACGGTGACCAACGCGATCATCCACGGGCGCAGCGAGGCGCGCGTGGGCGTGCGCGTCACCGGAGACGTGGTGCACGTCGGCGTCGGGGACGACAACTCCCGCCACCCCCACCTCCAGCTCGAGGACTCCGACGCCCTCGACGGGCGGGGCCTGCAGATCCTCGCGCTCGCCGCCTCCCGGTGGGGCGTGGCCGCGGACCCGCGGGGCAAGGTGGTCTGGTTCGAGGTCGACCGCCGCCGCCCCGACGGGCCCGACGGGGCCTCGCTCCCGTGACTCCCCGAGCGGGTGACGGCGACGTCCGCCGCCGTGGTCTGCTCGTCCCAGCCCGGTGACGACTGGTCGAGCGTCGTTGACAACCGATCGATCGACCCCCAAGCTCGACGCTCTGATGCCCACAGGCACCCGCGAGCGCCGCCCGGAGACCTCTGGGGGACCCCTGTGATCACCTTCAGAGGAGTCTCCAAGGTCTACCCCGACGGCACCACCGCCGTCGACGGGCTCGACCTGGAGCTCGTCAGCGGCGAGATCACCGTCTTCGTCGGGCCGTCCGGGTGCGGCAAGACCACGTCGCTGCGCATGATCAACCGGATGACCGAACCCACGTCGGGGCAGGTCCTCGTCGACGGCCGCGACGTCATGGACCAGGACGCCGCGGAGCTGCGCCGCGGGATCGGCTACGTCATCCAGCACGCCGGCCTCTTCCCGCACCGCACGATCGTCGACAACGTGACCACCGTGCCCCGCCTGCTCGGGCGGGGCCGCCGCGAGGCGCGCGCTGCGGCGATGGAGCTGCTCGAGCGCGTCGGGCTCTCCGCCTACGCCGACCGCTACCCATCCCAGCTCTCCGGCGGTCAGCAGCAGCGCGTCGGCGTGGCCCGGGCGCTGGCCGCCGACCCGCCGATCATGCTGATGGACGAGCCGTTCAGCGCCGTCGACCCCGTGGTGCGCGAGGGGCTGCAGCGCGAGTTCCTGCGCCTGCAGCAGGACCTGGGCAAGACCATCGCCCTGGTCACCCACGACATCGACGAGGCGATCAAGCTCGGCGACACCGTCGCGGTCTTCCGCGAGGGCGGCCACCTCGCGCAGCACGGCACCCCGCAGCAGCTCCTCGAGGCCCCCGCCGACGACTTCGTCGCGGGCTTCGTCGGCCGCGACCGGGGGTTCCGCGGCCTGTCCTTCGACCGAGCGGGCTCGGTGCCGGTGCGCTCGCTGGACGACGCGGCCCTGGACGGCGCGGTGCTGGTGCTGGACGCCGCGGGGCGACCCGCCGGGTGGTCCGGCGCGGCGGTCAGCAGCCCGGGCCCCCTGGGCACCCTGCGCCCCCCGGGCGCGTTCACCAGCGCTGACTCGCTGCGCACGGTGCTGGACCTGGCCCTGACCTCCCCCGTGGGCATCGCCGTGCGGGTCGACGCGCAGGGGCGCGCCGACGGGTTGGTGCGCCACCACGACCTCGTCGACCACCTGGCGCAGCGCCGCGCCGGGCACGGCGCCCCGACCTCGACGACGGTCCTGTGATCGGGTACCTGCAGGACAACGCCGGCGACATCTGGGGGCTGCTGCGCCAGCACGCGGTCCTGGCCCTGCTGCCCGTGCTCATCGGTGCGACGGTGTCGTTGCCGATCGGCTACCTCGCAGTGCGCCTCCCACGGCTCTACCAGCCCCTGGTGACGGTCTCAGGGCTGCTGTACTCGATCCCGTCGCTGGCCCTGTTCGTGGTGCTCCCCGCCGTCCTCGGCACCCAGATCCTCGACCCCGTGAACGTGGTCGTGGCGCTGAGCATCTACACCGTCGCCCTGCTGGCGCGCACCGTCGCCGACGGCCTGCGCGCGGTCGACCCCGCCGTCACCCAGGCGGCGACGGCCATGGGTTACCGCCCCGCGCGGCGCCTGATCGACGTCGAGCTGCCGATGGCGCTCCCGGTGGTCTTCGCGGGGCTGCGGGTGGCGACGGTCTCGAACATCAGCCTCGTCAGCGTGGGGGTGCTGATCGGGGTGCAGAGCCTGGGCTCGCTGTTCACCCGCGGGTTCCAGCTGTTCTACCTCACCCCCCAGCTCGTCGGCGTGGTGCTGTCGGTGCTCCTCGCCGCGACCGCCGACGGCGCCCTGGTGCTCCTGCAGCGGGCGCTGACCCCGTGGTCGCGCGCGGTGGGCGGGCAGCGCTCCCAGCGCCCCCGGCGCAGCGGCCGCCGCCTGTCGCCGGCGGTCCGGGCGGAGGCCCCGCCCGCCCCGGCCGACGTCCCGAGCGGGAGGGCCTGAGCATGGGCGAGTACCTCTTCGACCCGGCGAACTGGGCTCCGGCGACCACCGGGAGCATCCCGCAGCTCATCCTGGCCCACCTCGGGTACACCGCGCTGGCGCTGCTGCTCGGCGCCCTGATCGCCCTGCCGGTGGGCCTGTACATCGGCCACACCGGCCGCTTCTCCTTCGGGGCGATCAACGCCGGCAACGCCGGGCGGTCCCTGCCGACCCTGGGGCTGCTGTACCTCATCGTCACGCTGCTGGGCCTCGGGGTCGTCCCGGTGATCATCGCGCTGACGGTCCTGACGATCCCCCCGATCCTCACCGCCACCTACGCCGGGCTGCGCAACGTCGACCGCGCGACCATCGACGCCGCGCTGGGCATGGGCCTGCGCCCGCTCCAGGTGCTGCGCCAGGTGGAGGTGCCGGTCGCGCTGCCGCTGATCATGGGGGGCGTGCGCAGCGCCACCCTGCAGGTGGTCTCCACCGCCACGGTCGCCGCGACCGTCGGGCTGAGCGGGCTCGGGCGCCTGCTCATCGACGGCCTCAGCGTCCGCGACTACCCCCGGGTCCTCGCCGGGGCGGTCGTGGTGGCCGTGCTCGCGATCGCCCTCGACCTGCTGCTGGGACTGCTCCAGCGCTACGCCGTCTCGCCCGGGCTCACCGGGCGAGGGACCACTCGAGGCGCGCGGGCACCGCTCGCCCTCCCCGAGCCGCAGCTCGACCAGAGCCGCGGATGACCTCGAACAGCTTCCCGGAGGCACCCATGTCACGTCGGCTGAGGCTCAGAGCCGTCGGCACCAGCTTCGCCCTGCTCGCCCTGACCGGGTGCGGCGGCGGGTCCGACCCCCTGGCAGGACCCAGCGGGGGCGGTGAGGGGACCGCGGCGGCCTCGGAGGGCATCACCATCGGGTCCGCGAACTTCCCCGAGTCGGAGCTGCTGGCCGAGATGTACGCCCAGGCCCTGGAGGCCGAGGGCGTCACCGTCACCCGCCAGTTCAACATCGGTGCCCGCGAGGTCTACATCCAGGCCCTCGAGGACGACTCGATCGACCTGCTGCCCGAGTACAACGGGGCGCTGCTCTCCTACCTCACCGAGGGTGGGGTCGCGGAGGGCGTCAGCAACTCCGAGGACGTGTACGGGGCCCTGCAGGAGGTGCTGCCCGAAGGCATCGAGACCCTGCCGCAGTCCGCGGCGGAGGACAAGGACACCCTCAGCGTCACCGCCGAGACCGCGCAGGAGTACGGCCTGACCACCATCGAGGACCTCGCGCCGGTGGCGGGTGAGCTCGTGATCGGCGCCGGACCCGAGTTCGCGGAGCGCTACCAGGGCCTGGTGGGCCTGGAGGAGGTCTACGGGGTGACCTTCGCGGAGTTCCGGCCGCTGGACGCCGGTGGCCCGCTGACCATCGGCGCCCTCCGCGACGGGACCATCGGCGTGGGCAACGTCTTCTCCACCGACTCCGCGATCGCCACCGAGGGCCTGGTGGTGCTCGAGGACCCGGAGGACCTGTTCCTGGCCGAGAACATCGTCCCGCTGATCCGTTCCTCGAAGAACGACGAGACCGTCACCGGGGCGCTGAACGCCGTCTCCGGAGCGCTCACCACGGAGAACCTCACCGAGGCGCTCGCGAAGGTGCAGGTCGACAAGGACGACACCGCCACCGTGGCGGAGGAGTTCCTCACCGAGTACGAGCTGCTCTGAGGGCTGGGTCGCCCGGCCGTGACCGACCGGCGGTGACGTGAGCCGCTCCGGCGCGGCGGTGGCGCGGTGGGCGCCGGGGCTCGCCGCCACGGCCGCGGCGGTGGCGGTGTCCGTGGCCCTCGCCCGCGCGCAGCCCGCGGTCGGGGCGCTGGTCATCGCCCTCGTCCTCGGGCTGGTGGTGGGCAACGCGGGCCTGCTGCGCCCCGCGCTGCGCCCGGGCGTCACCGGCGCCACCAGGCGCCTGCTGCGCACCGGCATCGTCGTCCTCGGGCTCCAGCTGGCGCTGCGCGACGTCGTGGCGCTCGGCCCCGCCGTCCTCGCGCTCATCGCCGCCAGCGTCGTCGCCGGCTTCGCCTTCACCTCCTGGGTGGGCCGCCGCCTGGGCCTGCGCCCCGCGGGGGCCACCCTCATGGCCGCGGGGTTCTCCATCTGCGGGGCGTCCGCCGTCGCCGGCATGCAGGGCGTGGTCGACGCGGACGACGAGGAGGTCGCCTCCGCGCTCGCCATGGTCACCCTGTACGGCTCGCTGTCCATCGTCGTCCTGCCCCTGGTCGGGAGGGCCCTGGGCCTGGGCGAGGAGCGCTTCGGGCTGTGGGTGGGGCTGTCGGTGCACGAGGTCGCCCAGGTCGTCGCGGCCGCCGGCACGGCAGGGACCGCCGCCCTGGCGGTGGCGACCGTGGCCAAGCTCGGTCGCGTGGTCCTCCTCGCCCCGATGGCCGCGGCCGTGGCGTGGCAGGCGCGCCGCGCCAGTGCCGCCGCGGGCGGCGCAGCGGAGTCCCTGGCCGGCCGGGCACCGCTGGTGCCGCTGTTCGTGCTCGGCTTCCTCGCCGCCGTCGCCCTGCGCTCCACCGGCTGGCTCCCGGACCCCGTGGTCGCCGCCGCGCCGGTGGTCACCACCGTGCTGCTGGCAGGGGCGATGTTCGGCCTGGGCACCGGCATCCACCTGCGCCGGCTCGCGCGCTCCGGTGGCCGCTGGCTCGCCGTGGGAGGGCTCTCCACGCTCGTCATGAGCGCGGTGGTGCTGGGGGCCACCGCGCTCGTGTGAGCGCCGAGCGCTGGCCGTGCGCGATGCGAGCGCGGGTGGCAGCGTGACGGGGGAGGCGGGGAGGTCGTGTGCGGCACCACCGGAGCGCTGTGCTGCCGAGGGCACCCGCCTCGTGCCGGCGCTCGCGCGAGCTGCTGGGTGCGGCGCTGGAAGCAGCGGGCCAGCGGCAGGACGCGTGCACGGCCATCGCGGAGCTGCTGGTCTCGGAGCTGGCGACCAACGCCGTCCGCTACGGCGGTGGGCCCGAGTTCGAGGTCCTCGTCGACGCCGGGCCCGACGACGTCCGCGTGGTGGTGCGCGACGCGAGCACCGAGGTGCCGCGCCCGCGCGACGCCGCGCCCCTGGACCAGGGCGGCCGCGGGATGCGCCTGGTGCAGCGGATGTCGACGGCGTGGGGCTGGGACGTCGGCGGGCAGGGCAAGGCGGTGTGGTTCGTCCTGGAGTGCGGGGACGTGGACGCCCGCTCCTCACCCGGCGGCGGTGTCGACCACGACGAACGGCAGGCGCCGCCGGACCTCCCCGTTGACGGACAGGACCAGCGCGTAAGCGCCGACGCGGGGCACGGGGGCGAGGACGGTGACGGCGAAGCAGACGGGGAGGCGCCCGCCCTCGGTGGCCGCGGGTGAGGGGCCGGTGCGCGGTTCGACCGGCCACTGCGCCACGACCGGCACCTCACCGTCGGGGGTGAGGGCGCCCAGGGCCAGGACGGCTGCGGGTTCCCGGCGCCCGAGGAAGAGCCGGCCCCCCACGCACACCACGTGCTGGGTGGGCGCCCCGGCGACGCGGAAGGTCGTGCGGTGGGCGCCGACCACCGTCAGCGAACCGTCGTCGGTGACGACCGCGAAGTCCGCGAGGACGGCGTAGTCCAGCTCGGCCACGGCCACGCAGCGTAGGGACAACGGTGGCGGGAGCCGGCGGCGGGCGACATGATCGCCCGGTGAGCGACCGCCGCACGTCCCCCACCGTCCTCCCCCTGCTGGCCGCCGGCGTCGTCGCCACCGCCGTCGTCGCCATGGCGGTCGCCTCCCGGCAGCGCCCCGAGGGCGAGGTGACCGCCCTGGGCACCCCCGAGGAGGTGGCGGCGCTGGACCTGTCGCTGCGCGACGAGCTGCCCTGGGTGCACGAGACGTCCATGGTGGTCTACCGGCCGTCGGGGCAGATCGCCGTCCACGTGCACGAGCACGGCGGGCTGCCGGGACTGGTGGGCCCGCTGGACGGTCCGCCGATGGACCGGGTGGACTGGCAGGAGCCCGGCGGCCACCGGCTGCGCTTCCACGTGCACTCCCTCCCCGGGGCCTCGAGCAGCCAGGTCACCGTCAAGGTCGCCCCCCCGCAAGGGCGCTCGGCCGCGGCGGGGGTGGCGGGCCTGGGGGGCCTGGACGGGGAGGTCCGCTCGTCGCTGGCCGCTCTGCGCAAGCACGTCGAGCGCTCGCGCTGAGCCCCCTCAGCCGCCCCGACGGGCCGCGACGCCACCGCGCCCGAAGGCCTCGCCGCGACCCCCGGGGGTCGCGTGCGCCTTGGCGGTCGCGCCCAGGCCGGGTGCACGCTGGCCCTCGGGCGCGGTGGACCCCGGGGTGGTCGGTGCGGTGCCGGTCGGTGCAGGGGCCGTCGGTGCGGAGGCCGTCGGCGCAGGAGCCGTCGGTGCGGGAGCCGGTGGGATGACCGGCGGGCCGGGCTCCGGGGCGACCGCCGCGCCGGGGACCGGCGGCAGCGCCGTGGTCGCCGCCCCGGCCGCCCCCGCCTCCGCGTCGGTGGTGGTCGACGGGGACGGCGTCGCGCCCGGCGGCGCCTCCGTCACCGCGGGGGTGGACGTCACCGCGACATCGCGCACCAGCGCGGGCGCCAGCTGCCCGGCCGCGGAGAGCACCCCCACCGCCAGAGCGCCGGCGCCGGCGGCGGCGGCGAGCGCGCGGCGGCGATGGCGCACCACGGGCTCCAGCGTCGTGGCCGCGGCGCCCGCCCGCCCCGCTCCGAGCGGTGGTGACGCCGCGGTCGTGCCCGAGTCGTCGACGTCCCGGTGCCCACCCGGGACACCCGAGGCAGCGACGGCACCCGGGGCGCCCACGGCACCGCCCGCCGCGGTCGGGCGCGCCAGGGCCGCGCGCTCCAGCAGCGGCCGGGCCTGCGCGGAGGTCATCCGCCGCTCCGGGTCCTTGCGCAGCAGGCCCTCCACGACCGGGCCCAGCAGCCCCGCCGACGGTGCCGGCGGCACGTCGTCCGCGACGATCGAGGTCAGGGTGGCCAGGGCGCCGGCGCCCCCGAAGGGCGCGCGCCCCTCGACCGCGGCGAAGAGCAGCGCGCCGAGGGACCACAGGTCGGCGGCGGGCGCGGCCGCCCCGCCGCGGGCGCGCTCGGGAGCGAGGTAGGCCGGGGAGCCGAGGACCATCCCCACCTCGGTCAGGGAGGGCTCCCCCGCCGTCCGCGCGATGCCGAAGTCGGCGAGCACGATCCGCCCCCCCGGTCCCCACATGACGTTCGCCGGCTTCACGTCGCGGTGCAGCACGCCCACGGCGTGGGCGGCGTCGAGGGCGTCGAGCACCGCTAGGGCGATTCCCGCGGCCCGATGCACCGGCACCGGCCCCTCCTCGGTGAGGACGTCGGCCAGGGTCCGGCGCGGGAGGCGCTCCATGACGATCCACGTGCGCTCGTCGTCGTCGATCACGTCGTAGACGGTCATCACCGACGGTGACGCGACAGCGGCGGCGGCGCGCGCCTCGCGCCGGGTGCGCTCGAGCACCACCGCGCGCTCGCGCGGGGACAACCCGTCGGGGGGCAGCACCTCCTTGACCGCCACGTCACGGCGCAGCACCTCGTCGTGCGCGGCCCACACCGTGCCCATGCCCCCCGAGCCCAGGCGCTGGGCGAGGCGGTACCGGGAGGCGACCGCGATGTCGCGCGAGGGGGGAGGCACAGACGATGGCAACACCGCCGGCACCGGCCCGCGCGCCCGTCGAGAGCCCGGTCGGCGACGTGGCAGGTTCACGCCGTCGGGCACCGCTCCGGCACGCGCGGCGGGTGCTGGGCCGCGCCCCGGTGCACTCCTGGCGCGACGCGCCTACCGTGCGGGCATGACCTCCTTCCGGCTGATCACCGACGGCGCCCGCGTGCTCGCGGACTTCGACGCCCCCGATCGGCCCAGCGCGTGGCGCGAGGGGACCTCCCTCGCCGAGCAGCACCAGGACGCCGGCACCGCGCGCGGCGGGTACGAGCTGAGCGAGTGGACCGGCACCGAGTGGCGCGTGGTGGGCGAGGTGGTCCCCGGCGACCTCGGGGGGCGCCCTATCCCCGGGTGAGGGCGCAGGCCGCCTCCCACGCGGCCTGCTCGACCGGCTGCACCTCGTCGCGGGCGACCGCGCGCACCTGGTCGATCGCGGCGGTGAGCAGGTCGCGCAGCACCGCGTCGGGGTCGGCCACGCAGGCCTGGGCGATGCCGTGGACGGCGTAGCCGACGACGTGCGGTGCGGCGTGGCGGCGGTGGGCGCGGGCGGTGGTGCGGTCCTGCCCGGCGAAGCGCTGCCCCCACCGCGCGGCGAGCGGGGCGTGGGCCAGCGCCGTCCGCGTCTGCTCGCTGAGCTCCACCAGGTCTCGGCCGTCGAGGTCGGCCAGCACCCGCTCCCCGGCCAGCAGCGCGACGGCGAGCACGCGCTGGCGCTCCTCGGCCACCACCGGCAGCCCCGTGGAGGCGCAGAGCATCGCCAGTCGCACGTCGACCCTCGGGTCGTCGCTGGTCAGGCCGATCACCGAGGGGATCAGCGTGGCCAGGCGCGGGCGCTCGGCGTCGGAGGTGCGGTCGTTGACGTGACGGGCCAGGGACGCCAGCAGCGCGTGGGTGCAGGCGGGGTGGTCGCTCCACCGCTCACCGGCCAGGTAGGAGGCCATCTCCATGAAGCAGGCGCCTCGGCGGGGGCTGCGGTGCCTCCCGCGCGAGAGGATCGGCAGCACCTCGGGGGGACGGACCTCGCGGATGGACACGGCACCCTCCTGCGGCGCTCGACGACGGGCTCGCTCGTGCCCCATCCTGCGCGGCGACGGGTTCCGCGCCACCCGGGACGTCGGCCGACCGGCCGCGGGCGGCGAGGGGCGCCGTCGAGGTGCCCGGCAGGGCGTGCGCGGCCACACTCGTGCCACCGCCGATCGACACCCGCCGGCGGACCCTTCTCCGAGGAGTGCAGCATGACCGCCACAGACACCGGCGCCGACATCGGGCGCCACGTCATCAAGACCCGCAAGGTCACGTCCTGGCAGCCGAGCTTCTCGGCGTCCGGCAGCGGCGAGCCGGGCACGTACATCTTCCAGCTCATCCTCGACGACGGCGCCTCGGAGGTCGTCCTGGCCGTCACCACCGACGACGCCGACAACCTCTACGACTGGCTGAGCGACTCCTCCGAGGTCTACTACGACCTCGAGCGCGAGGTCATCATCTTCGGGACCCGCCGGACCAGCTGATCCAGCACCCTCCGCAGCCGGTCACGCGCTCCGCGTGACCGGCTGCTCCATGCGGTCGAAGACTGCACGCCGGTGTCGGCGTCCGCCGTGATGATGAGCACGCACGTCCCCGCTGAGCACCCCTGTGCTCCCCGCCGAGCTGGCCCCCGCCACGACCACCCAGGAGGCCACCATGGCCCGATCGTCCGACACCTACACCGGCGACGTCGAGGCCGGGAGCCCACGCCCCGACCCGGCCTCGAGCCAGTCGCAGAGCAACGCCCTGCGCGCCGGTCTGGCGGAGCTCGTGGGCACCTTCTTCCTCGTCTACACCGGCACCGCCACCGCCGTCGCCGCGGCCACCGGCGCCACCATCGCCGGGGAAGCGCCCGACAGCCTCTCCGTCGCCCTGGCCTTCGGGCTCGTCCTCGCCGCGCTCGTCGGCGCGCTCGGCCCGGTCTCCGGCGCGCACCTGAACCCCGCGGTCACCCTGGGACTGTCCGTGATCGGGAAGTTCCCGTGGCGCTTCACCCCCACGTACGTGGTCGCCCAGCTCCTCGGGGCGATCCTCGGGGCGATGGCCACCTGGCTGACCCTCGGCGCCGCGGCCCGCGACCAAGCCCGTCTCGGGGCGACGTACCCCGCGGAGGGCATCAGCGACGGGCGGGCCTTCCTCGTCGAGGCCTTCATCACCTTCCTGCTGGTCTTCGTCATCGTGGCCGTCGCCACCGACGACCGGGTCAACGTGGCCGCGGCCAGCACCAGCATCGGCTTCGCCCTGGTCGCCGCCGTCCTCATCGGCGGGCCCAGCACCGGTGGCGCGGCCAACCCCGTGCGGGCCCTCGGACCGATGATCGTCTCCTTCGACCTCACGTCCGCGTGGGTGTACCTGCTCGCGCCCCTGGTCGGGGGCGTCGCGGCGGCGCTGCTCTACGACAGGGTCGTCGCCCGGGCGAGCGCGCCCAGCGCCTGAGGGTCGCTCAGGCGCCGCTGAGGTCGAGGGCGAAGCCGAGGAGCGGCACCGACGGGTGGGGCGCCCAGTCCAGCTCGGGGGCGCGCACGAAGCCGGAGCGGGCGTAGAGGCGGTGCGCGGTGGTCATCGCGGCCTGCGAGCACAGCACGACCCGGTGGGCCCCAGCGGCTCGCGCCCGCCCCAGGCACGCCTGGAGCAGCGCGCCCGCCACACCCCGGCCCCGGGCCGCGGGTGGCACCCCGAGCATCCTGACCTCCGCCTCCCCGGGGCGTGCCAGGTCCGCCCACGGGGAGCCGGGCAGGACGAAGGTGACCGAGCCGAGCACCTCGCCTCCGGCGTCGACCGCGATCAGGACGTCGGCGCCCCCGGCACGGGCCCGGGCATCGGCGAGCACGGCGAGGTAGTCGGGACCGGCCAGGTCGTCGACCTCGTACGCCGCGCTCACGCACCGGCCGGCGGCGTCCAGCTCACCCGGCAGCGCGATGCGCACGACGAGGGGCGCGCCGCTCACAGCGGCGGCACGCGGTGGGTCACGGCACCAGTGTCGGGGACGTCGGTCGGGTGGCGGCGGCGGAGCAGCGGAGGGCGTGGGATTCGAACCCACGGAGACGCTTGCACGCCTCAGCGGTTTTCAAGACCGCCCCGTTCGGCCGCTCTGGCAGCCCTCCTGCGTCAGGGCATGCTAGCCGGGGACACCCGCGGGGCTCGGTGCCGCTGCGGCCTCAGACCGACGTCGGCGCCTCCGGGGCCGACGGGGCGACGGGCACCGCCGGCCGGCCCAGGCGACCGGCCAGACCCGCGCGCAGCGCGTCCAGGGCGGCTGGGTCGTGCGCGGCCGCCGCGGCGAGGTTCGCGGCGCGCACGGCGTGGAAGACCTCCTCGCGGTGCACCTGCACCTCGCGGGGGGCGTCCACCCCCACGCGCACGACGTCGCCGCGGACCTCGATGACCCTGACGACGACGTCGGACCCGATCATGATGCTCTCGCCGGCGCGACGTGTGAGGACCAGCACCCGCCCAGGATAGTCACGCTGCGTGCGGGCCCGTGACTGCTCTAGCCCGCTCGGGTCTGACCGGCGCGTCGCTCCGCGCGCTGCCAGGCGAAGACCAGTGACCGCAGGTCGTCGGCGCAGGGCACCGGCTGTTCCAGGCCCACGGAGACCTCGACCGGCCCGGCGGGCAGTCGGGGGTCGCCCACCCCGGTGTCTCGGAGCGCCGTGCCCGAGAGCTCGTGGGCGGCGACGGCGCCCGCGGCCCGCCCGCCGTCCATGTCCTCCTCGGCCTGCGGCGGGAGCACCAGGTGCACGAGCACGGGTGTGCCACCGGCACCGGGCCAGGCGGGCACGCGCACCCGGAGACCCCCCTCGCTGACGTCGAGCAGATGGCCCTGCACCGGGCTCGCGCTCGACCCCACGGGGGTGATCGCCACCGACACCCGCCACCCCCCGGGCACGGGGGCGCGCACGAACTCGCGGCGCTGGTGCACCTGCAGCCCACCGGCCGGCTCGCACCACCACAGCGGCACGCCGTCGCGGCCGAGGTCGACCAGGCGCACGTCGAGCGTCAGCAGACCCCGCGGCCCGGCCCACCGCAGCCGCAGCTCCTCGCCCACCGCGGGCGGCTCCACGTCACCGGTCCCTCGCGGGGCGGCGATGGCGATCATCGCGCCGTCGACGTCCTCGACGCGGCTGGCCCGTCCGTCGGGGCCGAGCCAGGGGTGGGAGCCGTTCCCGAGCACGCGCAGCAGCGCGCCCACGGGCGGCCACGCCGGGGCGTCGTCACGGAGCTGCCGGCTCACGGGGAGGCCAGGTGGCGCGCCAGGTCGTCCTCGGTGAGGCGGGCGGCGAGCAGGGACACCCAGGCGGCGGGAGTGGCGGGCCGCCCCTCGAGCAGTGCCACCGGCGCCGCGAGGTCCAGCCCCGCGGCGGGGACGGCGGTGGCGGCGGTGTCGACCAGGGACACCGCGTCGACTCCGCCGGCCGGGGCGACGTCGCGCAGCCAGGCCTCGACGTCGGCGGTGCGACGGGTCGCGTCGACCACGGCCCACAGCTGGTCGACGCGCAGCGTGGTCAGAAGGCCGCGCGCGGCGGCCCGGCGCCCGGCGTCCGCGCCGAACGGCACGGCGAGGTGCACCACGACCGGACGGCTGCGCTGGCGGGCGAGGTCCACCAGGTGCGCGCGGCCCTCGCCCTCGAGGTCGGCTTCCACGGCGGGGGCGTCGTCGGCGATCACGACCACCTCGTCGACCGGCAGGCCCATGCCCACGGCCAGGGTGCGGGTCGTCGGCAGGGCGCCGCCGCTCTCGGCGATGACGACGACCAGGGGGTGGTCGCCGGGATCGGGCGCACGTCGCGGGGTGGCCGGCCGCGCTGCCAGACGGCTCGCGAGCTCCCGCAGCGCCTCGGTGCGGTCGTCCGGCAGGTCGCGCAGCCACCGCCGGTGCACCCCGAGGCAGCCGAGCTGCTCGGCGAAGTCGCCACCGGTCGTCGCGGGAGGGGGGTTCAGCGGCGCTGGAGCGGCGCCGGCGGGGGTCTCGCGGCGCCGCGAACGACGGGTGGGCAGCGGCGCGTCGGGGTCGGCCACGGCGTCGGGGCCGGCGTCCGGCGCGGTGGCGGGCGCGGCGCCGGACGGCGCGGTGACCGAGGCGTCTGCGCTGTGGCGCCCCGCGGGGCGGGACCGATCCGTCGGGACCTCGTCGCTCGGCTCGGCGACGGATCCGGAGACGGGGTCAGCGGGCAGCTCGACCGGTGCGGGCGGCGGGGTGCGCGGCACGGGGGCCTCCTGCAGCAGCCCGACCACCTCGGGGCCGGGCACCGCGGCCACCACGGGCGCGGCCACCGGTGCGGGTGCGGCCGCGGGCGGCGGCGATGCCTGCACCGCCACCGGCACCCGGGGAGCGGGGATCGCGGGAAGGGGCGCCGCGGGCGGGAGGCGGATCAGCTCCTCCGCCACCGGTGTGCGGCCCCGCCGCGGCGAACCTGCCCAGAAGTCGCTGTAGTCCACCGCCGGCGCGCCGCTGCGCTCGGCATCCTCGGTGGCGGACAGGAGCGCGGCCAGGCCCGCGAGGTCCGGTTCGTCGTCCGACGAGGAGGGCCCGCCGGCGGCCGCGCCCGCCTCCGTCACCTCGATGGTCACCTCGAAGCGCACCTTGGCGAAGAACCCGCCGACCCCGCCGACGCGCACGCGCTCGGCCTTGACGATGCGGGCCGCGGTGCCGTGCTCCTCGCGCACCCGCGCCAGCAGCGGCTCGATCGCCGGTCCCTCAAGCAGCAACTGCCGCGGCATCGCTGATCACCCCCACCGTCTCGATGCTCAGGCCTGGCCCGGACACCTCCGAGTACGACAGCACGCACACCCCGGGCAGCGCCAGGGCCACCAGCCGGCGCAGAGGGGCCCGCAGGGCCGGTGCGCACACCAGCACGGGGGTGGTGCCGAGCTCCTCGGCCACCCGCAGGCGCCGCTGCACGTCGTCGACGACCCGCTCGACGCGCGAGGGGTCGAAGCCCAGCTGCGCGCCGGAGTCGGTCAGGCGCAGCGACTCGACCATCTGGTGCTCCAGCAGCGGGTCGAGTGTGAGCACGCGCAGCGCTCCCGCGGTGACGTGCTGGGCGGCGATCGCCGGGCCGAGGGCCGCGCGGGCGGCCTCCACGAGCGCGGTGGGATCGGATCCGGCCTTGGCCGCGAGGGTCAGTCCCTCGTAGATCCGCCCGAGGTCGCGCACCGGCACCCCCTCGTCGAGCAGGCCGGCGAGCACCCGCTGGACCTCACCGAGGGTGAGCAGCGAGGGCACCAGCTCCTCGACGACCGCGGGATCGGTGGCCTTCAGCGCGTCGGTGAGGGTGCGCACGTCCTCGCGGGTGAGCAGCCGCGAGGCGTTGGCGCGCACGATCTCGGCGAGGTGGGTGATGAGCACGCTCGCGCGGTCGACCACGGTGGCACCGGTCATCTCGGCCTGGTGGCGCAGCTCGGCGGGCACCCACTTCCCGGCGAGGCCGAAGACCGGTTCGGTGGTGACGGTGCCCGGCAGGCCCTCGAGGTGGTCACCGAGGGCCAGCACCTGACCGGCGGGCGCGAGGCCGCTGCCGACGTCGACCCCCGAGATGCGCACCGCGTACGTCGACAGCGGCAGGTCCAGGGAGTCGCGGGTGCGCACGGGGGGGATGACGATGCCCAGCTCCAGGGCCACCTTGCGGCGCAGCGAGCGCACCCGGTCGAGCAGGTCGCCGCCGGAGGCCACGTCGACGAGGTCGACGAGGTCGGGGGCCAGCACGATCTCCAGGGGGTCCACCCGCATCTGCGCCATCAGCTGCTCGGGCGTCTCGGCGGCAGGGGCGGCACCCGCGCCGGGCACCGCGGCGAGGTCGCTGCTGGTGTCATCCTCGCCCGGGGAGAACTGGGCGATCAGCAGCAGCCCGGCGCCGAGCACCACGAACGGGATCTTGGGCAGCCCGGGGATCAGCGCGATGACCAGTGCGCCGCCGCCGGCGATCCGCAGGGCGTTGCCGTGGCGCAGGAGCTGGGTCGCGGCGTCCGAGCCGAGGTCGCCCTGGGTGGTGGCGCGGGTGACGATCAGACCGGTCGCGACCGCCATGAGCAGGGCGGGGATCTGCGTGACCAGCCCGTCGCCGATGGTCAGCAGGCTGTAGGTCTGCAGGGCCTCCGCCGGCTCCAGGCCCCGCTGCACCATGCCGGTGACGAAGCCGCCGACGAGGTTGATGACGATGATGATGATCCCGGCGATGGCGTCGCCCTTGACGAACTTCGCACCACCGTCCATGGCGCCGTAGAAGTCGGCCTCCGCCGTCACGTCGGCGCGGCGGGTGCGGGCGGTGTCCTCGTCGATGAGGCCCGCGTTCAGGTCGGCGTCGATGGCCATCTGCTTGCCGGGCATCGCCTCGAGGGTGAAGCGGGCACCGACCTCGGCGACGCGCCCGGCGCCGTTGGTGATGACGACGAACTGGATCACCACGAGGATCAGGAAGATCACCAGCCCGATGACCAGGGAGCCGCCGACGACGAAGTCCCCGAAGGCGTGGATCACCTTGCCGGCATCACCGTCGCGCAGGATCAGCCGGGTGGAGGCCACGTTCAGGCCCAGGCGGAACAGGGTGAACACCAGCAGCAGCGAGGGGAAGATCGAGAAGTCCAGGGGCCGGCGCACGTACATCGACGTCATGAGGATCAGCAGCGCGGCCACGATGTTCGTCGCGATGAGGAAGTCGAGCAGCACGGCGGGGAGCGGCACCACGAGCAGCAGGACGATGCCCACCACGCCCACGGGCACGGCCAGCTGGCCTAGACGGCGAAGACCCACGGGGCCGGACTCCTCACGCGGTGGGCAGGGGACGGTCGGGTGGCTCTCCGTGGCAGTGCGGCGCCGTCCTGGCCCGGGGTGCATCGGCACCCCGGGCGGTGGACTTGAGCAGCTCTCCCCCGGGTGGGGTCCGTCCTATCCGCTGCCGCGGGCCGGTGCGCCGGGACACGCCCGGGCGGCGCGCAGCCTGGTACTCCCGTCGCCCCGGAGGCCGCGAGCCCTCGGGCGCGGACGACGCCGGCGCTCACGCCGCGAGCGGGCTGCGGTGGACCCCGCGGGCGCTGCCGCGCCGGCGCAGCGCCATGACGAAGGCCAGCACCTGCGCGACGGCGACGAACAGGTGCGAGGGCACCTCCTGGTCGATCTCGCAGGCGGCGTGGAGGGCCCGGGCGAGCGGGACGTCGGCGACCATCGGCACCCCGTGCTCGGTGGCCTGCTCGCGGATCCTCGCCGCCACGTGCCCGGCGCCCTTGGCGACCACCCGGGGGGCGCCGCGCCCCGACTCGTAGCGCAGCGCCACGGCGACGTGGGTGGGGTTGACCAGCACCACATCCGCGTCGCGGATCGCCGACATCATGCGGTTGCGCGACATGGCGCGCTGCTTGGAGCGGATGGCGCCCTTGATCAGCGGGTTGCCCTCGGAGGACTTGTACTCGTCCTTGACCTCCTGGCGGGTCATCCGCAGCTCCTTGAGGGACTTGCGCTTGGTGACGACCACGTCGACCAGGGCGAGCGCCAGGCCGGCGACGACAGCGGCGCGCAGCATGTCGGCGGCCCCGGCGGAGACGGCCGCGGTGATGGTCGCCAGCGGCATCGACCCGGCGGTGAGCAGCTGCGGTCCCAGCTCCGAGATGGTCATCCACAGGGCGACGCCGATGACCACCGTCTTCAGCAGCGACTTCACCCCCTGCCACAGGGCCACGACGCTCACCATCTGCTTCAGGCCCTTCAGCACGTTCAACCGCTTGGCGCTGGGCTTCGCGGCCTTGGTGGCGAAGTGCAGCCCGCCCTGGCCGGCGGCAGCGGCGATGGCCACGAACACGGTGACGGCGGCGATCGGCACCAGCAGGGGGACGATGGTGGTGCCGGTGGTGGCGACCGCGGCGAGCACCGCCTCCGGCTGGGGGTCGCGGGCGACGTCGTCGAGGACGTCGAAGCTGCGCTGCAGCCGGTCACGCCCCTCGCGGACCATCATCGGCACCAGGGCGAGGCCCGCGGCGACGCCGAGCCACGCCCCGAGGTCGGCCGAGCGGCCGAACTGCCCCTGCTGGCGGCCCTCCTTGAGCTTCTTGGCGGTGGGTTGCTCGGTGCGCTCCTCGCCGCCGCTCACCGCGTCGCCCCGGGACCGGCGGCGGGGTCGGTGTCGCTGGCGTCGGCGATGCGCACGACCTGGCGCGCGGCGTCCTGCGTGAGGGAGCCGATGACCTGCGGCAGCACCGCCACCGCCACCGACCCCAGCGCGAGGGTCACCATGATCTTCAGCGGGAACCCGAGGGCGAAGGCGTTCAGCGCGGGCGCCGCGCGGGTGAGCAGGCCCAGGCCCAGGTCGGTGAGGAACAGCACCGCGATCAGCGGCCCGGCGATCTGCAGGGCCGCGACGAGCAGCTGGGCGACCCCGGCGGTGACCACCTCGGCGAGCACCTCCAGCGACACCCCCTCGGCCACGCCGATGACCGCGAAGGTGCGCGTGATCCCCCGCAGCAGCAGCAGGTGCCCGTCGCTGGCGAACAGCAGCACGGTGGCGAGGAACTGGTAGAAGCGCCCGAAGATCGCCGACCCCGACTGCATCAGCGGGTCGAACGCCGAGGCGAGCTGGAACCCGCCGAAGACGTCGAGGGCATCACCGGCGGCCTGCAGCGCGGCGAACAGCAGGTACACCGCGAAGCCCGTCGCCGCGCCGGTCAGCACCGCCCAGGCGGCGGCGATCACCAGCGGGCCGGCGTCGAGGCTGACGTCAGTGGTGTCCACCGAGGGCGTCACCGCCAGCGCCAGGCCCATCCCCAGCAGCGCCTTGACCCGCGCGGGGATCGCGCGGTGGGCGAAGGGCGGGGCGATGACGATGAACGCGGTGATCCGCAGGCCGACGAGCAGGGTGGCGACCACGGTCTCCAGGGACACCCCGAAGCTCAGCAGCGGGCCCACCTCAGCTCGCCAGCAGGGCCGGCAGGCGGTCGAACAGCTCGGTGGTGAACGCGATGAGCGTCTGCAGCATCCAGTGCCCGGTGATCAGCAGCGCCAGCCCCACCCCGATGGCCTTCGGCACGAACGACAGCGTCACCTCCTGGATCTGGGTGACCGACTGGAACAGGGAGATCGCGAAGCCGATGACCAGGGCGGTGACCAGCACCGGGGCGCTGAGCTTGGCGGCGACGACCATGGTGGCCATCGCGATGTCGAGGACCGCGGCGTCCACTAGGCGTAGCTCCCCACCAGCGCCGTGATGATCAGGCCCCACCCGTTGACGAGCACGAAGAGCAGCAGCTTGAAGGGCAGGGCCACGGTCACCGGCGGCAGCATCATCATGCCCATCGCCATCAGCGAGCTCGACACGACGATGTCGATGACGAGGAAGGGCACGAAGATGACGAAGCCGATGATGAAGGCGGCGCGCAGCTCGGAGAGCACGAAGGCGGGGATCAGGGTGGTCATCGGCACGTCCGCGGCGCTGCCGGGGTTGGCGCGGTCGGCGGCGCGGGTGATCAGCGCCAGATCCTCGGTGCGGGCCTGGCCGAGCATGAACTCGCGCAGCGGGCCCGAGCCGGTCTCCACGGCGTCGGCCTGGGTCAGGGTGCCGGCGAGGAACGGCTGGACGGCGGTGTCGTTGATCTCGGTGATCACCGGGGCCATGATGAACAGGGAGAGGAACAGCGCGAGGCCCGCGATGACCTGGTTCGGCGGGGTGGTGGCCAGGCCGAGCGCGTTGCGGGTGATGCTCAGCACGATGATGATCTTCGTGAAGGCCGTGGTCATGAGCAGCAGCGCCGGGGCCACCGACAGCGCGGTGATGGCCAGGACGAGGGTGATCGCGCTGGCAGGGGTGCCGTCGACGCCGTTGACGTCGACGCTCAGGGCCGGCTGACCCGCGCCGGGGTCCGGTGGTGTCGGCGCCGCGGGCTCCTCGGGCGCCACGGGTCCGGTGACCACGAGGGCACCGGGGCCGGACGCCGCGTGCGCGGCGGGTGCCGCGGCGGCGGCCGCACCGGTGAGCACCAGGGCGAGCGCGAGCGCCCCGAGGGCTGAGCGCACCCGGCGCCGGGGGCTGCGGCTCATCGCGCCGTCCGCTGGCGCAGCACCTCGAGGGCGCCGCTCCAGGTGGCCGGGGAGA
Organism: uncultured Quadrisphaera sp.; assembly: GCA_964242735.1. Classification (GTDB taxonomy): domain Bacteria; phylum Actinomycetota; class Actinomycetes; order Actinomycetales; family Quadrisphaeraceae; genus CADCUY01. The sequence goes on along the minus strand of CAXTAK010000022.1, from coordinate 8,500 downwards.
GCGCGGACCCGGCCAGCGGCGAGGCTCCCGCCCCGGTGAGCAGCCGCAGGCCACCGCCGCCGGGGCCCACGGCCGCGGCACCGTCTGCGGTGGTCAGCAGCGGCTCCCTCGAGCCCTCCGCCGGCGGTCCCACCGACATCCCCAGGTCGAGGACGTCGCCCAGCGGGGTCCGGGCGAGCAGGCGCACCGAGTGCTCGGTGACCCCGAGCACCAGGGCCTGGTCGCCCACGCGCACCACCGCGACGCCCGCGCTGCGCCCCAGCGCGTGGCGGGCCACCACGGCGAAGCGCGCTGACGCGGCGACCCCGCCGACCCCGCGGCGGCGGGCCACCTGGGCCAGCACCCACACCAGGGCGAGCACGGCGGCCAGGGAGACCACCACCCGACCGGTGGTCACGAGCAGGTCCACGGGCGCTCAGCCCTCGCCGCCGGGGTCGACGATCTCGGTGATGCGCAGGCCGTAGTCCTCGTCGACGACCACGATCTCCCCGCGCGCGAGGAGGCGGCCGTTGACCATGAGGTCGGCGGGGGCGCCGGCGGCGCGGTCGAGCTCGATCACCGAGCCGGGGGTGAGGGTGAGCAGGTCGCGCACCGGCATGCTGGTGCGCCCCAGCTCCACGCTGAGGGTCATCTCGACGTCGCGCAGCAGGTTCATGCTGCCGACCTCGCGGCGAGCCGCGGGGATGCCCCCGACCACGGTGCCGGTGCCGGGGGCCGCGGGGGTCAGGGCGGTGGTGGTCACGCCCACCCACACCAGCACCTCCCCGTCGCCGACCAGCGGTGCCCACGTGACGTCACCGCGGGCCACGAGGTCCGCGGCGGGCACCTGGCGCGCCGGGGCCAGCACGGCCGGGCCGATCGCGGCGCTCGCCGCTTCGAGGGCGGGTCGCACCGCCTCGGTGACGGGCAGCGCCCCCGCCTGCGCCGCGGACAGCGCGGCCTCGAGGGCCGGGTCGACGACGATCGCCAGCTCACCGCTGCTCGCCCCGGTGAACGCGGCGACCACGGCGCTGCCCGCACTCGGGGTGGTGCCGTCGACCCGGCCGGGCGTCAGCGCGGTGGGTGAGGGCAGCGCCCCGGCAGCGGCGGCCGCCGCGGCGCGCAGCACCTCGTGGGCCGCGGCGTCTCCACCGCTCGCGGAGGCCGGCATCGGGATCGCCTCGGGGGCAGCGGTCATCTCGGGGTCTCCTCGGAGGTGTCGCCGACCACGAGGCAGGCGAGGCGGTTGCCGCTCGTGCCGGCGACGGCGCGGGCGAGGACGCGGTCGTTGGTGACCACGTCCAGGGGTCGGGTGGTCGGGTGGGGCAGGCGGACGACGTCGCCGACGGCGAGCGCGAGCACCTCGCGCGGGCGGGTCGGCAGGGAGGCGAAGCGGGCCGCGACCTGCACGGGCAGCCCGGGGAACGCGCGGGCCAGCCGGTCACCGGCGACCCGCTGGGCGCGCAGCTGGTCCTCGGAGCGGGCGCGGTCACCCCCGGCCTCCTGCAGTCGCGTGACGATCGGGCCCAGCGGCAGCATGACCGTGAACTGCTCGGGTGCCGCGCCCTCGCCGACGGCGAGGGTGAGGGTGGCGACGATGACGACGTCGTTGGCCGCGGCCAGCTGCAGGAACTGGGGGTTCGCCTCGATCGGGCCCAGCGCCGGCTCCAGGGGGATCACCGCGGCGAAGGCGTAGGTGAGGTCACCGAGGGTGCGCTCGAGGAGGTCCTGCAGCAGTCGGCGCTCGATCTCGGTGAGCTCGCGGGCCGCGGCCTCGGCGGTGGTGCCGCCCGGGCCGCCGAGCATGAAGTCCAGGCAGTCGAGCGCCGCCACCGAGCTCAGCTGCACCAGGCCCGGCTCGGAGCCGACGTAGGGGGTGAAGGTGACCAGCACCCCCTGCCCGGGAAGGGTGCGCACGTACTCGTCGTAGGTGATCGCGTCGACCGAGACCAGCGCCACCGCGCTCGGCTGCCGCAGGCGGGTCAGCAGCAGCGTCGACCACTGGCGCGCGAAGGTCTCGAACGCCACCTCCAGGGCCCTGGTGTGCTCGCGCGCCAGGGTGGTGGGCCGACGGAAGTCGTAGCTGGTGACCACCCCGCGCCGGCGCTTGCGGCCGCCCGCGACGCCGTCCGGGGCTGGCTCGGGCGGGTCCTCGGCGGACGTCTGCGCAGTCACCCCGCAGTCATCGGCAGACGTGCGCCCGGAGTTGAACGGGTCGGCGCACCGCGGGGAGGCGCGGTCACTGCGTGACGTACTCGGTGAAGTACACGTCGACGACGTCGTGGTGGTACAGCTCCTCCACGGAGTGCCGCAGCTCCTCCTTCAGCGCCTCGCGCTGCGCCGGGTCGCCCACCTCGGCCATCGACCGCCCGCTGTACAGGCTGATCGCCGCGTCCAGCGCCAGGCTGCCGTCGGGCTCGTGCGCGACCTCGGCGACCACCTGCAGCCCCAGGCCGAGCTTGAGGTAGTGCCCGTCGGCGAGGTTGATGCTGATCGGCTCGACCGCGAGGACGTCCCCCAGCTCGACCTCCGGCTCCTCCTGCGCGGCCTCGGCGCTGGCGCTGGGACCCAGGACGAACCACGTGCCGCCACCGGCGGCCGCCAGCAGCACCCCGGCACCCGCCACCACCAGCTTCTTCCGCTTCCCTCCGGTCGCCTGCTCGTCGGCGCTGCCAGCACCGCCCTTCGCGGGCGCGGGCTTCTTCGCGTCCTTGCCCATGGTCCTCGTCTCGCTCATCAGTGGCCCTCCTCGATCGGTGGCTGGTCGGTGGCCGCGGCGGGCGCCGCGACCAGGTCCACCGGCACCGGTGCGGCGTCCGGTGCCGTGTCGGGTGCGGCGTCCGGTGCGATGTCGGCGAACGTCGGCAGCAGGGCCTTGACCTGCTCCGTCGCCGCGGACATCACGACGATGTCGACGCGCCGGTTCGCCTCGATGGCCGCGGGGTCCTCCACCGGCACCAGCGGGCGGGTGTCGGCGTACCCGACCGCCGACAGGCGCTGCGGGTCGATGCGGTGGACGTCGGTCAGGTGCGTGGTCACCGACACCGCACGCATCGAGCTGAGAGCCCGGTTGGAGGTGAACGGCCCCCCGCTCAGCGGCAGGTGGTTGGTGTGCCCCTCGACGGCGAGCTCCTCGGGCAGACCGGCCAGCACCGGGGCGATGGCGTCGAGCACCTCGTACCCCCCGCGCTCCAGGTCGGCGCGGGCGTTGGCGAAGAACACGTCGTCGGAGACCACCACCACCTCCAGGCCCCGCTCGGTGATGCGCATCTGCGCGGCGTCCCCGCGCCCCGCGGCGTCCAGGGCCGCCTGGATCGCCTCGCGCACCTGCGCCAGGCGCTGGGCCTCGGCGCGGGCGGCGGCCGCGGCGGTGTCCGGCCCCGCCACGGAGGTGCTGGCGGGGTCGGTGGGTGCCGCGGCCGCCAACCCGACCTGGATCGGGAGGCCGGTGGCGCCGTCCAGCAGCCCCGAGCCGCCGTCGCTGGAGAGCGCCTCGTTGCCGAAGCCCTGCGCGAGGGAGGTGCGCAGCGCCTCGTACTTGGCCTCGTCGACCGAGCTCATCGCGTACAGCACCAGGAACAGGGCCATGAGCACCGTCATCATGTCGGCGTAGCTGACCGCCCAGCGCTCGTGGTTCTCGTGCTCCTCCTCGTGGCCGCCGCGCTTGCGCCCCTTCCCGTGCCCGGCGCTCATCAGGCGGCCTTCGCCGGCTTCGCGGGCTCCGCCGGCACCAGGCTGCGCAGCTTCTGCGCGACCAGGCGGGGGTTCGACCCGGCCTGCACGGCCATCAGGCCCTCGACGACCAGCTCCATCTGCGCGCACTCGGTCTCCGAGAGGCGCTTGAGGCGGGCGGCCATCGGCAGGTACACGATGTTGGCGGACACCAGGCCCCAGAAGGTCGCCACCAGTGCGGCGGCGATCATGTGGCCGAGCTCCTCGGGCTTGGAGAGGTTCTCCAGCACGTGCACCAGGGAGACGACGGTGCCGATGATGCCGACCGTCGGGGCGTAACCGCCCATGGTGGAGAAGAAGCCCGTCGAGACCTTGTCGGTGGCCCGCTTGGTCTCGATGCGGTCGGTCAGCATCTCGCGGAGGTCCTCGGGGTCGGTGCCGTCGATGGCCGCCTGCAGCCCGTCGCGCAGGAACTGGTCGTCGACGTCCTTCGCGGCGTCCTCCAGGGCCAGCAACCCCTCGCGGCGGGCGCGCTCGGCGAGGGAGACGACGACGTCGATGGTCGCCGACGCGTTGACGGCCTTGCCGGTCAGGGCCTTGGTGGCGCCGGCGACGACGAGCTTCAGGTCCGCCATCCGGGTGCCGGCGATCGCCGCACCGATGGTGCCGACGATGACGAGCAGGATCGGTGGGATCAGCACCACCGACAGCGGGTTCGCACCCTCGAGGATGATCGCCCCGAGGATCGCCACGAGGGCGACGGCGAGGCCGATGAGGGTCGCGGGATCCATCACGCCCCCCGGTGGGGGAGGGCCGACGGGGCCGGCTGGGCCGGGGCGTCGGTCGGCTCGGGGGCCACGTGCAGGTGGGGGCGGCCGCCCTCGGCGGCGCGCTGCTCGTCGTGCTCGGACGCCGCGGCGCGCGCGGCGACGACGACGCTGGCGCGGAAGTCGCGCACCAGGGCGATGACCTCGGTCACCGGCTCGGCGACGAGGTACTTGGTGCCGTCGATGAGGGTGAGCACCGTGTCGGGGGTGGGCTCGACCCGTTCCAGCAGGTCGGGGTTCACCGCGAACGGCGAGCCGTTCAGGCGCGTCAGCAGGATCACAGCAACCGTCCTTGAGTCATTCGCGAAGACCTTCCGTGGCCTCCGTCAGGGGTTCCATCGGCACCTGGCGGGCCGGGATGAGCAGAACGGGTGGAGGGGGCCGCCGCAGCGGCCCCCTCCACCCGTTCGACGAGCGCGTCAGCGCTTGAGGTTGACGAGCTCCTGCAGCATCTCGTCGGAGGAGGTGATCACGCGGCTGTTGGCCTGGAAGCCGCGCTGGCTGACGATGAGGTTGGTGAACTCCTGCGCCAGGTCCACGTTCGACATCTCCAGCGCACCGGTGACCAGCGAGCCGCGGCCGGCCTCGCCGCCCGTGCCGACCTGCGCGACCCCGGAGTTCGTCGTCGCGGAGTACACCGAGCCGCCCTCCTTCGACAGCCCCGCGGGGTTGTCGAAGTTGGCGACGGCGATGCGCCCGAGGGCGCGGGTGCGACCGTCGGAGAAGGCGCCGTTGATGGTGCCGTCCGGGGCCACCTGCCAGGAGTCCAGGGTGGATGCCGGGGCGCCGTCAGCGCTCTTGACGAACGCGGTCGACGTCGCGTCGCCGGCGAAGTTCTGCACCTGGAGGTCGTTGAGGTCGACCTCGACATCGAAGCTGGTGCCTCCGTTGCCAGCGATGTCCGCCACCGTGAAGCGCAGCGGGTCGGCGCCCGGCGTGGTGCCGGTCAGGGTCTTGGTGGGCGGCGTGGTCGAGTAGTCGAGGCCGAGCTTCGCCGTCACCGGCGTCGGCAGACCCTCGTGCGTGACCGTCAGCGTCCACTCGCTGACGAGCCCGTCCGTGACGGTGGTGGGTTCGAACTTCACGGCGAGGTTGCTCCTGACCCCCGTCGGGTCGTAGACGCCGTACGGGCGGGTGAAGGTGTCACCCGGGTTCGCGGCGACTGCCGGGGGGCCGGCGGACGCCGGTGTGGCGAGCCTGGCCGTGCTGTCCAGGGCGCCGGCGAAGCGGACCTCGGTGCTCACCTCGGGATCGAGCAGCTGGCCGATCGGGATGCTGACCGGGCCGGGCTCGCCCGTGGCGTCCACGACGCCGGCGGCGTTGGCGCTCCAGCCCTGCACGCGACCGCCGGAGAGGCTCACCAGGGTGCCGGTGGCGTCGAGGTCGAAGGCGCCGGCGCGCGTGTACTGGTTGATGCCGCTGTTCTGGACGACGAAGAAGCCGTCACCGTCGATGAGCATGTCCTTGTTGCGCCCGGTCACCTGCGTGGCGCCCTGGGAGAAGTTGGTGGTGATGCCGGCGACGCGCACCCCCAGCCCGACCTGCGCGGGGTTGGTGCCGCCCTGGGTGTTGTCGGGGGCGCCGGCGGCGGCGAGGGTCTGGCTCAGGGTGTCGGCGAAGACGGTGTTCGCGCTCTTGTAGCCCGTGGTGTTGACGTTGGCGATGTTGTTGCCGGTGACGTCCATCATCGTCTGGTGGCTGCGCAGGCCGCTGATGCCGGTGTAGAGGGAACGAAGCACGAGATCTCCTCGGGAGGGGACGGGCAGCTGTCGCTGCTGAGGTGGTGGTGGTGTCGTGCCGTCCGTGGCAGGAGTGGTGCCGTCCGTGGGTCGAGCGGGGCGGTGCGGTGCTACGTGGTGGCTGGCGTGGAGCCGGCTGGCGTCGAGCCGGTGGCGGGTGGCGCGGCGGCCTTCACGAGGTTGACCGCGTCGAGGGCGACCTTCTTGCCGCCGACCACCAGCACGGGCAGGGCGTCGGCGAACGAGGCGGACTCGACCGTGCCCGACAGCTCCTTCCCGGCCTCGGTCCAGGTGACCTGCTGGCCGACGAAGCCGGATGCCGAGAGGCGCATCTGCAGGCCGAAGGCCTCGCGCTGCGTCGTCGTCAGCTCGGTGAGCTGCTCGATGGAGGCCAGCTGGGTGGTCTGCTGCATGATCGCGGCGGAGTCCATGGGGGCGGACGGGTCCTGGTAGCGCATCTGCGTGACCAGCAGCTTGAGGAACTGGTCCTTGCCCAGGCTCGTCTTGTCGACGGCGGTGCCCGTGCCCATGTTCATGCTCGCGTAGGGCGTGGCGACGCCGGTGGCGGATGCCGTGGTGCTGGTGGTGACGGTCATGGGCCCTTCCCGATCGACTGGTGGAGCGGTCGTGCGGGGACCTGGGGGTCCCTACGCGAGGAGATCGACGCCGCGGCCCGGCGCCTTGAGGGCCGGCGGGGGCACCTCATCCGTCTGGCCCCGCGTCGGGGACCACGCGGGCGCTGCACCGCTGCGGGGCCCGCCCGACGGTGGCCGCTCGCCCCGCTCGGAGCCGGGCGAGCCCTGGGCGGCGGAGCCGGCACCGGTGTCGGCGCCGAGCTCGAGCGTGGCGGTGGACCCGGTGGCGGCCAGGTCGCGGCGCAGGTCGGCGAGCACGCCGCGCAGTGCCTCGCGGGCCAGCTCGGTGCCGCCGGTGAGCTCGATGCGCACCGTCTGGGGGCTGATGTCGGCGACGACCCGCACGCTGCCGATCGCCTCGGGCTCGACGACCAGGGTGAGCCGGTGCACACCCTCGCCGAGGTGGGGCAGCTCGACGATGCGCGGGGTGAGCTGCGCGACCAGCGGCCCGGCCGGCACGGGGGCGGGGGGCGGTGCCGCCGGCGCGGCCACGGTCGCCGGGGCGGGTGCGCCGGTCATCGCGCCCAGGGGCGTCGGGCTCGGGGACGTCGCACCCGGCGCCGTCCCCGTGGACGCCGCTGCGGTGGGCGGCGCGGTGGCGCTGGCGTCCGCGGCGCCGAGCGTCTCGGCGACCCACGGCACGGCTGCGGCGGAGGGCACCGCGCTCGAGCGGTGCTCGCCGCCAGCCCCCGCGCCGGGCTGACCCGCCCCTGCGTCACCCGCACCGGCCCCACCCGAGCCGGGCTGACCGGACCCAGCCACGCCGGCCGCGCCGGACGGAGTGCCGTCGAGCGCACCGGCGACCAGGTCGCCGATGACGTGCGTGGCCGGCGTGATGGGCTGATCAGGCACTCCCAGGGGTCCCGAGTGCACGCCTGCGGCCCCCCCTGGTGGCACGAGGGGTCCCGAGTGCACGGCCGTGAGCGGGCTCACGCCGACCGGGACCAGGAGGTCCGGGCCAGTCCGGGGCGTCGGGGGGAGCGAGCCGTCCTGCGAGGTCGCGGCGGGGGGTGGGCCGTCCGGGCCGGTCGGGGTGGTCGCCGGGGCGGCCACGGGCGGTGCGGTGCCCGAGAGGGCCACAGGCGCTGGCTGCGCGACCGGCGCCGGTGTGCCCGCCGGAGCCGGCGCACCACCCACGGGAGGTGGTGGCGCGATCGTGATCACGGGCACGGTGGTCGGAGCCGCAGGAGCGTCCGCTGGTGCCACGGACCCGGCCGAAGCCGGCGTGCCGGCCGTCGGTGAGGCGTCGGGCGCAGCGGTGGTCCTGGCACGTGCCGCCGGGGTCGCCGTGCCGGTCGGTGCAGCGGCCGGCTCCGCGCCGGTGGTCGCCGGAGCGGGCACCGCCACGGCGACCAGGACCGCCGCGAGCGCGGCGTCGGGCCCCACCGGGGGCCCGGGGGCAGCGGACGCGGTCGGCTCCGCCGGGGCGGGGGGCGGCTCGGGCACGGGCGGCAGCTCGGCGGTGCCCGCAGCCTCGCCGAGGGCGGTCGCCGCGGCCACCGCGGGGGAGGCGGGCGACTCGGGCACGGTGTGCGGCTCGACGGCCACCGCGCCCTGGACGGCGTCACGGGCAGGGGCGGCGCCACGGACCGGCGCCGAGTGCGGTGCCGCGTCGGGGGCGGGCGCGGCGTCGGGGGCGGGCGCGGCG
>CAXTAK010000021.1:18741-39594 GCA_964242735.1 uncultured Quadrisphaera sp. | reverse complement strand
GGGGTGCCCCCGGCCGGATTCGAACCGGCGACACACGGTTTAGGAAACCGATGCTCTATCCCCTGAGCTACGGGGGCGCCCGTCGATCGTAGGCGGAAGCGGCGCGCCCCCGCTGTCGTGCCTCGTGCTCCACCCGCCGCGCCGCGTGGCGGACCGCGTGTCGCCGCAGACCCTCCCCTGTGACGATGCCCGTCGCCGGCCCGGTGATCGGTGAGCCAGACGCCGCATCCCCGACGCCGCGGTGCTGCCGGTCGACGGGGATGACGCCGCGTGGCACGCCTGCGCCGCGCTGGTGGCGGAGATCCTCATCCTCGATGACGAGACGACCGCGGAGCTCGGCTCCCACGCCGTCCACGGGGTCAGGACGACCTCGCGGGTCAGCTGGGCCCCTCCTGGCCCGAGCCGGGGCGCGTCCCGCAGGAGGCGGATCCCGCGGGCCGGTCATCGTGACCGGGACGCCCCACCTCCGGGTCGCCTGCCGCCAGCAGGTGGGAGTCCCGGGTCGGTCGGGCCTCCCGCGCGGTGCGGCGCCGAAGGGGATCAGCGCGGCCGGCCCGCAGCCCGCTCCTGCCTCACCCCCGCCGGGCGTCCAGCGCGGCGCGCACGTGCTCGACCACCGCGTCCGCCCCCGCCTCGACCTCGGCGAGGGTGACCTCGAAGTCCTCCGGTCCGCCGTACCAGGGGTCAGCGATGTCCAGGTCGCCCTCCGCGGCCCCGACCGGCGCCGCCGGGTCGAAGGACCGGTACATCCGCACCTGGTCGGCGTCGCCCCGAGCCTGCCGGCGCAGCCACCGGGCGTGCTGCTCGGTCATCGCCAGGACCAGGTCGCGGTCGCCGAGCCACGGCGCCTGCACCTGCCGTGCCGCGTGCCGGGGCACGGCGTACCCGTGCCGGGCCAGGACCGCCCGCGCGCGCCGGTCCACCGGGTTGCCCTCCTCCTCCGAGGAGGTGCCCCCGGAGTCGACGACGACCCGCCCACCCAGCCCCGCGTCGTCCAGCCGCGCGCGCAGCACCACCTCGGCGATGGGCGAGCGGCAGATGTTGCCGGTGCACACGGTCAGGATCCGGTAGGGCTGCTCCACCCCGACAGCCTGCCGGACACCCGGGGCACGGCAGTTCCCCCCGCGAGCCTCCGCGCCCATCCGCGCGGCCGGTGCCCACACCCCCGGCGCGCCCGTTAGCGTGGTGCGGTGGCTGAGCGGTCGGTGCGGACGTCGGAGGACGGTCACACCACGGTCATCGGCGAGGCCGGTCTGTCCGTCACCCGCCGCCAGCAGCCGTCGGCGCCGTCAGGGCCACCCGATGCGCCGCGCGGGATGCCCCGCGCCCTGGCCGCGTGGCGCCAGGAGCTCGTCGACCTCGGCGGGCCCTCACCGCTGCTGGGTCCCGGTGACCTCCAGGCCCACGCCCTCGACCTCGGCCACGCGCACCCCTCGGGCATCGCGTCCTTCCTCGCCGGGCGTGCGACACGCCTGTCCCACCTGTTCCGCGAGGTCAGCGTGCTGGACGACGCCCGGGCCCGGGCCCGCGCCATCCGCCTCGAGGCGCACGCACTGGCCGACGAGCACGGCCTGCACGCCAGCGTCCTCGCAGTCGGGCTCGCCTCCTGGCGCGAGGCGTCCGGCGCCACGGTGAGCACCCCGGTGCTGCTGCGCCCGCTGGAGCTGCGGCCCCGGGGCTCCGGCGCCGTGGACTACGAGCTCGACCTGGGTTCCCCGGTGCGCACCAACCCCGCGCTGGTCCGCGAGCTGGCGCGCCGCGGCGTCGCGCTCGACCCGAGCGAGCTCTCGCGCCTCGCCCAGCGCGAGCACGGCTTCGACCCCGCCCCGGCGCTGGAGCGCCTGCGCGCCCTGACCCGCAGCGCCGCCCCCGAGATCGAGGTGCGCACCGCGCTGCTGGTCACCGCGCTGGTCGACGTGGCCCCGGCGCTGGCCGACCACCTCGACCGGGCCGCCGACCACCTGGCGACCGCCGACGTCCCCCTGGCCCTGGCCGGGGACGACGCCGCCGTCGCGCGCCTCGCGGAGGCCGCGACGGCCGCCGCGGCGCCCGCGCGCGGCCCGTCGCTGGACGACGTCCGCGTGCTGCCCCTCGACCCCTCCCAGCGCCGCGTGGTCGCCGCGGTCCTGGGCGGCGCGTCGCTGCGCGTCGAGGCCGGCCCTGGCACGGGCGCCACGCAGGTCGGTGCCGCGCTGGTCGCCGCGCTCGTCGGCGCCGGCCGCCGCGTGCTGCTCGTGCCCGGCCAGCAGGTGGAGCTGGCCGACGTGACCGCGCGCCTGGCGACCCTCGGCCTGGCCGGTCCCGTCCTGGGGGCCGTGGGCGCCGACCCGGTCCGCCCCGACACGGCCGCCGACGGGGAGCCACCCCGGGGGCGCGGCGGCCCCGAGGCGGCGGCGCCCGAGCCGGGGCCGGGCGCGGAGCTGGCGGCCGCGACGTCCGGGCTCCACGTGGCCCGACGGCCGTGGGGGGTCAGCGTGCTCGACGCCTTCGCGGCCCTGACCCGCCTGGAGTCGGGAGACGCCGCGCCCGCCACCACCGTGACCCTGCCGCGCCCGGCGATGGCCGCGATGGGGCTGCGCGAGCGCGACCACCTCGCCGAGCAGCTCGGTGAGGCCATCGAGCTCGGGGCGCTGAGCGTGAGCGCGGGGGACACCCCGTGGTCGGGGGCGGACCTCACCGACCGCGGCGACGCCGAGGCGGCGCTGACCACCGTCGCGGACCTGCGCGCCCAGGTGCTGCCCGACCTGCGCGCGCAGGTGAGGGTGATGTCGCGGGCCACCGGGCTGCGCGAACCCGCCTCGGTCTCCGAGGCCGGTGAGCTGCTCGCCCTGATGGTCGCGGTGCGCTCGACCCTGGACCTGTTCACCCCCCGGGTCTACGACCGGTCCGTCGCCGACCTCGTCGACGCCACCGCCTCCGGGGCGGACCGCGCCGCCCGCGGCATCCACGTGGGGATGCTCGCCCGCCGTCGGGCCGAGCGCACCGCGCACGAGCTGCTGCGACCCGGGGTGGTCGCCCCCGACCTGCACCGGGCGCTGGGCACCGCCGAGGCCAGCCGGGAGGCGTGGCTCTCGTGGCAGGTGCCCGAGACGGCAGGGGCCCTGCCGGTGGTCCCGCGCGGCCTGCCGCAGACGGAGGCGCTCTGCGCCGCGGCCGTGGAGGACCTCGCGACCCTGCAGCCCACCCTGGCCACCACCGCGGCCGGCGGTGACCTGCCCAGCGCCGGGTGGGACCAGCTGGAGGAGCGCCTGGCCCAGCTGGAGCAGGACTCCGGGGCCCTCGAGGCCCTGCCACGGCGCACCGCGCTGCTCGTGCAGCTGCGCTCCGCCGGGCTGGGACCCCTGCTCGACGACCTGCGGGAGCGCCGCGTGCCGGCGGAGCGGGCGGGCGCGGAGCTGGAGAGGGCGTGGTGGACCTCGGTCCTGGAGGTCGCCATGGAGGACGACCCCGGGCTCGCCCGCCTCGACGGCGCCCGCCGGGCCGACCTCGTGGCCGCGCTGCGCGGGGACGAGCGTCGCCGCACCGGTGGCGCGGTGCGGTCGGTGGCGGACGCCGGGGCGTACCTGCGCCGCCAGGGGCACGTGCCGTGCCGGATCAGCAGCCCCCTCGCGCTGCCGCACGAGCTGGGCCGAGGGGCGCGGCACGACGTCGTGGTGCTCCTCGGCGCGCACCGCACCGGCGTGCCCGAGGCCGTGCTGGCCGCCGCGTCGGGTGACCAGGTGGTGCTCGTCGGTGACCCCGGAGGGCTGCCCGTGGCGCAGTTCTCCCCCCGCGCGCCCGACGCCGCGCCGGCGCCGGCGCGGTGGAGCGTGCTGGACGCGTCGGTGCGCGCGCTGCCCACCCACCGCCTGGAGGAGCAGCACCGGATGCCGGCCGAGCTGGCCGAGCTGGTGGGCATGGTGCCCGGCAGTGTCACCGGACGGGCGAGCCTGCCGGGGCCGGCGTGGCAGGTCGGCGCCTCGTTCAGCCGGGTCTCGGCGGGCACCGGGCCCGTGGACGCCGCGGGGTCGGTGGAGAGCCCTGAGGCCGAGGTGGCGCGGGTGGTGGACCTGGTCACCGAGCACGCGCGCACCACCCCCGAGGAGTCCCTGGCCGTGGTGGCCCTGACCCGGGTGCACGCCCGTCGCCTCGCTGATGCGCTGCGCGCCGCGTACGGCACCCGCCGGGAGCTGCAGGCCTTCCTCGGTGCGCCCGCCGGCCCGCGGCAGGAGGCCTTCGTGGTCACCGACGTCGGTCGCAGCGGCGACACGGTGCGCGACGCCGCGATCGTCAGCGTCGGCTTCGGTGTCACCCCGCTGGGGCGCTTCGACCACCGCCTTGGTCCGCTGGACGGTCCGCACGGGCAGCGGAGCCTGGCCACGGCGCTGAGCCGGGCGCGCAGCCGCCTGGTGCTGGTGAGCAGCGTGGGCAGCGAGCAGCTGGAGCCGGATCGGTTGACCACCCCCGCCGCCCGGGCGCTGCGCGCGGTGGTCCTGCGGCTGGAGGAGGCGGGGCGCGTCGCCCCCACCCGCCCGGTGCCCAGCGACCCGCTGCTGGTGCGGCTGCTGCCCGAGCTGGAGGCCGCCGCGCGTGAGGGCGTCGCGGGCGACCGCGCCGACGAGCTCGCGGACGGCGCGCCACGGGTGCGCGCGTGGGTGCCCGGTGGGGGCACGGTGGACCTGCTGGTCACCGGGGCGCAGGACGCGCCGGCCGTCGCGGTGCTCACCGACCTCGTCGGTGCGCACGCCTGGTCAGGTGGGGAGGCGCCCGACGTCCGCGACAGCGGGACCGTGGACCCCGGCGCGCTGCTGCAGCGGGAGGTGGCCCTGCCCGACGAGCTGGGCCGGCTCGGGTGGCGCGTGGTGCGCCTGGGGGCGGTGGAGCTCTTCGCCGACCCGGGCGCCGCCGCGAGGCGGGTGCTCGCGGAGCTGCGCCGCCCGTGAGCGCCGGCGGGTCTGCTCGGGGGGCCCCGGCCACGCGCGAGGCCCGGGCCCGGGGACCACGTCGGGCGCAGCGGGCGGCCACAGGCGGTGAGGACCCCGCGCCGCCGACAGGTCTCGCCGCAGGCGGGGCGGCTGCAGGCCGGGTCATCGGTGGCGAGGTCAGCGCGGACGACACCGACGCGGGCTGGGGGAGCCCCGAGCGCGGCGAGACCGCCGACGAGCACTACCGGCGCGAGCGGCCGCCCCACTGGTAGGAGCGCGTCACCGGCCCGGCGACGCGGCGTCCCGGAGGTCGACCTCCCGGGCGCCGGCGTCCCGCGCCCCCTCGTCCCCGGCGTGGGCGCCCGCCCTGAGCAGGTCGCGGATCTCGCGCAGCAGGGCGACGTCCTCGGGGGTCGCGGCGGGCACGTCCGGCCCCTCCGCCCGCCGCTCGTGCAGGTGGTTGATCGGCACCACGACGAAGAAGTACAGCACCGCTGCGACGATCAGCAGGTTCAGCAGCGCCGCGAGCAGCGGCCCGACCCGCACCGGGGTGCCGTTCAGCACGAAGCCGACGCCCTCGATGTCGGGCTGTCCGCCGACCGCGGCGATGAGGCTGCCGAACAGGTCGACGGCCAGGGCGTTGACGACCGCGGTGAACGCCGCGCCGACGGCGACGGCCACGGCGAGGTCGACGGCGTTGCCCCGCAGCACGAAGGCCCTGAACCCCGCCACCGTGCCCCGGAGCCCGTCCGCCATGCGGCCGAGGCTAGTTCGCGCCCGCCCCGCCCGGGGGCAGGACGGCCAGGGTCAGTGCCCTGCCGCCCGCCCCGGCCACCGCCTCGGCCTCGGCGGTGGTCAGCGCCAGCAGCGCCACCGCGGTGCCGGTGCCCGCGGCGGGGAGCACCCCGCCGTCCTGAGCCGACCGCTGCGGGGCGAGCAGGACCGTCGCGGCGGTGACCAGCACCTCCCCGCGACCGCGGCCACCGCCCGCCGGCTCGCCGTCCAGCCCCTGCGCATAGGGGTCCGCGGGGCCGCCGGCGAGGACGGCCACGCGGTCGCCCGCCCGCAGGACCCCGTCCGGCATCGGGGTGCCGAGGCCCACCGGGACGGCGAGGGTGCCCGGTGGGGCCGAGGTCAGCAGCCCGGCGCCGACCGTGCGCGAGGTGGTCACCAGCTCCCCGACCCCCACCGGTGCGGCGAGCACCTCACCGGTGACCCGGGCGATGTCCGCGGGGCCGAGGGCGGTGGCGGGCACGACGCCCGGTGGCACCTGGAGCTCGGTGAGGTCGCCCGCGCCGAGGCGGTGCCCGGCAGGCAGGTCGGCTGCGGCGACCAGGACTCGCGCGGTGGTGGGGGGCACGGGGCGCAGCGCGCTGACCACGAGGGCCGTGGCGACGGCGAGCAGCAGCGCGGCGGCCAGCCGGCGGTGGCGCAGGGCGGTGCGGCGCCACCACCGGGCCCGCGCCTCGCGCCGCCGGGTGCGCTCGCGCGCTGGGTCCTCGACCGGCGACCACCCGACGATCCGCACGGCGCCGACGCTAGGGCCGGGCGGCGGGTGTCGCCGCGCCGCGCGACCGGCCTGTGGACAGCGGACACCGGCGGGCTCGAGCAGGTGGGTCGGCGCCCGGTGCCACCACGCCGGCTCGGCGGTGCGTCAGGGAGCCGTCGTGGCCTTCGGGGCGGTCTTCGCGGCCGGCGCGGGTGCGGCCGTGCCGGAGCTGTCACCGCTGCCCGTGCCCGTGCTTCCGGTGCCCTTGTCGCCGGAGGAGCCCTCCGAGGACGACCCCGAGTCGCCGGAGGCCTTCGCCGGCGCGGCGGCCTCGCCGCTCGGCCCGTTGCCGCGGGAGTCGTTGCGGTAGAACCCGGAGCCCTTGAAGACGATGCCGACGTTGTCGAAGCGCTTGCGCAGGCGACCACCGCACACGGGGCAGGTGGTCAGGGCGTCGTCCTTGAAGGACTGGCGCACCTCCATCGAGTGGTCGCACTCGGTGCAGGCGTAGGCGTACGTGGGCACGACGGGCTCCTCGGCGTGACGGTCGGCTGGCCGGGTGTGGTGCCCGCCCGCACGGGGCAGCTGGCACTCGCGGCACAGGAGTGCCAACACTACCCCGCCGGTGGTGCCCCGCCGGGTCGCCCGCCCGCCGTCGGCCTCCACTGCGCGAGGCGCCCGCCCTCGTCGAGCGCGCGCAGCCGCTGCTCCGCGGCACCGTGGTCGTGCGCGAGCGCGACGACGAGCAGGTCGTCGCCGGCGCGCAGGCGCGTGCGGGCGTCGGGCACGAAGGAGGCTCCGGCGCGCACGATGAGGGTCACGTCGGCGCCCTCGGGCAGTCGCAGCTCGAAGACCTGCAGCCCGTGCAGGCGCGAGACCGGCCCCACGCGGACCTGCAGGACCTCGGCGCCCAGCGCCCCCAGCGGTGCGCTGTCGACGTCCAGGCCCCGGGCGCCGTCGACGTCGAGGTGCAGCGCCCGCGCCAGCGCCGGGAGGGTCGGTGCCTGCACGAGGGTGAAGACGACCACGAGCATGAACACCAGCTCCACGATCCCCTCGCTGCCCTCGACGCCGGACAGCGCGGGGATCGTCGCGAGCACGATCGGCACCGCCCCGCGCAGCCCGCCCCAGCTGAGCAGCACCTGCTCGCGCAGCGGGATCCGGAACCACGAGACGCTGGTGAGCACCGACAGCGGCCGGGCGAGCAGCAGCAGCACCGCGCCGACGGCGAGGGCCGGGAGCACCGCGGCGGGCAGCCGCGTGGGGTCCACGAGCAGGCCGAGGAGGACGAACAGGCCGATCTGCGCGAGCCACCCGAGGCCCTCGGCGAAGCTGGCCACGCTGTGGCGGTGCGGCAGCCGGGAGTTGCCGAGCACCAGCGCCGCGAGGTACACCGCGATGAACCCCGACAGGTGCAGCACCGCGGCGCCGCTGTAGGCCAGGACGCACAGGGCCGTGACCGCGATGGGGTACAGCCCCGACGAGGGCAGCGCCACCGACCGCACCCCGCGGGCGCCGAGCCACCCCACGGCCAGCCCCAGGGCGGCGCCGCCGGCCAGCTCGCCGGCGGCCACGGCGGCGAGCTGCCACAGCGGTTCCTGGACGCCGCCGGCCAGGGCGGCGGTCAGCGCGACGACGGCGATGACGGCGGGGGCGTCGTTGAAACCCGACTCCGCCTCGAGCAGCCCGGTCAGGCGCTGCGGCAGGGCGACGCGGCGCAGCACCGAGAACACCGCGGCGGCGTCGGTGGAGGAGACGATGGCGCCCAGCAGCATGGCCGGCAGCAGGGGCAGCCCGAGCAGCCAGTGCGTGGCCAGGCCGACGACGACCACGGAGACCCCGGTGCCCGCGGTGGCCAGCACGGCCGCGGGGGCGATGACGGCGCGGATCGTCGGCCACCGGGTGGTCAGGCCGCCCTCGGCGAGGATCAGCACCAGGGCGCTGTAGCCCAGCACGGTGGTCAGCTCGTAGTCGGTGAAGGGGATGCCCAGGCCCGCGTCCCCGAGCCCCAGGCCCAGAGCCAGGTAGAGCAGCAGGGACGGGGTGCCCGTGCCGACCGAGACGCGGACGGCGACGACCGCGACGAGCAGCACGGCGGCGCCGACGAGCAGCGCCGCGTCCAGCTGCTCGATGCTCACGCGCCGCCCGGCCCCACGCCGCGGGAGCCTACGGGCGGGAGCCGCCCGGCGGGGGCTCGGAGCCCGGGACGACCGCCGCGACGGCGCACCCGCCACCTGCGAGGCGGGTCGCGCGTCGGGGCCTCCCGCTAGCCTCGCCCCCATGACGACCGCCCCCACGCCGCCGGCCCCGCGAGACCCCGCTCCGGCAGTGCGCATCACCAAGGCGGTGATCCCCGTCGCTGGGCTCGGCACGCGCTTCCTGCCCGCGACGAAGGCGGTCCCGAAGGAGATGCTGCCCGTCGTCGACAAGCCCGCGATCCAGTACGTGGTGGAGGAGGCCGTCTCGGCGGGCCTGACCGACGTCCTGATGATCACCGGGCGCAGCAAGCGGGCCCTGGAGGACCACTTCGACCGCGCGCCGGAGGTCGACGACGCTCTGGTGGCCAAGGGCGACCAGGCCCGCCTGCGAGCCACCCGCGCGTCGGACTCCCTGGCCGACGTCCACTTCGTCCGCCAGGGCGACCCGCGGGGCCTCGGCCACGCGGTGCTGCGCGCCAAGAGCCACGTCGGTGACCAGCCCTTCGCGGTGCTCCTCGGTGACGACCTCATCGACGAGCGCGACCCCCTGCTGGCCCGCATGGTCGAGGTGCGGGCCGAGCACGGCGGCAGCGTCGTCGCCCTGCTGGAGGTGCCGAGCGACCAGGTGCACCTCTACGGGTGCGCGGAGCTCGCCGGGCCGTACGACCCCGCGGAGGGCGACGTCGTCGAGGTCGTCGGCATGGTCGAGAAGCCGGACCCCGCCGTCGCGCCGAGCAACCTGGCGATCATCGGGCGGTACGTGCTCGACCCTGGCGTGTTCGCGGTGCTGGAGCAGACGCCCCCGGGCCGCGGCGGGGAGATCCAGCTGACCGACGCCCTGCAGACCCTCGCCACCTCGCACGAGGCGGGGGCAGGAGTGCGGGGGGTGGTCTTCCGCGGCCGCCGCTACGACACCGGTGACAAGCTCGACTACCTCAAGGCGGTGGTGCGGCTGGCCTCCACCCGCGATGACCTGGGCCCGGACCTGCAGGCCTGGCTGACGCAGTGGGTCGCCTCCGGCTTCGACTCCGAGGCACCCACGCACGCCCCGGCGAGCTGAGACCGGCCCGTGAGGTCCGTCGAGGAGCACCTGGCGCGGTGCCTGGCCGCCGTGGCGGTGCTCGCGCCGCGTGAGGTGCCCCTGCTGGACGCCGTCGGTCGCGTCCTCGCGGCCGACGTCGTCGCCGACGCGCCCCTGCCCGCCTTCGCCTCCTCCGCGATGGACGGGTACGCCGTGTTCGTCGGCGACGTCGCGGGGGCCAGCGAGGGCAGCCCGGTGGTGCTGCCCGTCACCGGTGACCTGCCCGCCGGGGCGCCCGCGCCCCTGGAGCTGACCGCCGGGTCGGCCATCCGCATCATGACCGGCGCGCCCCTGCCCCACGGGACCGAGGCCGTGGTGCCCGTCGAGGGCACCGACGCCGGCACCGTCCGGGTCGCCGTCCGCACGCCGGTGCGCCCGGGCCAGCACCTGCGGGGCGCCGGTGAGGACGTCGCGCGCGGTGAGCTGCTGCTGACCCGGGGCACCCGCCTGCGCCCCCGTCACGTCGCGCTCCTCGCCGCCACCGGGCGCGCCGCGGTGGCGGTGCACCCCGCCCCGCGGGTCGCGGTGCTCTCCACCGGTGACGAGCTCGTCGAGCCGGGGCTGCCCGTGGGCTTCGGGCAGGTCCACGAGTCGAACTCCTGGGCCATCGTCGCCGCCGCCCGCGAGGCCGGTGCCCGGGCGCACCGCGTCCCGCCCGTCGGTGACGACCCGGGGGCGGCCCCCGGCGGCACGGCGGGGCTGCTGGCGACCCTGAGGAATCAGGCCGCCGGTGCGGACGTGCTGATCACCACCGGGGGTGTCAGCGCGGGGGCCTACGACGTGGTCAAGGAGGTGCTGCGCGCCACCGGTGACGTGGAGTTCACCCCCGTGGCGATGCAACCGGGCAAGCCGCAGGGACTGGGCGCGATCGACGGGGTGCCGCTGTTCACGCTGCCGGGCAACCCGGTCAGCGCGTTCGTCTCCTTCGAGGTCTTCGTGCGCCCCGCGCTGCGCGCGGTGCTCGGTCACTCCGACCCGCACCGGCCCCGGGTGGGCGCGGTGGCCGCCACGGGGTGGCGCAGCCCGAGCGGCCGGCGCCAGTTCGTGCGCGGGGTGCTCGGGACCGGTCCCGACGGGCGGCGCACCGTCGCTCCAGCCGGCGCGCAGGGCTCCCACCTGGTGGCCGACCTGGCGCTCGCGGACTGCCTGGTCGACGTGCCGGCGGACGTCGAGGCGGTCGAGGCCGGCGCGAGCGTGCGGTGCCTGCTGCTGGACGCCGACCACGCCGACCACGCCCTGGGGGGCGTCGGGGGTCTCGGGTCCGCCGGTCCCGATGGGCCCGTCGTCGCGGCGGGTCACGGGTGACCGGCGCAGCGAGCTTCCCGCACCTCGACGACGCGGGGCACGCGCGGATGGTCGACGTCAGCGCCAAGACCGTGACCGTGCGCGAGGCCCGGGCCGAGGGCTTCGTGCGCTGCTCTCCGGAGGTCGTCGCGGCCCTGCGCGGCGGGGGGGTGCCGAAGGGCGACGCCGTCGCGGTCGCACGCCTGGCCGGCATCCAGGGGGCCAAGCGCACTCCGGAGCTGGTGCCCCTCGCGCACCCCGTGGCGGTGCACGGCGTCGAGGTCGAGGTCGACGTCGTCGACGAGGGCGTGCGCCTGGCCGCGACGGTGCGCACGGCGGACCGCACCGGGGTGGAGATGGAGGCGCTGACCGCCGTCGCGGTGGCGGGTCTGGCGGTGGTCGACATGATCAAGGCACTGGACCGGCGGGCGGAGATCACGGACATCAAGGTGGTGGCGAAGAGTGGCGGACGCAGCGGGGAGTGGCGGCGCTGAGGGGACCGGGGGGACCGGGGGGGCCGCTGGTGGTGCGGTGGCCGGCGGCGGCGGCAGTGCTCGCGGAGCCGGCCGCGCGGCGGTGGTGGTGGCCTCCACGCGCGCGGCGTCCGGGGTGTACGCCGACGAGGCGGGGCCGGTCCTGGTCGCCGGGCTCGAGGCGATGGGCTTCGAGGTCGGCCGCGCCCGCGTGGTGCCCGACGGTGACGACGTGGGAACCGCGGTGCGCGAGGCGCTCGCCGCCGGCGCCGACGTCGTCCTCACCACCGGCGGCACGGGGCTGGCACCCACCGACGTGACCCCCGAGCAGACCCGGCCGCTGCTCGAGCGCGAGGTGCCGGGTCTGGCCGAGGCGCTGCGGGCCCGCGGGTCGGCTCTGGGGGTGCCCACCTCGGTGCTCTCGCGCGGGCTGGCGGGGACGGTCGGCCGGGCGCTGGTGGTCAACGTCGCCGGGTCGCCCGGTGCCTGCCGGGACGCGGTGGAGGTGCTGGCCCCGGTGCTGGTGCACGCGGTCAGCCAGGCCCGCGGTGGTGACCACCCGCGACCGGACGCCGGGCACAGCGGTGACGACGGCCACGTGGGCGGCGAGCGGTAGGTGGCCGCCCCGGGATGGCCCGCGCGCCTGCAGCGCGGTGAGCTGGTGCTGCGCGCGCTGCGCCTGCGCGACGCCTCGGCGTGGTCGGAGGTGCGGGCGGCGAACGGCGAGTGGCTCCGCCCGTGGGAGGCGACCAGCCCCGGCGGTGCTGGCGCCCCGACGTCCTTCCCCGCCCTGGT
The DNA here is from genome assembly GCA_964242735.1 of uncultured Quadrisphaera sp. Classification (GTDB taxonomy): domain Bacteria; phylum Actinomycetota; class Actinomycetes; order Actinomycetales; family Quadrisphaeraceae; genus CADCUY01. The sequence goes on along the minus strand of CAXTAK010000021.1, from coordinate 27,370 downwards.
CAGGGCACTGGCCTCGCAGGGCAGGGCCGGGCAGGCCCTGCCGTTCGCGGTGGAGTGGCAGGGCCGCCTCGCCGGTCAGGTCACCGTGGGGGCGATCGAGTGGGGTTCCCTGCGCTCGGCGCACATCGGGTACTGGATCGACGGTCGCCTCGCCGGGCAGGGGCTGATGCCGCGGGCGGTGGCGATGGTCGTCGACCACTGCTTCACCGTCGCGGGGCTGCACCGCGTCGAGGTGAACATCCGCCCCGAGAACGGACCGAGCCGGCGGGTGGCCGAGAAGCTCGGGCTGCGCTACGAGGGTCGCCGCGAAGCGTTCCTGCACATCGCCGGCGGCTGGCGCGACCACCTGTCGTACGCCATCACCGCGCCGGAGGTGCCCGACGGCATGTGGCGCCGGGTGGACGGTCCCTCGGGCTGAGCCACTTGCGCTCCGACTGACCTCCTCAGTCACACGAGCAACACAAGACACGTTCGCCTCACTGTTCCCATCCGTCCCCTCTGCCACTACAGTCCTGCCATGGGCGGCAGCGGACTCCTCCTCGTGGGGGTCGTGCTGCTCTGGGCGTTCGGGGCCGTGCCGCACCGCGTGCGGTGCAGCGAGCGACGAGCGAACGCCCTGGCCGAAGAGGGGTCACCTGACGAGCTGCACCTCCTCGCGCGCCGCCGTGCTCCCTCACGCGATCGGGGTGGCAGCAGCGAGGGGCTGCTGCCGCGTCGGTCCCGCGAGGTCGCCGGCGCTCCTCCCGTGGCCACCGGCTCGTCGTCCCGCACCACGGGGAGTCGAGCGATGTCCGCGCCGACGGTGGGGCGGACGGTTGGGGAACCGTCCGCCCCACCCCCACCGGTGGTGGCGGTCCGCACGCCCCGGCGACGCAGCGCCGGAGTCCCTGCCGCGGCGATCACCTCGCTGGTGGCGGTCACCGCCGCGGTCGCGGTCGTGCTGGCCCTGCTGGTCGCCCCCGCCGTCCTCGCCGCTCTCGGTCTCCTGCCCGCCGGTCTGGCTCCCTCCGGCCTGGTGCTGCTCACCGCCGCGGTGCTCGCGCAGAAGGTGCGCCTTCGACGTCGCGCTGGCGCCCGGGCGCTGCACCGGCGTCGCGCCGAGGCCGCGCGGCGCGGTGCGCTCGCCGCCGTGCCGCGGCCCCGGGTCGTCCAGCCCGCCGCCGTGGCGCTGGACGACGTGCGTGACCGCCGCCGCGAGGCGGCCGCCGCGTGGGCCGGGGCGCCGCGGCGCAGAGCGGTCGGGGAGTGAGGCCGGTGCTACGGTTGCCCGCGTTCCGCGAGGGGCTGTGGCTCAATTGGTAGAGCACCTCGGTCGCATCGAGGGGGTTAGGGGTTCGAGTCCCCTCAGCTCCACGGGCACCACGGAGGGGCGGCACCCGTGACGGGTGCCGCCCCTCCTGCGTCGCTGCCCAGCACGCCCCCCACGGGGGGGTGCGGGGGTCAGCTCGTGGCGGACCCGCTGATCGTGGCCGCGTCGGCGTCGGCGGCGATCCGCTCGGCCTCGGCGCTGGCCTCGGTCAGGTCGACCTCCTGCGCGGCCGCCGCGGGCCACCCGATCGAGGGCTCGTTGCCCCGGAAGTTCTTCAGCCACCAGCTCCAGTCCTGCGGCACCAGCGAGAACGGGTCCTCGTGGCCCAGCTCGCGCGCCGCCCACACCGGCCAGTGCGGGTTCGACAGCGCCGGGCGGCCCAGCAGCACGACGTCCACCTTCTCCTCCCGGACCAGCTGGTCGGCGTACTGCGGCACCCCGAGGTTCCAGCTGATCGCGACCGGCAGGCCGAGCTCCCGCTTCACCCGCACCGCCGGCTCGACCATGAACCCCGGGACGCCGAAGGGCGGGTCCGTCATCTCGTCGGTGTTGAAGCCCAGGCTGAGGTCGGCCAGGTCGAGGCCGTGCTCCTTCATCATGCCCAGCGCGACGACGGCATCGTCCATCGTGGCGCCCTCGGTGTGCCGGTCATCGCACCCCAGGCGGGCGGTCAGCGGCAGGCGCTCGGGCCAGACCGCGCGCACCGCGTCGAGGGCCTCGACGTGGAAGCGGGTCCTGTTCTCCACGCTGCCCCCGTACTCGTCGGTGCGCTGGTTCGACAGCGGCGAGAAGAAGCTGGCGCCGAGGTAGCCGTGGGCGTAGTGCATCTCCAGCCACTCGAAGCCCACCTCGGCAGCGCGCTCGGCCGCCCGGGCGTACGCGGCGTGCAGGTCGTGGATCTCCGCCACGCCCAGCTCGTGCACCGGGTAGGAGCTGGTGCCGCCGTAGGCGATCGCGGACGGCCCGCGCACCTGCCAGCCCTCCGGGTGCTCGGGCGGCAGCTGCGCGCCGCCCTCCCAGGGGGTGAGCACGCTGCCCTTGCGCCCGGTGTGCCCGAGCTGGATGGCGGGCACCCCGCCGTGGCGCTTGATGATCGCGCACACCCGTGCGAGACCCTCCATCTGGTCGTCGTCGTAGATCCCCGCGCAGTGCACCCCGGTGCGGCCGTCGGCGGTGATCGCGATCTGCTCGGGGAAGACCAGGCCGAAGCCGCCGGCGGCCCGGGCCCCGAGGTAGCTGACGTGGTAGTCGTCCACGCGGCCGTCGACGGACTGGTACATCGTCATCGGTGACATCGCGATGCGGTTGCGCAAGGTCACACCCTTGAGGGTGTACGGGCTGAACAGGTCGGGCACGGGAGGTCCTTCCAGGGTCGGGGAGAGGGACCACGAGCCCACCAGCCGGTGGTTGCCGGTACGTCACAGCGCCGTTCGCCTCGGTGACATCCGCCTCACCGCCGCCGCGGGCAGGTGAGAGGTCACCTCGCCGCGTCGACGCCGCGGTGGACGGCGGAGCGGCTGTGGGGACCACCGCGGGCGGCTCGACCCACCGCCGCGGTCACTCCCGGCGGTGAGGGGCGAGCCCGCTCGCTGTGGGTCACCAGCACATCGCGGGAACCCTTGCAGCCTCCCCGATCGTGACTTAACGTCACCACAACCCGGTGACACCCGTCGGCGGGTCGAGCCCTCACCGTGGAGGACGTCCTCGTGACACCCAGCACCGCCCCGGCCCCCCAGCGGACCGCTGCCCGTCGACGGACCACCCGCCGCCACGCGCTGGCCCTCGCCGTGGCCCTGACCACCGCCGTCTCCGGCGCTGCGACGGCGAGCGCGACGACCGCCGCCGCGGCTGCGGCACCCGCAGCTGCCGCGAAGGCCGCCCCCGCAGCTGCAGCGGCCCTCGGCACGAACGTCACGATCTTCGACCCGAGCACGCCCGTGGCCCAGATCCAGGCCACCCTCGACGCGACGTTCGCCCGCCAGAAGGACAACGAGATGGGCAGCGAGCGCTACGCCTACCTCTTCCAGCCCGGCACCTACGGCACCGACGCCCAGCCCCTGCAGATCAAGGTCGGCTACTACACCGAGATCGCCGGCCTCGGCGCGTCCCCCGGCGACGTCACGATCAACGGCAAGGTCGAGGTCTACAACCGGTGCCTCGAGGGCGGCGGCACCAGCAACTGCATCGCGCTCAACAACTTCTGGCGCACCGTCTCGAACCTCACCATCGACGTCAACGCCACCGGCCAGGACGGGTGCCGCAGCACCGCGAACTTCTGGGCCGTCAGCCAGGCCGTCTCCCTGCGCCGCGTCGACGTGACCGGCGGCACCCTCTCGCTGATGGACTACTGCACCGCCGGGCCGCAGTTCGCGAGCGGCGGCTTCATCGCCGACTCCCGGGCCGGCGACATCGTCAACGGCTCGCAGCAGCAGTGGCTGACCCGGAACTCCACCATCGGCTCCTGGTCCAACAGCGTCTGGAACCAGGTCTTCTCCGGCACCGTGGGCGCCCCCAGCGAGGCCACCTTCCCGACCCCGGCGTACACCACCGTCGACCGGACCCCGGTCAGCCGCGAGAAGCCCTACCTGTTCACGGACGCGACGGGCGCCTACCAGGTGCGCGTGCCGTCCGCCCAGCGCAACACCCGCGGGATCTCCTGGGGCGCTGGCGCGACCGCCGGCCGGACCGTGCCGCTCAGCGACTTCTTCGTCGCGACCCCGTCGAGCTCGGTGCAGGAGATCAACAACCAGCTGGGGCGGGGGAAGAACCTGCTGCTCACGCCCGGCGTCTACGACGTCGGCCGCAGCATCGACGTCAAGCGCGCCGACACCGTGGTGCTCGGCCTCGGCCAGGCCACCCTCACCGCGGTCGGCGGAGCGATCCCGGTGACGGTCGCCGACGTGCCCGGGGTCGTCATCGCCGGCATCACCGTCGACGCGGGCACCGTGGAGTCTCCCGTCCTCATGCAGGTCGGGAAGAAGAACGGCAACGAGGGCGCCAAGAAGGACGCCGCCGCGAACCCGACGACGCTCTCCGACGTCTACTTCCGCATCGGTGGCCCGCACGTCGGCAGGGCCGTCACCAGCCTCGAGGTCAACAGCGACGACGTGCTCATCGACCACACGTGGGTGTGGCGCGCAGACCACGGCATCGAGGGCTTCACCGCCGGGGTCAACGGCGACACCGACCGCTGGCGCACCAACACCGCCCGCAACGGCGTGGTCGTCAACGGCGACGACGTCACGGCGACCGGCCTGTTCGTCGAGCACTACCAGCAGCACAACACCGTCTGGAACGGCGAGGGCGGCACCGTCGTCCTGTACCAGAGCGAGCTGGCCTACGACCCGCCGACGCAGGCGGACTGGATGAACGGGTCCGTCGAGGGGTGGGCCTCCTACAAGGTCGCGGACGACGTGCAGACCCACCGGCTCTTCGGCGGCGGCGCGTACGTCTTCAACCAGAACAACCCCTCGATCCACACCGAGAACGGCTTCGAGGTCCCCGTCGCCCCGGGTGTGGACCTGCACCACCTCCTGACGGTCAACCTCGACGCCGGCACGATCGACCACGTGGTCAACGGTGTGGGCGCCGCGGTCGGCCCCGCCCGCCCGGGCGTCCCGGAGTACGTCGTGGACCACCCCGTGCAGTGACCGCGTGAGCAGTGGTCGCCGCCGGTGAGCGGGCGCACCACGACACGACCCGTGACGGGCACCAGCGCACCCGCTGGTGCCCGTCACCGCGTGCGCGTCACCGCCTGCCGCCGCTCACTCCGTGGTCGCCGACGCGCCCCGCCCACCACCCGGCGCCCCCACCCACACGGTCTTGGCGTTCATGAACGCGTGCATGCCCAGGTACGACAGCTCCCGCCCGTACCCGCTGCCCTTCACCCCGCCGAAGGGCAGCTGCGGGTAGCTGGTGGTGTTCCCGTTGATGAAGACCATGCCGGCGGCGATGTCGCGCACGAAGCGGGCCCGCTCCTCCTCGTCCTCGCTCCACAGGTTCGAGCCGAGACCGTACGGGTGGCTGTTGGCGATCTCGATGGCCTCCTCGAGGTCGTCGACGACCCACAGCGCCGCCACCGGCCCGAACACCTCCTCCGAGTGCACGCTCATCTCCTCGGTGATGCCGGTGAGCACCGTCGGCGGGTAGAACCAGCCCGCCCCCTGCGGTCGGGAGCCGCCGACGACCACCTCCGCGCCCTTGGCCAGCGCGTCGGCCACGTGCGCCTCGACGTCCTCACGGCCGGCCTCGGTGGCCAGCGGCCCCACGTCGGTGCCCTCGTCCATCGGGTCACCGACGACCTGGGCGCCCATCGCGGCGGCGAACAGCCCGGTGAACTCCTCCGCGACGTCGCGGTGGACGAAGAAGCGCTTGGCGTTGACGCAGCTCTGCCCGTTGTTCAGGCAGCGCGCCGTCGTGGCCACCTGCGCGGCGCGAGCCAGGTCGGCCGACGGCATGACCACGAACGCGTCGGACCCGCCGAGCTCGAGCACCGTGGGCTTGAGGACCTCCCCGGCGACGGCGGCCACCGCGGACCCGGCCGGCGTGCTGCCGGTCAGGGTGGCGGCGACGACGCGGGGGTCGCGCAGCACGGCCTCGACCTGCCGGGAGCCGATGAGCAGGGTGGTGAACACGCCCTCGGGGAAGCCGGCCCGCTCGAACAGCTCCTGGAGGTACAGCGCGGTGCGCGGCACGTTGCTGGCGTGCTTGAGCACCGCGACGTTGCCCGCCACCAGGGCCGGCGCGGCGAAGCGCACCACCTGCCACAGGGGGAAGTTCCACGGCATGACCGCGAGCACCACGCCCAGCGGCTGGTGCACCAGGTGTGCCTGCCGCGCCCCGACGGCGTCGGCGTCCAGCGGTACCGGCGCCAGGTAGGAGGGACCGTGCTCGGCGTAGTGGCGGAGGCCGACAGCGCACTTGGCGACCTCGGCGCGCGCGGAGACCAGCGTCTTGCCCATCTCGGTGGTCATCATCACCGCCACCCGCTCGGCGTCGGCGTCGAGGACGTCGGCCGCGGCCCGCGTCCACGCCACGCGTTGCTCGACGGTGGTCAGGCGGTGTGCCTCGAAGGCGGTGGCGGCGCGCGCCAGCCGGGCCTCCACCGCCTCGTCGGTCAGCGCGTCGAAGGACTCCACGTGCTCACCGGTGGTCGGGTTCACGGTCGCGATCGCCATGACCGCCAGGCTGCCACGCCCGACGGGCACCTCCGTGAGGCGGGCACGACCGTCAGGCGGGCAGGAGCTCCGCGGCCACCGCCGCGCGCACCGCGGGCGCCACCTCGGTGCCCAGCAGCTCGATGCCGCGCATCACCTCGCGGTGGGGCAGGGTGCCGACGCTGATGTGCATCATGTAGCGGTCGTGGCCCAGCGCCTGGCGCTGCAGCAGGATCTTCTCGGCGACCTCCGCGGGGCTGCCCGCGGTGAACGCCCCGCGCGAGGTGGTGGCCTCCTCGAAGCCCGCCCGGGTGTAGGGGGCCCATCCGCGCTCGCGCCCCACGGTGTTCATCGCCACCGCCACCGAGGGGTAGGCGATGTCCTTCGCGCGCTGGGTGGTCTCGGCGACGAAGCCGTGGCCGTGGACGGCGATCGGCGGCGTCCCGCGCTCAGCGGCGCCGGGCACCAGCTGGGCGTGGGCCCGGCGGTACAGGTCGGCGAGCGGGGCGAACTGCTCGGGCAGGCCGCCGATGATCGCCATCGCCAGGGGCAGGTCGAGGCTCGCCGCCCGCACCACCGAGTTCGGGTTGCCGCCCACCCCGACCCAGATCGGCAGCACGTCCTGCTGCGGGCGGGGGTAGACCCCGACGTCGTCCATCGCCGGGCGGTGCTTGCCGCTCCACGTGATGCGCTCGTCGGCGCGGACGCGGAGGAGCAGGTCGAGCTTCTCGGCGTACAGCTCGTCGTAGTCGTCGAAGCTCTGACCGAAGAGCGGGAAGGACTCGATGAAGCTGCCCCGCCCGGCGATGATCTCGGCGCGGCCGCCGCTGAGCCCGTCGAGCGTCGCGAAGTCCTGGAAGGTGCGCACCGGGTCGGCCGAGCTGAGGACGGTGACACCGCTGGTCAGACGGATGCGCGAGGTGCGTGCCGCGCCGGCGGCGAGGATGACGGCGGGCGCGGACGACGCGTAGTCGGCGCGGTGGTGCTCCCCGAGGCTGTAGACGTCGAGGCCGACCTGATCAGCGAGCTCGATCTCCTCGACGACCTCCCGCAGCCGCTCGGGGTGGCTGAGCACCTCGCCGGTCACGGGGTCGGGCGTGGTCTCCGCGAACGAGCTGATGCCGATCTCCATGGCGTCCCCCCTAGGTGGTTGAAGGGTCAACGGTACTGCTGGCGCGGGTGTTCCCGCAGGAGCCACAGCGCCCCACTCGCCACCGGCGATCTCGCCGCCTCAGATCCACGAGCCGAACCACATGCGCAGCCGCCACTCGTCGTAGGGGATGACCCGGGCGGTCCACACCGGGTAGAACCACGCCGCGACGCCCACCGCGGCCACCACCACCGCGCCCGCGACGAGCGCTCCCACGGCGCGGCGGCGCGGCGGCGCGTCGGCGGGACCCAGCACCAGCCCCAGCGCGTAGGTGAGCGCCAGGACGAGGAAGGGGGTGAAGACCACGGCGTAGAAGGTGAAGATCGTGCGCTCCTGGAAGGCGAACCAGGGCAGGTACCCCGCGGCGATCCCGGCCAGGATGGCGCCGGCGCGCCAGTCGCGGCGCAGCGCCCACGCGAAGACCACCACGAGCAGCGCCGCGGTGCCGGCCCACCACACGACCGGGTTGCCCACGGAGGTGATGGCCTTGGAGCACTGCTCCACCACGCACCCCTCCACCCCGCGGGCGGGGTCCTCGTAGAAGAAGGACGTCGGGCGGCCCTGCACCAGCCACGACCACGGGTTCGACTGGTAGGTGTGGTCACCGGTCAGCCCCACGTGGAAGCCGTACATGTCCTGGTGGTACTTCCACAGCGAGCGCAGCGCCGGCGGCAGCCACGACACCCCCGCGTCGGGGTCACCGACCGCCCACTGGCGCAGGTGCGCGCGGGAGGAGGCGAACCACCCGGCCCACCCGGCCAGGTAGGTCGCCAGCACCGTCGGCAGCACCACCAGCGCCGCGACCGCCGCGTCGATGACGAACCCGAGAGCCAGGCGCCGCTGCCCCGCGGCGCGGCGGGCGCCGAGGTCCCACAGCACGCTCATCACGGCGAAGACCGCGACGACGTACAGCCCCGACCACTTGACCCCGCACGCCAGGCCCATGGCCACGGCGGCGGCGACCCGCCAGAGCCGCAGCCGCCCCAGCACCGACCTGCCACCCACCGACCTGCC
>CAXTAK010000021.1:0-18641 GCA_964242735.1 uncultured Quadrisphaera sp. | reverse complement strand
CGACCCGCCAGAGCCGCAGCCGCCCCAGCACCGACCTGCCACCCACCGACCTGCCGGCGAGCAGGCGCGCCCGGTGGGCGTCGCGGTCGAGCACCAGGCAGGCGAAGGCCACCAGCACCCAGAACGCGAGCGGCAGGTCGAGCAGCGAGGTGCGGCTGTGCACCAGGTGCAGCCCGTCGACGGCCAGGAGCAGGCCCGCGGTGCACCCCAGCAGGGTCGAGCCGAGCAGGCGGCGGGCGGTGCGGGCGAGCACCAGCACCATCAGGGTGCCGATCGCGGCGTTGGTGGCCCGCCACCCGAAGGAGCTGTCCACCCCGAACAGCGCGATGCCGGCCGCGATCATCCACTTGCCCACCGGCGGGTGCACCGGGTAGTCGGCCTCGTCGGAGAAGACGTCGGGGGTGCCGGCGGTGAACTGCGCGTCGGCGTCCTCGGGCCAGCGGAGCTCGTAGCCCACCTGCAGCAGGGAGTACGCCTGCTTGACGTAGTACGTCTCGTCGAAGACCAGCTGGTGGGGGCGGCCCAGGTCGGTGAAGCGCAGGGCGCCGGCGACGGCGGTGACCAGCAGCGGGCCCACCCACCCCCACAGGCGGGCTGCCGCCGGGTCCAGCGCGGCGTCCACCAGACGGGCGACCGGCCCGGCCCGGCGTCCTCGGTCCGTCGCCCGGTCCCCAGCCGGCGGGCGCACCAGCGTGCTCACGTGACCGCCGGCGGCGGACCGGGACGGGCCGCGGGCGCGGGCAGGACGGGCGCGGGTGCATCGGACCCGGGCAGCGCGTCGGCAGGGCCGGTGGGTGCTGGTCGGCCGAGTGCTGCGAGCACCGCGACGACGACCAGGGCCATGCCCACCAGCGTGGTGGGCGCGAGTCGCTGCCCCACGAGCACGAAGGCCACCACCGCGGCGATCGCCGGTTCCAGGCTCATCATGATCCCGAAGGTGGCCGCACCGACCGCTCGCATCGCCGACATCTCCAGGGCGTACGGCAGCACCGCGGACAGCACGGCCACCACCAGCCCGCTGAGCAGCAGCGAGGGAACGAGGAGCGCCGCGCCGGCGGTCACCGCGCCCAGGGGCACCAGCACCGTGCTGGCGCAGAGCATCGCCCACGCCAACCCCGTGCTGCCGGCCACGACCGCTGACAGGCGCGTGCCGAGCACGATGTACACCCCCCAGCAGGCGCCCGCGGCGAGCGCGCAGAGGGCCCCCGCGCGATCCAGGCCCGCGCTGGCGCCGGTGACGCCGAGCGCGGGCAGCACCTGCGGGCCGAGCAGCACCGCGACCCCGGCCACCGCCACGCCCACCCACACCAGGTCGCGGGCCCGGCGCGAGCCGACCACGGCCACCGCCAGGGGCCCCAGGAGCTCCAGGGCCACCGCGACCCCGACGGGGATCCGCTCCAGGGAGAGGTAGAACAGCAGGTTCATCGCCCCCAGCACGGCCCCGAAGCCGGCGACCAGCGGCCACGCCGAGCGGGGCGGCACCGCGCGCCACGCCCGGGTGATCATGGTCAGCAGCACCGCTCCGACGCCCATGCGCAGCGCGAGCAGCCCGGGCGCCCCGAGGTCGTCGAAGAGGGTGGTGGCGAACGCCGAGCCGCTCTGCAGGCTCACCGCCGCGACCACCACCATCACGGTGGGACCAGGGCGTGCGTGCAGCCTCACGCGGTCAGGTCCGCGGCGGCGAGGCGGTCGCTGGCCTCGCGCAGCACGGCGTCGCGCTTGCAGAACGCGAAGCGCACCAGGGTGGGCGCGACGTCGCGGTCGTCGAGGAAGGCGCTGACGGGGATCGCCACCACGCCTGCCCGCGCGGGCAGGGCCCGGCAGAAGGCCACGGAGTCCTCCCAGCCCAGGCCCGCGACGTCCGCGGTGGCGAAGTACGTGCCCTCGGGCACCTGGGCGTCCATCCCCGCGGCGCGCAGGCCCGCCACCAGCAGGTCGCGCTTGCCGCCCAGCTGCGCGGCCATCCCGTCGTAGACCTCGTCGGGCAGGGCGAGCGCCGCGGCGACGGCGGGCTGGAACGGGCCCCCGGAGACGAAGGTGAGGAACTGCTTGACCGCGCGCACCGCGGCGACCAGGTGCGCGGGGCCGTGCACCCACCCGATCTTCCACCCCGTGACGGAGAAGGTCTTGCCCGCGGAGCTGACCGTCAGGGTGCGCTCGGCCATGCCCGGCAGGGTGGCGATGGGCACGTGCCGGCGTCCGTCGTGCGTCTGGTGCTCGTAGACCTCGTCGGAGACCACCACCGCGTCGTGGGCCCGCGCCAGGCCCGCGACCAGGGCCAGGTCGGCCGGGGTGAGGACCCGGCCGGTGGGGTTGTGGGGGGAGTTGAGCAGCACCACCCTGGTGCGCGCGCCGAAGGCCGCTGCCAGGGCCGTCGGGTCGAGGGCGAACCCGTCGCCGGGACGCAGTGCCACCGTGCGCCGGGTGCCGCCGGCGAGGGCGATGGTCGCGGCGTAGGAGTCGTAGTACGGCTCGAGGACCACCACCTCGTCGCCCGGGCCGGTGAGCGCGAGCATCGCGGCGGCGATCGCCTCGGTGGCGCCGGCGGTGACCAGGACGTCGTCGGGGTCGACGTCCAGGCCGTAGAAGCGGGCCTGGTGCCGCCCCACCGCAGCGCGCAGCGCGGGCACCCCCGGGCCGGGCGGGTACTGGTTCATCCCGCCGCGGATGGCTGCGACGGCGTCCTCCAGCAGCGTCGCCGGACCGTCGGTGTCGGGGAAGCCCTGCCCGAGGTTCACCGACCCGGTCTCGAGCGCGAGCCGGCTCATCTCCGCGAAGATCGTGGTGGTGAACGGGCGCATCCGCTCCACCAGCGCCTCCTGCGGTGGGCCCGGCAGCGTCACGGGCGGAGCGGGGGTGGCCATGGGCTCCGAGCGTAGGCGGCCTGCCTCGACCGCCAGCCCTGCCGCTCGAGCGACCACCTCCACTCCGCCGCCGGCGACGGCGACCCTCCCGCGAGGGACTCCGACGTCTGACTCCCCGGGCCCCGACACCGCGCCGTCCGGACCCGATCGCCCACCACCTCGGCACCCGCCCGCCGCACCACCGGCGGCCTGGCGCACCCTGGGGGGATGAGACCGCAGCGCGTGGAGCCCGCGCCGGGGCAGGAGTCCGTGTGGGACTACCCCCGCCCCCCCTCGATCGCGCCGTCGACCCGGCACGTGCTCGTCACCTCCGGGACCGCGGTGCTCGCGGACTCCCTGAGTGCCTCGCGGGTGCTCGAGACCAGCCACCCCCCGACGTGGTACGTGCCGCGGGACGCCGTGGCGCCTGAGGTGCTCCTCCCGTCGGCGGCTCGCTCCACGACGTGCGAGTTCAAGGGCGCGGCGACGTACTGGGACGTCGTGACCCCCCAGGGGGTGCTGGAGGCGGCGGCGTGGTCCTACGAGCACCCGACCCCCGGGTTCACCGCCCTGGCGGGCCACGTCGTCTTCGCGGCCTCGCGGGTGGAGTGCTCGGTCGACGGCGAGCGGGTGCGCCCCCAGGAGGGCGGCTTCTACGGCGGCTGGGTCACCGACGACGTCGTCGGCCCCTTCAAGGGCGGGCCGGGGACCTGGGGCTGGTGAGGCGGGGAGGTCGATGAGTCAGAGGTCGAGGAGCAGGGCCGCGAGGTCGGCCGGGCGCGACCACATCGGCCAGTGGCCGGTGGGCAGGTCGGCGTAGGTGAGGTCCTCCACCTCCGCCAGCGCCGCGACCCACCGCTCGCCGGCCACGACCATCTCGCGGATGCCGGTCGAGGGGATGGTGCAGCACACCACCGTGGCCGGTACCCGCGCCCACGCGCCGGTCGTGAGCACCTCCTCGCGCGCCGTGGCGGCCGGCTGCGGCACCGCCCGGGCCCGGAAGCTCGCCAGGTGCGCGTCGTCGATGCCGCTGAGGTCCTCACCGCCTTCGACGAGCTCGTCCCACGAGGGCAGGGGCATCTCGTCGACGGTGGCGTCGGGCCCGTCGCGGGGTCCGGGGCCGGCCGGGCCGCTGTCGACCCACACCAGGCGGGAGACCAGGTCGGGCACGGCGTCCGCCGCGAGCTGCACGACCCACCCGGCGCCGCTGTGCCCCACCAGGACCGCGCCGGGGTGCGCGCGCACGGCCCCGACGACGGCCTCGGCCTGGTCGGCGAGGGTGACGGCGCCGCGGTCGGCCCGCTCCGGTTCCTGGCCCGGTGGGGTGAGCGCGACGACGTCCCGCCCGGCGGCGCGCAGCGGTGCGGCGACCTCGTCCCACGCCCACGCGCCGAGCCACCAGCCGGGCACGAGGACGATCGGGCGGGCGGGCGTCTGCGCGGCGGTCGTCACGACCCCAGCGTCGCAGGCTGCTGCGACCGCGGCTGCGACCATGCCCGCATGACCGGTCCAGGTGGTCCTCCCGGCTGCGTGGTGCTCGCCGGCACCCCGATCGGCAACGTCGACGACGCCCCACCGCGCCTGGCGCGGCTGCTCGCCACCGCCGACGTCGTCGCCGCGGAGGACACCCGGCGGCTGCGCCGGCTGTGCGCGGGGCTGGGGGTGGAGCCGGCGGGGCAGGTCGTGAGCTACCACGAGCACAACGAGTCGGCCCGCACCGACGAGCTCGTGGCGCGCGCCGCGGCGGGGGCGACGGTGCTGGTGCTCACCGATGCCGGGATGCCCACCGTCTCCGACCCCGGGTACCGGGTGGTCGTCGCCGCGGTCGCGGCGGGGGTGCGGGTGACCACGGCGCCCGGGCCGTCGGCGGTGCTCGCCGCGCTCGCCGTCTCGGGCCTGGCCACCGACCGGTTCTGCTTCGAGGGGTTCCTGCCGCGACGGGCCGGGGAGCGGGCCCGCGCCCTGGGGGCCCTGGCCGACGAGCGCCGCACGATGGTCTTCTTCGAGGCCCCGCACCGGCTCCCCGAGAGCCTGACCGCGATGGGCGAGGCGTTCGGGCCCGACCGGCGGGCGGCGGTGTGCCGGGAGCTGACCAAGACCTACGAGGAGGTGCGCCGCGGGCCCCTTCCCGAGCTGGCGCGGTGGGCCGCGGGCCTGTCGAAGATCGGTGAGGTCACCCTCGTCGTCGCCGGTGCCCCACCCCGGGTGGTCAGCGCGCAGGACTGCGTGGGCGAGGTGCTGGAGAAGGTCGCCGAGGGGGAGCGCCTGAAGGACGCCGTGGCCGCTGTCGCGGAGCGGGCCGGGATCGCCAAGCGGGAGCTGTACGAGCTGGCCCTCGCGGCCCGGTAGCTCACACCAGGTGCCGCCACGCGAGGTCGTCGGAGGTGGTCAGCGACAGCGCCTGGGCGGCGAACAGGGTGGACCAGGTGTTGCGGTGCACCGCCCCCGACCCGGGCTGGTAGGGCGACGCGACACCAGCCTCCGGGCCCCCCGCTGCCGGCACCGCGACGTCGGCCAGCCACCGCGCGGTCAGCTCCTGCCGGTCGGGGGCGACGTCGAGGAGCACCGCCGCCCGCAGCGCCTGGGCGGTCAGGTCCCCCTGGTCGGGGCCCTGCTCCCCGGTGACCGCGTCGACGGAGCGGGGGAACGCCCCGGAGGGGCGCTGGAAGCCCCACACCCACTGCGTCGCCCGCCGGGCCCGCTCCAGGGAGTCGGTGTCGCCGGTGGCCCTCGCGTGGACCCACAGGCCCTCGACGGCGTACAGGTGCGGGTGCAGCAGCGTCACCCCGGCCGTGGGCGGGTGGGTGACGAAGCGCCCGTCGTCGAGCTGGTCGCGGTGCGTGGCGATCACCAGCGCCGCGGCGGCGTCGCGGGCCCCGGCCTGCCCGAGGGAGTCGGCCCACAGCAGGCACTGCACGGCCTTCAGCAGGTGCGCCCGCCCCTGCGTGGACCACGCGGAGCGCTGCGAGGAGGTGCCCGAGGACGGCGGCAGGCACGCCAGCGCCCCCGTGGCCGCCACCTCGTCCCCGATGCCGGCCGCGAGGCCCAGGCCGAGGGCCACCAGCGCGTCGTCCCCGTACCGGTGGCCGAGCGCCTGGGCGCCCGTGGAGATCATCGCGAGGTCGAAGGTGTAGACCGCCGCGTCGTCCCAGCCGCGGCGGGCGGAGAGGTCGCCGCCCCCGAGCCGCTCGAGCAGCCACCGCCCGGCGCGCTCGCCGGCGGCGACCTCGGCGTCGTCGGGGGCTTCCAGGCCCGCGAGGTGGGTCAGCGCGTACCCGGTGATCTCGGGGTACTCGAAGGCGGGCCGACCGTCCTCCTCGACCCAGGCGTAGAACGCCCCCGACGGCGACTGCGGCTCACCCGAGGCGAGCCAGTGGCGCAGTGCGGCGGCGGTGGGCGCGGTCGTGGCGCGAGCGGGCACGGGCGGGAGCCTCTCGGTGGGGGCGGGCGGTGGTGGGCGGTGCGACGGCGGTGCCGCGGGGCCCATCGGGGGGTTCAGTCGTCGCCCGCGCCGGGCGCGCGCGAGGTCCGGGCCGGGAGCACCGGCACCGCGGCGCCCTCGTACGCGTGCATGTCGAGCGGGGACAGGCCCACGACGTCGATGGTGCGCAGGTGCTCGACGATCTGCTCGGCGGCGGTCCCGTCGCCGTAGGGGTGGGTGCGGCGCGACATGCGCGCGTACGCCTCCTCGTCGTCGAGCAGGCGGCGGGCGCGGGCGAGGATCAGGTCGCGGTCGGACCCGACGAGCTCGGCGGTGCCCGCCAGCACGCCCTCGGGGCGCTCGGTGGAGGTCCGCGTCACCAGCACCGGCCGCCCCACCGCGGTCGCCTCCTCCTGCAGACCACCGGAGTCGGTGATGAGGAAGTGGCACCGCTGCAGCAGCCACACCAGCGGCTGGTAGCCCAGCGGCGGCAGGAGCAGCACGTTGTCCACGTCGCTGAGCAGGCCGCGCACGACCTCGCCGATCTGCGGGTTGGGGTGCACGGGCAGCACGAGCTGGACGTCGGGCCGCTCGCGGGCCAGGTCCGCCAGCGCCTCGCAGATGGCGGTCACCCCCGCCCCGAAGTTCTCCCGGCGGTGGCAGGTGACCAGCACGACACGGCGCCCGGTGGTGTCCACCCCCGCCAGCGGGCCCTGCGCGACGTCGAGGGGGCGGGCGGCGGTCTGCAGGAACGCGTCGATCACGGTGTTGCCGGTGACGAAGATCTTCGCGGGCGGCACGGCCTCGCGCAGCAGGTTGCGGGCCGCGTCGGGCGTCGGCGTGAAGCTCGCGCTGGCCAGCAGGGCGATGATGCGGCGGTTGGCCTCCTCGGGGAAGGGGCGCGACATGTCGTAGGTGCGCAGCCCCGCCTCGACGTGCCCCACGGGGATGCCGTGGTGGAAGGCGGCCAGCGCCCCCGACATCGCCGTCGTGGTGTCGCCCTGCACGAGCACCCAGTCCGGCTCCTCCTCCTCCAGCACCGCGGCCAGGCCCTTCATCACCGCTGCTGCGACGTGCGAGAGGCTCTGCCCCGGACGCATCACGGCCAGGTCGTGGTCGGCGGTGATGCCCCAGAGGTCCAGCACCCCGCCGACCATCTGCGCGTGCTGGCCGGTGAGGCACAGGCGGGAGGTGAAGCCGGGTCGATCCTGCAGCGCCCGCACCACGGGGGCCATCTTGATCGCCTCCGGGCGCGTGCCGACGATCGACAGCACCTTGATCACGGCTTCCCTCCCGAGCGTCCGTCCTCGGGAACCTACGGTCGAACCGCGCGGAGCGACAACCGGTGTGGGCGGCACGGGTGACGCCGGTCCACCCGCCGCTACCCTGGGTCGATGGAGTTCCGGCGCATCGAGGGGCTGCCGCCCTACGTCTTCACCATCATCGACGGGTTGAAGATCGAGGCCCGGCGCCGCGGTCGCGACGTGATCGACCTCGGCTTCGGCAACCCCGACCTGCCCTCCCCGGCGTCGGCGGTCGAGAAGCTCTGCGAGGCGGCGCACAACACCCGCAACCACCGCTACTCCTCCTCCCGGGGGCTGCCCAAGCTGCGCCAGGCCGTGGCGGGCCGGTACGCCACCCGCTTCGGGGTCGAGCTCGACCCCGACACCGAGGTCATCTCGACCATCGGCGCGAAGGAGGGCTTCAGCCACCTCATGTGGGTGCTGCTGCAGGCCGGTGACGCGGCGCTGGTGCCCTCGCCGAGCTACCCGATCCACATCTGGGGCCCGTACTTCGCCGGCGCCGACGCGCGGCAGGTGCCGATCGGGCCGACCGGCGTGGACGGTGTGGCGCACGACTACGTCGACAACGTCATGGAGGCGTGGGAGTACGGGTGGCCCAAGCCCCGCGTCGTCGTCCTGTCCTTCCCGCACAACCCCACCACGGCGACGGTGGAGCTCGCCGACCTGCAGCGCCTGGTGGACTGGGCGCAGGAGCGCGACGTGGTGCTGGTGCACGACTTCGCCTACGCGGACACCACCTTCGACGGGTGGAGCCCCCCGTCGATCCTGCAGTGCGAGGGCGCCAAGGAGGTCGCCGTCGAGCTGTACTCGATGACGAAGTCCTACTCCATGGCCGGGTGGCGCCTGGCGTTCCTCGTGGGCAACCCCGCGGTGGTCGCCGCGCTGGCGAAGCTCAAGAGCTACCTGGACTACGGCACGTTCCAACCGATCCAGATCGCGGCCACGGTGGTGCTCAACGAGGAGCTGGACCACCCTCGAGAGGTCTCGAACATCTATCAGAACCGGAGGGACGCCCTCGTCGAGGGCCTGGGGCGCGCCAGCTGGGACGTGCCGAAGCCCCGGGGGACGATGTTCGCCTGGGCGCGCATCCCCGAGCCGTACGCCGAGATGGGGTCCATCGAGTTCGCCAAGCTCATCGTGACCGAGTGCGACGTAGCGGTGTCCCCAGGTGTCGGCTTCGGCCCGCAGGGTGATGACTACGTGCGGTTCGCGCTCATCGAGAACGAGCAGCGCATCGCCCAGGCCGCGCGCCAGCTCAAGCGCGGGCTGGTCAAGCTCGGGTAGGGCCGCTCAGCAGCGGCGCAGGGCCTCGACGTCCGCGGTGATCGCCGAGGTGCCACCGAGGACGACGAGCCGCTCCACCCGCAGGGCGGTGATCGCCTCCAGCGTCGCGGTGGGCACGCAGGTGCCCCGGGTGAGCAGCAGCGGGCCCCCGGCGGCTGCCGCCGCGGGACCACCGGCGAGGGCGTCGGGGAAGGAGTCGCCCAGCGCCAGGTGCACCGTCGCCGCCCCGCCGGGGTGGCCCGCCGCGGCGATCTGCGCAGCCGTGTCGTAGCGGTCGGCGCCCGCGCGGCGCACCACGGCCGCTCCCGGCGCCGCCGCCACCGCGCCGGCCTCGACCTGCGCGCCCAGGCTGGCGGTGCCCCCGAGGACGACGACCTGCGCGGGGGCGAGCGCCGCCAGGGCCGCCGCGCTCGCCGCGGGCAGCCCCTCGCGGGTGGCGAGCAGCACCGCGCCCCCCACCTGCGCCGCGAGCGCGGCGCCGGCCACGGCGTCGGCGTGCGTGGCCCCGCTGGCCAGGAACACGGTGCCGCCGCGGGCACCGGTCGCGTCCGCCAGGCGCGCCGCGGTCTCGTAGCGGTCGGCGCCGGCGGTGCGGGTGAGCGGGGCGACCTGCGCCAGCTGCGCCGCGACGCCGTCGTCGACCGCGCCGACACCCCCGGCCAGGGTGATCGCCGCCGGGCTCAGGCGGCGCAGCTCGGCGAGCACCTCGGCGGGCACCGGCCCCGAGCGGGGCACCAGCAGCAGCGGGCCGCCGGCGCGCGCGGCCACCGGTCCGGCGGCGAGCGCATCGGGGAAGGCCTCACCCGAGGCGAGCACCACGGCGGGGGCCCCGGAGGGGTGACCGGCGGAGGAGAGCGCCACGGCGGTGCCGTACCGGTCGGCGCCGGCGTGGCGCGTGACGGGCAGCGCGGGCACGGGCGCTGGCGGTGGTGCGGGCGCGGCGCCGTCCGCGGTGCCGGTCAGGCCGGTGGCCGGCGTCGAGGTCAGCCCGGGCGCGGTGGGCGCGATGGTCACCACCGCCGTCCCGTCCGCACCGCTGGTGGCGGTCACCCGCCACCGGCCCTGCGAGATGGTGGCGGCGCCTCCGGGCGGCAGAGCGCTCGCCAGGTCGCGGCCGTAGTCCGCCGCCGGTGACGGCGTGGGGTCCAGCAGCAGGCTCGACCAGCTCAGGCGCTCGGGGGCCTCGCGGCGCACCAGCACCCCGGCCTGCAGGCGCAGGGTGTTCGCGCTGGTCGCGAGCCACGCGTCCTGCCCGCCGGCGGCCCGCAGCTCGATCCAGTACGTCTGGGCGCCGTCGCGCAGGCGCAGCGCCCGCACCCGGCCCCGGGTGGAGATCGGGGAGAGGGTGTAGGTGCCGCCGGCGGCGGCGACCTCGGCGCCCTCGGCGGGGTCCAGGGCCCCGAGCCGGTGCGCCTGGGCGGCGCTGAGGGAACCCAGCTGGCTCCACGCCCCGCCCATGACGTCGTACAGGTCGAGGTAGTCCGACGTCGAGCACCCCTGCTCGGCCTCCACCGCGCTCGGGCAGCGGAGCTTCGCGGAGTGCAGGAGCCCGAGGTTGTGGCCCAGCTCGTGGGCGATCAGCGACGTCGTCAGCGACGTGGTGTACGACAGGCCCCCGTCGGAGGGGGAGGCGCCGACGGTGCCCAGGCCCGCCGAGCAGCCCGCCGCGGCGCTCCGGTCGCCGAGGTGCACCACGAGGTGCCGGTCCGGGCCGCCCGTGAAGCCGGAGCGCTGGGCGGCCTCGGCCCACAGCGCCCGGGGGTCCGAGCAGCCGGCGGCGAGGTCGATCCAGTCGGTGGAGCCGGTGACGGCGAAGGTCACCGCGCCCTGGGTCTGCCCGGACCAGTAGTCCGAGACTGGCCCGTCGATCACGGCGGTGACCGCGGCCGGGGTCGCGGCGTCGCGCTGGCCGCCGGCGGGCACCGCCAGCACGACCGTGACCTCGTGGCGGGCGGCGGGGACGGCCTCGGCGAGCTCAGCCGCGGCGAGGCCGCCCACCTCGAGCCCGTCGGTGTCGCCGCCGGTGGTCGGTGCGGCGTCCAGCACCACGGAGCGGAGGACGTCGCGGGCGGGCTCCAAGCCCTCATCGGCCGGGTCGTCGGTGACCGCGGCGCCGAGTTCGACCCGCACGGTGGCGCCGGTGGGCAGGTGCCGCACGTCGTCGGCGGGCACGCGCACCGCGTCGGCGCCCTCCCCGACCCAGGTGAGCAGCGCGTCGGGGCCCGGCCCGTGGTCCGGCCCGTGGTCCTGCCCGGCGGGCCCCTCGTCGACGGCCCGCACGAGGGTGCCGGTGACCTGGGTCGCGGTGACGTGGGCGCCTGCGGTGCCCGCCGCGGACGCCGCGGGAGCCAGAACCGCGGGAGCCAGAACCACGGGAGCCAGCACGCAGGCGGTCAGCAGCGCCGTGGCGCGCTGCAGGGACGAGCGGGCAGGGCGGGGCACGCCTGATGCTCACCCGGCGCCGCCCGCGGATCGGGGCGCCACGCCGTCACTAGGCTCGCCCGACATGGCCTCCCCCCACCGCGCGGTCCTGTCCGCTGTCGCGTGGCCGTACGCCAACGGCCCGCGCCACATCGGCCACGTCGCCGGGTTCGGCGTGCCCTCCGACGTCTTCAGCCGGTGGGCCCGGATGGCCGGGCACGACGTGCTGATGGTCTCGGGCACCGACGAGCACGGGACGCCGATCCTCGTGCAGGCCGAGGCCGAGGGCGTGAGCCCCCAGGAGCTCGCCGACCGCAACAACCGCCTCATCGTCGAGGACCTCGTGGCGCTGGGCCTGTCCTACGACCTGTTCACCCGGACGACGACGCGGAACCACCACGCCGTGGTGCAGGAGATGTTCGCCACGGTGCACGCCAACGGGTACATGGTCGAGCGGACGACGCTGGGCGCGGTCTCGCCGTCCACCGGGCGCACCCTGCCCGACCGCTACATCGAGGGCACGTGCCCGATCTGCGGGTACGGCAGCGCGCGCGGCGACCAGTGCGACGACTGCGGCAACCAGCTCGACCCGCAGGACCTCATCGACCCCCGCAGCCGGGTCGACGGGGAGACCCCGCGGTTCGTGGAGAGCCAGCACTTCTTCCTCGACCTGCCGGCGCTGGCCGGGGCGCTGGGGGAGTGGCTCGCCGGGCGCGAGGCCGCCGGCACGTGGCGGCCCAACGTGCTGAAGTTCTCGACGAACCTGCTGCAGGACCTGCGGCCGCGGGCGATGACCCGCGACATCGACTGGGGCATCCCCGTGCCGATCGACGGCTGGCGCGACCTGCCGACCAAGCGCCTGTACGTGTGGTTCGACGCGGTCGTCGGGTACCTGTCGGCCTCGGTGGAGTGGGCGCGGCGCAGCGGCGACCCCGACGCGTGGCGGCGGTGGTGGGACGCCTCCGGCGCCGAGGACGCCGCGCGCTCGTGCTACTTCATGGGCAAGGACAACATCACCTTCCACGCCCAGATCTGGCCGGCGGAGCTGATCGCCTACGACGGGCGGGGTGACCGCGGCGGCGCGCCGGGGCGGTACGGCTCCCTCGCGCTGCCGAGCGAGGTGGTGGCGAGCGAGTTCCTCACCATGGAGGGCGCGCAGTTCTCCTCCTCGCGCGGGGTGGTGATCCTCGTGCGGGACTTCCTCGACCGCTACCAGGCGGACGCGCTGCGGTACTTCATCGCCGTCGCCGGCCCGGAGAACCAGGACACCGACTTCACCTGGGAGCAGTTCCGCCGGCGCACCAACGACGAGCTGGTCTCCACGTGGGGCAACCTGGTGAACCGGACGGCGTCGATGATCGCCAAGAACATCGGGTCGATCCCCGCGGCGGGCGCCCTGACGGCGGAGGACGAGGCCCTCCTGGGCGTGGTCCGCGGCGCCTTCGACGTGGTGGGGGAGCTGCTGGGCGCGCACCGTCAGAAGGCCGCGGTCACCGAGGCGATGCGGGTGGCGGGCGAGGCGAACAGGTACCTCTCGGAGCAGGCGCCGTGGGCGCTGAAGACCACCGACCCCGAGCGGATGGCCACCGTGCTGCACGTGGCCGCGCAGGCCGTGACCGACGTCAACACCCTGCTGTCGCCGTTCCTGCCGCACAGCTCCACCGCCGTGCACCGGGCCCTGGGCGGGGTCGGGGTGTTCCAGCCGATGCCGGAGGTCCGCGAGGTCACCGACCTCGACGACGACACCTCCCGCTACCCGGTGATCACCGGGGACTACTCGGCGACGCCGCCGTGGGCGTCGCGGCCCGTGGTGCCGGGCACCCCCGTGGGTCCGCCGACGCCGATCTTCACCAAGCTGGACGACGCGGTCGTCGAGGAGGAGCTCGAGCGGATGCGGGCCGACGGACCCTGACGGGCCCGTGCCGTCGCTGCGGGGGTCGTTCGACCGCCGGACCACCCCGCCTCCTGGTACACACGAGACGTGACTGCCAGTGGCCCCGCGCGCCCGCAGGCCGCGGGTCCCCTCCTGCCGGCGCTCGACGACGCCTCCGTCCGCCACCTCGTGCTGCGCACCACCTGGGGTGCGACCCCGGCCCTCCTGGCGGAGGTGGCGCGCGACCCGCAGGCGTGGCTGGACGCGCAGCTCGACCCCGACGGCGTGGACGACGCCGCGTGCGAGCGCCACCTCGCCCGCTACGACCGGCTGGGCTGGTCGATCGAGAAGACCCGCGCCACCGGGCCCTTCTTCGGCTGGGAGAGCATGGAGCAGCTCTCCCGCGCCACCCTGGTGCGGTGCACCTGGAGCCGGCGCCAGCTGCTCGAGGTCATGAGCGACTTCTGGTCCAACCACCTGAACATCACCTGCCCGTCCGAGAAGGTGTGGGACAACCGGCACGACTTCGACACCACCGTGGTCCGCCGCCACGCGCTGGGCAGCTTCGCCGACATGCTCGCCGCCTCCGCGCGCCATCCGGCGATGCTCCGGTACCTCGACAACGCCTCCTCCTACAGGGAGGCCCCCAACGAGAACTACGCGCGCGAGCTGATGGAGCTGCACACCGTCGGGGCGGACGCCGGGTACGGCGAGGAGGGCGTGCGGGCGCTGTCCCGGGTGCTGACCGGTGCCACGGCCGACTGGGGGACCGGCAGCTACGTCTTCCACGAGCCCAGCCACCACACCGGGGCCGCCGACGTCCTCGGGTGGTCCGCGCCGGCGCACCCGGCGGCGCGCGGTGAGGAGCTGCAGGCCTCCGTGGTGCGCCACCTCGCGCTGCACCCTGCCACCGCGCGCCGGATCGCCCTGAAGCTGTGCCAGCGCTTCGTCGCCGACGACCCGCCGCAGGCGCTGGTCACGGCGCTGGCGGCCACCTACACCGCGACGGGCTCATCGATCACCGCGGTGCTGCGCCAGCTGTTCACCGCGGAGGAGTTCTGGGACTCGCGCGGCGCCAAGACGCGCCGCCCCCTCGAGGGGCTCGTCGCGCTGGTGCGGGCCGTCGGCCCCGTGCCGGGGGCGGACGGCGACGGGGGCGTCGACGACTACTACCGGATGAGCCGTGAGCTGGGCCAGGCACCGCTGGCCTGGGCCCCGCCGAACGGCTACCCCGACGTCGCGGGCCCGTGGACCTCCGCGGGCACCACGATGCGGCGCTGGAACGCGACCACGGCGGTCGTCGCTCGATCACGGCCCCGCGGCATGGACCACGCGGTCGCCGGGCCGCTGCTCCCCGACCCCCTGCCCGCCACCGGCGGCGCCCTCGTCGACGCGCTCGCGCGCCGCTACCTCGGCCGCGGGCCCACCGCGCGCGAGCGGCTGGTGCTGCTGGAGCTGGCCGCGACCACCGCCGACGCGCCGGTGCGCGCCACCGACGCGTGGGTGGCCGACGCGGCACCGGCGCTGGTGCACACCCTGCTCAACTCACCCGGCCACATGGAGCGATGACCCGTGCCCGACGTCCTCACCACCCGCCGCGGCAGCGCTGTCTGCGGGCACGGCTGCCCTGATGCCCCTCGCACCGGCCCCAGCCGCCGCGCCCTGCTGAAGGGCCTCGGGCTGGGCGCGCTGACGCTGACCGCGACGCAGTCGGTGCACACCCAGGTGGCGCTGGCGGCACCTGGCTACACCGGGGACGTGCTCGTGGTGCTCTCCCTGCGGGGGGGCTTCGACGGCCTCAGCGCCATCGTGCCGGCCGGTGACCCCGCTTACGCGGCCCTGCGACCGAGCATCGGCGTGCCCTCGTCGGTGCTGCTGCCCCTGGACGCCACCTTCGGGATGCACCCGGCGATGGCGCCGCTGCTGCCGCTGTGGCGCGACGGCACCCTCGGCGCCGTCCACGGGGTCGGCCAGCCCGACGCGACCCGCTCGCACTTCGCCGCGATGGAGGAGATGGAGCGCGCCGCGCCGGGCGGTGCGCTGCGCACCGGGTGGCTGGACCGCACCCTGGGCACCCGCGCCGGGACGGGCACCTTCTCCGCCGTGGCGCTGGGCGCCACCACCCCGCAGTCCCTCGCCGGCCCGAGCGAGGAGCTGGCGACCACGAGCCTGTCGGGCTTCGGCCTGCAGGGCGCACGGGACGCCGCCGAGCGGGCGAGGTGGACCCGGGCCCTGGCCGAGCTGCACCGGGAGGGTCCGGCGTCGATCACCACCGCCGGCACCACGGCGCTGGCCGCGGCGGAGGCGATGGGCGGGCTCGGCCCCAAGACCCCGGTGGTGGACTACCCCGCGGGCGACCTCGGCGCCTCGATGAGCGACCTGGCGCACCTGATCAAGGGCGGGGTCGGGGTGCAGGTCGCCGCGGTCGACAGCGGCGACTGGGACATGCACGAGAACCTCGGCGGCCACGCCCAGGGGTGGATGCACGACAAGCTCGTCGAGCTCTCCCGCGCCCTGGTGGCCTTCGCCACCGACCTGGGGCCGCGCATGGGAGGGGTGACACTGCTGACGCTGTCGGAGTTCGGCCGCCGCGCCGCCGAGAACGGCTCCGGTGGCCTGGACCACGGGCACGGCAACCTGGCGCTGCTCATGGGCGGCGGTGTCGTGGGCGGGCGGGTGCACGGGCGCTGGCCGGGGATGGGCGCCGACGCGCTGGACGACGGGGCCCTGGCGGGCACCACCGACTACCGCGACGTCATCGGCGAGGTGCTGCAGAAGCGGTGCGGCGCGGGATCACTGGCGGAGGTCTTCCCCGGCTTCGCCCCGCGCGCGGCCCTGGGGGTCGTGCGCGCAGCGTGACGCCGTCCCCCTGACGCCGGCCGTGGAAGCGCCCGACCCGTCCCGCTGTGGCATCATCGGGCGACCGCGGGCAGGGGGACTGGGTGGAACTGCGCACGTACCTGAACTTCCTGCGCAAGCGCTGGTCGTCGATCACGGTCATCGTCCTCCTCGGGATCATCCTGTCGTCGGCGGTCACGTTCCTCACCGAGCGGCAGTACCTGGCGCAGACCCAGCTGTTCGTGACCAACCAGGACGGCGCCAACGCGAGCGAGCAGCTCCAGGGCGACGACTTCATCCAGCAACGCGTGCTGTCCTACCGCGACCTGGTGCGCAGCAACAACGTGCTGCAGCGCGGCATCGACGCTGCGGGGGTGGCGACCACGCCCGGTGACCTGCGGGACCGGGTCGGAGCGGACGCACCCTTCAACACCGTGGGCATGTTTATCAGCGTCACCGACCCCTCCCCCGAGGACGCCGCCAAGCTCGCCGGCGCCATCACCAGCAGCTTCGTCGGCGTCGCCCAGGAGTACGAGCGGGGGACGGGCCCAGGGGCGATCTCACCGGTCCGCTTCACCGTCGTCGACCAGGCGCAGCTGCCCACTGTGCCGGTCTCGCCGAACGTGCCGCTGAACCTCGCGCTCGGGGTGCTGGGCGGGCTGGTCCTCGGTGTCGGCTTCGCGGTCCTGCGCGAGACCTCCGACACCCGGGTGCGCGGCGCGGACGACGTCGCCAGCACCGGGCTGACCCTCCTCGGCCAGATCCCGGTGGACCTCGACGCCACCTCGACGTCCCTGGTGGTCCGGGAGGATCCGCGGGGGGTGCACGCGGAGAGCTTCCGCCAGGTGCGCACGAACCTGCAGTTCGTCACCGCTGCCTCCAGCGCCACCTCGGTGACGGTCACCTCCTCGGTGGAGGGGGAGGGCAAGACCACCGTGGCGGCGAACCTGGCGATGACGCTGGTCGACGCCGGCCTGCGGGTGGCGCTGGTCGACGCCGACCTGCGCCGCCCCCGCGTCGCGGGCCACCTCGGCCTGGAGGGAGCCGCCGGCCTGACCACCGTGCTCATCGGTCGGGCCACCCTGGCCGACGTGGTCCAGCCCTACGGCGAGCGCGGTGGCCTCGCGGTGCTCACCTCCGGTGACGTGCCCCCCAACCCCAGCGAGCTGCTCGCCTCGGAGGGCATGCGGAAGGTCCTGCGCGAGATGGAGGACGACTACGACATCGTCCTGATCGACAGCGCCCCCCTGCTGCCCGTCACCGACTCGGCCGTGCTGGCCGCCTCCACCGGGGGCACCCTGCTGGTCGTGGGCAGCGGCGTCACCAAGCGCCAGCACGTGGCGCGCTCGATCGACACCCTGAAGGCGGTCGACGCGCGCATCGTCGGTGTGGTGCTGAACCGAGTGGAGCTGACGCGGGCGGACGCGTACGCGCTGTCCTACGCCGACACCGACGCTGACCGAGCGCGTAGGCCCTCATCTCAGCGCCGCCCGGATGGAGGCGCTGATGACGTGCAGCAGCCGTACGACGCGTCGGAGCCCTACGACGTCCAAGACCTCGACGACACCCCGAGTCCCCGCGACGCCGCGGATCCTGCCAGTGATCGGAGCTCCGGCAGTGTCCGGGGCTCCGGCGGTGTCCGCGGTGTCAGCGACGGGCAGGTGTCCGAAGCGACGCCAGGCGCCGACGACGAGCGCGGCTCCGTCAGAGAGGGGCGCTGACCACCCGCTCGGCGATCGCCGTGTGCCCGGCGTCGCTGGCGTCGAATCCTCCGGCACCGACCAACCCCGCGCCGGCGAGCACGTTGTCCTCCAGCATGGGCACGTACGGCACCCCGCGATCCTGAGCAGTGGCCTCCACGGCTGCGTCGATGAGCTGCACGGTGCGCGCGTGCTCCGCCCCTGGGGGCAGCACGGGCCCTACGGCGACGACCTCCACGTCTGGCAACCTCGTCGCCAGCCGCGCGTACAAGTCGTTGATGGCGGTTTCCGTGGCTGCGGTGTTGGTGTCGTACTGGTACCAGTCGCCCTGACCGCCGGAGACCACGACGACGGCGGGGTCGAGGGCGACGACCTCCTCGATCATGTCGGCGTACGCCAGGCAGACGTCGCGCCCGCAGCTGGCCTGCGCGACAGTGGAACCACCATCCCTGTCCTCGTCGACCCTCGTCGCGTACCCGGTGCCCCCACGGCCGAGATTCACCTCGCGCCAGCCCTCCCGCTCGGAGAGGACCGCGGTCCACCGGGCCGCCGGCGTCGAGGCGCCGTTGCCCTGCGTGAAGGAGTCCCCGAGGAAGACCGCGACGGGGCGGGAGTCAGTGGGAGGTGGCGGCGTCGTGTCCTGGAGCACGACGTAGCCCGCGCTCGCCGCGGCGACCACCCCCAGCACGGCGGGGGCGGCCACTGAGAGCCACCGGGACGGCGCCACCTTCGCCGAGCCGTGACGGACGCTCCGGGTCTGCCGCACAGCCGCCATGGTACGAGCGGCGCCTGAGCGGCCGCCGCGGGCCGCTCGCGGGGACGGCGGGGCGCGGCCCGGCTAGTGTCCGCTCGTGTCCGGTACTGCCCCGTCGCTGCGCATCGCCCACGTGGTCGCGACGCCCGACTTCGCCGGCACCGAGCGCTACGTGTGCGACGTGGCCACCGAGCTGGCGCGCC
>CAXTAK010000020.1:0-53035 GCA_964242735.1 uncultured Quadrisphaera sp. | reverse complement strand
GGATCGGCTGAGCCCGGGGCAGCTGAGCCGAGGGGTCAGCCCGCGAACTCCCAGTTCGCTGCGGGGAAGTCTCTGACCTGCTGCAATGCGAGGGCTACTATCGCTGAGCTGCAAGTATGCTGCTGGAGGTTGCTGGTCAAGCTGATAGGAGATGGACGTTTCGCGGACCGGCTGCGGACTAGCTGCGGACCGGACGCGGCCCCAGTGCCCATCCTGGAACGGTGGCGACGGCGCCCTCTGGCGCACCGCCGGTGAGGGCGGCAGGGTGCGCGGCATGACGTGGGTGATGGTGCTCGTCCTGCTCGGCGCCCCGACGCTGGCGGTCGGGCTCGTGGGCGTGGGGGTGCGACGCGAGGTGCGCGGGGCTCGTGACTCGCTCGCCGCGAGCTTGGACCGGCTCGACGCGAGCCTCGACGCCCTCGCCGGGTCGGTGGGCGTGCTGCGGACCCGGCTGGAGGACGAGTCGTGAGCGAGGCGCAGGGGTGGGCCGTGGTCGCGGGGGCGCTCGTCGCCGCGGTGGCTGTCCACGCCTACTACATCGTGAAGCTTCGGAGGATGTTCGCCCAGTCCGCTGGCGAGGTACTGGCGGCGCTGCGGGAGGCGCGGGAGCAACGCTGACGACGGCGCTCCCGGACCTCGGCGCGGGTGCCGTGGCGGGCGCGCTGCCGCACGTGAGCCCCTCGTCCCGGTAACAATGGTCAATGATGGTCACTAATGGGCAGGGAAAGTCAGCGGACTTGACTATGCTTTGTCGACTTTCTATGGTCCACGACTCCTGACAAACCCTCCGAAAGGAACTAAATCACCATGACGTCTGCCGACCACGGCCCCCCGTCCCGCTCCGCACGGACTCTCCAGGACTGGTGGAGCGGCCTTGGCGAAGAGGAGCACCGCCGCTGGCTCGACCTGCCGTCGGGTCGCCCCATCGTCGGGGCGCTCGTGCCAGGCCTCACGGAAGCAGGCATCCTCGTGACCGGCAGCTACTGGCCCGCCATCTCGTCCGGCCCCGATGGCTGGGAGCCGGGAGAGGAGTTCTGGGCGTTCCTCGACTCCCGCCGCGAGCAGCCGGCGGACCCACGGTGACATGCACAGAGCAGCGGCGGCACACCGCCTGGCACGAGGCCGGGCATGCGGCGGCCTACATCGCTTCTGGGCTCAGCTTCCGGTACGTCACCCTGGCGCCTCGGTCACCTGATGCCCTCGGCCTGGTGCGCTTGAACCGCCCACGGCTTACCTGGCCGTGGGTGGCCGCCCCGATCATGCTGGCCGGCCCCCTGGCTGAGATGGCCGCCATGGGGCGCGATGACGACCCGTGGCATGAGTGGAACCTCAACGACGCGCTGATGGGCGCAGCGATCATGGCGAGGACGCTGCCGGCCGAGCAGCAGTACGACGAAGTGAACGAGGCCCGCCGCCTTATGGGCCCTGAGAGCCTCGGGGCGCTGATCCAGATGACCACGAACCTGCTGGAGGTCCACTGGCCGGCGGTGGAGGCTGTGGCCCGGGGCCTGCTCGCCAGCCGGCGGGCGCTGACATACCGCGAGGTCGTCGCCCTCGCCCCGGGCGCCCTAGTCAGTGCCACCTGAGACGACAGCACGACGCCCCCCGGTTGACGAGGACCGGGGGGCGTCGGCAGTTCGGCGCGCGTGGTCGTGGCGGGCTCGCACCCCCACCACGGCCCCGGGCCCCCCGTGACCGGGGCCCGGTGCTGCCGTGGCTCAGGCGGTCGGTGCTGCGGGGGCGCTGCTCAGGGCGACCCTGGCAACGGCGGCCGGGTGCTGGAACCCCAGCCCGGCGCGCAGGGTGCAGCGCACCCCGACCCGGTCGGACTCGAAGTACCGCGACCGGTCGACGTCGACCGTGGCGTCGTCGCGGAGCCCGATCACGGTCCGCCCGAGGGGGATGCCCCACACGATGCCGGGGGTGACGGCGGCGCTGACCAGCAGCACCCGGCCCTCGATGATCCGGCGGGCTCCCTCGGTGGCGTCAGCGGCCAGCAGCGGCACCTTGGACCCGGTGGCGCCCTTGATCAGAGCCAGGGTCAGCTCGTCGTCGGGGTGGGCGACCCACGCGCCGACGGTGCCGCCGACGCGCGCGACCCGGGAGACGGCGGTGGCGAACGGGTCCAGGTCGGTGAAGCTGGCACCCGCGGGGACCTGGGTGACACCGACGAGGCCGGCCAGACCCTTCGGAGCGGGAGCGGCCAGGTTCCCGAAGTACGCGGAGTCCAGGTCGTCGGCGACCTTCGCGGCCATCGCGGCGCCGATGGTCTCCGCGGCGGCCGGGGAGGAGTCGTCGGCGAGCTCGCGGGAGATGACCCGCAACCCGGCGATCTTCCCGGGGATGACGTCGACCTCAGCGAACACGGCATCCCCGACGGGGATCTCAGCGCCCTCAGCGACCCACCCCGTCGGCCCGGGGTCGGTCAGCAGCGGCAGCCGCAGGGATGACCCGGTCATCGGGACGACGCGGGCGACCTGGGCGGCGACGGACAGGCCCAGAGCGGGCTGGACGAGCAGCGCGTCGACCTGCTCGGGGGTGAGCAGGGGGGCGCCAGTGGCACGGGTAAGCACGGGGAGGCTCCAGGGTGGTAGGTGGCGCGCGCGGGCGCGCGGCGCAGGGACGCACCACCCGGACCGGCCGGGGCGGTGTGCTCACCAGGAGCGGGACGGCGGTGCTGGTCGGCCACCAGGACGCGGCCAGCACCACCACGAGCCACGCTAGGCGCGCCCGGACCGCCGGGGCTGGGATGCCGACACCGCGGTCAGGGCGTCGGCCTCAGCTCGCAGCGCGTCGAGGTTGGCGCGGGTGACCCCGACCCCCTGCAACCACCGGTCGGCCACGGCGCCCTGGCCGGCGTCGTCCATCGCGGCGAGCGACCAGAACGCGCGCGGCGGCAGAGCCCGGAATGCGGCGGCGTCGTCGAGGCCCGACGCGGCCCGCCACGCGGTGCGGTGGTCCTCCCAGCGCCGGCGGGCCCCGTGCCAGTCGAAACCGGGCCCCGCCCACACCTCCAGGACCCCGACGTGAACCACCCTCGGGGCGTCGGCGACGCCCGGGCGCGGGCGCGCCTTCGGCCTCACGCCCGACCCCCGTCCAGGGCCCGCAGAGCGTGGGTGCCGCGGTAGCCGCTGCGCCGCTGCGGACGGGCGGACGCCTGCTGGTCATCGACGGTGCCGGCCGGCAGCCGGAGCCCGGCGAGCAGCCGGGCCAGGGTGATGCCCTGCAACCGGGCCTCCACCGCGGCGGGGTGCGCCCGCCCGTCGAGCATGGGCCCGTCCCGCTCGACGAGGGCGTCGAGGCGGTCGCACAGGTCCACGCACCGGGCCGCGCGCACCAGCAGGGCCCGTTCGTGCTCGTCGAGGTCGTACAGGTCCACAACGGAGTGCCACAGGCGCAGCCCACCGGCGGCCAGGTGCTCGGGCGGCTCGTCGGAGCGCAGGGCGTCCCCGGGGGGCGGGGGCGTCTGGGGGGTCACCGTGGGCGCTCCAAGGGGTCGTGGCTGAGACGTTCTAGGGGCGCGCACCGGCGACAGCCCTCACCGCAGGTCTGGCGCCCGTAGCGGCTCGTGGGGGTCATCCCCCACCCCGCCCGGTGGCGGCGAGCAGCGACCGGGCCGCGGGTCGGCGGGTCGAGCACCCGCGCGGCACCGTCGCGGCGGGCACGAGGCACGGGCACCACGAGCAGCGCGCCGGTCACGGGGCGGGCACCGGCGGCGCGTCGAGGTCGACACCGGTCCACGAGCGGTGCCGCACGCTGCCCGTCAGCGATGCCACGGTGGTCAGCGCGCCGGTTGGCAGGACGTGACCCAGCTCGGCGAGCAACGTCCGCTCCGCAGCGGTGGAGTACCGGCGGAACGTGGCACCGCCGTGACGGCGCAGCGCCTCAGCGTCGGCGTGCGCGGTGGCGTCTTCATCGGCTAGCACGGGGCACGACGGGTAGTGCGCGATGACGAGCCCGGCGGGGTGGTGGGCGAGGCGGTGCCCCCAGCACGAGGGGCAGGCCGACTCGGTGCGCGGGCTCACCGCTGCGCACTTGGGTTGCCAAGCAGCGCCGACCACGACGGCCCGGGTGCGGGCGGCGGGGTGCGGGCACCCCCGTCGACGTTGGGGGCGCGCTTGACCGGGGCGGCGAACCGCTGGCCACGCTGCTCGACCACGCCGCGGGACGCCTCGACCACGCGCTCGGTATCCACCCCCGACCCGTCCTCGGTGAGCAGCCCCGACAGCTCGACACCGCCGAGGGCCCACAGGTCCGAGGGGTCGGCCAGCACCGTGGCGGCCACCGCCTCGACCTCACGTCGCCGGTAGCCCTCGACGACCCCGGCGAGGGCGTCCCGCTCGCCCTCGGCGGCCAGGGTCCGACGACGCAGCGCCTGGGCCTCGCGGGACGGGGCCTTGACCGTCTCCTCCGGTGCCGCCTCACTCATCGTCGGTCCCGTCGGTGAGCAGCTCGACGGGGTAGCCGAGCACGCGGGGGGAGAGGTGCAGCGTCGCGGGTGCGCTGCTCTCCACCGCGACGCCGAGGGGGCGCCCGTCCGGGTCCTCCAGGGTGGTGACGGTGCGCGTGGTCACCACCTCACCGCGGCGCGCGTATAGGGCGCGCGCCTCCTCCAGGGTGAAGCGGGGTCGAGTCATCGGCGGTGGTCCTTCCGGTTGGTGGTGCTGGGCTGGTGCAGGTCCACGGAGCGCCGACGGTCGGCGCGGCGGGCGGCGGTCGGGTCGTGCAGCTCGCCACCCCAGACCCCGCCCGTGGGTCCGATGACGTCGGCCAGGTCAGAGCAGGGACCGGCCGCCGGGCAGCCGGCGCACGTCCTGGCCGCGTCACGCTGCTCGTCGGGCGCGTAGCTGAACCACCGCTCTGGCGCAGCGGCGCACGGGGGCGGGGCGCCTGCCAGCGCCCGGGCGATCCCCACGAGGGCGACCTGCCCGGGGTCGGCGCGGCGGGTCGCGCTCACGCCGCGTCCCGGCAGCCGGTGCACGTCGAGACACCCGCGATGCCCTGCCAGGCGGCGGCCTTGCCGCAGCGGGCGCAGCTCGCGCTGCCGCCCGACCCCGTCCCGGACGGGGTCCAGAGGGTCCCGGCGACCACGACCCCGTCCCCCCTATAGGGGTGGGACGGGGGGACGGGGTCGGGCTCGCCGGTCGTGACCCCGTCCCGGGGCCCTGGGACGGGGTGGGACAGGGTCGGGACGGGGTCTGAGGGCCCGTGAACCGACCCCGTCCCGTCACCTGGGACGGGGTCGGGGTGGAACGGGCGGGCGTGGCAGAGCATCGGGCGGCCCCCGTTGACAGCCGGTCCGTCGGCGGTGATGAACCCGTCGGCGAGCAGGACCTCGA
The DNA here is from genome assembly GCA_964242735.1 of uncultured Quadrisphaera sp. Lineage (GTDB taxonomy): Bacteria > Actinomycetota > Actinomycetes > Actinomycetales > Quadrisphaeraceae > CADCUY01. The sequence goes on along the minus strand of CAXTAK010000020.1, from coordinate 47,696 downwards.
GGGCCTGGCGGACGTAGGTGGCGCGCCCGGACACGAGCTGTTCCAGCCCGGTGCGGGTGACGGGTCCGTGCCGCTGCACCGCATCGGAGACCCTCGCCATGAGCACCGTCGGGCGGAACGTCTCGCCGGCCCCCTCGCGGGTGGCGCCGGTCGCGGCCTCGGTGCGCGGCGGCGCGATGCTCACGGCCACGGCGCCGGGGGTGGTGGAGTCCAGGACCACCACCGCGGCCTCCTGGGTGCGGTCGCTGCGCCGCCAGGCGCCCGCGTGGGGGCGGACCCCGCCGGGGCGGTCCTTGGCGACGCGCAGCGCCACCGACCCGCGCAGCCCCACCCCGAGGGGCTGGAGCACCTCGACGACGTAGGCGGCCCCGTCGAGGGCGGCCATCTTGGCCTGCCCGCCGATGGCGAACCGGCCGCGAGACTCGCTGTCCTTCACGACGTGGTCCACCAGGATCAGGGCCGCCCCGGTGCGCTCAGCGATGCGGCGGGGCACCGCGCGGACCCACCCCGTGAGGTCATCGTTGGAGTTGGACTCGCGCCCGAACACCGACAGCGCCTCGGTGACCCCGTCGAGGACGGCCACGGCGTAGGTGCGGGTCAGCAGCGCCTTGAACGCTTCGCCCTCGTCGGCGAGCGCGGCCGGGGAGACGTCGGGGCGGACGTAGTCCAGGCGGTCACGGACCACGGCCGGGTCGGCGCCGAGCAGCAGCAGGCGCCCGACGACGGTGGCGGCGTCGGACTCGAAGTCCAGGACGAGGACCCGCTGCCCCGCGGCGAGGGACTGCACGGCGGCGACCAGCGCCACCCATGACTTCCCCGACTCGGACTCCCCGTGGAAGGAGTGGACGCGCCCGGCGTAGAGCAGCGCGGCCCCGTCGTCGCGGTGCAGCAGGGTCGGAACCTGGGGGACGTGGGTGCCGTCGAGGTAGGCGCTCAGGTCCGCTGGCGCCCACGACGGGGCCCGACCCACCTCGGCGGCCGGGTCGGGCTCAGGCGCCGCGGAGCCCGGCGGTGGGGCCAGGGCCGCGGTGCCGATGACGAGCCCACCCCCCTCCACCGGGCGCAGCGGTGCGACAGGCTCGACGGTCCCGTGCAGGGAGGACTGCCGCTGGTCCTCGGCCTGCCGCGCGGTGCGGGCCACCGCGTCGGCCCAGCACCGCGCGACCTCGACGGCCGGCGGCTCGCCCGAGGACCGCGAGGACCGTGCCCCCTCCAGCCGTCCCACGAGGGCCCGCTGCGCCGCCGCGAGAACCCCTGCCGTGAGCAGGCCCAGGCTGGACGCGGCGGCGAGGCGGCAGCACGCAGCGTGAGCCCAGGCGTGCCAGTCACCGCGCGGGGTGTCGGTGGCGAGCCCGACCACCAGCGCCTCGACGTAGGGGTGCGTCACGGCGGCGACGGGCCAGCCCTCCGGTGGCGCGACCACCTCTGCCCCGACCGCGACCCGGGTCGCGGCGAGCCCCTCGACCCAGCTCGCGGGCAGCTCAGGGAGGTCACCCACGGAGGGGACGACGCCGGGGGACAGGTCGGTGAAGTCCGGCCCGACCCACCGGTAGCGGGGACCCTCTGGGTGCACGGACGGCGCGGCCATGGCATACCGGTGGTGGGGCTGGATCACCTCGACGGCGGGGCCGTGGCCGGCGGCGGCGAGGCTGCCGACGAGGACCGTGCCCGCTGGCACCCGGTAGAGGCGGATGCCGGACACGCCGTCGTCACGGGACGTGGTGGTGACGGTGCCCGGCAGGGGCCCGTATGCGGCCACCGCGGCGGCCAGGGTGCTCGCCCCGCCCTTGCCGGCGTAGGCGTCCACGTCGATGCCGATCACCCCGTCGGCGAGGCGGATGGCGACGTTCGCGGTGCCCTCCTGGTCGATCCACGCGCCCACGTCGGCCCGGGACGCCACCAGCCCGGCGGCGCCCGTCCAGCCCGGCGGCGGCGGTGTCTTCTGCCCCGCCGGGATGGGCAGCGGGGAGCCGAGCCCGCTGTCGTGGACGGCCATCGCGGTAGCGGCGTAGGGCCCTGGCGACGGCGCCCTCGGCGGGGGGATGATGGGCGTCGAGCTGCCCCTCTGCCAGGTGTCGCCGCTCTTGACGCCCGTCCCGTGACCAGCGGGGCGGGCGTCGCTCGTCGTGGTCATCCGGTGCGCGCCCCTCGACGGCCGGCGGCGATCATCGCGGCGAGGTCCGCCGGATCGACCAGGATGCGGCCCCCGATCCGATAGTGGACCAGCCCGTGCTGCTCGACCAGGCGTCGCAGGTAGCGGGGCGTCAGGCCCCACGGCTCACCGGCGAGGGCGAGCGGCACGAGCGCCACGGGCTGCGCTGCGGTGGGTGTGGTGCTGGTCATCGGTTCTCCTCCAGCGGGTGCGCTGCCGGTCCCGCGGAAGGTAGGCGCGTCCCTGCACCCCCGGCCGACATGCCGACGATCGGCAGCAGGAGGCGTCAACGGCCCGTGGCAGCGGCGGCGGCCTCCTGGGCGGCCACCCACTCCTCGACGGCCTGGCGGCGGTAGACCACCCGCCGGCCCAGACGGAAGGCGGGCGGTCCTTCCCCGCGGTCGCGCCAGCGCCAGTAGCGCAAGGTCTGAGCGGGCACGGTCGTCATCTCTGAGACCTGAGGGACGGTGAGCAGGGCATCCACAGAACAGCTCCAATCGACGGCGGCTTCCGAGCTAAGCCGTATCAGCATGGCCGCGAATGGTCAGCGACGTCAAGCGCTGTCCGCGATACCGTCAACCTGTGAAGGCATCGGAGGGGGCGCAGCTGGTCACCGACTCGGAGGTCGGCGCCCGCCTGCGCGAGGCGCGGACGGCGGCGCAGCTGAGTCAGGCCGACGTCGCCCGGCGCCTGGCAGCGATCGGGGTCCCGTTCCACCAGACGCAGGTCGGCCGGGTCGAGGCGGGGCAGCGTCCGCTGCGGGTGGTCGAGCTCGTCGCCTTCGCCCGGGTGATCGACGTCGCCCCCGGGCACCTGCTCGGCCAGGGTGACCTCGACCAGGGGCCGGGTCCCGCCACGGCGGCAGCGCTGAGGGCCCTCGACGAGCTGCACGTCACCCTGCGCCGCCAGGCCGAAGAGGCAGAGCGGCGCCGACCCCACGGCAATGACGAGCAGGCGAGGGGCTGAGGGCGTGGCCTCCATCGCCAAGCGCCCGGACGGGCAGTGGCGGGCCCGCTACCGGGGCCCGGACGGCAAGGAACGCGCCCAGCACTTCGCGCGCAAGGTCGACGCGCAGTGGTGGCTCGACCAGGCCGCCGCTGCGGTGGTCACGGGCCGATGGACGGCGCCGGAGCGCGGCCGGGTCACCGTGGGCGAGTGGTCCGCGCGCTGGCTGGAGGGGCTGCACCACCTCAAGCCGTCAACCCGGGCGCGCTACGCGAACCTGCTGAGCACGCACGTCCTGCCCGTGTGGGGGCCGGTGCCGCTGACCGCGGTGACGCATGCCGACGTCGGCGCGTGGCTGGCCAAGCTGAGCGCCACTGGCCTGGCCCCAGCCACCGTGCGGGGCGCGCACCGGGTGTTCGCCCTGCTGCTGACCCTGGCCGTGCGAGATGACCGCATCGCCCGGAACCCTGCTGACGGGGTGTCGCTGCCGCGGGCGCGGCGGGTGGAGCCGCGGTTCCTGACCCGCGCCGAGGTCGAGCGGCTCGCCACGGCGGCCGGTGGTGAGGGCGACGTGGTGCGGGTGCTCGCGCTGACCGGGCTGCGCATCGGTGAGGCGGCGGCGCTGCGCGTGGGGCGCGTCGACCTGCTGCGGCGCCGGGTGGAGGTCGTCGAGGCGGTCGCGGAGGTCTCGGGCCGGCTGGAGTGGGGCACCCCGAAGTCGCACGCGGCTCGGTCGGTGCCGCTGGCCCGCTCCCTCGTCGAGCCGCTGGCCCGCCGGTGCCAGGGGAAGGGTCCCGGTGACCTGGTGCTCACCGCGCCTCGCGGTGGGCCGCTGCGCCCCCGTGCGTACCGGCGCCGCTTCGACGTCGCGGCCGGCGCCGCGGGGCTGGAGGGGCTGCGCGTCCACGACCTGCGCCACACCGCGGCGAGCCTGGCCGTGTCGTCCGGGGCGAACGTCAAGGCGGTGCAGCGGATGCTCGGGCACGCCTCTGCGGCGATGACCCTCGACGTCTACTCGGGCCTGTTCGACGACGACCTCGACGCGCTCGCAGACCGGCTCGACGGCGAACCTGTTCCAGCTCCTGCGGACTCAGTGCGGACCAGCGGGGTAGTAGTGCCCCTCGACCGCGGCACCGCGAGCCGCTGACCTGCGGCGATGCGGGCCGAGCGGCGCCGGATGGGCTGCTAGCCCGCGAACTCCCAGTGCCAGGGCTCGGGCTTGCCGCCGCCCTGCCCCGCCCACGCGGGGTGGAACCACCCGTGCAGGGGCGCGTTGACGCGCAGCCACTGGTGCTCGGCGGTGCCGAACTCCGCTGGGCTGCCGCACAGGTCCACCGCCACCCCCCACCCGTGGTTGCTCGTGCCCGGGACGGCGGCCAGGGTCGGCTTCGCCGCGCGCACCTCCACCTGCGAGGCCAGGTCCCGGTAGGAGTCCGTGATGCACAGCGCCTGCCCGTGGGCGGCCGTGTACGCGGCATCCAGCTCGATGAACGCGGCCGCCGCGTCGCTGCGCAGCGACTGCCCACCGCCGCCCGGCAGCGGGCACAGGTGGTCCAGCGGCACCATGCCGTTGGCGAACCCGGTGAGGTCGTCCTCGACGCAGCCCGCCAGCCCCGGTCGTGCCAGGGCGCGGCCGGTCGCGATCACCTCGCGCTGGGCGGCGTCGGCGGCCGCGACCTGCTCCGCCTCGTCCAGCAGTCCCTGCACCGCGGTCAGCTGCGCGCGCTGCGCCTCGACGGCCACGTCGCTGGCGGCCTTCGCGGCCTGGGCGTCCGCCGCCCCCTGCAGGGCGGCCTGGGCGGTCTCCTCCGCGGCGAGCGTCGCGTCCTCCTGACTGGCCTCGTCCTCTGCGGCCCCCGCGAGGGAGCGCGCCTCGGCCCGGCCCACCTGGCGGAGCACCGCGATGCGCTGCTCGAGGTCGTCGGGGGAGCGGGCGTCGACGACGGCCACGAAGCCGGCCACCCCCGAGGCGCCGCCGTGGCGGTGCGCCTGCGAGGTCCACCGGGCCATCTCCCCGCGTGACACCGCGAGGTCGGCCTGGGCGAGCTCCCAGCGGTGCGCCTGCTCCTGGTGCACCCGCAGCGCCTCGTCGCGGGTCCTGATCGCGGTCTGGTAGGCCTCCAGGGCGGCGGAGGCCTGCCCGGCCAGGGCCTCGAGCTGCGCCTGCGCCGCGGCGACGGCGGCCTCCTGGGTGCTCGTGGCCGAGGGGGCCTCGAGGAGCTCCGGTGTCGTCGCGACCGTCCCGGGGTCAGCGTCGACCGCGCCCTGCCCGCCCGCGGTGGCGGGGCTCGTGGTCACCGGCGGGGCGGCGCTCGCGGGTTGGGGTGCCACGGACGCACCGATGCCCGCCAGGAGCACCAGCGCGGCAGCGCGGCGCCCGGCAGCGGCGCGCCGGCCGGCGTGGAGGCGGATCAGCATGGTGGAGTGGGTCCCGGTGTCGGTGGAGGAGCGGCGGACGGCCCGCGGGCACGCCATGGACGTCGTCACCCGGGGGGCGGTGACATGAGCGTGACGTTCACGCGTCACCTGTTCGCAGCAGGTGCCACCCCGGACGCCACCGCTGGTGCGACGGCCTCATGCAGGGGTGGGCCCCGTGGTGCCCGGGGAGGTGTCGGGGTCCCCACCGTCGCGGTCGCGCCGGCGCTGCTGCTCCAGGCGCCAGAGGAACTCCGGGTCGTCGTCGGGGGCGACGGGCCCCCGACCGCGGGTCTGCGGGGCGGCGGGACCGCGGCGACGCCCGGCGATCAGCCATGCCAGCGGCCCCACCGCTGGCAGGAGGATGACGAGGAGCCACACGGGCTTCGGCAGCCCCCGCACGTCGGAGTTCCGCGTGCGCAGGCAGTCGACCAGCGCGTACACGGCCAGCACGAAGATCGCGAAGGCCAGCAGGGCGCGCATTGGCCCATAGTAGGTCGCACAGGGCGATCTACCCTGCACCGGTGAGCCCGTTCGTGCGCTACTCGGCGCTGCGCCTCGGCGTCCTCGCTGCCGCGGGTGCGGTGCTGTGGGCCGTCGGCCTGCGGGGGGCGCTGTGGGCGGCGGTCTCCCTGGCCGTCGCGGGCGCCGCGTCGTACGTGCTGCTCACCTCCGCGCGCCGCGACGTGCTGGAGCACCTCGAGGCGCGGCGGGGGGCGGGCGCTCGGCCCCGACGGCGCTCGGGGCGGACCCGGTCCGTGAGCGACGAGGAGGCCGAGGACGGCGCGGACCCCGACGGGCACGGCTGACCCCCATCGTCAGCGGACGGCCAGTCCCACCGCGAGCAGCAGCGACCACGCCAGCTGCAGCAGTCCGGTCTGCCCGAGCACGGGCACGAGCGCCAGGCCCCGCGCCCCGCCCACCACCGTGCGCAGCGGGGCAGCCGCCAGCGGCGCCGCAGCCAGGGCCAGCAAGCTCCAGGGCCTGCCGGGGCGCATCACGGCCAGCAGGACGACGACCGCGGCGAAGGGCACCGCGATCAGCGCGGTGTACAGGCGCCGGGTCGCGGGCTCGTGCAGGCGCACCGCCAGGGTGCGCTTGCCGGCGACCACATCGGTGGGCACGTCCCGCAGGTTGTTGACCACGAGGATCGCGCACGCCAGCGCACCCACCCCCACGGCGCCGGCCACCGCCGCGGCGTCCACCCGCCCGGCCTGGGTGTAGGTGGTCCCGAGCACCGCGACCAGGCCGAAGAAGACGAAGACGAAGACCTCGCCGAGGCCGGCGTACCCGTAGGGCCGGGGGCCACCGGTGTAGGTCCACGCGGCGACCACGGCGGCGACCCCGACGGCGAGCAGCCACCACGCCTGTGACACGGACACCAGCGCCCCCCCGGCGAGGCAGGCCACGGCGAGCGAGATGAGCGCCGCCCGGCGCACCGCCGACGCCGGGGCGAGACCGGAGGCGGTCAGGCGCAGCGGCCCCACGCGGGCGGCGTCGGTGCCCCGGATCCCGTCGGAGTAGTCGTTGGCGTAGTTGACCCCCACCTGCAGCGCGAGGGAGACGGCCGCGGCGAGCACCGCCCTGGTGGCGTCGGCGTGCCCGAGCCCCGCCGCGGCCCCGGTGCCGACCAGGACGGGGGACAGCGCCGCCGGCAGCGTCCTGGGCCGGGCGCCCGCCAGCCACTGACCCGCGCTCGCCACGGCCGCGACCGTAGTCGGCGCCGGGTCCCCGTCGGCGGAGCCCACCGCGTGGGCGGGTCGGTGGTGGGCGGGTCGGTGGTGGGCGGGTCAGTGGTGGGCGGCGACGTGCTGCGCGGCCAGGGCGGCGCCGGCGCGCCGGTCGGGCTTGCCCAGCGCCAGCGCGGGCAGCTGGTCGACCACGACGAGGTGCCGCGGAGCCGCCGGCGCGCCCAGGGCCCCGCGGACCACGGCCCGGGCCTCCTCCAAGGATGGCACCGCTCCGGTGCCGGGCTCGACCAGCGCGACGACCAGCTGCCCCCACTCGGGGTCAGCGACGCCGACCACCATCGCCGCGCCGATCCCGGGCAGCTCGACCAGGACGTCCTCGACCGCGGCCGGCGCCACCTTCTCCCCGCCCGTGACGAGCACGTCGTCCGCCCGCCCCAGCACGTGGAGCACCGGGCCGTCCCGGCCGGGCACCAGCCGCCCGAGGTCGGGGGTGCGGTACCAGCGCCGTCCACGGTCCTCGACGAAGGCTGGAGCCCCCGCCGGCGAGCGGCCGCGGTAGCGGCGGGCCAGGACCGGTCCCGACAGCGACACCCGTCCCCGGTCGAGGCGCACGCGCACCGCGTCCAGCGGCCGCCCGTCGTAGACGCAGCCCCCCGCGGTCTCGGTGCTGCCGTAGGTGGTCACGATGCGCACACCCGCCCTGCGCGCCGCCGACAGCAGGGTGGGGGACGCCGCGGCGCCGCCGAGCAGGACCGCGTCGAAGCCGGCTGCCGCCGCGGTGGCCGCCGGATCGCCCAGCACCCGCGCGAGCTGCGTGGGCACCAGGGAGGTGCACCGGCGGGGCCCGCGCAGTCGGGACGCGGCCTCGGTGAAGGTCTCCGGGGTGAAGCCGCGACCCGCCGGCAGGGCGACGGGGTCGGTGCCGGCGACGGTGGCGCGCACCAGCACCTGCCACCCCGCCACGTGCAGCAGGGGCAGGGCCAGGAGCCAGTGCGCCCCGCCGCCGAGACGCTCCTGCGAGGCGTGCGCCGAGGCCAGCAGCGCGTCGGCCCCGAGCTCGACCACCCTCGCCGCACCACCGGACCCCGAGGTGGCCAGCAGCAGGGCCGCGCCGGGATCGACGGGCTCGTCCAGCGCGGCAGCCTGCCGCAGCGCGTCACCGCCCCCAGCGGGCACGGGCAGCAGTGCCGGCCCTGACGCGTCCAGGGCAGCCGCCAGGGCGCGCAGCAGCGAGGGCATCGGTGCGTCGTGGTCGATCGTCAGGACGCGGCCGGTGGGCGCGGGCACCCGTCGACGGTAAGGGGGCGTCCAGCACACTGCGGCCATGACCGAGCAGCCCGACCACCGGATCGAGCCCCTGGAGGCGGACGAGGCGGTGCCGCCGCGCCCGGAGGAGGGGATCGCCGACGCGGGCCGTTCCGACCCGGGCATCCCCCTCGACTGAGCGCCCCCTCGAGCGAGGACCGACCAGACGGGGCTCGCCGGCGAGCAGGGGAGTCAGACCGGTGGCCGCGGGCACCCCGCCAGTCTCATCGTCAGTAGTAGTAGGGGAAGGGCGAGAAGTCCGGGTCGCGCTTGTCGAGGAAGGCGTCTCGACCCTCGGCGGCCTCGTCGCCGGCGTACGCCAGGCGCGTGGCCTCCCCGGCGAAGACCTGCTGGCCCATCAGCCCGTCGTCGACGAGGTTGAAGGCGAACTTCAGCATCCTCTGCGCGGTCGGGGACTTGGTGCCGATCTCCCCCGCGACCTCCAGGGCGGCGCCTTCCAGGTCGGCGTGGTCGACCACGAGGTTCACGGCCCCGAAGTCGGCCATGTCCTGCGCCGAGTAGGTGCGGCCGAGGAAGAAGATCTCCCGGGCGCGCTTCTGGCCCACCATGCGCGCCAGGTAGGCGGAGCCGTAGCCGGCGTCGAAGCTGCCGACGTCGGCGTCGGTCTGCTTGAAGCGGGCGTGCTCGCGGCTGGCGATGGTCAGGTCGCACACCACGTGCAGGCTGTGCCCGCCGCCGGCGGCCCACCCCGGCACCACGGCCACCACCACCTTGGGCATGGTGCGGATCAGTCGTTGCACCTCCAGGACGTGCAGGCGCCCGCCCTCGGCGGCGGCGCGCGCGGCGTCCACGCCGTCGCCCCCCTGTCCGTCCGCGTACTGGTAGCCGGAGCGCCCGCGCACGCGCTGGTCGCCCCCGGAGCAGAACGCCCACCCGCCGTCCCTCGGGCTCGGTCCGTTGCCCGTGAGCAGCACCGTGCCCACCGCGGGGTCCCGCCGGGCGTGGTCGAGCGCGGCGAACAGCTCGTCGACGGTGTGGGGCCGGAAGGCGTTGCGAACCTGCGGGCGGTCGAAGGCGACGCGCACCACCCCGCCGTCGCGCCCGGGCGCTGCTCCCGGCACCGAGCGGTGGTAGGTCAGGTCGGTGAGGTCCTCGAACCCCTGCACCGCCGTCCAGGCGCTGGGGTCGAAGGTCTCCGAGACGTCGGCGCGCGCGCTCACCGGGCCGACAGTATGCGGCGGGTCCGTGGGAGCCGGCGGCCGCGTGCCGGTCCGGCGTCCTGGGAGCGGACGCCGAGCCACGCGCGTGGCAGGGCGGCGCTGCGCGGGAGACCATCGGTGCATGACCCCCCGACCGGCGGCGCCGCCGTCCGACGTGCCCGACCTGAGCGGGCGCACCATCGTCGTCACCGGCGCCAGCGCGGGCATCGGTGCGGCCGCTGCGCGGCGCCTCGCCGCGGCCGGCGCGCGGGTGCTGCCGGTGGGGCGCGATCCGGAGAGGACCCGGGCGCTCGCGCGCGAGGTCGGCGCCGAGCCGCTGGTCGCCGACTTCTCCCGCCTCGACGACGTGCGCCGCCTCGCCGACGACGTGCTGGCGCGGACCTCGACGATCGACGTGCTGGCCAACAACGCGGGCGGGATCTCCAAGGGTCACCAGTGGACCACCGACGGGCACGAGCTGACCTTCCAGGTCAACCACCTGGCGCCGTTCCTGCTGACCACCCTGCTGCGCGAGGCTCTCGTGGCAACCCCCGGGTCGCGCGTGGTGACGACCTCCAGCGCCGGGAACCGCGCCGGGCGGGTCGACCTCGACGATCTCGACTGGCGCCGCCGCCGGTACACCAGCTTCGGCGCGTACGCGGCCTCGAAGCTGGAGAACATCCTGTTCACGCGGGAGATCACGCGCCGGTGGGGCGGTGGCACCAGCGCCAGCTGCTTCCACCCCGGGGTGGTCGCCAGCCGGTTCGGCCGCGACTCGGTGATCGCCGGGTTGCTCTACCGGACGCCGCTGAAGTCGGTGTTCACCATCTCTCCCGAGGCCGGTGCCGCCCCGCTGGTGCACCTGGCGAGCAGGCCCGACTGGCAGGCGGTGGACGGCGCGTACCTCGACCGCTTCAGCCCCGGCCGGACGGCGAAGCAGGCCGACGACCCCGCGTTGGCCAGCGGCCTCTGGGAGCGGTCGGCGGCGATGGTCGGCGTGCCGGCCTGAGCGTCGCCCGCCGGTGCGGCGGGTGAGGAGTCGCCGGCCCCGCGGAGCCGTGTGCGCCGATGATCACGGACTCGCGCCCATGATCACGCTCGATCCCTGGTCACGAGCCCGTGATCATCGCGGGTGTCGACCCTCTCCGGACCACCGGGACCCCGCCCCAGCAGTGCGCCGACGGGAGGCGAGGAGCGCCGCGAGACCCAGGGCCGCCACCAGCTGGAGCACCGCCTCCGCGACCCCGACGACGCCCTCGTAGCCCGAGGCCCCGACCAGCCACGTCGGCCCCTCGAAGCGCAGGCCCAGGCCGGCGGACAGGAACCCGCCGACGCCGTTGACGCCCACGTGCCAGCCGACCGCCGGCCAGATGCTGCCGGAGGCGATCGCCAGCGCGGCCATCGAGGCGCCGAAGAGGAGGAGGGACGCGAGGTGCACGGGATGGAGCCCCTGGTCCTTAGAGAGCAGTCGGGGAACGTGGGACGCCACGAACAGCACCGACGTCACCGCGACGGCGCTCGCGCGACCCCAGGCCGAGTGGAGCCCGCGCAGCAGCACACCGCGGAAGGCGACCTCCTCGGGCAGGGCGTCGAACAGGCCACCGATCACCACGCCGGCGAACAGCCCCCACCACAGACCACCAGCATCCTCGGCCGCTGTCGCCCCCGCCAGCAGCATCGCCCCCGTCACGGCGGCCTGGATCACCCCGGCGACCAGGACGGCCAGCGCGGCCCACCTCAGCGACCCGTGGGTGGCGAGCAGCTCGCGCAGCGAGCGACGACCGACGACGAGCCAGACCGTCACCGCGGTGACCGGCAGCAGGACGGCGACCGCCTCGTACCCGGGGAGCCCGGCCGCTGAGGTGGCGGTGAGGACCGCCACGACGAAGACGGCGATCGCCAGGGTCACCACCCCGGCGCGAGTCAGGCGATCGACCTGCGGTGCGTCGACGATGGGCATCCGGGCATCCGGGCCGCCCGCGCCGCCTCGCCGCCAGGGCGCGACCACCGCCTGAGCGTCCTGACCAACGCGTTCTGACCAACGCGTCCTGACCAGCGCGTCACCACCGCCAGCGCGTCACTGCGAGGGCGCTCCCGACAGCGCCCGCGTGTCAGGACGCCGCGCCGGCCAGCTCCACGGCTCGCTCGGGCCACCACTGCCCCGCCTGCGGGCCACCGCCGCACGCCCCGTCGGACTGGCCCGGGACCTTCACCCACAGCAGCGCGTCCACCTCCTCCTCGCCCGTCCAGGTGGTGAAGCCCTCGCCCACCTCCCGCCCGGCCGGGTTGCACCAGCCCTGCTCGCCGCCAACGCTCGCGGGGCCGCTGCCGTTCCGGCTGGTGTCGATCACGTAGTGGGCCCCGCCGCCGAGGGCGTCGACCAGGGCCCCGCCGTAGGCCTCGTTCGCCTCGGTGCTCTGGTACGCGGAGACGTTCAGGGCGAACCCGCGGACCCCGTCGACCCCGACCGCCTCCAGGCGCTCCGCCATGACGTCCACGGGCTGCCAGGTGGGGTTGCCGGCGTCGACGTAGACGGTCGCACCCGCCTCGTCGAGGCGCCCTGCGGCATCGGCCAGCAGGTCGAGCCGCTCGCCCTGCGCGTCGGCGGGCAGGCACTCCAGGCCGGCGAGCGCGTCGGGCTCGAGGACGACGACGGCCTCGGAGCCCGCCAGGCCTCCTGACACCCCATCGATCCACGAGCGGTACGCCTCCGCGTCGGGTGCGCCGCCGGCGGAGTAGCTGCCGCAGTCCCGCCCGGGGATGTTGTAGAGCGCGAACGTCGGGGTCTGGTCTGCGGCGCTCGCCTGCGCGACGACGTCGGCCACGGCGGCAGCAGGGTCGCCGCTCCAGTCACCGACCCACGTGGCGGACCCCTCCGCTGCCAGGCGCTCCAGCGCCGCCCGCGCGGCGGGGTCGGTGGCGGAGGCCGCGGCCGCGGCGGCGTCGCTGTCCGGGGCGACGAAGGCGCGTCCGCCCGCGAAGGGCTCGTCGCCGGCGGTGGATGTGGCCGCGGCGCTGTCGACCGGCGTGGACGGGGAGTCGCCGACCGGCGTCGACCGGGGGTCGGGCGGCGCCTGCTGAGCCAGGGTCGGTTCGGTGGCCGGGTCCGCCGGGTCGACCGGGTCCGACAGGTGGGCCGGCTCCGGCGGGTGGGTCGGGTCCGACCCGACGGACCGTTCGGCGATCACCAGCTCGACGCCCAGCAGTGCCCCGAGCTGGTCGATCAGGGACCGCACATCTTCTGCGTCGAGGGTGCGGGCTCCCGGGTTCGGAGCCGGCGTGCTCATGGCCGCGCTGACCGGGGGCCGCTGCACCGCTGTCGCCGCCGGTGGGACCGCCGGCTGCTCGGGAGCCCGCTGCTGGACCACCGTCGGTGAGGCGGCCTGCTCCTCGACCGCAGGCTGCTGGGAGGGGGGCGCCGGTGTGGGGAGCGCGGGGCCCGGCAGCGGTGCGCCAGCCATCGCGCCGGCTGTGCCTGGCGGGGCGACCGGCGGGGCGACCGGCGGGGCCGCCACAGCGGTGGTGGCCGGGACGGTCGTCGAGGCGGCGGGGGTGACCAGCGCGGAGGCGTCGTGCGACCCGGCGACGGTGCCCGCGGTGACCAGCACCGCGCCCAGGGCCAGGCCCGCGACCGTCCCGCCCGCCGCCGGGCGGACCGCCCGCACCGAGGCAGCGCGGTGGCGGGGGGCAGCTCGGCGCGTGCTCATGGTGCTCCTCGTCCGGCGTCCTGGGGCCCGGCCACCACCTGTGGGCGGCCGGTGCGCCGCGGGCAGTGGGGCCGCAGCGGGCCCATGGTGCGCGCGCCCGGTGCACCACCGCGTCTGCCCGGGCGCCGCCTGTGGACAACCGCCGCCGCCTGCAGGCGACCGCCGCCCCCGTGGACGACCCATGACGGTGCGCAGGCCGGTCGAGGGGAGTCACGCGAGGCCGCCGTCACCCGCGCTCCAGTGCGGTCACCAGGGCCGGCCGAGCATGCAGAACCGCCTCGGCGGCGCTCCCAGGCCTCCGCTCGGGTGCTTCTGCCTGCTGGGCGCGCACCGGCGCCGCCCCCGAGGCGCCTGCACGACTCAGGCGCGCCCTGGTCCCCACCGGCGCAGCACCGCCGCGAGCAGCGGCGCCGCCAGCACCACCACCACCAGCCGCAGCACCTGCACGGTGAGCACCAGCGCGGTGTCCCCACCGCTGCTCACCGACACCGCCAGGACGGCGTACAGCCCCCCGGGGGTGGACGCGAGGTACGCGTCGAGGGTGGAGGCCCCGGCGAGGCGCAGCAGCGGGATGCTCACCGCGGCCGTCCCCACCACCAGGCCGACGATGCAGGCCAGCGCCAGGGGCAGCACCCGGGCCACCAGGCGCAGGCGCGCCCGGGTGGAGCTCAGCCCCACCTCCAGACCGATCACCGCGTACGCGGCCACGACGAGGGCCGCTGGCACGCCCGCACCGCCGGAGAGCCCCGTCGCCGACAGCACCAGAGCGAGCAGCAGCGGCCACAGCAGGGATCCCGCCGGCAGGACGACCCACCGGGCCAGCAGCAGCCCACCCACCACGCACGCGGCCGTGAGGGCCAGGTCCAGCGGCCACCCCGCCCCGGCGCCGGTGATCCCCGCCGCACCGACCCCTCCGCCGGTGGCCACCGCGCCGGTGACGTCCGTGCCGGTGGCCCCCCTGCCGGGCTGCGGCAGCGCGGCGGCCACGATCGGCGTGCTCGACACCACCAGCAGCACCCGCAGGTACTGGGTGACCGCCACCACCCGCTGGTCAGCACCGAGCTCGTGGCTCATCGCCGTCACCCCGGACGCCCCACCGGCGATCATCGCGAAGCAGCCGGTGACGACGTCGACGTCCGAGCGGCGCGCCAGCACGAACCCCGCGACGACGCTGAGCACCAGGGTGATCAGCACCGTCCCCAGCGCCGCCCACCACGTGCCCGCCAGCGCGGTGAGGGTCTGCGGCTGCACCGCCGCGCCGCTGAGGACGCCGATCACCGCCTGCCCGCCGGTCGCCACCCGTCGAGGTGGGTGCAGGCCCCACCCCGGCGCGAGCAGCGCCAGCGCCAGCCCCACGAGGAGCGCGGCGAACAGCGTCGCGTCGCTCAGTCCCGCGGCGTCCAGCCCGAGCGCCACCACGGCGACGGCGCCCAGGGCGGCCGTCCACCGCGCCGCCGCCGCCCGCACCGCAACCACCCTGCCAGGGCAGGGTGGTTGCGTGGACCTCCCGCTGCTGCCCGACGTCCTGCACGCCGCCGCCGTGGTGGCCCTGCCGATGCGCGTGCCCTTCCGCGGCGTGCGGGTGCGTGAGGCGGTGCTGCTCCACGGGCCCGCGGGGTGGGGGGAGTTCGCGCCGTTCGCCGAGTACGACGACGCGGAGTCGGCGGCGTGGCTCGCCGCGGGCCTGGAGGCGGCGTGGACGGGGTGGCCCCGCCCGCTGCGCCCGCGCGTCAGCGTCAACGCCACCGTGCCCGCCGTGGGCGCCGACGCGGTGCCCGCGGTGCTCGCGCGCTTCCCCGGGTGCACGACCGCGAAGGTCAAGGTCGCCCAGCGCGGCCAGTCCACCGGCGACGACGTGGCCCGCGTCGCGGCCGTGCGGGCGGTGCTGGGCGACGCGGGGTCGGTGCGGGTCGACGCGAACGGGGCGTGGTCGGTGGAGGACGCCGTGGCGGCGCTGACCGCCCTGGCCCGCCAGGGTCCGCTGGAGTACGCCGAGCAGCCCTGCGGCACCGTGGCCGAGCTGGTGGCCCTGCGCGAGCGGTTGGCCGCCGGCGGGGTGCGCGTGCCGGTCGCCGCTGACGAGAGCATCCGCCGCGCCACCGACCCCCTCGCGGTGGTCCGCGCCGGGGCGGCGGACGTGGCGGTGCTGAAGGTGGCGCCGCTGGGCGGTGTCCGAGCGGTGGTGGCCCTGGCGGAGCGGCTGCGGGCCGAGCACGGGGTGCCGGTGGTGCTCTCCAGCGCGCTGGACACCAGCGTCGGCATCGGCGCCGGGCTCGCCGCCGCGGCCGCGCTGCCCGAGGGGCCGGCGTCCGGGCTGGCGACGGGCAGCCTGCTCGCCGCCGACGTCACCGCGCCGCGGGCCCTGGTCGGTGGCGCGATGGACGTCGGCGCGGTGGTGCCGGACGCCGACCGGCTGGCGGCGCTCGCGGCCCCCCCGGAGCGGCGCGAGTGGTGGTGGGCGCGGCTGCGGCGCTGCCACGCGGTGCTGGCGGCGGCGCGGTGCTGATCGGGGCAGCGGCGAGGATGACCCGGTGAACGCCTCCACCGACCTCGCTCGCACGCTGGTGCAGGAGCTGGTCGGGGCCGGGGTGCGCGAGGTGGTGCTGTGCCCCGGCTCGCGCTCGGCGCCGCTGGCGTACGCCCTGCACGCCGCGGACGCCGCGGGGGCGCTGCGCCTGCACGTGCGTCACGACGAGCGGGTCGCTGCCTTCACCGCCCTGGGGGCCGGCCGGGTCAGCGGTGTGCCGGCGGTGGTGGTGACCACGTCGGGGACGGCGGTCGCGAACCTGCTGCCCGCCGCGCTGGAGGCCTCGGAGGCCGGGGTGCCGCTGCTGCTGCTGACCGCCGACCGCCCGGCCGGGGTGCGCGGCACGTGGGCGAACCAGAGCACCGCGCGCCAGCCCGCCCTGCTGGCCGCGGTGGTGCGCACCGCCGAGGAGGTGGGCGCGGACGACCACGACACCGCCGCCGTCGCGGTGCTGCACCGGTGCCTCGGCCTCGCGCGCGGGCGGGGCGGGGGTCGCCCCGGCCCGGTGCACCTCGACGTCGGCCTCGACGACCCCCTCGTCCCCGACGACGCGTGGTCCCCGGCACCGGCCGCCGCCGCGGACGGGTCGGCGACCCGTGCGGCCGGCCCGAGCCCGGTGGTCCTGGACCCCGGCCCCCGCACCCTCGTGGTCGCCGGGGACGGCGCGGGAGGCGGGGCCCGCGACCTCGCCGAGGCCGGTGGGTGGCCGCTGCTGGCCGAGCCCAGCTCGGGGGCCCGCAGCGGGGCGCACGCCGTCGCGGCGTACCGGCTGCTGCTCGGCGGGGCGGCACCGGAGCTCACCGGGGCCGTGCAGCGCGTGGTCGCCTGCGGTCGGCCGACCCTGTCGCGGCCCGTGACGCGCCTGCTGGGGCGGTCCGACGTCGAGCTGGTGCACGTCGCGCCCCACCCCGACGACCCCGGGCCCGCTCAGCGGCCGGGGCTGCGCCGGGTCGCCGCGGCGGCCCCCGGTGGCGCGGGCGACGCGAGCTGGCTCGCCGCGTGGACCGGCGCCGGTGCCGCGGCCGCCCGGGCGGTCGACGGAGTGCTCGGCGCTGCGGGGGAGCTGACCGGCCCGCGGGTCGCCCGGGAGGTCGCCGCCGTGACCGGCCCGGACGACGTCCTGGTCGTCGCGGCGTCCAACCCCGTGCGCGACCTCGACCTCGCCGGGGCCCCCTGGGCGCACCACCCCCGCGCGGTGCTGGCCAACCGCGGGCTGTCGGGCATCGACGGCACGCTCTCCACGGCGTCCGGGGCCGCGCTGGCCGCCGGGGCGCCGGGGCGGGTGCTGGTCGGCGACCTGGCCTTCCTGCACGACCTCAACGGCCTGCTGCTGCCACCGGGAGAGCCCGAGCCCGACCTGCAGGTGGTGCTCGTCGACGACGACGGCGGCGGGATCTTCACCGGCCTCGAGCACGGCGAGCCGGCCCGCGCGGCGACCTTCGAGCGGCTCTTCGGCACACCGCACGGCGCGGACGCCGCGGCCCTGTGCGCGGGGTACGGCGTCCGCTACGCGGCGGTGCGGACCCCGGGCGAGCTGGTGGCGGCGCTGGTGTCGCCGCCGGGGGGGCGCAGCGTCGTGCACGTGCGCGTGCAGCGGGCGCACCTGCGGGGTCTGCACGCGCGGTTGGCCGCGGCGGCCGGCGCGGCCGTGGGAGAGGGCGCGGCCGTGGGGGAGGGCGCCGGGGCGGTCGGCTCGGCGGGCTGACCCGCGGCGCGAGCTCCCCGGACGCCTCCGCCCTGCACGCTCCGCGCGTCCCCCGCTGAGCGCGGACGCCGGAGCGTGCCTCAGCTCGGTGCCTGGGCGAGCACGAGGGGCCGACCCGCGGTGGTGCCGACCAGCGCCCGGGTGGCCTGCTCGGCCGGCACGGGGTACCCGAAGAGCGGTCCCTGACCCTCGCGGCAGCCGAGCGCGAGCAGCGCGTCGCGCTGCGCCGGCGTCTCGACCCCCTCGGCGACCACCGACAGCCCCGCGGCGTCCGCGACGGCGAGCACCGCACGGACCAGCCCGCGGTCGATGCCGGACCCGGGGCCCCCGCCGTCTCCTCCGGCGAGGCCCGCGACGAGCGAGGGGTCGACCTTGAGCCCGTCGAAGGTCAGCTGCTTGACCTGGGTGAGGCTGGCGCGGGACACTCCGGCGCCGTCGATCGTCGTGCGCACCCCCGCCGCGCGCAGCACGGCCAGCTGGTCGAGGAGGACCGGGGTGGTCCGCACCCTCCCCGTCACCTCCAGCCACAGGTCCCGGGCGCGCACGCCGCTGCGGCCGACCAGGTCGAGGGTGCGCAGGGCGAACTCGGGGTCGGCGAGCTGCGCGGGGCAGACGCCGACCCACGCCTGCAGCTCCCCGCGGCCCGGTAGCGCCTGCCAGCGGGTCAGCTGCGCGCAGGCCTGCTCCAGCACCCAGGTGCCGACCTCGGCCACCGCCCCGGTCTCCTCCACCAGGGGCACCAGGACCTCCTGCGGCACCGCGCCGAGCACGGGGTGGTCCCAGTGGAGCACCGCCTGGAACCCCCGGGTGGAGCCGTCCGCGAGGTCGACGACCGGCTGGTGGTGCACCGCGAGCTGGCCGCGCCCGAGGGCCGCGAGCAGGTCGGCCCGCAGGCTCGACCGCTCCCCCGACCGTCGGGCGACCTCGGCGTCGAAGACCTCCACGCGCCCGCGGCCGGCCCGCTTGGCCTCGTACATCGCTGCGTCGGCGTCGCGGAGCAGGTCCGTGGGTCGGGCGCCGAGCCCGCGGGCACTCACCACGCCGCCGACGCTGGCGCCGATCCGGACCTTCTCGCGGGCGAGGGTGAACGGCTCGTGCAGGGCCGCGAGCACCCGGTCGCCGACCGCGGTGACGGCGTCGAGGTCGGTGACCGCGGGCAGCACGACGACGAACTCGTCGCCGCCCAGGCGCGCGAGGAGGTCGATGGGCCGCACGCACGCCTGCAGGCGCGCCGCGACCTGGCGCAGCAGGTCGTCACCCGCCTCGTGGCCGAGGCGGTCGTTGACCGCCTTGAACTCGTCGAGGTCGCAGAACAGCAGGCCGACCCGACCGGGCCCGTCGCCCGACAGGCTCGCCTCCAGCACCTGGCCGACCACCTCGCGGTTGGCCAGCCCGGTCAGCGCGTCGTGGGTGGCCCGGCGCAGCAGCTCGGCCTCCAGGCGCCGGCGGTCGCCGACCAGGCGCGAGGAGACGACCACGCCGGGCTCGCCCCCGGGTGCCGGGCCCAGGCCGCTCTCGACCCACAGCCACGCCCCGTGGCCGTCGAGCACGCGGTGCTCCACCCGGGAGGTGACGGGCACGGCCAGCAGGCTCGCGCGGAAGGCAGCGCGGTCCTCCGGGTGCACCAGGGCCGCCAGGTCGGTGCCCACCAGACCCGCGGGGGGCTGGCCCAGCTGCCGGTCGTACGACGGCGAGGCGTAGCGGAGCGTCCCGTCCGCGGTCACGACGGCGACCATGTCGGTGATCGCGTCGGTGACCAGGCGCAGCCGCTGCTCGCTCTCGGACAGCGCCCGGTACAGCCGCGCGTTGCTCACCGCCGCGCCGACGTACCCGCCGAGCAGGGAGGCGGCCTCGACGGCGGCGGCGGAGAAGCGCGAGGGGCGTTCGTGCGCGGCGTGGAGCAGCGCCACCGGTTCGCCCTCGTGCAGCACGGGGACGCAGAGCAGGGACCGGGCCGGGGCGGGCAGCGGCTGCTCGGAGGCCGGTCCGGCGGCCAGGTCGCGCTGGTGGTGCACCTCGCCGCGCACCGCTGCCGGCCAGGCGGCCAGCGCCGCGGTCGGGGAGGTGGCGCCGTCCGCCGGGCTCGCCGCCACGCCGCGCCCGGTGGCGAGCGCGGTGCTCACGGCCACGCCCCCCTCCACCACCGCCGCGGAGGCCCACTGCGCACCGGTGACCTCCCGCAGCAGCTGCACCGCGTCGTCCAGCAGCGGGGTGAGCTGCAGGTGGCGGGCCAGCCGGTGGCCGGCGTTCGCGAGCTCCCCGACGGCGGCGCGGCGCTGCCCCTCCTCCACCGACGAGCGCAGGCGCGACGCCACCGAGCGCAGCAGGTGCAGCTCCGCGGTGGTGAAGGCCAGCGGGGTCGACCTGGTCATCAGCAGGGCGCCCGCCCCGGGGTCGCCCTCGGCCAGCGGCACGTGCACCAGCGCGTGCACGGGCACCCCGCCCGCAGCGGTCACCGGCTCACCGGGTGCGCTGGCCCACGCCAGCGGCCGCGCGGCGGCGAGCTGGGCCGCCAGCCCCGGCACGAGGGGGACCTCGGCGGCGGCGCCGTCCCCGAACCCGCACGCGGCGAGGACGTCGACCGTGCCGGTGGGGTCGCCGTCCGCCTGCACCAGGTAGGTCAGGTCGGCGGAGAAGGTCTCGGAGAGCGTCCCCAGCACGCGCTCGACGAGCTCGACGGGGCCCGCGGGCTGGCCGATCACCTCCAGGAGGCGGACCAGCCGAGCGGTGTCGCGGTAGGCCTCGCCGACCGTCACGGTGGCCGCGGCCAGCTGCTCGCGCAGCAGCTGGAGCTGCCGCTCCCCCCCGGGGGGGTGGGCGGGTGGGGCCGGGGTGGGTGTCATGGCGCGGGCGGTCGTCGGGCGCTCAGAGCGCGATCGCCGTCAGGGTGGCGTTGTGCACGCCGCCCCGCCCGGCCGTCCGGGCGAACTCGCCGTAGGTGTAGAAGCCGAAGGCCGTGGCGTCGCCGGCTGCGGCCTGCAGCCGCTCGATCTCCCGCGGGTGGTCCTCGCCGAGGATGTCCATCCGGGCGATGCAGTCGAAGGCGAGCAGCACCGACTCGTCACCGTGCGGCATCGCCTGCGCGGCCACACCGTCGATCACCGACATCAGGGCTTCGGGGTCGGCGGTGACCACCTGCACGGCGGAGAAGGGCGGCAGCGGCGTGAAGCTGTTGAGCGGTCCCGCCTCGGTGGGGAAGACGGCCCGCACCAGGTGCGAGCCGTCCGGCTCGAGCACGCCGAGCGCGAACGAGGACTGCCACAGGCGGCCGTCGGCGCGGCGCAGCCCCTCGCCGGCGCTGAGGTCGGCGTACTCGGCGTAGACCTCCGTCGCCGGCCGGCCACCGATCTCGTGGACCGCGTTGCCGTCCGAGCGGGTCACCATCTGGGGGAGGTTGACCGCGCTCCACCCGTGGGCGGAGGCCACCGACAGCGGTCGCGGCGAACCGATCCACACCCCGACCGCGCCGTCGCCGACGACCCGGTCGTCGTGGAAGACGCTGGTGCTCTGCATGCGACGGTCGTCCCCGGCGGCGCCGCCGACCACGGGCACCGCGGCGCCGGCAGCCCGGTGCACGCCGGACAGGACCGACTGCTGGTCGCCGCCGAGCCCGTCGGTGAAGAGCAGGACCGCGGCGTGCGGGAGGTCCGCGGCGTCCGCGGCGGCGCGCGCGGCGCGGGTCAGCGCGGACCCGGCCTCCGCGGGCCGAGCACCCATCCGGTCGGCGGAGCCGACGCCGAACCGGTAGTCCCCTCCGGCGAGCACGAGCACCGCGACGCCGGTGCCCGCCGGGGTCACCTCCTCGCCGACGAAGTGGCCGGAGCTGGTGGCCCCGGCGAGCGGCGCGCCGCCGGTCACCGACCGCACACCGGCGAGGAGCTGGTCGAGCTCGTAGCGCACCGACGCGACGACGAGCACCAGGGACGGCGCCTCGCCGTCCAGGTGGGTGACCGCCGTCGCCGCGGCGGCGCAGCCCGCCTCGCGCGCGTCGTCCGCGGTGCTGGTGCCGGTGCCGTGCTGGAGCGTGCCCATGGCGCACCCATCGGCACGCAGCCGCGCCGGCTTCAGTGCTGCGCCGCGGACGGCGCACCGCTCGGGGGACGGGTCGGTCAGCGGCCCGCGCGCGCGGCGTCGACCACCGCCGTCCGAAGACGCCGGCGACGAGGGTCGACGCCTCGGCGATCGTCAACCCGAGATGACGGTGTGTCGAGTCCGAGCGACCTCGTCACGGGCAGCACCAGCCGCGACCCCGCCGTGGGGCTGCGAGCCGTCGCGGCGCTCCGCCGCCTGGTGGAGCAGCTGGAGGACCTGCGGGTGCGGAGCGCCCGCGACCAGGGCTGGTCCTGGTCCGACGTCGCCGCGGCGGTCGGGGTCTCGAAGCAGGCGGCCCACGAGGAGCACGCCGGGCGCGTGGCGTCCGGCACGACGAGGAGGCAGTGGTGTTCGACCGGTTCACCCCGGCAGCCCGCGAGGTCGTCGTCGACGCCCAGCGGCAGGCCCGGGACCTGCGCCACCACGAGATCCTCGCCGAGCACCTGCTGATCGCCGTCCTGGACGACGAGGACCCCGCTGCCCGCGCCCTGCCGCGCCTCGGCGCGGACCCCACCGCCGTGCGCCGCGCGGTCCGGCAGCGGCTGCGGCAGGTGGCCTGAGCAGCGGCTCAGCCGCCGAGGGCCTCGCGCACCGGCACGAGCTTCGCCTCGGTCTCGGCCAGCTCCGAGGCCGGGTCCGAGCCCGCCACCACCCCGGCCCCGGCGAACAGCCGCACCCGCCGCGGGTCGTCGGCGTCGACCCGCGCGCAGCGCAGCGCCAGGCCCATCTCCCCGTCGCCGCGCGCGTCCACCCAGCCCACCGGCCCGGCGAAGCGGTCGCGGTCCACGCCCTCCAGCTCGGCGATCACCGCCGCCGCCACGGGGGTGGGGGTGCCGCACACCGCGGCCGTCGGGTGCAGGGCGGCGGCGAGGTGGAGCACCGACGGGTCCTGTCCGGGCGCGCACGGTGCGAGCACCCCCGTCACGTCGGTGGCCAGGTGCATGACGTTCGGCAGGTGCAGCACGAAGGGTGCCTCGGAGGCGGTCGTGGTGGTGCAGTGCGGGGCGAGCGCCTGCACCACCGAGCGCACCGCGTACTCGTGCTCCTCCAGGTCCTTGCCCGAGCGGGCCAGGCTCCCGGCCAGGCCCGCGTCGCGCTCCGCGGAGCCGGTCCGCCGGATCGTGCCGGCCAGCACCCGCGAGTGCACCAGGCCCCGCTCGCGGCGCACCAGCAGCTCCGGGGTCGCGCCCACGAGACCGTCGACGGCGAAGGACCAGCACGAGGGGTAGGCGCGCGCCAGGCGGTCGAGCAGCCACCGGACGTCGACGGGGCGCTGGGCGACGGCCTGCAGGTCCCGGGCGAGCACCACCTTCTCCAGATCCCCGCCCCGGATGCGCGCCACCGCCGCGGCGACCGCGGCGACGTAGCGCGGTCCCGGCAGCGCGCCGTCGGCGAAGACCACCGCGCCCGGTGACGGCGGGGGCCCGCTCGAGACCGGGAGCGCCGCCCCGCCGCTGCTCCCACCGCCGTCCGCCGCCGTGGAGACCGTGGTCACCCACCACCGGTCGTCCCGGTGACCGAGCACCACCTCGGGCACCACGAGCACCCCACCGGCGGGGGAGTCGTCGGCGAAGGCCAGCGACGCGAACGCCACCGGCCCGGTCCCCGGCTCGCGCACCTCGTCCTGCACGACCGCCGTGCGCAGCAGGTGCTGCCAGGCGGTGTGCGCATCGGTGAAGCGGGTGGCGCCGGTGACCTCCACCCGGGCGACCTCGCCCCACCCGACGAGGCCCTGGCCGCGGCGCACCCACGCCAGCGGGTCGCCGGTGCCGGGCAGGTGCGCGATGAGGTCGCGGGCGGCGTCGCCGGGCACGGCCACCGTGCGCACCAGGCCCAGCCGCGCGGGCACGAGCGCCTCGGGTGCGGGCGCCTCGCGGGACGGTCCCTCGCGGGACGGTGCCGGGGCGGTGGTGCTCACCCTCGCCACGGTACGTCCGCCGCCGCGCCCCGCCGCCGTGCGCTTGCTCTCACCGGGGTCCGCCCCCGTGCGCGGAGGGCCCACTGTGACCGATCAGACGAGCCCGCGGCGGGGGCCGCGCACCAGCCCCGGTGGGAGGATGAGGCCATGCCCCGCGCCGACCTCGCCAAGCGTCCCGAGCAGGTCGCGGCCATGTTCGACCAGGTCGCCGAGCGCTACGACACCACGAACACCGTGCTCTCCCTGCGCCAGGACCGCGCGTGGCGCCGCGCCGTGGTGCGGGCGCTGGACGTGCGCCCCGGCGAGCTCGTCCTCGACCTCGCCGCCGGCACCGGCACCTCCACCGAGCCCTTCGCCGACCTCGGCGCTCGGGCGGTGCCGTGCGACTTCTCCCTCGGGATGCTGGCCGTCGGCGCCCGGCGCCGCCCCGACCTGCCCTTCACCGCCGGTGACGCCACCGCCCTGCCCTTCGCCGACGGCGCCTTCGACGCGGTGACGATCTCCTTCGGGCTGCGCAACGTCGTCCACCCCCGAGCGGCCCTCGGGGAGCTGCTGCGCGTGACCCGCCCGGGCGGGCGCCTGGTGGTGTGCGAGTTCAGCCACCCCACGGCTCGAGCGCTGCGCGCCCTCTACGCCCCCTACCTGCTGCGTGCGCTGCCCGCGCTCGCCCGCCGCACCTCCAGCAACCCGGAGGCGTACGTCTACCTCGCCGAGTCGATCCGCGCCTGGCCCGACCAGCGCGCCCTGGCGGGGTGGCTCGCCGACGCCGGGTGGCACGACCCGCAGTGGCGCGACCTGACCGGGGGGATCGTCGCCCTGCACCGGGCGCGACGGCCCGTGGTCACCTCATGACCTCCCAGGACGCCGACGTGGTGGTCGTCGGCGCGGGCCCCGCCGGCGCCGCCGCCGCCCACCACCTCGCTACCGCGGGCGCCGACGTCCTTCTGCTGGAGCGCTCGGCCTTCCCCCGCGACAAGGTGTGCGGCGACGGGCTGACCCCCCGCGCGGTCAGCGAGCTGACCGCGATGGGCGTGCCCACCGACCCCGCCGACGGGTGGCAGCGCACCCTCGGGCTGCGCCTGGTCGGCGGCGGGCGGTCCTACGAGTTCCCGTGGCCGCAGCTGTCGAACTTCCCCGACCACGGGCTCGTGCGCTCCCGCCACGACCTCGACGAGGTCCTCGCCCGCCACGCCGAGCGCAGCGGCGCCCGCCTGGCGACGTGCACCGCCGTCACAGCGCCGGTCCGCGAGGGCGACCACGGGCGGGTCGTCGGGGTGGTCGGACACCCCGTCGACGGGGCCGGACGCCGCACCGGACCCGACGTCACCCACCGCGCCCCGGTGGTGATGGCCGCCGACGGGGTCTCGGCCCGCCTGGCCACCGCGATCGGCGTCGCCCGGCGCACCGACCGACCCCTCGGGGTCGCGGCCCGCGCCTACTTCACCACCCCCCGCCACGACGACCCGTGGATGGAGAGCTGGCTGGAGCTGTGGTCGGGGCAGCCGCGCCGCAGCGCCCTCCTGCCCGGGTACGGGTGGATCTTCGGCCTCGGTGACGGAACGGCGAACGTGGGGCTGGGTGTCGTCGGCGGTCGGGGCGCGGTGCCCGCCGTCGACCTGCGCGCCCTGCTGCGCTCCTGGCTCGCGACCACCCCCCCGCACTGGCAGCTCGACGAGGACCACCAGGTCGGCGAGGTGCGCAGCGCCGCGCTGCCGATGGGCTTCAACCGCACCCCCCACCTCGCCGCGGGCATGCTGCTGCTCGGTGACGCCGGCGGCATGGTCAACCCCTTCAACGGCGAGGGCATCGAGTACGCGATGCACTCCGGGCGCCTCGCCGCCGAGGTGGCCGCCACCGCGCTGCACGCCCGCGACGGCGCCGCCCGTGAGCGCGCCCTGGCCGCCTACCCGGCGGGGCTTCGCGCGGAGCTGGGCGGGTACTTCACGCTGGGTCGCACCTTCGCCCGCCTCATCGAGCACCCCGCCGTGATGGCCGCTGCGGTGCGCCACGGCCTGCCGCGGCCCCTGGTGATGCACCTGGTCGTCAAACTGCTCGCCAACCTCGCCGAACCACGGGGTGGGGACGTGGCGGACCGCGTCGTCGCCACCCTCTCCCGGATGGCCCCCGCCCGATGAGCACACGAGGAGCGGCGAGATGACCACCACCTACCCTGGAGACGTGGTGGGCGCGGCAGGGGCCTCCGACCTCACCGCCGAGCTCACCCGCGGCCTGGACGCCGTGGAGGAGCGCCTCCTCGAGGCCGTCAGCCACGTGGACGACCTCGTGGACGCCGTCTCGCGCCACCTGGTCCTGGCGGGCGGGAAGCGCGTTCGACCGATGCTCACCCTGCTGGCCTCGCACCTGGGGGACCCCTCGCGCCCCGAGGTGCTGACCGCCGCCACGGCGGTGGAGCTGACGCACCTCGCGAGCCTGTACCACGACGACGTCATGGACTCCGCCCCGCTGCGCCGCGGCGCGGTCTCCGCGCACGAGGTGTGGGGCAACGAGGTGGCGATCCTCACCGGTGACCTGCTCTTCGCCCGCGCCTCGCGCCTGGTCGCCGAGCTCGGTCCCTGGGCGGTGCGGCTCCAGGCGGAGACCTTCGAGCGGCTCTGCCTCGGGCAGCTCCACGAGACGATGGGGCCCCGCCCCGGAGAGGACCCCGTCGCGCACCACCTGCGGGTGCTCGCCGACAAGACCGGGTCGCTCATCGCCACCTCCGCCCGCTACGGCGCCGAGCTCAGCGGCGCGGACGAGTCCGTCGTCGCGGTGCTCGTCGCCTACGGCGAGGCCGTCGGCGTCGCCTTCCAGCTGGCCGACGACGTCCTGGACCTCTCCGATCCCCGGGCCCGCGCCGAGCGGACGGGCAAGGTGCCCGGCACCGACCTGCGCGAGGGTGTGGCCACGTTGCCGACGCTGCTCGCCCGCGACCGCGCCGTGCGCGGCGACGCCGACGCGGCGGGGCTCGTGGCGCTGCTCGACGCCGACCTCGGTGACGACGAGGCGCTGGCGCGGGTGCTGCTGGCGCTCGGGAGCTCCACGGTGACCGAGGAGGCGATGGAGCAGGCCCGCCTGTGGTCCGGGCGCGCCGTCGACGCGCTCGCGCCCCTGGAGGACGGGCCGGTCAAGGACGCCCTGACCGCCTTCGCGTGGGGCGTCACCGACCGCGACCGCTGAGCCGCCCCGACGAAGCGTTCCAGTTCGCTGTGCGCGCTCGCTGAGCAGGAGGGCGTCTCGCACCAGCACGGCGACCCGCTCAGGCGAACGGGTCGCCGACGGTGATGCCGTCGAAGGGGCGCAGACCTCGGTCAGGGGTCCACGTGGTGCTGATCCCGTGCTACCGCACCAGGGCGACGAGGAGCGCATCGGCAGGAGGTCGCCTCGCGCGACCACGTCGCCGGGTGCCCGCTCCAGGTGCGGCCACGAGTCCTCGACGAGCTCGGGCCCTCCGGTGGTGTCCCCCGACGAGGCGGCAGCGGCGTCATGCCGGTCACCCGCGCTGTCAGGGACGTGCCCGGAGGCGATCACTCCGAGCGGGCGCCGGGTCCGCTCTGGTGCCGTCAGCGCCCGCTGAGCCGGCTGTACCAGCGGTTGAGCTCCACGGGGGTGCCCTCCGGTGGCTCCTCGGTGGTGTCGGCGGTCAGCTCCGGTGTCGGCTCGGGGAGCCCGACACCTGAGCACGTGCTGTCCTGGGCGGGTGCGCCGTCGAGCAGGTGCGCCTCGACCTCGGCATCGACGCACGGGCCCTCGCCGGTGCGGGGCGCCAGCGTCGCCGACTCGGGCCGATCCCGCGGGACGCACGGGTTGCTGAGGGTGTACCACCCGACCAGCGGGTGCAGCTCACCCTGCTCCTGCGACTCGCGCAGCAGGGAGGCCCTGTCGCCCTCCCGCGGGGTGTCGTTGCAGGTGATGCGGAAGGACGTGGCCTCGAAGGCGTCGGCGGCCACGGCCGCCGCCGGCTCCCCACCGGCGAGCTCGGGGTCCCGCTGCAGCATCGAGCGCAGGGGAGCGGGCACCGGGCGGGTCGCGGGCGCGGGCGTCGCTCCGGGCACCGGCAGCCCGGGCACCGTCGCGCCAGCTCCCGGAGCGCTCACCGGGCCGGTGGCGCCCAGCTCGGCGGAGGTGTCACGCAGGCCGGCGATGGTGTCGGCGAGGTCGCTGGACGCTGCTGCACAGGGCGCTGATGACCAGGTCGTCGAGCAGCACCGGGCCGACCTCGATGCCGGGCAGCAGGGGGATCGGCTGCTCCGCCAGCCGGGCGCGCAGCGCCCCGTACGTCGCCCGCACCTCCTCGGGTGTCGAGCCGGTGCCGGAGCGGGCGTCGTAGCGCGCGGCCCACGGCGGGGAGTCGACGGTGAACCGGCGCTCGGAGGTCTCCGGCCAGTCGGCGGTGAACTCGGTGTTCGCGTCGAGCACGAGGGCGCCGACCCGCTCGGGGAAGCACGTGGCGTGCGCGGCACCGAGCCACGTGCCGCCGCTGCAGCCGATCCGCTCGCGGTCGAGCAGGTCGAGCAGGTCGCGCAGAAGCTCGAGGTCGCGCACGGTCTGCTCGGTGCTGATCACCGGTGAGAGGTCACCGGTGGCGTCCTGGCAGGTGCGGGCGGTGGCTTCGTCGAGGTCGAGGATCAGCGTGGTGCTGGCCTCCGAGCGGTCACGGGGGTCGAGCTCGTCGAGGGTGGACGCCGCGCCCGCGCAGGCGGCGTTCGTGGAACCACCCGTCCCCCGGACGTCGATGCCGATGATGTCGCGGCTCTCGGTCAGCCGCGTGCGCTCGGTGGCCAGGTGCACCAGCGGCAGGGTCGGGCCCGGGCCCCCGGGGCCGCCGGCGTTGGTGAGCACGCTGCGCTCGGCGCTGTCCGTGGTCGGGCGCAGGCGCGAGAAGGCGATGCTGACGTCCTCGCCGCCGTGTGCCCGGTCCCAGTCGAGCGGTGCCGCGTACGGGCCGCACTCCCGAGGTGATCGGGCTCACACCGAACCCTGGTGACAGGGCGTGGCATGACGGGACGTCTCGGGCACGGGTCGTCGGCGTGTCCTCCCTCCCTCGCCGGTCGCCACCGGCGGAGTCACCGGGGCACGGGGACCAGGGGGCCGATCTCAGCCGCGGGGGCCACCGCTGGGGCACGCCCGGCGCGCACCGCGTCGACGGTGAACACCACCAGCGCCGCCCAGATCAGCGCGAACCCCACCCACCGCGGCCCGGGGACCCGCTCGCCGATCACCAGCACCCCGAGGACCAGCTGCAGCGTGGGGGTGAGGTACTGCAGCACCCCCACCGCCGTCAGCGACAGCCGCCGGGCGCTCGCCCCGAACAGCAGCAGCGGCACCGCGGTCACGACCCCGGCGCTCGCCATCAGCAGCGCGTGCCCGGTCCCCTCCGAGGCGAAGGTGGAGCGACCCGTGACCTCCAGCCACACCACCACCGCGAGCGCCACCGGCGCGAGCAGCGCCGTCTCCACGCTCAGGCCCGCGAGCGCGCTGACCCCTCGGCCCACGCGCTTCTTCACCAGCCCGTACAGGGCGAAGCTCACCGCCAGGCCCAGACCCAGCAGCGGTGGCGCTCCGACCTCCACGGTCAGGAGCACCACGGCGAGGGTCCCGAGGGTCAGCGCCACGCCCTGCAGCCGGCGCAGGCGCTCGCGCAGCAGGACGACGGCGAGCAGTACCGACACCAGGGGCGTCGCGTAGTAGCCGAGTGAGGCCTCGACCGGCCGCGCGGACAGGCTGAGGTGGATGAAGATCAGCCAGTTCACGCCGATGAGCGCGGCCGCGACCCCGAGGAGCCCGACGTCGCGCGGGCGACGAACGAGGGCGACCAGCTCGCCGACCACGCTCGGCACACCCCGCCGGCGCTGGACCGCGGCGAGCACGAGCACGAGCAGCGCGCAGACCACCAGCGACCACAGCACCCGCTGGGTGAGCACCTCCAGCGCCCCCGCCGGGGCGAGCAGGGGGAAGTACAGGGGGAACGCGCCCCAGAGGGTGTAGGCCGCGATGCCGTAGCCCAGCCCGAGGCGGTCCTTCACCTCGCGACGTCGACCGCCGGCGCCAGCCGGCTCACCGACCGCTCACCCGACGGTCCACGTGTCGCCGCCGGCGAGCAGGGCGGCCAGGTCGTCGTCCGTCGCGGGCCCGCCGGCGACGGCGCGGGCCTCGTCGAGCTGCTCGCGGGCGAGGTCGTCGTAGGTCGGGCGCGCCACCGCGCGGAAGACGCCCACGGGCACGTGCGCCATCGAGGTGTCGTCGAGCCGTGAGAGGGCGAACGCCGCGGAGGGGTCGTCCGCGCCCGCGTCGTGGACGAGCACCTCCCGCCCGGCCGCCGCCGCCTGAGCGGCGTCCAGCACCTCCACCCCGAAGCCGGACGCCGAGCGCACCACGGCCTTCTGCGCGCCCTCGGCCCCGAAGAGCAGCGGCTCGCCGTCCACCATGCGCACCAGGCGCGCTGCGGACTCGTCCCGGTCCTTCAGCACGTCGAAGGCGCCGTCGTTGAAGATCGGGCAGTTCTGGTAGATCTCGACCAGGGAGGTGCCCCGGTGGGCGGCCGCCGCGCGCAGCACCCCCGTCAGGTGCGCCCGGTCGGAGTCGAGGGTGCGCGCGACGAACGTCGCCTCGGCGCCCAGCGCCAGGGAGACCGGGTTGAAGGGGGCGTCGAGGGAGCCCGCCGGGGTCGACTTGGTGACCTTGCCCGTCTCCGAGGTGGGGGAGTACTGGCCCTTCGTGAGCCCGTAGATGCGGTTGTTGAACAGCAGGATCGTCATGTTGACGTTGCGGCGCATCGCGTGGATCAGGTGGTTGCCCCCGATGGAGAGGGCATCTCCGTCACCGGTGACCACGAACACCGACAGGTCGCCGCGGGAGGTCGCCAGGCCCGTGGCGATGGCTGGGGCGCGACCGTGGATGGAGTGCATCCCGAAGGTGTCGAGGTAGTACGGGAAGCGCGAGGAGCACCCGATGCCGGAGATGAAGACGATGTTCTCCCGGCGCAGCCCCAGCTCGGGCAGGAACCCCTGCACGGCGGCGAGGACGGCGTAGTCCCCGCAGCCGGGGCACCAGCGCACCTCCTGGGAGGAGGTGAAGTCCTTCTTGCCCAGCGAGACCGCCTCGGGCAGCGCGGGCACGCCGTCGGTGCCCGAGCGGGGCGCGGGCATGCCGAGGGTGGTGGTCATCGGGTCTCTCCGTGGAGGGCGTGGGGGCTCTGGTGGTGCAGGTCGGTGATGGCGTCCACCAGTTCGTGCGAGGTGAAGGGCAACCCGCGCACCTGGTTGCAGCTGGTGACGTCGGCGAGGTACCGCCCGCGCAGCAGCAGGGCGAGCTGACCGAGGTTCATCTCCGGGACGAGCACCTTGGGGTAGGTGCGCAGCACCTCGCCGAGGTTCGCGGGGAACGGCTGCAGGTGGCGCAGGTGCGTCTGCGCGACGGACAGGCCCTGCCGGCGGGCGGCGCGCACCGCGGCGGTGATCGGTCCGGACGTCGAACCCCACCCGAGCACGAGGACCTCCGCCTGCCCGGGGTGCTGGCCCGCGTGGTCCCCCGCGTGCTCGCCCTGGTGCGCCCACGGGTCGTCGACGACCAGGTCGGGGACCACCACGCCCTTCACCTTCGCCCGGCGCAGGCGCACCATGCGGTCGTGGTTGGCGGGGTCGTAGGAGATGTCCCCGGTGACGTCGGCCTTCTCCAGCCCGCCGACCCGGTGCTCCAGGCCCGCGGTGCCCGGTACCGCCCACGGGCGCGCCAGGGTGTCGGGGTCGCGCAGGAACGGCCGGAAGGCGGGCGTGACCCCGTCGGCGCCTGTGGCGTTGGGCTCGGTGGCGAAGTCGGGGTCCACCGCGGGCACGTCCTCGACACGGGGCAGGCGCCACGGCTCCGACCCGTTGGCCAGGTACCCGTCGGAGAGCAGGATCACCGGGGTGCGGTACTGCACGGCGATGCGCACGGCGTCCACCGCGGCGTCGAAGCAGTCCGTGGGGGTCGCGGGGGCGATCACCGGCACCGGGGACTCCCCGTTGCGCCCGTACAGGGCCTGCAGCAGGTCGGACTGCTCGGTCTTGGTCGGCAGCCCCGTCGACGGTCCGCCGCGCTGGACGTCGACGACCACCAGGGGCAGCTCCAGCATCACCGCGAGACCGATGGTCTCCGACTTCAGCGCCAGGCCCGGGCCCGAGGTCGTGGTGATGCCGAGGGAGCCACCGAAGGACGCGCCCAGGGCAGCGCCGACGCCGGCGATCTCGTCCTCGGCCTGGATCGTGGTGACGCCGAAGCGCTTCAGCCCCGACAGGGTGTGCAGGATGTCGGAGGCGGGGGTGATCGGGTAGGAGCCGAGCACGATCGGCAGCCCGGCGCGGTGCGCCGCGGCGACGAGGCCGTAGGCGAGCGCGGTGTTGCCCGTGACGTTGCGGTACGTGCCCTCCTCCGCCGGGGCGGGGGGCACGGTGAAGCGCACCGCGAAGCCCTCGGTGGTCTCCCCGAACGCCCACCCCGCCCGGTAGGCGCGCAGGTTCGCCTCCAGGACGGCGGCGCGGCGCCCGAACTTCGCGCGCAGGAAGCGCTCCGTCGCCTCGGTGGGGCGGTCGTACAGCCACGACAGCATCCCG
This sequence comes from uncultured Quadrisphaera sp., assembly GCA_964242735.1. Classification (GTDB taxonomy): domain Bacteria; phylum Actinomycetota; class Actinomycetes; order Actinomycetales; family Quadrisphaeraceae; genus CADCUY01. The sequence continues at coordinate 15,491 of CAXTAK010000020.1, read as the reverse complement.
AGGGCGAACATGTTCTTGCTGCGCTCGGCGTCCTTGCGGCTCAGGTCCAGACCGGCCAGGGCCTCGACCGTCATCGACGTCATCGGCAGCGCGTGCACCCGGTACGACTCCAGGCTGCCGTCGTCCAGGGGGGAGGTGTGGTAGCCGACCTTGGCGAGGTTGCGCTTCGAGAAGTCGTCGGTGTCGACGATGAGGGTCCCGCCGCGGGGGACGTCGTGGAGGTTCGCGCGCAGCGCCGCGGGGTTCATCGCCACCAGCACGTCGGGCGCGTCCCCGGGGGTGGAGATCTCGTGGTCGGCGAAGTGCAGCTGGAAGCTGGAGACCCCGGGCAGGGTGCCGGCGGGGGCGCGGATCTCGGCCGGGAAGTTCGGGAGCGTCGCCAGGTCGTTGCCCATGGTCGCCGTCTCGGCGGTGAACCTGTCGCCGGTCAGCTGCATGCCGTCACCGGAGTCGCCGGCGAAGCGGATGACGACGCGGTCGAGCACCTGCACGGGCTTGGCGGGTGCCACGGGCTCGGCCCGGCCCTCGGGCCGCGAGGGCTCGAGGGGATCGGTCAGCACGGTCGGGCCTGGCGGGGTGCTCATGGGTGCTGCGTCCTCGTCCGGAGGGGGTGCGATCGGCGGTCCCATCGTAGGTCAGGGGGCCGACGGCGCTCCGGGTGGCGGGCGGTGGTGGCGGGAACGCGGGGGGAGCCCGCGGCGTTGACAGCCCTGGGGGCCGGCCGGGTCGTGGGACCCGGCGCCGTGCACCAGCACCGGCCCGAGAGGATGAGGCATGACTGCGGTCCACGGGCACCACAACGGGTTGAAGACGGTCCTGCTGTTCGGGGTCCTCGGCGTCGTGGTGATGGGTGCGAGCTTCCTGCTCTTCGGTCAGAGCACCGGCGCCCTGGCCATCGGTCTGGTCATCTCGCTGCTGATCACGGGCCTCTCGTACTGGAACAGCGACAAGATCGCCATCAGGGCGATGCGCGCCGTCCCCGTGACCGAGGTCGAGCAGCCCGCGATGCACCGGATCGTCCGCGAGCTGTCCGACCGCGCCGGGCAGCCCGTGCCGCGCCTGTACGTCTCCCCGACCTCGGCGCCCAACGCCTTCGCCACCGGTCGCAACCCCGCCCACGCGGCGGTGTGCTGCACCGAGGGCATCCTGGACCTGCTCGACGAGCGCGAGCTGCGCGGCGTCCTGGGCCACGAGCTCATGCACGTCTACAACCGCGACATCCTCACGTCGTCGATCGCCGCCGCCCTGGCCCAGGCCATCACGTTCCTCGCGTACATCGCGATGTTCTTCGGCGGCAGCAGCGAGAACCGGAACCCGGTCGCCGGGATGCTCGTGCTGTTCCTCGGGCCCGTGGCCGCCGCCGTGGTGCAGACGGCGATCAGCCGCACCCGCGAGTACGACGCCGACCAGGACGGTGCGACCCTGACCGGCGACCCGCTGGCCCTGGCGTCGGCGCTGGGCAAGCTCTCCCGCGGCACGCAGGCCGCGCCCCTGCCGCCGGAGCGCGACCTGGTCAACGCCAGCCACATGATGATCGCCAGCCCGTTCAGCGCCCGCGACGCCGCCCGGATGTTCAGCACCCACCCCCCGATGGGTGAGCGGGTGGCGCGGCTCGAGGCCATGGCCACCGGGCACCGCAGCTACTGACCGGCCTCCCGGCCCGGTCCCGCGCCCTCGGGATCCCCGCTGTCGCCCACGCGCCGTCCGACTCGCACCGGGGATCCCCAGGGCGAGTCCCCGGCGGTCCAGGCGGCACCGGGGATCCTCAGTGCCGCGTGGACCGTGGCCCTGGTGCGTCACCGGCGGGGGGGAGGCGCGCGTCGAGCCAGACCCGGGCGGTGGCCCAGCACGCCGACGCCGGGTCGAGGTGCGCGCCGTGCCCCTCACCCGGGACCACGACGAGGTCGACGACGCCACCGGCGTCCTGCGCCGCCGCGGCGTAGCGCTGCGACTGGGTGACCGGCACGGTCGTGTCGCCGTCACCGGCGACCAGCAGCACGGGCACGGCCAGCGGCACCAGCTGAGCCGGGTCGGCTGCGGCGCAGCGCTCCGGCGCCTGCGCCGCGCGCCCCCCGAGCAGCGCCGCCACGGCCCCCCGCCCGAGGTCCTCGGCATCGGCGGAGACCAGGTCGACAACGGCGGCCTGCGCGACCACCGCCACGGGGCGCACCGCCGCCACCGCGGCCGCCGCGCGCGCTGCGGCGACCAGCGCGAGGTGCCCGCCCGCCGAGTGCCCGACCAGCGCCACGCGGTCCAGCGGCAGTGCGTGCTCGCTCGCCGCGACGGCCAGCAGCTGCACACCGGCGACCGCGTCGTCGATCGTGGCGGGCCACCCGCCCCCCGCCCCGACCCCGCGGTAGTCCACGTTCCACACCGCCCAGCCGGCGCCGACGAGATCGGCGGCCACCGCGTCCTGCAGGCTCCGGTCGTACCCCGCCCGCCAGAACCCGCCGTGCACCAGCACCGCCACCCGGCCCGGCGCCCCGCTCGACGCGGACGGCGGCAGCCACAGGTCGCAGACCCGGGCCCGGCCGGGGCCGTAGCGGTACCGCTGGCGCGACGCGCCCACGTCGAGCGGCGCAGGACGGGCGAAGCGGCTGACCAGCCGTCCGAGGCCGAGCGCGCCCGCCAGGCGCAGGCCCGCGCGCCGCCCCGCGCCCCGACGCGCGACTCCGCGTCGGACGGTGCTCAGCGGTAGTTCACGAACTGCAGCGCGATGTCGAGGTCCGCCTCCTTCAGGACCCGGATGACCTCCTGGAGGTCGTCACGGCTCTTGGCGCTCACCCGCAGCTCCTCGCCGGTGACCTGGGTCTTCACACCCTTGGGCCCGGCGTCGCGGATGACCTTGCCGACCTTCTTCGCGTCGTCCTGGCCCAGGCCCTCCTTGAGGGAGGAGTCGAGGCGGTGCTCCTTGCCGGAGGCGCGCGGCTCGCCGGTGTCGAGGGACTTGAGCGACACGCCGCGGCGGATCAGCTTCGTCTGCAGCACGTCGAGGACGGCCATCACCCGGTCCTCGCTGTCCGCGGCGATGGTGATCACGTCCCCGCTCCAGCCCACCGAGGCGCCGGTGCCCTTGAAGTCGTAGCGCTGCGCGACCTCCTTGGCGGCCTGGTTGACGGCGTTGTCGACCTCCTGGCGGTCGACCTTGCTGACGACGTCGAACGAGCTCTCGCCGGCCATGGTGACGGTCCTCCTCGTGGGCTACGATGCTCGCCGCGGCAGGTTGCCCGAGCGGCCAATGGGAGCTGACTGTAAATCAGCCGGCAACGCCTTCGCAGGTTCGAATCCTGCACCTGCCACGCAGTGCCGGCCCACACGCGGTGCCGGCCCAGACGGGTCGGCCTGCGCGCCGGCGTCCCGCACTCCTGACGGGCGCTGGCGTGTAGGCTACCCCCGCCGCCCCGATAGCTCAGTCGGTAGAGCGTCTCCATGGTAAGGAGAAGGTCTAGGGTTCGATTCCCTATCGGGGCTCCGCCGACAGGCGTGGCGCGGGTGCGAGGCTCGGGAACGGGCGCCGCACCCGCTCGGCGGGATAGCTCAGGTGGTAGAGCAAACGGCTCATAATCGTTGTGTCGCGGGTTCAAGTCCCGCTCCCGCTACTCGCTCGACGCGCTCCAGCACGGCCCAGCAGCACGCCCCAGACCGTTCCAGCACGAGAGAAGGCCCCCGTGGCGAAGACCTCCGACGTCCGCCCCAAGATCACTCTGGCCTGCACCGAGTGCAAGGAGCGCAACTACATCACCAAGAAGAACCGGCGCAACGACCCCGACCGGCTCGAGATGAACAAGTTCTGCCCCCGCGAGCGGAAGCACACCCTGCACCGCGAGACCCGCTGACCCGCCGGCCCCGCACCCAGCGGGCCCACCCGGGCACCGACCGCCGACCAGCTGGAGCGCCGTGCCCGTCGATGCCGCCTCCGTGGGCCGTGCCCACCCGCCCGTGGCCTACGAGGTCGGCCGCGAGGTCCTGCGCGAGTTCGCCGCGGCCACCGCCGTCGGTGGCCGCGCCCACCCGGCCCACACCGACCCCGTGGCGGCCCGCGCCCTGGGCCACCGCGACGTCGTCGCCCCGCCCACCTTCGCGGTGGTCCTCGCCCAGCGGGCCGAGTCGGCCTTCCTCCTCGACCCGGCATCCGGTGTGGACGTCGCGCGGATCGTCCACGGCGAGCAGCGCCTGACCCACCACCGCCCCATCGTGGCGGGGGACCGGCTGCTGGCCACCGCGCACGTCGACGCCGTCCGCGCGATGGCCGGCAACGAGCTGATCACGCTGCGCTGCGAGATCACCGATGAAGCTGGCGCGCCCGTGTGCACGACGATGTCGCTCCTGGTGGTCCGCGCCCCCGTCCAGGACGCCGGGGCATGAGCGCTGAGCCACCCCCGGGGGCGGAGTCGACGACGCCGACGACGCCGACGACGCAGCCTCCGCTCCGACCCGACGCACCCCGCCTGCAGGACGTCGCCGTCGGCCAGGAGGTGGCCTCCCTCCGGACCGAGCTGACCCGCGCCGACCTCGTGCGCTACGCCGGCGCCAGCGGGGACCGCAATCCCATCCACTGGTCCGAGCGGGCGGCGGTGGCGGCGGGCCTGCCCGGCGTCGTCGCCCACGGGATGCTCACCATGGCCACCGCTGTCGGCGTGGTCGTCGACTGGGTCGGCGACCCCACCGCGGTGCTCGAGTGCGGCGTCCGCTTCACCGGTCCCGTGCCGGTCCCCGACGTCGGCGGCGCGGTGCTGGAGATCATCGCCACCGTCGCCGCTCTGGACCCCGGTGCCGGGACCGCCCGCGTCGACCTGACCGCGCGCTGCGGGGGCAGCGCGGTGCTCGGCCGGGCGCGCGCGCTGGTCCGCCTGGCTGAGCCCGTCCCCGCGCCCGCGCCCGCCGCCTAGCCTGGACGTCCATGACCACCGCCCCGACGCCGGCTGCCGCACCGGGCGAGTCCTCCCCGGCAGCGAGCCCGGCGCTCCAGCGCCTGGCCGACCTCACCACCCTGCGCGTCGGCGGCGCCCCCCGCCGGTGCGTCGTCGCGGAGACGGAGGCCCAGCTCGTCGACGCCGTCCGCGCCGCCGACGACGCGGGCGAGCGCGTCCTGCTGGTCGGCGGCGGCTCCAACCTGCTCGTCGGCGACGACCCGCTGGACGCCACCGTCGTGCTGGTGCGCACCCGCGGCGTGGAGCTCCTCTCGCAGGACGCGTGCGGCGGCGGGGAGCTGCGGGTGGCGGCCGGTGAGGACTGGGACGCCGTGGTCGCCGTCGCCGTGAGGCGCGGCCTGTCCGGCATGGAGGCCCTGTCCGGCATCCCGGGCAGCACGGGCGCGACCCCGGTGCAGAACGTGGGCGCCTACGGGCAGGAGGTCGCCGACACGATCGCCACCGTGCGCACCTGGGACAGGGTGGCCCGCCGCGTCACCACCCTCGCCAGCGCTGACTGCGCCTTCGGCTACCGGACCTCGCGCTTCAAGGCGGAGCCGGACCGCTTCGTCGTCCTCACCGTGACCTTCTCCCTTCGAGCCTCCCCGCACTCCGCCCCCGTGCGCTACCCCGAGCTCGCCCGGGCGCTGGGCGTGCCCGTGGGCTCGCGCGCGCCCCTGGCCGCCGTCCGCGACGCCGTGCTGGCGCTGCGCGCCGGGAAGGGCATGGTCCTGGACGGCGAGGACCCCGACACCTCCAGCGCCGGGTCCTTCTTCACCAACCCCGTGCTGGACGCCGTGGCGGCTGGTCTGCTGCCGGCCGGCGCCCCCCGGTGGGACACCGCGGACGGTCGCACCAAGACCAGCGCGGCGTGGCTGGTCGAGCACGCCGGCTTCGAGCGCGGCTTCGGGCTGCCCGGACCGGCGTCCCTGTCGACCAAGCACTGCCTGGCCCTGACCAACCGCGGTTCCGCGCGCGCCGACGACCTCGTGGCGCTGGCCCGGCAGGTGCGCGACGGCGTCCGGTCGACGTTCGGGGTCGAGCTGGAGGCCGAGCCGACGCTGGTGGGCTGCTCGCTCTGAGCCACCCGGCGACCGGGGTGACGGTCAGTCGTGCGGCTCGTCGAGGTGGTGCAGCAGGGCGTGCACGACCTCGTCGGCGAGCGTGCAGCGCACCGACCTCCCGTCGCGCTCGGCGCTGACCCAGCCGCTGGCGCGCAGCAGGCGCAGCGCGTGCGAGGTCGCCGACTCCGACATCCCGGTGGCAGCGGCGAGGTCACCGACGCGGATGCCGGGCACGCGGTGCACGCAGAACAGCAGCCGCAGGCGGCCGGGATCGGCCAGCAGGGCGAAGCGCTCCGCCCAGGGCGCGAGGTCCCCGGCCGCCGCCAGCGCCGCGACGGCAGCGGCCGCGTCCGGCCCGTGGTCGCTCAGCGCGCCTCGCCGAGCAGGGCCGCGACGCGCCCGACGCCCTCCACCAGGTCGTCGTCACCCAGGGCGTACGACAGGCGCAGGTACCCGCCGGGCCCGAAGGCCTCACCGGGCACCACCGCGACCTCCGCCACGTCGAGCAGCAGCTCGGCGAGCTCCGCCGACGTGGTGACCCGCCGGCCGCGGATGGTGCGGCCGAGGACGCCGTGCACGCTGGGATAGGCGTAGAAGGCGCCCTGCGGGGCGGGGCACTCCACCCCGTCGATCGCCTCCAGCATCCCCACCATCGTGCGGCGCCGGCGGTCGAAGGCCTCGCGCATGCCTGCGACGGCGCTCAGGTCACCGCTGACCGCGGCCAGCGCCGCGCGCTGGCTCACGTTCGCGACGTTGGACGTCAGGTGCGACTGGAGGTTCGCGGCGGCCCTGGTCACCCCGAGCGGCGCGATCATCCACCCGACCCGCCACCCGGTCATCGCGTAGGTCTTCGCCACCCCGTTGACCACCACCGTGCGGTCGGCCAGCTCGGGCACCGCCACCGGCGCCGAGACCGCCCGCGCGCCGTCGTAGAGCAGGTGCTCGTAGATCTCGTCGGTGACCACCCACAGCCCGCGCTCCAGCGCCCAGGAGCCGATGTCGGCCACCTCCTGCGGGGAGAGCACCGCACCGGTGGGGTTGGACGGGGAGCACAGGAGCAGCACCTTCGTCGCGGGGGTGAGGGCGGCCTCGAGCTGGTCGACGGTCACCCGGTAGCCCTGGTGCTCGTCGGCGAACACCTCCACCGGCACCCCCCCGGCGAGGCGCACGGCCTCGGGGTACGTCGTCCAGCACGGGGTCGGCAGCAGCACCTCGTCACCGGGGTCGAGCAGGGTGGCGAAGGCGGTGTAGACCGCCTGCTTGCCGCCGTTGGTGATGAGCACCTGCTCGGGCGCGACGTCGTACCCCGAGTCCCTCAGGGTCTTCGCCGCGACCGCCGCGCGCAGCTCCGGCAGGCCAGCCCCGGGGCTGTAGCGGTGGTTCGCCGGCTCCTGGCACGCGGCCGCGGCGGCCTCGACGATCGCCGCGGGCGTGGGGAAGTCCGGCTCGCCGGCACCGAAGCCGATCACCGGGCGACCCTGCGCGCGCAGCGCCTTGGCGCGGGCGTCGACCGCGAGGGTGGCGGACTCCGCGATGCCCCCGACGCGCCTGGAGACCCCGCCCCGCGGCGGGGGCGGCGAGGAGGGGACCGGCGTCGGTGCGGGGTGGCTGGCGGGGTCGGCGCTCACGACCGGTCATCCTCCCACCGCCGGACGGGTCGTCCGTCTCAGAAGGAGTCCACCCCGGGAGGAAGCAGGTCGGCAGCGGAGCCGCCGCACCGGGCACGAGCTCGAAGACCTCCCGGCGTCCGGCGTCGTCCGTGCAGGTCGCCGTGGCGCCCTCGCGCACCGGCCACCCGCGCCGGTGGGGCGCGTCCCACCCGGGCGGGGGCACGCCGGCGCCGTCGTCGAGGCGGCCGCCGACCCGGGCGTACCGGGCGTGCTGCGCTTCCTCCCGGTCGATGCCCTCGGCCGACAGCTCCAGCCCCTCGACGCCTCACCGGGTGGCGATGGCGATGCTCGTGCGGCCCTGCGCGTCGGTGCACTCCTGGAACGGGTCGTCCGGTCGGGGCTCGAGGGTCCCTCCGTCGGTGGCGACGAGCTCGGCGCGGTGGTCCTCACCGTCGCACCGGGGGCCGTTCGGCTGGTGCGGCTCGGGGGTGACGACGTCCTCGGCGGTGTGCCCCATCCCACCCGCCTCGGTGCGCACGACGACGACCACCGTGACCGGCGCGGACGTCAGGTCGGCCTCCACCCCGCCGACGAGCCGGTAGCTGTCGTCGCCCGCAGAGCCGATCGTCCTGCTGACTCCGAGCCCCGGCACGCTCACCTCGGCGGAGCAGTCGCCGCCCTCGACGTCGAGGACGCCGGTGAGGTCCACGCCCACCCCCTCGGCGCTGCCGATCGCGGTGCAGGCGCCCACGACGACGTCGGTCGACGGGGACGGCTCGGCGCCGCCGGTCCCCTCGACCGCCGCTCCCTCCACCGCCACCGCCGCCGGGGCTCCGGCGCAGCCCGCCAGCGCCGAGGTGGTCAGGACGAGCTGTCGTCCGCTCCTGCTCACGGTTCCTCCGCGGTGGTGTCCGCCGGTGCCGAACAGGATGACGCCAGGATCGGTCCAGGGTTCGCCCGACGCTCGGCATTCCCGGAGGTGGCGGCCGGGCGCGTACACTGGTCCACCGGTGGCTGCGTGCTGCCCGCGCAGTGCCCCCCTCGACCTCCGGTGGCACTGCACGGGGAGTCGGTGTCGTCGAAGGGTAGTGGCGCAACTGGTAGCGCACCGGTCTCCAAAACCGGCGGTTGAGGGTTCGAGTCCCTCCTGCCCTGCGTTGTTCGACGCAGCACCAGCGCCCGACCGAGGCACCAGCACGCCGAGCAGCACGGACCACCACGCAGCCACCACGACGCCACCACGACCGGCAGGAGCCGAGCGCATGAGCCAGCCCCCGGCACCCGCCGCCGACGCGACGCCCGCGGCACCCGGCGGTCGCTCGCGCGCCGTCGCCCCCCTCGACCGGCTCATGACCTTCCTGCGCCAGGTCGTGGCCGAGCTCCGCAAGGTCGTCTACCCCACGCGCCAGGAGGTGCTCTCCTACACCGCGGTGGTGCTGGTCTTCGTCGTGGTGATCATGAGCTACGTCTCCGCGCTGGACTACGGCTTCGGCCAGCTGGTGTTCTGGGCCTTCGGCGGCTGACGGCGCTCCCGGGGCCCCGTCGCGGCGGAGTCCAGCGCCGCGCGGCGCACCACCACAGCACATCGAGGAAGAGGTCACCCGTGTCCGAGCACTCCGCAGCGAGCACCCAGGTCGACGACGTCGACCCGCTCGACGCCGTCGAGGCCGAGGGCGACGCCACCGGGGCCGCCGCTCCAGTCGGCGGCCGCTCCGACACCACCGTCGCGGACGCAGGGCCGACCGGCCCCCTGGCGGATGGAGCGACCGTGGACGGAGCGCCCGCGGACGACGCACCCGTCGAGGAGGAGATCGACCCGGTCGAGGAGTTCCGCGCCCAGCTCGCTCGCGCTGTCGGCGACTGGTTCGTCGTCCACTCCTACGCCGGCTACGAGAACCGGGTCAAGGGCAACCTCGAGAGCCGCATCACGAGCCTCAACATGGAGGACTACATCTTCCAGGTCGAGGTGCCCATGGAGGAGGTGCGCGAGATCAAGAACGGCCAGCCCAAGCTCGTGCGCCGGGTGCGCATCCCCGGCTACGTGCTGGTCCGCATGGACCTCAGCAACGAGTCCTGGGGGGCGGTGCGCCACACGCCGGGGGTCACCGGCTTCGTCGGCAACACCCACCAGCCCGTCCCGCTGAGCCAGGACGAGGTCTTCTCCATGCTCGCCCCGAGCCTGGCGCCGAAGGAGGCCAAGGCCAAGGCCGCCGTGGTCACCCTCGTCGACTTCGAGGTGGGGGAGTCCGTCACGGTCATGGAGGGTCCCTTCGAGACCATGCCCGCCACCATCTCCGAGATCAACCCCGACGCGCGCAAGCTGCAGGTCCTGGTCTCCATCTTCGGCCGTGAGACACCGGTCGAGCTGTCCTTCGGCCAGGTCGCCAAGCTCTGAGCCGCACCACCACCCCGCCAGACCCCGACCCCACCCCGCTGAGGACGACGCCATGCCCCCCAAGAAGCGAGCCACCGGGCTCATCAAGCTCCAGATCAACGCTGGCGTCGCGAACCCCGCGCCGCCGATCGGCCCCGCACTGGGCCAGCACGGCGTGAACATCATGGAGTTCTGCAAGCAGTACAACGCCGCCACCGAGTCGCAGCGCGGCTCCGTGGTGCCGGTGGAGATCACCGTCTTCGACGACCGCTCCTTCACCTTCATCCTCAAGACGCCCCCGGCCTCGGAGCTCATCAAGAAGAAGGCCGGCGTCGCCAAGGGGTCCTCCACGCCGCACACCGCGAAGGTGGCCAAGCTGACCCACGCGGAGGTGCGCGAGATCGCCGAGCAGAAGCTCGTCGACCTCAACGCCAACGACGTGGAGTCCGCCGCCAAGATCATCGCGGGGACCGCCCGCTCCATGGGCATCACCGTCGAGGGCTGAGCCGCCCGCACCACCAGCACCACGTGGCAGGGCCCGCGCGGCCCGTTCACCACGACTCCACCAGCACCCGACACCACCAGGAGAGACCGTGAAGCGCAGCAGGGCCTACCTCGCCGCCGAGGCCAAGATCGACCGCGACCAGCTGTACAGCCCCCTGGCGGGGGTCCGCCTGACCAAGGAGGTCTCGGTCGCGAAGTACGACGCGACCGTCGAGGTGGCCCTGCGCCTGGGCGTCGACCCGCGCAAGGCCGACCAGATGGTGCGCGGCACCGTCAACCTCCCGCACGGCACCGGCAGGGTGGCCCGCGTCATCGTCTTCGCGACGGGCCCGCGCGCCGAGGCCGCCGTGGCGGCCGGCGCCGACGTGGTCGGCGGTGACGAGCTGATCGAGCGCGTCGCGGCCGGCTTCGTCGACTTCGACTCCGCCGTGGCCACGCCCGACCTCATGGGCAAGGTCGGGCGGCTCGGCCGCGTGCTCGGTCCCCGCGGGCTCATGCCCAACCCCAAGACGGGCACGGTGACCATGGACGTCGCCAAGGCGGTCACCGAGATCAAGGGCGGCAAGATCGAGTTCCGCACCGACAAGCACGCCAACCTCCAGTTCGTGATCGGCAAGACCTCCTTCTCGGAGCAGCAGCTGGTGGAGAACTACGCGGCAGCCCTCGACGAGGTCCTGCGCCTGAAGCCGGCGTCCTCGAAGGGCCGCTACGTCGCGCGCGCCACGTTCTCCAGCACGCAGGGCCCCGGCGTGCCGGTAGACCCCACGCGCACCCGCAGCCTGCTGGCCGACGAGCCCGTCTGACCACGGGCTCGCAACCCCTCGGAGGCCGGTCACCACGGGAGTGGTGACCGGCCTCCGTGCGCCTGGATCCGTCGGGTGCGCACGGCCTGTCAGGACGGTGCCCCGGACGGACGGATCCTCGGCCCGACAGATCGGCGGTCCGACAGATCGGCGGTCCGACCGGGCGTCCGGTCGTGAGCGCAGGGTGGGGTAACCTCGGAGGACCGAAGACCGTCGGTCGTCGCCCACCCGGGTGACCGAAGGCCCCGCACCAGCGGACGCCGACGCAGGTGCCATCGAGATCCAGTCCCGTGTGCGCGGTCCCGCCGCGTCCCGGGCCAGAGAGCCCCGTGCGCCCCTGCGCCGGGGCTCTTCGTGCGTCCAGGGATCGGCGCGACCCGCCGCCCAGCGCACCACCACACCGGAGGAGGCCCATGGTCAGGCCAGACAAGGCAGCCGCTGTCGCCGAGCTCGCGGAGGCCTTCCGCAGCTCGAGCGCCAGCGTGCTCACGGAGTACCGCGGGCTCACCGTCGCCGAGCTGAAGGAGCTCCGCCGCTCCATCGGCGACCACGGCAGCTACGCGGTCGTGAAGAACACCCTCACCGCGATCGCGGCGAAGCAGGCCGGCGTCGAGGCCTTCGAGGGGCAGCTCGCCGGTCCCAGCGCCATCGCCTTCGTCACCGGTGACCCGGTGGAGGTGGCCAAGGGCCTGCGCACCTTCGCCCGCGCGCACCCCGCCCTGATCGTCAAGGGCGGCTACCTCGAGGGTCGCGCGCTCAGCGCGGCCGACGTCGGCGCGCTGGCCGACCTCGAGCCCCGCGAGGTGCTCCTGGCGAAGCTGGCCGGGGCGATGAAGGCCAACCTCACGCGCGCCGCGTACCTCTTCGCCGCGCCGCTGTCCCAGGCGGTGCGCACCGTGGAGGCCCTGCGCGTGCAGCGCGAGGCCGACGAGCCGGCCACCGGCGCCGCCGGGCCCCTGGTGTCGGAGGCCCCCGACGGGGCCACCACCACGGACGTCACCACAGACGTCCCGCCGGAGGCGACCACCCCCCACCCCGATGCCCAGGAGGTCGCGGCCGCGGTGGGTCTCAGCGCGAGCTGAGCCCGACCCACCGCTCCGAGGCACCCCACCGCCGGCCGCCAGCGGCCCGGCGGAGCACACCCGACACGCACCCAGCACGCGCAGACACAGGAGAAGACATGCCCAAGCTCAGCACCGACGACCTGCTCGACGCCTTCAAGGAGCTCACCCTCATCGAGCTCTCCGACTTCGTGAAGAAGTTCGAGGAGACCTTCGAGGTCACCGCGGCCGCTCCCGTCGCCGTGGCGGCGGCTGGCGGTGGCGCTGCCGCCGCCGTGGAGGAGGTCGAGGAGCAGAGCGAGTTCGACGTGGTCCTCGAGGCCGCCGGTGACAAGAAGATCGGCGTCATCAAGGAGGTCCGCGCGCTCACCAGCCTCGGCCTGAAGGAGGCCAAGGACCTCGTCGACGGCGCTCCCAAGCCCGTCCTCGAGAAGGTCGCCAAGGACGTCGCCGACAAGGCGCTCGCCCAGCTGCAGGCAGCCGGGGCCACCGCGTCCATCAAGTGAGGCCGTGACGGCGCGGCGCGCCGTCGCCTCCGCACCGCCACGACGGCGCCGACCCACGGGTCGGCGCCGTCGTCGTGCCCGCCCCGTCCGGTGCCGCCGTCACGCTGCCGGCCGACGTGCTTGACGGCGGCACCCGCGGCGAGCATGCTCTACGCAGGTCCTGCCGGCGAGGGGGCCGGGTGGCCACTCCGGCGCCGGGTCCTGCTCCGACACCGTCCAGGTGCCCGGGTGGTCTCGCAGGACGCGCGGTCGCACCTCCACCGAATGCCGCACCGACCCGGTGCACAGTGCCAGCGACAGCCGGAGTCGACGACGACCGAGGCTCCGCTGGACTTCTCCTGCCTCCGGCGCGTAGTCTGCTTCTTTGCGCAACCCCCAACCCTGTCCGGCCGTGGCCGGCACGGGGCCACTCCGTCGCGCACTCAGCGCTGTCCGCATCGCCAGCACCGCCCGCAGGCCGTGGAAGGATCCCTCTTGGTCGCCTCGCGCACCTCGCTCCGCCCCTCTCGTCCCGACACCACCTCCCCCTCCGGATCGCGACGGGTCTCCTTCGCCAAGATCCGCGAACCCCTCGACGTCCCCGACCTCCTCGCCCTCCAGACCGAGAGCTTCGACTGGCTCCTCGGCAACGACCGCTGGCGCGAGCGCGTGGCGCAGGCGATGACCTCCGGTGAGGTCCCCGACAGCTCCGGCCTCGAGGACATCTTCGAGGAGATCTCCCCGATCGAGGACTTCTCGGGAACCATGTCGCTGTCGTTCCGCGACCACCGCTTCGAGCCTCCGAAGTACTCCCTCGAGGAGTGCAAGGAGCGCGACATGACGTACGCCGCGCCCCTCTTCGTCACCGCCGAGTTCATGAACGCGAACACCGGCGAGATCAAGAGCCAGACGGTCTTCATGGGTGACTTCCCCCTGATGACCCCGCGCGGCACCTTCGTCATCAACGGCACCGAGCGGGTCGTCGTCAGCCAGCTCGTCCGCTCCCCGGGCGTGTACTTCGAGAAGTCCACCGACAAGGTGTCCGACAAGGACGTCTTCTCCGCCAAGGTCATCCCCTCCCGCGGCGCCTGGCTCGAGTTCGAGATCGACAAGCGCGACGCCGTGGGCGTGCGCATCGACCGCAAGCGCAAGCAGTCGGTGACGGTGCTGCTGAAGGCCCTGGGGTGGACCGACGCCCAGATCCTCGAGGAGTTCGGCGACTTCGAGTCGATGCGCGCCACCCTGGAGAAGGACAGCACGACCACCCAGGACGAGGCGCTGCTCGACATCTACCGCAAGCTGCGCCCGGGCGAGCCGCCGACCAAGGAGGCCGCGCAGACCCTGCTCGACAACCTCTACTTCAACCCCAAGCGCTACGACCTCGCCAAGGTCGGCCGGTACAAGCTGAACCGGAAGCTGGGCGTGGAGGAGCCGCTGTCGGCGGGCACGCTGACGGTCGACGACATCGTCGCCGCCATCCGCTTCATCGTGACCCTCCACGCGGCCGGCGCCGCCGAGGGCACGACGATGAAGGGCTCCCGCAGCGGTGAGGCGGCGCAGGTGCCAGTCCTGGTCGACGACATCGACCACTTCGGCAACCGCCGCCTGCGCGCGGTCGGGGAGCTGATCCAGAACCAGGTGCGCACGGGCCTCTCGCGCATGGAGCGCGTGGTCCGCGAGCGGATGACGACCCAGGACGTCGAGGCCATCACGCCTCAGACGCTGATCAACATCCGCCCCGTCGTGGCCTCCATCAAGGAGTTCTTCGGCACCAGCCAGCTCAGCCAGTTCATGGACCAGACCAACCCGCTGGCGGGGCTCACCCACAAGCGCCGCCTCTCCGCACTCGGGCCCGGGGGCCTCTCGCGCGACCGCGCCGGCATGGACGTCCGCGACGTGCACCACAGCCACTACGGCCGCATGTGCCCGATCGAGACCCCCGAGGGCCCGAACATCGGCCTCATCGGGTCGCTGTCGAGCTACGGGCGCATCAACCCGTTCGGCTTCGTGGAGACCCCGTACCGCAAGGTCAAGGACGGTTTCGTCTCCGACGAGGTGCAGTACCTCACCGCGGACGAGGAGGACGACCAGGTCATCGCCCAGGCCAACGCGCCGCTGAGCGAGGACGGCACGTTCACCGAGCCCCGGGTGCTGGTGCGCGCCAAGCACGGCGACGCGGAGTTCGTCCCTGCCGAGGACGTCGACTTCATGGACGTCTCACCGCGCCAGATGGTCTCCGTCGCCACGGCGATGATCCCGTTCCTGGAGCACGACGACGCCAACCGCGCCCTGATGGGCTCGAACATGCAGCGCCAGGCGGTGCCGCTGGTGCGCGCCGAGGCCCCGCTGGTGGGCACGGGCATGGAGATGCACGCCGCGGTCGACGCCGGTGACGTGCTGACCGCCGACAAGGGCGGTGCGGTGACCTCCGTCTCGGCCGATGCGGTGAGCATCGCCAACGACGACGGCACGTCTTCGACGTACCGGCTGGCGAAGTTCCGCCGCTCGAACCAGGGCACCTCCTACAACCAGCGGGTGCTGGCGGCGGAGGGTCAGAGGGTGGAGGCCGGCACGGTCCTGGCAGACGGTCCCTCCACCGATCAGGGGGAGCTGGCCCTGGGCCGCAACCTGCTCGTGGCGTTCATGCCGTGGGAGGGCCACAACTACGAGGACGCGATCA
>CAXTAK010000019.1:0-57528 GCA_964242735.1 uncultured Quadrisphaera sp. | reverse complement strand
CTACCCGCCCAGACCATCCTCGACCACAACCGAGCACGCACCCGACGGGCATGACCGGAGCCCCCAGCCCTACGGCACACCGCACGAGCACTGCGCGAACGGCGCCCCTGCCCCGTGTCGTCATCCGATCACCTGACGACACCTGCCGGGTGTGCCGCCGGGGAGGAGCGGGTAGCACCCCGGTGATCCCGCCACGTCGATACGGAGGACCACGGTGACCGAGACCCAGCTGACCCCGCACGACCCGACGCAGCAGCACTCACAGCCCGACACCGAGGGCGAGGAGATCGAGCACCCCGGTCTGACCAGCGACATGGACGCCCGACCCGACCACGGGGAGTCCACCTACCAGGGCTTCGACCGCCTCAAGGGGAAGCGGGCGATCATCACCGGCGGCGACTCCGGCATCGGCCGGGCCGTCGCGGTCGCCTTCGCCCGTGAGGGCGCCGACGTGTGCATCGCCTACCTCGAGGCAGAGGAAGCCGACGCCCAGGAGACCAGGCGCCTGGTGCAGGAGGCGGGGCGCACGTGCGTGACGGTGGCGACCGACCTGCGCGAGGAGGAGAACTGCCAGGCGCTGATCGACACCGCGGTCCGCGAGCTCGGCGGCCTCGACGTCCTCGTCAACAACGCCGCGTACCAGATGGCCCAGCCCGGCGGCATCACCGACATCACCACCGAGCAGTTCGACCGGGTGATGAAGACCAACCTCTACGCCATGTTCTGGCTGTGCAGGGGAGCCGTGCCCCACCTGCGGCCCGGCTCGAGCATCATCAACACCTGCTCGATCCAGGCGACCTCCCCATCCCCCGAGCTGCTCGACTACGCCACCACCAAGGCCGGCATCGTCAACTTCACCAAGGGGCTCGGCCAGTCGCTGGCCGAGAAGGGCATCCGCGTCAACTCCGTGGCCCCCGGACCCATCTGGACCCCGCTGATCCCCGCCACCATGCCGGAGGAGACCGTCGCGAGCTTCGGGGAGGACACCCCCCTCGGGCGCGTCGGACAACCGGCCGAGCTTGCCCCGGTGTTCGTCTTCCTCGCCTCCCAGGAGGCCAGCTACATCACCGCCGAGGTCATCGCCGTGACCGGGGGCATGCCCTTCTGAGCACCTGACCCCGCTCCACGCGGTCGGAGCCTCGCTCGCACCCGGGTTCGCCCTCGCGGCCCGGGTGCGCCGCGGCGGCGAGCTGCCTGACGTCGACCGCCCTCCTCCCCCGTGGTGGCAGCGCCGGTCCCTGGACACCACCGGGACACGTCTTGGTGGTGCCCAGGAACCCGCGGGTGGGGTCACTGGCCGGGGAGGAGGTCCTTGACCTTGCCCATGACCTTCTCCACGGCGTTGGGCACCGGGGAGGTGCCGTACAGGCGCGGGTCGGGGACGGTGGGCGGGGGGATGGGAACCACACCGTGGTCCTGGGGGCCGTCGGTGTAGCTGAACTGCCCCTTGCCGTCAGGGGTCGGCCCGTTGGCCCAGGAACCGGTCTTGGCGAGCTCGCCGTCCGAGAAGTTCTGGTACTGGTAGGCCACCGAGCTGTCCTGCGAGGAGGCGGGGAAGTTGCTCGGGGTCGGCAGGTCCTCGTGGCCCTCGGCGCGCAGCTCCGCAGCGGCGGCCAGCCACTGGTTCTGGTGCATGGTGTCGCGGGCGATCATGAAGCTGAGCAGGTCGCGCACCCCCTTGTCCTCGGTGGCGTGGAAGACCCGGGCGGCCTGGATGCGCCCCTGCATCTCAGCGGCGGCGTTGGCGTAGAAGTCGGCGAGCAGGTTGCCGCTGGCGGTGACGTACGCCCCCGACCACGGGTTGCCCATGCTGTCGACCGGACGGGCCCCGGCGCCGGCGACGATCGCGTGCTGGATGTCCATCCCCCCGATGACCGCGGCGACGGTCGGGTCCTTGGAGATGGCGTCCTCGGACTGCTCCACCGGGGCCTTCTCGAGCAGCTGCGCGATCATCACCGCGAGCATCTCGACGTGGCCGACCTCCTCGGCACCGATGCCGAAGACCAGGTCCCGGTACTTGCCGGGGAGGTGGGTGTTCCACGCCTGGAACATGTACTGCATCGCCACGGTGATCTCGCCGTACTGACCGCCGAGGAGCTCCTGCATGCGACGGGCCTGGAGCACGTCCGGCTTGGCGGGACTGGCCTTGTACTGCAGCTCCTGCTTGTGGAAGAACACGGGACTCGTCCTTTCGGAGGCGCGCCCGAGGCACCCCCAGGCGTACTGCCACGCTAAGCCGCCGCTGCTCGCTCGGCCCCCCCAGATCCGCCTGCGCGGTCCTGGGCGGTGCCGCTGGAGCCGATGGATGTGGTCACTGACCGCCGGGTGCCGCTGGTGCGACTGCCCCCGCTCTCGCTGGCTCGCGGGGTGGGTGGGTCAGGCGGCCGGTGAGGCCGTAGACGGTCCGGGGCCCGACGGGGGTGGACCCGTCGAGGCGTCGTCGGCGACGGCGCCGGTGGTGGGTGCGCTCGATCCAGGTGACGATCGCCGAGCGCAGGTCCTGCCGAGTGATCCGGCGCCGGCGGTCCAGGGCGTTCTCGTGCAGCAGAGCGAAGCGGGACTCCATCGCGGCGTTCTCCGCACACGCCCCGACCCGGCCCATCGGCCCGGCCGGGCCGGCGGCGCGCAGCTCGCGCACCGAGGCCCGGGAGCGGAACCGGCTGCCCCGTCGACGTGGACCACCGCGGCGGCCAGTGACCTGCGCCAAGGCGGCACGCAGGGCCCCCACAGCCGGGGATGCCTTCGTCCAGGAGTCGATGGAGCAGCCGACGGTCCGGTTGGAGTGCACGTCCTCGATCGCGCACAGGTGCAGCCGGCCCTGGTCGGTCCAGTGCTCGGTCACGTCGGTCAGCCGCAGCAGGTTCGAGGCCGCGGTGGAGTTCCGCTCGACGAGGTCGTCGTGGACGGCGAGGCCGGGCTGGCGCCCAGTGCTGGGCTCCTCGTCCAGGACCGAGAAGATCGGTGCTGCGTCCGACGGCGACGATCGGGACGTCGCCGTCGCGCGGACCCACGGCCACCGGTGTGACCTCCGGGCGGGTGATGATCACCCCACCGGGTAGGGCTGGTCCATGGCTGACACCGCGATCCTCGACGTCGACGGCACCCTGGTCGACACCAACTACCAGCACGCCCTGGCCTGGTACCGGGCGTTCCGCCGCTACGACATCACCCGCCCGCTGTGGCGCATCCACCGCGGCATCGGCATGGGTGGCGACACCTTCGTGCCCTCCGTCGGCGGGGAGGACGTCGAGCGCGAGCACGGCGACGCGCTGCGCGAGGCGTGGGTCGAGGAGTTCGACGAGCTCATCGACGAGATCCAGCCGTTCGAGGGCGCCCGCGAGCTGCTGACGGAGCTGAAGGACCGCGGCTTCCGCCTCGTGCTCGCCAGCTCGGGCAAGACCAAGCACGTCGAGCAGTTCCTCGAGCTCGTCGGCGGCAAGGAGATCGCCGACGCCTACACCACCTCGGACGACGCGGAGAAGTCCAAGCCCGAGCCCGACATCGTGCAGACCGCCTTGAAGCGGGTGGAGGGCGCCCGGGGAGTGATGGTCGGGGATTCCGTCTACGACGCCATCGCCGCGGGGAAGCTGGGCATCCCGACCCTGGGGGTGCTGACGGGCGGGTTCTCGCGCGAGGAGCTGAGCGAGGCCGGAGTGGTGCGGGTCTTCGACTCCTTGGTCGACCTGTGTGAGCACCTCGATGACACCCCGCTGGCGCAGCCGACGGGTACCCGCACCGCCTGAGACGCCTGACGGGGGGACCGCAGCAGCCGTCGGCTGGTGCTCGACGGCGCAGCCCCTGACCGCGCCGCCCACCACTGCGAGGACCGCGCCGCTCACCGCTGGAGATCACAGGCGCACCTGGCGATTCCCCGTGTCGGGAAGGGGTGGCGGGGTCAGGGGGTCAGCGCACCTCGGAGCCTGCTCCGGCTCCTCGGACACCTGGCCCGAGGCGATGATCGTCTCGGGAAGGAGGCTGTTCGATGCCCGCTGCCGAGCCCGTGGAGTTCCGTCGTCGCGCCGTGGAGCTGGCCCGTCGTCGGGAGCAGCCGATCGCCCGCTCCAGGCGTCCACGAGAGGCTCGAAGCGGCGCAGGCCCTCGAGGGGCTCCTCCTCGTGCGGGGGTGACCGTGGGTGTTGAAGCACTCCGTCGAGGGATCCTTCCCGCGCGCGGCCTGTCCGTGACGAAGACCGCACCCCCGAGCTATCTCGAGCGGGCGAGCGCGCGTCGCGGGTGGCCCTGCAGGTCGTCACCGGCCTGCGGCCGGCCACGCCCACCGCGCTGGCCATCCGCCGCTGTCGAAGTGCGCGGCACGCTGATCACCGACCCGACCCTCACATCCGTGCGATCGCGCGGATGACCGGGGCAGGAGACGACTCCGTGCAGGAGGTACCAGGACCGCTTCCCCGCACCCCACCCACCGACGAGGGCTGAGCCTGACGAGGTAGGCCCGTCCGCAGCGGGGTCGCCGTCGTGCCGATGGGACCGCGACCAGGCCGAGGCAGTGGCGGGTGGACGGTGTGGCCGCTGTCGAGGGTGTCGACATCCCGGGTGATCGACACCTCCAGCTCCTGCACGCGCTGGTCGATCCCGTCGCACTCAGGGGCGTGTCCTCCCCGGGGCGCTGGCGGCGGGGGTGGGCACCGCGGACCACGGGGGACTGGAGACCGATGGGCAGGCCCTGAGGTGGCTGCGCAAGGACGCCGGTCAGGGCGGGTGCGCCGGCGACGCCCGCTGTGAGCCGTGACACGGGGTGCGCGCCCTGACCCGCTGAAGGCCTGGGTGCCGCTGCTGGAAGGTGGGCGACGGTGGGCAGCGCGTCGCTGACCCCGCCGCACGCCCATCCGTATGCTCCTCCGGGTGGGTGTGCGCCCTGGGTGCGCGCTCGGCTCCAGTCCCCGGGTGGAGGAGGTCCGCGTGCACCCCTCCCCGGCGGTGACCGCGCGGAGGCCCCCGTGGAGGCGGTTCCTCCTGCTGCTGACGGTGCTGCTCCTGGCCCTGGGGGTCCTGGGCATGCACTCCCTCCGCGGGGGTCACCACGGCGCCGCGCCCGCCCCCGTCCACCACCTGGGCACCCCCGACCTCGGCGCGGTCGGCGCGGTGGCCGCCTCCGGCGCGCCGGCAGCCACCGCGGTGCACGACCACGGCGCTGGCCGGCTCGAGGCAGTGGCCGGTGCGGTGGCCGCGGTGGTGGGTGACCTCGCCCCCCACGGACCGGGCGGCACAGGGGGCGAGGACTGCGCCGGTGGGTGCCACGAGGCTGCGCTGCTGGCCGGGTGCCTCGCGGTCCTGGTCATCGTGGTGGCCCTTGCCGCGACCAGGGCACGGGCGTGGACCTCTCTGCCCGCGACGGTGTGGGCGTCCGCTCCGCTCCTGCTCCTGCTCCTGCCGCGCACCGTGGTCGTGCCACGGCTGCCTGTCCGGTTCCTGCTCTGCATCAGCCGCACCTAGACCGAGCGTCCCGGCAGCGCCCGCGCGCCTCACCCGTCGAGGTCCCTGATCGCCCACCCGTTGGAAGGAACCACCCTGATGCACGTACACCACCGCGCCACGATCGTCCCCGCTGCCGTCCTGACCGCCGTGCTGGCCCTGTCCGCGTGCGGCGGGAGCGAGCCCGGCGACACGGGCTCGATGCCCGGGATGGAGGGGTCCACCCCGTCCTCCAGCAGTGCCACGAGCGGGAGCCCGTCAGCTGACGCAGGAGCGGGCGAGGGCTTCAACGACGAGGACGTCGCCTTCGCGCAGATGATGTCCGTCCACCACGCGCAGGCCATCGAGATGAGCGACGTCCTGCTCGCCGAGGACGGGATCGAGGGGCCGGTGACCGGCCTCGCCGAGCAGATCAAGACCTCGCAGGCCCCCGAGATCGAGCAGATGACCGCCCTGCTCGAGGGTTGGGGCGCCGAGGTGCCAGCCACCGACGCCGGGTCCATGGAGGGCATGGACCACGGAGGGGGCACGGACCACGGAGGGAGCACGGACACGGGCGGCATGCCCGGGATGATGACCGAGGAGGACATGACCGCCCTGGACGCCGCCGGCCCAGAGGCGTCCCGCCTGTTCCTGGAGATGATGACCGAGCACCACACCGGGGCCGTGGAGATGGCCCAGAGCGAGGTCGACGCGGGCGCTGACCCCGAGGCCATCGCCCTCGCCGAGACCATCATCACCTCCCAGGAGAGCGAGATCGCGCAGATGCAGGACCTGCTCGCCAGCCTGTGACACGGCGCTGGCCCTCCTGGTGGGCCCGCTGGTGTGATCGACGCGGCGCCGCCGGACCCCTCGGGGTACCCGGCGGCGCCGCTGCCCCACGGAGGACGAGTCGCCGTCCCCGGAACTCCCTGCCGTGAGCTGACGCGCTGCGCCGTCCTGCACCGCACCGTCGTCACCACCACTGCGCTGATCGCCGTGACCGGCTGCCACGCCGAACGCACCGAGCAGCCCGCGGGCCAGCACGCGGGCACCGAGCACGCCGACGCGGGCCCGGTGCACGTCCACGCTCTGGGGGTGGACCCCACCGACCCCGACACCTCCTGCGCCACCACCCCTGAGGGGGGCCTGGTCAGGGTTGACACCGGCGCATCCCTTCGTCCCCCTGCCTGGGGCGCCCGCGGCCTTGACCGTGGTCGACGGCGCCGCCGGCAGCGCATCCTCGCCGCCGGTGCCGCGGGCATCTCCACCAGCGCTGACGGGGGCACGACGTGGCAGTGCTCGACAGCGACCGCGGCGCCCGGTCAGCCGCGCTGAGAGCCCGCGCACCCCGGGTGTCGGCCACGTCCGCCGAGGTGCGCCACCTCCAGCGCGCCGGCGACCGGCTCGGCGCGAGCCTGGACGCTCAGGCCGTGTCAGGCCGCGTGCTGCGGAGGCGGTGGGAGGACGAGGGGTGGGCTGGGCGCTGGTCGTGGCGGGGCTCGCCACCGCCGTGGCGTCGTGCGCGGCCCGGACCGCGAGGCGGGGCGTGGTCAGGCGGCCCGGTGAGGAAGTGCTGGACCCGCTGCTGGAGATCGACGCGCGGGGCCGACCGGGGCGCACCGCGTCGTGGTGCACGCACCCCTCGCGGCGCGGCGGGCAGCACGTCGACCACGCAGCGCACCAGCACTGCCCCCGTGACCACCGCGTACCGCATCGGCCGCGCTGGAGCTCGACCTGGACGGCGCCACCCGGACCTGACCTGCGCCGCCGACCGCCGCTCAGGCGGCGTTGCGGCAGTTTTCCGCAGCCTGGTGCAGCCCAGCGCGGTTGAACTCCCTGGCCTCGGTGCGCTCGGTCAGGAAGTCGTCGATCAACCCGTCGTCGTGCGCGTCCAGGGCCTCCTCCTGCGCGTCGAGCAGCGCGGTGGCCTGACGCAGGGCCTCGGCGCAGGTGTCGCGGACGTCTCGCGCGTCGGCGGGGGGCGGCGGAGTCGCAGGGGTGGTGGCCGTCGGCGTCGACCCAGCGGCGGGGATGGCGCCGGCGTCCTGATCGCTGGTGACCGCCAAGACGACGCTCAGCAGGGCCAGGACGGTGAGCAGGACCATGGCCGCTCGCTTCCCGGTGCTCCACGGGAGGGCGGTCGCGCGATCCGCTAGGACCCGGACAGAAGGCACCGGACCACCATCGCACTGCTCGAGACCATCCACACCTGTGAGCTGGGGACGACGGCCGCCACCGCGACGACGTCCTCGGTCTGTCCAGACAGCAAGCCATCCGGATCGGAGAGGAACTGCTGTGGAGACGACGTGGTGAGCGCAGGTGACCCGGACGACGTCGTCCGGCCGGCTCACCGGTGCGTGGACGGGGGGACCGTGCAGGGGTGGCGGTCACGGTCGTGGCGACGCTGCTGGAGCTGACGCGGGACCCCTGGCCGCGGCGTGGGCGGCCCACCCGGCAGCGGTGCTGCGCAGCGCTCGGTCGCGGGACCCTCCGCTGGTGGTCGTGGTCGCGGTGGGCGCGACCGCCACGGTGGTGAGCACCCCGGCCGGGGTGGAGTCGGCTCAGCTGGTCCGCACCGCCCTGATCGGTGTGGCGGTGCTCGCGGGGTCGTGGGTGCTCGGCACGGCGGTGGGGCGGCAGCTGTCGGCGGTCGCCGCGGTGGACCGAGCTCGTGCCCGGGAGCGGATCGACGACGCCGCGCTGCACACGGCCCGGGAGGTGCACGACGTGGGCGCCCACACCCTGGGGACCATCGGCGCCGAGGCTGGCGTGGTCAGGATGCTCCCCGACGCCGACGAGCGGGAGCTGAAGGACGCGCTGAGGAGCATCGAGGGCGCGAGCGGGCGCGGGCCGCCGGGGTCACCGTCACCCTCAGGAGCTGGGGCGGGGAGGTGGGGGCCCGGACGGGCCCGACCGTGTACCCGGTCGTTCAGGAGGGGCTCACCAACGTGGCGCGCCTCGCCCCCGCGGCACGCTGCGAGGTCGTCGTGGACGCGACGTCGCAGGCCGTGCGCGTGACCATCACCGACGACGGGCCGGGCCCGGGCGAGCGCGCAGCGCAGGGGTTCGGCCTGACGGGCCTGCGTGAGCGCGGGTCGCCTCCGACGAGGGGTCGGGCGCGACGCCGTGACCGGGACGGCGATCCGCGCGGTGCACGCCGGCCACACCGCGCCCGCCCCGGAGGTCACCGCCCGGCTGATCGGCCAGCTCACCGGCCACCGCCCGCTCGTCGAGCACCCCTCCAGCCCCGCCGTCCTCTCCCCGCGGGAGCTGGAGGTGGTGCGGTCGGTCGCACGGGGGCTGTCCGACCGGGCGATCGCACCCAGCTCGCGGTGCTCGCGCACACCGCCGGTCTGCTGCGCCGCGCTGCTGCTGTCCGTCGCGGGGGCCCTGGTCGCCGGGTCGGTGTTCCGGACGGGGCAGATCGTGCTCAGCGTCACGGCCACCCCCTCCCGTGTCCGCCTGGTCGCGGCCACGGTGATCGCGACGGCACTGCTCACGACCGGTGTCTGCGGTGCTCTCGCCCTCCTGACCACGGCGACCACCATCCCCGCCGTGGAGGACTGGAACCCCGCGATCCTGGTGGGTCCCGACGTCCTCGGCGGCTACCCGCGGGTCACGCTCATCGCCGTGAGCACCACCCTGACCGCCCCGGGGGTCACGGTGCTGGCACGGCGTGCGCTGGTCGGCGTCCTGGTCACGGCGCTCCTGCTGGGGCTCACGACCACCCGGGTCGTGGCGCTGATCTCCCCTGCGGTCGACGCCGCCCTCCCGATCAGCGCCGCACGCGACCTCCTCTCCCACGACTTCGCCCCGTTCCCCCACCCCCGACGTCGAGCCCGTGGAAGGCCGCGCTCGTCCTGCTCCCCTGGGCCGTGGTGCCCGTCACGGCGCTGTTCGCGGTGGCCAGCACCGACGTCGTGCGGCTGTCCGACGGAGGCGGGCCCACCCAGCTGTCCGACCTGGGCGCTGTGGTCTTCGCCCCCGTGCACCTGTTCATCGTCATCCCCGTCCACACGGCGGGGAGCGAGCACGTCAGCGGTCAGCTCCGCCTCACCCTGGCGGCGGTCCCGGCCCGGGTCAGGCTCCTGGCCGCCGAGCTGGCCGCTCTGGCAGCCGTCGTCGTCCCTGCTGCACTCGTCGTGCTGCTACCGGGGCGCCTGCTCGTCACCGTCACCGACGGGTCACCGGTCGGGGCGATCCTGCTCGACCTGGCTCGGTGGGTTTCCGCCCACGTGCTCATGAGCTGCGTGGCGCACGGCCTCGCGACCCCGCTGCGGAGCCGGGTCGCACCGGTGGCGATCCTCGCCCTGGCGCCGCTGCTGCCGTGGTCCACGCTGTGGCCGTGCCGCGGCGTGACAGCTGAGCGCGGCTACCGGACCCGCCCGCTCACGACAGCGGCGCCGTCGGGGACGCCGCGGGGCTGGTCGGACCTGCCGCGGCGCTCGGGCCGCCGGCCGGCGCCGCGGCGGCGACGAGCACCCGCCCGACCAGCAGCACCGCGAGGCCCGCCAGGACGACGCCGAGCAGCGCCACCCGCAGGCTGGTCGCGTCCGCGACCACGCCGACGACCACCGGGGAGACGAGGAACCCCACGCGCAGCAGCCAGCTCACCACCGTCAGGCCGACGCCGTGCGGCAGGCCGGGCAGCTCGTCCGCGGTGTGCATCACCGCGGGGATCAGCGTCGCGACCCCGAGCCCGGCGAGGGCGAACCCGGCCAGGGTCGTGCCGATCGAGGGCAGCGCGAGCGCGGAGCCCATGCCGAGCGCGATGAGCGCGCCGCCGACCCGGGCGACGCGGCGCTGCCCGAACCTGTCGACCACCCGGTCGCCGGTCAGTCGCCCGAGCGTCATCGCGACCTGGAGGGCGACGAAGGCCAGGCCACCGGTGGCGGCCCCGGCACCGAGGTCACCGCGCAGGTACAGCGCACCCCAGGAGGAACCGGCGTCCTCGACCAGCGAGCCGCACGCCGCCAGCGCCCCGAGCGCGACCAGCAGCACCGCCGTGCGGCCCGCGACCCGGCGCAGGCCGCGGGCGCCGGCGGCAGACGGCTCACCGGCATCCTCGGTGGCGCGCTCGGCGTCCTCCGGGCCGGGCAGGAGGTACCGGAGCGCGATGACCGCCGCGACGCTGAAGACCACGGCGGACGAGGCCAGGTGCGTGGTCAGCGGCACCGCCAGCCCCGCCGCGACGGAGCCGAGCACACCGCCGACGACCGCACCGATGCTCCACAGGCCGTGGAAGGCGTTGACGATCGAGCGCCCGTACGCGCGCTGCACCCGGAAGCCGTGCGCGTTCTGCGCGACGTCGACCACGGCGTCGAGCCCGCCGACGACGAGCATCACCGCGGCGAAGACCGCCCACGCCCCCGACAGCGGCACACCCACCACCGCGACCGCGAGCGCGACCAGCCCGAGGGAGGCGACCCTGGCCGACCCGAACCGCTGGATGAACGCCGGCGCGAGCAGCCCCGCGAGCAGCGCGCCGACCGGCATGGCCGCGATGCCGGCGCCCAGGGCGGCGTTGCTGAGGTCGAGGCGGTCCTTGACCTCGGGAAGGCGCGGCACGAGGTTCGCGTACAGCACCGCGTTGACGAAGAACAGGGCCGAGACCGCCGCTCGTGCGCGGCGCAGCGGTGGCGGGACTGCGGTGTCGGCGGGCGCAGACGGCATGGGGTGACAGCTCCCAGAGAGGCGGGGTCGCGGTGGGTCGCTCAGCGGAGGTGGCTGAGCAGGACGTGGCGGACGTGGCGGACGTGCTCGGCGGTCCTGGGGTCGTCGACGGCGCCTGACGCAGCACGACCCCGGATCAGGGCGTCGAGCTCACGGGCGGTGACGGTATCGAAGGGCGACCCGGGCGCGCGGCAGCTCTGCGCGGCTCGGCAGCCGACCTCAGGACCCGCTCGGCGCCGAGCGGGTCCTGGCGCTGCACGACCCCTCGTCGCCACGGTGAGGAGCAGCTGGATCCGCTGCGCGCGCAGGACGGCGAGACGGTCCGACGCCCCTGCTCTGACACGTGCGCACCACCCTCTGCTGCTCTCGTGCACGAGGACGGCGGTGAGGCTCCCCGATGACCTGTGCACCAGGTGCGCGTCCGTGCCACCAGCGACGGCGGGACGGTCACCGCCTTCATCGAGGAGGCGCTCCGCGCAGCACTCGCGCACCTGGAACGACCGCGCACCAGCGAGCCCCACCGGGTGCCGCCGTCGAGCGGAGGCGGCCTGCGCCCGGGCGTGGACCTGGATGACCAGGCGCTGCCCGACCTCGTGGACGGCGCTGCTCGCCCTTGACGCGGACGTCGTGGTCTCGGCCCTCTCGGCCGATGCGCCCGACCACGCCGTGATGGAGGACTGGCTCGCACGGGTCGTGGCGGCACCCGCACCCGTCGGGGTGTCCGACGTCGTCGTCGGGGCCACCGTCCGCATCATCACCAACCCCGGGATCTGCACCGCGCCCGTCTTGCTGGAGGCTGCCCGGGATGGGGCGAGTCGCCTCCGCGACCACGACGGCGTGGTCACCCTCGCTCCCGGCCCGAGCCACTGGAGGGTCTTCCAGCAGCTGTGCCGCGAGGAGCGAGCACGCGGCAGCCTCGTCGCTGACGCGCAGCACGCAGCCGTTGCTGTGGAGCGCGGCGCGACGTGGATCTCCGAGGACGGCGACGTCGCCCGCTTCCCCGGCGTCCGGTGGCGCCACCTCCTCGACCACGCCCGAGCGGGGGGATGCCTCGCCGCGACGGTCAGGGGCGGCTCCCGCGTCGCCGACCCCCGCCCGGCGGATGTCGTCCTGGTCGGCGGCGTCCCGGGGTGCCGCCCTGGGTCGGTGGACGTGGTGCGGCGCCTGGCGGCGGTGGTCGTCGTGGGCGCGAGCACGGCCGTGGTGTCCGGGTGCGGCTCGGCACCGGGCCCGGCAGGCGCCTCGCCCACCGCCTCGGACCCGGCACCGCTGGTGACCACCGGCGAGCGCGACCTGGTGCCCGAGGCCCACGACGGGCGCTACCGCACCTCGGCGACCGTCCTGGAGAGCCCCGAGCACGGCCCGCAGCTGTGCTGCGCGATCGCCGCGTCCCTGCCGCCGCAGTGCGGTGGGCCCGAGTTCCTGGGGTGGGACTGGGCGGCGGTGCCGGCCGAGGCGCCCCGCCCGAAGACGATCGCTTCGCCTCACCGTGTGCCGAGCCCGCCGGCGGCTGGGTGCCTCCTGACCCGGCACGGGCCTGACCCGGCACGGGCGACCGAGGCGGCGGCGGAGCAGGCTCGGGCGGTGGCCACCGCCACACCGGGCTTCGCCGCCTCGTGGATCGACCAGCGAGTCCCCGATGCCGACACCACTCCGGAGAGCGCCGACGACCCGCAGCGCTACGTGCTCGACGTGTCGACCACCGGGGACGTCGCAGGGCTGGAGGCCGCGCTGCGGGAGGTGTGGGGCGGGTCGCTGTGCGTGAGCACCGCCCCGCGCAGCGAGGCGGACCTGCTCGCCATCCACGCCGCCCTGCCGGAGCTGCCAGGGTGGTTCGGCAGCGGGCCCGACCCCCTCGCCGGGGTGGTGGACCTGTCGGTGGCCCACGGCACACTGGAGCAGCAGCAGGCACTGGACGAGCAGTTCGGTGCCGGCGCGGTGCGCCTGAGCAGCCAGCTCGAGCCGATCGACTGACGGCGGGTCGAGCACCGAGGCTCAGCCCCAGCCGGCGGCCTCGCGCACCGAGGGCTCCAGGCGCGCCAGCACCGGGGCCAGCTGCGCGGCCGTGAGGTAGGACGGGTTCGCCCCGATGGGCAGCCGCACCACCTCCGCACCGGCGAACGCCGGGTCGATCGCCAGCTCCGCGCGGGCCACGGGCTCGGCGAGCAGGTGGAACCCCGCTTCCACCCGCGCGTCCTCGCCCGGAGCGCCCGTGAGCACACCGATCGCGTGCACCCCGGGCTCGCGGGCACCGCTGAGCCACAGCAGGCACCGCTGCCCGGGGGCCATCAGGCCGAGGCGGTAGGTGGGCCGCAGGCACCGGTGGAGGCGCGCTCCCGTGCCCGGCGTCCACCCGGGTGCTAGAGCGGACGGCGCGGTGGCCGTCTTGATCACCCAGCAGGCCACGTCGTCGGGCCCCAGCCGAGGGGAGCCCGGTGGTCGGGGGCTCGGCTGGCGCGGGCTCATCCGGGCAGTGCACCACGGGCCCGGGGCGTCGGCGCGCGGCGTCCCCGCGCCAACCAGGACGGCGCGCGGCGTCCCCGCGCCGATCCGCGAGGCGCGCTCGCCCCGCCAGCCGATCGCGCCGTAGCGTGCTCGGGTGCCCGAGGACGAGCAGCAGGGAGACGGCGGGCGGCCTCGGGACCCCGGCACGGCGGTGCCCCCGGGCAGCGGTCGCGCCCGTGAGCTCGCCCGCGGCGGGCCGCGGCGGCGACGCACCGCCGTCCCCCTGGGCATCGACACCGGCCGGCGCCACCACATCGGCGACGCCCCCGCCGTGCTCAGCGTCCTGCGCCCCGACGGCTCGGTGGGCACCACGCGCACCTCCCCCGTGCAGCTGCGCGACAGGAACGACACGCAGCTCATCGAGCTGGCCGCAGCTCTGGAGCGGGAGATGCACGATGCCGCCCGGGACGCGGACTACGAGCGGGCTGCGCACCTGCGCGACGAGCTGGCCGCCGCACGCCACGAGCTGGAGCGCCGCAGCGCCGCGGGCCACCCTCGGCCCTGACGGGGCACCACCGCTGCCGTCTCACGATGTGGGACGTGGTGTCCAGGGCTTGACGAGGCGGTCGGAGCGTGCTGACAATGCGGTCGACCATCCCGAGCGGCTGAGAGATCTGGCTCTGCGACGCCGCAGCAACCACCCCCGAGCAGGGGGCCGGTGCTACCGCCAGACCGATGGAGGAATCCCTGTGCGCTGCTGTCGCCGCCCGCTCTGACGGCCCCACCCGCACCGCCGCGGTACCGACCCGCTCGGTGGTCGGCCCCGCCCACTCCCGCTCGACGCCCCGGAGGGCCGATGCCTCCTGCCACCACCCTCGCCGCACCCGCCGCCCCCACCGCTGTCGCGACGTCCGCCCCGCCCGCGGGCGCTCACCGCGTCACCCTGCGCGGCTACGGCCGATCCTTCCCCGCACGCACGGGTGAGCACACCGTCCTGCGCGACGTCGACCTCGACGTCGCACCCGGCGAGCTCGTCGCCGTCCTCGGGCCCTCCGGGTGCGGGAAGTCCACCCTGCTGCGCGCGGTCGGCGGCCTGGACGCCGCGGGCACCGGCCAGGTGCTCATCGCCGACTCCGCCGCACGGGCCTTCGACGGCCGCTGCGCGGTCGGGTTCCAAGAGCCCCGGCTGCTGCCGTGGCGCACCCTGGCCGGCAACGTCGCCCTCGGGCTGCCGCGCGGCACGCCGTCGCGGACCGGTCGTGAGCGCGTCAGCGAGCTGCTGCGCCTGGTGGGCCTCGCGGACTTCGCCGGCCACCGCCCGCGCAGCGTCTCCGGCGGCATGGCGCAGCGGGCCTCCCTCGCCCGGGCGCTGGCCCGCGAGCCGGGGGTGCTGCTGCTCGACGAGCCCTTCGGCGCGCTGGACGCCCTGACCCGGCTGCGCATGCAGGACCTGCTGATCGACGTCCTGCGCGCCCGGCCCACCACCGTGCTGCTCGTCACCCACGACGTCGACGAGGCAGTGCACCTGGCCGACCGCATCGTCGTCCTCGGGAGCGACGGTGCGTCGGCCGGCGCCACCGTCACCTCCGTGGTGGCCGTGCCCGGCGCCCGCCCCCGCCGGCGGGGGGACGCCGCGGTGGCGGACCTGCGCGCCCGCCTGCTCGAGCAGCTCGGGGTGCACCGGTGACCCCCACCGACCCCCTTGCTCCGACCACTCGGACCACCCCGACCCGAAGGACCCACGCGTGAGCCACCGCCACCTCCTGACCGTCCTCGCCGGCGCCGCCAGCGCCGTGCTGCTCTCCGGGTGCGTCGCCGGCGAGGGCAGCGGCAGCGCCGCGTCGTCGTCGTCCACCACTGCCGGCGACACCGCGGCGCCCGAACCCCGCACCCTGACCCTGGACTTCGCGACCTACAACCCCCTGTCCCTGGTCATCAAGGACCAGGGGTGGCTCGAGGACGAGCTGGCGCCCGCGGAGGTCACCGTGGAGTGGGTGCAGTCAGCGGGCAGCAACAAGGCCAACGAGGCGCTGCGCGGGGGGGCGATCGACGTCGGGTCCACCGCTGGGTCCGCGGCGCTGCTCGCCCGCTCCAACGGCTCGCCCATCCAGGCGATCGACATCTACAGCCAGCCCAACTGGGCGGCCCTGGTGGTGCGCGGCGACTCCGACATCGCCAGCGTCGCCGACCTCAGGGGCCGCCAGGTGGCCGCCACCACCGGCACCGACCCGTACTTCTTCCTCCTGCAGTCCCTGGAGGAGGCCGGGGTGGACCCCGGCGAGGTGACCATCCAGAACCTGCAGCACGCCGACGGGCGCACCGCCCTCGACACCGGGCAGGTCGACGCGTGGTCGGGCCTGGACCCGATCATGGCCGCCGCGGAGGCCGAGAGCGGCGACAGGATCATCTACGAGAACGTCGACTTCAACTCCTACGGGTTCCTCAACGCCAACGAGGAGTTCCTGACCGCCTCCCCCGACCTCGCGCAGTCCGTGGTCAACGCCTACGAGCGCGCCCGGGCCTGGGCGCAGGACAACCCCGAGGAGACCGCGACGATCCTCGCCGAGGTCGCGGGCATCGCCCCGGAGGTCGCGCAGGCGACGCTGGCGCGGACGACGCTGGACGTCGACCCGGTGCCGGGTGAGGACCAGCGCGCGGTGCTGGAGGAGATCGGGCCGATCTTCGTGGCCAACGGCGACGTGCCCGACCAGGCGCAGATCGACGAGGCGCTGGACACCCTGTTCGAGCCCACCTACGCCGAGGCCGCCGACCCCGAGGCGATCGCGGTGGCCGCGGGGTGAGCACGCCGACGCGGGTGCCGACCGCTGACGAGCAGGTCGCCGTCAGCGCGACGGGAGGCAGCTACCTGGAGCGACGCCGGGCCTGGATGCCGGGCACCCGCGCCCAGCGCGCGCTGCTCGGGCTGGTGCTGCCGCTGGCGCTGCTCGGGCTGTGGCAGGCCGTCGCGTCCGCGGGGGTGTTCGCCGCCGGCGTCTTCCCCGGACCGCTGACGGTGCTGCGCGCGGCGGGCGACCTGGCCGAGCGCGGGCTGCTGCAGCAGTACGTGGCGATCTCGACCCAGCGCGTGGTGCTCGGATTCCTCATCGGCGCCTCCGCCGGGCTCGCGCTGGGCGCCGTGGTGGGGCTCAGCCGCCTGGCCGACGCGCTGCTCGGACCCACGATCGGCGGTGTGCGCGCCGTCCCGTCCCTGGCGTGGGTGCCGCTGCTGCTGCTCTACCTCGGCATCTACGAGACCTCCAAGGTCACGCTCATCGCCATCGGGGCCTTCTTCCCCGTCTACACCACGGTGGCCGGCGCTCTGCGCCACGTGGATGCGCACCTGGTGGAGGTGGGCCGTGCGTACGGCCTGCGCGGGCCGCGCCTGCTTGCCGCCGTCCAGCTGCCCGCCGCGGTGCCGGCGGTGGTCTCCGGGCTGCGCCTCGCGCTGGCCCAGTCGTGGCTGTTCCTCGTCGCCGCCGAGCTCATCGCGGCGTCGCAGGGCATCGGCTACCTGATGGTCGAGTCGTCCAACAACGGCAGGGTCGACCGCATCTTCCTCGCCATCCTCTGCCTGGCCCTGCTCGGCAAGCTCACCGACGCCCTGCTGGGGCTCTTCGAGCGCTGGGCCCTGCGGCGGTGGGCGTGACCACCTCGACGACGACAGCGCAGACTGGACGGCGATGACCCCCTCCCCCGCACCCGCCGACCGCAGCTACGGCTTCCGCACGCGCGCCCTGCACGCCGGAGGCACGCCCGACTCCGCCACCGGCGCCCGCGCCGTCCCGATCTACCAGAGCACGTCCTTCGTCTTCGAGAGCACCGACGACGCCGCGAACCTGTTCTCCCTGCAGAAGTACGGCAACATCTACAGCCGGCTCGCCAACCCCACGGTGGCGGCCTTCGAGGAGCGCATGGCCTCCCTGGAGGGCGGCATCGGTGCGGTGGCCACGGCGTCGGGGATGTCGGCGGAGTTCATCGTCTTCGCCGCGCTGGCGGGCGCCGGTGACCACGTGGTCGCCGGGGCGCAGCTCTACGGCGGCACCACGACCCTGCTCGACGTGACGATGCGCCGCTTCGGGGTCGAGACCACCTTCGTCGCCGGCTTCGAGCCCGAGGACTTCGCGGCCGCCATCCGCCCCGAGACGAAGTTCCTCTACACCGAGACGATCGCCAACCCCACCGGGGAGATCGCCGACCTCGCCGGGCTCGCGGAGGTCGCCCACGCGCACGGGCTGCCGCTGGTGGTCGACGCGACGTGGTCCACCCCGTACCTGCTGCGCCCCATCGAGCACGGCGTCGACATCGTCATCCACTCCGCGACGAAGTTCCTCGGCGGTCACGGGACGACGTTGGGCGGCGTGGTGGTCGAGGCGGGGCGCTTCGACTGGGGCAGCGGCCGCTTCCCGCAGATGACCGAGCCGGTCCCCTCCTACAACGGCATCCGGTGGTGGCAGAACTTCGGGGAGTACGGGTTCCTCACCAAGCTGCGGTCCGAGCAGCTGCGCGACACCGGCCCCACCCTGTCGGCCACCTCCGCGTTCCAGCTGCTGCAGGGGGTGGAGACCCTCCCCCAGCGGATGGAGGAGCACGTGGCGAACGCGCGCGCCGTCGCGGAGTGGCTCGAGCGCGACGACCGGGTCAGCTGGGTCAGCTGGGCGGGGCTGGAGGGCCACCCCCACCACGAGCGGGCGAAGCGCTACCTGCCGCTCGGCCCGGGGTCGGTCTTCGCCTTCGGGGTCGTCGGCGGGCGCGCCGCGGGACGCCGCTTCATCGAGAACGTGCAGCTGGCGAGCCACCTGGCGAACATCGGCGACACGCGCACCCTGGTGATCCACCCCGGCTCGACCACCCACCAGCAGCTCTCCGCCGAGCAGCTCGAGGTGGCCGGGGTCGCGGAGGACCTGGTGCGCATCAGCGTCGGCCTGGAGGACGTCGAGGACATCCTGTGGGACCTCGACCAGGCCCTGACCGCGGCGACGAAGGACGGCGCGGACGACGCGTCGGGAGGGCGGGACTGATGGCCACGCTGACCGTCGACAGCTCACGCACCTGGGTCGGGCCGACCGCGCCCGAGCGGCTCGCGACCCTGCGGGCGACGCGCTCGATCGCCATCGTCGGGGCGTCGGAGAACGTCGCGCGGGCGAGCTACTTCGTGGCCACGTACCTGCTATCCAGCTCCCCGTACACGGTGTACTTCGTCAACCCGCGGGCGAAGGAGATCCTCGGGCACGAGGTGTTCCCCTCGCTCGCGGCGCTGCCTGAGGTGCCCGACCTGGTCGACGTGTTCCGCCGCCACGAGGACCTGCCCGAGGTGCTGGAGGAGACCCTCGCTCTGGGCACCCCCGGTGACGGCGGCGCCTCGACGCTGTGGCTGCAGCTGGGGTCCTGGCACGAGGACGTCGCCCGCCGGGCGGAGGAGGCCGGCCTCGGCGTGGTGATGGACCGGTGCGTGAAGATCGAGCACGCGCGCTTCCACGGCGGGCTGCACCTCGCCGGCTTCGACACCGGGGTGATCTCCTCGCGGCGCCAGCTGCGGGCCTGAGCGGCCGGCACGACGTCGCGGCCCACCGGCCGACGATCACGGGGTCGTGACCACGATCGACTCGTGATCATGGGCGCAACCGCGTGATCATCGCTCGCGCAGTGCCGGCCCGGTCACCAGCACCCGGTGCAGCCGCCAGGCGGCGTCGCCCGATCGGTCCATCACGTCCTGCTCCTCCGCGGTCGATCCAGTGTGAGGTGAGCCGTCCGGGCGCACCAGGACTGGGGGCGTCGTGCAGCAGCTCGGCACGTGGGCCGTCGTGGCCGGTCTGGCTGCCGTCCTCGCCGCCGTGCTCGTCGGTCTGGGCCTCGTGATCGGGCACCTCGCGCGCCACCGCGGGTCGGCGCACCGCGCTGCCCGCACCGACGCGCTCACCGGCCTGGCGAACCGCCTGGCGCTGGAGGAGGGCGCCACCGCCGAGCTGGACGCCGTCCACGGCGAGCCGCGCGGGGGCCCGGCGCTGCTGCTCCTGGACCTCGACGGCTTCAAGGACGTCAACGACACCCTCGGTCACGCCGCGGGTGACACGGTGCTGGTGCAGGTCGCCCAGCGCCTGCGCACCGCGATCCGCGAGGGCGACCTCGTCGCCCGCCTCGGCGGAGACGAGTTCGCCGTCCTGGCGTGCGCGCCGATCGACGAGGCGTCCGCGACGATGCTCGGCAAGACCGTGCTCGCGGCGCTGGGCTCCGGCGGGTTCACCGCCGGCCCCGAGGTCGACATGGACATCGGTGCCAGCGTCGGCATCGCCACCGCGCCGTCCAGCGGCGGCGACATCGGAGAGCTGCTGCGCCACGCCGACCTGGCGATGTACCAGGCGAAGCGCACCCGGGCCGGGGTGTGCCACTTCCAGCCGGAGGAGTCGGTGGCGCCCACCGAGGGCCACGACAAGCTCACCACCCTGTCCTTGATGCGCGGGGCGATGGAGCACGACGAGCTCGTCCTGCACTACCAGCCCGTCGTCGACGCCCGGAGGGGCTCACTCGTCGGCGTCGAGGTGCTCCTGCGGTGGAACCACCCCACCCGGGGGCTGCTGCTGCCGGGGGAGTTCCTGCCGGCCGCCGAGCGCACCTCCCTGATCCGGCCGCTGACCCGCTGGGTCCTGCTGGGCGCGACCCGTCAGGGCGCCCGGTGGCGGGAGGAGGGTCAGGACGTCACGCTCGCCGTGAACATCAGCCCCGGGGTGCTGGAGCCGGGGCTGCTCGGCATCCTCGACGAGGCCCTCGCGCGCAGCCGCTTCCCCGCCGACCGCCTCGTGCTGGAGATCACCGAGTCGGCTGTGGCGAACAGCACGGACGAGGCTCGGTCGGTGGTCGCCGCGCTGCGCGCCCGCGGGTGCGCCATCGCCGTCGACGACTTCGGGGCGGGGTTCACCGGGCTGCACCAGCTGCGGGACCTGCCGCTGACGCACCTGAAGGTGGACCGCCAGTTCGTCACCGGCATGCTCTCGCGCCCGGCCGACGAAGCCATCACGGCCACCCTCATCGACCTCGCGCACCGCCTGGGTGCGGTGGCGGTCGCGGAGGGCGTGGAGGACGCCGCGACCGCCCACCGGCTCGTCGAGCTGGGCTGCGACCACCTGCAGGGGTACTGGGTGGGGAGGCCCGTCCCCGCCGCCGGAGCGGTGGGCCCAGGAGCGGTGGGCCCAGGAGCGGTGGGCTCAGTCCCGCCAGAGGAGGACCAGCGCCCGGTCGTCGCTCTCCTCGGCGCGCACCGCGTCGACCACGCGCTCGGCAGCGCCGCTGGCCCACCCGCCCGCTCCGACGGCTGAGGCCTGGGCGACGAGGGCGTCGATGCCGTCGGCGAGGTCCTCCCCCGGCGCCTCCACGAGGCCGTCGGTGTAGAGGATCATCGCCTGGCCGGGTTCGAGCACCCCGTCCCGGGCGGGGAAGTCCGTGCCCGGCACGAGGCCGAGCGCCGGGCCGTGGTCGTCGTCGACGAGCTCCCACGGCTGCCCCCCGTACCCCGTCGCCGCCGGTGGGTGCCCCGCCGCCGCCACGCGGTACGCGCCCGTCGCCAGGTCCACGCACAGGTGCGCCGCGGTCGCGAAGCCCTCGTCCCAGTCCTGGCGCAGCAGGTACTCGTTCGCGAGCGGCAGGAAGCGGTCGGCGGGCACGGAGCCCAGCAGCCCCCCGAACGCCCCGGACAGCAGCAGCGACCGGCTGCCCGCCTGCTGGCCCTTGCCGGAGACGTCGACCAGGACGACCTCCAGCACCCTCCCCGGGCTGACCGACGTCGCGAGGACGAAGTCACCGGAGAAGGAGTCGCCGAAGGCGGGTCGCAGCTCCACCTCCACGTGCCACGGCTCGGGGAGCAGCGGCACGCGCCCGGCGCTGCGCAACCGGTCGCGCAGGTCGACGAGCATGGTGTCCCCGGTGGTGCCCTGCAGCCCCAGGCGCTCGCGGCTGCGCACCCACAGGGCGACCAGGACGGCGATGATGCCCAGCAGCAGCACCAGCCCCGGCGTGACCGCCGTGCCCGGTGGGCGGTCCAGCGCGGCGTAGGCGAAGCCCGCGCCGACCACCACGTACAACAGCAGCATCGTCCGCAGCCTCAGCAGGAAACCGCCGAGCATCACCACCAGCACCATCGACGCCGCGGGGATCCACCGCGGCACGACCTGCGAGCCCACGGCGACGACCAGGACGAGGGCTGTGAGCCAGAGGAGCAGCGCGCCCTGCTGCGGCATGGTGCGGGGGCGCAGGCGTCGCCCGACCCGCCTCAGGCGCATCCCGAGCCGGCGCCGCGGGCCGGACAGCACGGCCGTGGGCACGCCGCGACGATAGCCGTCCGCGGGTCCCGGAAGGGGTCGATCGCCCTCGCGGGCAGTGCTCGACCAACGGCTCAACCGGCCTGGCAGGCAGGGCACCAGAAGACGGTGCGGGCGACCATCGTCCCGCCCTCCACGGCGGCTCCGCAGACGCGGCAGGGCTGACCGGTGCGGCGGTAGACGTAGTGGGCGTCCTCCCGCCGCGCCCGACCCGACCGCGAGCGGTGCTCCGGCTCAGTGGTCACGATGCGCCCGGATCGGACACCGGCGCGCATGAGCACCACCAGGTCGTCCCACATCGCCAGCAGCGACGCGGTCGGCACCTCGCGGCCGGGGACCAGCGGGTGCACACCAGCGCGGAACAGCGCCTCGGCGCGGTAGATGTTGCCGATCCCCGCCACCAGGTCCTGGCGCATCAGGAGGGCGCCGACCGCCGACCGCGAGGCCCCCACCCCCGCCGCGAACAGGGCGCGCCCCTCCCCGCGGGGGTCGCTCTGCAGCGGGTCCGGTCCCAGGCGCGCGGTCAGCGCCGCGACCTCGTCCGGCTCGAGCAGCTCGCACGCCGTCGGGCCCCGGAGCTCCGCCCACGGCGGGGCGGTGTCGACGTCGACCGCGGGCACCCCCACGAGCCGCAGCCGCAGCGCCCCGCGCACCGCGGGCGGCGTGCCGACCCCGGTCGCGAACCTGCCGTAGAGGCCGAGGTGCACGTGCAGGACGTGGCGCGCGCCACCCCGGGGCGGGCGCCCGGCCGTGAGCGGCACGCCGGGTCCGGCGTCGAGGTGGGCGAAGCTCACGAGCAGGTGCTTGCCGTGGGCGCGGGCGCCGGCGAAGCGGGTCCCGTCGATCACGGCGGCACCGGCCTCGAAGCGCCCCTGCGGACTGCTCGCGTCGACGTCGGTGCGCGCGAAGCGCCGGTCCAGCGCCCTGGCGAGGCGGTGGATCGTGTGGCCCTCGGGCATCAGGGCTGCGCCGGCAGCTCACCGGTGGCGGCGTACCGCGTCAGCAGCTCCAGGCGCCGGGCGTGCCGCTCGTCCCCCGAGAAGGGTTCGGCGAGGAAGGCGTCGACGATGTCGGTGGCCTCCGCCGCGGTGTGCATGCGCGCCCCCAGCCCCACCACGGTGGCGTCGTTGTGCTGGCGGGCCAGCACCGCGGTCTGCACGCTCCACGCCAGCGCAGCCCGCACCCCGGGCACCTTGTTCGCGGCGATCTGCTCGCCGTTGCCCGACCCGCCCAGGACCACCCCGAGGCTCCCGGGCTCCGCGGCGACCGCGACGGCGGCGGGCAGGATGAAGGCCGGGTAGTCGTCGAGCGGGTCGAGGTGGTGCGGACCGTGGTCGACGACGTCGTGGCCGGCAGACCTCAGGTGCGCCAACAGGTGCTCCTTCAGGTCGTAGGAGGCGTGGTCGCCGGCCAGGTGGACGCGCATGGCGGACAGTCTGCCCACCCGCGCCGACGCGCCGGGAGCCCCCGGGGTCAGCCGGTGATCAGGCGAAGACCGGGCCGGCGGTGCGGCTGCGCTTCAGCTCGTAGAAGCCGGGCACGCGGGCGACCGCGACCACGCCGTCCCACAGCGCGGCGGCCTGCTCCCCCGTCGGCGCCGGGGTCATCACGGGGCCGAAGAACGCCGGCCCCGGGCTCCCGTCGGCCTCGGACACCGCGATCACCGGGGTGCCGACGTCGTCGCCGACCCGGCTGATGCCCTCGGTGTGGCTGGCGCGCAGGAGCTCGTCGTACTCCGTGGAGTCCGCGGCCGCCGCCAGGTCGGCGGGCAGTCCCAGCTCCTCCAGCGCTCCGGCGACCGCGACGGCGAAGTCCTGCTCGCCGCCGGGGTGGATGCGGGTGCCGATGGCGGTGTACAGCTCGCGCACCAGGTCGGGGCGCCCGGCGCCGTGCAGCTCCCGGGCGGCGATCACCACGCGCACCGGCCCCCAGGCCCGCGCCATCGCCTGGCGGTACTCCTCCGGCAGGTCCTTGCCGTCGTTGAGCACCGCGAGGCTCATCACCTTGAACTCCACGGTGACGGGGCGGACCTTCTCGACCTCCAGGACCCAGCGCGAGGTCATCCACGCCCACGGGCAGATGGGGTCGAACCAGAACTCGACCCGCGTGGGCGCGGCCCCGGTGGTGGCGGTGGCGGACTCGGTCGGCGCTGCGGCAGTGGAGGTGGTCACGCGGTGGCGAACGCGCGCTGCCCGCGGGGATGTTCCCGGCGGGTCGGACACCCCCGCGGCGATCCCGCGCCGGTGATGCACCGAGCGGTGTCGTGGCAGCATCGCGGGGATGAGCGCCCCCACCACGAACCTCACCCGGGAGCACGCGGCGGCGCGGGCCGCGCTGCTCGACGTGCAGTCCTACGACGTCGCGGTGGACCTCACCGGCGCCACCACCGGGTCGCCCACCTTCGCCTCCACCACGCGGGTGAGCTTCACCGCCACCGAGCCGGGGGCCTCGACCTCCATCGACCTCGTCGCGCCCACCGTGCGCCGCGCAGTGCTCAACGGGGTGGAGCTGGACGTCGCCGACGTCGCGGACGGGGCGAGGATCCGCCTGGACGACCTCGCGGCGTCCAACACCCTGGTCGTCGAGGCGGACTGCGCGTACATGACCACCGGGGAGGGCCTGCACCGCTTCATCGACCCCGTCGACGGGGAGGTGTACCTGTACACGCAGTTCGAGGTCGCCGACTCCCGGCGGGTCTTCGCGGTCTTCGAGCAGCCCGACCTGAAGGCGACCTTCGCGTTCACCGTCACCGCGCCGGCGCACTGGCAGGTGGTCTCCGTCTCCCCCACGCCGCCGCCCTCGACCGCCGGCGCCGTCGCCACCTGGACCTTCGAGCCCACCCCGGTGCTCGCCAGCTACGTCACCGCCCTGGTCGCCGGGCCCTACCACGCGGTGCGCGGGGAGCTGGTCAGCAGCAGCGGGGCCACCGTGCCCCTGGGGGTCTTCGCGCGCGCCTCCCTCGCGGAGCACCTGGACGCGGAGGAGGTCATGGACATCACCCGCGCCGGCTTCGCCTTCTTCGAGGCGGCCTTCGACACCCCGTACCCGTTCGCGAAGTACGACCAGCTGTTCGTCCCGGAGTTCAACGCCGGTGCGATGGAGAACGCGGGCGCGGTGACCTTCGTCGAGACGTACGTCTTCCGCTCCAAGCCCACCGACGCCGTCGTGGAGCGACGGGCGGAGACGATCCTGCACGAGCTGGCGCACATGTGGTTCGGCGACCTGGTGACCATGCGCTGGTGGGACGACCTGTGGCTCAACGAGTCCTTCGCCACCTACGCCTCGGTGCTGGCCATGGCCGAGTCGACGCGGTGGACCAGCGCCTGGACGACGTTCGCCTCCCTGGAGAAGTCCTGGGCCTACCGCCAGGACCAGCTGCCGAGCACCCACCCCATCGTGGCGGACATGACCGACCTCGAGGCCGTGGAGGTCAACTTCGACGGCATCACCTACGCCAAGGGCGCCTCGGTGCTCAAGCAGCTGGTCGCCTACGTGGGCCGCGAGCAGTTCATCGAGGGGGTGCGCGCGTACTTCCGCGCGCACGCCTGGGGCAACACCACCCTGCAGGACTTCCTCGCGCCCCTGGAGGCGGCGTCGGGGCGCGACCTGCGGTCGTGGTCGGCGCTGTGGCTCGAGCAGGCGGGGGTCACGACGCTGCGCCCGGAGGTCGAGGTCGACGCCGAGGGCGTCATCACCTCGCTCGCGATCCTGCAGGAGGCGCCCGAGAGCCACCCGGTGCTGCGCCCGCACCGCCTGGCGATCGGGTGCTACGACGTCGAGCACCGCGAGGGGGGTCCGGTGCTCCACCGCACCCAGCGCGTGGAGATCGACATCGCCCCCGGGGCGGACGGCGCGCGCACCGAGGTGGCAGCCCTCGTCGGCACCGAGCGGCCCGACCTGCTGCTGGTCAACGACGACGACCTCGCCTACGCCAAGGTGCGCCTCGACGCCGATTCCCTGGCGACGGCGGTCGCTCACCTCGGCGCCTTCGAGGAGTCCCTGCCGCGCACCCTGGTCTGGGGCGCCGCGTGGGACATGACCCGCGACGCCGAGATGGCGGCCCGCGACTTCCTCGACCTCGTGCTCGACAACCTCGCCGCCGAGACCGACAGCTCGGTGGTGCTCACGCTGCTGCGCCAGCTGTCCACCGCGACGTCGCTGTACGTCGCGCCCGTGCTGCGCGAGACCACGGCGGGGGACGTCGCGGACCGGCTCCTGGCGCTCGCCACCGCCGCGCCCGCGGGCGGTGACCTGCAGCTGCAGGCCACGAAGGCCTTCGCGGCGCGGGCGGTGACGGGCGGGCAGCTCGACGTCGTGCAGGGGCTGCTCGCGGGGTCGGTGGTCTGGGAGGGCCTCGCGGTCGACACCGACCTGCGCTGGGAGCTGCTCACCTCGCTGGTGACCGGCGGGCGCGCGGCGCACGCGGAGATCTCCGCGGAGGTCGCCCGGGACGACACCGCCACCGGGCGCCGCGCCGCCGCGGCCGCACGCGCCGCGGTCCCCACCGCCGCCGCCAAGCGCGACGCCTTCGCCGCCGTCGTCGACCCGGGGGACGACGAGCTGCCCAACGCGGTGCAGGCGGCGGTCATCGCCGGCTTCTCCCGCGTGGTGGGGGAGGCTGGGAGCGCGCTGCTGGCGCCCTACGTGGAGCCGTACTTCGCCGCCATCGAGCGGGTGTGGCGCACCCGCACGAACGAGATCGCGCAGTCCGTGGTCACCGGGCTGGCCCCGGTGGCGCTGGCCTCGCCCGAGGTGCTGGAGCGCTACGACGCCTGGCTCGCCGCGGCGCCGGCGGACCTGCCGGCTCTGGCGCGCCTGATCGGCGAGGACCGCGACGCGGTGGCTCGGGCGCTGCGCGCGCAGGAGCGCGACTCCCGGCGCTGACCCGATCCGGGAGAACCTCCACCGGTCGGCCCTGAGGCCCCTCGAGGTGGGGTCGGCGGCGGTCGATCCAGACGCGTGCACCCGACCCCCGCCGACTCCCCCCGGTGATCGGGCGCCGGTTCCCCGAGGTGCTCGCCGCCTCCCAGGTGGGCGCGACGTGAGCGTTCGAGGCGCTGTACCGGGACCTGTCACGGCAGGTCACCGGCTACCTGCGCCTGCACGGCGCCGCCGAGCCCGACGACCTCGCCAGCGAGGTCCTCATCAGCGTGCTGACCGGCATCGCCCCCTTCGCCGGCACCGGGGCCGGCTTCCGCGCCTGGGTGTTCACCACCGCCCACCGGCGCCTGGTCGACGAGTGGCGCCGCACGGGACGGCGCCCCCTGCTGGCCGACGTCGACGCGGCGGTCCTGCACGACCGGGTCGGCGGCGACGCCGAAGACGACGCGCTGACCTCGCTGGGCACCGCCCGTGTCCGCGGGCTGTGCGCGGGCCTCGCCCCCGACCAGCGCGCCGTGCTGCTGCGGATCCTCGGCGACCTCACCGTGGAGCAGGTGGCCGAGGTGCTCGGCGAGATCGGCCCCGCGGTCAAGGCGCTGCAGCGGCGGGGGCTGCGGACGCTCGCCAGGAACTCCGCGACCGAGGGCGTACCCCTGTGAGCCCCCACGGCGATGACAGGAGTGAGATGACCGGTGACCGATCGATCGACGAGACCTTCGAGGCACTCCTCGCGGGGCGCCCCGCACCCGCGGGAGGGTCCTTGGCGGCCTTCACCGCCGGCGTGCGGCGCTCCGCCGCACCGGGACGCGCCAGCGCGGAGCTCGCCGAGCTGATCACCACCGGTCTCCTCACCGACGCGACCCGCCCCGCAGCAGCGGTCAGCGGCGCCACCGGGCCTGCGCTGCAGGCGTCCGGGCCACCGAAGTGGAGACCCCGCATGATCACCGACGTCATCGCCGGCGCCCTGGCCAAGATCGCCACCGCCGGGACCATGACCCACGCCGCCGCAGGAACCACCCTGGTCGTCGCCGGGGTCGTCGGTGCCGGTGCGGCCGGCGCCCTGCCCGAGACCCTGCAGGAGCAGGTCGCGGCAGCCTTCTCGGCCGAGGCACCCGCCGAGGGCCCCGCGCCGGTCGACCCGACCACCGAGGCCGCCCCCACCCCGAGCGACGGGTCCAGCGCGACGCCCGCGGGCGAGCCCAGCGCCACGCCTGCGGACGGACCCAGCGCGACACCCGGCGCGGAGCCGGAGCCGGTGGGAACCTCGAGCTCCGGGCCCACCGCAGCACCGGGACCGGTCACGCCCGCGCCGGTCGACCCCGTGACGCCGGTGCCGGCCGGCACGCCCGCCCCGGCGCCGATCACGGCGCCCGTGGCCGACGAGGACGACGACGCCGAGGAGGACCGCGAGGAGCGGGCCCAGAAGGCCGACGAGCGCGCCGCGAAGGCCGGTGAGCGCGCCGCTGAGCAGGCCGAGGAGGACCACGAGGAGGCCGCCGAGAGGGCGCGGGGGCAGGCCGGGCGCGCCGAGCAGAAGGCCGTCGACCTGCGCGGCGCCGACGATGAGGCCGACGAGGACGAGGACTGACCCTCGGCCCCGCCCGCGGCCGGTGCCCCCACCCGGGGACGCCGGCCGCGGTGCGCTGGTCCCTGGTGCACCGGACCCGCTGCGCCGGCGCGCTAGCTGGGGCCCGCGCCGGCGAAGAGCCGCGCGAGGGCGATGACCCGCGGGCGGGTGTGCAGGTCCTCCACGAGCACCGCCCGCCCGAGCCCGTCGGCCAGGGGCACCTCCCAGTTCGGGTACTCCTCGAAGGTGCCCGGCTGGTTCTGCGTGCGCCTCTCCCCCACCGCGTCGGCCAGGGAGACCCCCACCAGGCGGCTGGGGGTGAGCGTGAGG
Source organism: uncultured Quadrisphaera sp. (assembly GCA_964242735.1). Taxonomy (GTDB): domain Bacteria; phylum Actinomycetota; class Actinomycetes; order Actinomycetales; family Quadrisphaeraceae; genus CADCUY01. Next base: position 28,911 of record CAXTAK010000019.1, on the reverse strand, counting down.
AACTGGTGCAGCGCCGTCACGACGTCGCGCTCGGAGGGGTCCTCCCCGAGCAGGCCCAGCGACCTCAGCCCCTCCAGCACCCTGGCCTGCGCTGCGGCGTCCTCACGGCGCTCGACCTCCACCGGCTGGGTGAGCAGCCCGAGGCGGTCGCGCAGGTCCACGTGCTCCTGCGCGAGGTACCCCGCGGTCGGCGGCAGGTCGTGCGTGGTCACCGTGGCCAGGCACAGCTCGCGCCACGCCGTCGGCGGCAGCGGGCGCTGGTCGGCGTCCCTCTCGAACCACAGCACCGACGTGCCCAGCACCCCGCGCTCGCGGAGGTGGTCGCGCACCCACGGCTCGACCACCCCGAGGTCCTCACCGATGACCACCGCCCCGGCGCGGTGCGCCTCGAGCGCGAGGATGCCGACCAGGGCGTGGTGGTCGTACTGCACGTACGTGCCCGCCAGGGGCAGCTGCCCCTGCGGCACCCACCACAGGCGGAACAGCCCGAGGATGTGGTCCACCCGCAGGCCGCCGGCGTGGCGCAGGACCGTGCGCACCAGGTCGCGGAAGGGCCGGTACCCCGCCTCGGCGAGCGCGTCGGGGCGCCACGGCGGTTGGCTCCAGTCCTGGCCCTGCTGGTTGAAGTCGTCGGGCGGCGCCCCCACGCTGACCCCGGTGGCGAGGACGTCGCGCAGGGTCCACGAGTCCGCCCCCTGGGGGTGGACCCCCACTGCCAGGTCGTGGACGACGCCCAGCGCCATCCCGGCGCGCCGGGCGGCGGCCTGCGCCGCGGCCAGCTGCTCGTCGGCCACCCACTGCAACCACTCGTAGAAGCCGGTGCGCCCTGCGAGCCTCCTGCGCAGCGCGACGGTGCTGCGGTGGTCGGGGTCGTGCACGTGCGCGGGCCACGGGACGCCGGGGCCGAAGTGCTCGGTGAGCGCGCACCACAGCGCGAAGGCGCCCAGCCCCGCCCCCTCACGGGCCCGGTAGGCGTCGAGCGCCGCCTGCCGCGCCCCGGTGCGCGGCACCGCGTGCACCAGCTCCAGCGCGGCGCGCTTGGCGGCCCACACGCGGTCGCGGTCGAGGGTGGCCGCGTCGGTGTTGGTGGCGCGGAGCTCGTCGGCGGACCGCTCGACCGTCGCGCGGTCACCGGGGCGCAGGTGCACCGCCTCGGGCACGTCCTCGACGCGGATGTACACGGGGTTGGTGAACCGCCGGGAGCTGGGCAGGTACGGCGAGGGCGACATGTGCCCCACCGGCTCGGCGGCCTGCAGGGGGTTGACGAGCAGGAAGTCGGCGCCGAGCTCGCGCCCCGACCAGTCGAGCAGCTCGGTGAGGTCGGCGAGGTCGCCCAGGCCCCAGGAGCGCTGCGAGCGCACCGAGTACAGCTGCGCCATGAACCCCCAGCGCTGGCCCGCGGCGCCCAGCTGAGCGGGCAGCGCGAGACGGGCGGGGGTGACCACCAGCGGCGCGCTCGCGCGCTCGCCGGTCTGCGCGACGTCCGCCACCAGCTCGTGCCAGCCCAGCGGCAGACCGGCGGGGAGCACGAAGCTGGCCTCGCCGACCAGGGCGCCGTCCACCGGGCGCGGTGGCACCCCGTGCTCCTCCTGGTCGAGGCGCCGGTCCCCGCCGCCCTCGAGCTCGATGCGGACGCCGACCGCGCTGCCGTGCGGCATGTGAACGCGCACGGAGGTGCGCTGCTCGTCGGTGACCACGACCACCGGCGGCAGGATGCGCCGCCACGGGCGCTGCTCCGCGTCGGCGAGCGCGGCGGCCACCGCACGGGGGGTGGAGGCGTCGACCCCCATCGCCGCGAGCACGGCGACCACGGTGGCGGTCGAGACCTCGACCCGGCCGTGGCGCCAGCTGCCGTACCAGGTGGCGACCCCGTGGGCGCCGGCGAGGCGGGCGAGGTCGTCGGGCAGCCCGACGGTGGACACCGGCACGGTGTCGGGCCCCGCGTCGGGCACGGTGTCGGTCACGGTCGGTGCTCCAGGGGTGCGGTGCGGCGCGGCAGGTCGCAGCGATGCTGCCACCCGGCGGCGACGGCCGCAGGCACGGCGCCGCCGGCCAGCCGAACCGGCCCGACCTACGCTGCCCGACGTGAGCACCACCTACCCCCCGGCGGAGCGGCTCGAGGTGGTCGAGGCCCTCCCGGTCGGCGCGTCGCCGCAGGACCAGCAGCAGGTCGCCGACCCCTACCGGTGGCTGGAGGATCCCCGCGACCCCCGCACCGCTGCGTGGTCCGCGGCGCAGGACGCGCTGTGCGCGGCGCACCGCGAGACCTGGCCGGGGCGCGAGCACCTCACGCACCGCCTGGGCGAGCTCGCCGCCATCGGCTCGGTCGGACCCCCGGTGTGGCGCGGTGAGCGGTGCTTCTCCACCCGCCGGGCCCAGGACGCCGACCACGCGCAGCTCCTCGTCGAGGAGCCCCACCCCTCCGCCCCGGGGCAGCGCCGCGAGCGCGTGCTGATCGACCCCGTCGCCATCGACCCCACCGGGCGCACGACCCTCGACGCGTGGCAGCCCTCGGAGGAGGGGCACCTGCTCGCCTACCAGCTCTCCGAGGGCGGCACCGAGGAGAGCGCCCTGCGCGTGCTGGACGTCGCCACCGGCGACGTGGTCGACGGGCCGATCGGACGGGTCCGCTACTCCCCGGTCGCCTGGGTCCCGGGAGGCCAGCACCTGTACTACGTGCGCCGGCTGCCCCCGCAGGCGCTGCCCGCGGGTGAGGAGCAGTACCACCGGCGGGTGTGGCGCCACCGGGTCGGCACAGGGCTGGACGGTGCTCGGGACGGGGCCCTGGACAGCGGTCCCGACGCCGACGTCGAGGTGTTCGGCGCGGGTCGGGTGGCGACGAGCTACTACGGGGTCTCGGTGTCGGTGGACGGGCGGTGGCTCGTGGTCTCCTCCCGGGAGGGGACGGCGCCGCGCAACGACTGCTGGATCGGCGACCTCACCGCGGTCGGGCCGGACGGCGTGCCGCCGCTGGTCGACGTCGCGGTGGGGCTCGACGCCTCGACGTCGGCGCGGCTGGGGCTCGACGGGCGCCTGTACGTCCTCACCGACCACGGCGCTCCCCGCGGCCGGCTCGCGGTGGCCGACCCCCGGGCGCCCGGCGTGGAGCACTGGCGCGACCTGCTGCCCGAGCGCGACGACGCGGTGCTCGAGGACTTCACCGTCCTCGACGACGTGCTGCTCGCGACGTGGACGACGCACGCGGTCGCCGAGGTCGCGGCCCACGACGTCGCCACCGGCGTGCGCCGCGGCGGGATCCCGCTGCCCGGTGTCGGGTCGGTCGGAGGGCTGGTGCACCGCCCCGAGGGCGGGCACGAGGCGTGGTTCACCTACAGCGACACCACCACGCCGCCGGCCGTGCTGCGCTACGACGCGCGCACCGGTGAGGTGTCGGTGCAGGCGCGTGCGCCGGGCCTGGCGGGGCTGGCGCTGCGGGAGGGGATCACCACGACGGTGCTGGAGGCGAGCAGCGCGGACGGCACCACCGTGCGGACGCTGGTGGTCGCCCTCGACGGCGCACCGCCGGGCGTCCCGCGCCCGACCCTGCTCCACGGCTACGGCGGCTTCGGGGTGTCGATGCGCCCCGGCTTCTCCTCGGGGGCGCTCGCGTGGGTCGAGGCCGGCGGGGTGTGGGCGAGCGCCCAGCTGCGCGGCGGCGGCGAGGAGGGCGAGCAGTGGCGGCGCGACGGGATGCTGGGCGTCAAGCAGCACGTCTTCGACGACTTCCACGCGTGCGCCGCCGCCCTGGTCGACGCGGGGTGGACGACGCCGTCGCAGCTGACCGCGTCCGGCGGGTCGAACGGCGGCCTGCTCGTCGGGGCGGCGCTGACCCAGCGGCCCGAGCTCTTCGGCGCCGTCCTGTGCTCGGCGCCGCTGCTCGACATGGTGCGCTACCAGCTCCACGGGCTCGGGGCCACGTGGGCGAGCGAGTACGGCGACGCCGAGCGGGCGCAGGACCTGGCGTGGCTGCACGCGTACTCCCCGTACCACCGGGTGCTGGAGGGGACCGCCTACCCGGCGACGCTGTTCACCGTCTTCGACGGCGACTCCCGCGTCGACCCCCTCCACGCCCGGAAGATGTGCGCGGCGCTCCAGCACGCCTCACGCGGCGACGCCCCGGTGCTGATCCGCGCGGAACGGGACGTCGGGCACGGGGCGCGGGCGGTCTCGCGCTCGGTGGCCCTGCTGGCCGACTCCCTGGCCTTCGCCGGTGCCCACACCGGCCTGCTTCCTCCCCCGAGGGAACGAAAGTGACGATCTGCTTCCCGTCGCCACGCCGAGTGCGGTAGACCAGGCACAGCCGACCGTGGACGAGTGGTCACACAGCGGCGCGAACCCAGGAGCGAGTCCGTGAGACCCAGCACACCGCGCCGCGCGACGGCGATCCTCCTCACCAGCGGTCTGATCGTCGCGGGATCATCGGGGGTCGGCTACGCCGCCCCGGTGGAGGAGGCGTCCGCGACGGGCCTGGACGAGGCCAAGGGCGCACCTGCCCGCGACAAGCTCGGCCAGGCCGACCGCCAGCGGCTCTCCGAGGCCGAGGCCCAGGGCGTGGACCGGGTCACCGTCCTGGTCGCCACGGCACCGGGCGCCACCGAGGGCGTCGACGCCGCCCTCACCGAGGGCGGAGGGTCGGTCGGGTACCGCAACGACCGGCTCGGCTACGTGCGCGCCTCGGTGCCCACCGGTGAGGTGCTCGCGACCGCCGCCCGGCGCGACGTCGTCGCCGTCGACCTCGACGAGGAGGTCCCCCTCGAGGACCCGCGCCCGGCGCAGGAGCAGGCGGCCCCGGGCGCGGTGCCGGTCCCCGGCCCGGGCACCCCCGACGCGAACCCGTACCTGCCGGCCGCAGAGACGGGCGCCGTGGCCTTCAAGGCCGCCAACCCCACCTGGGACGGGCGCGGCACCACGATCGGGATCCTGGACTCGGGCATCGACCTCGACCACCCGGCGCTGGCGACCACGTCCACCGGTGAGCGCAAGATCGTCGACTGGGTCACCGCCACCGACCCGGTCACCGAGGGTGACGCCACGTGGCGCCCCATGATCACCGCCGTCACCGGGCCGACCTTCACCTACCAGGACGCCGCGTGGACCGCCCCGGCCGGGGACTTCCGCGTCAACGTCTTCCGGGAGTCGATCACGGCCGCCAGCGAGCCGGAGGGGGACGTCAACCGCGACGGCGACACCACCGACGTGTGGGGCGTGCTGTACCGGGCGTCGGACAACGCGATCTGGGTCGACGTCGACCAGGACCGCGACTTCACCGACGAGACCCTGATGCGCCCCTACCGCGAGCAGTACCAGGTGGGCCACTTCGGCACCGACGACGCGAGCACGAGCGACGTGGTGGAGACCATGCCCTTCGTCGTGGAGTTCCGCGAGGACGTCGACCGCAGCGCCCTGGGCGGCGCCGAGGTCGGGCGACGCGCCGACTACGTCAACATCGGCATCGTCGAGAGCGCCCACGGCTCCCACGTCGCGGGCATCGCCGCGGCGAACGACCTGTACGGCGGCACAGCGGACGGCGCGGCCCCCGGGGCCCGCATCGTCTCCTCCCGGGCCTGCTCCTGGGGCGGTGGCTGCACCGCGGTCGCCCTGACCGAGGGCATGATCGACCTGGTCGCCAACCGCCGCGTCGACGTGGTGAACATGTCCATCGGCGGGCTGCCGGCCCTGAACGACGGCGCCAACACCCGCGCCACGCTCTACGACCGCCTCATCGACGAGTACGGGGTGCAGCTGTTCATCTCCGCGGGCAACTCCGGACCCGGGGTGAACACCATCGGTGACCCCTCCGTCGCCACGGACGTCGTCAGCGTGGGCTCGTCGATCTCCAAGGCGACGTGGCTGTCGAACTACGGCTCGGAGGTCTCCGCCGACCTGAACCTGCACAACTTCTCCTCCCGCGGTCCGCGCGAGGACGGCGGGTTCAAGCCCAACGTCACCGCACCGGGCTCCGCGGTCTCCACCACGCCGCGCTGGCTGAACTCCCCTGACGTCGCCGAGACCGGCTACACCCTCCCGGTGGGGCTGGAGATGTTCAACGGCACGTCGATGGCCTCACCGCAGGCCGCCGGTGGCGCGGCCCTGCTGCTCTCGGCGAGCAGGTCGCGGCAGCAGCCCGTCACCCCCCCGCAGCTGCGGCGGGCCCTGTACAGCGCCGCGGACTTCATCGCGGACGTCCCGGCCCACGCCCAGGGCAACGGGCAGGTCGACCTGGTCGAGGCGTGGAAGCTGCTCAGCCGGGGACCGGTGGTGCAGGACTACACCGTCACCGCCCCGGTGTGCACCCCGCTGTCGGACTACCTCACCGCTCCCGACCAGGGCGTCGGCATCCACAACCGGTGCGGGGCCACCGAGGGCGGGCACGCCCCCGGTGAGGCGAAGGCGTACCCCGTGACGATCACCCGCACGTCCGGCGCGGCCGGGTCGCTGCCCCACCGCATCACCTGGGTCGGGAACGACGGCACGTTCACCTCCGCGCCCACCGTCGACCTGCCGCTCGGCCAGGCGGTGGCCGTGGACGTCACGGCCACCCCCGCCGCCGGCGTCCACAGCGCCGTCATGCGCCTGGACGACCCCCGCACCGTCGGTGTCGACACCGAGGTGCTCAACACCGTGGTCGTGGGCACGTCCCTGGTCGAGGCGCCGTTCTCGACGTCGGTGACCGGTGACGTCGAGCGCAACCGCACCGAGAGCCTGTTCGTCACCGTCCCCGCGGGGGCGAGGGCGCTGCAGGTGAACCTCGCCGGCATCGCCGCGGGCAGCCAGACCCGCTTCATCGCCATCAACCCGTACGGGGTGCCGGTGGAGAGCACGTCGAGCCTGGACTGCTACACGAACTTCGGTGACCCGGCGACGTGCCGGGCGACGTCGCGGTCCTACCGCGACCCGCTGCCGGGCGTGTGGGAGATCGAGGTGGAGTCGCGGCGCACCTCGCCGTTCCTGGTCAACCCCTACCGCCTGACCGCAGCGGCGCAGGGCGTCACCGTCGACCCGGAGCAGGTCGTCCTCGCCGAGGTCGCCGCCGGCGTCGCGGCGCCGGTGACGTGGTCGGTGACCAACGACTTCGGTCCGGTCACCGTCACCCCGCGCGGTGGGGCGCTCGGCAGCGCTCGCACCGGGCGACCGAGCATCGCCGACGGCGCTACCACCGAGTCCACCGTGGACGTGCCGGCTGGCGCGGACAGCCTCGAGGTCTCGATCGGCAACCCCAGCGACCCGGGGGCCGACCTCGACCTCGCGGTGCTGCTGGACGGCGCGGTGGTGGGCTCCTCCGCGGACGGGGACTCCGAGGAGACGGTCGTCGTCGACGACCCGGCTCCGGGCACGTACACCATCGTCGTGGACGGCTACGAGGTGCCCGCGGGCACCACGGCGTACGACATCCGCGACGTGTTCACCTCCGCCGGCCTGGGGACGCTGACCGTCCCGGGCGCCCCGGTGCAGCTGGACGCGGGGGAGACCGTGGAGGTCTCCGGGACGGTGACGGCGCTGGCAGCGCCCACCGAGGGTCGTCAGCTCTTCGGGCGGATGACCGTGGTCAGCTCCGAGGGCGCCGAGCTGGGCAGCGGCACGGTGCTGGTGGAGTCCGTCGCGGGCTGAGCTCGCGAGCACCGGCCACCGGGGCCCCGTGAGCAGCCGCTCGCGGGGCCCCGGTGCGTCCGGTGGGGTCACGGCCGTGAGCGGGGGTCAGGGCGTCAGGACCTCGGCGACGAGGAACGGGGTGCCCTCCTGGCACGTGGTCGCCAGCTCGGGGTCGGGCGCGCCCAGCACCCGCAGCTGCGCCCCCGGCTCGACCGGCTCGGGCAGCCCGACGAGCAGGTGGGTGGTGCCCCCGCCGATGAGCAGCGTGCAGCCGGACTCCACCCCCACCACCGTCGTGCCCGTCAGCTCCACCGGGGTGGGCGAAGGGCCCCCCGCGACCGACGGGGGCTTCGGGGAGACGGCGTCGCCCGGGGGCGCGATCTTGCCCGAGGACCCGGTGCTGGGGGACGCCGCGGGGCCCGACGCGCCCGCAGGGGGCGACCCGCCGTCCGCGCACCCGCCCGCGGGCACCAGCAGCGCGACCAGGGCCGGCACGAGGAGCCACCGCCGCACCCCCACACCCCCGCCCTCCACCGCGCCGCCGCTCTGGACCTGACCGGCACCGGTCGGGGACCCACGTGTGCGTCCCACCCCGCCGAGGCGCACGATACGGGGATGACCACCGACCAGGGCGACGCGACGCCCGCCGACACCGTCGACGGCAGTCCCGAGGACGCCGAGCTGCCACCGGCCGTGCCCGGGCCCGACGGGGTGGCGCCCCTGGTCCTGGTCACCGGGGTCACCGGCTACATCGGCGGACGCCTGGTGCCCGAGCTGCTGGAGGCCGGGTACCGGGTGCGGGCCATCGCCCGCGACGCCCGCCGGCTGGAGAGCCGCGACTGGTTCGAGCGCATCGAGGTCGTCGAGGGCGACGCCGCCGACGGCGACGCCCTCGCGGAGGCGCTCGCCGGCGTCGACGTCGCCTACTACCTGCTGCACTCCCTCGACACCGACCCCTCCTTCGCCGCCCGCGACCGCCGCCTGGCCCTGGGCTTCGGCCGCGCCGCGCGCGAGGCCGGCACGGGCCGGCTGGTCTACCTCGGCGGGCTGTACCCCGCCGACGAGAGGCTGTCCGTGCACCTGGAGAGCCGCAAGGAGGTCGAGGAGATCCTCCTCGCCTCCGGGGTGCCCACCACGGTGCTGCGCGCCGCGGTGATCATCGGCTCGGGGTCCGCGTCCTTCGAGATGCTGCGTCACCTCACCGAGCGGCTGCCGATCATCATCCGGCCGCGCTGGCTGGCCACCCGCATCCAGCCGATCGCCGTGCGCGACGTCCTGCGCTACCTCGTCGGGGCCGCGACGATGCCCCGGGAGGTCAACCGCGGCTTCGACATCGGCGGCGCCGACGTCCTGACCTACCTCGAGATGATGCAGGCCTACGCCGCGGTCGCCGGGCTCCCACCGCGGCGGGCGATCCCCGTGCCGTTCTTCACCCCGGGGCTGTCCACGCACTGGATCAACATGGTCACCCCCGTCCCGGCGAGCATCGCCGGTCCCCTCGTGCGCTCGATCACCCACGAGGTGGTCACCAAGGAGCACGACATCGCGCAGTTCGTGCCCGACCCGCCCGAGGGGCTGCTGGGGCTGTCGCGAGCCATCGAGCTGGCCCTGGCACGGGTGAGGACCTTCGACGTCACCACCTCGTGGCGTTCCGCCGCCACCCCCGAAACCGCCAGCGACCCCCTGCCCACCGACCCCGCCTGGGCGGGCGGCTCCCTGTACGTCGACGACCGGGCCAGCGTCGTGGACGCCACCCCGGAGCAGCTGTGGACCGTCATCCGGGGCATCGGCGGGGTCAACGGCTGGTACTCGTGGTCGCTGGGGTGGAAGGTCCGCGGCATCCTCGACCGCGTCGCCGGCGGCCCGGGGCTGAACCGCGGCCGCGCCAACCCCGACCGCCTCGCGGTCGGGGACGCGCTGGACTGGTGGCGGGTGGAGGAGCTCGAGGAGCAGCGCCTGCTGCGCCTGCGGGCGGAGATGCGCGTGCCCGGCGAGGCGTGGCTGGACCTCACCGTGGAGACCGACGGCGGCCAGACCCGCTTCCGGCAGAAGGCCGTCTTCCGCCCCAGGGGACTGCAGGGCCTCCTGTACTGGCAGGCCATCAAGCCCTTCCACGGCATCGTCTTCGGCGGCATGCAGCGCAACGTCGCCAAGGCGGCCGAGGCCGTCACCAGCCGGGAGAGCGGCCAGGTCCGTGAGCACCCCGCCGCGCGCGCCACCGTGCTCGTCAGCGGGCCCGGGCCCGCCGCCCAGACCCCCGAGGGAGCCACCGGTGCCCGGTGACCGCAGTGCCACAGCCCCGCCCGGCCACGACCAGCACCCCACCGAGGGGGCGGTCGTGTGGATCACCGGGGCCAGCAGCGGCATCGGTCGCGCCGTCGCGCACGCCTGCGCCCGGCGCGGTGACCGCCTCGTGCTCTCCGCGCGCGCCGGCGACGTGCTCGCGGAGGTCCGCGGCGAGTGCGAGGCCCTCGGGGCGGCCGCGGTGCTGGTCAAGCCCCTCGACGTGACCGACGGCGCGGCCGTCGCCGAGGCCGCCGAGGCCGCCGTCACCACCTTCGGGCGCCTGGACGTGGTGGTGCAGAACGCCGGCGTCGCGGCGTACTCGCGCGTGGAGGAGCAGGAGGACGCCACCTTCGACCGCGTCATCGAGGTCAACCTCCTCGGCGCGTTCCGCGTCTGCAAGGCCGCCCTGACCGTCTTCCGCCGCCAGCGGTCCGGGTCCGTGGTGGTCGTGGGGTCGGTGCTGGGGCGCGTGGCGGTGCCGTACATGGGCGCCTACGTCGCCAGCAAGTGGGCGCTGCGCGGCCTGACCCGCGTGCTGCAGACCGAGAACGCCGACATCCCCACGATCACGATCACCCTCGTGGCACCCGGTGGGGTCGACACCCCCATCTACGACCAGGCCGCGAACACGATCGGGCGCCGCCCCAAGCCCCCCTTCCCCGTGGCCCGCCCCGAGAAGGTCGCCGCGACCGTGCTGCGCGCCACCCGCGCTCCCCAGCGCGAGCTGGGGGTGGGGTGGGCCAACCCCGGCATCGTCGCCGCCTCCGGCCTGCTGCCCGCGGTGTGGGACCGCATCGCCGTTCCAGCGATGCACCTGGCGAGCCTGACCCGCACGCGGATCAGCGCGGCCGGACCCGCCCGCAGCGGCAACCTCCACGCCGCGCGCCCCGACCTCGAGCGGCTCCGCCGCGACCCCCGGGGCAACCCCGCGGGCACTGGGCCCACGCCCGCCTCCGCGCCCCTGGTCAACGCCGTGCGTCCCGGCACACCGGGTTGAGCGGGTGAGGCAGATCCCCCTGACCCCAGCTGGCCGCACGCCCGCGCCGACGGCGGCGCCGCCGTCGTTCTTCGCCGAGATCGGCGGGCACGAGACCTTCGTGGCCCTGGTGGACCGCTTCTACCTCGGGGTCGCGCAGGACGACGTGCTGCGGCCGCTGTACCCCGAGCAGGACCTCGGGGCCGCCCGCGAACGCCTCACCCTGTTCCTCGAGCAGTACTGGGGTGGTCCGGACACCTACAACCGCACCCGGGGGCACCCGCGCCTGCGGATGCGCCACGCCGGCTTCCGCATCGGCCCCCTGGCCCGTGACCGCTGGCTGACGCACATGCGGGACGCGGTGGACTCCCTGCACCTGCCACCGGCGCAGCACGCCCTGCTCTGGGACTACCTGGAGCGGGCCGCGCACTCGCTGATCAACACCTTCGAGGACTGAGCAGCCCGAGGCTGGCTAGGCTGGGCTGTGATGAGCACCACGGGGATGAGCGCCACGGGGACGAGGACGACCGGCAACGGGCACGGCGGGCAGTGGTGGCGCACCGCGGTGATCTACCAGGTCTACCCCCGCTCCTTCGCCGACAGCGACGGCGACGGCATCGGTGACCTGCCCGGGATCACCGACCGCCTCGACCACCTCGCCGAGCTCGGTGTCGACGCGGTGTGGCTCAGCCCCTTCTACGCCTCCCCCCAGGCCGACGGGGGGTACGACGTCGCGGACCACACCGACGTCGATCCGCTCTTCGGCAGCCTCGAGGACGCCGACGCCCTCATCGCCCGCGCCCACGAGCTGGGGCTGCGGGTGCTGGTGGACCTGGTGCCCAACCACGTCTCCGACGAGCACCCGTGGTTCGTCGACGCCCTCCTGTCCGGCCCCGGCAGCGAGGAGCGCTCGCGCTTCCTCTTCCGCGACGGTCGCGGCCCCGGCGGTGAGCAGCCCCCGACGAACTGGCGCTCCGTCTTCGGGGGCTCGGCGTGGGAGCGGGTCGTCGAGCCGGACGGGCAGCCCGCGGTGGCGCAGTGGTACCTGCACCTGTTCGACGTCAAGCAGCCCGACCTGGACTGGACCCACCCGGCGGTGCGGGAGATGTTCGAGGAGGTGCTGAGGTTCTGGCTCGACAGGGGCGTCGACGGCTTCAGGGTCGACGTCGCCCACGGGCTGATCAAGGACCAGGCCTTCCCGGACTGGCACGCGGACCACGCCGGGGCGGCCACCGCGCCGGACGGTGCGCGCGCCCCCATGTGGGACCGGGACGAGGTCCACGCGGTGTACCGCTCGTGGCGGCGGGTGCTGGAGGGCTACGACGGCGAGCGGATCCTCGTGGCCGAGGCGTGGGTCGAGCCTGCGGAGCGTCTCGCGGCCTACGTGCGCCACGACGAGATGCACCAGGCCTTCAACTTCGAGTACCTGACCACCGCGTGGGTCGCTGCGGAGCTGCGGGCGACCATCGAGCGCACGACCACCGCCAACGCGGCGGTGGGCGCACCGACGACGTGGGTGCTGAGCAACCACGACGTCGTCCGCCACCCCTCACGCCTCGGCCTGGCGGTCACGGGGGCGAGCAGTGACGGCGCCGTCTCCGACGAGGCGGGCCGCGACGGCATCGGCCCGGGCGACCCGCAGCCGGACCAGGAGCTGGGGCTGTCGCGGGCCCGGGCCGCGACGCTGCTGATGCTGGCCCTGCCCGGGTCGGCCTACCTGTACCAGGGCGAGGAGCTGGGGCTGCCCGAGCACACCCTGCTCGAGGACGGCGACCGCGCCGACCCGACCTTCGCGCGCACCCGTGGTGCCCGCCTGGGGCGTGACGGATGCCGGGTGCCCCTGCCGTGGCGCGCCGACGCGCCCGGGTTCGGCTTCGGTCCCACGTCGCTGACGTGGCTGCCGCAACCGGAGTCCTTCGCGCGCTGCGCCCTGGACGTCCAGCAGGACGTGCCGGGCTCGACGTACGAGATGTACCGGTCGGCCCTGGCGCTGCGCCGGGAGCTGGACCTCGGCGCCGGGGAGATCACGTGGTCACCCGAGCCCGGCCGCGACGACGTCCTGCGGTTCACGCGCACCACGCCCACCCACGAGGTGAGCGTCATCACCGTCACCGGCGACGGGCTGTGGATGCTGCCGCCGGGCTCCGACGTGGCCCTGGCCAGCCGGCACTTCCTGCGCGCGGCGGACGGCGCGGGGCTGCTGGAGGGGCCCGTCACCGCCTGGGTGCGCATCGCCCGCGCGTGAGCGCTGCTCAGCCCCTGGTCAACGCCGGGGCGGGGCGCGTGAGGACGTGACCGCCGGGGGTGCTCAGGCGCCACCAGAGGCCGCTGCGCGCGACCGCCACGTCACCGCCGGGCAGGAAGCCGAGCAGGTCCGCGGTCACCGCCGCCGCCGCGGGGGGCCCGGGGTCCGCTGGCCCCGCTGATGGGGGCTGCGGCGTCCCGCCGGGTCCGGGGGCGACGGCTCCGGGCCTGACGGGGGTGGACCACACCGGCGCGCGGTCCGCGCCACGGGAGACCGCGTCCGCGCCGCGGGCTGCTGCCGCGCGCAGGATCGCCGCGCTCAGCGGGGGCGCGGGCACCCACCCGTCGCGCGGCGGTGAGATGCCGGCCCACGAGGCGGTGAGCACCCGCACCGGGGGAACGGGCAGGACGGCGCGGTCGCGGGCGAGGCGATCCAGCAGGGTGCTCAGCGGGACGGTGGCGTCGACGTCCGCGGACTCCTCCAGGGCCAGGACGCGCAGGCCCAGCGCCACGGGCAGGCCCGGGCCCCCTCCGAGGGGGCACACGGTGACCGCCAGCACCCAGCGGCCGCCGAGGTCGAGGCCCTGCAGCCGCGCGGCGCCGCCCGGGTCGGCGTGGCGGGCGCGGGCGAGGTAGGTCGCGAGGTCGTCCAGCGCCCGGGGGTGGGAGGGCAGGAGCTGCTGCTCGCTCACCGCGCCCACCCGCTGCGGCGGAAGGGCACCGCCTCCTCCAGCCAGCTGCCCAGCACCGAGCGCTCGCCCGCGCTGAGGCGACGGGGTGCCCCCGAGCCGGCGTCCAGGGCCACCATCGTCGAGGCCGCCCACGCCGTGACGCGCCCGCCCGCGACGCCCGGCCCGGCGTCATCCCCGGCACTGCCGCCGGGATCCCCGCCGCCCTGGTCGACCTCCGGCACGTCGGCCCCACCGACGGCGTAGCCGAGGTCGAAGCTGGCCCCACCCAGCCCGGTCACCCACAGGCGCACCGGGACCGGCGCCGGACGCCACAGCAGGGGGCGCAGGTACTCGATCTCGTGGCGGGCCACCACCACACCGGTCTCCAGCAGCGTGACGCGGGGCGCTCCCCCGCCGCGCTGCTCGCCGGGCTCCTCGGCCTGGCGCGCCACGGCGTCGGCGAGGGCGGCGAAGGCGGTGATGCGCGCCTCCTCGAGGAGCCGCAGCACAGCCACGTTGTTGACGTGGCCGAAGGCGTCGACGTCGGACCACCGCACGACCACGGGCACCTCGAGACCGACCACCGCCCCATGCTGGTGCACGCGCGCCGGCACGCCGTCCCGACCCCCGCCACCACGAGCGCCCGTGACGCAGCACGGTCCTGCGCCCGGTGCCCCCGTGACCTGCGGCGCACCGGCACTCCGCTGGCGCGCGCGGTCACTACTGTCGGCCCCGTGAGCGCCACGGACCTCCCCCCGACGACCGACGACCCCTTCGCCGAGCTGCTGCGGGTGCTCGACCTGCGCCAGGCCGTCGCGAGCACCGGGGACCGGGCGGTGTTCACCGGGGTGAGCCACCCGACGCTGCGGGGTCGGGTCTTCGGCGGGCAGGTGCTCTCCCAGGCGCTGCTCGCCGCCTCGCGCACCGTGCCGCAGGAGCGCCTCGTGCACTCCCTGCACGGGTACTTCCTGCGCCCCGGTGACCCCGGGCAGGCGATCACCTTCACCGTCGACCGCCTGCGCGACGGGCGCTCCTTCACCGCCCGCCGCGTGCAGGCCAGCCAGCTCGGCGCGCCGATCCTGTCGATGATCGCCTCCTTCCAGGTCGAGGACACCGGGCTGGACCACGCCGTGGCGATGCCCGACGTGCCCGCCCCCGAGGAGCTGCCCACCACCGCGGAGCGCCTGGCGGGCATCGAGGACCCCGCGGCGCACTACTGGTCGCACCGCCGGGCGGTGGACGTGCGGCACGTGGGTTCCGCGGTGTACACGGGCGTGGCCGAGCAGGTCGGTTCCCAGGCGGTGTGGGTGCGCGCGGCAGGCACCCTGCCCGACGACCAGGCGCTGCACCGGGCCGTGCTGGCCTACGCGAGCGACCACACGATGCTCGAACCGGTGATGCGCCGCCACGGCGTGTCCTGGGCCGCGCCGGGTCTGCGGGCGGCGAGCCTGGACCACGCGATGTGGTGGCACCGCACGGTGCACGCCGACGAGTGGCTGCTCTTCGACCAGAGCAGCCCGTCGGCGTCCGGCGCGCGCGGGCTCAGCCAGGGGCACTTCTTCACCCGAGACGGCGAGCTCGTCGCCACCGTCGCGCAGGAGGGCATGCTGCGGGTCCCCGACTGACCGCCCTCGGGAGTCCCACTGCGGTTCGGGGCGGTGTCGGACGGCAGTGGGGCTCCCGAGCGCGCCGGGCGTCAGCCGCGGGTCAGCCGCCGGTGCGTCACGCGGTGCGGGCGGGCGGCGTCCACCCCGAGCCGGTCGACCTTGTTCTCGAGGTAGCCGGCGAAGTTGCCCTCGAACCAGTACCAGTGCGCCGGGTCCTCCTCGGTGCCCTCGTAGGCCAGGATGTGCGTCGCCACCCTGTCGAGGAACCACCGGTCGTGGCTGATGACCACCGCGCACCCGGCGAAGTCGAGCAGGGCGTCCTCCAGGGACGACAGCGTCTCGACGTCGAGGTCGTTCGTCGGCTCGTCGAGCAGGAGCAGGTTGCCGCCCTGCTTCAGGGTCAGCGCGAGGTTCAACCGGTTCCGCTCCCCCCCGGAGAGCACCCCGGCGGGCTTCTGCTGGTCCGGGCCCTTGAAGCCGAACGCCGAGACGTACGCCCGCGAAGGCATCTCGACCTGGCCGACCTTGATGTGGTCGAGCCCGTCGGAGACCACCTCCCACAGCGTCTTGGTCGAGTCGATCCCTCCGCGCTCCTGGTCGACGTAGCTGATCTTGACGGTGTCGCCGACCTTCACCGCACCCCCGTCGGCGGGCTCCATGCCGACCATGGTCTTGAACAGGGTGGTCTTGCCGACCCCGTTGGGGCCGATGACCCCGACGATGCCGTTGCGCGGCAGGGAGAAGGACAGGCCGTCGATGAGCACGCGCTCGCCGTAACCCTGCTGCAGGTGCTCGGCCTCGACGACGAGGCTCCCCAGGCGGGGCCCGGGCGGGATCTGGAGGGACTCGAAGTCGAGCTTGCGGGTGCGGTCCGCCTCGACCGCCATCTCCTCGTAGCGGGCCAGGCGGGACTTCGACTTGGTCTGGCGGCCCTTGGCGTTGCTGCGCACCCACTCCAGCTCGTCCTTGAGGCGCTTGGCCGTCTTCGCGTCCTTCTTGCCCTGCACCTTGAGGCGCTCGGACTTCTTCTCCAGGTACGTGGAGTAGTTGCCCTCGTAGGGGTAGAGCCGGCCGCGGTCGATCTCGGCGATCCACTGGGCGACGTTGTCGAGGAAGTACCGGTCGTGGGTGACCGCCAGGACGGCGCCCTCGTAGGCGGAGAGGTGCTGCTCCAACCACTGCACGCTCTCGGCGTCCAGGTGGTTGGTGGGCTCGTCGAGCAGCAGCAGGTCGGGCTTGGCCAGCAGCAGGCGGCACAGCGCGACACGGCGGCGCTCACCACCGGAGAGGTTGACGACACCCGCGTCCGGCGGGGGGCACTGCAGCGCGTCCATCGCCTGCTCGAGCTGGGAGTCCATGTCCCACGCGTTCGCGTGGTCGAGGTCCTCCTGCAGGTTCCCCATCTCTGCCATGAGCGCGTCGAAGTCGGCGTCGGGGTCCTCGAAGAGCCCGGTGATCTCGTTGTAGCGGTCCATCTTGACCTTGAGCTCACCCAGGCCCTGCTGCACGTTCTCGAGGACGCTCTTGTCCTCGTCCAGGGGCGGCTCCTGCGCCAGCATCCCCACGCTGTAGCCCGGTGACAGGCGCGCCTCACCGTTCGAGGGCTGGTCCAGCCCCGCCATGATCCGCAGGATCGTGGACTTCCCCGCACCGTTCGGGCCCACCACCCCGATCTTCGCCCCCGGGTAGAAGGACATGGTGACGTCGTCCAGGATCAGCTTGTCGCCGTGCGCCTTGCGCGCCTTGTACATGGTGTAGATGAACTCCGCCATGCCCACCAGGGTAGGGCGGCGGGCTCGCACCGCCCGCCGCCCCACCCCGCAGCGCCGGCGGGCCCGCTGCTCAGGGGCCCAGCGCTCAGGCGGGGACCGCCTGCCCCTCCAGCTCCTCGGCCAGCGCCTCGTCGACGTCGTCGCGCTCGTGCAGCTCGCCGTTGGCGTCGACGCGGGCGCCCAGCGAGGCCGCCAGCTCCTCGCGCGTGGGCAGGGGGAGCTCCCTGGCACGCACGACGCGGGCGAAGGTCGAGGTCCCGTGCGTGAGCTCGTGGCCCAGGGCGTCGGCGGTGATCCGCGCCGTCGTCCCCGACTTCTCGACCGCGCCCTCGGTGTCGCGGACCTGCCACTGGTCGATGCGCGCACGGCCGCTGACGAGCACGCGGTCGCCCTTGCGGAAGGAGGCCGCGGCGTTCTCCGCGAGGTGGCTGAAGCACGAGACCTCCCACCAGCTCGTCGCGCCGTCGACCCATGCGCTCTCGCGGCGGTCGAATCGGCGCGGAGTGCTGCCGATGCGGAAGTTGGTGACGGTCTGCCCACCGTCGAGCGCGCGGTGCACCGGGTCGGCCGCCAGGTTGCCGATCACGGTGATGCGGGTGTCAAGCACGGTGCCCTCTCCTCCTGCCCGCCGGGTGCGGGCACGAGAGCCAGGCTGCCCGGTCCACGACGTCACCCCGCCTGGCGCTGCGCGGCCTGTGGACGGGCACCCCCCTGTGGACGGCGCACGGCACCGACCGTCGGCTCAGAGGCTGTCGGGGCGCCTGCAGGTCTCCAGCAGCGTGGTCAGCTCGGGGAGCCCGGTGGCGCGCGCGACCTCCACCGCAGACGGTGAACCCCGGTCGGGGTCGGCGCCCGCGGCCATCAGCGACTCCACCGCCGGCGCGCAGCGGCTGGACACCGCCGCGGCCAGGGCCGTCCGGCCGTCGAAGTCGGGGATGGCGTGGTCCGCGCCGTGCGCGAGCAGCAGGTCCACCACCGCGGGGTGCGCGCCGGACGCCGCGAGGACCAGGAGCGTCTCGCCGGAGGCGGTGGTCAGGTCCACCGGCAGGCCGTCCGCGAGCAGGTCGACCAGCTGGTCGCGGTCACCGCCGCGCGCGGCGTCGAAGACCCTGCGAGCCAGGGGGACGGCGCCACCGCCCTGATGCGATGCACTCACGCGGTCACCGTAACGCGCCCCCGACCGCCCAGCGCCACCCGCTGCCCAGCGCCCCCGACCGCCGCCGAGCGCTCGCCGCCCGTTCAGCGCGCTGCGACGCCGCTCCCGGGACTGCCGCGCAGCAGGCCACCGCCGCGGCCTCCGGGCCCGACGGCTCTGCTCCCCCGATCACCGGGCGCCGAGCCCCGGCTCCCGCGACCGCCCTGCACCCCCGCAGCGGTGACCACGGCCAGGGCCTCGCGAGTGGCGCGGTGGTCGGTGAGCACGCCGGCCACCACGTCGAGGAGGTGCTCCTGCGCGACCTCCGCCACCGCCGCGCGGGCCACCACCTCCACCCGCCGCCGCCGCCGCCGGGCCCGCGCGCGCACCAGCGGCGCACACAGCGCCGAGACGACGATCCCGGCGACCACGGCGGCGGCGAGCAGCACCCAGGGCAGCGGCACGTCCAGGGGTGGAGCCCCGATGCGCAGCGGCCCGAGCACCGGCAGCTGCAGCCACTGCACCCCGGCCCACCCCAGGGTCCACACCAGCCCGACGACGAGCACCAGCGCGAGCAGCGTCTGCACCACGCCCACGGCCCGCTGCCACACCGGAGCGCGCTTCGTCACCGGGACCGTCAGCAGCGCCTGGTCCAGGGCGTCGGCCAGCGACCCCGTGACGTCGTCGGTCGCGGCACCGACCCCGGCGCGCACGGCGTCGCCCCACCGCTGGGGCAGGCCCTCGCTGGCCTGCCCCGCGACCTTCCTGGCCGCCAGCGCGACCCTGGCGCGCTGCACCGGCGCCGCTGCGACCACCGAGCTGCGGGTCGCGCGACGCAGCTCCTCCCCCGGGTCGTCGGCATCGACGCCACCCACCGCCGCACCCCGGGTCGGCGCGGCGGTCAGGTGCAAGCGCCGCAGGGGGTCGAGCCGCCGGCCGATCCACCGCGTCACCGGCCACCCCGTCAGGGCCCGCCCCCGACGGCGCTCGGAGGTCTCCACCGCGTCGAGCACCGTGGGCACCCCGGCGGCTGAGGCCAGGACGTCGACGAGCTGCCCCGCGCCGTCCAGGGACCCCAGGTCCGGCTCGCCCGCGGCGACGCCGTCGGTCAGCGCGCCAGCAGCGACCGCGACGTCCGCCTCGGTGCGCCGCACGGACGCCGAGGTGGCGGCCACGGCCCCGGCGATGATCCCGCGCAGCTCCACGACACCCTCCCCGGTGCGCGCGGAGGTCCTCACCACGTGCACCCGGTCGAGCCCGTCCGCGACGAGCAGTCGGCGCAGGTCGGCCTCGCAGTCCCGCGCGCCGTCCTCGCTGAGCCGATCGACCTGGTTGAGCACCACCAGGAGCAGCTCCTGGTGACCGGTCAGGGCGCGCAGGTACCCCGTGTGCAGGGCGTCGTCGGCGTACTTCTGCGGGTCGACGACCCAGATGACCAGGTCGACGAGGTCCACGAGGTGGTCGACCTGCAGCTTGTTGCCCAGGTCGGTGGAGTCGTGGTCGGGCAGGTCCAGGAGCACCAGGCCGTGCAGCGGGTCCTGCTCGCCGGCGCGGCTGGCGGCGCCGGCGCGGTGGCGCTGGGGTATGCCGAGCCAGTCCAGCAGGGCGTCGGGCACCTCCCCCCACACCACCGCCGAGGGCACCGAGGTGGTGGGACGCCGAGCGCTCACCTCGGCGACGCCGAGCCCGGTGAGGGCGTTGAACAGGCTGGACTTGCCGCTGCCGGTGGCACCGGCGAGCGCGATCACCGTCGCGGTGGCCGGCACGACCACCTCACCGTCGGCACTCGAGCCACCGCCGCCGCGCCCGACCTCGGCGCGCTCGCGACCCCTCCTGACGACCTCGGCGGCGCTCGCGGCGGCGCGGGGGTCCAGGCGGTCACCGCCCACGTCCACGGCGCGCTGCAGGGCGTCGAGGCGCACCTCCAGGCTCGTCACGAGCGGTCCTCGGACGACGCGCGCGAGGGCAGCGCCGGAGCCTCACCGGTCGACCCACCACCGGTCGACCCACCACCGGGCAGCCCACCACCGGGCAGCCCACCACCGGGCAGCCCACCACCGGGCAGCCCACCACCAGCGCCCAGCGGAGCCACGGCGAAGGACCCCAGGTCCACCGGGGCGCGCAACCGCTCCGCCAGCGCGGGGTCGAGCGCGGGCAGCAGCGCGGCCAGCCCGGTGCGCTCGGTGGAGACCAGCTCGCGCACCCGCCGCGCCAGGTCGGCCTGGGCGGCCTCGGCCAGGCGGCGCACCGCGGCCTCCCCGAAGACGGCCTCGAGCACCCGCTGCGCGAGGACCGCGGTGCCGCCGGCGATGCCGAACTCCGCACCGGTCACCCCCGCGGTGCTGGCGAAGACCACCAGCATCAGCACCGCCCCCGCGCCACCGACGCCGAGGGAGAGCAGCCGGGCCTGCGTGCGCTTGCCCTGCCCGGTCTCACGCACCAGCTCCAGCACGTGCCCCTGCCAGTCGCGCACCAGGCGCTCGACGGCCAGGGCGACACCGGGCGGCACCTGCGGGTCGGTGACCTCGCGCGGGGCGTCGCGCAGCAGGGCCTCGCCCGCCGGGTCGGCGCGCCAGCGCAGCAGCGCCTCCTCGCGGGCGTCGGCGACGGCGTCGAGCACCAGCGCCGCGACCCCGGTGGTCAGCGCCTCGTCGAGGCGGCGGGCGGGCGCGGGGCGGTCCCGCAGCAGGTCCGCGAGGCGGTCGCGGGCGAAGCCGACGGCGGCGTGGAGGCTGCGCATGACCTCCCCGGTGCCCACGAACTCCTGCCACCGCGCCAGCACCTCCCCCCGCAGCAGGGTGCCGTCGGTCAGCTGCCCCTCCAGGTCCGCCACGCTGCGCGCGTACACCCCGTCGAGCTCGGCGCGCAGCCGGTCGGCGGTGGCGACCTGGTCGTCCACCGCGTCCGCGAGCCGCCCCACCCGCCCGGCGAGCGAGGCGAGCGCCCCGGCGAGGGTGGCGCGCACCACCGCGTCGCGGGAGGAGGCGTCGGTGCCGACCAGGCCCAGCCAGGCCCGCAGGGGCGCGGACACCTCGGCCGGCAGCATCCCCTCCCCCAGCTCGGTCTCGGGCAGCACGAACAGCGGGGCGCGCTCCAGACCGGCCTCGACGAGCAGGCGGCGCAGGTCCTGCGCCACCTCGGTGAGCACCCCCGGCGGGTCGGTGGGCACCCGGTCCAGCACGATCACCACGGCGGTACCGCGCTCGACCGCCCCGGCGAGCACCTCCCACGGCACCGCGTCGCCGTAGCGCGCGGCGGTGGTGACGAAGAGCCACAGGTCCGCCGCTCGCAGCAGCTGCGCGGCCAGGTCGCGGTTGGCCTCGACCACGGAGTCGATGTCAGGCGCGTCCAGCAGGGCCAGGCCAGGCGGCAGCTCCGGCCCGGGCAC
The DNA here is from genome assembly GCA_964242735.1 of uncultured Quadrisphaera sp. Taxonomy (GTDB): domain Bacteria; phylum Actinomycetota; class Actinomycetes; order Actinomycetales; family Quadrisphaeraceae; genus CADCUY01. Next base: position 7,242 of record CAXTAK010000019.1, on the reverse strand, counting down.
CAGGAACAACCCCGAGGATGGAGCCCCGCGCTGGTCCGGCGCGTGCCCGGTGGTGCGCGGCAGCCCTGGGAGCACCTGCGGGGAGGTGAACCACTCCCGGTCGCTGGGGGCGTGCACCAGGGTCGGCTGGCGGGTCGTGGGGCGCAGCACGCCCGGCTGGGTGACCGCCCGACCGACGAGGGAGTTGACCAGGGTCGACTTCCCGGCGCCGGTGGAGCCGCCGACGACGGCCAGCAGCGGGGCGTCCAGGCGTCGCAGCCGGGGCAGCAGGTGGTCCTCGAGCTGGTCGAGCAGCGCGGCCCGGGCCGTGCGGGCGGCCGGTGCGCCCGGTGCTGCCAGCGGGAGGTCGAGGGCCAGGACGTCGCTGCGCAGCGCCTCCAGCTCGCGCAGCACGGCGACCCCACCGTCACCCGACCCGTGATCGCCGGCGGCACTGCCGGCCCCGCTGGCACTGCCGGCCCCGCTGGCACTGCCGGCCCCGCTCCCAGGTCGCATGGCAGGGATCGTGCCCGCTCGCGCCACCGCAGTGCCAGCGCACCGCCCGACGAGCCGCTGCCCCGTCCTGGATGCAGGTGCCCGGCCGAGCCGGCACGGGCCCCGCGGGGCACGGGCTCAGCACTGCCGGCCTCACGCAGCCGACGAGCCCGCACCACCCGTGCAAACCCGGGTCGAGGGGGCGCCGTCACCCTGGAACGGGCCGGCGAGATCGACCTCGCCGCGGGTGACGGTCACGAAGGGCTGAGGCAGGATGTGGCGGGGCCCGACGTGCGCCGCACCTGAGCAGCATCATCCAGGTGGACCATCGACCCGGGCTCCTGCCCCGAGGGGAAGCACCCGTGCACGATGTCGCCATCGACGGCATCAGCTCCAGGACGGTTCGCGGCGGGCCGGACGGACCGTCGGAGGTCCACTCGTCGCTGACGTCGCTGCTGCTCAGCACCGACGGCGTGGGTGCCTTCCTCGACGAGCTGTCCGACCTGACCACGCACGTCGTCGGCGAGCCCACGTCGTGCGGCATCACCACGCGCATCGGCGACCAGCCCGTCACGGTGGCCTCCAGCGACGAGCGGGCGCTCGCCGTCGACGAGGTGCAGTACTCCCAGGGTCAGGGCCCGTGCCTGCAGGCCCTGGAGACCGGGGTCGTGGTGGAGGTGGCCGACCAGCGGACCGACGCCCGGTGGGGTGGGTACTCGGCGAGGGCGCTGGCGCACGGCGTGCGGGCGTCGCTGTCGGTGCCGCTGGTCGTCGACGACGAGGTCATCGGTGCCCTGAACATCTACGGCTCTGCGGCCCGGCAGTTCAGCGGCGAGCACCGCCGCCGGGTGGAGGGCTTCGCGGAGCACGCCACCCGGGCCATCGCCCTCCTGCTGCGCCAGGCCGACCAGGCGAGGACCGTGGACCAACTGGAGCGGGCGCTGACCTCGCGCGCCACCATCGACCAGGCCATCGGGGTGATCATGGCCCAGCAGCGGTGCGACGCGGACCGCGCCTTCGCGGTGCTGAGGAGCCACTCCCAGAACAACAACCGCAAGCTGCGCGACGTCGCGGCCGAGGTCCTCAGCCGCGTCGCCGGGCAGCCCCCGGCGACGCGGCGACCGTCCGGTCCGTGAGGCCCCGGCGCGGTAACCTGCCAACGGCAGACCGGCCACCGGCTCCGCGGCCCCCGTAGCTCAGTGGATAGAGCGACAGACTTCTAATCTGTTGGCCGCTGGTTCGAATCCAGCCGGGGGCGCCGGTCCTTAGGTCTCTGATCAGCGGTGATGCAGGACCGGCGCGGACAGCGGGACCCCAGCAAGGCTGGTCGGTCACAGATCGGTCACAGCGCACAGGGCCTCGGCGTGGCGCCGCAGGTCGTCCATGTACGGGTGCGTGTAGACCGCCTTCATCACGGCCTCGTCATGCCCGTGCCAGGCCGCGACGAGGTGGTCGGGCCAGCCCAGCGAGCGCTTGATCGACACGGACGAGTGACGGAGGTCGTGCAGGCGCACCGGCGGACACCCAGCGGCCTTGGGGAGCACGGTGAACCGGCTGGAGAACCACGACGGGTGCAGGGCTCGACCGAGCTCGTCCGCCACGAGGTAGCCGTCACTGACCCACGCTGCGCCCACCGCGAGCTGCTCCCGCGCCTGCGTGGTCTTGAGCGACCGCAGCGCCTCGGTGACGTCAGTGGGCAGCGGCAGGGTCCGCCGGCTGCGCTCGGTCTTGGGGGGTCCGACGACGACGTCCCAGTTGGCCACGACGCGCACCCGGTCGATCGTCAGCGTCCGCGACCGGAGGTCGACGTCCTCCCACCGCAGTCCGCACACCTCCGAGCGCCGCAACCCGTGCAGCGCGAGCAGCCACGCTGCGTGGAGTCGGTGGCCGGCGGCGACGGCAGCGAACTGCTGCGCCTGCGCGACGGTCCACGCCGCGCCGCCCCCGCCGGGCCGCTCGGCGGGCGCCGCGACGTTGCGGGTGATCACCTCGTCGCGGAGGGCCTGCTGGAGGAGCTGCAGCGCCAGCCGCACCGTGCGAGGGGCCAGTGGCGTGCCCGGGCGTCCGGCACGCCTCAACGAGCCGTCGAGGAGGCCGTCGCGCACCTGCTCGACCTGCGCCTTGGTCAGCGCCGGCAGCGGGACGGCCCCCAGCTGCTCACGCCAGGGGCGCAGCGCCGTGATGTACGACGCTCGTGTGCCGGGGCGGATGTTGATGCGGGACTCCACCCACCGCTCGAGGTGCTCGCCGAGCGTGAGGAGCCTGCTCCGGTTCCCCGGACATGTTGGGTGGGGTGGTCATGCCGCGGTGAGTGCGGCGGTGTGCAGCCTCTCGTACTCGTGGGGGCTGCGGTAGCCGAGCCCGGAGTGGCGCCGGCAGGGGTTGTAGAAGCCTTCGATCCACTCGAAGGTCCCCGATCCCAGGTCGGCCTTGGTGAGCCACGTGCGGCGGTCGAGGAGCTCGCGCTGCATCGAGGACCAGAAAGGCTCCATCATCGTGTTGTCCACCGATGAGGCCACCTGGCCCATGGACCCGAGGAGCCCGGCGGTGCGTAGCCGGTGCCCGAAGATCCATGATGTGTATTGGCTGCCGCGGTCGCTGTGGACGATGCCACCGGGTGCTGGTCGGCGTCGCCACCGGGCCATCTCGAATGCGTCGACGACGAGCTCGGAGCGCATGTGGTCGGCGATGGCCCACCCGACGATCACCCGGGAGTACACGTCGAGGACGGCGGCGCACTACACCTTCCCTTCGCGGGTGGGGTGTTCGGTGATGTCGGTGACCCACAGCCGGTCCGGGCCGTCGGCGGTGAACTTCCGCTGGACGAGGTCCTCGTGGACCGCGCGCAGCGGGCTACCGCGCTGGTGCTTGCGCCGGTGGCTGACACCGGCCAAGCCCGCAGCGCGCATGAGCCGGGCGACCCGCTTGCGCCCGACGGCGATGCCCAGGCCCAGGGCTAGCTCGGCATGGACCCGCGGCGCCCCGTAGGTGGCCCTGGAAGCGGTGTGCACCTCGGTGATCACCGCGCTCAGGGCAGCGTCGGCCACCGCCCGGGGGCTGGGAGGGCGCCCGCGCCACTCGTAGTACCCCGACCGGGACACGCCCAGGAGCCCGGCAGGCCACCGCGACGTCGATGCCATCGCCGGCGAGCTCAGCGACCAGCCGGAACCCTATTCTGGGAGGGCCTCCCGGGCGAAGTACGCCGACGCCCGCTTGAGGATCTCGATTCCCATCGCCTGCACCCTGTTCTTGCGGCGCAGCTCGACCAGCTCCGCGCGCTCATCGGTGCTGATCCCTTCCCGCACGCCCTCATCGACGTCCGCGACGGACATCCACCGGCGCAGGCACGACTCGCTGATCCCCAGGTCAGCGGCGATCTTGCCGATCGGCTGCTCCCGGCGGCGGGCGAGCTCCACGGCACGACGACGGAACTCCACAGGCTTGGCTACAGGCATCGAACGACTCCTCCCTGAGACGATCATCGCCTCAGGTCAGATGTCCGGGGAAACGGGGCAGGCTCCGGCCGCCGAGAGCGAGTACGCCGGGCGCTGGCTCCTGGCCATCGGCGTGATTGATCTGACCCGTAAGCAGTCCGGCTCAGCAGCTGGAAGCCACGGGAGCGGGAGCAGGTATCCGCTCTTCCGTGCCGACTCCTACCTCCACGACGCCGGGGCGGTCACCGTCGAGCTGCTGCAACGCCCCGGGGCGGTCCCCCGCAGCTTGCCCGACTGGCGGCTGCGCGCCCTCAGCACCGACCAGGATCCCGAGCACGAGCAGCGCCTCGCGGACGCCGCCGACGCCAGACCACCCCTGGATCGACGACCACTAATCAAGATCATGTATGTCAGACCTCGGTTGACTCGACGTGCTAGCCGGCTTCCCAGCGCGTCGCTGGTGGGACCGGTGCGGGTCCTCCTCGACCGCTTCCTCAGCCGCTGAGGTTCACGTCCTGCGTCGAGACGACTGGAGCAGTGCGGCCCGGCACCGCCTGGTGCCGCCAGCACAGGTTCGCGTGCGCGATGACCTGCTCTGGAAGCGGCGCGCCCCAGGCGCTGTGGTCGGGCAGCTACACCGACCCGAGCACGTAGTCTCGGGTCTCGACGATCTCGCCACCGCGGACCCGGATGACGAAACAGCATCTGAGGTTCAAGGGTGGGCCGTCGTCGGCACCGTCGCTGACGTACGCGAACTCGGCCACGACAGTGCCGGGGTCACTTGTCAGGTGCACGCTGATGTCCTCGGCGCGAGATCCTCGGAATCTTGCGGCGGAGAACCGATCCGGCACTTTGGAGAAGTGCGTGCGGAGCGCTTCGCGCCCCTGCAGAGGGGTTTCGGGGTCCCCGAAGTAGACGACATGAGCATCGTGCGAGTAGGAGCTCGCGAGCCGGTCGACCTGCAGCAGGTCACCCGCCACCAACTTGCTCACCCCATCGACCAGCTCGAGGAAGAGTTCACGACCCGATCTCACCTTCATGATCTTGGGCGATCTCTTCAAGAAGTCTGGAGGACGTCGCGGCCCTCGCAGGTCATGCCACCGCACACGTCACGTCTCGTTCGCACTCGGTTCGAGATCGGCGCAGCGCTGCACCTGTTGACCACGGGCGCGCCGTGCTGCGCCTGGACCGACCGGCCTCGAGACCGGTCCTCCAGCTCAGGACGCGGCAACGGTGCGCTCACCCGAGACCGAGGTTCGCCCAGATGATCGGGTTGGTGTGTTCCAGGACCTCAGTGATCTTCCCCTCCTGCAGCTCCATCCGGAACACGTAGACGTTGTCGTAGTCCTTGCCGTTCGGCTTGGCGACCATGTCTCCGACCGCGTGCAGGTAGACGAAGCGGGCGTCCTGGGAGACGACCCACTGCTCATCGCGGAAGGTCAACCGCTCGAACGACGCGTGGGCGAACTGCAAGTAGCCGAGGGCTTCGTCGATCCCGCCGAATCGAAACGAAGGCACCGGCGTATCACCGGAGTAGGGCAGGACGATGGTCACGTCCTGGCTGACCAGGCTGCGGAGGCGATCCATGTCGCCGTCGACCCAACTGGTGAGGTACGCCTGCGCGGTGGCGAGCGCGGCGTCGTGCTGAGCGGTCATGGGAGCGATCTCCTGTCGATGGACTGCCGCCGTCCGGCGACGCCTTCACGCTACGACCGGCGCAACCGGATTCCGTGGCCCGGCTGATCATGGCACTGGCAGGGCCACCTTCTGCAGGATGTCGGCCGACTAAGATCGGCTTGTGGTCAGTACCGGCAGCAACGCCTTCGGCACCCGACTCCGGGAGCTCCGAGAGCGGACGAGGCCGGAGGAGATCGGGCTGCCAGCGGGCGGTCGTCGGCGGGTCCGCGGGTTGCGTCGCGAAGAGCTGGCCGCGTTCTCGGACCTGTCGGTCGACTACGTCACCCGACTGGAGCAGGGTCACGCCAGCAGTCCCTCAGCGGACGTCGTCGCCGCGCTCGGGCGGGCCATGCGCCTGCCGCGCATGGAACTCGAGCTGCTCCACCAGCTCGCGGGCCACTCAGCGCCTCACGACCTTGACGTGCCACGCCACCTCTCACCCGGCGTGCTGCGACTTCTCGACCGTCTCGGCGACATCCCGGTCGCGGCCTACGACGCGACCTGGACGCTGATGTCGTGCAACACCGCGTGGCGCCGGTTGCGCGGAGCTCGCGAGAGCCTGCCCGGTTACAACCTGGTGCGGGCTGCGTTCTCCGATGCGGTCGCGCCCCGGGGGGAGGACGGCGAGTACCGGGACCGCCTGCGACGCTCGCTGGTCGCGGACCTGCGCATCGCCGCTGCCCGCTACCCCGCCGACCGGAGGATGCAGCAGCTCCTGCACGAGCTGTCCGAGGTCAGCGCGGCCTTCGCCGCGACGTGGGCGGAAGGGCGCGCCCAGCCGTTCATGACCGAGGCCAAGATGCTCCGTCACCCGGAGCTCGGAGACTTCTGGCTCGACTGCGACGTGCTCACCGCCTCCGACGGCGACGCGCGCATCGTGCTGTACACCGCAGCCCGCGGAACGACCGGAGAGGCAGCGCTGACAGCGCTGAGCCTCTCTCAGTAGTGGTTGCCGGTCGAGGTCTTCGTGACCTGCGTCGTCACAGGTCAACTGTGGCGGCGCACCCGATCGAGGAGCCCCGTGGTGATCACCTGTCGTGTCAGCCTCGACGTGCCCCGCAACACTGCCGCCTTCCTCACCCGACTGCTTCCTGCCCACAGCCGGGTGATCAGCACCCACCGGCAACGACAGGCGCTAGACGAGGCACGCCCGTCTGCGGTCGACAGGCGACGCCCCCATGCCTCCGCGTGAGCCGAGCAGATCCCCCGCCTTCCCCAACGAGGACCGCCACCACCACCGCGGATGCGGGCACATCAGCTGACAATGAAGCTGATGTCAGATCACCGCTGGTGGCGAAGGGCCGGTCAGCTCCCTGCTGTCCTTCGGAGTGTGTCTGAGCGTTCTTCGCGGGCGAGGTCGGTCAGCCGAGAGCGGGCGGCGTCGGGACCGTGAGGTCCGATGCCCGCTAGCGCCGAGGAGGGGTGGAGGCCGATCCTGGTGGCGTGTCGACCCTCGGGGGGCTCGATCCGGATGCGTGCTACCGGGCGAGCACCGGGCGGGACGCGCGGTGGACGGTCGGGTGTTCGTGGCTGTGGTGACGACCGGGGTGTACTGCCGGCCGTCGTGTCCCTCGCGCAAGCCGCTGCAACGGAACTGCCGGTTCTGAGGTTCCCCCGCTTCGTTGGAGGCTTGTTTACTGGGTTCCAACTCCGGCGG
>CAXTAK010000018.1:18773-72453 GCA_964242735.1 uncultured Quadrisphaera sp. | reverse complement strand
GGGGGGGGGGGGGGGGGGGGGGGGGGGGGGGGGGGGGGGGGGGGGGGGGGGGGCGTCGGGGCCCGGCGCTGGCGCGGGCCTTCCTCGCCCGCACGACCCCTACCGCTCCGTGCCGCACCGCCCCCGCGAGCCCCGGCCAGGCGGCGCGGGCGGTGACCGGACCGCCGTCCCCCCGGCGGCGGCGTGACCACGGCGTGACCTCAGCGACGGCGAACAGGGGTCACGAGCGGTCGACAGCGGTCATCGCGGGGGAGGAGGGATGGAGGCCCTGCAGGCCCCTGACCTGGATGAACGGCGTGAGACCAGGGGAGCGGGTGACGGGAATCGAACCCGCGTAGCCAGTTTGGAAGACTGGTGCTCTGCCATTGAGCTACACCCGCACGAGCGACCGCGCGCGATCGCCGTCCAACCCTAGCCGCGACCCTCAGCCACCGGGGCGCCGCAGCCACTAGCCTGGTGGGGGCCGACGGCCGCACCGGCCCCGGTGGCGGGTGCACCGCGGCGCCGGCGGGGTGTGGCGCAGCTTGGTAGCGCGTCCGCTTTGGGAGCGGAAGGCCCCCGGTTCGAATCCGGGTACCCCGACCACCGGCGATACCATCGCGGGTCAGCGCGCCGCCAGCGGCGCCACCACGACCACCACCTGCCATCCCTGGAGCCCCTGAGTGAAGAGCGCCGTCGAGACCCTCAACCCCACGCGGGTCAAGCTGACCGTGGAGGTGACCCTCGACGAGCTCAAGCCGAGCCTCGACAAGGCCTACCGCAGCATCGGCGGGCAGATCCAGGTGCCCGGGTTCCGCAAGGGCAAGGTCCCCCCGCGCATCATCGACCAGCGGGTCGGGCGCGGCACGGTGCTGCAGGAGGCGATCAACGAGGCCCTGCCCGGCTTCTACCAGCAGGCCGTGACCGAGACCGCGGTGCGGCCGCTGGGCCAGCCGGAGGTGGAGGTCACCGCCGTGCCCGCGTCCGCGGGCAGCTCGCTGGAGTTCACCGCAGAGGTCGACGTGCGCCCCACGCTCGAGCTGCCGGAGTACTCCTCCGTGGCGGTGAGCGTCGACGACGTGGAGGTCACCGACGCCGACGTCGACGCGCAGCTGCAGCAGCTGCGCCAGCGCTTCGGCACGCTGATCACCGTCGAGCGGCCCGTGGAGGCCGGCGACGTCCTCTCCCTCGACCTCACGGCGAGGATCGACGACGAGGAGATCGAGACCGTCACCGGCCGCACCTACGAGGTCGGCTCCGGGCAGCTGCTCGAGGGCACCGACGAGGCGGTCACCGGGGCGTCGCAGGGCGACGTCGTGACCTACCCGACGGTCCTGGCCGGCGGTGAGCACCAGGGCGAGGAGGCCGAGGTCACCCTCACCGTGGTGTCGGTGAAGCTGCGCGAGCTGCCCGAGGCGGACGACGACTTCGCCCAGCTGGCGAGCGAGTTCGACACCCTGGACGAGCTGCTGGCCGACCTGCGCGCCCGCGCGGAGGACCAGGCGGACTTCCAGCAGGGCGTGCAGGCGCGCGACAAGGTCCTCGAGGCGCTCCTGGACGCCGTGGAGGTGCCGGTGCCCGAGACGCTCGTCGAGGCCGAGGTGCACCAGCACCTGGAGAACGAGTCGCGCCTGGAGGACGACGAGCACCGCGCCGAGGTCACCGTCGAGGCGCGCAAGGCCCTGCGCGCGCAGATCCTGCTGGACGCGATCGCCGAGCGCGAGCAGGTGCGCGTGGAGCAGAGCGAGCTGATCGAGTACATCGTCGCGCAGGCCCCGCGCTACGGGATGGACCCCAGTGCGTTCGCGAAGGCGATGGAGCAGTCCGGGCAGCTGCCCGCCGTGGTCTCCGAGGTGGCCCGGCGCAAGGCCCTGAGCGTCGTCCTGGAGCGGGCGGCCATCACCGACGCCTCCGGGCGCACCATTTCGCTCGGCGATGACGAGGACGCCTCGGGCGAGGACGCGGTGGGCGCGGTCGACGCCGCCGGCACAGACGTCGACGACGAGCCGCACGTCGGTGGTGGCGCACTCGAGGCGGTCGGTGGTGGCGAGGACGCCGACGTGACCGACGCCGTCCTCACCGGCGACGTGCAGCCCACCGAGAGCGCCGCGGACGACGGGCTGCGCGAGGACGAGGGCGAGCCGGCCGGCGCCGCCGCGCTGGACGACGTCGCGGAGCCGGAGGCCGCAGGGCCGGTCACCGCCGAGCCGGTCGCCGGTCAGCCCGCTCCGCCGGCCACCCCGGCCACGCCGGCCACGCCGGCCACCACCTGACCCGCCCCGCCCGACACCGTGACGTCGTCCCGGCAGGCTCGGCCGCTGGCCGACCGTGCGCCGTCAGCGAACACCCCACGGCGTCGGGAAGGGCCCGTCGGCGTCCGGCGCTAGTGTCGTCAGGGTCGCCGGGCGAGCCCCCGCCACACCCGGCGGGGGGCCACCGGTGGCACCACCACGAGGCCGGTGAGCCGGCCAGGACGGACGGACAGAGCGTGAGCGACCACCCCGTGGCCCGCACCGGGTCGAACTCCCCGATGGGGCTCGACGACTCCATCTACCAGCGCCTCCTGCGTGAGCGGATCATCTGGCTCGGCTCGGAGGTGCGCGACGACAACGCCAACGCCATCTGCGCCCAGCTGATGCTCCTCGCCGCGGAGGACCCGAACAAGGACATCTGGCTGTACATCAACAGCCCCGGCGGTTCGGTCACCGCAGGCATGGCGATCTACGACACGATGCAGTACGTCCAGCCCGATGTGGCGACCGTGGGCATGGGCCTGGCGGCCTCGATGGGCCAGTTCCTGCTCGCCTCCGGCGCGAGGGGCAAGCGCTACGCCACCCCCCACGCCCGGATCATGATGCACCAGCCCTCCGGCGGCATCGGTGGCACGGCCAGCGACATCGCCATCCAGGCCGAGCTGATCCTCAACATGAAGCGCACCCTCACGCAGCTGACCGCCGACCAGACCGGCCAGAGCGTGGACCAGATCAACAAGGACAACGACCGGGACCGCTGGTTCACCGCCGCCGAGGCCAAGGACTACGGGTTCGTCGACCACGTGGTCTCCAGCGCTCGCGACGTCACCGACGGCGGCGGCACCACCGCCTGAGCGCCACCCCGTCGGCGCGGCCGTCTTCCGCGTCTGGGTCATCGAGCCACTGAGTCACTGAGCCACCCTGAGGAGTCCCGCATGTTCCCCACCCGTCCCGGCGACCCGGCCGGCCTCGCGCCGGCCGCGCCGTCGTCCCGCTACGTGCTGCCTCAGTTCGAGGAGCGCACCGCCTACGGCTTCAAGCGCCAGGACCCCTACACCAAGCTGTTCGAGGACCGCGTCATCTTCCTCGGCGTGCAGGTCGACGACGCCTCCGCCGACGACGTCATGGCGCAGCTGCTCGTCCTCGAGGCGTCCGATCCCGACCGCGACATCACGCTGTACATCAACAGCCCCGGCGGATCGTTCACGGCGATGACTGCCATCTACGACACGATGCAGTACATCCGCCCCGACATCCAGACGGTGTGCCTGGGCCAGGCGGCGTCCGCGGCCGCGGTGCTCCTGGCGGCGGGCACCCCCGGCAAGCGCCTCGCCCTGCCGAACGCCAGGGTCCTCATCCACCAGCCGGCTCTGGCCGGCGGTGACTACGGGCAGGCCTCCGACATCGAGATCCAGGCCAACGAGGTGCTGCGCATGCGCAGCTGGCTCGAGGACACCCTGGCCATGCACTCGGGCAGGACCACCGAGCAGGTCAAGCTCGACATCGAGCGCGACAAGATCCTCTCCGCTGCCGGCGCGAAGGACTACGGCCTCGTCGACCAGGTGCTCGACAGCCGCAAGGCGAGCGCCCTCGCCGTCGGCTGACCTGCGCCCCGGGCAGGCGCGGTGACCCTGCGCGCCACGCGGCACCAGTGATGCAGCGTGGCCCGATCGGGCACCCGCGCCAGCCCGGGAGACGTAGGGTCGAGACAGCGCGACGCGACGCCGAGCGCTGGGATCGCCGAGGAGATCCGCACGGGTGGGTCATGGGGAGAGGATCGTCCGGTGGCGCGCATCGGTGACGGAGCTGACCTGCTGAAGTGCTCCTTCTGCGGGAAGAGCCAGAAGCAGGTCAAGAAGCTGATCGCCGGGCCCGGCGTGTACATCTGCGACGAGTGCATCGACCTCTGCAACGAGATCATCGAGGAGGAGCTGGCCGAGACCACCGAGCTCGGTCTCGTCGAACTCCCCAAGCCCCGTGAGATCTTCGCCTTCCTCGAGACGTACATCATCGGTCAGGACGCCGCGAAGCGGTCACTCGCGGTGGCCGTGTACAACCACTACAAGCGCATCCAGGCCGCCGATCCCGAGAAGAAGGCCGAGGACAGCGTCGACATCGCCAAGTCGAACATCCTGCTCATCGGCCCCACCGGGTGCGGCAAGACGTACCTGGCGCAGACGCTGGCGAAGATGCTGAACGTGCCCTTCGCCATCGCCGATGCGACGGCTCTGACCGAGGCGGGTTACGTCGGCGAGGACGTCGAGAACATCCTCCTGAAGCTGATCCAGGCCGCTGACTACGACGTCAAGAAGGCCGAGACGGGCATCATCTACATCGACGAGGTCGACAAGATCGCCAGGAAGTCCGAGAACCCGTCCATCACCCGCGACGTCTCGGGGGAGGGCGTGCAGCAGGCCCTGCTGAAGATCCTCGAGGGGACGACGGCCAGCGTGCCGCCCCAGGGCGGGCGCAAGCACCCCCACCAGGAGTTCATCCAGATCGACACCACCAACGTGCTGTTCATCGTCGGGGGGGCGTTCGCGGGGCTGGAGGAGATGATCCAGAACCGGAGGGGCAAGCGGGGCATCGGTTTCGGCGCTGCGCTGAACCACTCGAGCGATCACGCCGAGGCCTACGGCGAGGTGATGCCCGAGGACCTGCTGAAGTTCGGGCTGATCCCCGAGTTCATCGGTCGGCTGCCCGTGATCACCACGGTGCGCAACCTCGACGTCGAGGCGCTGGTGCGCATCCTCACCGAGCCGCGCAACGCCCTCATCAAGCAGTACCAGCGGATGTTCGAGATCGACGGCGTCGACCTGGAGTTCACCCCCGACGCGCTGCAGGCCGTCGCCGAGCAGGCGATCCTCCGCGGCACCGGCGCCCGCGGTCTGCGCGCGATCATGGAGGAGGTGCTGATGCCGGTGATGTTCGACCTCCCCAGCCGCGACGACGTCGCAGGCGTGGTCATCGGCCGCGACGTGGTGCTGAAGAACGTGCTGCCCACCCTCGTGCCGCGGGCCGAGCCCGAGGTGCGCAAGCGGCCACGCCAGGACAAGTCCGCCTGAGCCGCTCACCCCACCCCGACCACCTCTGTGGAGGCGGTCGTCGAGGGGCTCCGGTCAGCTGGTGACCGGCGTCCCGCTGGCCGGGTCGCCCTCGGCGGCCTTGGCGGCGCGGAACCCGGCGTCGAGGTCCGCCAGGATGTCGTCGATGTGCTCCGGGCACACCGACAGGCGCACCAGGCCGGGTGCGACGCCGGCGGCCTGCCTGCGAGCTGAGCTGGTGGTGCGTGGTCGACGCCGGGTGGATCACCAGGTCGCGCACGTCGCTGATGTCGGCCACGTGGCTGTGCAGGGACAGCCCTCCACGAAGCGCTGCTCCGCCTCCGCGCCCCGGTCAGCTCGAAGGCGAGCACACCGCCGGTACCGCGTGGAGCCTGCGCCCGCGCTCGTACCAGGGGCTGGAGTGCAGGCCCGCGCAGGCGACCGTGACCACCACGTCACGCGCCTCGACGGGGGCACGGCGTCCCCGGTCGTGGTGGTCGCGGGAGGAGGGGACGGCGCGGCCGCGGGGCAGGACGAAGGCGTAGCCGGCCGACCGCTCACCCCTCCGCGGGCACCAGCTCCACCGACGCGACCGCCAGCACCCCGTTCCCGGGCACCAGCGACAGCTCCCGGATGCGCCCCGCGGCGCGCAGGTCACCCAGCCCGGCCTCCAGGTGCGCCCGCTCACCGTCGGGCACCGCCAGCACCAGGGTCGCCACCTCGGTGCGCTGGGTGACCTTCGCCTCCGACTTCGCCTTGCGCACCCCGGCCAGCGCCGCGGCGACCACCCCGAGCACCTCGGCGCGCCCCGGCCCCGCCGCGACGCGCAGCTCCGCCGCCTGCGGCCACGGCGAGCGGTGCACGGAGTCCGTGGGGCCACCGTCTCCAGGGCGCCACCACGACCACACCTCCTCCGTGGCGAAGGGCAGGAACGGGGCGAGCAGGCGCAGCTGCACGTCGAGGGCCAGCGACAGCGTCGCGTGGGCCGATGCGGCGGGTCCGGCACCGAGGCCCCCGTAGGCCCGGTCCTTCACCAGTTCGACGTAGTCGTCGCAGAAGCTCCAGAAGAACCGCTCGGTGACCTCCAGCGCCCGGGTGTAGTCGTAGGCGTCGAAGGCGGCGCCCGCCTCGACGACGACATCGGCCAACCCGGCGAGGAGGCTGGCGTCGAGGTCCTCGGTGACTGCCTCGGGCCCCGGTGCCCCGCCGTCCGGCAGCGCCCCCAGCACGAACCTGCTCGCGTTGAGCACCTTGATCGCCAGCCGGCGCCCCACCTTCATCTGCGCCTCGTCGAACGGGGTGTCGAGCCCCGGCCGCGCCGAGGCCGCCCGCCACCGCACCGCGTCGGCGCCGTACCGCTCCAGGACGTCGGTGGGCACCACCACGTTGCCCTTCGACTTGCTCATCTTCTTGCGGTCGGGGTCGACCACGAAGCCGGAGATCGTCGCCGTCGTCCACGGCAGAGCTCCGTGCTCGAGGTGGCTGCGCACCACCGTGGAGAACAGCCAGGTGCGGATGATGTCGTGCGCCTGCGGCCGCAGGTCCATCGGGAAGGTGCGCGCGTGCAGGTCGGGGTCGCGCTCCCACCCGGTGGCGATCTGCGGGGTCAGCGACGAGGTGGCCCAGGTGTCCATGACGTCAGGGTCGCCGGTGAAGCCGCCGGGCACACCGCGCTGGTCCTCGGTGTACCCGGGCGCCGCCTGCGAGAGGGGGTCGACGGGCAGGGAGGCCTCGTCGGCGGTGACCACCGCGTCGTAGCGCGGCGCGCCGTCGGCGTCGAGGGGGTACCACACCGGGAACGGGACGCCGAAGAAGCGCTGCCGGCTGACCAGCCAGTCGCCGTTCAGCCCGTCGACCCAGTCGCTGTAGCGGTGGCGCATGAAGTCGGGCACCCAGCGCAGGTCGCGCCCGCGGCTCAGCAGCTCCTCGCGCAGCGGCGCGTCGCGCCCCCCGTTGCGCAGGTACCACTGCCGGCTGGCGACGATCTCCAGCGGCTTGTCGCCCTTCTCGAAGAAGTTCGCCTTCCGCTGGGTGGGGACGGGCTCCCCGACCAGCGCCCCGGCCTCCCGCAGCGCGGTCACCGTGCGCTCCCGGGCGGTGGACGTGCTCGCGCCGGCCAGCTGCTCGGCGTAGAGGTCCGTGCCGGTGACCAGCCAGGGCGGCGCCTCGCGGGCCAGGCGCCCGTCCCGCCCGACCACCGAGCGCGTCGGCAGGTGCAGCTCGCGCCACCAGGTGACGTCGGTGAGGTCGCCGAAGGTGCAGCACATCGCGATGCCGGCGCCCTTGTCGGGCTCGGCGAGCACGTGGGCGAGCACCGGCACCTCGACGTCGAACAGGGGCGAGCGCACCGTGGTGCCGAACAGCGGCTGGTAGCGCTCGTCGTCCGGGTGCGCGACCAGGGCCACGACCGAGGGCAGCAGCTCGGGGCGGGTGGTCTCGATGACCACGGGCGCACCGCCGGGTGCGCCCGCGGCTGCGCTCCCGGTCGAGGCGAAGGCCACCGCGTGGTAGGCGCCCGGGTGGTCGCGCGCCTCGAGCTCCGCCTGGGCCACCGCGGTCTGGAACGTCACGTCCCACAGGCCCGGCGCGTCGGCCTGGTAGGCCTCACCGCGGTCGAGGTTCCGCAGGAAGGCGCGCTGGGCGACCGCGCGCGCGTCGTCGCTGATCGTGGAGTACACCAGCGACCAGTCCACCGAGAGCCCGACGGTGCGCCACAGCGCCTCGAAGACCGCCTCGTCCTGCGCGGTCAGCTCCTCGCAGAGGCGGATGAAGGTGGCCCGGCTGACGGACACGGCCCGCTTCGGGTCGGGGCGCTCAGGCGGGGTGAAGGCGCTCTCCACCGGCAGCGAGGGGTCGCAGCGCACCCCGTAGTAGTTCTGCACCCGCCGCTCGGTGGGCAGCCCGTTGTCGTCCCACCCCATCGGGTAGAACACCTCGCGCCCGCGCATGCGCTGGTAGCGGGCGACGACGTCGGTGTGGGTGTAGCTGAAGACGTGCCCCACGTGCAGCGACCCCGACACCGTGGGTGGGGGCGTGTCGATGGAGTAGACCCGCTCCCGGGGGGCGCTGCGGTCGAAGGCGTAGGTCCCGCGCTCGGACCACAGCGCGTCCCACTTGGCCTCCAGGCCGTCGAGCACGGGGCGCTGGGGAACAGTTCGGGAGGGGACGTCGGTCACCGCCCCATGCTCGCAGAGGCGGCTCGCCCCTCAGGCGGTGCTGGCGCGGATCGCGTGCTGCACCAGGGTCGACAGGGCCTGGCGCGTGGCCTCTCGCAGGCGGGCGTCGGTGTACAGCAGGGGGACGTCGGGGCCCAGCCCGAGCGCGGAGGCGACCTCCTCCAGGGGGTGCAGGGCGAGGCCGTCGAAGCAGTTCACGGCGACGACGAAGGGCACCTGGCGGCTCTCGAAGTAGTCCACCGCAGCGAAGCACTGGTCGAGGCGCTCGGTGTCGACGAGCACCAGCGCGCCGATCGCGCCCTGCACGAGGTCGTCCCACATGAACGCGAAGCGCTCCTGGCCGGGGGTGCCGAACAGGTAAAGCCACAGGTCCCCGGGCAGGGCGATGCGCCCGAAGTCCATCGCGACCGTGGTGCTGGTCTTGTCGCGCGAGGCCCGGCCCGCGTCGTCCAGGCCGACGGAGTGCTCGGTCATCGCGGCCTCGGTCGACAGCGGCTCGATGTCGCTGATCGAGCCGATCAGCGTGGTCTTGCCCACCGCGAAGCCCCCGGCCACCACCACCTTGACGACGACGGGGGCACCGGCCGCGGCGAGGGGGTCAACCGTGGTCGAGGCCATCGAGGACCCGTTCGAGGAGGTGGCGGGGCACGACGAGGCGCCCGTTGCTGGCGGTGACCTGCTCGGGGGGGTGCAGGCGCACCAGGCCCTGCTCCGAGAGGTCGTCGAGGACGACGCGCACCACCGGGACGGGCAGGTGCACGTGGGCGGACAGCTCCGCGACCGACAGGAACCGCCCGCTGGTCAGCTCCACGATCGAGCGCAGCTCGCTGCTCAGCGCCGCCGTGCGCCGCTCGCGGGTGAGTCGGTCGTCGAGGGGGTCACCGGCGGCGCGCACCAGCGTCTCCAGGGGGATGTCACCGGTGCCGGACGAGGTGGTGCGACCCCCGGTGATCAGGTAGGGACGCACCGTCGAGGCGGTGACGGGGTCGGGGGCGCGTTCCCCGCTCGCGGTCATCGCGGCAGCCGCGCTCTCAGCTCGGTGATCAGCTGGGGGGTCAGCGTGACCCCGGCGCGGCTGGAGAGCAGGGTCATCTCGTAGCCGACCAGCCCGATGTCGCAGGAGATGTCGGCGATGACGGCCAGCACGGACCCGTCCGAGACGCTGGTGGTGAACAGGAAGGCGCCGTCCATCTCCACCACGACCTGGCGGACGCCGCCGGCGCCCAGCAGCGACGCCGCGCCGCGGGTGAGGCTCGCCACCCCGGAGACCACGGCCGCCAACTGGTCGCCGCTGGCGCGCGGGAAGTCCTGGGAGAGGCCCATGAGCAGCCCGTCCGCGGAGACGGCGAGCACCGAGGTGACGCCGGGGACGCGGCGCACCATGTCGTCGAGGAGGAACTCCAGGTCGGCCGCGGCGTCCGGCACGGTCACCGCTCACCGCCGCTGGCCACGTGCTGCCGGACACGCTCCTGCTCGGCCGCGTCCTCCGCGGGCGCCCCGGGCACCTCGGGAGCGGCCCCCTGCGGCCCGGCCTCGTGCGGGTCGGTGCCCTGGTGCCCACCGGCCCACCCGTCGCTGCTCTGGCGGGCGCGCACCACACCCGCGCGGTAGCTGGTCAGCGACGAGCGCACGGTCTCGGGAGCGCGCTCGCGGGCTGCGGCCGGCGCGGTGCGGTGCTGCCCCTCCGCGGTCGACCCACCGTGGGCGGGCCCACCGCGAGTGGACCCGTGGTGACCGGACCCGTGGTGACCGGACCCGTGGTGGGCGGGCCCGTCAGCAGCGGCGGCGGTCGGGAGCTGGCCGGGGACGTGGCCGCCCCCGCGCAGGCCACCCGCCCGTCGCTGCGGCAGACCCGCTGCCGCCGCCTCCGGTCGCGCCGACCCGTCCGCGTGCTCCTCGACCGCGGAGCGGTAGGCGAGCGTGGGGGCCCACGCCGGTGCGTCGGGACCGGCACCGCGGCGAGGTCCCGTGCCGGCGGGAGCGCCGGCGCCGTCGGAGCTGGCGCTGCCGTGGTGGGTGAGGCTGCCGTCGGGGCCCACACCGTCGCGGGCTCCACGCGTGCCGGCGGCCACGGGCCGCTCGCCGGTGGGTGCGGCGTCCGCGGTGGGCGCCGCTCCCTCGCCCCCGGCAGGGCTCAGCACCGGGCCGGTGGCCGCTGCCGCGGCGCCGGCGCGCGGCAGCTGGGCCCATCCCTCGCGCGCCAGCATCTCTCCGCTCATCAGCGCCTCGACGCCTTCGCTGACCACCGCAGGACGCCGGCGACGCCACGGCCGCTTCCGTGCGCTGCGGTGACGGCCGGGGGTGCTGCCACCACCGAGGCCGGGGATGACCCTCGCCGCAGCCGTGGGCAGGCCCCGAGCGGCGCCGGAGATCCCCGGCGCGGTCGCGACCGGTGGCCGGTGCTCCGCGGGGCCGGCGGGCGACAGCACGGGCGCGAGGCGGTCGGCCGAGGCGGCCGAGGCGGCCGCTGGGACGTCGGCGGGTGACGCGTCGGCGGCCCCGACGCGCGCGGGCGCTGCGGCGACGGCGCCCCCCCGCCGCGTGCCCCGCTCCGCGGTGGCGCCCAGCAGCGCGGCGGGCAGGGCGAGGCTGACCACGGTGCCCCCGCCGGTCGCGGGGTCGATGGCCACCGCCACCCCCAGGCGCTCCGCGAGGCGCGCGACGACGGTCAGACCCAGCCGTGAGGCGTCGACGAGCGAGGCGTGCGAGCTGTCGCGCACCCGGGTCCTGGCCCGAGCCAGGTCGTCACCGGTCATCCCCACGCCGTGGTCGGTCACGGCCACCACCATCGCCGCGTCCCGCTCGACCGGACGCTCGGCGCGGGGCTCACGACTGCTGACGCTGACGCGGGTGCTGCCCGGTGAGAAGGTGGTCGCGTTCTCCAGCAGCTCCGCGAGCAGGTGCGCCAGCACCAGCGCCACGCGGGCGGGCACCTCGGGGTCGGCGTGCAGTGCGAGGTCGACGCGCTCGTAGTGCTCGACCTCGCTGGCGGCGGTGCGCACCACGTCGGAGAGCAGCATCGGTGAGCGCACGCGCCGTCCGCTCTCCTCACCGGCGATCACCAGCAGCGACTCGGCGTTGCGCCGCATCTGGCTGGCCATGTGGTCGAGCTGGAACAGCGCGGCGAGGGAGCCGGAGTCCTGCTCGGCCTGCTCCAGGGTGTCGATGGCGCCCAGCTGGCGCCCCAGCAGCGACTGGTTGCGCCGGGCGACGCCGACGAAGGCCGCCGAGACCGCCGTCCTCAGCCGGGCCTGGCCGTGGGCGAGGTCCAGCGCCACGGCGGTGACGTCGTCCAGCGCCGTGGCCAGGCGCCCCACCTCATCGCGCCCGGGGGTGGCCAGGGACGGCGCGGCTCGGGCGGCCCCGCCCGCTCCGCGGGTCCCCGCGGCGGCGACGGCCGCCGGCAGCTCCTCGCGCATCCGCTCCGCCGCGCGGGTCACCCGGCGCAGGCGCGCGACGATGCTGCCGCCGATGAGCAGGGCGACGACCAGGGAGCCGAGCACCAGCAGGGCCACCAGCACGAGCAGCCGCGCGGCGCCGTCGCGGGTCTGGTCGGCGAGGGTGGACGCGCGGTCCTGCGCCACGGCGGCGAGCTGGTCGGCGGTCGCGCGCAGGGCTGCGGTGTCCTCGCTGATGGCGGCGTCGACCGACGCGTCGTCCAGCCCCGCCGGTGCTGCCGCGTCGGGCGCGGTGGTGGAGGCGAGGAAGGCCTGGCGCAGGGCGACCAGGCCCGCGGCCGTCTCGGGGGCCGGCACGTCGGTGGTGAGCCGGTTGACGTCGGCGACCAGTCGCGCGCGCAGCAGCTCGCGGCGCACGGCGGCGGTGTACAGGCTGGTGCCCTCGACCTGCGCCAGGCTCTGGTCGGCGAGGGCGATGCCGATCTGACCCTCGAGGGAGTCGGCGAGGTCGATGAGCTCCTGCACCTCCGTCCAGGACTGCAGGGCCGTGCTGAGGTCGGCGTCGTCCTGGCCGAGGGCCGCAGCGCGGGGCAGGTCGTCGAGGGCGCCGATCGCACCCTGGTAGCCGGTGGTGATGCGCACGTCCCCGACGCTGGGCGAGTCGACCTCGTCGCGGAGGTCCGGCAGCGCCGCGAGGGTCTGCCGGGAGGTGACGAGTGCATCACGCGCCTCGTCGCTCAGATCCTCGACCTCGATGGCGGTCAGCGCCCGGTCGGAGCGGTCGATCAGCGCGGTGCTGCGCTCGCGCGCCCGCTCCAGCGCCTCGGCGCCACCGGTGGCCCCCTCGGCGGCGCCCGCACCGCCGGCCCCGCTGGCACCGGCGCGGGCGGCGAGGCTCAGGTCGCGCTCGACGCGCAGCGCGCCGGTCAGCTGCCCGAGGACGTCGGTGCTGAGGGCGACGCGGTGCAGGGCGGTGTCCTCTGCGGCCTCGGCCGCGGCGGTCGCGACGATGGTGCCTCCGGCAGCGGTCAGGACCGCGACGGGCAGCGCCAGCACGGCAAGCACCTTGGACCTGATGCCGAAGTCCTCGAGCACGGTGACTCCTTCGAGCTGTCGGGGCGCGGGGTGGCAGGCGAGGCCGTCCTACCCGATCCGGGCAAACCGTAGCGGAGGGAGACTGCCGGTGATGAACTAGTGCATTTGGTTCATCGCGGCGCGAGCGGTGCCGCAGGGGTCGACGCAGCACCGCTCCTGCTGACGGTGCCGCACCTGCCGCTGGGTGCCGCGCCCCTCGATGAGCGCGGTCGGGCAGCCGAGCCGGCGTCTGTGGTGCACCCGCGGACGGGCTCGACCTGTCGCGCCGAGAACTGCGGCGGGGCAGCCGTCGGCCCGGGTGTGCGTCAGGGGGCGAGCTGCTCGACCGCCGCGACCGCCCGACGCACCGCCGAGGTCTCCCCGTGCCAGGTCACCGCCGTCCCCGCCCCGTCGGTGATGTCGACGAGGAGGTGGGCGGGCACGCCCCACGCCGGGTGTGTGGCGAGCTCGGTGACGCGGTCGTTCGTGCGGCTGCTCGGCGAGACGACCTCCACGGCGACCGGGACGTCCGCCGCGAGGACGGACGTGCTCCTCGGGTCGCTCGGCACGGCGACCACCACGTCCGGGATCAGCAGGTCGGCGGGGTCGTCGGCGCTGGGACGCACGTCCGCCCCCGGGTGGGCCTCGACGCCGCTCGGTGCGGCGAGCGCGAGGGGGACGGTCGGGTCGCGGACCACGGTCCTGGTGCGGCGGGCCCGCGTACGGCGTCGTGATCGTGGTCGCGTCGATGAGCTCGTACCGCGGGCGGACGAGGGTCGTCCGGCGATCGGCGGGTACCCCCCGGGTCCACGGACAGGGCGCGACCAGCAGCAGGACCGGCGGGATGGGTCCCCCCCACCGCGTGCCGCGGGCGCTACGCTGTCGCCACAGGCGTCGACCCGGCCATCACCGGTGAGCCTCCGGAAGAACGGCGGACCGCACGCACCCGCCCAGTAGACCCGGACGGGTGCGGCCCGTCATCGCCGCTCGCGAGCGGCCGCCCCGGCACCCCGGAGCGGCAAGCGGGGTGGTACCGCGGCGCGCCCCACCGGGTGGCGTCGTCCCCGCACCAGGGTCGAGCGATCACGGTGTGGAGCGGACGAGATGACCTACCCCCTGGCGTCGGCGAGCGGCGCGGACTCCGTGCCGCCCTCGCCCTCCTTCCCCGACGTCGAGGCCGCGGTGCTGCGGTACTGGCAGGGCGACCGCACCTTCGAGGCCAGCGTCGCTGCGCGACCGGTCCAGGACGGTGCCGGGAGTGCCGACGGTGCCGGTGGTCGAGGGGAGTACGTCTTCTACGACGGCCCCCCCTTCGCGAACGGCCTGCCCCACTACGGGCACCTGCTCACCGGGTACGTCAAGGACGTCGTGCCCCGCTACCGCACGATGCGCGGGCAGCGGGTGGAGCGCCGCTTCGGCTGGGACTGCCACGGGCTTCCCGCCGAGGTCGAGGCCGAGCGGCAGCTGGGCCTCACGCGCAAGGCCGAGATCGAGGAGATGGGCGTCGCCCGGTTCAACGACGTCTGCCGCACCTCGGTGCTGCGCTACACCGCCGACTGGGAGCGGTACGTCACCCGCCAGGCCCGGTGGGTGGACTTCGCCAACGACTACAAGACCCTCGACACCGACTACATGGAGTCGGTGATGTGGGCGTTCAAGGCCCTGTGGGACAAGGGACTCGTCTACGAGGGCTTCCGGGTGCTCGCCTACTGCTGGCGGTGCGAGACCCCGCTGTCCGCCACCGAGACGCGCATGGACGACGTCTACCGCCAGCGCCAGGACCCGGCGGTCACCGTCGGCTTTCCCCTCACCTCGGGCCCGGCCGCCGGCGCCCGCGTGCTGGTGTGGACCACGACGCCGTGGACCCTGCCGTCCAACATGGCCGTCGCCGTCGGCCCGGACGTCGACTACGCCGTCGTCGAGAGCGCGCTCGGTCGCGTGGTGCTGGCCGAGGCCCGGCTCGCCCACTACGCCCGCGAGCTCGGCGAGGTCGGGGACGGCGCCGTGGTCGTGGCCCGCCTCAAGGGCGCGGACCTGGTCGGCTCCACGTACACCCCGCCCTTCACCTACTTCGCGGGCGCGGCGAACGCCCACCAGGTGCTCGCCGCGGACTACGTCACCACCGACGACGGCACCGGGGCGGTGCACACCGCCCCCGCCTACGGCGAGGAGGACTCCGCGGTCGCCGAGGCGGCGGGCATCGAGACCGTCGTCGCGGTCGACGCCCGCGGTCGCTTCGACGCGCGCGTGCCCGACTACCAGGGCCAGCAGGTCTTCGAGGCCAACCCCGCGATCATCGCCGACCTCAAGGCCGGTGCCGGTCCAGGCAACTCGGTCGGCGAGGGCACCGCACTGGTGCGCGCCGAGACCTACGACCACCCGTACCCGCACTGCTGGCGGTGCGGCAACCCGCTGATCTACCGGGCCGTCTCCAGCTGGTTCGTGCAGGTCACCGCCGTCCGCGACCGGATGGTCGAGCTGAACCAGCAGATCGCCTGGGTGCCCGGCCACGTGCGCGACGGTTCCTTCGGGAAGTGGCTGGCGGGGGCCCGCGACTGGTCGATCAGCCGCAACCGGTTCTGGGGCAGCCCCATCCCGGTGTGGGTCAGCGACGACCCCGCCCACCCGCGCACCGACGTCTACGGCTCCCTCGACGCCCTCGAGCGCGACTTCGGGGTGCGCCCGAGCGACCTGCACCGCCCCCACGTCGACGAGCTCACCCGTCCCAACCCCGACGACCCCACGGGGCGCTCGACGATGCGCCGGGTCCCCGAGGTGCTCGACTGCTGGTTCGAGTCCGGCGCCATGCCCTTCGCGCAGGTGCACTACCCGTTCGAGAACCGGGAGTGGTTCGAGGAGCACAACCCGGGCGACTTCATCGTGGAGTACATCGGCCAGACCCGCGGGTGGTTCTACACCCTGCACGTGCTGGCCACCGCGCTGTTCGACCGCCCGGCGTTCACCACCGCCCTGGTCCACGGCATCGTCCTCGGCGAGGACGGGCGCAAGATGAGCAAGTCGCTGCGCAACTACCCCGACGTCGCCGAGGTCTTCGACCGCGACGGCGCCGACGCGATGCGCTGGTTCCTCATGTCCAGCCCCGTCCTGCGCGGCGGCAACCTCGTCACCACCGAGGCCGGCATCCGCGAGGGCGTGCGCCAGGTGCTGCTGCCGCTGTGGAGCTGCTGGTCGTTCCTGGCCCTGTACGCCGGGGAGATGCCGGTCGAGGGTGGGGCCGACGGGTCGCGGGGGGTGGTGGGGCGCTGGCGCACCGACTCCCCGCACACCCTCGACCGGTACGTGCTCGGGGAGCTCGCGGACCTGGTCTCCCGCGTCCGCGACCTGATGGACGCCCTGGACGTCGCGGGGGCGTGCGAGGCGGTCCGCGGGTACCTCGACGGGCTCAGCAACTGGTACGTGCGCCGATCCCGGCGCCGCTTCTGGAGCGAGGGCCCCGACGCCCGCGACGCCGTCGACACCCTGCACACCGTGCTGGAGGTGGTGTGCCGGGTGGCGGCGCCGCTGCTGCCGCTGGTCACCGAGGAGGTGTGGCGCGGTCTGACCGGGGGGCGCAGCGTGCACCTGACCGACTACCCCGACGACGCCGACCTCCCCGACGACGCCGGCACCCGCGAGCTGGTGGAGGCGATGGGCGCCGCTCGGGCGGTGTGCTCGGTGGCGCTGGGGCTGCGCAAGGCCGCGGGCCTGCGGGTGCGCCAGCCCCTGCCGTCCCTGACCGTGGCGGTGCACGGGGCCGCGGCGCTGGAGCAGCTGAGCGCACTGGTGGCCGACGAGGTCAACGTCGACGTCGTGGAGCTGGTCGACCTCGACGACCAGGCCGGTGGCGGCACCGGCGGGGGCGACGTGGCCGAGTCCTACGGGATCACCCAGAAGCTGAGCGTCAACGCCCGCGCCGCCGGCCCCCGCCTGGGGCGGCAGGTGCAGCTGGCGATCCAGGCCGCGCGCTCGGGGGCGTGGGAGGTCGACGCGACCGGCACCGTCGCCGCCGGCGGCATCGTGCTCCAGGAGGGGGAGTACGAGCTGACCACCGTGGTCGACGACGGCGCGGGCGGCGCCGCGGATCGTGTGGACCGCGTGACCGCCACCCTGCCCGGTGGCGGCTTCGTCGTCCTGGCCACCGAGGTCACCCCCGAGCTGGAGGCGCGGGGCTGGGCCAACGACGTGGTGCGCCAGGTGCAGGAGGCGCGCCGGGCCGCGGGCCTGCACGTCAGCGACCGCATCGCCCTGTCGCTGGCGGTGCCCGCTCACCGGCTGGACGCGGCCCAGTCGCATCATGATCGGATCGCCGGAGAGGTGCTCGCCACCTCCGTGGACGTCACGACCGCACCCGGGGAGCTGGTGGTGGTCGAGGTCGCTCGCGCCTGAGCGACACAGCTGACGTCGTCGTGACCTCGGGCGGTGCCCGAGGTCACGACGACGACGCGGGCGATGTCGTCGGTGAGGGCGCGGAGCGACGCCGGTCCAGCCACGGCCCCGAAGCGGGCACGGCGTTCGATCAGCTGACGGCGGTGGGCGGGAGAGCGCAGCGCCACCTGGTCGCGTCGACGGCCTGCGGCGTCGGCGGCGGTCAGCAGCGACTCCTGCAGGAGCCGCTGGGGATCAGTGAGCCTCGATCTCTCCAGGCTTCGGGAGGGCCGGCGGAGTCCGCCCCGCGGATCGCCCGCCACCACCGTGATGGCCTGAGGGTCGAGGAGGAGCCACGCCTCGGTCATGCGCACCGGCACGATCGGCACCAGGGGGCACGTCACACCGACCGCTTCGCACGCCTCGACCAGCTCGGCTCGGCGGAGATCGACTCCTGGGGTGTCGGCGTCCCGGTGCAGCACGAGGACGTCGGGCACGCCGTCGAGCTGAGAGGAGCACAGGTCGGGCGCGGTGACCCGCAGGACGACGTCTGATCACGGAAGAGGCCGGGCACGACGTCCGCGAGAGGGGAGTCGGAACTCCCCTCGGAGAGGGAGAGGGCCGACCTCGGAACCATTTTCCGGATCATGCGGCCAGGTCGAGCGGCAGTCTCATCTGCGCGTCACGGGGTGGCGTCAGGTACGGCGTGACATCCGCCTTCGTGAACGTTCCCGCCGTACTCTCTGCCCGCCATGTGGCGCGATGGGGCGACAACGTCCGAGCGCGAGCCGAGCGGCCGCTGTCGAGCTGCACGACGAGGACCTCGGCGAGGAGCAGGTCCTCGGGTCGCAGAGCTGCACGACCCCGGGCGAGTGCGTGTTGACCATCACCTGCCGGAACGGGTTGCTCTCACCGGGTGACTCGGTGGGATCGACTGCCGAGTCCTGCACGAGCTGGAGCATCGCCCTGAGATCAGCGGGGTGCCTGCCGTTCTCCGGCTCCTCCATGCAGACGAGCCCCGTTGACCGTGAGTCCTCCACCAGGACGCACAGGGCGAGGAAGCGCAAGGTCCCCTCCGACAGGGGCCCGGCAGGCAAGCCGGGCATTTTCCGTTCGTCCAGCAGCAGGGGGGACACCTCGCGGACCTGGTCGAGCTCGACGTCGAGCTTCTCAACCCCGACTCCAGAGAGGTCTGAGAGGCGCCCGGCCACACGGGCGCAGACAGCCTCCGGGTCAGCATGACCACTGCTGTCCACCTGGTGTGCGATGCGGTACAGGGTCGCTGCCAGGTGCCGCCCGTCCTGCGACAGGCTCCGCGGCGCGTCGAAGCCGTCGGGCTCCCTCGAGGCGGACGGCTCCAGGGCCGAGCGGCGCCAGCTCTGCATCTCGCGGCGTGCGGCCATGATGGTCCGGTAGTCCCCGGTCGTGACGGTGGAGAGCACGGTCCTGCCGGCACGCGTAGCAGCTCGCGGCTGCGGCCGGCCTCGACTGCCACCGTCCCCGTGGACGTTGCTGATCGTCCCCTCGTCGCGCTGCTCCGTCGACAAGGAGGCGCCACCCCTGCGCTCGCCGACGAGACCTCGTCCCAGAACCGCCGGGCACTGTGCTCGAACCTCAGGTGCCCGGGCGCTCCTCCCCTGGTGATGTGTCGCAGCTCCTCGCGCAGGAGGACGAGGCGGCCGAGGCTGCCCTGGCCGACCGGGGCCTCGAAGCCGAGTTCGACCTCGTACCTCAGGAATGTCGTCGTCGGTGCGGTCTCGGCACCGAGGTCGTCCTCGACCGATCGGGGGACCAGCATCTCCACCGCCACCTGGATGGGCCCGGGCGTTCCGCTGCGCCCGTGCCAGAAGAGGTCACGAGGATCGCTGCCGCGGATCCCTGATGCGCCTCGTCCGCGCTGCGACGCCTCGATGAGGGCCTCGCTCGACAGGTGCGACATGAACTCGATCACGTCGAAGACGTTCTACTTGCCGATGCCGTTGGCCCCCGCGATGCACGTGAAGGGCCCGAAATCCACCTGGACGTCCAGGAGGTTCTTGAACCCGTCCACTTCCAGGCGGGTCAGCACTGTCGCAGCGCACCGGCGCTGAACCAGCGCATCCGTCCACTCCGCTGGGAGGTCGACAGCGGCCCTGGGTCGACCGCCTCCGTGCGGCGCGCGACGATGGGGGGGTGAACGCTGAGACCACCGGCGCGGCGACGCGGTTGGACGCCGTGTACGGCGAGCTGCTCGCGCGCACCCCCGAGGACCGCGTGGAGCCGCGCCTGCAGCCCCTGGTCGACGTCCTGGCCCTGCTCGGCGACCCGCACCTGTCCTACCCCGTCATCCACGTCGGCGGCACGAACGGCAAGACCTCCACGGTGCGCTTCGCCGAGCGGCTGCTGCGCGAGATGAACCTGCGCACCGGGCGCTTCACCAGCCCGCACCTGTCCAGCGTCACGGAGCGGATCAGCGTGGACGGCGAGCCGCTGACCGCTGAGGCGTTCGTGGCGGCCTACGAGGACGTCGCGCCGTACGTCGAGATCGTCGACGGCCGGTTGCGCTCGGCGGAGCAGCCGGCACTGACGTACTTCGAGGTGCTCGCGGTGATGGCCTTCGCGGCCTTCGCCGACGCCCCCGTCGACGTCGCGGTCATCGAGGTGGGCCTCGGTGGCACGTGGGACGCCACGAACGTCGTCCACCCCGCCGTCGCGGTGATCACCCCCGTCTCCCTGGACCACACCGACCTGCTCGGCGGCACCGTGGGCGAGATCGCGGGGGAGAAGGCCGGGATCATCGAGGAGGGGGTGGTGGCGGTGCTGGCGCAGCAGAGCGCGGAGGCCGCGGAGGTGCTGCTGGCCCGGGCGGTGCAGGCCGGGGCCACCGTGGTCCGCGAGGGGCTCGACTTCGGGGTGCGCTCGCGCGCCGTCGCCGTGGGCGGGCAGCTGGTGGGGCTGCAGGGGCTGCGGTCGGTGTACGACGACGTGCTGCTGCCCGTGCACGGGCCGCACCAGGCCTCCAACGCCGCGGTGGCGGTCGCCGCGGTGGAGGCGTTCCTCGGCGGCGGGGACGAGGCGCGCGGCCCCGACGGGGTGCTGGAGCCGGACGTGGTGCGCGCCGCGTTCGCCGACGCCAGCTCGCCGGGGCGCCTGGAGGTGGTGCGGCGCAGCCCGCTGGTGATCGTCGACGCCGCCCACAACGTGGCCGGCGCGCAGGCGGTGGTGGTCGCCCTGGAGGACGCCTTCGAGCTCACGCGGCTCGTGGGGGTGGTGGCGGTGCTCCGCGGGAAGGACGCCGCGTCGATGCTGGACGTGCTGGAGCCGGTGCTCGACGAGGTGGTCATCACCCGGTCGACGTCCCCGCGGTCCCTGGACGTCGAGGAGCTCGCCGAGCTGGCCCGCGAGGTGTTCGGGGAGGAGCGGGTGCACGCGGTGGAGCGGTTGGACGACGCGATCCAGGTGGCGGTGGACGCCGCGGAGCAGGGCACCTCCGACGGGTTGGGCGCCGGGGTGCTGGTCACCGGGTCGGTGACCGTCGTCGGCGAGGCGCGGGTGCTGCTGCGGGCGGACCGGTGAGCGCGGCGCCCGCGGAGGTGCCGGGCGGGGGTGCGTCGGGCGACGACGCGCCGCTGGAGGTTCCGCCCCCGACGATGACCGTGCGCCTGGCGTCGGCGACGCTGCTGCTCGAGGCCTTCATCGTCTTCTTCGCCACGATCGTGGCGAGCCGCTTCGTCGCGGTGCCCGGCGGCCCCTCGGTGGGGGCCGTGTTCGCCGTCGGCGGTGCGATGGCCGTGGCGTTCGTGCTGGCCGGCGGGGTGGTGCGACGACCCGGGGGCATCGCGCTGGGCACGGGCCTGCAGGTGCTGCTCATCGCGCTGGGGTTCCTCGTGCCGTCGATGTTCTTCGTCGGCGCCCTCTTCGCCGCGCTGTGGTTCTGGCTGGTCAGCATCGGCCGCCGCGTCGACCGCGACCGCCGCGCCTGGGCCGCGGACCTCGCCGCCGGCGGCAGCGGCGGCACGGGCGGACGCGCCTCGGCCTGAGGCGCGCTGGCCACCGGCGACGGCCGGCGTCCCGGCGGTGGGCAGCGCGAAGGGGGGGCTGGGGCGGGTGGGTGACCTGGACGCCGCGGGGCCGTCACCGCGGACGGGCCGGGCCCGCGCCCCGGTACGGTCTGGCCCGTGACCGCCGTGACACCTCCTGCCGTCGAGCGCACCCTGGTGCTGCTCAAGCCCGACGCCGTCGCCCGGCACCTGACCGGTGAGGTGCTGCGGCGCATCGAGGCCAAGGGCTACACCGTGGTCGCCCTGGTGCAGCGCACCGCCGACCCCGCCCTGCTCGCGGAGCACTACGCCGAGCACGAGGGCAAGCCGTTCTACGCGCCCCTGGTGGAGTTCATGCTCTCCGGCCCGCTCGTAGCGGTGGTGCTGGAGGGGCATCGCGTCATCGAGGGCTTCCGGTCCCTGGCCGGCACCACCGACCCCACAGGCGCCGCCCCCGGCACCATCCGCGGTGACCTCGGACGTGACTGGGGCGCCGCGGTGCAGCAGAACCTCGTGCACGGCTCGGACTCGCCCGGTTCCGCGGCCAGGGAGATCGGCATCTGGTTCCCCGAGCTCTGAGGCCGCTGGGCACTGCGGTCGCTGCGCCAGTGATCCGGCGGCGCCGTCAGGCCGCGGTCGCCGGGGGGACCAGCGCGGCGAAGACGACGACGTTGTCCCGGTAGTGGCCGATGCCCCGGTCGAAGGTGCCGCCGCAGGTGATCAGCCGCAGCTCCGCACCCGGTACCGGCCCGTAGACGAGGTCGGCGGGGAAGGAGTCCTTCGGCACCCGCACCGTGGCGGTGACCGAGAACCGGGCGTCCGAGCCGTCCGCCCGTGCCACCACCACCTCGTCGCCGGCGACCAGGCGGCCGAGGGAGAAGAACACCCCGGGGCCCTGCCGGGAGTCCACGTGCCCGGCGATCACGGCCGGCCCCTGGGCGCCCGGCGGCGGGCCGCCGGTGAACCAGCCCGCCTGCGCGGCCGTGGCGGGAACCTGCAGCGACCCGTCGGCAGTCAGGCCGAGCTGCACCAGCGACGAGGCGACACCGATGGCGGGGATGCTCACCGCGACGGGCTCAGCGACGGGCTCGGCGACCGGCGCGGTGGCCGGCGGAACTGCGGCGCCCGGCGCCGGCGCGGGACTCGGCACCGGCGTCCGGTCGGGCGCTGAGTCGGGCACCGACAGCGCAGCCGCCTGCACATCGCTGGTGCTCCCCGAGGGTTCTTCAGCCGCCGCCCCGCTGGGGGCCCCAGCCGCGCTGGACACCCCAGCCGTGCCGGACACCGGCGCGACAGCGGAGCCGCTCAGCGCGCAGCCGAGCACCAGGGAGGAGACCGCGGCGGTGCCGAGCAGGCGCGACACGGACGAGGCGCGGTGACCGGTGCCCTCAGCGCTCGAACGCGTGCCCTGACGTGTGCCCCGGCGTGCCGACCGACGCGTGGCGAGCTGCAGTGCACCAGCGGCGTGGCGGGGCCCCCCGGACCGGCGGACCTCCCCGCGGTGCCGCCCGCTGGAGCCGGTCACGCGCTGGCGCCCTCAGGGGTCCGGCGTCGCCTGCCCGGAGACACCGGCGTCGACCGGAGCGCCGGGACGGCCAGTGCTGTCAGGCCCGCCACCGCCACCACGACCAGCACCACGCCGGCGGCCAGCAGCGGGGCGTCCGCGCCGGCGGTGCCGCCGGCCCCGGTCGCGGCCCCACCGGTGGGCACCACTCCGGCACCGCTGGCGTCCCGCACCGAGCGGAGCTCCAGCCCGCCCCGATCGTCGTTGAGGACCAACAGCGTGTACACGCTGTTGGGGGCGGCCTCCAGCGTCGTCGTGCCGCGCGCGGCACCGCTGGCGGCCTGCACCTGCAGCGCCCCTGCCGCCACGGTGGTGTACTCGCTCGGCTCGGCGAAGCGGGCGGCCGCTGCCAGCGGCGACCCGCCCTCCACGGTGACGCTCGTGATTTCCGAGAGGCTGGAGGCGTTGATGACCCGCACCTTCGCAGCGCCCCGCTCCGGGGCGCTGATGTCGTCGGTGACGGGTTGCAGGCGGGCGGAGCTGGCGGTGCCCAGGGCCAGGACGGTGTAGGACGCTCCGGGCTCCGTGGTCACGATGCCGCTGAGCGCCGGCGTGCGCGCCGCGGTGGTCCCCACGGGCGTCGCCGTCACGGAGTAGGTGCCTGCGGGCAGGTCCAGGTACTGCACCACCGTGCCGTAGGACGCGCTCGGCGCCAGCGTGACCGGCTCGCCGCCGGCGAAGGAGGTGGCGGTCAGGCGCAGGGCCCCGAGACCCGGGACGAGGTGGCCGACGCGCACGTGGGCCGGCTCGGAGCGCGACGGGGCCGTGCTCGCCGCCGCCGTCGCGGGTGCCAGGAGCGTGGGCGCCGTGAGCAGCAGGGCAGCCGCCAGGGCGGCGAGCAGAGTCCGGCGCATGTCGCTCAGCGTGGCCCTGCATGTGACCGTTGACAACTCACGGTGATAGCAGTGTCGTCGTGCCACCAGCGCCAGCGCCAGCAGGCGTGGGCGGCAGGCGGACGAGGAGCTGACGTGCCCCGGGGCCCACGGCGCCGGTGGCGGTGACCTCGACGATCGGGACCACACCGCTGGCGCGGGCGGTGAGGTCGGCGACGACGTCGTCCCCGATCCCGGAGGCGGCCGTCACGGGTGCGCCGTCGACGAGGTCCAGGACGGCGGAGGTGCGCAGGGCGTCCACCCCTCGGCCCGGCGCCGCCGGGAGGTCGACGACGGAGAGCTCGTGGTCCAGGGCCGTGGTGGCCAGCACCGCCAGCAGGACGACGTCGACGGGTTCCCCGCTGAGCACCTGCGCTGCGGTGGGCGAGAAGGTGATCCGCGGGTTGCGCAGCAGAGCGGCGACCGCCCGCTGGTCCGCCGCCACCCCTGACGGGGCGGCTCCCGGAGGAGCGGGTGCCGGTGGGTCGGGCTGTGGTGGGTCGGGTTGCGGGGGGTCGGGTTCCCGGGGATCGGGCTGGGGTGGGTCGAGGTCGAGGTCCAGCGACCCGCTCGGCGGGGATGCGCTCGGCGGAGGCGCGCCCGGCGGAGGCGCGCCCGGCGGTGCCGGATCCGGTGGCGACGTGGACGGCTCGCGGGGCAGCTCCAGCACCGCCACGCGGTGCGTCCCGGTTCCGAAGACGCGCGCGACCGCCGAGGCGGTCAGGACCTGGCGCGTCAGCGCGTCGTCGCGCGCGGCCTCGCGCACGCTGCTCGTCTCCACCAGCCACGCCGCCCCGGCGATCCCGCCCCGCACCCGCCCGTCGGGCCCGATCGCGGTCAGGACCTCCAGCCCGAGGCGTTCAAGGTCCAGGGCGATGCTCGGGTCGGCGAGCACGCCCTGGCCCCGGGCGGTGCGCGCCAGCCACAGGACGGCCGCCGCGGCGGCCGTGTCGTCGCCGCGTGCGGACGCGGCCCTGCCCTCCAGCACCCACCCCGTTCCGACGACCAGCACGACGGCAGCGGCCAGCGGCGCCAGGCGCCGGGAGCGCACCGACGTCATCCAGCGGAGGCGACCCGACCCGCCCGGGGGGTGGGTCTCCGCCCGGCCCTCGCACGCCCCGCCCTCGCGCGGCTCGCCCTCGCGCTCCCCACCACCGGGCGCCACGGCGCCTGCGGGACGCACCGCACGCGCGGTGACCGCGCGCACCGTCCCGGCCGCCACGAGCAGCGCCCACGGCACCACCACGACGACCGCCGAGGCCGCCGGCAGGCCCAGCGCCACCACCGCCAGGACCGGCAGGACCGCGGCGACGGCGTGGGGGCGCCACGCGCCCACGCGGACGGCGGCGACCACGAGCACCAGGACCAGGAGGGGCACGACCACGTCGAGCTCGACCCACGTGCGCAGCGCCCGCGCCCCTGAGGTGGAGGTCGACAGGCCGCTGGCCCCCCGCGCCCCGGGCTCCAGGTCGGCGTCCAGCGACCCCGCCGCCCGCACCCCGACCGCCGTGCCCGCCAGCACCAGCGCGCTGCAGGCCGCCACCAGTACGGATCGCGCCCCGCTCGGCCACCGGCGCCCGGGCAGCACCGGCCGCACCATGTCCGGCCCGTGGTGCCCGAGGCGGTCGTCCACCGCGCCCGGGGTCGGGGTCGCACCACCCGGGGGGGGTGCCGGCGCGTCCACCGGTGCGGCGTCGGTGCGCCAGTCCGGCAGGCCCAGGCGCCCCGAGCAGGCGGCGAGGGCGAGCGGGACCAGGAGGAGGGTCAGCGGTGACGTCGCAGCGGCCACCGCCAGCAGACCGCTGCCCGCCAGCGCCGCCCCCGGGGAGGGACGCGGTCGCCCCCCGGCGGTGGAGTGCTCACCGGCGACCGCGCGGGTGGGGCGCACCGCGACCAGCGCCAGCCCCGCCAGGGCCCAGGGCAGCGCGATGACCTCCGGGGTCACCACGCGGTGGTAGGAGACGGCGAGCGGTGACAGCGCCCCCGCCACCACCGCCACCGCCGCGGCGCCGCCGCCCAGCCCGGCACGGCGCGCCAGCACCCACAGCAGACCGGCGCTGAGCACCGCCAGCGGCAGCACCAGCGCCCGCCCGCCCGCCACGGCCGAGGGGGCGGCGTCCAGCACGTCACTGCCGAGCACCGCGGAGACGCGCGCCAGGCCCGCCAGCTGCCACAGGGCCGGAGCCCCGAGCGGACCGCTGGGTCCCAGCACCGGCCCCGGCCACCCGGCGTCGAGGATGTGGACGGCGCTGGCGACGCTGACGCCCTCGTCGAGGCCGCGCTGCGGGAAGGCGCCGAGGCCGGCGGCCTTCACGACGGTGACCGCCACGAGCAGCCTGGTCACCGACACGACGGGCCCCGCCGCAAGCACCGACAGCACGCCGCCTCGGTGCCTCGCGCCACCGGCGCGCGGAGGAGCGGGCGCGCTCGTCATGGTGGGCTCCTGCAGCGGGGGGAGGGAAGGTTCCCACACCGACCTGGTGGCCGCCGTCAGGTGCTGCGGTGAGCCCCTAGGGTGCGCGGGTGAGCGCGTCGCCGAGCAGCGGGGTGGTGCCCCAGCCCTCCGTCCCGATGCCGCAGCCCCCCGCCGTCCCGGCGCCCGCGCCGAGCGAGAGCGACGAGGCCGGTGCGGGGGCCGGGGGGCGGACGACGTACCTGCTCGTCGACGGGGAGAACATCGACGCCACCCTGGGGCTGAGCGTGCTGGGCCACCGACCGGCCCCCGAGGAGCGCCCGCGCTGGGACCGGGTGCTCAGCTTCGCCGCGCAGGTCTTCGACCAGCCCGTCAAGGGGCTCTTCTTCCTCAACGCCACGTCCGGCAGCATGCCCATGGGCTTCGTGCAGGCCCTGCTCGCGATCGGCTTCCGCCCCATCCCCCTCGCCGGGCGTCCGGGCGAGAAGGTCGTCGACCTCGGCATCCAGCGCACCCTGGACGCGATCACCGGGCGCGACGGTGACATCCTCCTGGCCAGCCACGACGGTGACTTCCTCGACGACGTCACGCGGCTGCTCGCCGAGCCCGGCCCCAGCGGGCTCACCCGCCGCGTCGGGCTGATGGCCTTCCGGGAGTTCGTGAACAGCCGCTTCGCCGCGCTGTCCGCGCAGGGCGCGCAGGGGCCGTCGTCGGTCGCGTCGGGGCTGCGCCTGTACGACCTCGAGGACGACGTGGGCGCCTTCACCGCGGTGCTGCCACGGGTGCGGGTGATCCCGCTGGAGAGCTTCGACCCGAACCGCTACCTCTGAGCCCGACTCCGCCGGGGACCCGCGGGTCCCGGAGCGCCCGTCGCCGCGCAGTGGGCCGGAGGTGGGGGGCGGGCGCTGTGAGATGATGCACCTGGTCATCCGGCACGCCACACCTGTCGGGCGGCCCGACATCGTGCGCCATGGTCGGTGAGCACCTGGCCTCGCGCCGCCGCACCCCCACGGGTGGCTCGGCAGGCGCAGGGGGAGCCCCGACCGTGGTCGGAGTGCCGCCGGAACCGCCGGGGGCGCACCTGGCGCGGCGTCGCGCCAGGTGAGGTCGGCAGGCGCGCACGGCGCCGCCCCCGGACCGGGCGAACCCCAGGCTTCCACCGCCACCGGCGGTGGGTGACTCCCGGCACGGAGCACGGTGTGGCGCTCCAGCCGGGTGAGGAGTCCCATGGCGGACGACGACAGCACCACAGCGGCGACCCAGCGGCCGGCGCGGCGCCGGGCGGCGAGCCGGCCCGCTGGACCTCCGGAGCCCCTCGCGGGGGAGACCCCGCTGCAGGACGTCCCCGCCGACGACCTGCCCGCACCGGGCGCCGACCCCGTCGAGGAGCTGCCCGACGTGCCGGCCGGCCCACCGGCGTCGGTCGTGCAGGCCGACAGGTCCGCGCAGACCGGCCCCGGGGAGACCGGCCCGGGGCAGGTCGATGACCCGGAGCAGCCGGGCGAGCCGGCTCCCCTGCGCCCGCTCTCGACGGCGCTGCTGTTCCAGGCGCCCGACCCGCAGACCGCCGTGCGGCGTCCGCGCCGGGCTGCCAGCAGGCCCGCAGGCGCCCCCGTCCACGTCGAGCCCGGTGCCGGTGAGGACGCCGACCACGGCGACGGCGCCGATGAGGGCACCGGCGAGCTCGCGGGGCAGGTGCCGTCAGGACAGATCGCCGCCGATGAGCCGGCACCCGAGGTCTCCGCAGCCACCTCCGCGCGGGGGCAGCACCCGGACGGACCCGTCGCTGACGAGCCGGGCGAGGCGGCGCCCCGCACCCGCCGCGGCTCCCGCTCGCGCGCCGCCCGCGCCGCTGCCGGGCCGCCGCCCGTCGGGGAGCCGTCGCCGGTCGAGGCGCCGGTGACCGCCACCACGGAGCCCTCCGGTGGTGGCTCCTCGGGCACCACCGCCCCGGCCTCCCGCCGCTCCACGCGCAGACCGCGGGTCGAGCCGGGAGCGCCGGTCGTCGAGCCCGGCTCGTCGCGCAGGCTCCCGCCCGGGGCTCTGGCCCCCACCGACGACGCGCCGGAGCCGGCGAGCGACGCGCCCGGCCTCGATGACGGCCCCGCCGCAGCGGCGATCGATGCGGAGGTCCTGGAAGCGGAGGTCGACGCCGGGCCGACCGGGGCGCCCCTCGCCTCTCCCTTCGCCGTCGACCTCGGCGACGAGCTCGACCGGCTGCGCACACGGCGTCCGCCCGCCGACGTCGACGACGCCGACGTGGACCTCGACGAGGTCGACCCCGATGATCTGCTCGCCGAGGACGGTGACGACGACAGCGCGGCCGGACGTCGTTCGCGCCGCCGCCGCGGCGGCCGCGGTCGCTCCCGCCGCCGCACCCCCGAAGGTGGCGAGACCCTCGAGGGCGGTGCCGACGGCGCCGTGGATCCCCAGGGTGGTGCCGGCGACGTGCAGGACGACGCCGCCGCGTCCGGGGATGAGCTGGACGACCCCGGCGCTGCCGCGCCGGCGACCGACGTCGACGCCGACCCGGCTGACCCCGCCGACGCCGACCCCTCCGCGCGCCGCCGCCGCCGGCGCCGGGGGAGCTCCCGCGGGTCAGCGGGCGCGGAGGCGGCCGATGACCGCGACGCCGAGCCCACCGCCGCCGCCGCGGACGATCCGGGCGGGGACGTCGACGACACCGCTGAGGTCGGCCGCCGCCGGCGCAGCCGCTCCGCTGCGCGCTCGTCGGGTGCGCCGGCGGGGACCGGCGTCGACGACGTCACGTCCATCAGGGGCTCGACGCGCCTGGAGGCGAAGCGGCAGCGCCGGCGCGACGGCCGCGACTCCGGACGCCGGCCCAAGACCATCTCCGAGGCCGAGTTCCTCGCCCGCCGCGAGTCCGTGGAGCGGACCATGGTGGTGCGCTCCACGCAGGGGCGCACCCAGATCGCCGTCCTGGAGGACGGTGTGCTCGTCGAGCACTACGTGGCCCGCAAGCAGCACACCTCGATGATCGGGGACGTCTACCTGGGCAAGGTCCAGAACGTGCTGCCGTCCATGGAGGCGGCCTTCGTCGACGTGGGGCGCGGGCGCAACGCCGTCCTGTACGCCGGCGAGGTCAACTGGGAGGCCGCGGGCCTCTCGGGGCAGGCCAAGCGCATCGAGACCGCGATGAAGAGCGGCGACCCGGTGCTGGTCCAGGTCTCCAAGGACCCCGTCGGGCACAAGGGCGCGCGACTGACCAGCCAGGTGTCCCTGCCCGGCCGGTACCTGGTGTACGTGCCGGGCGGCTCGATGACCGGCATCAGCCGCAAGCTGCCCGACGTCGAGCGCAGCCGCCTGAAGAAGGTGCTGCGCGAGGTGGTGCCCGAGGACGGCGGGGTCATCGTGCGCACCGCCGCCGAGGGCGCCTCGGAGGAGGAGCTGAGCCGCGACGTCGAGCGCCTGGTGGCCCAGTGGGCCGAGATCGAGGCGCGCGCCGCGAAGGTCAGCGCCCCGGTGCTGCTGCACGGCGAGCCCGACCTGACCATCAAGGTGGTGCGCGACGTCTTCAACGAGGACTTCGCCCGCCTCGTCGTCGACGGCGAGGACGCGTGGTCGGCGATCCGCCCCTACATCGACCAGATCGCCCCCGACCTCTCCGACCGGGTGGTGCGGTGGGACGGGGACGACGCCTCCGCGACCGGCGACGCCTTCGAGCGCTACCGGATCGACGAGCAGATCGCCAAGGCCCTCGAGCGCAAGGTGTGGCTGCCCTCCGGCGGTTCCCTGGTGATCGACCGGACCGAGGCGATGACCGTCGTCGACGTGAACACCGGCCGCTTCACCGGCACCGGGGGGAACCTCGAGGAGACCGTCACCCGCAACAACCTCGAGGCCGCCGAGGAGATCGTGCGCCAGCTGAGGCTGCGCGACATCGGCGGCATCATCGTCGTGGACTTCATCGACATGGTGCTGGAGTCCAACCGCGACCTGGTGCTCCGCCGCCTGGTGGAGTGCCTGGGCCGTGACCGCACCAAGCACCAGGTCGCCGAGGTGACGTCCCTGGGGCTGGTGCAGATGACGCGCAAGCGCATGGGGCAGGGTCTGCTGGAGGCCTTCAGCGAGACCTGCGAGCACTGCGGGGGCAGCGGGGTGGTGCTGCACGGTGAGCCGCTGGACCCCTCCGGCGTCGAGGACGCCGACGGGGACCGCGGTGCTGGGCGCTCGGCGGGCTCCGGCGCCGGCAGCGCGTCACCGTCGGGGGCGAGCCGTCCCGCGTCGGGCGGCGGCTCCGGCGGTCGGGAGGTCGGCGGCCCCGGCAGCTCCGGGGGTCGTGAGCCCGGCAGCCGCGGACGACGCGGCCGCAGCCCCGGCGGCGAGCGCGCCGCGCAGACCGGCGCCCCGGGCGCGGGGGCGGTCGACGTCGAGGACCCCGCGGAGCGCGCCCGCGCGGAGGCGGCTCGCGACGCGGTCCGCGACGCCATCCACGGTGTCGCGCTGGCCTCGAGGCTGGTGCCCGCGGGTGGATCGGCTGGAGACGCGAGCGAGGCCCCTGACGATGTCGGCCCCGACGTGGTCGACGTGGTCGACCTCGGGGACGACGGCGCTGCGGTGGGGGAGGCGGACCCGGCGACGGTCGAGGAGCCGGTCGGTCATCCGGACCTGACGACGGTCGAGGGGTCCGACCCGGGGCAGCACCACGACCCTGACGCGCAGCCGGCGGAGCCGGCATCCGGTCGGCCGGTGGAGCCCGCGGCCGCGGAGTGAGCGGCGCGCGCCATCGGCTACCCTTGGCCGGTCGCCGCGCGCTCGGTCGGCGGGTGCTCCCCGCACCCGGGTGACCCGCACGGCACGACACCGCAGGGTGCAGCCCCCGCGGCGCTCAGCGGCGCAGCGGTTCGTCCGCGTCGAGCGCCCAGCACCAGGACCACCCAGACCCCGTTCGCCGAACAGAGGAAGAACCCCGTGGTGTACGCCATCGTCCGTGCCGGCGGCCGTCAGGAGAAGGTCGCCGTCGGCGACATCCTCGTCGTGGACCGCATCGCCGGTGACAGCGACGGGAACGTGCAGCTCAAGCCCGTCCTCCTCGTCGACGGAGCCACCATCACCTCCGACGCCGAGACCCTCGCGGCCACCACGGTCACCGCCGCGGTGGTGCGTGATGACAAGGGTCCGAAGATCATCATCATGAAGTTCAAGAACAAGACCGGCTACCGCAAGCGCCAGGGCCACCGCTCGAAGCTGACCCGCCTGCGGGTCACCTCGATCGGCTGACCTGCCCGCACCACCACCTCCGGCACCACCCCGCCCCCCAGCACCTCGAGAGGGTCCTCAGATGGCACACAAGAAGGGCGCCAGCTCCACCCGCAACGGGCGCGACTCCAACGCCCAGCGCCTGGGTGTGAAGCGCTTCGGCGGCGAGCTCGTCGGGCCCGGCACGATCATCCTGCGCCAGCGCGGCACCCACTTCCACCCCGGTGCCGGGGTGGGGCGCGGTGGCGATGACACGCTCTTCGCCCTGGTTCGCGGCGCCGTGACCTTCGGCACCGCCGGCGGGCGCCGTGTGATCAACGTCCTGCCGGTCCAGGCCCCCCAGCCGGTGGTCGAGGCGGGCGCACCGCTCGTCTGAGCATCCCGGCGAGGGGCGGTCCCGGTCGGCGCTGCGGCGCTGGCGGGGGCCGCCCCTCGCTCAGTCCCGCGCAGCACCGACCGCAGCAGTGACCGACCAGGAGGAGGCCCGCGTGGCGACCTTCGTCGACCGCGTCACCCTGCACGTGACCGGCGGTGACGGGGGTCACGGTGTCGCCTCGGTGCACCGTGAGAAGTTCAAGCCCCTCGGCGGGCCCGACGGCGGCAACGGGGGCAGCGGCGGTGACGTGGTCGTGGAGGTCGACCCCTCGACCACCACGCTGCTGGACTACCACCACACCCCGCACCGCAGCGGTGGCCGCGGCAAGCCGGGCGCGGGTGACATGCGCCACGGCGCCGACGGCGACGACGTGGTGCTGCGCGTGCCCGACGGCACCACGGTGCGCACCCCCGGCGGCGCGCTGATCGCCGACCTCCTCGGGGCAGGCACCCGCTACGTGCTGGCCGCGGGTGGCCGCGGGGGCCTCGGCAACGCCGCGCTGTCCTCCCCCCGCCGCAAGGCCCCCGGCTTCGCGCTGCTCGGAGAGCCCGGTGCCACCGCCGACGTCGTCCTGGAGCTGCGCAGCGTCGCCGACGTCGCGCTCGTGGGCTTCCCCAGCGCCGGCAAGTCCTCGCTGATCGCCGCGATGTCAGCGGCTCGACCGAAGATCGCGGACTACCCCTTCACCACCCTGGTGCCCAACCTCGGGGTGGTCGAGGCGGGCGCCGAGCGCTTCACCGTCGCCGACGTGCCGGGCCTGATCCCCGGGGCCTCCCGCGGGAAGGGCCTCGGGCTGGAGTTCCTGCGCCACGTGGAGCGCTGCGCCGTGCTCGTGCACGTCCTGGACGGCGCGGCCCTGGAGACCGACCGCGACCCGCTGGGCGACCTCATCACCATCGAGGTCGAGCTCGCGGCCTACGACGCCCTGCGGGCCGGTGCCGGCGCGGTGGTGGAGGGCTCCGCGGACCCCGACGGCGACGGCTCCACCGGCGATGACCGCGACACCACCACCACCGTCGGCGCCGCCGCTCCCGTCGGCGACGTCGCCTCCCGGCCCCTGCTGGACCGTCCCCGGCTCGTGGTCGTCAACAAGGTCGACGTGCCGGACGCCCGCGACCTCGCCGAGATCGTCCGTCCCGACCTCGAGGCCCGGGGCCTGCGGGTCTTCGAGGTCTCCGCGCTCAGCCACGAGGGACTGCGCGAGCTGGCCTTCGCCATGGCCGCCCTGGTGCGCGAGGCGCGCGAGGCCGCGCCCGCTGCACCCCCGGCGCCCGTGGTGCTGCGCCCGCGCCCGGTGGACGACCGCGGGTTCACCGTCACCCGCGAGGGGCACCCGACCCGCCCCGGCGACGACCTGTACCGCGTGCTGGGGGAGAAGCCGCAGCGGTGGGTCAGCCAGACCGACTTCGCCAACGACGAGGCGGTGGGCTACCTCGCCGACCGCCTCGCCCGCCTGGGCGTGGAGGAGCAGCTGCTGCGCGCCGGCGCGGTCTCCGGGTCCGAGGTGGTCATCGGTCGTGGGGACGACGCCGTGCTGTTCGACTGGCAGCCCACCATGGCCGGGGGCGCCGAGCTCCTGGCGGGCCCGCGCGGCACCGACCTGCGCCTGGAGGACAGCTCCCGGCCGACCCGCGACGTCAAGCGCGAGCGCTACGAGGACCGCCGCGTCGCCCGCCGCAGCGCCCGCGAGGAGCTCGAGGCGGAGCGCCGCGCCGGGCACTGGGCGCACGCCGCCGAGGACGCCGCCGCCGATGGCCCCTGACCCCGGTGGCGTCGGGGTCGGGGCGGGTGGGCGGTCGACGGTGCTCACCGCCGCGCGGCGCGTGGTCGTCAAGGTGGGCTCGTCGTCCCTGACCACCACCGGGGGCGACCTCGACGAGGCGCGGTTGGTGGCGCTGGTCGACGTCCTCGCCGCACGCCGCGCCGCCGGCACCGAGATCGTCCTGGTCTCCTCCGGGGCCATCGCCTCCGGGCTCGCCCCCCTGGGGCTGCGTCGGCGCCCCCGCGACCTGGCCACCCAGCAGGCCGCCGCCAGCGTCGGGCAGGGCGTGCTGGTGGCTCGCTACACCGCCGCGGCGCAGCGCCACGGCATCACGGTCGGGCAGGTCCTGCTGACCGCGGACGACGTCGTCCGCCGCGCGTCGTACGTCAACGCCCGGGCCACGCTGTTCCGGTTGCTGGCCCTGGGGGTCCTGCCGGTGGTCAACGAGAACGACACGGTGGCGACCGCGGAGATCCGCCTCGGCGACAACGACCGGCTCGCCGCCCTGGTCGCCCACCTCGTGCGCGCCGACGCGCTGGTGCTCCTCACCGACGTCGACGCCCTCTACGACGCCCCACCGTCGCGCCCCGGGGCCGTCCGGGTGCCCCTGGTGGCCTCCGCGGCGGACTGGGCGCGCGTCGAGCGGGCCGACGTCGCGGGCACGCGCAGCGCGGTGGGCACCGGTGGCATGGTCACCAAGGTGGCCGCCGCGCGCACCGCCACGGGCTCGGGGATCGCGGTGGCCCTGGGGTCCGCCGACGACGCCGGCGCGCTGCTGGCGGGGGAGGACGTCGGGACGGTCTTCACCGCCACCGGCCCGCGGACGAGCTCGCGGGCGCTGTGGCTGGCGCACGCCGCGGAGGCCACCGGTGCGTTGGTGCTCGACGAGGGCGCCGTCGCGGCCCTCACCGGTCGGGGTGCCTCCCTGCTGCCGGCGGGGGTGGTGGAGGTGCGCGGCACCTTCGAGGCCGGCGACCCGGTCGACCTCCTCGACCGAAGCGGCCACACCGTGGCCCGGGGGCTGGTGAACTACTCGTCGGCAGAGGTCCCCGTCCTCCTCGGGAGGTCGACCGCAGCGCTGGCCGCCGCCCTCGGTCCGGGCTACGGCGCGGAGCTGGTGCACCGCGACCAGATGGCGCTGGTGGCGGGGTCCCTGCTCGAGCAGGCCGAGCCCGGCCCGCCCGCGGCGAGGCGGTGAGCGGGAGGGGGCCCGGTGGTCGAGCACTCCGCGGGAGGGGGCGGCCCGCGGGCCCGGTGGCTGGACGTGGTGCGCGCCGACACCGACCCACCACCCCCCGGGAACCAGGGTGCCGACCCCGGCGCGGGCCCCGGAGCAGACTCCCCGGGCGAGCCCCGCCTGTGGCACCTCACCCTCACCTTCGCCGGCTCACCGGTGGACCCCGCACGCCTGGCCGCGTCACTGCTCGCCCTCGTCGAGGGAGAGCCCCTGGCCACGGTGCGCTACGGGACGGGGCGCGTGGAGATCAGCTACTGGGACGAGGCGGACGACCTCGACGACGCAGCGTCCCTGGGACTGGCGCTGTGGGCGGAGCACCGTCGCAGCGCCGACCTGCCCGACTGGCGCCCCGTCGGCCTCGAGGTCGTCGACCGCGACACCCTCCGCGCCCGCGGTCAGCGCGTGCCTCGACCGTCCTCGCCGGGCACGCTCCGCCCGCTGTGAGCGCCCACCGCACCGCCCGACGGGACGGGGGGGCGTGGTGGGGTGCCCGTGGTCGGACGCCCGTGGTGGGATCGGCGCCATGGCCACCCTGCACCGCGAGGTCGAGCGGAAGTACGCCCTCGAGCACGCTGATCCCCTGCTCGACCTGACCGCGGCGCTGACCGCGGTCCCCGGTGTCGCCGCCGTCGACGGGCCCACGGCCACCACCTTGGAGGCGCTGTACCTCGACACCGCCGACCTGGCCCTGGCGCGGGCGCGCACCACGCTCCGCCGCCGCACCGGGGGGCACGACGCGGGGTGGCACCTGAAGCTCCCGACGGACGGCGGGGGCACGGGGGCCCGCCACGAGGTGCAGCTGCCCCTGGGGCCCCCACCCGCCGCGGGCTCGGGGGGCGGGGACGCCGCACCGGTGGTGCCCGAGGAGCTGCAGTCCCTCGCGTGGTCGGTGACCCGCGGCGCGCCGCTGGTACCGGTGGCGCGCCTGGTCACCGAGCGCGCCGTCCGCCACCTGCGCGACGACACCGGGCGGGTGCTGGCCGAGGTCGCCGACGACCGGGTCACCGCCCAGCGCCTCAGCGGGTCCCCGGCGGGGGAGGCGGCGCAGCAGTCCTGGCGCGAGCTCGAGGTGGAGCTCGTCGAGCACGCCGACGAGGGGTTCCTCGACGCCGTCGAGCACCGCCTGGCCGGCTCCGGCGTCGCCCGCTCGTCCTCCTCCTCGAAGCTGGCGCGCGCCCTCGGGGACCCCGCCAGCGACGGTGCCGGGCGGCGCGGAACCGCTGCCCCCCGGCGCCGGGTGACGGCGTCGTCCACGGCCGGCGAGGTGGTGCTCGCCCACCTCGACGAGCAGGTGCGCGAGCTGGTGGGCCTGCACGCCGCGGTGCGCCTCGACGCCCCCGACGCCGTGCACCGCATGCGCGTCGCCAGCCGCCGCCTGCGCAGCGCACTGACCACCTTCGCGCCGGTGCTCACGCGCGCCCGCGCCCGTGAGGTGCGCGCGGAGCTGGCGTGGTGGGCGGGGGTGCTCGGGGGCGCGCGCGACGCGGAGGTGCTCCGCGAGCGCCTCACCGCGGCCGTGCTCGACGCCGGCGGTCCTGAGGCGAGCGCGCAGTACGTCGGAGCCGTGCTGGACGCCGAGCACGAGCGGGCGCACACGGAGGTCAGGGCCGCGCAGGACGGGCAGCGGTACCGGCAGCTGGTCACGACCCTGGAGGCCCTGGTGGCCGACCCGCCGCTGACCGCCCAGGCCGCCCGCCCGGCCCGGGAGGTGCTCCTGCGGCGGATGCGGCGCGCGCACCGCGAGCTGGCGGGGCTCGTGGAGGACGCCCTGTCGGACGCCGCACCCGAGCCGTCGCGCGGCAGGGAGGACGACGCCGGCGGTGGGGGTTCCGCGGCCCACGACGAGGCGCTGCACGAGGCCCGCAAGTCCGCCAAGCGCGCCCGGTACGCCGCGGAGGCGCTGGCACCGCTGTGGCCCGCCGCCGCCGACTACACCCGGGCGGTGAAGCGCCTGCAGGCCGAGCTGGGGGAGCACCAGGACTCCGCGGTGGCCCGTGCAGAGCTGACCCGGCTGGCGGACGCCGCCGGCGGGGGGCAGCACGCGTTCACCTTCGGTCGGCTGCACGGTCTGGAGGAGGCCCGGGCACGCCAGCTGGAGGCGCCGCTGCCGGAGCTGTGGCGGGCCGTCGGCCGGCGCAGCGCGCGGCGCTGGATGAAGCGCTGAGCGCCGCTAGCCTTCCCCGATGACCACGACGGTCCAGGCAGCGACCAGCGCCACCGCGACCACCGGCACGGGTGGCGGCGCCGCGTCGGACGGTG
The DNA here is from genome assembly GCA_964242735.1 of uncultured Quadrisphaera sp. GTDB lineage: Bacteria > Actinomycetota > Actinomycetes > Actinomycetales > Quadrisphaeraceae > CADCUY01. The sequence continues at coordinate 35,443 of CAXTAK010000018.1, read as the reverse complement.
TCGACGCGACCGCTGTCGTCACCGCCACCCTGCACCGGGCCCGCGCCGCGGCCCTGGCGCTGGCGCCCGCCACCCGGGCCGTGAAGGACGCGGCGCTGCTCGCCGTCGCCGACGCCCTGCTCGCGCAGGCTCCGCGCGTGGTGGCCGCCAACGCCGAGGACCTGGCACGCGGGACCGCGGAGGGCCTCGCCCCCGGCCTCCTCGACCGCCTGCGCCTCGATGCCGCGCGCCTGGCGGCCATCGCGGACGCCGTGCGCGTCGTCGTCGCGCTGCCCGACCCCGTGGGGGAGGTGCGCCGCGGCTCCACCCTCCCGCAGGGGATGCGCCTGCAGCAGGTCCAGGTGCCCCTGGGTGTCGTCGGTGTCATCTACGAGGCGCGCCCCAACGTCACCGTCGACGCCGCCGTCCTGGCGGTGAAGTCCGGCAACGCCGCCGTGCTGCGCGGGGGGTCGGCCGCCCGGGCCACCAACGCGGTGCTCGTCGACGTGGTCTCAGCGGCGGTGGCGGGCGCGGGGTTGCCCGCCGACGCCGTCCAGACCATCGACGCCGCGGGCCGTGCGGGGGTCGGGGCGCTGCTGACCGCCCGCGGTCTGGTCGACGTCGTCATCCCCCGGGGCGGGGCGGGGTTGATCCAGCGCGTGGTCACCGAGGCGACCGTGCCGACCATCGAGACCGGGGTCGGCAACTGCCACGTGTACGTCGACGCGTCCGCGGACCTCGACGAGGCGCTGGCGATCTGCCTGGACGCGAAGGTCAGCCGGCCCAGCGTGTGCAACGCCGCCGAGACCCTCCTGGTCCACGCCGACGTCGCACCCACCTTCGTCCCCCGCCTGGTCGCCGCGCTCGGCGCTGCCGGCGTGCTCATCCACCCCGACGCCGCCGCCCGCGCCCTGACCCCCGCCGCGGAGCTCGCGCACCTCGGTGAGGACGCCACCGACGAGGACTGGGCGCAGGAGTACAACGCCCTCGAGGTCGCCATGGGCGTGGTGGGTTCCCTGCGGGAGGCCCTCGAGCACATCCGGCGCTGGACCAGTGGCCACACCGAGGCCGTGGTCACCCGCGACACCACGGTCGCGGACGCCTTCGTCGCCGGCACCGACTCCGCCGCGGTCATGGTCAACGCCTCCACCCGCTTCACCGACGGTGGTGAGATGGGCCTCGGCGCCGAGGTGGGCATCTCCACGCAGAAGCTGCACGCCCGCGGTCCGATGGGGCTGGCGGAGCTGACGACCACCCGCTGGGTGGTGCACGGCGCGGGTCACGTCCGCGGCTGACCGCCCCGGGCCGTGCCGCACCATCCGGGCCGTGGAGGGCGGCTGTGCCACGATGGCGCCATGCACGTGATGGTGTCCCTCGCGATCCTGCTCGGCGAGGCGGGGAGCTTCGGCGGTGAGGCCGGCGGCAACGAGGGTGGGCCAGGCGCCGACGAGGGGTTCCGCCGCTCGATCGAGCTCCCCGAGCTGGCCTACCCCGCCATCGCCGCGGGCATCTTCGTCTTCCTGCTGCTGGTGACCTTCGCCTTCCGCAGCACCCGCAAGCGGCACTGAAGCGGCGGCACCAGAACGGTGGGGGCTGCTGCCCGGAGGACGCGCCTGGGTGTCATGGGCGGCACCTTCGACCCCGTCCACCACGGACACCTGGTGGCCGCGAGCGAAGCCGCGAGCCGGTACGCGCTCGACGAGGTGATCTTCGTGCCCACGGGCGAGCCGTGGCAGAAGTCCACCCGGGTCGTCTCCCCCGCCGAGCACCGCTACCTCATGACCGTGGTGGCCACTGCCTCCAACCCCGCCTTCACCGTCAGCCGCGTCGACGTCGACCGCGACGGGCCCACGTACACCGTCGACACCCTCGAGGACCTCCAGGCCCAGCGCCCCGACGGTGAGCTGCACTTCATCACCGGGGCCGACGCGCTCGCGCAGATCCTCACCTGGAAGGACGCCGAGCGGGCGTTCGACCTCGCCCGCCTGGTGGGGGTGACCCGACCCGGCCACGAGCTGGCCCTGCACCACCTGCCGCAGCACCTGGTCGACCGGGTGAGCCTGCTGGAGGTGCCCGCGCTCGCCATCTCCAGCACCGACGTCCGACGCCGGGTGCGCGCCGGACGCCCGATCTGGTACCTCGTGCCGGACGGGGTGGTGCAGTACATCGCCAAGCACCGGCTCTACGAGCCGCCACCGGCTGACCCCGACACGTGACTCGCCGGGCCGCCCCGCGGGCCGACCTCAGCGGGGTGGGTCGCGCCCGCGTGCCAGACTGGCGTGCTGTCCCCGTGCCACCCCCGAGCAGGAGTCCCGTGACCGCCACCGAGCGCGCCGTCGAGCTCGCCGTCGCTGCCGCCACCGCCGCGTCGGCCAAGCAGGCCACCGAGATCCTCGCCCTGGACGTCAGCGACCAGCTCGTGATCACCGACGTCTTCGTCCTCGCCGCCGCAGCGAACCAGCGGCAGGTGGGGGCGGTGGTCGACGCGGTGCAGGAGTCGCTGGCCAAGATCGGCGCGAAGCTGGTGCGCCGCGAGGGCGTGAGCGAGTCGCGGTGGGTGCTGCTCGACTACGCCGACATCGTCGTGCACGTGCAGCTGGCCGAGGACCGCCAGTACTACGCCCTGGAGCGGCTGTGGAAGGACGGCCCGGTGATCCCGCTGCCGGCCGAGGTCACCAGCGGTCAGGTCGGGGCGCCCGCCCCATGAGCGCGGCGGCGCCCGGGTGAGCGCCGCGGCGGTGGTGCTGTGGCGCCACGGGCGCACGGCGTACAACGCGAGCGCACGGTTCCAGGGCCAGCTCGACGTCCCGCTGGACGAGGAGGGCGTCGCGCAGGCCCACCGCGCGGCGGCGGTGCTCGCGCAGCTCCCCCCGGCGCGGCTGGTGACCTCGGACCTGACGCGCGCGGCGTGGACCCTGGCGGTCCTCGCCGAGCTCACCGCGCTGCCCACGCACGTCGACGAGGACTTCCGCGAGGTGCACGCCGGGTCGTGGCAGGGTCACGGGCACGCTGAGATCGCCGCCCGGTGGCCGCGTGAGTACGCGGCGTGGCGCGGGGGTGAGGACGTGCGCATCGGCGGCGGGGAGAAGCGCAGCGAGGTCGGTGTCCGGGTCGTCGACGCCATCACCCGCCACGCGGAGGCCACACCGGACGACGGGACGCTGGTGGTCAGCACCCACGGCGGCGCTGCCCGGGCGGGCATCCTCACCCTCCTCGACCTGGGCATCGCCAACTGGCCCCGCCTCGGAGCCCTGGGCAACGCCCGGTGGGCGGTCCTCGCCCGGCGCGGGCGGGACTGGGCGCTCACCGGGTACGACCTCGGCCCGACAGGACCCGCTGCGCCCGGCGGGCTCCCCGCACCGATCGCCTCCGCTGCGGTCGGCCTCGCACGGGCCGCGTCCGCACCGACCGGGCCCGCACCGACCGGGCCCGCACCGGTCAGCGGGACACCGGCCGGGGACCGCGGGGCGGGGCACCCGGAGGACGACGCCACGCTCTGACGGCGGTGCGCCGGCGGCCTACAGCGGCAGCTCGTCGGCCGCGGTGACCACCTCACCCGACGGTCGCCGTGGAGCGGCCAGCGCCGACCGCACCACCTGCGGCGCCGCACTCGCCACCACCGCTGCCGGCGGACCCAGGCGTTCGACCACGACCTCCGGGCGCCGCAGCGCCGCCGCGAGGGAGCCGAGGTGGTCGTGGTGCGTCAGGACCACCACCTGCAGCCCGAGGTCGGCGCAGACGCCGAGGGCACGGGTCGCGCGCGCGTCGTCGAAGGTCATCAGCGCGTCGTCGAGCACCACCGGCAGCGCGGGCCGCCCGGCGCGGGCGCGCTCGCCCTGCAGCTGGGCGATGCCCGCCAGGCGCAGGGCGAGGAAGACCTGGTCGGCGGTGCCCTCGGAGAGCTGGGAGGTCTCGTGGTGCTCACCGGCGCCGTCGACGACGTCCAGCGAGCGGCCCGCTCCTCCACCACGAGCGGCGATGCCCACCCACCGCCCGTCGGTGAGGCGCTCGAGCAGCTGACCGGCCTCGTGCAGCAGGGGGCTGGCGTGCTGGTCGGCGTGCGCCTGCACCTGCTGCGCGAGGACGGTGCGCTGCAGGTGCGCGACCGCGTACCGCTCGGCGACCTCGGCGAGGGCGGCGAGCTTCTCCTGCTCGAGCGCCCGCCGCGCCGCGGCACTGCCCCCGTCGGTCAGTTGCGCCAGCGCCAGCGACGCCGTGGTCAGCGCGTCGCGGGCGGCGTCACGTGCCGCGCCGGCTGCGGCGGCCGCCTCCCCGGCGTCACGGGCGAGCTGGTCGAGCCGCTCGGCGTCCACGCCCTCGAGGGTGGTGAGCAGCTCCTCGACGTCCGCCGCTGGCCCGGCCGAGGCCGCCACACCCCGCAGCAGCTCGCTCTCGCGCTCCCGCAGGGCCAGCACGCGGCGGGACCGCTCGATGACGGCGGCCTCCTCCCGCTCGTCGCTCACCTCGGCGAGGGCCGGCAGCGCGCGCACCGCCGCCACCGCGGCGCGGGCGCGGGCCTGCTCGTGGGCGAGGCGGTCGTCGTCGGCGGCCGCGGTGGTCAGCGCGCGCTGCCTGTCCTCCCAGATCCCCTCGTCGCGCCGGGCGCTGGTCAGGCGCGCCCACAGGGCTGCCACCACGGCGGCGGGCTCGGCACCGGCCCCGCCGTGGCGGGCGCCCGCGGCGGCGGCGGCAGCGGCGAAGGACTCCCACGCGGCGCCGGCGGCGGCAGCCTCGGCGCGTCGCCGGTCGGCCTCGGTGGCGGCCTGCGCCGCGGCCGCGAGCAGGGTGCGCCGACTCGCCCACCCCACCGGGTCCAGCACCGCGGGGAGGTCGGCGGCCGCCAGCAGCGCGGTCCACCGCTCCTGCCACCGGTGGAGGGCCTCCGTGCCGTCGGCGACCGCCGTCTCCGCGACCGAGACCGCCGCCGCGGCGCCGCGCCGCTGCAGGCGCGCCTCCCGGCTCCCGTCGGAGACCGCGACCAGCTCGCGCGCCGCCGCCAGCAGCGCCTCCAGCGCGGTGGCGTCTGCTGCGCCGACCGCGCGCGGGCAGCCCGCGGTGGTGAGCAGGTCGCTCAGGCGCGCTGCCCAGGAGGCGCTCTCGTCACCGGCACGCCCGGCCCGGCCGGTGTGCTCGGCCACCGCGCGGTCAGCGGCGGCGGCCTGCACGAGGGCTCGCCGCACCGCCTCCGCCTCGCCCACCGGAGGCGCGGCGGTGCCAGCTACCTCCCAGCCCAGCGCGTACGCCGCCTCCGCGCGCTCCCGCTCCCCGCGCGCGTCGACCAGCGCAGCGCCCGCCGCCTCCACGGCGTCGGTGCGCTCGGCGAGGGCCTGCCGGGTCGCGGCGGCCCGGGCGGTCAGCGCTGCGGCGGCGAGCAGCGCGTCCGCGCCGGCGTCAGCGGCGGCCAGCGCCGCGGTGAGGGCCCCAGCCAGGGCGCCGGCCTCCACCGCGTTCCCCGCACCCACCCGGCCGGCCCCGTCATCCCCGCTGCCCGCACCGGTCACGGCGTCCCGAGGGGTGCCTGGCGCCCCGGTCAGGACGGCGCGCATCCGCGCCCACACCGCGTCCCGCTCGGCGCGCAGCACCGCGACGGCCTCCGCGTCCACGGTGGGGACCGCCACCTCGGCCACCGCGGCCCGCGCCACCTCCAGCGCCTCGCGCGCGTCGTCCTGCTCGCGCGCCGCCGCCTCCTCCGCGCTGCGGGCGGCGACCAGCGCGGTGCCCGCGCCGCTCACCCACTCCGCGGTCGGCGGCGGCGGCGCGCCGCCGTCGGGGCTGGTGGCACCGGCCTCGAGCAGCCGCTCCCGGCGCGAGGCCCCTGCCGCGGCCGCCAGCTCGCGGGCCTCCCGCCACCGTGCGGCGGGCGAGCCGTCGGCCTCCAGGACCCTCACCGCCTCCGCGACCGGGGCCACGAGGGTGGGGTCGGGCAGCGCACCGCCGGCCTCGGCCACCGCTGCCGCGCTCCGAGCACTGCTCAGAGCCTCCGCAGCGGCGGCGGCGGTCGCCTGGAGCCGCGCGTGCTCGTCGGCGGCGCGGTCGAGCTGGGTCGCCACGTCCGCCGGCCCGCCCAGCACCGCGAGCAGCTCACCGATGCCCACGCCCGCATCGGCGCCGAGCTGGCCCAGCGCGGCGCGCGCGGCGCGCTCGTGCCCGTCGGCCTCGGCGTGCAGGGCGCCCGCCCGCGCCCGGTCGTCCTCGCGGGCCCGCGCCTGCTCGTGCAGGGCGGTGACGGCGGCCTCGTCGAGGACCAGGTGCGGCTCCCGCACCAGCCGCTGCTGCTCCGAGCGCCACCGCGCGACGTCATCCGCCAGAGCCTCGCGCGCCTGCCGCGCCGCCCCCAGCGCGGCTACCGCCTCGTCCCAGGCGGTCAGCGCCGCTTCGTCGAGCACAGCGCCGGAGGCGCCGACCAGCTCAGCGCCGGAGGCGCCGACCAGCTCAGCGCGCACGGCTGACAGCGCCGCCGCGTCCGCCCAGCACCGCTGCTGGCGCTCGGCGCCGGCCCGCTCGCGCGCCGCGGCCAGCTCCCGCTCCGTCGCCGAGGCCACCTGCTCGCGCAGCGCTGCCACGCGCTCCTCGGCCGCGACCACCGCGGAGGCGCGCGTGGTGGCCGCGGCGACGGCCTCGCGGGCCGCTGTGTGCTCGACCAGGGCGCGGCGCACCGCCACGCCGCGGTTGCCCCGGTGGTCCTTGTACAGCTCGTCGGCGCGCTCGCGCAGGTGCGCGAGGAGGTCGTGCACGCCCTGGCCCTCCCGGGCGGTGAAGACCACCTCGGCGAGGTCACCGCTGCCGGCGCACACCTCCTGGCCGCCCCGGCGCAGCGCCGTGTGGTCCAGTCCGTAGGAGGTGGTCCAGCTGGTGCGGTGCGCCTCCCCGTCAGCGCCCCACGGGTGCTCCGCCCGCGTCAACCCGTCGGGCGCGAAGAGCCCGCGCGAGGTGCGCACCACGGTCGTGCCGTCCTCCAGCTCAGCGCTCAGCCGCACCTGCGCGCGGGGCACCAGCGCGCTCAGCGGGTGCTTCAGCGGTAGCCCCCACAGCAGGTCGCCGAGGGCGGCGAGCGTCGTGGACTTGCCCGCCTCGTTGGGTCCGACGACCACCGTCACCCCCGGGCCCAGCGCCAGCGCGACGTCGGTCAGCGCCCCGTACCGCAGCAGGCGCAGGACCCTCAGCGTGCTGCCGGTCACCGCAGGCCCCCCTCGACCAGCAGCGCGTCGAGGCCGTCGGCGGCCTCGGTGGCCAGCTCGGCGAGGCGTTCGGGTGAACCGAGGTCCAGCAGTCCCGCCTCGCGCAGGTGCGGGCCGAGCTCCGAGGCCATGGGCTGCAGCAGGTCGCGCACCGCGGCGGGGTCACCGGCCAGGGCGCGGGCCGCGGCGACCACCGCCGCGCGCAGCTCCTCGTCGACCGGCCCGGACGCCGCGGTCGCGCGGGTGCGCACCCGGACCTTCTCCACCGTCACCCCCAGGCGGGCGCCGTCAGCGCGCAGCTGCTCGGCGACGCCGTCCCCGTCGGCGAGCTGTCCCGCGGCCGGCGTCGCCCCGGTCACCGACACCCGGGCGACCACCGGGCGGTCCCCGGCCTCGGTCACCGCGGCGCCCAGCGCGGCGGAGGCGCGCGCCAGGACCTCGTCGAGGTCCGCGCACCCCTGAGCGTCCACCTCCACGGCGGCCCACCGCGCCACGTCCAGCGGGGCGAAGGTCAGCTCCGCCCCCTGGCCCTGCCCCGCGACGTCCACGACCCACGCGCCCTTGGGCCCCGTCTCGCGGGGGTGGCGCCCCTGGGTGTTGCCGGCGAAGGCCACCGTGTGCTCCCCGTCGGCGAGCACGGCCCGGGTGTGCACGTGCCCGAGGGCGAGGTAGTCGTAGCCCAGGCCGGTCAGGTCGGCGACCGTGCAGGGCGCGTACCGCTCGTGTCCCTCCGCGCCCCCGACCGAGGAGTGCAGCAGGCCGGCGTTGACCAGCCCGGGGACCCGGGCGGGGTAGGCGGCCGCGAGGTTCGCGGTCACCGCCCTGGTCGCGAACCCCTGCCCGTGCACCGCCAGGCCCAGGTCGTCGAGGACGGTCGTCTCCGCCGAGGCGGTGCTCAGCACGGTGACGTTGGGCGGCAGGCGCAGGGACCGGGTGATCTCGGACTCCGCGTCGTGGTTGCCGGCGATGGTGACCACTGGGATGCCGTGGTCGTGGAGGACGCCGAGCTGCGCGGCGACGAACTGCCCCGTCGCCCAGTCCTGCCAGTCGCCGTCGTAGAGGTCGCCCGCCAGGAGGAGCACCTGAGCCCCGGACTCCACCACGAGGCTCACGAGGTTCTCCACGGCTCGACGCGTGGCCGAGCGCAGCCGGTCGGCCAGGTCGTCGTCGCCCAGGCGCGACAGGCCGCGCAGCGGGGAGTCGACGTGGAGGTCTGCGGCGTGCACCAGGCGCATGCGGGGAGTGTGTGCCACACCACCGACACGCGGTGGTGGATCGCGCCCGGGAGCTGTGAGCGCTGGGCGTGGGCTCAGGGGCGGGGTGCGGTGGCGGTCAGGCGCTCGTGCTCCGCGTCGTCGACGGCGCGGGCCTCTGCGAGGAGCAGCACCGGGACACCGTCGTCGATGCGGTAGGCGCGGCGACCCACCGGGTCGTACAGGGTGGTGGCGTCGACCAGGTGCAGGGGTCCGTGGTGGTCCGGTGCGGCGAGCACCTCCAGCAGCCACGGTTCCAGGGTCACCGGCTCCACTGTAGACAGCGCACTGCGCCACCCCGCTGGGTCGGCGGGGTGGCGCAGCGCAGTGGCGCGGGGGTGCTCAGCGCTGGTCCAGGGGGATGGCGATGTCGGTGACGTCCTTCTCGAAGCTGCCGATCTCGGCGGCTTCGCCGGTGGCGAGGTTGATCGAGTACAGCCGGTAGGCCCCGGCGCTGCCCGGCTGCGTCACCGCGAAGCCCTCGACGGCGACGCTGCGCCCGTCACGGACGGTGCTGTAGATGTCGAACCCCGAGTCGAGCCCGGCGTCGACCAGCAGGTTGCCGACCGGCGAGAGGGTGCCGGCGTTCGCCGGGACCTGCAGGGAGAGGCGGTCCAGGACCGTGTCGATGTCGTGCAGCACCGTGGAGGTGTCGGGGTCCAGGTCGTTGTTGGTGTACGCCACCGCGGTCACCCCGGTCGCCGGCGTGGTGCCGGTGGCCGGCGGAGCGGCGGGGTTGGTCAGCGACCCGTCCACGACCGTCGCTGCCCCGGCGGCCGGGCCGTCGGAGAAGACACCTGCGACCGCGGCGGGGAAGGGCTGGCGCAGGTTCTGGCCGGTGTCGCTGACCACGCGCAGGGCGTTGGCCGCGGGGTTGAAGTCGACGCCGAAGGCGGCGCCGCTGAGAGCGACGCTCAGCTGGCCCACCTTCACGGCCGTGGTGCCGTCGATCGTGTAGATGCCTCCGGCGTTCCCGAGGCCGTACAGCTCGCCGTTCTGCACCCGGTGGTCGATGCCGACGAGCGAGGCGTCACCGGCGAGGCCCTGGACGACGCCGAGGTGCTTGACGTTCTTCGCCCGGTCGGTGCGGAAGCTGACGAGGGCCGTGCCCCCGTCGCTGAGCCCGACGGCCTCCAGGCGGGAGTCGGAGGACTTCTTCGACGAGCCGTCCGACGCCGAGGCGGCGGTCGGGGCGATCACGCCGGCGGCGAGCAGGGCGGCCGCGGCGACGGCAGTGGTGGTGGTGGTGGTGCGACGCATGGTTCCTCCAGGTCGGTGGAGCGCGGCCGTTCAGCCGGCTGCCGCGTCGGTGCGGCAGGGGGGATACGGCACCGACATGTCCGGCGTTCACCCGTAAGGCTGCTTCATGTCGGATTGACCGTTGTCGAGAAGTGCACGTGAACGAAGTCGAACAGACGGCGTACACCACTCCGTGACGTGCCGCCCGACGAGCCCCTCCCCGCGGGCGTGGCACTCTGTGCCCCGCTGCGTCCCGGACGGCTCCCCGTCGCGGGTCCCGCAGGGGTCGGGCGCAGGACGGGGGTGGCGGTGTTCGACGTCGACGACGCCTACCGCGACCACGCGGCGGCGATCTTCCGCTTCGCCGTCGGGGCGGTGGGGGACCGCAGTGAGGCCGAGGACCTCGTGCAGGAGGTCTTCACCAGGGCGTGGCGCTCCCGCAGCCACTACGACCCCGACCGCGCGTCGCTGCGCACCTGGCTGTTCGCCATCGCCCGCAACCTCGCCCTCGACGTGCACCGCGCGCGTGGACGCCGCCCGCTCCTGGCCGACGGCGGGGCGGACGGGCCAGCGGGTCACGCGCTCGATGACGCCCGCGAGCCCGGGCGCGGCCCCGAGGAGGACGTCGTCGAGCGCCTCCGCGTGGCCGAGGCGCTGGTGAGGCTGTCGCCGGAGCACCGCGAGGTGGTCGTCGCCGTGCACCTGCAGGGCCGCACGTACGCGGAGCTGGCGGTGACCACCGGGGTGGGGGTCCCGACCCTGAGGACGCGGATGCACTACGGGCTGCGCGCGATGCGCGTGGTGCTGGACGAGGCGGAGAGGACTGGCCGTGAGTGAGCTCGGGGGTGCGCCCGTGGACCCCGCGCGCCGCGACGAGCTGCTGGGCGCCGCCGCAGGCGGTGGCCTCACCGGCGCTGAGCGCGCCGAGCTGGACGCCCTGCTCGCCACCGATCCCGTGGCGCGGTCCGAGCTCGACGTCTCCGTGGACGTCGTGGCGCGCCTGGGCCGTGCGGGCCGGGGCGGCGCGCTGAGCCCGTGGGCGTCACCCGCTGCTGGTGCCGGGGGTCCGGCCCTGCCGCCGCCGTCGCTGCGCGACCGCGTCCTGGCCGCGACCACCGGTGCCCAGACCACGAGTGCCGCGACCAGCCCTCCGGCGCAGCCCGCGCCTGCCCCGGGAGGCCCACCCGTGCGCCTGCCCCGACAGCGTCGCGCGACCGCGGCGGTGCTGGCCGCCGCGGCGAGCCTGCTCGTCGGGGTCGGCGGGGGCTTCGGGCTCGCCCGCACCCTCGACCAGCCCCCCGCCGCGGTCACCGGCCCGCCCGGCACCCTCGGCGCCTCGGAGGCGGTGGCCTTCACCGAGCTCCCCGACGGGGTGACCCTGACCGCGTCCGTGGTCGCCCACACCTGGGGCACCGAGACGGTCCTGCAGCAGCTCACCGGGCTGGAGACCGGCGCCACCTACAGCGTCGTCCTCGTCGATGACGACGGCACCGAGGTCCACGCGGGCAGCTTCGTGGCCTCGGTCGAGCCCGTCGACTGCAGTCTGACGGGGTCGGCGCTGCGGGAGGACGTCATGGAGGTCTCGGTGCGCACGATCGAGGGCGCCGAGGTGATCCGCGCCCCCCTGCCACCGGTGGAGACCGCGTAGCAGCCGCTGAGCAGGCCCCGGGCAGCTCTAGGCTCTCGGGCGTGGTGTTCGTGCACGGCGTGTGGTCACGCCGCCGCACCCTGGCGCTGTGGGTCGAGCACACCGGGCAGCCCCGGGCGCGCCGCCCCGCGGCGACCGGTCGGGTGCACGCCGGCCCCCGCCCACACCCCGGTGTCGGGTCGGTGCCGGCCGAGGCTGCGGCCCGCCTCGGCGACGTCGCCCCTCGGCTCGCCGCGGCCCTGCTCCACCCGGCCCGCGCCAGCGTCGACCTGCTGCTCCCCAGCACCGCCACCGGGCCCGTGCCGTCCCCGGGGCCCGTGCCCGGGGGCGCGGGGCTCCGCCCGTGGCGCGTCCCGTCGGTCGCTCTGAACCCCGACCGCGCCCACGCCGTCCTCGCCGAGGTCCACGCGGCCCTGGGTCCGAGCCTCGAGGGCCTCGTGATCGCCGACGACCTGCGCTGGCTCGCCGCCGTCGACGCCCGCGTGGCCGAGCGGGTGCGCGCCGGCCTGGTCGTGCCCGACCTGGTCGCCGACGCCGGCGCCTGGTGGGGGCGGTGGGCGCCCCGGGCGGACGCCGCGTGGCGGGTCTGGTGCGCCGACGCCGCCACCTCGATGCCGCCGGTGCTGCGCGCCGAGGCCGCCGAGCGCAGCGCCTCCACCGACGGGCGCCGCGCCGACGACGTCCTGCGCGAGGTGTGCGAGGAGCTCACCGACCTGCTCGTGCGCACCAGTGCCGACAGAGCCGTCGGTGCGGACGGCGCGGACGGCGCCCACAGCGAGCCCGGCACCGCGGACCGTGCGGACCTCGCCCGCTCGCCCGGCACCGCCACGCCCCCGGCCGCCAGGGCGGTGGAGGCGTGGGTGGAGTCGCTGCGCGCCGGCACGGAGGTCACCGGCGCCACCCCCGCGCAGCTGGCCGACCTCGCCGCCGCTGTCGCGACCTGGCACGCCAGCGGCGCAGGCGCACCGGTGGAGCTGCTGCTGCGCGTCACCGAGCCGACAGCCGCCGACACCGGGGCCGACAGCGCCTCGGAGCACACCACCGGCGACGACACCACCGGCGGCTGGGCGCTGCAGGTGCGGCTGCGCTCCCTCGACGACCCCAGCCTCGTCCTGACCCCCGACGAGGTGCGCGGCGGCGTCGGCGGCGTGGTGTGGGACGCCGTGGAGGACCCGTGGTCCTTCGCCCTCACCGAGCTCGGCCGCGCCGGGGCCGCCTACCCGCCGCTGCTCACCGACCTGGGCGGCGCCCCGGGCGGTGACGTCCCGCTGACCGGCGGGCAGGTCGTCGACCTCGTCACCCACGGGGTGCCCGCGCTGGACGCGGTGGGCGTCGCCGTCCAGCTCCCCGGCCGGTGGCTGCGCCCGGAGGTCACCCTGCGCCTGCGGGCCAGCACCGCCGACGCCGGCAGCGCCGCCGTCTCCGGCACCGCCCGCCTCGGGCGGGACGACCTGGTGGACTACTCCTGGCAGGTGGCCCTGGGGAACGACTCCCTGACCCGGGCCGAGCTGGAGGCCCTCGCGGCGGCGAAGGAGCCGCTGGTGCGCCTGCGCGGGCAGTGGGTGCAGATCGACGCCGAGCGGCTCGCGCGGAGCCTGCGCTTCCTGGACCGGCAGGGCACCGGGCGGGCGAGCCTCGGCGTCGTCCTCGGACGGCTGTCCAGCGGGCACGGCGCCCCTCCCGAGCCCGTCGCGGGCATCGACGCCACCGGGTGGCTCGGGGACCTGCTCTCGGGCCGGGCCGACGCCCGCGCCACCCCCGTGCCCGCGCCGACCACCCTGCACGCGCAGCTGCGCCCCTACCAGGAGCGGGGCCTGGCGTGGCTGGCGTTCATGGCCCGCCTGGGCCTGGGGGCGGTCCTCGCTGACGACATGGGCCTGGGCAAGACCGTGCAGCTGCTCGCGCTCCTGCTGGCCGAGCGCGACGGCCAGCGCGACGGCCAGGACCCCGAGCGCGACGGTGGGCCCGAGCGGCGCCCGACCCTGCTGGTGTGCCCGATGTCGGTCGTCGGGAACTGGCAGCGCGAGGCCGCGCGCTTCGCTCCGACCCTGCACGTGCACGTCCATCACGGTCCCGAGCGCCACCACGGCCGGGAGCTCACCACCGCCGTCGCGGCAGCGGACCTGGTCATCACCACGTACGCCCTGGTGACCCGCGACGTGGAGGACCTCGCCGCGACGTCCTGGCAGCGGGTGGCCCTCGACGAGGCGCAGCACGTGAAGAACTCCGGCACCCGCGCCGCACGGGCGGTCCGCGCGGTCGCCGCGCCCACCGCTGCCGACGGGCCCCCCGCGCACCGCGTGGCACTGACCGGCACCCCGGTGGAGAACCGCCTCGACGAGCTGCGCTCCATCCTCGACTTCACCAACCCGGGCCTGCTCGGTTCCGTCTCGGCGTTCCGCGAGCGCTTCGCCGTCCCCATCGAGCGCCACGCCGACGAGGCCGCCACCACCCTGCTCGCCACCCTCACCCGACCGTTCGTGCTCCGCCGGCTCAAGACCGACCCCGCGGTGATCTCCGACCTGCCCGCCAAGCTCGAGATGGTGGTGCGCGCGAACCTCACCGCCGAGCAGGCCTCCCTGTACCAGGCGGTCGTCGACGACATGCTCGCGCGCGTCGCCGAGGCCGACGCCGCAGGTGGCGGCGTCCAGCGCAGGGGTCTGGTGCTGGCGACGCTGACCCGCCTGAAGCAGGTGTGCAACCACCCCGCCCACCTGCTCGCCGACGGCTCACCGCTGCTGCGCCGCGGGCAGCACCGCTCCGGCAAGCTGGCGCTGGTCGACGACGTCCTCGACGCGGTCGTCGCCGACGGTGAGCGGGCGCTGTGCTTCACCCAGTACCGGGAGTTCGGCGCGATGCTCGCCCCGCACCTGGCCGCTCGGTACGGCACCGACGTCCCGTTCCTGCACGGCGGGGTCCCCCGGGCCGGGCGCGAGGCGATGGTCGCCCGCTTCAGCGGTGAGGACGGGCCCCCGGTGATGCTCCTGAGCCTGAAGGCCGGGGGCACGGGCCTGAACCTGGTGGCCGCCAACCACGTGATCCACCTCGACCGGTGGTGGAACCCCGCGGTGGAGGACCAGGCCACCGACCGCGCCTTCCGCATCGGGCAGACCAAGCAGGTGCAGGTGCGCAAGCTGGTGTGCGTCGGCACCGTCGAGGAGCGCATCGACGCGCTGATGACGGCGAAGCGCGAGCTGGCAGAGCTCGTCGTCGGCACCGGTGAGGGGTGGCTGACGGAGCTGTCGACGGCCGACCTGCGCGAGCTGCTGACCCTCGGTGCCGACGCGGTGGGGGACTGATGGGTCCCACCTCCTCCAGCCCGCCGTGGGACGGTCCCTTCCCGCCGAGCAGGCGCATCGCCGGCAACGGCCTGCGGGCCCGCTCGACCCGGGGGGCGTTCGCGACCACCTGGTGGGGTCGGCGGTTCGTCGACGCGATGGAGGAGGTCGCCGGCGCTGGTCGGGTGCAGCGCGGGCGCACCTACGCCCGGGCCGGGCAGGTGCTCGACCTCGACGTCGGGCCGGGTCGGGTGCGCTCGCAGGTGCAGGGCAGCCGCCCCACGCCGTACAGCACCAGCCTCACCTTCTCGACGTGGGACGCGGAGACCCGGACCGATCTGGCTGAGGCCGTCGCCGACGCACCCGCGGTGCTCGCGGCCGTCCTGGGCGGGGTGATGCCGGAGGACTTCGAGCAGCTCACCCTCGGTGCCGGGCTCGCGCTGTTCCCCGAGTCCCTCGCCGACGCGCGCTTCGACTGCTCGTGCCCGGACTACGGCGACCCCTGCAAGCACGCGGCGGCCGTGGTGTACCTGCTCGCGGAGTGGCTCGACACCGAGCCCTTCGGGGTGCTGACCCTGCGCGGGGTCGACCGCGCGTCGCTGCTCGCCCAGGTCTCGGCGCTGCAGCGGGCCCCCGGTGAGGGGTCACGCTCGTCGCCGGGCGTCGCGCCGCGCGAGGAGCGACCGCTGGCCGACTCCCTCACGGGCTTCTGGACGTCGCGCGGGCCGCTGCCGCCACTGCCGGCGACCCCCCCGGCGGGGGGCACCGTGCTCGACGAGCTGGACGCCACCCTGCTCGGCTTGGCGGGAACACCGGCCGGCGAGCGGTTGCGCACGCTCTACGCGTCGCTGAGGGCGACCTCCCTCGACGATGCGTGAGGTCCACCTGCTGTCTGGCCCCCGAGGCGGGTGGCGCTGGTCCCCGGCGCGCACGCGGTGTGCGGAGCGTGATCGCGCCTGTGGACGAGGGCGTCGGCGGGATCGAGCAGTGGTGCCCCGCAGCGGATGGGCGCGAGGATCAGCTGCGGCGCACCGACGCGCTGGTGGTCGCGGCGGCGCCCGACCTCGACCGGCAGATCGTGGCGCTGGGCGGATGCTCGGCTGCAGCACCTTCGACCGCCGACCGTCCTCGGCGGAGGAGCCGGTGGTGCGGTCCCTGATCGGGCGGGCGACCCAGGAGCGGCACCTCCCGCTGCACGTGTCCGCCGTCCGCGACGGCCAGCACCTCGTCGAGGCCCGCGCCGGCCAGCCGGGCCGGGTGTCGTGCGAGCCCAGCTGCGTGCGCTCCACCGGGCTGGGCCCCGTGGACGTCGGTGGTCTCGCGGGGCTGGTGCGCGAGGCCGGGGAGCTGTCCGCCGCGGGCGCCAGCAGCGTCGCGGGCTGAGGGCCAGTGGTCACGGGGGCGGGTTGCGGGGGTGGATCGGGTGCCGGGGCGATCGCGGTCGGCGAGCGCGGCCATGATGGTCGGTGCCGCCAGCGTCCCGGTCTACCCGGGGCGGACCAGCTGGCCGAGCAGGGAGCGGGGGAGCAGTCGGTGCGCGTGACGTCCGAGCAGATGGACCCAGCGGTGCTGCGCCAGGCGTTCGGGACCTTCCCCAGCGGTGTCGTCGCGCTGTGCGGCGTGGTCGACGGGAGCCCGCGGGGCATGGTCGCCTCCAGCTTCGTCACGGTCTCCCTCGACCCGCCGCTGGTGGCGGTCTGCGTGCAGTGGACCTCCACGACGTGGCCGCAGCTGGAGCCGCTGGCGCGCATCGGGGTCAGCGTGCTGGGGGAGGTGCACGACGCCGCGGCGCGGCAGCTGGCCAGTCGGGTCGACGACCGCTTCGCGAACCTGCCGGTGGAGACCACCGAGGAGGGCGCGGTGCTGTTGCACGGGGCTGGTGCGTGGTTGGAGTGCTCCGTGGATCAGGTCTTCCCCGCAGGGGACCACGGCATCGCCCTGATGCGCCTGCACGCCCTGACCCTGCACGAGGGCGTGGCCCCGCTGGTGTTCGCGCAGAGCGCTTTCCGGCGCCTGGCCCGCGACAGCGCCTGACCCCGCCGCCCGCCGGGATCGCGAGCCCGGCGAGCCGCACCCGGGCGCCCCGGTGCCCCGG
>CAXTAK010000018.1:0-18673 GCA_964242735.1 uncultured Quadrisphaera sp. | reverse complement strand
CCGGCGTGGTGGGCACCGGGCTGGTCGTCGCCGACCCGGGTGCGGTCACCCCCGGCGCGGACGCCGTCGACGTGCCAGGGGTCGGCCTCGGCGCGCTCGCCGTCGGCAGCGGTGCGGTGGGCGCCGATGTCGGGCTCACCGGGGACACCGCAGCGGACGAGGGGGACGGTGGCCCCAGCACGGGGGGGATGACCGCACGACTCAGCACCGGCGGGAGGGTGCCGGTCAGGCTCGGGGGGAGGCCCGTGCTGCCGGGGACGGCACCGGGCAGGGCCGGCGCGGTGGGCGGCGCGGGCGTGCTGGAGGGGGCGGTCGCCCCGCTCGCGGCAGGCACCTCGGCCGGGTCCCCCGAGGTGGCGGCCACGAGGCTCGTGCTCGCCGGCTCGCCGTCCACGGACGCGACCGCGACCGCGCCGACCGTGAGCAGCATCCCGAACGCGGCACCGACGCTCGCCGCGCTGCTGACCCGCGGCGAGGTGTGGCGCACGTCACGGACCACCAGGATCGCGACGCTGACCAGCACCACCCCGACGCCGAGGACGAGCAACGAGGTGGTGCCGACCCGTGCCAGCAGGGCGACGCCGAGACCCGTGAGGACGAACACCCCGACGACCCGCAGGGCCGCCGGGTGACGCGTCGGCAGCGCCGGGGCGCCGAGGCGCTCGCCGCGAGGTGCGAGGGCGCCGACCCCCAGGGCCGTGAGCACCAGCACCCCCGAGGCCACCCAGAACGCAGCGGACACCCCGGAGGTGAACGCCGACCGCGCGGCAGCGACCACCTCCGCGCCCTGCGGGCCCAACGACGCGGCCGCACCGAGCGCCTGGCCCGCCCCGCTGCTCACCGCCGCGGACACGCCCTCCGGCAGGCCGGCGACCGCGGGCGTCACGGCGTCCCGGTAGCGGGTGATCAGCACGCCGGACAGCACGGTGATGCCGAGCACCGCACCCACCTCGCGCGTGACGTCGTTGACGGCGGTGGCCACCGAGCGCCGCTCTGCGGGCAGGCCGTCGACGATCAGCACCGTCCCCGGGGTCAGGGACAGGCCGAAGCCCTGACCGAAGACCAGCAGACCGATCGCGAGGACCCACAACCGCCCGCCGCCGAGGCTGGCGGCGAGCACGGCGAAGCCGACGGCCATGACCACCAGCCCCCCGATCGCGGGCACCCACGGTCCCCGCCGCGCCATCAGCCTCGTCGAGAGCCCGATGCCGTTCCCGGTCCCGACGGCCATCACCAGCATCGCCAGGCCCGCCTGCAGGGGTGAGTAGCCGCGCACCAGCTGCAGCCACTGCGGCGCGAGGACCACGACGCCCAGCGAGGCGAAGAACTGCAGCGAGACGAGCAGGCTGCCTGCCGCGAGCCCGCGGCGGCGGAAGAGCCGCACGTCGAGGGAGGGGTGCGACGTCCTCAGCTCGTGGCGGATGAACCCGCCGATCCCCACCACGGCGGCGAGCGCGGCGAGGAGCACCCCGGCGGTCACGCCCTGGCGGGCGCCCTCGACGACGGCGTAGACCAACCCCCCCAGGCCGAGGACCGACAGCGCGGCCCCGATCGGGTCGAGGGACTGGGCCGGGTTGCGCCGCTGCGCCACCAGGACCAGGACCCCGGGCACGAGGAGCAGGGCCGCGCCGCCGAAGACCGCCTGGACGCTGCCCCACCAGAACGCCTCGAGCAGGGAACCGCCGACCAGGACGCCGACCAGGGCACCGGCGCCGCTGACACCCGACCACACCGCGATGGCGAAGGCGCGCCGCTCCACGGGGTAGGCGTCGATCAGGGCCGAGAGGGTGACGGGGAAGATGGCCGCGGCCCCCACCCCGGAGAGCGCACGCAGGGCGATGAGGGTGGCGACGTCATCGGAGAAGGCCGACGCGAGGTTCGCGGCGCCGAAGAGCAGCAGCCCGGCGGTCAGCACCGTGCGCCGCCCGACGCGGTCCGCGACGATGCCCGCCGGCAGCAGCAGCGCGGCGAAGGCCAGCGAGTAGCCGTCGATGACCCACGTCAGGTCGGCCTGCCCCGCGCGCAGCTCGGTGGCGATGCGGGGCAGTGCCAGGGACAGCGACGAGTTCGCCGCGATGACCATGACCAGGGCCGCGCACAGCAGCACGAGCAGTGCCCGCAGCCGGCCCGGGATCGCCGTTCGCGTGGGAGTCGACGTGCCCTCGTCGTCCAGCAGCGTCGACATCGGTCCTCGTCCTCGGGAGCGGGCCGTGCGGGGGGCCCGGGCAGCGGTCCGCGGCGCGGTCCACGACGAGCGTCGTACCACGGCGGGCCCAGCGCACCTCGTCCTCGCGCGCAGGCGCCGTGATGGGCATGAGGGGGTCCTCCCGGGCGCGACCCTGACGAGTTCGGTGCCGGCAGGAGGCGCCGCCCAGCCACGGAGGAGCGTCCTGGCCACCGCAGTGCCGACCATCACCCTCGACGACGGCACACCCTCCCGCAGCCGGGGTTCGGCGTCTTCCCGATCGAGCCCGACCACACCGCCCAGGCGGTGCGCCAGACCTCGAGGTCGGGTACCGCCACAGCGACACGGCGCAGGCGTGACCGGTCCCTCAGCCGCTGACCGTCGCCCACCTCTGCGACGTGACTCCGTCTCGAGGTGGAAGGTGCTCGGGGAGCTCCACCAGGGCGGGCCCTCCCCACCGGGGTGTCGAGATCCCAGGTCCACCGACTGGAGCGCATAGCGCGGGAGGCCACGGCGCTGCCGGCGGTCACCCGGGTCGAGGTGCACCCGTGCTCCGCCGACGAGGAGGTGGCGGGCGCACGGCGAGGAGCGTCAGACCGCCACGCAGGCGTGGTCACCGATCGCCGGTGGCACGGTCCTGGACGACCCGACGACCACGCGCATCGCGGGATCGGTGGGCAGGAGCTCCGCGCAGGTCACCCTGCGGTGGCACGTCGAGCGCGGCGACGTCGTCCTCCCCGAGTCCACGACGCGGTCGCGGACGAGGGAGGTCTTCGAGATCTTCGACTCCGAGCTCCCGGAGGGGACATGCCCGCCATCTCCGCCCTCGACCGGGGCGAGGTCGGCCGCACGGGCCCGAACCCCGACCGGTTCGACAGGACGGCGCCGCACCCCCTTGCCCGATCGGGCTGGCGGTGCGGCGCCGCGGTGCACGACGGTGTCGTGGTCAGGACACGTGCTGGTCAAGACAGGTGCTTGGGCTCCGGGTCGACCTTGTGCGGGTCATCCGCTCCCACGCCGTTCTGACCACCGCCCGCGGTGGTCGCCCGGCCGGTCCCCGTGCGGACCACGCGGATGACCACGGACTTGTACGCGGGCTGGTTGCTCCCGAGCGCGGTGTGGTCGAGCGGCACCAGGGGGTTGGCCTCCGGGTAGTACGCCGCGGCCGAGCCGCGGGGGGTGTCGTACTCGACGATCCGGAAGCTGGGTGCCGTGCGCTCGATCTCGTCGTCGTCCCACTTCGTCACCAGGTCGACCACGTCGTCGGCATCGAACCCGAGCCCGACGATGTCCTCGCGGTGCATGAACACCACCCGCCGGCCGCCCTCGATGCCGCGGTAGCGGTCGGACAGGCCGTAGATCGTGGTGTTGAACTGGTCGTGGCTGCGCATCGTCTGCAGCACCAGGTGGCCCGGCGGCACCTGCAGGACCTCGAGCGGGGAGACCGCGAACTCCCCGCGACCGGAGTCGGTGCCGAAGCTGCGGGTGTCGCGCGGGGGGTGGGGCATGACGTAGCCGCCGGGGCGCCGCACGTTGATCTCGTAGCTCTCGCACCCCGGCACCACGCGGGCGATGTGCTCGCGGATCTCCTTGTAGTCATCGCGCATCTCGCGCCAGTTGATGCCGTACTTCTCGCCCAGGGTGGCCTCGGCGATGCCGGTGAGGATCGCGACCTCCGAGCGCACGTGCTTGCTCGGCGGGTTGAGCGGCCCGCGGGAGGCGTGCACCGAGCAGGTGGAGTCCTCCACCGAGATCCACTGCGGCCCGCTGGCCTGGACGTCCTTGTCGGTACGCCCCTTGGCCGGCAGGATCAGCGCCGTCTCGCCCGTCACCAGGTGCGAGCGGTTGACCTTGGTGGAGATCTGCACCGTCAGCCTGGTCTTGCGCAGTGCGTCGGAGGTGACCTCGGTGTCCGGCGTCGCCTGCACGAAGTTGCCGCCTAGGCCGATGAACACCTTCACCGTGCCGTCGCGCATCGCGCGGATGGAGTCGACGGTGTCGAGCCCGTTCTCCCGCGGCGGGTTGAAGCCGAACTCCTTCTCCATGCTGTCGAGGAAGCGGGCCGGCGGACGCTCCCAGATGCCCATGGTGCGGTCGCCCTGCACGTTGGAGTGCCCCCGCACGGGGAACAGCCCGGCCCCCCGCTTGCCGATGTTGCCCTGCGCGAGCGCGAGGTTGACGACCTCCTTGATGGTCGCCACGGCGTTGCGGTGCTGGGTCAGGCCCATCGCCCAGCAGAAGACCGTGCCGTCGGAGTCGCGCAGCATCTGCGCGACCTCCACGATCTGCTCGCGGCTCAGCCCGGTCGCGCCCACGACCTCGTCCCAGTCGAGCGCGGCCACGTGCTCCTTCCAGGCCTCGAAGCCGGTGGTGTGCCCGGCGATGAACTCGTGGTCGAGGGCGTCCCACTCCACGAGCAGGGAGCCGAGGGCCTGGAACAGGGCCAGGTCGCCGTTGGGCTTGATCGGCAGGTACACGTCGGCGATGTCGGTGCCGCGGCCGACCACCCCGCGGGGGACCTGCGGGTTCTTGAACCGCACCAGGCCCGCCTCGCGCAGCGGGTTGATCGCCACGATCTTCGCGCCGTTGCGCTTGGCGATCTCCAGCGCCGAGAGCATGCGCGGGTGGTTCGTGCCGGGGTTCTGGCCGGCGATGATGATCAGCTTGGCGTTGTAGACGTCGTCGAGCACGACGCTGGCCTTGCCGATGCCGATCGACTCCTGCAGCGCCATGGACGTCGACTCGTGACACATGTTCGAGCAGTCGGGCAGGTTGTTCGTGCCGAAGGCGCGCACGAACAGCTGGTAGACGAACGCGGCCTCGTTCGAGGCGCGGCCGGAGGTGTAGAACGTGGCCTCGTCGGGGCTCGCGAGGGCGTTCAGCTCGGAGCCGATCAGGGCGAGGGCCTCGTCCCAGCCGATGGGCTCGTAGTGGGTGCCACCGGGGCGCTTGACCATGGGGTGCGTGATGCGCCCCTGCTGGCCCAGCCAGTACTCGGAGTGCCCGTCGAGGTCGGCGATGCTGTGCTCGGCGAAGAACTTGGGGGTGGCCCTGTCCTTCGTGGCCTCCTCGGCGACGGCCTTCGCGCCGTTCTCGCAGAACTCAGCTGCGTGGCGGTGGCCAGGGTCGGGGTCGGGCCACGCACAGCTGGCGCAGTCGTGCCCTTCGGCCTGGTTCAGCGTCAGCAGCGTCTGCGCGGTGCGCACCGGGCCCATGCGCTCGAGGGCGCGGGTCATCGACACCGCCACCGCCGTCTTGCCGGCGGCGTGGTCGTAAGCCGGGTGCACCTCCAGCTGCGACTCGTCGTAGTCGTAGGTCTGGCGCCTGGTGGGCATCGTCGTCCCTTCCGTGGTCGTGACCGCCCACGCTAGTCGCCGCGGCCGCCAGCCGCTCAGCTCCGGTCCTTCAGCCTCCGCCCCGGAGCTCAGCCCGCAGGGCGGCGACCTCCTCCGTGAGGGCCAGGACGTCGCGCCGCCGCGCCGACTCCGCCTCGGAGTCGGCGTCGGCGACCTGCTGCACCAGCCACGTGGCCACCGAGGCGGTGACCACCCCGATCAGCCCGATGCCGGTGATCATCAGTGCGGAGGCGATCAGCCGGCCGGCTCCGGTGACGGGGAAGGTGTCGCCGTACCCCACGCTGGTGACCGTCGCCAGCGCCCACCACACCGCGTCGTCGAAGGTCGCGATGTTCCCCTCCGGTGCGCCGCGCTCGGCGTCGAGGACGGCCAGGGCGGCGAGGAAGATGATCAGGAGCGTCCCCCCGCCGGCGTACACGGCCACCCGCCCGCGCAGCGAGCGCCCGGCGTACCGGTTCAGCACGCTCAGCAGCGTGAACAGGCGCAGCAGGCGAAGGGGCCGCAGCACCGGCAGCACGATGATCGCGAGGTCGAGCAGGTGTCCCCGCACGAACCGGACCCGGCGCACCGACAGGGCCACCCGCACCAGGTAGTCGACGGCGAAGGCGATCCACACGGCGTTGGCGACGGCCGAGCACACCGCCACCCACCGCGCGTCGAGGCCGATGTCGAGGATGGGCCAGGCGTAGGCGGCCAGGAAGCACAGCGCGGCGGTGGTCAACGGCCACTCGGCGACGCGCTCCCAGCGCTCGCGGCGAGCCTCGGTCACGGGCGGAGGGCTCATGCCGAGAGCGTGGCAGCCAGCCCCCGCGCGCGGGGGCTGGCTGCCGGGCGCTCAGTCCTGGGCCTGCCAGCGGTAGAAGACCTTGGCCACGGAGTCCTGCGGGCCGGTCCACCCGTCGGCGCGGTACGGGCTGACGTACGGGCTCAGGGCCCGCATCATCTCGGCGAACGCCGGGCGGGCCTCGTGGTCGCCCCGCGTGGCCTTCGCGACCTCGGAGTCCTGCTCGAGCAGGTGCACGAAGCAGTCGTCGTTGGAGTACAGCCACCGCCCCGCGACCCCGAGGGCCGCCGGCATCGGCCCGGCGTCCGACTCGGTGAAGATGCGGGCGATGTCAGCCTCGCTGCCGGGCACCAGCTTCTGGATGATCATGGTGAGCTCGGTCTCGGCGGGCCGCTCGCCCTCGGGCACGTAGTGGTAGAACTCCTTCGCCACCGACATGGACGGGTTCGTCCACTTCGGGGAGTAGGGCGTGACGTAGGGGGCGATCTCCTCGGCGATCTTCTCGAACGCGGGCAGCCCACGGCGCTGGCCCGAGACCTCCGGGTCCTCGCGGCGCTCGATGACGTGCAGGTAGAGGTCGTCGAAGGAGAGCAGGATCCGCCCGATCACGCCGAGGTCCTGGGGCCGGGTGATGCCGTCGTAGTGGCCGAAGACGCTCCCGACCTTCTCGTCACTGCCGGGGACCATGTGACAGACGATCACGTTGCGGAAGGGCACGGTCACGGTGCTGACGGTCATGGAGATGCTCCTTGGTGGGTATCGATTCATCGGTGACGACGGGCACTCGCTGTTCACTCCGAGGTGCAGCAGAGCGTGGCGGTGCTGCACCCCGGGGTTCGGGAGCGGGGCCAGCGCTCGTGGGAGGCGCCGAGGAGCGGGCACCAGCGCTGGGAAAGCTACTGATCATGACCGCAGGCACGCCAATGTCAGGGCGAGACGGGCAGGTTCCTGCCGTTTTGGCGTGGGCGCGCGGCGCCTCTGCGTGATCGGCGACGTGCCGTGACGGCGGGGACCGCGGAGTGCCGCCGCGTCACACGCCGGTGGTGGCCTGCCCGTGCCGTCACCGCGCTGCGCGGTCCGGACCGAGCTGCCACCCTCGGCTGATGGGCCGACTCGCCGCCGTGGACCTCGGGCCGCACCTGTCCAAGCGGGACGAGGCCGCCGCGCTCGAGGCCGCTCAGCGCCGGCTGGTGCACCTGCGGCTGCTGCTCGGCGCCCAGATCGGCCAGGGTGCGCTCGGGCCACCGCTGTGCGTGCTCTTCGAGGGGTGGGACGCCTCCGGGAAGGGCGGCGCGATCAAGCGCCTCGTCGCCCCGCTCGACCCGCGGCACGTGCGCGTGGTGCAGTTCGCCGCACCCACCCCCGACGAGCTGCGCCACCACTTCCTGGCGCGCTTCTGGCCGGTGCTGCCCGGGTGGGGCGGGATGACCGTGCTCGACCGCTCCTGGTACGGCCGGGTCCTCGTCGAGCGGGTCGAGGGCTACGCCCCCGAGGAGGCGTGGCGGCGGGCCTTCCGGGAGATCGTGGAGTTCGAGACCACCCTGGCCGCCGAGGGGATGGTCCTGGTGAAGCTGTGGATGCACCTGTCGGCGGAGGAGCAGCTGCGACGGTTCGAGGCTCGCCGGGCCGACCCGTACAAGGCGTGGAAGCTCACCGGCGACGACTGGCGCAACCGCGAGCAGCGCCCCGCCTACGAGGAGGCGGTGGAGGACGCCCTCTCCTCCACCGACCACCGCGCCGCTCCCTGGCACCTGATCGCCGCGGAGGACAAGCGCTGGGCGCGCGTGCAGACCGTCCGCACCGTCTGCGAGGCGGTCGAGGCCGCGTTGCGCGCGCGCGGGATCGACCCCGACCCCGCGCTGCCCACGGGCGCCTGACCGGTCGCTAGAGGTAGCTGCCCGTCAGCGGCGCCTGCTGCCACCGTCCACCGGCGACGACGGCGCCGAGGCGGTCGGTGCTGAGGTCGCGGCCGTGCTCGAGCACCGCTCGGCGCACCACCTCCCGCAGGTCCGCGCCGGTCACCCCCTCGGGCAGCGCCGCGGCCACCGCGCCCGTGTCGACGCCGTCCGCCAGCACCCCGAGGTAGCGGTCGAGGATGCGCGCGCAGGCGCTGCGGTCCGGGGGGTCGAGGTGGACGACGGTGTCGAAGCGCGCCGAGCGCGTCGCGGCGGCGTCCAGCGCGGCGGGGTCGTTCGTCGAGGCGATGGTCAGCACGTCGGTGTGGGGCTCGGTGCCGTCCAGGACGGCGAGGAAGTCGGCGAGCGCCGGGCCGCGGGCCCCGGTCTTGCGGTCGCCGAGGTAGAGGTCGACGTCCTCGAGGATCACCACGCTCGGCCCGAGGTCGGCGGTCTCGCGGTAGACCTCGCGCAGCGCCGTCGACGCGGCGGTGGAGTCGACGATCAGCACGGTGAACGCCCCGGTCAGCTCCCGCGCCACCGCCCGGCTCAGCGCGCTCTTGCCGACACCGGGCGGGCCGGCGAGCAGGATGCCCCGGCTGGTGCCCAGGCCCAGCTCGCGCATCAGCGGCGCGCGGGTGGTCATCGCGGTGATGCTGGCGTCGACGTCGGCCCACACCTCCGCCGGCAGCACCAGGTCCTCGCGGGTGCCCGGGGCCAGGGTCGTGGGCTGCAGGTGCAGGTGCTGGCGGGAGCTGGCGTGCAGCACCCGCCCCCGGTAGACGGCGCGGTCGGTGCGCGCGGCGGCGAGCAGGGCGTCGGAGACCTGCTGGGCGGCGCCGTGGTCGGCGGGGCGGGCGACGACCCGCAGTGTCGAGGGGGTGGGCCCGTACAGGTTCGCCACGAGCTGGACGACGACGTCGGCGCCCGCGGCGGTGCCGGCGGGGAAGTGGGCGGCCGCCGACGACGGCACCGACAGCTGCTCGCCCTCCAGGTCGATCCGCGCCCACGTCGGCGCGCGGCTCTCCTGCGCCGGGCCGAGGACGGCGCCGTGCGCGGCGACGAGGTCGGCCAGCGCCGCGCCGACCGAGACGGCCCGGGTGGCCGAGAGGTCGACCCGCTCGACGACCAGCGAGGTCTGCGGCTGGCGCAGGTGCTCCTCGAGGAAGCCGTTCGCGGTGGAGGCCGTGGAGGTGGCCCCGGTGAGCAGCTCCCCGACGATGGTCAGGGCGCGCCGGACGTCGGGCGGCTCGCCGGACAGGCGCGCGGCGAGGTCGGCGGCGGGGTCGGTGCTCATCGGGGGCTCACCGGGGCGAGGGTGCCAGGCAGTCGGTGGAGCGCCTCAGGGGCCTGCCGCGACGGCGGACTCCGGATCTGCGTCGTACGTCCTGATGGAGGCGACGCCGCGTCGCCGGCAGCAGGCCAGGTGGACGAGGTCCCTGGCCCGCAGGTCGGGGTGGCGGTCCGCGAGGGACCGCGCCAGCAGGACGTCAGCAGGGGTGACCGGCCAGATCGTCGGGATGGAGGTGATCAGGCGCAGCGCCGCGTCGAGCGTCGTCCGGCGCCTCTGACGGGCGTACAGGTGGAGGAGCTCCTGCATCACCTCAGCCGACGTCACCAGGTCGCCCGCCGAGCCGGCAGACGTCTCGAAGAAGGCGCGGGAGGGTTCACGCAGCGGGTGAGGCCGCCCGACGGCGTAGACGAACAGGTCGGTGTCGACGAACATCACGTCGTGGGCAGCCGGGCGTCCCGCGCACCGGCGAGCGCCGAGCGGTGCTCCGCCCAGTCCGGCTCCACCCCGGCGTCCTCGTCGGTCAGCGAGGCGGAGGAGTCCCGTGCCGTGCGGGCGTCGCCCAGCACCCCGCCGCGGTCCCGCTCCAGCTGCTGACGACCGGCGTCCCGCAGCCAGGAGCTGAGCGAGGTGCCCGCCGCGGTGGCACGGCGACGGAACGCCTCGCGCTCCTCCTCGCTGACGATCACCTGCACCCGCGACAAGTGCAGTGATGTCACACACCCAGGTGGTCGATCTGGATCCGTGCCACTCCCACCCACGATCCTGCCGCTCGGGGTAGACACACCGGCATGGGCCTGCTCCTGCGCCGCGCCACGACCGTCGACGACGCCGTCGTGGACGTGCGCTGCGAGGGGCCGCTGATCACCGAGGTGGCAGCCGCACTGGACCCCCGGCCCGGGGAGGAGGTGCACGACCTCACCGGCCACCTGCTGCTGCCCGCGCCCGCCGAGCCCCACGCGCACCTCGACAAGGCCCTGACCAGCCACCGGGCGCCGAACCCCACGGGGGACCTCGCCGGCGCCATCACCACCATCCGCGAGGTCGCCGCGGGCTTCACCCACGACGACCTCGTCGAGCGCGCCACCCGCGCGGCGCTGGAGCACCTGTCGAACGGCACCACGGCGATCCGCACCCACGCCGACGTCGGCGCGCACGCGGGGCTGCGCCACGTGCGTGCGCTGTGCCAGGTGCGCGACGACCTCGCCGGCCTCGTGGAGCTGCAGGTCGTGGCGCTCGCCTCAGCGCCGGGCGACGGTGAGGACGCCGCAGCTGCGGCAGCGCTGCTCGCGCGCGCCCTGGACGCCGGCGCGGACGTCGTCGGTGGCGTCCCGCACCTGTGGGCCGAGCGCGCGGTCGGCCTCGACGTCTCGTGGGACGCCGCCGCGGCGGCCGGCCTGCCCCTGGACCTGCACACCGACGAGACCCTCGACCCCACCGCCACCGGGCTGCGCGCGCTGGCCGACCGCGTCCTGGCCACGGGGGGCGCGGGGCAGCAGGTCAGTGCCGTCACCGCCAGCCACTGCGTCAGCCTCGGGGTGCAGGACCCGGGGACCGCGCGGGCGACCGCCGCAGCGGTGGCGCGCGCCGGGGTCGGCGTCGTCGCGCTGCCCCAGACCAACCTCCACCTCCAGGGCCGCGACGCGCCGACCGCCGTCCCCCGCGGCCTGACCGCGGTGCGCGCCCTTCTGGACGCCGGGGTGGCCCTCGCGGGCGGCGGTGACAACGTGCGCGACGCCTTCAACCCGATGGGCCGCTCCGACGCGTGCGAGGCGGCGTCCCTGCTCGTGACCGCGGGGCACCTGTCGACCGGGGAGGCGTGGCACGCGGTCTCGGCCGGCGCCCGGCGCACCATGGGGCTGCCCGTACCGGCAGTGGCCGTCGGGTCGGTGGCCGAGCTGCTCGCCGTCCGCGCGGAGTCCCTCGACGCCGCGGTCGCCGGGGCCGGCACCGCGCGGCTCGTCATCTCCGGCGGCCGGCTCGTCGCCCGCACCCGCGTGGAGCGCGACCTGCTGGTGGCGCCGCGCGGAGGCACGCGTCCACGCACGAGCTGCAGCGGCTGAGCGCGGAACACCGCGTTCACGCGGGGCACGCACGCCCGAAACACGCGCCCAGCATCGTGCGGGCGTGATCATGTCGAGCACCCGGGAGCGCGCGGGCGCTCCCGCCCCCCCGGCGGGCGGTGAGCGGGTCCTGCGCTTCGCCGGGGTGTCGAAGACCTTCCCGGACGGCACGGTGGCGCTGGAGGGCGTCGACCTCGACGTCGCGCGCGGCGACTTCGTCACCGTGGTGGGCCCCTCGGGGTGCGGGAAGTCCACCCTGCTGCGCATCGCCTCGGGGCTGACGCCGGCGACGTCGGGGGTGGCCGAGACGGCCGCCGGGCGCGTCGGCTACGTCTTCCAGGACGCGACGCTGCTGCCGTGGCGCACGGTGGCGCGCAACGTGGAGCTCCTCGCCGAGCTGGAGGGCGTCGGCCGCGACGCCGCCCGCGCCGCGGCGCGCACGGCGATCGACATGGTCGGCCTCACCGGCCAGGAGCAGAAGCTGCCGGGAGCGCTGTCCGGTGGCATGAGGATGCGCACGTCGCTGGCCCGCTCCCTGGTGCTCGACCCGGGGCTGTTCCTGTTCGACGAGCCGTTCGGCGCGCTCGACGAGATCACCCGCGAGCGCCTGAACGACGAGCTGCTGCGCCTGGCCGCCGCGAAGGGCTTCGGCGCCCTGTTCATCACCCACTCGGTCTCGGAGGCGGTCTACCTCTCCACCCGGGTCTTGGTGATGTCGGGGCGGCCGGGGCGCGTCGTCGCCTCCTTCGACGTCCCGTTCGGGCGTGACCGGACGCCGGAGCTGCGCTTCACCCCTGAGTTCGCCGCGCTCTCCGGCGAGGTCTCGGCCGCCCTGCGCGGTGGCCACCGGTGAGCACGCAGACCTCCCGCCCGTCGACCAGCCCGGTGTCCGCCGCGACCACCACCCCGGCGACGCTCGACCTCCGCGACCCCGCAGCGGCCGACACCGCGCCCGCTGAGGCGGGCCCGACGTCGCGCCGGGGCGCGCGCACGATTGCCTGGGGGCCGCCGCTGGTCGTCCTCGGGCTGATCCTCGCGCTGTGGTACCTGATCTCCTCCCTGCTCGACGAGGACATCCAGTTCCTGCTGCCGCCCCCGCACGCGGTGCTCATCGAGGCGTTCCTCGACCCCGCCGTGCTGGCACGCCTCGCCGAGGCGGCGGGGCGCACCGTCGTGGTCGCCGCCACCGGGCTGGCCATCGCCATCGTCATCGGCACGGTGTGGGCGGTCGCGATGAGCCAGGCGCGGTGGGTGGAGCGGTCCCTGTTCCCGTACGCGGTGATGCTGCAGTGCGTGCCGATCCTCGCGCTCGTGCCGCTGATCGCGTTCTGGTCCGGCTACGGGTTCCGCTCGCGGGTGGTCGTGTGCGTCCTGATCTCCCTGTTCCCGATCGTGGCGAACACCCTGTTCGGGCTGCAGTCCGTCGACCGCGGCCACCACGAGCTCTTCACCCTGCACGGGGTCTCGCGGCGGACCCGGCTGATGAAGCTCCAGCTGCCCGCCGCCATGCCGGCGATCTTCGCGGGCCTGCGCATCGCCGCGGGCCTCAGCGTGATCGGCGCCATCGTCGGTGACCTGTTCTTCAAGCAGGGGGAGCCCGGCATGGGCATCCTCATCGACAACTACCGGGCACGGCTGCAGTCACCGGAGCTGTTCGCCGCGATCATCGTCGCCTCGCTCATCGGGGTCGCCGTCTTCCTGCTCTTCGGCTGGCTCTCCCGGCGCGCCGTCGGCCGCTGGTACCAGGAGTCCCGCGGTCAGAGCTGACCCCCCGCACCCCGCTGGAGCACCACACACCCCGCACCCCGCTCGCTCGACCCTGGAGACCGCCATGCCCTCGCGCCGCGCCACCCGCAGCCCCGCCCGACGTCTCGCCCCCGCCGCCGGGCTCCTGACCACGGGCCTGATGACAGCCCTCGCCCTCACCGGGTGCGGCGGTGGTTCGACCGACACCGACACCGCCGCGGCCACGACGGACGCCGGCGAGATCGGCGCCACCGACCTCGCCGCGGCCGGCTGCCCCGACGTCGTGACCATCCAGACCGACTGGAACCCCGAGGCCGAGCACGGCGGGCTGTACCAGATGCTCGGTGACGACCCCGCGATCGACGCGGGCGGCAAGACCGTGCGCGGGTCGCTGGTCGACGCCGCGGGCGATCCCACCGGCGTCGAGCTCGAGGTGCGGGCCGGCGGACCGGCGATCGGCTTCGAGCCGGTGGTCACCCAGATGTACACCGACGACGCCATCACCCTCGGCTACGCCGACACCGACGCCCAGACCCGCCTGTCGAGCACCCAGCCCACGGTCAGCGTCGTCGCGCCCCTCGACGTCAACCCGCAGATGATCATGTGGGACCCCGAGACGTACCCCGACGTGCAGACCATCGCCGACCTCGGCCGGACCGACGCGACGATCCTGTTCTTCGAGGGCTCCTCGTACATGGACTACTTCACCGGCGCGGGCATCGTCGACGAGGCGAACACCAACGGCAGCTACGACGGCAGCCCCGCCGCCTTCGTCGCCGCCCAGGGGGAAGCAGCCCAGCAGGGCTTCGCCAGCGCCGAGCCGTACCTCTACGAGGAGGAGGTCGACGCGTGGGGCAAGCCGGTGGACTTCGAGCTGCTGGACGACGCGGGCTTCCCGACGTACGTCGCCACGCTGTCGGTGGTGCCCGAGAACCTCGAGACCCTGTCCGGGTGCCTGACGGAGCTGGTGCCGGTGGTGCAGCAGGCGCAGGTCGACTACGTCGCGGACCCGGGGGGGACCAACGAGCTGATCCTGGAACTGGTCGAGGAGTACGACACCGGGTGGGTGTACTCCCGCGGCATGGCCGACTTCTCCGTGGAGCAGCAGCTGGAGCTGGGGCTGGTGGGCAACGGTGAGAACGAGACGCTCGGCGACTTCGACCTGGAGCGGGTGCAGGAGACGATCGACATCGTCACCCCCATCGCCACCGAGCAGGGCACCCCGCCGACGCCGGGGCTGACCGCCGAGGACCTGGTGACCAACGAGTTCATCGACGACTCGATCGGCCTGCCGAGCTGAGCCGCCAGCCTCCCCCGGTGGCGCCTCTGCGGCTCAGCGCGACGACGAGAGCACGCGGGCGGCGTCCCGCGCCGCGGCGGTGTGCACCCGCCCGGCGCGGGAGCCGGCGAGCTCCGCCCGCAGGTGCCCCCCGATGGTGGTCGGCGGGTGCACCGGCGCCTCGCGCTCGGGCACGCACGTGGGCAGCGCGGTGATCACCGCCTCGACGTCCCCGTCGTGGAGGAACGCCGCGGAGCGCCGGCGCACGACCGTGCCGCCCACCACCGGCGGCTCGACCCGGTGCAGGGTGGAGGCCCACCTCGCGTTCGTCCACCGCGCCACGAGGTCGCCGAGGTCGACCGGCAGCGCTCCCTCGGCGGGCATGACGTCGTGCCAGGTGCCGTCGACGCGGAGCACCTCGAAGGTCGTGGCCCCACTGCGCTGACCGCGCGCTGCGCTGGTGTCACGGCAGCACCGGGAACGAGCGCCAGCCGCCGTCCGCCAGCACGTACCGGGTCCGGCGCGGTGGGGTGCGGTCGTCGCCGGCGCGCCACAGGTCCACCTGGTGCGGGCTCAGCTCGAGCGTGCACCACGTCGACGGCCGCGCCGGGCTCGCCGGGTCGCGGAGCCCGACGGCCTCGAAGCTCGCCTCGACCGCGCCCGGCGCCTGCTCCCCGTGCGGACCCGCCGCGGAGCGCGCCAGCTCCTCGTAGACCCAGCCCAGGAGCTGCAGCTGGCGCGGGCGGGTGGGGTACGCGGCGTCGGAGACGTCGTCGGGCAGCGTGGTCGCCGCTCCGGTGACCACCGCCTGGCGCCCGAGCGCGGGCCAGTGCAGCACCCCGCTGGCGCGCGGGTTGACCGCGAGGTCCGCCGTCTTGCCCGTGGGGGAGGAGGAGTGGAAGCGCAGCCCGCCGGGCCCGATGGTGGTGACCACCACCGTGCGCGCGTGCGGCGCGGCGTCGGCGTCCGCCGTCGCGAGCACCATGGTGGTCGGCCCTGCGAGCCCGGCCGCGTCCCCGGCCCAGGCGGCGAGCTGCACCAGGGGGTCGTCCGCCAGGACCTCGTCCGTCGAGCGGCGTTGCACGCCCTGCGTCACGTCCACGACTCATCCGTTCATCGGGGTGAAACACCGGCTGCCTAGCGTCGGACGATGATCGACGCCCCAGCGCCCCACCGTGGCACGACAGCGGCCGGCGCAGCGGTGTTGACCGCGATCCTGGCGGAGGAGCTCGGCGCCGACGCGGTGACCACCGACCCGCGCAAGCTGGTCAAGGTCTCCTCCGACTGGGCGCGCATGTCACCGGTGCTCGCCGAGAAGGTGCCGCCGGGGCGCTACGTGGCCGACGTCGCCGTCCGCCCGACCAGCCCCGAGCAGGTGCCGCGGATCCTGCAGCTGGCCCACGGGCTCGACGTGCCCGTCACCCCCCGCGGCGCGGGCACCGGCAACTACGGGCAGGCCACCCCCTTCGACGGCGGGGTGCTGCTCGACCTGCGCTCCCTCGACGCCGTCCGCGTGGACGGCGAGACCCTCACCGCCGGCGCGGGCGCCCGCCTGACCGACGTCGACGCCGCCGCCCGGGCCGCCGGCCGCGACATCTGGATCTTCCCCTCGACGAAGGGCTCGACCATCGGCGGCTTCCTCGCCGGGGGCAGCGCGGGCACCGGCACCATCGAGCGGGGCACCACCACCGACGGGTGGGTGGTCTCGGTGACCGTCGCGCCGATGGACGGCTCGGGGACCACGCGCACGTTCACCGGCGACGCCATGGCCCCCTACATCCACACCTACGGCGTCACCGGGATCCTCACCGAGGTCACGGTGCGCACCGACCCCGCGCGCGACTGGGTCGCCGTGTACGCCTCGTTCCCGACCTACCCCCAGACGGTCGCCGTCCACCGCTCGCTGCTCGACCTGCCCGTGCTGCCCCGGCTGGCCTCCGCCGACGAGCCGGCGCTGGTCGCGACGCTGCCCGCGCCGTTCCCCCTCGACGCGACGCAGCACAGCCTGCGGGTCATCGCCGAGGCCTCCACCGTGGGCGAGCTCACCCGTCGCGTCGTCGACGGCGGCGGGGAGGTGGTGGCGGTGATCGAGGACTACGCGGCCACCGACGTGCTGTCGGGGATGTCGTACAACCACCCCGTCTACTTCCGCCAGCGCGCCGGCCACCCGTGCTTCCACATGGAGACCGGCGGGACGGCCATCTGGGACGACCCCGACGCCGTCCGCGCGATCTACCCCGGCACCCTGCTGCACCTGGAGCTCATGGAGCGCGCGCCGCTGGCCATGGTGGTCGGTGACTACGCCGGCGAGGAGCAGGTGCTCGCCGGGGTGCCGCGCTTCGAGGCGATCGGGATGGGTGTGCACTCCCCGCACCAGTGGTACGTCGACCGCAACGTCGACCTGGCCCGCGAGACCGCGCGCACCACCGACCCCAAGGGGCTGCTGAACCCCGGCAAGCTTGTCGACGCCCCGCCGGTGGACACGCGCGTGACCATCGGCGTCCGGTAGTGCCGCCCGGACGGGTGACGCGGTGGGCCGACCTCACCTGGCCCGAGGTCGCCGCCCTGCCCGCGAGCACGGTGGCGGTGCTGCCGCTGGGCGCGATCGAGCAGCACGGCCCGCACCTGCCCGTCTCCACCGACTGGGTCACCGCGACGTCCGCGGCGGAGGCGGCGGTCGCTGACGCCGCCGCCGCCGGCGTCAGCGCCGTCCTGCTGCCGGGGCTGGCGCACACCAAGTCCGACGAGCACGCGGCGTTCCCCGGCACGCTGTGGCTCAGCCACGAGACCCTGATGGCCGTCCTGGTCGACCTCGGGCGCTCGCTGGCGACGTCGGGGATCACCCGGCTGCTGTTCGTCAACGGGCACGGCGGCAACTCCGCGCTCGCCCAGGTGGCGTGCCGGGAGCTGCGCCGGCGGTTCGGGCTGCGCACCTTCCTCGCCCACCTCGCGGTGCCCCCCGACCGAGGAGGCCAGGGGGGCGTGGGCGGTGGGGCGGCCAGCGAGCACGGGATGGGCGTGCACGGCGGGCACGCGGAGACCTCGCTCGTGCTGCACCTGCGCCCGGAGCTGGTGCGGATGGACCTCGCCACCCCCGCGGTGCCGGAGCAGCTGCGCGACTTCGAGCTCATCGGCTTCGGCCGCGCGGTCAGCTTCGGGTGGACGGCGGACGACTTCGGGCCCGACGGGCACATCGGTGACCCCACCGGCGCCACCGCCGAGCACGGGCTCGTGCTGTTCCAGGCGGCGGTGGAGCACCTGGCCCGGGTCGTCGAGGAGGCGTCGCGGTTCGACGTCGCCGGCGCTGTGCGCTCATGAGGGCCGCCGGGTGCTGACCGTGGTCGACGCGGTGCTGCTGCCGATGGCGGACGACGGAGCTGGCGGCGGCCCTGACACCTACCGCGGGTGGATGGGCGTCGGGGACGACGGGCGCATCACCGGCATCGGGCCCGGGGACCCGCCCGCGGGCACCGGGGGCGAGGTCCTCGACGTCGGCGGGGCGATGGTCGCCCCGGGCTTCGTCTCGGCGCACTCCCACCTGTTCACCTCGGGCCTGCGGGGCATCTCGCCCGGCTCCGCGCTGTACCCGTGGGTGGCGTCGATGATGGACGTCTTCACCCACACCTCCCCCGAGGACGTGTACTGGTGCTCCCTGCACGGGGCGCTGGACTTCCTCGCCAACGGCGTCACCAGCGCCTACGACTTCCTGCAGTCCCGCGTGGTGTGGCAGTACGACCCGGGCACCGCCTCGGCGCGCCTGGCAGCGCTCCACCCGCCGGAGTTCACGGTCCGGCAGATGCAGGGCTCCGCGGACGCCGGGCTGCGCACGGTGCCGGCGATCCGCCTCGACGACGAGTCCGCGCCCGAGGCCGAGGTGCTCGAGGTCTTCGCCGCCATGGTCGCCGCCGCCGGCGAGCGCCCCGCGCGGCTGCACCTGGGGGCCTCGGTGATGGGCGCGGTGCAGTGGGCCGCGGGGCCGCGCAGCGCCGAGCTGGAGGCGCACGTGATGGCCACCCACGGCATCGGCAACCAGGCGCACTTCGTCGAGACCGCCGAGGGCGTGGAGACCCAGCG
>CAXTAK010000017.1:68068-81861 GCA_964242735.1 uncultured Quadrisphaera sp. | reverse complement strand
GGCGCGGCGTCCGCGCGGCCCCGGGGGCGCGGCGGTGCCGCGGCGTCGCGGCGCTGGGCCGTCAGCTCGCCGCGCAGCACGTCGGCGAAACCGCCACCGCCGCCGCCGGTGGCGCCGGCGGTGGCGCGGGCGCGGGCGGGAGTGGCCGGGGCGGGCGTGGCGAGGGGGGTGATCGGCATGTCAGGCGCCTCCTGCGGCGGTGGTGACCTTGCGGACGTAGGCCTGCGTCTCGGCGAAGGGGGGGACGCCGCCGTGCTCGCGCACGTTGCCGGGGCCGGCGTTGTAGGCGGCGAGGGCGAGGCTCAGCGACCCGAAGGTCTCCAGGTGCTGGGCGAGCAGACGGGCGGCGCCGTCGACGGCCTGGGCGGGCACCATCGGATCGACTCCGAGGTCGCGGGCGGTGCCCGGCATGATCTGCATGAGCCCGCGCGCCCCGGCGGAGCTGACCGCGCTCGCGTCGTAGCCCGACTCGACCTCCGCGACCGCGGAGAGCAGCCCCGCCGGCAGGCCGTGCCGCGCGGTGGCCGCGTCGAAGAGCTGCTGGTACGCCGCGGCGCCGGTGGCGGCGGTGCGCAGCGCGGCGGGCCGCACCAGCGCACCGGCCAGCGCCGAGGCGGCGGTGGTCCCCGTGGTGGCGGCGTCCCCGGTGAGGCGGCGGATGGTCATCGGGGTCTCGTAGACGTCGGCGACCTTCACGACGTCCCCGGCCTTGGGGGCGTGCACCATCTTGCCGTCGCCGACGTAGATGCCGATGTGGGCGCCCTTCTTGAGCACGACGAGGTCACCGGGCCGGGCCTGGTCGAGGGAGGGCACCTCGGTGCCCACCGTCGCCTGCTGCGCGGCGGTGCGCGGCACCTCGATGCCGTTCGCGCGCATGGCCAGCTGCACCAGGCCCGAGCAGTCCACGCCGGTCGCGGGGTCCGTGCCCCCCCACGCGTAGGGCACGCCGAGGTGCCTCATCGCGCTCGCCACGACAGCGGACCCGGTGGCCGCACCGGCCGCCGGACCCAGCACAGGGCCGGCCAGCGCAGGGCCGGTCAGGGCGGGGCCGGCCAGCTGCCCCGCGGCCAGGCTGAGCGCCTCCGCGAAGCTGCCCGTGCCGGACGCCCCCGCCGACGAGGCGGTCGAGGACACCGCCGCCGCCGCCGGAGAGGCCGACGTGGACGACGGGCTCGCGGTGGCACGAGGGGCGCCGCCACCGGCGAGCAGCGCGATGCGCTGCTGCACCTGCGCCACCCGCTCCTGCACGGCGGCGAGGGAGGTGCGGTCGATGCCCGCCGCAGGGCTCACCGTGCACCCTCCGGCTGGTCCCGGCCGCCCGGGCCCGAGCGACCCGACCGACCCGCGTGCTCGTCGAGCAGCAGCTGCTCGGCGGCCAGCTGCGCCGCGACCTGCGCGGCGAGGTGCCGCTCCTCGAGGCGCTCGAGGGTGCGCACCGCGCGCCGCGCCTGC
The DNA here is from genome assembly GCA_964242735.1 of uncultured Quadrisphaera sp. Taxonomy (GTDB): domain Bacteria; phylum Actinomycetota; class Actinomycetes; order Actinomycetales; family Quadrisphaeraceae; genus CADCUY01. The sequence continues at coordinate 80,409 of CAXTAK010000017.1, read as the reverse complement.
GCCCACTCCTGCCGGGCGCCGACGGAGGCCTCGTGCTGCACCTGCGCCAGGGCCACGCCCTCGGTGTACGCGCTGGAGCGGGCGCTGCGCGCGGCGATGCTGGCCTGGAAGAGCCGCTCGTCGGCCTCGTGGGGAGCGTGCGCGCCGGCGAGGTCGTTCCGGCGCTCCTCGGCGCCCCTCGACGCCGCGGCGGCCCGGGCCGCCGCGGCGGCGGCCCGGGCGGTCGCGGCGTCCTCCTGCAGGCGGCGCACGCGCAGCAGCGCGGCCAGGCGGAAGCTCATCGGGTGACCTCTCCGGTGATGGGGCTGGCCTGCACCAAGGCGCGCAGCCCCGCCCAGGCGTCCGCCAGGGGCGTGACGTCCTCGACGTCCTGGCGCAGGAAGGTGTCGATCCACGGCGCCGCGGCCAGCGCCGCGTCGGTGACGGGGTTCGAGCCTGGCACGTAGGCCCCGACGTCGACGAGGTCCTGCGCGTCGCGGCGGGCGGCCATGAGCCGCCGCACGTGGGTGGCGTCGCCGCGCTGCTCACCGGAGGTGACCCGGGTCGCTACCCGCGAGACCGAGCCGAGGACGTCGATGCTCGGGAAGTGCCCGGCGGTCGCCAGTCGCCGGTCGAGGACGACGTGCCCGTCGAGGATGGAGCGGGCGGCGTCGGCGATCGGCTCGTTGTGGTCGTCGCCGTCGACGAGCACCGTGTAGATGCCCGTGATGGAACCCCGGTCGGAGGTGCCGGCCCGCTCCAGCAGGCGGGGCAGCAGCGCGAAGGTCGACGGCGGGTACCCGCGGGTCGCCGGCGGCTCCCCCACCGACAGGCCGATCTCGCGCTGGGCCATCGCGAAGCGGGTGAGCGAGTCCATCATGAGCACCGCGTCGAGGCCCTCGTCGCGGAAGCTCTCGGCGATGGCGGTGGCGACCATCGCGGCGCGCAGGCGCACCAGCGGGGGCTGGTCGGACGTCGCGACGACGACGACGGAGCGGGCCAGGCCCTCGGGGCCGAGGTCGTCCTCGAGGAACTCGCGCACCTCGCGGCCGCGCTCGCCGATCAGGGCGATGACGTTGACGTCGGCGGAGCTGCCGCGGGCGATCATCGACAGCAGCGTGGACTTGCCGACCCCGGAGCCGGCGAACAGCCCGAACCGCTGCCCGCGCCCGGCGGGCACGAGGGTGTCCAGCGCCCGGACGCCCAGCGGCAGCGGCACGTCGACGCGGCGGCGGGTCAGGGCGTTCGGCGGGGCGGCGTCGACGGGCGCCCAGCGGGTGCCCTCCAGCGGCCCGCGCCCGTCGATGGGGGCGCCGAGCCCGTCCAGGACCCGGCCGAGCAGGCCGAGCCCGACGGGAGCGCGCAGCGAGCGGTGCAGGGCGACCACGCGCTGACCGGCGCGCAGGCCGGTGGCGTGGGCGAGCGGCATGCACGCCACGGTGGAGGCGCCCACGGCGACGACCTCGGCGTCGACCGCGGCCCCGCGCACCTCACCCGGGGCGCCGGCGGGCGCGCCGGGGACGGTCGTGGGCGCGTCGGGCAGCACCCGGACGAGGTCGCCGACCGCGACGGCCAGGCCCGCCACCTCCACGGAGAGGCCGACGACGCCGCGCACGGTGCCGCTGACCTCGGGGGCCGCGGCGGCGGTCGCCCGCGCCAGGACGGCGGAGTAGGCGCTCACGGACGGCCCCCCGAGCGCAGGGTGGCGCGCAGGCGAGCCAGGCCGGTGCTGATGCGGGCGTCGACCTGCCCGCCGGCGAAGCGGGCGAGCGCGTCGCCGGGCGCCAGCGCCGGGTCCGCGACGAGCACCACGTCGCGGCCGGCACCGGCCTGGGACAGCAGCTCCACGTCGGCGGGGTGCAGGTGCACCCGCACCTCCTCGTGGGCGGGCGTCGCCGCCAGCGCGCGGGCCAGCGCCCGGCGCCCGGAGGTCTCGGTGTCGGTGAGCTCGTCGCCGATGAGCACCTCGGCGAGGTCGGCGGCAGCGGCGACCAGGGCGTCGGCGGTGGCGTCGATGGTGGGCACCGCGTGCGCGCGCATCTGCGCCGCTGCGGCGTCCAGGGCGCCCAGGGCCCGGTGCAGCGCCTCCGCCGTCGCGGCGCGGTCGGCGGCGGCGGCCTCGGCGTGGGCGGCGAGCACCGAGCGCTCGCTGACCGCCGCGGCGGCCACGCCCTGCGCCCAGCCCGCGGCGTACCCCGCGGCCGAGGACGACGACGCCGACCCCGTCACGTCGACCTCGCGGCGCACCGTCGGCAGGGGCGCGAAGACCGCGGCGACCACCTCAGGCGACGTACTCATCATCGCTCTCCCGCCGGATCGTGATCTGCCCGCTCTCCTCCAGCTGCCGGATGGCCTTGACGACCAGCGCCCGGCCCTCCTCGGCCTCGGACAGGCGCACCTGGCCGAGCATGTCGACCTCCTCCATGAGGTTGTCGCGGGCCCGCTCGGAGACGTTGCGCAGGATCTTGTCGCGCACCTCGTCGCGCACGCCCTTCAGCGCCACGGCCAGGGTGGCGGCGTCGACCTCGCGCACCACCAGCTGCATGGCCTTGTCGTCGAGGGTGAGGATGTCGTCGAAGGTGAACATCTGTGCCCGCACCAGCTCCGCCAGCGCGGGGTCGCGCTTGGTGAGCTCCTCGAGCAGGTGCTTCTCGGTGCCCGGGTCGGCCCGGTTGATGATCTCCACGAGGGGCTGCACGCCGCCGACGACGGTCACCGACTGCGGGGTCAGCACCGAGGAGGCCTTGCGCTGGATGGTCTCGGCGACCACCGCGACGACGTCGGGGCTGGTGCGCTCCATCCTCGCGATGCGGTGGGCGACCTCGGCCTGCAGGGCCGGGGCGAGCCCGGTGATGGCCGCCGAGGCCTGCTCGGGCCGCAGGTGCGCCAGCACCAGCGCGATGGTCTGCGGGTGCTCCCCGGCGACGAAGGAGACGATCTGGCGGGCGTCGGCCTCCTGCAGGAAGTCGAACGGCTGACCGAGCTGCGAGGAGGCGACCCGGTCGAGGAGGTCGTTGGCCTTCTCCGCGCCGATCGAGCTCTCCAGCAGGGCCCGGGCGAAGCCCACGCCGCCGCTGCCGGGCCCGCCGCTGCCGGTGAGGATGGCGTGGAACTCCACGAGCACCTCGTCGGCCATCGCCGGACGCAGCTCCCCGAGGCGCAGGATCTCGGTGGTGAGCTCCTCGATCTCGTGCTCGGCCATGGTGGCGAGCACCTTCGCGGACCGCTCGCGGCCCATCTGCACGAGCATCACGGCGGCCTTCTGCGGCCCGGACAGGGCAGCTGCGTCCAGCGGCACCAGCGCGGTGCTGACCACGGTCACCTCGCCTTCTCGGAGAGCCAGCCGCGGAGCACCTCGGCGACCTCGGTGGGCTGGGCGTCGACCAGGTCGCCGACCTCGGCGCGGCGCAGGGCGGCGGCGCTGGGCCCGACGGCGGCCAGCTGCGAGCCGAGCACCTCGCTGCCCGGCAGGGCGAGCGCAGCGCCGGGGGTCAGCGCCTCGCCGTCCTGCGTGACGACGTCGTCGCGCCGGTAGATCGCCTCGAGCTCGCCGAGGTCGACCACCTGCCGCTTGCGGCGGCGGACCGCCCGGCGCCAGAGGACCAGGCCGACGAGCAGGAGCAGCAGCACCAGGGCCCCGGCCGCGGCCTGGGCGATGAGGGTGTTGCGGGCCTGCGCGGCCTCCGCTTCGCGGGCCGCGGCCAGCTCCTCCGCGGCGGCGTCGGTGGTGCTGGTGTCGAAGGGCACCTGGCTGACCGCGAGGGTGTCGCCGCGATCGGCCTGGACCCCGGCGGCGGCGGTCACCATCTGCGTCAGCTCGGGCACCCCGGCGGCCGCGGCGGCCTGGGTGTCGACGACCACGGCGATCGACTGGCGCCGCACGGTGCCCGGTGCCTCGGTGACCTGCTCGGTGGTCTTGTTCACCGCGTTGTTGCGGGTCGACGACCCCTTGGTGTACCCGCTGTCGCCGGTTCCGGCGGCGCCGACCTCCTGCCCGTCCATGCCGAGGACGCCGTTGGCGCCGAGCGCGCCACCGACCCCGACCCCGCCGGTGCCGGTGTACTCCTCGGTGTTCGTGGTCTCCGACAGCGGCGGCACGCCGTCCTCGTAGGTGAACGCCTCGGAGGTGCGCTGCGTCTGGTCGAAGTCGAGCTCGGCGGTGACCGTGGCGACCGCCCGGCCGGGGCCGACGACCTTGTCGAGCATCGCCTGCACGGCGGAGGCGGTGCGCCGCTCGTACTCCGTCGTCGCCCCCTCGCGGCCGCCGGCGCCGCCGATGCCGATGCCCTGGCCGGGAGCGGCGAGCAGGGTGCCGTCGGCGTCGGCGACGGTGACCTGGTCGGCGTCCAGCTCGGGCACCGAGGAGGACACCAGGTGCACGATCGACTGCACCTGGTCGGCGCTGAGCGACGCGCCGGGCCGGGGGTCGACGAGCACCGACGCCGTGGGGGGCACGGCCTCGTCGGTGAACACGGTCTCCTCGGGGATCGCGAGGTGCACCACCGCGGTGCGCACCCCCTCGATCGACTCGATGGTGGCCGCGAGCTCGCCCTCGACGGCGCGCTGGTAGGTGATCTGCTGCTGGAACTGCGAGGAGGTCACGCCCGCCGTGTCCAGCAGGTTGTAGCCGGTCTCGGTGTCGCTCGGCAGGCCCGCGGAGGCGGCGGCGAGGCGCTGGGCGTTGACCGCCTCGCGCGGCACCATGATCGTCGTGCCCCCGTCCTCGAGCTGGTACTGCGTGCCGCTGGCGGTGAGCAGCTCGGTGATGGCGCTGGCGTCCTCGGCCGCGAGGTTCGCGAACAGCGGCGTGTACGTGGGGGTCGCCACCCACCGCGAGAAGGCCGTGCCGCCGAGCACGAGCAGGGCGAGGGCGAGCACGGCCAGCACCTTCTGGGCGGGGGTGAAGGCCGCGACGGCGGCGGCTGCGCCCCTGGCGCGCGCGGTGAGCTGGCGGGGCATCAGGCCTGCATCCGCATGATGTCGTTGAAGGCCTCGAGGGCCTTGTTGCGCACCGCGACGGTCACCTCGGTCGCGACGCGGGCCTGCGTGGCCGCGATGGTGTAGTCGTGGACGTCGGTCAGGTCACCGGTGGCGGCCTTCACCCCGAGGTCGGCGCTGGTGGCGTGCAGCTGCTGCACCTGCTCCAGGCTGGCGACGAGGGTCGCGGCGAACCCTTCCCCGCCGGTCGCCGGTGCGCCGACGGCGCCGACGGCCGAGCCGGGACCGGTGGTGCCGATGACGCCCTGCACGCCCTGGGTCAGGTGCGGGGTGACGGCGCCGAGCGCGCCGATCGCCGCCATCAGGCGCGACCGATCTGCAGGGCCGCCTCGTAGGAGGCCTTCGCCCGGTCGACCACTGCGGCGTTCGCCTGGTAGGCGCGCTGGGAGATGATCAGCTGTCCCATCTGCGAGGCGGTGTCGATGTCGGGCATGCGCACGTAGCCCTCCGCGTCGGCGAGCACGTGGGTGGGGTCGTGCACCACGCGGCCGGCCGTGCTGCCGAAGGCGACCCCGGCGATGTCCACGCCACCGGCGGAGTCGACGTGGTCGGTGCCGTAGTCCTTCGCCTGCGCCACGACGTAGCGCTGCGCGAACGCCTCCTCGGACGTGCGGGTCACGTTGTTCATGTTGGCGAGGTTGTCGCCGACGGCGTCCATCCACTTGCGGGCCAGGGTCATGCCCGAGCCGGCCGCGCCGATCGCTCCGAAGATGGTCATGTCAGCTGCTCCTCAGCGCCGCGGAGATGGACGTCAGCTTGCTGCCCGCCGCCTGGGTCAGCAGCTGGTAGCGCAGCTGGGTGTCGACGTTGGTGAGCGTCTCGGCGTCGAGGTTGACGTTGTTGCCGTCCTCGCGGGTGGGGGCCACCGACTGGGAGGTGGTCACGCCCACCCGGCTGACCGCGCCGGCCCCGGAGCCCACCGCCGAGCGCAGCGCGTCCTCGAACTCCACGCGCGAGGCGAGGTAGTGGGGGGTGTTGATGTTCGCGATGTTGTCGGCGGTGGCCCGCTGGCGGGCGGCGAGCCCGTCCAGGGCGGAGCGCAGCGCGGTGGCGCTGACGGAGTCGAACACGACGTGCCTCCACGGGGACCGTGAGGTCCCATGGTCGGGTGGCCGGTTCCGTGGCCTGGTGGTCGAGCTGTCCATCGCTCGTCGGGGAGATCGGCAGGTGTGGTGCCGCGCTGTAGCGGAGCTGACCCGTTCGGGGTCAGACCGCCGCGGCCGACAGGGCCATGGCCCCGCCGGGGGCGCGGGAGCACGCGACCGCCGCGCCGGTGGGCACCTCGGGTGCGCCGGTGGCCTGGTGCACCGGTGCGGGGTGGTCCTCGGTGAGCAGCACCGCGGCCAGCGCCCGCCCCGCCGGGCCCTCCAGCCGGGTCAGCGCGGTGACGACGTCCTCGTGCAGGCCCATCGGGGCGATCGGGTCGGTCACCGCCACCCCGAGGGCGTCGGCCATGCCCGAGGTCATGCCGACGGTGTGCGCCACGTGCGGGTCGACCGCGGCGACGCGATCGCACGCGCCGGCCCGGGCGAGGACGGGGGTCAGCGCGCTCTGGCGTGCTGAGCCCCGGGTCGGAGAGCACGAGGCGCTCGATCTCCGCCGCCGACGCGTCGGGGGCGGCGAGCGCGGCGACCAGGCGCAGCGCGGTGCCCTGCGACGCGTCCACCGACGGGGTCGTCAGGGTCACCGGGCGCTCGAGCCCGTAGCCCTGGAACAGGTCGACGCCCACGTTGCGACAGTGGGCGAAGTCGTCGTCGTCCTCGATCCGCTCGACGACGATGGACGCCGCGGGCGCGAGGGCGCGCACCTGGACCGCCAGGGTGGCGAGCGCCGAGCGCCCACCGGGGTGGAGCACGACCTCGACGTGGTCGGCGAGCGCCAGGGAGGGCAGGCGGTGCTCCTCGCCCTCGACGTCGTCGACGGCGATGCGGCAGCCCTGCGCGCGCAGGGCCGTGAGCCCGGCGAGCACCTGCTCGTCGACCTCGACGTCCTCGGTGAGCTCGAGCTCCACCGCCTGCGGGGCGACGACCAGCGGGAGCTCACCGGTGATGAACGCGCGCGCGTGAGGTTGACGAAGATCGGCAGACCCTCCCCGATGGTGCAGCACCGAAGTCACCGAGGGCGGCGGTGAGGACCCGCGACGTCGCGACGTCGCAGGTCCACCGCGGTGTGCAGCACCGCGATGTCGCCGCCACCGGCGCGGGAGAGCAGCTCGTAGCCGCGCAGGACCCTCCCGCGGTCGACGATCGCCTGGCGCCCGACGCGCACCAGGGGGGTGGTCGCGGCGGCGCGCTGGCCGGGTGCTGTGCCGCCGGCGCCGTGCTCGGCGGGGCGCTGGCGCGGGACCAGGCGCAGGCGGGGGGCCACGGCTCAGACCGCCGTGTCGATGTAGACGGGCACCGCGGCGGGGCGCTGGCTCAGCACCGCGGTGGCGGCGCGCTGGCGGCGGTTCTCCGTCATCGCCGTCGTCAGCTCCTCGGCGAGGCGCTGGTGGCGCTCGAGCACGGCCTGCGCCCGGGTCGCGAGCGAGGCGGGCAACGGGCCGAGGCGGGCCGGGGGCTGGAAGGGCGCGGGCACGGCGGGCACGTGGTCGGCCTCGGTGCGGGTGCGCGCCAGCATCGCCTCGACCTCGGCGGCATCGAGGTCGAGGCGGTCCAGCGCGGCGCTCCACGCGGCGTCCCACCCGGTGGCGGCAGCGGTGGTGCCGGCGGCGCCAGGAGCGGCGCCGACGGCGAGCGCGGTCACGCGGTGCCCCCCAGGGCCACGACGGGGGCGGCTCCGGGGGCGGCGCCCGCGGCGGCATCGCGCCACGCGTCGCGCAGAGGTTCCACGACGGTGCGGCACGCGGCGGTGCGCTCGGCGTCCTTGGTGACGTTGGCGGTCACGAGCTCGGTGCCCAGCCACGCGTACAGCGCGGCGAGACCCGGCCCGCCGTCCCACGCGCCGACGTCGAGGGCGGCGGCGAGCTCGGTGACGATGTCCTGCGCGTGCACCACGTTCCGGTGCGCCGTGGCGATGGCGCCGGTGCGCTGGGCGTGCTCGGCGCGCTCGAGGTCGAGCACGAGCCGGTCGTAGAGCATGACCAGCAGGGCCCTGGGGGTGGCGGTGGTCGCCGCAGTCGTGGCGAAGGCGGCGCGCTGCGCGGCGATCGTGGGCATCAGGCGCCCGGGAGGCCGGCGAGGGCGCCGGAGAGGTAGCTCGAGGCGGCGTTGTTGCGCTGCAGGGCCACCTCCAGTGCGGCGAACTGCCGCTCGAGGGTGGTGCGCCGCAGGGCCAGGCGCGTGTCCCAGCCCTCGATGCGGGAGGTCACGTCCTTCGCGGTGCTCTGGCTCGAGGTGATGGCCGCCGAGACGGTGCCGGTGCCGGTCTCGCTCGCGGCCTTCGCCGTGGTGGCCAGGGCCCCGGCGAACGCGGCCGTCAGCGCCTGGGCCTTCGCGGGGTCCTTGGCGGCGTAGGCGGCGAAGGCCCTCTCGTCGATCGTCACGCTGCCCGCGCGGGTCAGGGCGATGCCCAGGTCGGCGAGGCTGGCGCCGGGCACCGCGCTCGACATCGCCCCGGCGAGCTGCTGCTGGATGCCGCGCAGCAGCGAGCTGCCGACCAGGGGGCCGGACCTGCCGACCTCGGCCTTCGTCTGGGAGGTGATCTCGGACAGCACCACGTTGAGCGAGCCGACGACGCCGGCGGCCTGCTTGGCGACCGCTGCGCTGTCGGGCGCGGCGCTCACGGTGACGGCGTCCTCGCGCTTGCTGACCGTGACGTCGACGCCGTCGAGCAGGTCGGTGAAGGTGTTGGACCGCGAGGTGACAGCCACCCCGTCGCCGAGGCGCAGGACGGCGTCCTGGCCGGCGCGCAGCTGCGTGGTGGCCGGCGCGTCACCGTCGACGCTGAGGGTGCCCGAGCCGCTGAGCTTGGCGGTGACGACCAGGCGGAACTCCCCTGCCGCACCGGTGGGCACGGCGCTCGCGGTCGCGTCGCCGTCGGCGGCGTTGATCGCCAGGGCCATGTCCCGGGCGTTGCCGCTGGCGGAGGTGACCGTCATGGGGCGGAAGCCCGGGGCGGTGCCGCTGATGGTGAAGGTGCGCGCGGTGTCCGGCGGGGGTGCGTCGGTGAGCGCCGCGGTGGTGGTGGCGGCGCGCTGGGCGAGCTGGGTGACGTCGAAGGTCAGGGCGCCCGTGCCCGTGCCCGCCCGGCTGGCCAGGGACACCGACGTCGAGCTCGACGTCGCGGCGGGCGTGGTGAACGCGTCGGGCTTCGCGAGGGCGGCGGCGTTCGTGGCGAGGGAGGACAGGCGGGCGTTGATGCCCTGCAGGGCGCTGACCACGGTGTTCTGCTTGACGAGCTTGTTCTGCAGCAGCACCTGCGGGTTCGCCTCGACGGACATGAGCTGGTTGACGATCGAGGCGGTGTCCAGGCCCGAGGAGAGACCGCCGAGGGAGATGCCTGCCATGTCGTCCGACTCGCTTCGCTCGCTCGGTGGGGGGTGGGGGAACGCGTCCACCTGGTGGGGGGCGCGAGCCCCCCACCAGGTGGGTCAGATCAACGCAGGAGCGAGAGGACGCCCTGGGGGATCTGGTTCGCCTGGGCCAGCATCGCCGTGCCGGCCTGGGAGAGGATCTGCGAGCGGGTGAACTTGGTCATCTCGCTGGCCATGTCCGTGTCGCGGATCCGGCTCTCCGACGCCGACAGGTTCTCGACGGCGACGTTGAGGTTGTTGATGGTGTGCTCGAACCGGTTCTGCACCGCACCCAGCTGGGCGCGAGCGCTGGAGACCGTCTTGATCTGCGCGTCCACGGCGGAGATCGAGGTGGCCGCCGCGGCGGCGGTGCTCACGGACAGCGAGGCGACGGCAGAGCCGACCTGCTCGACGTTGACGCCCGTGACCGAGATCTGGTTCGCCGACGCGTCAGCGCCCGCCCCGACCTGGAAGGTCAGGGCGGCCGAGGCCGCGGTGGCGGTGAGCAGCTCGGTGCCGTTGAAGTTGGTCGACTTGGCGATCCGGGTCAGCTCGGAACCGAGCTGCTTGATCTCCGCGTCGATGGCTCCGCGAGCGTCACCGTTGTTGCTGTCGTTCGCGCCCTGGACGGCCAGGGTGCGCACGCGCTGCAGGATGGAGTGCACCTCGGTCAGGGCGCCCTCAGCGGTCTGGACGACGGAGATGCCGTCCTGAGCGTTGCGGGACGCCTGCTTGAGGCCGTTCACCTGCGAGCGGAGCCCCTCGGAGATGGCCAGGCCCGCCGCGTCATCCGCAGCGCGGTTGATGCGGTAGCCGCTGGACAGCTTCTCGAGGCTCTTGCTCAGGTCGCCCTGCGTGACGGAGAGGTTCCGGTACGCGTTGAACGCCTGGATGTTCTGGTTGATGGACAGACCCATGATGACTTCCTCCGTGAGGTGGTGTGGTGGACGCCCATCCGTGGGCGAACACCCTGTCCATCGGCCGGAGCACCGATCCCTTGAGGACATCCGCCTGCGCCGGGCGGGTGATCGCGGCCCCTCGGGCCCCGGCCCTCAAGCCCGTCACCCGTCCGGCCGAACACCACTCCATGGACAGCTCCCGCACCGTCGTGGTCAGCGACGCGGACCGCTCACCGGACCTGCCGCGCACCCTCGCCCGGCTCGCGCGCTCGCAGGCCCGCGACGTCGCGCTGGTCGTGGTCACCGCCCGCTCGCTGCGCCTGCCGGCGGCGCTCGCGCGGCGCGTGCGCACGGTGCGCGTGGGCAGCCGGGACGAGGTGGCCGCCCGTGTGGCGGAGCTGGCCGCGGGAGCCGGCGCGGTGGTGGTGGGCACCGTCCCGGCCGACCGCCGGGGCCCCGCCATCTCGGCGTGCCTGATCGTCAAGGACGAGGAAGCGGTGATCACCGCGTGCCTGGAGGCGGTGGCACCCTTCGTCGACGAGGTCGTCGTCTACGACACCGGCAGCACCGACCGCACGCCAGACCTGGCGCGGGCGGCGGGCGCCACGGTGGTGCAGGGCCACTGGGACGACCACTTCGGCGACGCGCGCAACCGTGCGCTCGAGCACTGCACCGGCGAGTGGGTGCTGCACGTCGACGCCGACGAGGTGGTCACCGGTGACCCCGCCGCCTGGCGGGCCCGCCTCGCGTCGGAGGAGGCCGACCTGCTGTCGGTCGTGATCGTCTCCACGTCGTGGAAGGACGGGACCGAGGGCTTCGAGTCGCGCCCCCGGAGGGTCTCGCGCCGCCTGCGGTGCCGCTGGTTCGGGCGCCTGCACGAGTACCTCGACGCCGCGCCCGGCGTGCGCGACCTCACCGCCTCCGCCGACAACACCGGCCTGCGCCTGCTGCACTCGGGGTACCAGGTGAGCGTCATGCACGAGCGCGGCAAGAACGAGCGCAACGTCGACATCGCGCGGGCCGCCCTGCGCGCCGTGGGCGACGACGACCCGGAGACGACGATCCTGCTCAGCAACTACGGGCGGGCGCTGACCAGCGCCGGCCACACCGCCGAGGCCCTGGAGGTGCTCGAGCGGGTGCGCGTGCGCGGTGGGAACCCCGCCGCCGTGGTGCAGGCCGGGCGGGCGGCGCTGATGGTGCTCACCTCCCAGGGGCGCACCGAGGAGGCGCGGGCGTGGCTGCCGGTGCTCGGCGACCACGGTGAGTCCGCGGGCAACACCACCGTGTGGCGGGCCAAGATCGCCCTCGCCGGGGGAGACCCCCAGGCGGCGGAGCGGGCCCTCGGTGAGCTGCCCGACGCCCGCGCCGCGCGCACCGACGTCGACACGTGGGGGGCTCCCTTCGACCGGTCCAGGGTCGTGGGGCTGGTGGTCGCCGTCGACCTCGCCCTCGGCAGGGCGGGCGCGGCGCTCGAGCACCTGCGCGGCCAGCTGCGGCTCGACCCCCAGAGCGTGGACCTCGGACAGCTGGTGGCCGCCATGGACGCCACCGCCACCCCCTGGGAGCAGGTGCTCGCCCAGGCGCCGGAGGTCTTCCTCGACCGGTCGCTGCGCGACGTCATGACGGTGCGCCCCGCCCTCGCGCTGCGCTGGTGCGAGGCCTTCGTCGCCGCCCACCCCGGTGACCACCGCCCGGTCGTCGCGGGGTGCGTCGCCGCGGCGGGCTCGGACCTCGCCGGCGCCCTGACGTGGTCGGTCACCGCCCGCGGGGCGGGCCTGCCACAGCTGTGCCCCCTGCGCGTGGCCGCCGGGCAGGCGCACCGTCCACCGGGCGAGCGAGCGGTGATGTGGGCGATCCTCGTGGACTCCTTCGGGGAGTTCGACGCGCACGCGCACTTCGGCGACGCCGTGGCCGCCGTGGCCCCCGTCGACCTCCCGGCCCTCCACGAGGCCCTCGAGCTCCTCGCCCCCTCCCTGGCCGCCACCGCCGACGAGACGGTCGGTGCCCTGTGA
>CAXTAK010000017.1:52922-67968 GCA_964242735.1 uncultured Quadrisphaera sp. | reverse complement strand
GCCCTGTGAACGGCCCTGTGAACGGCCCTGTCAGCGGCGGTGGGGCCCCGGGTGAGCGTCCCGCGGTCACCATCGTCGTCCCCGTGTGGAACGCCGCCGACGTGACGGCCACCTGCCTGCGGCTGCTGCAGCGCACCCTGGGCCCGGACGACCAGGTCGTCGTGGTCGACAACGGCTCGGAGGACCACACCCCCGTGGTGCTCGCCGAGCACGCCTCCTGGGTCACCACCGTCATCCACGAGGAGAACCTCGGCTTCGCCGCCGGGTGCAACGCCGGCGCCGCCGTCGCACAGCGCCCGGTGATCATCTTCCTGAACAACGACACCCTGCCCGTGGCGGGGTGGCTCGAGGACCTGCTGCACCCCTTCGCGCGCAGCGCCGTGGGCGCCGTGGGGCCGATGAGCAACTTCGTCTCCGGGCCGCAGATGCTCCACGACCCGGGCTACGCCCCGAGCACCATCGCCGGGGTCGAGGCCCGCGCCGCTGCGGTCCGCGCGCAGTTCGGGCGCTCGACGCTCACCGTCGACCGCCTCGTGGGGTTCTGCCTCGCCGTGCGCCGTGACACCTTCGAGGGGCTCGGCGGCTTCGACACCTCCTTCGGCATCGGCGGGTGCGAGGACGACGACCTCTCCACCCGCATCCGCCGCGCCGGGCTGCAGCTGCTCGTGGTGCGCGGCGCGTTCCTCCACCACATCGGGCACCAGACGTTCGACGCCAACGCCGTCGACTGGGCGGCGGTGGAGATCGGCAACCACGAGGTGCTGCGGCAGAAGGAGGCGACCCGCCCGAGCGTCTCCGTGCTGCTGTGGTGCGGCGACTCCTTCGACGCGCTGCTGGCGACCGTGGTGGACGTCGTCGACAGCGCCCTGCCCGACGACGCCGAGCTGCTGCTGCTCACCGCGGACGAGGCACTCGTGGCACCGGTCGTCGCGGAGATGGGCGGCTCGGTGACCGTCGTGGCCGTCGACGACGAGCCCGGCGCGTGGCGCACCGGGCTGCTGCGCGCCACCGGGGCGCGCCGAGCCCTGGTCCGCGCCGGTGAGCGGGTGGACGCCGCGCGGCTGGGCCGGTTGCTCGCCACCTCGGCCGCGGCGGCGCGGCCGGGGTTCGTCGGCGTCGGGGACGTCCCGGCGCCGCGGGTCGGCGGTGCCAGCGCGGCGCGGCCGGCAGCACCCCTGGTGACCGTGATCGTGCGCACGTTCAACCGCCCGCGGATGCTCACCCGCTGCCTGGACCACCTGGCTCGCCAGCGCTCCACCGACTTCGAGGTCGTCGTGGTCAACGACGCGGGTCAGGACGTCGCGGCGCTCGTGGCGGCCTTCCCCGCCCTGGCGGTGGTGGTGGTGACCAGTGCGGTGCCCGCCGGGCGGGCCGGGGCGCTGAACGCCGGTCTGCGCGCCGCCCGCGGGCAGCTGGTGTGCATCGTCGACGACGACGACGTGGTCTACCCCGAGCACCTGTCCTCCCTGGTGGCCGCCTCGTCGGGCGCCCGCAGGGCGGTGCACTCGATCGCCCTGGAGGCCCGCGAGGACGACCTGGGCGAGGTGCTGACGCGCCGCGTCGTCCACGACCGCGATGTCGACCGGCGGGCGCTCCTCGCCAGCAACTCCTTGCCGATCCTCACCGTGCTCTTCCCACGGCGCGAGGCCGTCGCGGTGGGGGGCTTCGACGAGGACCTGCCCGTGCTGGAGGACTGGGAGTTCTGGATGCGGCTGAGCGCCGTGCTGCCGTTCGAGCGCCTGCCGCAGGTCACCTGCGAGTACCGGCTGCGCGGCGACCGGTCGAACTCCACCGTGGGGCACCGGGGCGTGTGGGTCGACGCGCTGCGCGCGGTGGACGCCGCCCACCCGAGCGACGACCCCGAGGTCCGCGAGGTCCGGCGGGCGAACATCGCCGCGTGGGACGGCGCGCGTCCGGCGTTCGATCGCACGCTGCTCGCCGTCGGTGACGTGGCCGCCGCGCAGGACGCGGTCCGCCGCAGCCGCGAGCGCGGTCCGGTGACGCAGGTGGTCGCCGTCCTGGTGCGGGACGACGCCGGCGAGCGCTTCGCGCGCGAGCACGCCGGGCCCGACGTCGACGTGGTGCTGGTGCACCCGGAGCGCTTCGAGCCCGACGCGGCGCAGCGCCTCGCGGCCTCCCGCGCCCTGGGCGCGGTGACGGTGCCGGTGGGGTGATCCTGATCACCTGCCCTGCACCTCTCCGGGTAGCACCGCACGACGGCGACCACGGGGCCGACGACGCGGCGGAACGCCGAGCGGCTCGCGGCGAACCCGTTGAGGATGGCGCGCACCAGGCGCGGGCGGCCTCAGCGCCAGCTCGCTGAGGCCGCCAGGGTCCCGACGTCCACCATCGGCACGATCGAGTCGGGGCGGCGCCAGCCGAGCCTGTACCGGTTGCTGGCGGCGGCCGACCTGGACGTGCGGGTGCGCTTGGAGCCCTGCGACGACCACGACGACGTGCTCGACGCCCGACGCGCCCGGATGACCGACGATGAGCGTGCGGCAGCAGATGCGCGGCACGAGCGGGTCCTGGCGGCCCTGGACGCAGCGCGCGACGCCGCGACCGTCTGACCGTGGACCAGCCCGTCGTCGGACCGATCCTCGAGGTGCTCGTCCGGCACCGGGTGGCCCTCGTGGTGATCGGTGGCCACGCCGCTCGGCTCCACGGTGCGCTGCGCCCGACCATCGACATCGTCCCCGGGACGGGGCGCGATGACCTGAGCTGTACCGCCTCCTCGCCGGGAGTCGCCGCTCCGAGTGAGGTGAGTCCCCGCCAGCGGGGCAGCGGCCGGCGGCGGCTCAGGAGTCGTCGTCGGCGGCGCCGGGCTCGGTGTACGCGGTGTTCGAGATGGGGTTCCCGGCCCTGTCGATGATGGCCGCCGCAGGGGTCCACCGCTGGGTGCGCCGGGAGTCGGTGACGCGCTGGGCGGCTGCGCCGGAAGGGGCGCCCACGACCACCCGAGCACGTCGTCCTGGTCGGGCTGGCGGCGGTGCGTGGCGGTGCCGAGGTCGACCGCGGCGACCACCGTCACCGCGTCACGTGAGAGCCTCCGCCGAACAGCGGGGCTGGCGCGGCGGTCCTGGCCACCGGTGACGTCATGACGGCTCCGGTGACCCCTCTGCCGCCGTGAAGCCTCGGACGTCGTCGTGGTCGTCGTAGGGCTCCCGCCGGGTCGTCGGCTGGGCCGTCGGGTCCCTCGGGGCGGCCCGCGTCAGCGCGTGCCGCCGTGACCGGCCTGGAAGTGGTCCTGGACCTGCGCCGGGGTCAGCGGGGTGGCGTACACCGCGAACTCGTCGATCCGCCCGTCGTAGCGCTGGTCGCCCAGCGCCCCCTGCCCCAGCGACATCACCGCCTGGGCGTTCATCGACGCCGTCGAGCCGGTACCGGTCGCGACCTGTGCGCCGTCGACGTACAGCACCAGCGCACCGCTGGCCCTGGTGCGGGTGAAGACCACGTGGTGCCACACCCCGTTGTTCAGCCCCGCGGCGGAGCGGATGGAGGTGTCGGGGTTGCCCACACCGGCGACGACGGCGCCGGTCGCGCTCAGCCCCATGCCGAAGTCGTTGGCCGCGTTGGCGACGTCGGCGTCGACGAGACCCGCGGTGCCGTACCACTGCGGCGTGCCGGCGCCCAGCCCCTGCAGGGAGTTGAACCACAGCTCGAGGCTGAAGTCGTCCTGCACGGGGCGGGGCAGGGTCCCCCGGTCGTCGCTGCCGTCGAAGCGCAGCGAGCCGCTGGTGTCCCCGACCAGGGCCCCGCCGCTGGGGGCCGGCACACCGGCCAGCGTCAGGACGCGGGCAGCGGCCTCCAGGTCGCTCGCTGCGACGGTGGTCAGCGGGTGCACCGCGAAGTCGTTCAGGTGCAGCCCGGTGGTGGCGCTCGGCGCGGCCGTGCCCCCCAGGGCGATGCCCGCTCGCCCCTGGCGCGCGATGGTCGGGTCCGTGGCGGTCGCCACCTGCACGCCGTTGGCCAGCAGCCGGATCGTGGTGCCCTGCACCTCCAGCCGCAACCGGTAGGGCTGCCCCGCGGTGAGGACGACGCCGGCGGAGGAGTTCAGGTCGGTCAGGGCACCTGCCGCGGTGCTCTCCGCGATGTACCACTGGCGGCTGGCGGCGTTGTTGCCGTGCCGGTACCCGGCCTCGTACCCCGCGAGGTCGGTGACGGCGGTCCTCGCGCGGAGCCGTGCCGTGTCGCCGACGACCAGGGACCTGACCACCAGGTCGGCCTCGACGGCGTAGTCGTCGGCACCCGGGGCGACGCCGTACTCGTAGGTGCCGGTGTTCGCCGCGCCTCGGCGCACGCCCTGGTCGCCGTTGTTGGTGGAGATCACCGCGTCGGTGCCAGCGGCTGACCGCCTCGTCCAGGTGTGCCCCGCGGTGCTCGGGCTGTTCTGCAGCGGCGTGCCCACCGCGCCGGTGGCGAACTCGTCGGCGCCGACCGCCCCGACGTCGAGGCGCCAGTGGGCCAGCAGACCAGGGGTGGCGGAGAGGGCCTGCCGGTAGGTCTCCACCGTCAGCGGCACGGTCGCCGCCGTCGCGTTGCCCGGCGCATCGGTGGCCCGCACCTCGTAGTCGTACTTGGTGCCGGTGGCCATCCCGGCCGTCGCGGTGACCACGGGGCTCCGCCAGGAGTAGCTGACCCCGTCGACGGTCCACGGCCCACCGGTGCTGGTCAGCGTCGTCGTACCGCCGCCGGACGCCGGGATGTCGGCGACCACACCGGTCACCGCCGAGATCGCGTCGGTCACCGCCGCGTACACCCGGTATCCCACGCCCGCGCGCACCCGGCCGGCCGGGGAGCCCGCCGGCGCCTTGGCGACGGTGGCGCGCGCGATCCCCGGGCCGATCGTGTCGGCGCCGGTGGTGACGCTGTTACCGGCGTTCGTCGTCACGGAGGTGAACTCCGCGGCGGCTCCGCTGGCGCTGCCCGCGAGGACCGCGGAGGCGGCGGCGGCGACGTAGCGCAGCCGACGCCGGGTGCGGGTCGTCCGTGCACGGACGGGGCTGGGGCTGCTCATCGGTTCCTCGCCTCCCAGGCGAACGCGACCTGCGCGTTCTTGCCGCCCTGGGCGAAGGGCGTGTCGAGCACGCTGATCCGCAGGCGGTAGTCGTGGACCTCGTCCTTCGACCAGGTCTCGGTCACCGAGGGGGTGGGGGCGCCGGCGACCAGCAGGGCACGCACCTCGGCCGTCGTCAGGGCCCGGCTCCACGTGGACACCTCGTCCAGGTCGCCGACGTAGAAGTTGGTGCCGTCGTTGACGGCACCCAGCCACAGCCGGGCCGGGCTGGTCAGCGAGGCGGTCGAGCCGGTGCCTGACGCGACCTGGTTGCCGTCGACGACCAGCACCATCGCCCCGGTGGACCTCGTGCGCGTGAAGGCCACGTGGTGCCACTCCCCGTCGTGCAGCCCGGCGGGGGAGGAGATGGACGCGTCGAGACCGCTGGTGCCCCCACCGGTGCCGGCGATGACGCTGCCGTCGGCGCGCAGCGCGACCCCGAAGTCGTCCACGTAGCCGTCGACCTCGGCGTCGACCAGACCGGCGGCCTGCCACCACTGGGGCCCGGCGCCGAGGCCCTGGGTGGAGCGGAACCAGAACGCGATGGTGAAGTCGTCCTGCACCTGCCGGGGCACGCTGCCGCGGTCGGCCCCGTCGAAGCGCCGGGACCGCTCGGCCGCGCCCAGCACCCCGGGGGCGGTCGCGGGGTCGCCGACCCAGGTGCCGGCGCCGGCCGCCCCGGCCTTGGAGTCGGTGATCGTCGTCGTCGACGCGTCACCGAGCCGCCAGTGGTTGACCAGCCCGGTCGTCGCCGCCACCGCGGTGGCGTAGGACCCGCCCGGGATCCCGCCGCCGGTGGGATCGGCTCGACCCGTGGCCCAGTCGGCGCCGAGGGCGGCCAGCGGCCCGTCGTGCAGCACCCCGGCGCCCTGGCCGATGACGTTGCCGGCGTCGGGGACGAAGCCGGTGCAGCTGCTGGACGTGCCGCCCGAGGCCAGTGCGCCCCTGGTCACCCGCAGCTGCAGGTGGGGCAGCAGGTCGCCGCTGGCCGTGAGGGAGTGCCGGAGCTCGGAGTCCAGGGTTCCGGTCGAGCGCAGCCGCACGCAGCGGTCGAGGAAGGCACCGGGCTGCGCGCCCGTGACGGTGTACAGGGCGGTGGCGGCGCCGTGGCTCTCGGCGATGACGACGGTGCCGGCGTCCAGGGTGTTCGCGGTGTTCGCGGTGGTGGCGATGAAGGCGGCGTGCACCGCGGTGACGCCCGAGGCGGTGAGCGAGCAGATCGCCAGCAGGCCGCCCACGAACAGCAGGCGGCGCGCCGGTGCGGCGTGCTCGACGCAGTGGCGGGCCACCGGTCACCTCCCTCGTAGCGCGGCCGGCAGTGGTCCGGGCCGGCGCACGACATCCCATCGGCATGTCCGGGTGCGAGCTTGAGCGGTGCTGGGGTGGCTCAGGAGTCGAGGTCCGCACCGGCGTCCTCGGGGACGTTCGCCACCGTCACCGGGTTGCCGGACCGGTCGACCATCCCCGCGGACGGCGTCCACGTCGCGGTCTGCCGGCGACGGTGGCCACGGTGCCCGTCGTGGTCCCGAGCGCGACGGTGGAGCCGGCGATGGCGCCCGTCCCGGTCATCGTCGACCCGGTGGGGTCCACGCTCGTGCTGTCGGCGCCGCCGACGCAGGTGTTCCCGCCGAGGTTGGTGCTGCCGAGCGGGAGCAGCGCACCGGCGGGGCTCAGCACGGTCAGGGCGTCGGTGCCCCCGTCGGTGGTCTGGTCGGTCAAGCGCACCGTGACGGGCACGCCAGCAGCACCGGACCAGCCGCTCGGCGGGGTGGTCGCCGGCACGGTCGGCAGCGCCACGTGGGGCTCCACGACCTCGCCCCACCGGACGTCGACGGTGTCACCGGCCTCCATCCGCCCGGCGGTGGCGCCAGCCCTGTCGAGCAGGTCGACGCAGTTCGCGGTCGGTCGCGTGTCGTCCACGACCACCAGACCGGCGAGCCCGGTGGCGGTGTTGACCGGGGTCGCCTGGTCGGCGGCGATGACGTTGACCGCGTAGGTCGTCGTGCCCGACTCCGCCAGGCCGGCGGCGATGGGGATGACGGTTGTGCTGCAGGTGTACGCGGTGCCGCCGAGGGTCACGCCGAACGGGGTCAGTGTCCTGCCGCCCCGTTGCGGGTGGTGACCACGCCGACGCCCGACGGGGGGCCGCCCGGGGGGTCGTCCGCGGTGTTGGTGATCACCGGGAAGTTCCCGGGTGAGCGGACGACGCCGGGGGTCCCGCCCTCGCCCGTCCACCCCTGAGCGCTGGTGGTGATCGGCGGCGTCCAGTCGGGGTTGGCGGTGGTCGAGCTCCCGGCGTCGGCCGTGGTCCCGACGAAGGCCGCGTGGGTGGCCCCGGTCCGGCTGACCAGGACGGCGAGGATCCCGAGGCACAGCGCCGCCGTCCTCCGCGCGCGGCGCCGTTCAGCGGGCACCACCGACGAGCTCCTCCTCACGGGGAGCGTCGGCTCCGCGCGGGAGGAGCTCACCGAGCGAGAGGAGCTCCTCGCCGGTCAGCTCGCGCGCTTCGTCGTCGGCCGGCGCGAGCGCGTGTGCGGGCGGCGGGGTCGGCGCGGGAGCGGGCGGCGGGGTCAGCTGCTCGAGCAGCTCGCGCACCCGGGCCGTCATGTCCTCGCGGCGCGGGCGCCAGATCAGCAGCATCGCGTACACGCCGAGCACCGCCGCGACCCCGACGATCACCAGGCGGCCCTGCGCGGAGCCGAGGGCGCCGATGACGTAGCCGACGTGGGACACGTGCAGCTTGACGCGGCCGATGGCACCGTCACCGCGGACCGTCCACGTCTCGCCGATCTCGTTGGCGTCACCGCGGGTGACGACGCTGGCGAGGTCTCCGGTCCACACGATGCTCTGCACCCGGTGGGTGACGTAGCGCTTCCCGGTGGGCTCGCGGTACGTGACGATGTCGCCGGAGCGGATCTGCGAGGCGGGCACGACCTCGGCCATGACGACGTCGCCGACGCCGAGGGTGGGTCGCATGCTCCCGGTGAGCACCGTCATCACGCGGATCTTCGCGTGCTCACCCCCGGTGGTGAGCAGCATGGCCCCTACGGCGAGACCGATCAGCGCCCAGCACACCGCGAAGCCGCTGGCCGCGCGGGCGCGCTGCAGCCGCCGGTGGCCCGAGGCCACCGGCGGTCGCAGTGCGCGCCGGCCCATCAGCTCTGGGCCTCCCACGTGAACGCCGTCGTGGCGTTCTTGCCCTGAGCGGCGTTGTCGGCGGCGACCGGCAGGGTCACGGTGAAGCGGTAGACGTGGTTCTCGTTCAGCGTCCACGCGGCGTTCGGGTCGGTGATCCCGGTGGCGTGCGTCGCGGGGTAGGCCGCCAGCGTGCCGGTGTAGAGGACGCCGTTGCCCAGGCCCTTGTGGTTCGCGGTGTCGGGCGTGAAGCCCGTGCACGCGTCGAAGGCGGTCGCGGGCTGCGTGCCGCGCTCGACGACCAGGTTGAGGTGGGTGCCGAGACCGGTGCCGGTGGTCGTCCCGTGCAGGCGCACCGGCACGGCGATGGTGCCCGTGGAGGTGACGCGGATGCAGCCGACCTCGGCGGCGCCGCCCGGCCTCATGCCGGTCGCGGTGAACATCGCGGTGGCGCCGCCGTCGTTGTCGGTGAGCGAGACGGTCCCCGCGTCGAAGCTGTTGCCGGTGTTCTCGGTGCTCGCGCTGAAGGCGGCGTAGGTGCCGCCGCCGCCGGTGGCGACGGTGGAGAGGCCGACCAGCACAGCGGCGGTCGTGGCGAGCTTCACAGGAGTGCGCATGCTCAGTCCTCCTCGGTCGGGGTCGAGCTGATGGTGAGCGTCATGTCGGTGATGCGGCCCTGGTGGGCGTCCGCGCCGTCGGTGAGGCTGACCGTGATGTCGAGGAGGCCGCGCTGGCCCGGCTCGAGACGACCGGGGTCGGAGTCGGCGGCCCGCAGCTGCGAGCGCGGCCCGTCGAACAGGACCGCGTCGTCGAGCATGACCCGCACGACCACCTGGTCCTCGAGGCCGATGGCCGGCCCGGTGTCGCGGATGCGGACCGCCAGCGGCGCCCACGTCTGGGAGACGACCTCGACCGCGCCGCGAGCTGCCCCGTCGGGGCCCGGTCGCACGTGCGCGGAGGAGAGCATCTGCCCGCCGGAGACCAGGCCCACCTCGCCGCTGCGGTCCACGTGGGCGTGCACGGTCAACGGCAGGGACGGCGGACCGTCCGCCGGCCTCAGGACCGGCCCCAGCGCGACGACGGCCCCGAGCCCAGCTGCCAGCCCGGCGGCGCGGAAGGCGTACCTCCACCGACCGAGGACGGGAGGCTGCGACGGCAGGACGGGCCGGGACGTGATCGTCCCGAGCCCCGGCCCGTCGCTGCTCATCGCTGTCTCCCGTCAGGTGCTGGTCAGGCCTGGTCGGCGTACCAGGTGTAGGTGTGCAGCCCCGACAGGTAGTTCTCCGACGTCACCACTGCGTCCGGGTCGAGCTCGACCGTGATGCGGTAGTCGACGAAGGTGGCGTTGCCGGCCGCCAGCGGGGTGGGGTCGGCCAGAGCGGTCGCCTGGGTGCCGTGGGTGGCCTGGAACGCGTCCAGCTTGCCGTCGAACAGCGCCGCGCCGGTGGGGGCGAAGTCGCCGCAGTTGGTGGGCTGCACGTCGTCGTTCTCGGTCGCCGGGGTGAAGGTCGCCGTGGTGGACGCGCCGCTCTCGACGGTGAGGTTCAGGTTCGCCGCACCGTCGTCCAGCACCCCGCTGGAGAGCGCCAGGCTGAGGTCCGCGGGCTTCGAGCCCTTGTAGGAGATGCGGATGCAGCGCTGGACGAAGTCACCCACCTCCTGGTTCTCCACGTCGTACATGAACGAGCCTGCGTCGTTGTCCGTCAGCTCGATGAAGGCCGCGTCGAACTCGTTGGCCGCGTTCTCCGTGGTGGCGCTCAGCGCCGCGGTCGTGCCGGCGACACCGGCGACGCCCACCATGGTGACGGCGGCCAGGGAGGCGAAGACCTTCTTGGTCCGACGGCGATCCTGCTGGGGGGCGGCCTTCGCCGCGCTCACCGTGTGCTCAGTCATTGCAACCTCCGTGTCTTCCCCGTGGGGATCGAGACCCCGAGCCGGGGCTCCTACGCCTGGCGATCCGCCAGCCGCCGGTCCTGGTGGACCTCAGCACCTCCATCGGCACCGAGTCACAGACGTTGAGTCGATGCGTGAGCAGTGCTGCCATCGCTGTCACAGGTTGCGCCGAACGGGTCGACGCCACGGCCATCAGCGCGGTTTGAAGCCCTGCGACCGTCCGACTACTCCGACCTCGGTGCGGGAGCCAGCGGACCGCGGGGGCTGTTGGGGTGTCCGGGGCGTCGCGGAGCCTCGCCCGGGTGCGCGAGCCGGTGCGGGGGTGCCTCGGTGGCGGCGGGCGTCACCGCGGTGCGCGAGGTCCGGACCACCCGGGCGGTCGAGAAGGGGTTCGGAGGTGGACTCCCACGCCGCGAACGCTGCCGCCGGGCGGAGCGAGTGGCTCCGCGCCCACCGGGCGCCGGGCGACAGCACGAGCTCGTCCTGCGGGCCCCAGTGGATCGAGCTCGGTCGGGCAGCGTCGGGCCGTCGTCACGCACCGGCCTGCTGGCGACGTCGGCGCTCGTCCATGAGCGACGCCACCTCCTGCGAGGTGGTCGTCTCACCGGCCGCGACGGCTGCCTCGGCCCAGGAGCTCGGTCAGCCCAGGGCGCGCAGCGGCGTCGCGCGCGCGAAGGCCGACGTCGGCCGCGGCGTGCCCACCGCCGCGACCGCCACCGCAGGGCGCGCCGCGGCCGCAGCCGCCACGGCCGCGAAGTACGCCTGCCGCTTGCGGTCCACCACTCCCCCGGGCCGCTCCGCCGGAGCCACCGCCGCCGGTTCCAGGACGGAGTTCATCCCGTCCTTCAGCAGCGCCAGGGCCTCGGTGCGCAGCTGGCTGACCCGCGACTCGGTCACCGCGAGCTCCGCGGCCACGTCGGTCACGGGCCGGTCGTCCACGAACAGGGCCTGCACGACGGCGCGCATCCGCTCCGGCAGCGCCCCGACCGCGGCGTGCAGGTACCGCACCTGCTCGCCCTGCAGCAGCTGCTCCTCCGGCCCGAGCCCCCGGTGCACGAGGGTCTCGGCCACCGCGCCGTCCCCGGCGTCGAGGCTGACGACGGCGCGGGCGGTGTCGCGGCGCACCGCCTCGACCTCCGCGGGCGGGCACCCCAGCGCGGCGGCGAGCTCCGCGCGGCCGGGCCGGCGTCCGAGCTGCACGGCCAGGCGGTCCTCGGCGGCGTCCATCTCCTTCGCGCGGGTGCGCGCCCCGCGCGGGGCCCAGTCCATCGCCCGCAGCTCGTCCAGCAGCGCCCCGCGGATCCGCAGTGTCGCGTACCGGGCGAACGGCACCCCGGTGGCGGCGTCGTACGCCGTCGCCGCCGCGGCGAGCGCGGCGAGGCCGGCGGAGACCAGGTCGTCGCGGTGCACGTGCCCGGGCAGGCGCGCCATGGTCTCGTTCACCTGGTACCCCACGATCGGCACGTGCGTGCGCACCAGCTCGTCGGTGGCGGCGGACGGCGCGGGACGGGTGATCGTGGCAGCGGGAGTCACGCCCTGGAGTTCGACCCGCGCGCCGGGCCCCTTGAGCGGACTCACCCGCTCGCGCACGCCCGAACAGCTCAGGGATCGGCGCCCGGCGCCGATGGACATCCCGACGAGGACTGCACACCGCAGCCCATGGACGGGGTCGGAGGTTCGCATGGGCGTGGCCGAGGTGTCGAACGTGCTGTGGCGCGAGCGCGAGCAGCTGGAGGTGCTGCTGTTCAAGCTCGACGTGGAGCAGCTGCTGATGGCCGCGGGGCGCACCCGCTGGTTGGCGCACGCCACCCGCGAGGTCGAGGTCGTCCTGGAGGAGGTGCGCCGCTCGGAGCTGCTGCGCGCCGTCGAGGTCGACGCCTACGCGGCAGAGGTGGGCCTGGCGCCGAGCCCGAGCCTCCACGACATGGCCGTGGCCTCGCCCGACCCGTGGCGCGACCTCCTGATCGCCCACCGCGACGCCCTCGTGGAGCTGACGACGGCCATCGGACGGGTCTCGGCGTCCAACCGCGAGGTCCTCGCCGTCGCCCAGCGCGCCGCGCACGAGTCCCTGCTGAACCTCGCCGGCACCGTGGAGACCTACGCCCCTCCCGGCCGGGTGGCGTCCGCCGCCCCGGCCCGCCTCTTCGACAGGGCCCTGTGATGAGCAGCTTCTCGGGCCTGAACACCGCCCTGACCGGCCTGATGGCCCACCGCCGCGCCCTCGACGTGACCGGGCAGAACATCGCCAACGTCAACACCGTCGGCTACACCCGCCAGCGGGTCGACCTCGCCGCCAACCCGGCCCCCGGGGCGAGCTCGCTCGTCGCCAACGACCTGCTCGCCGGCGGCGGGGTGCAGATCGTCGGCACCTCGCGCCTCGCCGACGAGTTCCTCACCGCCCGGGTGCGCAGCCAGACCTCCACCCACGCCGACCTCCAGGCCCGCGCCGAGACCCTCACCGAGGTCGAGCGGCTGCTGTCGGAGCCCGGGGAGCGGGGCATCGCCGCGCAGCTCAGCGAGATGTGGACCTCGTGGTCCACCCTCGCCGCGCACCCCACCGGTGACGGGGCGCTGGCGGCCCGCGAGGTGCTCGTGGAGAAGACCCAGCACGTGCTCGACTCCCTCAAGAGCGGTGCCCGCAGCGTCGACGTCCTGTGGACCGACCAGCGCACCCGCACCGACGCCCTGGCCACCGAGGTCAACGAGCTGACCGGCGGCATCGCCCGCCTGAACGGCGCGGTGGTCGGCGCGCTCGGCAACGGTGGCGGCGCCAACGAGCTGATGGACCAGCGCGACCAGATGGTCACCCGCCTCGTGGAGCTCACCGGTGCCCTGGCGGTGCCGAAGGAGGGCGGGGTGCTCGACGTCTACCTCGACGGCAACCCCGTCGTCGCCGGCCTCACCGCCTCGGCCGTCGTGGTCGCCGGCGCGGGCAGCGCCGCCGACGCGGCCACCGACCCGGTGCGCCTGGCGCGCGCCGACGGCGGCCCGGCGATCACGGTGCGCGGCGGGCAGTTCGCCGGCGCCCTGGACGCGCTCAACACCACCCTGCCCGGCGCCACCGCCCGCTACGACGAGGTGGCGGGCTCGCTGCGCACGACCGTGAACGACGTCTACGCCACCACCGGCGGCGGGGAGCTCCTCGTCGGCACCACCGCGGCGAACACCGCGATCGCGGCGGACGTCGTCGCCGACCCGGGCACCCTGCGCGCCGGCCAGGCCGGCCGGGGCCCCTCCGACTCCTCGGTCGCCGCGGCGATCGCCGACCTGCGCACGGCCGCGGACGGGCCCGACGCCCGGTGGCAGGGCCACGTCGTCGACATCGGGGTGCGCACGCAGTCCGCGAGCGCCACGCGGCAGGTGCTGGCCACCACGCTGGCCGCCGCCGTCGCGGACCAGCAGTCGGCCACCGGCGTCAGCCTGGACGAGGAGACGGCGAACCTGCTCGTCGTCCAGCGCGCCTACGAGGGCGCCGCGCGGGTGCTGACCGCCGTGGACCAGGCGCTCGACACGCTGATCAACCGCACCGGACTCGTGGGGAGGTAGTCATGACCCGCATCACGCACCGCTCCATCCAGGAGTCGACGCTGGGGCACCTGCAGCGCAACCTCTCCGCGATGGCGACCATCCAGGAGCAGCTCTCCACCCAGAAGCGCATCAACCGCCCCTCCGACGACCCCACCGGCACCGTCGACGTGCTGCAGCTGCGCTCGGACCTGCGGGCCACGGAGCAGCACCGGCGCAGCATCGACGACGGCACCGGGTGGTTGAACTCCGCGGACAGGGCGCTGACGACCTCCACCACGACGCTGACCGGCGTGAAGGTGCTCGCCATCGCGGCGCTGAACACCGGCGCGCAGAGCGCGAGCAGCCGCGAGGCGATGGCCCTGGAGATCGAGGGTCTGCGCGACGAGCTGGTCGCCCAGGCGAACACCAGCTACCTCGGGCGCTCGGTGTTCGCGGGCACCTCAGGGCCGGGGGCGGCGGTCACGGTCGGCGCGGGACCGCCGCGCACGTACACGTGGGCGTCGACGGGCACCGGCACCGTGGAGCGCCGCGTGGCCTCCGACACCAGCGTGCGCGTCGACGTCGAGGGCCCCGCGGTGTTCGGCGAGGGGGGCGACACGGTCTTCGCGCTGCTCGACACCATCGCCGCGCAGGTGCGCGCCGGCGACCCCGCCCTGTCGGCGTCACTCGGTGAGCTGGGGGAGCGCTTCGAGCGGGTCACCGCCGCCCACTCGCAGGTCGGCGCCCGCGCGGTGCGGCTGGACACCGCGCGCCAGGCCGCCGACGACCGGGAGCTGGCGGTGACGACGTCGCTGTCGGAGGTGGAGTCCATCGACCTGCCGGCGACCATCGTGGCGCTGCAGAGCCAGGAGGTGGCCTACCGCGCCGCCCTCGGGGCGACCGCGAAGGTGCTGCAGCCGAGCCTGATGGACTTCCTCCGATGATGGATTCCCCGATGACGGAGCCTCCGACGACGCGGTCCGCGATGAGGGACACTGCCACCATGGACCACCCAGCGACCTCTGCTGTCGCGACCGAGACCCCCAGCGGGACGAGCGCGCCCGAGCTGGACTTCGTCGCCCCCCTGCTGGGCCTGGAGGCGCTGCGCCGCTTCGCGCTGGTGCGCCTGGACGAGCAGGGCCCGCTGTTCTCCCTGCAGAGCCTGGACGACGCCGAGGTGCGCCTGCTGGTGCTCGCCCCGCAGGCGGTCTTCGCCGACTACTCGCCGGAGCTCGACGGGCTCACCCGCGCCGCGCTGGGCCTGGACGGCGACACGGAGCCCCTGCTGCTCGTGGTGGTCAACGCCGCGGAGTCCCTGCAGGACGCCAGCGCGAACCTCCTGGCGCCGATCGTGGTGAACCCGGCGACGCTGGACGCCGCGCAGGTGGTGCTCACGGGGAGCGGCTTCCCGCTGCGCGCCCCGCTCGCGGCCTGAGCCCGGCCCCTCCCCGCGCC
>CAXTAK010000017.1:0-52822 GCA_964242735.1 uncultured Quadrisphaera sp. | reverse complement strand
GCCTCGTGCTGTGCGCCTCAGGTCAGGATGATCGACAGCTGGCCGGTGCCGTACCCCTTGACCGCCACCGCCCAGTCAGCGCGCATGCCCAGCGCGCCCAGCCTGGCGGGCACGTCAGCGGGCACCTCCTCACCTCGCGCGTAGTGCGCGTACAGGCGCAGGTGCGGCGCCCCACCGACGTTGAACAGCGCCGCCATCACGTTGAGCACCTCGGCGGCGTTGTCGCGCATCACCGGGAACAGCTCTCCGTCGTCGACGGCGTCCTGCGCCCCCCCGGGGGGCATCAGTCCGATCGCGGCGCCGGTGTACGCGGCCATCGCGATGTCGAAGGCCACGATGGCCCGCAGGCCCAGCTGGTCGTCGACGTACAGCCCGACCAGCCCGCCCGGCGCGGTCACGCGCAGGCCGTCGCTGAAGTCGGTGTCCTTGCCCAGGAGCCCCTCGAGCAGGTCGCGGACGTCCTTCGCGGGGGGCAGGGCCGTGCGGTCAGCGGTCTCCACGGTCGCCCCCTCAGCCCAGGACCGGCGCGAGGACGGCGTCGAACGCCTCGGGGGTGAACGGCTTGGCGATGAGGAACAGCGCCCCGGCCGACGCCGCGGTCGAGCGCATCTCGTCGCTGCCCTCGGAGGTCACGAAGCCGAAGGGCACCTGCGACCCCGACGCCCGCAGGGCGCGCAGGCACTCGATGCCGGTCATCTCGGGCATGTTCCAGTCCGAGAGCACCAGGTCGGGCGCCTCGGAGGTGACCTTCTCGAGCGCGTCGCGCCCGTCCTCGGCCTCGACGACGTCGTGGCCGTCGTAGCCGGCCTGTCGCAGGGTGCGGATGACGATCTGCCGCATGACGCGGCTGTCGTCGGCTACCAGGATCTTCATGACAGCTCCTCGATGGCGTGGGAGGGGGCGGGCGGGTAGGCGTGCGGGTGGCGCATCACGCGGCGCTGGCCGCGCTGCGCAGGCTGAGGCAGACCGGCTGACCGCGCCAGGTCAGGTCGAGCTGGACGACGACGTGACCGGTCGGGGCGTCCACGCCCAGGCCGATCTGCGGCAGGCCCAGCACGGAGGGCTCGCTCAGCAGCGATTTCACGTTGCCACCGACGACGTTGGCGAGCTCACCGAGGGCGTCGGCGACGTCCGAGGTGTTGAACTCCTCGTCCTCCTCCGCGCGCAGGACCGCGCGCGTCAGCGTCATGGCCGTCTCCGGCGCGCAGGTCAGCACCAGCGAGCCGCTCCACGGCCCGACGACCAGCACCCAGGCGCTCACGGCGTCCAGGGGCAGGTGGGCGGGCGGGTCGGGGACGCGCAGGATCGCCTCGCAGTCGCCCACGAGGGAGCACCACACGTCCTCGGCGATGGAGAGGACCTCCTCGGGCCCGATGAGGGCGCTGACGTCGGCGCTCATGCGGGCAGCTCCACCGGGAGCAGCCCGAGCAGGCTGAGCTTGTCGGCGAAGGCGTCGGGCGTGAACGGCTTGATCATGTACTCGTGGGCGCCGGCGGCGAGCGCTCGCACGATCTGCGCGTGCTCGCTCTCGGTCGTCACCATCATCATCGTCATGGCGCGCCAGCCATGGTTGCCGCGCACGGCGGAGACGAACTGGAGCCCGTCCATCACCGGCATGTTCCAGTCGATGCACGCCAGGTCGGGCACACCGGCGCCGTGGGGCCCCGTGGCCTGCTCGAGCAGGTCGAGCGCCTCGCGCCCGTGCCCGGCCTCGGTGGTGGTGTAGCCGAGGTCCTTGAGGATCCCCCCGACGATGCGTCGCATCGCTCGTGAGTCGTCGATGACCAGTGCGTGCATCTCATGCCCCTCTCGTCATGCGGTAGGCGGAGCTGCGGCCGAAGACCACGCGCTCCCAGGCGTCGTCGACGCCCAAAGTGGACTCGGCAGCCCCCAGGAACAGCCAGCCGTCGGGGCGCATCAGCGCCCTGATGCGGGCGAGGATCGCCCGCTTGGTGGGGATGTCGAAGTAGATGAGGACGTTGCGCAGGAACACGACGTCGAAGGCGCGCATCCGCGGCAGGTCGGTCGCCAGGTTGCACTCGAAGGCGGTGACCATCGCGCGCAGCTCGGCGCTGACCGCCCACTCGTTGCCCGCACGCGTGAAGTGGCGCACCAGCAGCGGCGCGGGCAGGCCTCGGTTGACCTCTAGCTGGGAGAAGCGCCCGGCCCTGGTGCGCTCGACCATCTCGCGGGAGATGTCGCTGGCGGCGATCTCCACGCGGCGCCCGGCGGGCAGCGCGTCCTTCAGGAGCATCGCGATCGTGTACGGCTCCTGCCCCGAGGAGCACGCCGCCGACCACACGCGCAGGGGCTCGGCGGACCCGCGCGCCGCCACCAGGGCGGGCACGACGGTGGAGGTGAGCCCCGCGAAGGGGTCGCCGTCGCGGAACCACGACGTCTCGTTGGTGGTCAGCGCCTCCACGACGGCGCGCACGCTCTCGCGGTCGGGTCGGGCGCGGACGGCCTCGACGAGGGCGTGGACGTCGGGCAGTCCCCGCGCGCGGGCGATGGGCAGGAGCCGGGACTCCACCAGGTACTCCTTGCCCGGGTTCAGCACGATGGCGCTCTCGCGGTGCACGAGCTGGCGGACGTAGTCGAAGCCGGTGGCGGTCAGGGCGCTCATCGCGCGGACACCGCGGCCGCGACAGGGCGTGCCGGAGCCGGCAGCCACCGCTGCACGGCGTGCGGGATGTCGCTCAGCGCCAGCACCTCGTCGGCGTACCCGGCGGTGGCGACGGCGCCGGGCATGCCCCACACCACCGAGGTGGCCTGGTCCTGCACCAGCACCCGGCCACCGGCGGCGCGCACCGCGCCGCAGCCGGCCCGCCCGTCGTGGCCCATGCCGGTGAGCACCACCGACAGGACCGCGCCGTCGTAGGCCTCGACGGCGGAGCGGAAGAGGACGTCGACCGCGGGCCGGCAGAAGTTCTCCGGCTCACCGCGGCCCAGCCGGGTGCGGACCGGCCCGGCGGGTCCGCGGGGGCTGACCACGGTGAGGTGGTGGTCACCGGGGGCGATGTGCACGGTGCCCGGCGCCAGGACGGTGTCGGCGGTCGCCTCCACCACGTGCAGCGCGCAGAGGCGGTCCAACCGGTTCGCGAACTGGGCCGTGAAGATGGGGGGCATGTGCTGGACGACGAGCACCGGCACGGGCAGGGACGCGGGCAGCGCCTCCAGCACTCGGCTCAGCGCCTCGGGGCCACCGGTGGAGGACCCGATCACCAGCACGCGGGGCGATGTGCGCACCGAGGGGGCGCTGATGGGCACCGGGACCACCGTGGGCGTCGACGACGCCGCGGGGGGCGTGGGCGCTCCCGCCACGGCCGGCGTCGGGGGCGACGACGCGCCGGGCGCGCCGCGGGGAGCGGGCGGGCGACCGGTCAGGGCGCGGATGCGCGGGACGAGCTGGTCGCGCACGCTCTCCATGGAGCGCGCCACGCTGCCCACGTTCGCGGGCTTGGTGACGTAGTCGTCGGCGCCGGCGGCGAGCGCGTCGAAGGTGGCGCTGGCGGCCCGCTCGGTGAGCGTGCTGAACATGATGACCGGCAGTCGCGGGCGTGTCTTGCGGATCTGACGGACGGCCTCGATGCCGTCCATCTCCGGCATCTCGATGTCCATGGTGACGAGGTCGGGGCGCAGCTGCTCGATCTTGGCGAGCGCGACGCGGCCGTTGACCGCGGTGCCCACGACCTCGATGTCGGGGTCCTGCGAGAGGACGTCGGTGACGATCTTGCGGACGACGACGGAGTCGTCGACCACCATCACCCTGATGCGATCCATGCGCAGCGGCCACCCTGCTCGAGAGGAGTGTCGGCGGGGTCGCCGACCTCCTGCTCATCGGCAGGCGCTCCGGGGAACCTGAGCGGGCCCCCGGGAGCACGGGGGCCCGGTGGTCAGCGACTCACGGGGCGGTGGTCACGACGGTCTGCACGGCGCGCCACGGCGCCAGCAGGTCCTTCGACGCGCCCTCGCCGAGCAGGTCGGCGAGGACCAGGGCCTGCACCACGCCCGCGACGGCGTTCCACACCCCACCGGCGGCATCGGCAGCGCTGAAGCCCCCGTCGTCCAGCGCCCGCACGGCGAGCAGCTGCGCGACGGCGGTGGCACGGGTGCGACCGGCGACGTGCGCGGCCCAGCACGCCTCGTGCATCGAGCGCGCCCACGCGCCCAGGTCGTCGCGGGTGGCGTCGGTGGCGGCGATCCACCGCGCGCGGACCTCGGGGGCGCCGGAGGCGATCCCCGCGAGCGGCGCGAGCACGTCGCCGCCGTTCGGGCCCAGCACGGCGGTGGTCGCTGACTCCTGCGCGGCGCGGGCGACGCGGGTGGTGGTGGCGGTGGTGTACCCCGCGCGCAGGAGGCGGCGCAGACCCGCCGGCAGGGCGTCAGCTGCGTAGGACGCGAGCGCCGCGTCGGCCAGCACCTCGCGGGCCAGGGCGGCGGTGCGCTCGTCCACGCCGTCGCGGACCTCGACGAGCTCCCCCTCCACGAGCCGCTCCAACGACTCTGCGTCACCAAGTGTGCTGGTCTGGAGGGTGGCCAGCAGCAGCGCCGAGGCGGGCGACCCGCTGGACGACGGAGCCGTGGGCACCGCCGGCGGCCCGGCGAGCCAGGAGCGCCCGCCGGCGGCGAGCACGCGCGCGCGGCGGGCCTGGCCGGCGTCCGCGCGGGGGGCCAGCTCGGGGTCGTCGAGCACGCAGTGCGTGCGGTGCTGGCGGGCCAGGCGGCCGAGCGCGGGGGCGTCGGCGAGCAGACCGGTGAGCAGGACGTCGGCCACCTGGCGCCCGGCGGGCAGCCTGGCCAGGTCGAAGCCGAGCGTCGCAGCGCTGACGAGCGTGTAGACCATGGCACCTCCTTCGCAGGTCTCCCAGGCTGCCCGAGGCGGTGCTCACGCACCAGGGGGCCGTCACTCGACCGTCGCAGCTGGTCGATGACAGCCCCCTGGTCGTCACGTTGGGTGACGATGGGTGCGAGTGCTCAGTGGGTGAAGGCACCGACCTGGGTGCGCAGGGACTGGGCCAGGGCGGCGAGCTCGTCGACCGCTGCCGTGGCGGTGGACAGCGCCGAGGTGGTCGAGCCCGCCGCGGCGGCCACCCCGTCGATGTTCGCCGCGATCTGCTCGCTGCCCGCGGCGGCCTCGCTGACCGACCGGGTCATCTCGTTGGTGGTCGCGGTCTGCTCCTCCACCGCCGAGGCGATGGTCAGCTGGAAGTCGTTGATCGAGGCGATGATGCTGCTGATCTCCTCGATGGCGGTGACCGCCGCGGCCGTGTCCCCCTGGATCGCGGTCACCCGCGTCGCGATGTCCTCCGTCGCCCGCGCCGTCTCCTGCGCCAGCTCCTTCACCTCGTTCGCCACCACCGCGAAGCCCTTCCCCGCCTCGCCGGCGCGCGCCGCCTCGATCGTCGCGTTCAGCGCCAGCAGGTTCGTCTGCTGCGCGATCGAGGTGATCACCTTCACGACCGCGCCGATCTCCTGGGAGGAGACGCCCAGGGTGGAGATGCGCTCGTTCGTCGCCGCCGCCACCGACACCGCCTGCGCCGCGACGCGCACGGCCTCGTTCGCGGACTGGGCGATCTCGCGGATCGAGGCGCCCATCTGCTCGGAGCCCGCAGCGACGGTGGCCACGTTGCGCGAGACCTCCCCGGCTGCCCCGGCGACCACCCCGGACTGCGCGCTGGTCTCCTCCGCCGACGTGGAGATCTGCGACGTCGAGGCGCTCAGCTCCTCCGAGCTCGCGCCCACCGCGTCCGCCGACGCCGACACGGAGGCGACGAGGCCTCGCAGGCTGTGCTGAGCAGTGGCCAGTGAGGCTGCCATGCGCCCGATCTCGTCCTGCGAGGTGATGCCGCTGTCCACGGTCAGGTCGCCGGCCGCCATCGCGTCCAGCGCGGTGGTCAGACGGCGCGTCGGGCCGGAGATGGAGCGCCAGATGAGCAGGACGAGCGGGAGCACGACGAGCAGGCCCAGCGCGGCGACGACCGCCGTGATCTCCGAGCCGTGGCGCAGGAGCGCCGCGTGCTCGGCGGCGGCGTCGGCGGCGGCGGCGGCCAGGGCGACCTGGGCCGCGCCCACCGCGTCGTCGGTGAGGTCGTTGGCCGCCTGCACCTCCGCCCACGCCACCCGCGTCGTGGCCTGGTCGACCACGGCGGACTCCACCACGTCGGTGATGGCGGCGGTGTACTGGGCGAAGCTGGCGCCCAGCGCCTGCACCGCGGCAGCGCTGTCACCGGTGAGCCGGATCCCCTGCAGCTCCGCGAGCAGCGCCTCCGGCGCGGCGATGTCGTCGGCGAGCTCGGTCAGCTGCTCCTGCGGGACCTCGCGCACCATCGCCTTGAAGCCGTCGACCTTCAGCTCGCTCGCGCGGGTGTCCAGCTGCAGCACCAGCGACTCCGCCCGGTGCAGCTCCTCGCGCTCCGCGCTGGCCGCGCGCACCGCCGCGCCGTCGAGGAGGGTGGTGGCGACCAGGGCGCCGAAGGCGAGGACGACGGCGGCGGCCAGGGCGGCCAGCTTGGTGGCGAGGCTCACGCCGGAGAGTGGAGGGCTGCTCTGACCTGGGACGGGGCGGCGCGTGCTCGCCATGGCGTGCTCCTCAGCGGTGGTGTGGGGCGGTGGTGTGCGGCGTGGTGCCAGCTGGTGGCGTCAGTGCTGGATCGGCCGGGGGCACGCACGGCTTGAGCCCGGCTACCACCCGCGCGGTGCTCGCGCAGTGCCGGACTCCGCGCTCCAGCTGAGACCACCCGCTGCCGATGCACACCGCGTCAGCCGCAGGAGCAGGCGGCCCCAGCGAGCGCACCGGGAAGGACGGGGATGGACGGGATCGACGAGATCGTCGGCGAGTTCCTCGTGGAGAGCTACGAGAACCTCGACCAGCTGGACCGCGACCTCGTCGCGCTCGAGCAGCAGCCCGGCGCCCGCGCACTCCTGGCGAGCGTGTTCCGCACCATCCACACCATCAAGGGCACGTCCGGGTTCCTCGCCTTCCACCGCCTGGAGTCGGTGACGCACGTCGGGGAGAACCTGCTCGCGAAGCTCCGCGACGGGGCGATGGTCATGGACGAGCCCATCACCGACGTCCTGCTCGAGATGGTCGACGCGGTGCGCGCCCTGCTCGGCGGCATCGAGGCCACCGGCGTGGAGGGCGACGTCGACGTGGCCGTGACGGTCGCGCACCTGCAGGCCGTGCTGGACGGCGGCGCGGCCCCCTCGGCGCCCGCGCCGCAGACCCCCGCACCGGAGGTGTCCGCGCGGGAGGCCCCCGGAGCGCCCCTCGTCCACGAGCCGGTCGCCGGGGAGCACGGCGTCCCGCCGCAGCCGGCCGCTCCGCCGGCACCGGCACCGGCACCGGCACCGGCACCGGCGGCGGCCCCGGCCCCGGCCGGGGGCGAGGAGACGGCCAAGCGCGGTGCCGCCGACTCCTCGATCCGCGTGGACGTCCAGCTGCTCGACGGGCTCATGCGCCTGGTCGGTGAGCTGGTGCTGACCCGCAACCAGATCCTGCAGCAGACCGCCGGGGCCGACATCGAGCTCCTCGCCGCCAGCCAGCGGCTGAACCTCATCGCCGGCGAGCTGCAGGAGGGCGTGATGAAGACGCGCATGCAGCCCATCGACGCGCTGTGGAGCAAGTTCCCCCGCGTCGTGCGCGACCTGGGCTCCCAGTGCGGCAAGCAGGTGCGCCTGGAGATGGTCGGGCGCGAGACCGAGCTCGACCGCACCCTGCTGGAGGCGGTGAAGGACCCGCTCACGCACCTGGTGCGCAACTCCGTCGACCACGGCATCGAGCGTCCGCAGGACCGGGTGGCCGCCGGGAAGCCCGCCGAGGGCGTGCTCACCCTGCGCGCCCGCCACGAGAGCGGGCAGGTGCTCGTCGAGGTCTGCGACGACGGCGGCGGCATCGACGCTCAGCGCATCGGCGCCAAGGCCGTCGAGAAGGGGCTGATCACCGCCGACCAGGCGGGGCGCATGAGCACCCCCGAGCTCCTGCAGCTGATCTTCGCGCCGGGCTTCTCCACCGCCGCCGCGGTCACCAACGTCTCCGGCCGGGGCGTGGGGATGGACGTGGTGAAGACCAACATCGAGTCCATCGGCGGCACCATCGAGGTCGACTCCACCCCCGGTCAGGGCACCGTGTGCCGCCTGCGCATCCCCCTGACGCTGGCGATCGTGCCGGCCCTGACCGTCGAGCTCGCCGGCGACCGCTACGCGCTGCCGCAGGTGTCGCTGCTGGAGCTCGTGGCCCTGGACGCCGAGCGGTCCACCGGCGCCGTCGAGGACGTCGGCGGTGCCGCGGTGTACCGCCTGCGCGGGGAGCTGCTGCCCCTGGTGCGGCTCTCCGACGTCCTCGGCCTGGACCACGAGCGGGAGGGCGGGGGCATCGTCATGGCCGTGCTGCGCTCGGAGGGGCGGCGCTTCGGCCTGGTCGTCGACCGCGTGATCAACACCGAGGAGATCGTCGTGAAGGCGGTGAGCACCCAGCTGAAGTCCATCGGCCTGTACTCGGGGGCGACCATCCTCGGCGACGGCACGGTGGCGCTGATCCTCGACGTCCAGGCCCTGGCCCGCCGCACCCTGCGCGGCGAGGCCGCGGACCGCGTCGACGTCGCCGCCGTCGCGGCGTCCGCCGCCGTGGTCGACCAGATGCTCGTGTGCGGGCTCGGCGGTGGGCGCCAGGTGGCGATCCCGCTGTCGATGGTCACCCGCCTGGAGCGGATCGCGGCGTCCTCGGTGGAGCAGGTCGGGCACCGCGAGGTCGTGCAGTACCGGGGGGCGATCCTGCCGATCGTCCGGCTCGGGCGGCACCTGGGCATCGGGGTGGAGAGCGGGTCGCCGGAGCTGGAGGTGGTGGTCTACTCCGACCACGGTCGCAGCGTGGCCCTGGTGGTCGAGGAGGTCCTCGACATCGTCGACGCGCACGACGATGCTGCGCGTCGCTCCAGCCCCGTCGACCACGGGCTGCTGGGATCGATGGTCATCGACACGAAGGTCACCGAGCTGCTCGACGTGCGGGCCGCCATCATCGCCGCCGACCCCGGCTTCTACCCCCGCTCCCCGGAGGGCAGCGATCCGGGCGGCCTCGGGGCGCTCGAACCCCGGCCGGCCGCCGCCGCAGTCCTGGAGGACGCCCGATGAGCACCACCGCCACGGCCCGCCGCACCCAGCAGCTCGCCACGTTCTGGCTCGACGGCCACCTGTACGGCCTGGGGGTGGAGCACGTGCAGGAGGTGCTGCGCGCGCAGTCGCTGACGCGGGTGCCGCAGGCCCCCCGGGCCGTCGCGGGCCTGCTGAACCTGCGCGGCCAGGTGGTCACCGCCATCGAGCTGCGCGAGAAGCTGGGCCTGGCGCCCAGGCCGGACGACGCGACGGCGATCCTCATCGTGGTGCGCCTCGACGGCGAGGTGGTCAGCCTCCTCGTCGACACCATCGGTGACGTCGTCGACGTCGCCGACGACGACTTCGAGCTGCCGCCGGACACCCTCGACGGGGCGGTGCGGGAGCTGATCCGCGGTGCGTACAAGCTCGACGGTCAGCTCCTGCTGGCCTTCGACGTCCACCGCGCCGTGGGGGTCTGAGAGCCGCTGGGAGCCAGGGGCTGCGGAGTCCAGCGGCCACTCGTCGGCCGCAGTTGTGGGGGTGAGTGCACCCTCACGCGCCTCGCCGCCGCACTTGTGGGGGCAAGTGCACCCTGACCCGCGATCCCGTCCGCGAAGGGCGGCTCGGGAAGAGGCGCCGGGCGCAGGGCGTTGAGACGTTCGTGCTACCACCGGAGGACCTGTACAGCATCGTCGACGGCGGAGAGGCCGCCGAGGCTGCGGGTGACGTCACTCGCGCCGACGGTGCTGCTCGCGTCGCCGACACCGACGGCTCCACCGCGGACTCCCGGCTCGTGCTCGTCCACGCCCTCGCGGGCTTCGTCGACGCCGGGTCGGCGTCGAGCATGGCGGTGCGCCACCTGCTCGAGGAGCTGCCGCACCGCGAGCTCGCGCGCTTCGACATCGACCAGCTGCACGACTACCGGGCGCGCCGCCCGCGCATGGTCTTCGCCGCCGACCGCTTCGAGTCCGTCGACATGCCCGAGCTCGTCCTCCACGAGTGCCGCGACAGCGACGGGCGCCGGTTCCTGCTGCTCGTCGGCCCGGAGCCGGACACGCAGTGGCAGCGCTTCGCGGCTGCGGTGACCCAGCTCGTGGAGCGCTTCGGGGTCGACGTGGCGATCAGCCTGCAGGGCGTGCCGTGGGCGGCGCCGCACACCCGCCCGGTGGGGATCACGGCGCACGCCAGCGACCGGATGCTCATCTCGGGTCGCCCGCGCTGGTTCGGCACCCTGGAGATCCCCGCGCACGCCGGGTCCTTCCTGGAGCTGCACCTGGACCGGCACGGGATGTCGTCGATGGGCTTCTCGGTGCACGTGCCGCACTACCTCGCGGCGTCGGAGTTCCCCTCCGCGGCGGTGACCCTGCTGCAGGCGGTCGTGGACAGCACCGGGCTGGCGCTGCCCATCGCGGGCCTCAGCGAGGCGGCGCAGTCGGTGCTGGTCGACGTCGACGCGCAGGTCGCCGCCTCGGACGAGACGCGCACCGCCGTGGAGTCGCTCGAGCGGCAGTACGACGCGGTCACCGCGGGGCGGGGCATGGTGCAGACCGGTGGCGACGGGGTGCCCCTGCTCCCGGCGGACGAGATGGCCGACGGCGACGAGCTCGCCGCTGAGCTGCAGAAGTACCTCAGCGAGCAGGGCGACTGACCCTGTCTGCGCTGCCGGACTCCAGGGCGGTGGACGCCGCGTGGGCCCGGTGCGCGCTCGTGGTCGTCGCCGGTGGTCGGGGCACCCGCATGGCTCGTGCTGACCCGTCCGTGCCCGACAAGCTCGCCGCACCACTGGGTGCGACCACGGTGCTCGGCGAGCTGCTGACCCGGGTGCCGCGCGGCGTGCCGGTGGTGGTCGTCGGTCCCGAGCGCGCCGTCGCGCCGCGCACCCCGGCGGTGCTGGTGGCCCGCGAAGACCCCCCGGGCGGGGGTCCTGCGGCTGCGGCGGCCGCCGGGGTCGCCGCTCTGCGGGACGCTGCGCACCTGACGCGGCACCCCGACGGGTCGGGTGGTATCGACGTGGTGGCTGTCTGCGCCGGGGACGCGCCGTGGTCACCGCTCGCGGTGCCCGTGCTGCTGGCAGCGCTGCGCGGGGCGCCGGACGCCGCCGCGGTGGTGGCCGTGGACGGCTCCGGGGTGCGCCAACCCCTGCAGGCGGTGCACCGGGCGAGCGTGCTGCTGGCGCGCCTGGAGGACGCGGGCGACATCACCGGCCGTGCCGCGGGGTGGCTGCTCGGGCCCGACCCGCTCGAGGTGGCCCTGGCGCCTGGCGCCGCGGACGACATCGACACCCCCGAGCAGCTCACCCAGGCGCGCCGCCGCGCCTCCGGCACCTGATCCAGGCCCCGTCCGAGCTCCTCACACCGCGTCTCCACGCGTCGCCCGCGCAGTTGTGGGGGCAACTGCACCCTGGGAGCACCTCAGCGCGCACTTGTGGGGGCAACTGTCCCCAGGGGGCCTTCCACGGGTCCTGGAGGTCAGCGCCTCCGCACGACACGCCAGCCGCAGGGCACGACCTACCCTCACCGCATGCGCGCCGTGACCGCCCGGGAGCCCGGTGGGCCAGACGTGCTGGAGCTCACCGACGTCCCCGACCCGGTGCCGGGCCCCGGTGAGGTGCTGATCGACGTCGCGGCCGCCGGGGTCAACCGCGCCGACCTCCTGCAGCGCCAGGGCCACTACCCCCCACCGCCCGGAGCCAGCGCCGTCCTGGGCCTGGAGGTCTCCGGCACCGTCGCCGCGCTCGGCGAGGCCGGCGGCGAGGGCGCGCTGGGGTGGCAGGTCGGCGACGAGGTGTGCGCGCTGCTCGCCGGCGGAGGGTACGCCGAGCGCGTCGCCGTGCCCGCCGGGCAGGTGCTGCCGGTGCCCGCCGGGGTGCCGCTGGTCGACGCCGCGGCCCTGCCCGAGGCGGTCGCGACGGTGTGGTCGTCGGTGTTCATGACCGCCGGCCTGCGCCCGGGCGAGGTGCTGCTCGTGCACGGCGGGGCCAGCGGCATCGGCACGATGGCGGTGCAGGTGGCCTCCGCGGTCGGCGCCCGGGTGGCCGTGACCGCCGGCAGCCCCGCCCGGCTGGAGGCGTGCGCGGCGCTGGGCGCCAGCGTCCTGGTCGACCACCACGAGCAGGACTTCGTCCAGGTGGTCCGCGACGCCACCGGCGGGCGCGGGGCGGACGTGGTCCTCGACGTCGTCGGCGGCGCCTACCTGCAGCGCAACCTCGACGTGCTGGCCACCGGCGGTCGCCTGGTGGTCCTGGCGGTGCAGGGCGGGCGCCGCGCGGAGC
Organism: uncultured Quadrisphaera sp.; assembly: GCA_964242735.1. Taxonomy (GTDB): domain Bacteria; phylum Actinomycetota; class Actinomycetes; order Actinomycetales; family Quadrisphaeraceae; genus CADCUY01. The sequence continues at coordinate 40,464 of CAXTAK010000017.1, read as the reverse complement.
TGGACCTCGGGGCGCTGATGACGCTCCGCGCCACCGTGGTCGGCTCGACGCTGCGCTCGCGCCCGCCCGCGGAGAAGGCCGACATCTGCGCCAGCGCGCTCGAGCACGTGTGGCCCCTGCTGGCGCAGGGCCGGGTGCGTCCCGTCGTCCACGCGCGCCTGCCGCTGGCGCGGGCCGCGCAGGCCCACGAGGTGCTGGAGGGCGGGGCGCAGGTCGGGAAGGTGCTGCTGGTGGTGGGCGCCGTGCCCGCGGAGTCGTGAGCACGGGGGGCCGTGAGCGAGAGAGGCTGTGAGGATGTGCGCATGAGCGAGCACCCGCAGCAGGCCCGGTACGGCGGGGACGACCAGCCGGTGGTGGTCGTCGGGGGCGGCGCCATGGCGGTGTCCGGCGGGGAGGACTCCGCCGCGGCCGCGGCGGTGGGCAGCGTGGAGCAGCCCGCGAAGGTCATGCGGATCGGGTCGATGGTCAAGCAGCTGCTCGAGGAGGTGCGCAGCGCCCCCCTGGACGACAAGGGCCGCGCGCGCCTGGCGCAGGTGCACGAGCGCTCCCTCACCGAGCTGGAGGAGGGCCTCTCCCCCGAGCTCGCCGCGGAGCTGCGGCGAGTGGCGCTGCCCTTCACCGAGGGCGAGGTGCCCTCCGACGCCGAGCTGCGCATCGCGCAGGCCCAGCTGGTGGGGTGGCTGGAGGGGCTGTTCCACGGCATCCAGACCGCGCTGGTCGCCCAGCAGATGGCCGCGCAGGCCCAGCTGCAGCAGATGCGCCGGGGGTTGCCCCCCGGCGCAGCACCCGGTGGGCCGGAGACGGCGATGGGCGGCGGGACGGCGACCGGCCAGTACCTGTGACGCGCCCCGAGGCGTGTCCCCAGCGGCGCCACCCCCGGTGACCGACGCGCCACCCGCGCCGCGCCGCCGGCGCCTGCGCGACGTGCTCGCGGGCCGCTCGCTGGACGACGTCGAGCTGGGCTCGGGGGTGTGGCGGCGCGCGCACGACCGGTTCCGGCGGGCCGTGGACCGCTACCACCAGGTGATCGAGCCGGTCGAGGGCGACGCGCGCGGGCGCCTGGAGGCGTCGGGGGCGCGGCTCGCCGGCCACCTCGACGAGGTGCGGGCGCGGTGCGCGGCGGCGGCGCTGCAGTGGCCCAGCGACGGGCTGCAGGTGCCCGGAGGCGGCGCCGACGCCCACCACCGCCTGTCGCGGGCATCCACGCTGGCGGCGCAGGCAGCCGAGGCGGCGACGATGGTGCGCGTCGCCGCGCGCGACAGCGCGGCCTCCGACGCGCACCGCGACGGCGCGCCGCCGGACGTGGACGTCATCGTCCGGCGCCTCGACGCCGTCGAGCGGGCAGTGGCCCTGGTCCACCGGGAGCTCAGCGCGCCGGAGCGGTGAGCAGACCCTCGAGCACCTGCGCCACGCCGTCCTCCTCGCACGCCGGCGCCAGACCCGGGACGGCGGCGATGACGTCGGGGTGTCCGCTGGCCATGGCGTAGCCCCGGCCCGCCCAGCACAGCATCGCCAGGTCGTTGGGCATGTCGCCGAACGCCACCACGTCGGCGGCCTCGACGCCGCGGTCGGCAGCCAGCTCCGCGAGGGTGCCGGCCTTGGAGATCCCCGCCGCGGAGACCTCGATGAGCCCGTGCCGGGCCCCGGAGTGCGTGGGCAGCCCGATGCCGCCCAGCACGGCGCGGGCGGTGGCCACCACGTCGTCGCTGTCCATCCCCTCGCAGCGCACCAGGAGCTTCACCACCCCCGGGTCGTCGGCGAGCAGCTCCGCGAGCGGCGCGACCGGTGCCACGACGGCGGCGTCGAAGCGGGGCACGTACTCCGGGGTGCGCCGGAAGCCCTGCAGGGTCTCCACCGCGACCACCGCGCCCGGCACCGCGCCGATCATCGCCGCCGCGGCGGCCATCACGTCCTCGCGGGCGAACAGGTGCGCGACCACCACCTCGTGGCGCGCCAGGTCCCACACCAGCGCCCCGTTGGCGCACACCGCGAGACCGCTGCCGACCGCCTCGGCCAGACCGTCGGCCCCCGCGAGCCACCGCGGCGGGCGACCGGTGACGGCGACGAACTCCACCCCGGCCTCGCGGCACCGGCGGATCACGTCGACGGTGCGCGCCGACACGCGGCCGTCGGCGCGCACCAGCGTGCCGTCGAGGTCGCTGGCGACCATGCGCGGGCACCAGCGCGCACTCCTCTGCGCCGCAGTGCCGCCCGTGCTGACGGCGCTCACCGGCGGCTCTCCGCGACCTCGCGGGCGCCGACCAGGCTCTCCAGGACGACGGCCGCGCCGTCCTGCCCGACCGCGGCCGTGACCTCGGTCGCTGCCTCGCGGACCTCGGGCGGGGCCTGGCCCATCGCGACCGACCGGGTGGCCCACGCGAGCATCTCCAGGTCGTTGCGCCCGTCGCCGACGGCCACGGTGCGCTCGACGCCGACGTCGAGCCGCCGGCGCACGGCCTCCAGGGCGCTGGCCTTGCTCACCCCCTCCGGCGCCAGGTCCAGCCACGCCGTCCATCCCACCGCGTAGTTCACCCCGGACAGCCCGAGGCCCGCGGTCAGCTCCACGAACTCCTGCGGGGTGTGGTCCAGGCTGCGCACCACCACCCGCGTCGCGGGCTGGTGCTGCAGCGCCTCGAAGGGCACCAGCGTGGCCGACTCGACCATCTCGTCCTCGGGGAAGCGCCCCGCGACGAGGAAGTGCGACGCGGCGGTCTCGACGGCGTACGCGGCCTCCGGCAGCACCGCGCGCAGGCGCACCAGCACCGGCCACGGGTCGAAGGTGACCACGTGCGCGACCTCGTGGCCCTGCGGCAGGTCGGGGTCCAGGCGCAGGGTGATGCCCCCGTTGGAGCAGACGGCGTACCCGCGCTCCAGCCCGAGCTCGGCGGTCACGGGCAGGGTGCCGTGCACCGAGCGCCCCGTGGAGATGACCACGTGGTGACCCGCGGCCGCCACAGCGCGCACCGCGCTCATCACCCGGGGGGAGATGCGCAGGTCGCCGTCGAGCAGGGTCCCGTCGATGTCGAGGGCCACCAGGAGCCGCTCGGAGGCGGCCACCACGGGTGCGCTCACCGGGTGGACACTACGGGTCGAGGAGCGCTGAGGTGCTCCGGACCTGCGCGGCGACCGCCTCGCGGGCCGGCGCGAGGTACCGGCGGGGATCGACGACGTCGGCGTCGTCCAGCACCCGGCGCACCGCTGCGGTGAAGGCGATGCCCAGCAGGGTCCCGACGTTGACCTTCACCACCCCCGCGGCGACCGCGGCGACCAGGATCGAGTCGGGCACCCCGGAGGAGCCGTGCAGCACCAGGGGCACGGGCACGGCGCCGGCGAGCGCGGCGACCAGGGCCAGGTCGAGCTCGGCGGTGCGCGTGGTCATGGCGTGGGAGCTGCCCACGGCGACGGCCAGGGCGTCGACCCCGGTGGCCGCCACGAACGCCGCGGCCTCGCCGGGGTCGGTGCGGGCCCCGGGTGCGTGCGCGTCCCGCGGGGGCTGCCCGGGCTTGCCGCCCACCTCCCCCAGCTCCGCCTCGACCACCAGGTCGTGCTCGCGGGCCCAGGCCACCGCGGCGGCGGTGGCCTGCAGGTTCTGCTCGTAGGGCAGGCGCGAGGCGTCGACCATCACGGAGCTGAAGCCGATGTCGGCGGTGCGGCGCAGCAGCTGCTCGTCCTGCACGTGGTCCAGGTGCAGGGCCACCCGGGCGCTGGAGCGCTCGACGAGTGCCACCGCGGCCGCCGCCAGGGGCGCCGGGTCACCGCCGAGGTGGCGGACGGCGTTCTCGCTGAGCGCGAGGACCACCGGGCGCCCCGAGCGCTCCGCGCCGGTGACGACGCCCTGCACCTGCTCCAGGCCGACGACGTTGAAGGCGGCCAGCCCGGCGCGGCGTCCGGCCGCCGCGGCGAGCAGGGAGCGGGCGTGGACGAGCGGCACACCGCCACGATACTGAGCCGGTGGCGGCGTCGAGGGGGACCAGCGGGCCGTTCGTGGTGGGGCTCGACGTGGGCACCACCTCGGCGAAGGCCGTGGTGCTCACCCTGGACGGCGCGCAGGTGGCGGCTGGGCGGGCGCCGATGCGCTGGAGCTCGGTGGCCCCGGACGTCGCACCAGCGAGCGGATCGCCCGCCGGTGCCGCTGCGGGCACTGCCGCGGGCGCCGAGATGGACGCGCGGGACCTCACCGCTGCGGTGACCGGCGCGCTGGGTGCCGCGCTGGCGGACACCCCGCCCGGTGAGGTCGCCGCCCTGGGGGTCACCGGGATGGGCGAGTGCGGGGTGCTGATCGGCGCCGGCGGTCAGCCGGTGGCGCCCGTGGTGGCCTGGTACGACGACCGCGACCTGCTCGAGGTGGCCGAGCTCGCCGAGGAGGTCGGCGCCGACGCCCTGGCCCTGGCCGCGGGGCTGCCGCTGCGCCGGCAGTGGAGCCTGACCAAGCACCGCCACGCCGTGCGCCACGACCCGGGGGGCGCCGGGGCGGCGGTGCGCCGCCTGGGGGTGGGCGAGTGGGCGGTGCGGGTGCTCGGCGGCGAGGAGGTCTCCGACGCCTCCCTGGCCTCGCGGACCGGGTGGCTGCACCTGCCCACGCGCACCTGGTGGGACCGGGGGCTGGGCTTCTCCGGCCTCGACGCCTCGCTGCTGCCCCCGCTGGTCGACAGCGGCACCCCCTGCGGGACGGCGGGCCCTGCGCGCAGCGATGGGGGGAGCGGTCTCGAGCGGCTCGCCGGGGCGGTCCTGACCACCGCGGGCCACGACCACCAGGCGGCCGCGCTGGGCGCCGCGGCCGCCGGGCACGGGTCGGTGCTGGATTCCAGCGGCACCGCCGAGGCCCTGGTGCGCACCGCGGCACCGCACCTGGGCGACGACGCGGTGCTCGCCCTGACCCGCGCCGGCATCACCGTGGGCTGGCACGTGGTGCCCCGGGCGTGGTGCCTGCTCGGCGCCACCGAGGGCGGGCTCGCCCTGCAGGCCGCCCGAGACGCCGCGGGGCCGGGCGCCGCAGGGGGACGCGACCGCTGGCTGTCCGCCGTGGAGGCGGCCACCGCCGAGGCGGCCTCGCTGCTGGCGGTGATGGACGAGGCGGCCGGGGCGCACACCGAGCTGGTCGTCACGGGTGGCTGGGCCCGCGACCCCGACGTGCTGGCCGCCAAGCGGCGCCTGCTCGGCGGCCAGCACGTCGGGGCTGCGCGCCTGGTGCTCAGCGAGCACCACGAGGCTGGTGCGCGGGGCGCGGCGCTGCTCGCCGGGCGCGCCGCCGGGCTGCTCGACCCCGACGCCGGGTGGGCGGGCGCACCCACCGAGCCCGGCGCACCCACCGAGCCCGGCTCCCCCGGCGCAGGACCGGTCGGCGCCCCCGGCGCGGAGGCGCCGCGGTGATCGTCACCCTCACGCCCAACCCGAGCCTGGACCGCACCGCGACCGTGCCGGCCCTGGTCCGCGGTGGCGTCCTGCGCGCGGTCCCCCGCTCCGTCGAGCCCAGCGGCAAGGGCCTGAACGTGGCCCTGGCCCTGGCGCGCCAGGGGCACGACGCGGTCGCGGTGCTGCCGGTGGGAGGGCCCACCGGGGCGCTGCTCGTCGAGCTGCTCGCCGGGGAGGCGGCGGGCGGGCGCCTGCACCTGCGGGTGGTGCCGGTGGCCGGTGACGTGCGCACCAACACCAGCCTCGTCGAACCGGACGGCACGGTCACCAAGGTGAACGAGCCCGGCCCGGCCCTGGTGGCGTCCGAGGTGGCGGCGCTGCTCACCGCCACCACTGACGCCGTGGACGGCGACACCAGCGGCGATCCCGGCGCCACCGGCACGGGCACCACCGGGAGCACCACCGGCGCGGGCAGCGCCGGCGCCCCGTGGCTCGCCACCTGCGGGAGCCTGCCCCCCGGAGCCCCCGGCGACCTCCACGCCCAGGTCGTGCGCCTGGGCCACGACCGGGGGCTCCCCGTGGTCGTCGACGCCTCCGGGGCGGCCCTGGCCGCGTCGCTGCCCGCGCGACCTGATCTGGTCAAGCCCAACGCCGAGGAGCTCGCCGGGGTCACCGGGATGGGGCTGCGCACCCTGGGCGACTGCGTGGACGCCGCCCGCGCCCTGCGCGGCGCGGGCGCGGGTGCGGTGCTGGTCAGCCTCGGCGCAGACGGCGCGGTGCTGCTCGAGGGGGCCGCCGGCGGCGGGGACCGCGCGCTGCACGCCACCGCCCGCGCGTCCCGGGTGCTGAGCACCGTCGGCGCCGGTGACGCCCTCCTGGCCGGGTACCTGTCCGCCACCGGTGACAGCCGCGACCGGCTGCGCGCGGCGGTCCGCTGGGGCGCGGCCGCGGTGGGCAGCGCCGGCACCCTGTTCACCCTCGCCGACGCACCCGCCGAGGTGCGCATCGGGCCCGTCGAGCGCGACCTGGTGCTGACCGAGCCGGCGAGCTCCTGACCGCGCTGCGCGCAGCGGCACCACCACCGATCCACCCCGCCGGCCGCAGGAGCCCGCCCCGCTCGGGTCACAGCGGTGTCCGCGGTGGTCGAGAGGTGCGTGGGTGGTGACCGCCATCGACCCGCGCGCCGCCCTCGGGCCCTCCCGCTGGCAGCGTCGCCGGGTGTCGGGTCCTCGCTCCGCTCAGGCGGGACGTGGTCCTGACACGAGCCCGCGGACCTGACCCGGAGGGGCGCGACCCCTGCAGGCGGTGAGGCGTCAGGTGGACGACGCCGCGGTGCTACGTCGAGCCGCCCGGTGCGCGCACCTGCACCACCAGCAGCGCGATGTCGTCGTCCGGGTCGTGGCCGAACGCGCCCAGCAGCGCGTCGCACCACGCCTCGGCGTCACGGTCCACCACCCCGGCGGCCGCCGCACGCAGGCGCTCGAGCCCGACGTCGAGGGACTCACCGCGCCGCTCGACGAGGCCGTCGGTGTACAGCACCACGGTGTCGCCCGAGCGGAGGTCGACGGAGGCGTCGTGGCGCTCGGTCTCGGGGTCGAGGCCGATGAGCAGGTCGGTCTCTCCGCTGAGGAGCTCGGCAGCCCCGTTGGCGCGCACCACCAGCAGCGGGGGGTGGCCGGCGTTGGACCAGGTGAACCGCCACCGCGGTGCACGCCCCGGCAGGCGGGGGCTGCGCCGCTCCAGCTCACCGAGGAGCATCGTGGCCAGCAGGTCCAGGTCGAGGCGGTGCACCGCGCCGTCCAGGCCCGACAGGACCGCCGCCGGCGGCTCCCCGAGGGTCTGCGACACCCCGCGCAGCACGTTGCGCAGCTGCCCCATCACCGCGGCGGCGTCGCGGTCGTGCCCGGAGACGTCGCCGATGACCAGGCTGGTCCCGCCGCTGGGGGTGACGAAGGCGTCGTACCAGTCGCCGCCGACCAGGGCGAGCGTGGCCGCGGGCTGGTAGCGCACGGCGATCACCACGTCATCGGACTGCGGCGGTGGCGTCAGCAGGCTGCGCTGCAGGGTCTCCGACAGCCGCTGGGAGCGCAGCGCGGCCTGCCGCTCGGCCTGGCGGACCCGCACGCGGTCCAGGGCCTGCGCGCTCTGGGCGGCGAAGGCCCGCAGGAGCTCCAGCTCGTCCGGGGGGAAGGTGCGGGCGGTGGGCCACCCGGCGTACAGGGAGCCGAGCAGGCGGCGACCGATCTGCAGGGGCAGCGCGGCCCCGGCGACGACGCCAGCGAGGGCGTGGGCCTCCGCCAGCCCCTCGATGCGCGCGGCCGCCACCTCGTCGGGCACCAGCACCACGCCGCCGCGGGCAGCGACGGACGCCGGGAGCGGTCCGTCGAGGGGCAGCGCGCGGTACACGCGCGAGGCGCCGCCCAGCCCGGTCATGGTGACGTCGAGGACGTCGCTGCCCGCGGTGCGCACCGCGACGGCGGCGCCGCCGGCGCCCAGCACAGGCAGGCCGCGCTCGAGGATCACCCCGACGAGCTCCTCCACGCTCTCCGCGTCGGCGAGGTGCAGGGCCACCTCGGCCAGGCCCGCCAGACGCCGCCCGGCGAGCTCCTCGGCCTCACGGGCGGTGCGCAGCTCTTCGACGCGGGCGAAGAGGTCGGCCTCGGCGCGCTCGAAGCGGCGCTGGTAGTCGCGCCCCCGCTCGCGGACCTCCTCGCCGGCCCGGCGCTCGCGCACGAAGTCCGTGACGTCCTCCACGCGCTGCGCCACCAGGACCACCTGCCCGTCCCGGTCCAGGACCGGCACGCTGATCAGCGACCAGTAGCGGTCGGTGAACCCCTCCCCGTCGGGGATGGCGTAGTGGAACAGGGGCATCGGGTCGGACCGGGCGGTGTCGCGCGCCCGCTGGAACGAGGCACGCAGCTCGTCCATCTGCTCCGCCTCCCCGGGGAAGGCCTCGAAGACGGGGCAGCCGACGAGCTCCTCGAGCGGGCGGCCCACCGTGGTGAGGTAGGCCTGGTTCGCGTCGACGATCACCAGGTCGAGGTCCATCAGCAGGTACGCGGTGGGGAGGGAGCGGAAGACGGCGTCCTGGTCGATCACGGCGCGCGCTCGGCTCACGACTCCCTCTCCCACGGCGGCAGCATCTCAGGCGGGGGTGACAGCCGCCCCGACCGGCCGTTCACAGCCCGATGAGGACCTTGATGTGCTCCCCGCTGCGCGCCGCCGCGAAGGCGCCGTCGACGTCGTCGAGGGTGCTCACGTGGGTGATCAGCTCCTCGGGGTCCGCGGCACCCGCAGTGACCATGGCGATGGCGACGGCGTAGTCCTCCGCGAGGTAGGTGGCGCTGCCCTGCACGCGCACCTGGTGGTCCTGCACCAGCGGCAGCGGCACGGTCACCGGCCGCGCCGGCACCCCGACGACGACGACGGTGCCGCCCTTGTCGGCCATGGCGATCGCCTGGTCGAGCGTGGCCTGCACCGCGACGCAGTCGAAGACCACGTCGGCGCTCTCCCCCAGCGCTCCCCGGGCGGCGCCGGCGACGTCGGGCCCCGCGGCGTCCACCACCGCGGTGGCGCCCAGGCGCAGCGCCCGCTCCCGCTTGGCGGGCAGCACGTCGGTGACCACGATCCGCTCCGCACCGTGGTACCGGGCGGCGGCCAGCACCAGCAGCCCGATGGTGCCGGCGCCGATGACCACGACCGCGGCCCCCGACAGGTCGGGCTGCTCGCCGGGGCGGGCCCCCGAGGCCAGGCGCACGGCGTGCACCGGGGTCGACAGCGGTTCCACCAGCGCGGCCTGCAGATCGGTCACCGCACCGGGGAGCACGTGGAGGCGGTCGGTGCGGATCGTGGAGCGCTCGCCCATCCCGCCCTGCGGGTGCCCGCACCCGAAGAAGTCCAGCTCCTCGCAGAGGTTGACCACCCCGCGGCGGCACTGCTTGCAGCGCCCGCAGTACAGGGTCGGCTCGACCACCACGCGGTCACCCACCGACACCGTCGCCGGGCCGCTGCCGGTGGCCGCGCCAGCGCTGGGCGCCCGGCCAGCGCCACTCGTGACGTCACCCCCGACGACCTCGCCCAGGGCCTCGACCACGCCGACGACCTCGTGACCCGGCCGGTAGGGCAGGGGCACGAACGGGTGGTGCCCGGCGACGGCGTGCAGGTCCGAGCCGCACACCCCCACGTAGACGCTGCGGATCAGGGCCTCGCCGGGCCCGGGCTCCGGCAGCGGCCCGGTCTCGACGACCAGGCGCCCGGGCAGGGCGCGCACGAACCGGGTGGTGGCGCTCACGGCAGCACCAGCACCTTGCGCCCGCGCCCGGCGGCCACGGCCTCGATGGCGGCGGGGTAGTCCTCCAGCGGCACCCGGTCGGTGATGAGCACGCCCGGGTCGATCGCGCCGGCGGCGAACAGCTCCGCCGCCCGCTCGAAGGAGCGCTTGACGGCCATGGACCCGGTGATGGTGATCTCCTGTCGGTAGATCCGGTACGGCTCGATGGTGACCCGCGCGGAGGGCGAGGGGACGCCGAACTGCAGGTGGGTGCCGCCGACGCCGACACGACCCAGCCCGTCCTGGACGGCGCCGGGGTGCCCGGTGGCGTCGATGACCACGTCCCAGCCGCGCGGCCCGCGGGCACCGGCGAGCTCCTCCGCGGTGGTGGCGGTGGCGGTGGCCCCCAACGAGGCGGCGACGGTGAGCCGCTCGGTGTTGAGGTCGACGACGTCCACGCTCGCCGCGCCGGTGCGCTGCGCCAGCTGCGTCAGCATGAGGCCCATGGTGCCCGCGCCGTAGAGGAGCACGTGGGCGCCGAGGGCTCCGGTGCCGCTGCCGGCGTGCTGGGTGAGGACGTCGAGGCCGTGGATCGCGCACGACAGCGGCTCGATCAGCGCCGCCGACTGCAGGGCCGCGTCGCCGGCGAGGTGCTCGGGCAGCACCACCGCCCCCGCCGCCGGGGCGACCGCGAACTGCGCGGCGGCGCCGTCGGTGGAGACCCCGACCCCGCCCCAGTCCTCGCACAGGTTCTCCCGCCCGCGCCGGCACTGGTAGCACCGGTAGCAGTACAGGGACGGGTCGACGGCCACCCGGTCCCCGACGGCCACGCGGCTCGCCGTCGCGGCGACGTCCGAGCCCACCGCGACCACGGTGCCGGAGAACTCGTGCCCGGGGATCACCGGCAGGCTCTCGAGCTCACCGGCCAGGAGGTGCAGGTCGGTGCCGCAGATGCCGGCGGCCGCGACCTCCACGACGACGTCGAGCGGGCCCGGGGTGGGGTCGGGGACCTCGGTGACCTCCACCCGCCCCGGGCCGGTCATCACGGCGGCCCTCATCGCCGCGCGACTCCGCCGATCACTTCACCGCCCCGAGGGACAGGCCTTGGACGAGCTTGTCCTGCGCGGCGAAGCCGGCGATGAGCACGGGCAGGGACACCACGAACGCCGCGGCGCAGACCTGGGCGAGGAACAGCCCCTGACTGGTCGCGAAGCCGGTGAGGAAGCTCGGCGCGGTGCCCGCCACCGTGGACGTGAGCGTGCGGGCCAGGAGCAGCTCGTTCCAGCTGAAGATGAAGCAGATCAACGCGGTCGCCGCGATGCCCGGCAGGGCGACGGGGGCGACGACCCGGCGCAGCAGGGTGATCAGCCCGGCGCCGTCCAGCTGCGCGGCCTCGAGCATCTCCACCGGCACCTCCGCGAGGAAGGAGCGCATCATCCACACCGCGATCGGCAGGTTCATCGAGGTGTACAGCACGATGAGCAGGCCGATGTTGTCGAGGGTCTGGGTGAAGCGGGCGAACAGGAACAGCGGGAGCAGCCCCGCCACGATGGGCAGGAACTTCGTGGAGAGGAAGAAGAACAGGACGTCGGTCCACTTCTCCACCGGCTTGATCGACAGCGCGTACGCCGCCGGGATCGCCAGCACCAGCACCAGCGCGGTGGAGACCACCGACGCGGTGAGGGAGTTGATCAGCGGCGGCCACGGCTCGCTGCCGCCCGTGACGCCGAAGAAGGTGCGGTAGCCGTCCAGCGTCAGCGGCGCGAAGACCGACGGCGGGTTCGTCGCGGCGTCCACCTCGGAGTGGAAGGAGGTGAGCACCATCCACACCACGGGCGCCACGAACAGCAGCCCGATGGCCCAGGCGAGGACGCCCCACAGCGGGTTGTCCTTCCTCTCCACCCCGCCGCGCCGCTTGTTGGGCCGCGGGGCCTTGAAGGACGTCGCAGCCACCGCGGGGTTCGTGGACGTGGACGTCGGCTCGCTCACGGTGCTCATCGGGCGTTCTCCTCGTCGAACAGGGATGAGACGGTCCGCAGCGCGAACGTGGCGATGATGATGGTGCCGATGACGACGACCACGCCCTGCGCGCTGGCCAGCCCGTAGTCCTGGCGCTGGAAGAACGTGGCGTAGATCGTGTACGGCAGGTTCGCCGTACCGAGCGCGCCAGCGGTGATGGTGAAGACGGCGTCGAAGTTCTGCACGATGTAGATGGCACCCAGCAGCCCGCCCAGCTCCAGGTAGCGGCGCAGGTGGGGGAAGGTGATGTACCGGAAGATCTGGAAGCTCCCGGCGCCGTCCATGCGGGCCGCCTCGACGACGTCGCCGGGCTTGGACTGCAGGCCCGCGAGCAGGATCAGCATCATGAACGGCGTCCACTGCCAGATCAGCGCGAGCTCGATCGACAGCAGCGGGGCCTCGCTCAGCCACGCCACCTGGGGAGGGCTGTCGGAGCCGAACAGCCGCCACACCGCGGTGATCAGTCCGTTGAACAGCCCGTAGGAGGGGTTGAACAGCGCGTGCTTCCACAGCAGGGCGGCTGCCACCGGCACGATGAGGAACGGCGCGATCATCATCGTGCGCACCGCACCGCGGCCGAAGAACCTGCGGTCGAGCAGGAGGGCGATGAGCGTGCCCAGCACGAGGCTGACGATGACGACGGTGGCGGTCAGCAGGATGGTCGTCACGACCGCCATGCGGATGGCTGGGTTGGTGAAGACCTGCACGTAGTTGTCGAGACCGGCCCAGCCCGCCTGGTCGGGGCGCAGCGCCCGGTAGTCCCTGAACGAGATGACCAGGGTCGCCAGGAAGGGCAGCTGCGTCGTCGCGATGACGAAGACGAGAGCGGGGAGCAGGGGGATCCGGCGGCGCCGGGCCTCACGCCTGCTGCGCGCCAGCTCGCCCGGCGGTGGCTGGTAGGTCGTCGCCTGCTCCGGGGTCAGGTCCGGCGCCGGCCCCGGTCGGGCGGTCGTGGAGGTCATGCTGGACACCTTCTTCCCGGGCGCCCCGCCCCGCCCCGCCGCTGGTGCGGTCGGGGCGGGGCGGGGCGCGGTGCTGGAGACGACCTGTCTACTCCGCGGAGGGAGCCGACGACTACTTGTTGGCGTCCCCCGCGGCCTGTGCCAGCGTCTGGCCCTGGTCCAGGGCCTCCTCGACCGTGGTCTGCCCGGCGATGGCGGCGCTGACCTGCGCGGAGACCTCCTGCGCCATGCCGGAGAACTCGGGGATGGCCACGAACTGGATGCCGGGCGCCGGGCGGGGCTGCACGCCGGGGTTCAGCGGGTCGGCGGCGGTGATCGCGTCCACCGTCGGCTGGTAGAAGGCCGCGGCGGCCTCCTGGTACTCCGGGTTGTCGTACGTGGACTGGCGCTTGCCGGCGGGCACGCGGGCCCAGCCGAGCTCCTCGGCGACGAGCTCCTCGTACTCCTGCGAGGAGGCCCAGGAGATGAACTCCCACGCGGCCTCCTTGTTGTCGGAGGCCTCCTGGATGCCCCACGCCCAGCTGTAGAGCCAGCCGGAGGAGTCGGTCTCCTTCACCGGCGCGGCGACGTAGCCCATCCTGCCCTTGACCGGGGAGTCGTCGGCCTCGAGCGAGCCCGCCGCGGAGGTGGCGTCGTACCACATGGCCACATCGCCTCCGGTCGTGTACGCCAGGCACTCGGTGAAGCCGGCGTTGGCGGCGTCGGGCTCGCCGTGCGCGGTGACGAGGTCGACGTAGAAGTTGGTGGCCTCCACGAACTCGGGGGCGTTGACCTGGGCGTCGAAGTTCTCGTCGAACCAGGTGCCGCCGAAGGTGTTGACCACGGTGGTCAACGGGGCGAAGACCTGGCCCCAGCCGGTGAGGCCGCGCAGGCAGATGCCGTTCATGTCGGGCGCGGAGGGCACCTTGTTGTCGATCTGCTCGGCGAGGGCCGCCACCTCGTCCCACGTGGGGTTCGGGGGCATCGTCAGACCGAGCTCCTCGAACACGTCGGTGCGGTACATGAGGAAGCTCGACTCGCCGTAGAACGGCTGACCGTAGATCGACCCGTCCTCACCCTTCAGCCCATCGGCGATGGGCGCCAGGATGTCGTCCTGGTCGAACTCCGTGTCCGCCTCGATGTACGTGTCGAGGTTGGCGAGGAAGCCGAGCTGGGAGAAGAACGGCACCTCGTAGTTCGAGATGGTGGCGACGTCGTACTGGCCGGCCTGCTGGGTGAAGTCGGTCTGGATGGTGTCGCGGACGTCGTTCTCCGGGAGCACCTGCAGGTTGACGGTGATGCCGGTCTCGGCGGTGAAGTTCTCCTCCACCAGGTCCCGCAGGTCCTCCATCTGCGGGTTGTTGACCATGATGACGTCGATCGTCTCGCCCGAGCCCGGGGTCGTCTCGCCCTCCGAGGGGGTGGCGCTCCCGCTGGCGGTGGCGCTCGGGTCCTCGGAGCCGCCGCCGGCGCCGCCGCAGCCGGCGGTGAACACGGCGATGCCCGCGGCGAAGGCGATGGCGGTCAGCGGCCGGCGGCCGCGGATCGGTGATGACATGGTGGTCCTTCTCTCTCGGTGTGTCGGTGACCGCGGCTGCTGCGCCGGGGTCTCAGGGGGTCGGTGCGGTGGTGCGGTCCGGGTCGCTCGGCTGCGGAGCGGAGGGCGTCGGGCTGGCGACAGTGTGGGGCGACAGCTCCCCGGACCCGCGGACGATGAGCTCGAGGTCGAGCTGCACGTGGCGCGGCGGGCCGGTGTAGCCGCCGATGCGTTCGAAGAGCAGGGCGGCGCTGCGGGCGCCCATCTCCTCGGCGTCCTGCTCCAGCACCGTCAGGCCCGGCTCGAAGGCGTCGGCGCCAGCGAAGTCATCGACGGCGACGACGGCCGTGCGCCGCCGCCCCAGGACCTTCAGCGCCGACATCAGCCCCATGGTGGTGCGGGCCACGCCGGAGATCACCGCGGTGACGTCCGTGGCGGCGGCCAGCGCGGCCACGGCCCGCGCCGGCGCGTCGACCGGTCGGTAGCCCAACCAGGCGGTGCGCGGGGCCAGGCCGGCGGCGGCCATCGCGGCCTCGTAGCCCTGCGAGCGCAGCACCACGGTGCTGGCGGCGCCGCCGCTGCCGAGGAAGAGGATGCGCTCGTGGCCGTGGGCCAGGAGGTGCTCGGTCAGGGTGCGCCCCGCACCGGCGTTGTCGATGCCGACCGCGTCGGAGACCTCGCTGGGGCCGAGCGCGTCGACCTGCACGACGGGCAGGTCACGGGCCACACCCTGCAGGTAGCCGTGGGGGGCGCCGCTGGTGCCGCTGGCGACCACCAGCCCCGCCACCCCCCGGGAGAGCAGCGGTTCGACCGCCTCCACCTCGGAGCGCCCGCTGCCGGCGCAGGTGATGACCACGCCGTACCCGCGCTCGTGGGCGGCCTGCTCGACCCGCCCGACGATGCGCCCGAAGAAGGGGATCGTGAAGTCCTCGACGGCCACGCCGATCGCCTCGTCCCGGCCTCGGCGCAGGGACCGCGCCTGGTGGTTGACGGAGTACCCCAGCTGCTCGGCCGCGGCCCGCACCCGGAAGGCCAGCTCGTCGCGCACCTCGGCCCCCCCGTGCAGGGCGCGGGAGGCGGTGGAGGTGCTGACCCCGGAGGCGCGGGCGACGTCGGTGAGGGTGACGCGCTGCGGCGCGATGCCCATGCTGCCCACCCCTCGACGTCGTCGTCTCGTGCAGGGTGAGTGTGCGATCCGGGTGCAAACGTTGTCAACGGATAACCACCGGTGAGCGATCACGGTTGCGTAACGCCGCGCGGGCCGGTGCGGCGCGGCCGGTCTCAGCCGCGGACCAGCGCCTCGACCGTGGCGCGGGCGCCGCGCTCGTGCAGCGAGCGCAAGGCGTCGGTGTACGCCTCGACGAAGCGGGGCTCGTCCGCCAGGTCGCCGAAGACGGCGCGGTCGCTCAGGAACGCCAGGGGCTCGGTGCGCTGGCGCCGCGCGAGCGGCACGAGGCGGTCGGCGAGGCGGTCGACGACGGTGATCGCGTCGCCGCGCTCGTCGACGCCCTCGGCGTAGCGCGCCCAGCTCGCCACGACCGCCGCGGACAGGCGCACCGGCCCCCCCGAGGCGAGGTTGGCGCGCACCACCGGCAGGAGCCACGTGGGGATGCGGTCGGAGCTGTCGGCGCACAGCCGCGCGACGGTGTCGCGCACCCCGGGGTTGGAGAACCGCTCGATCAGCGTGTGCTTGTAGTCGGTGAGGTCCACCCCCGGCACCGGCTGGAGGGTGGGGGTGGCCTCGGCGTCCATGTAGGCCAGGAGGAACTCGGCGAACACCGCGTCCTGGCACACCTCGTGCACCAGGCGGTACCCGGCGAGGTGGCCGACGTAGCACAGCGCCTGGTGGCTGGCGTTGAGCAGCCGCAGCTTCATGAGCTCGTACGGCTCGACGTCGTCGACGACCTGCACCCCCACCTCCTCCAGCGGCGGACGGCCGCTGGTGAACCGGTCCTCCAGCGCCCACTGCGCGAAGGGCTCGGCCACCACCGGCCAGGCGTCGTCGATGCCGAAGCGCTCCGCGACGAGTCCGACGTCCTCCGGCGTGGTGGCCGGGGTGATGCGGTCGACCATGGAGTTCGGGAACGCCACCTCGCTGCCCACCCACGCGCCGAGCTCGGCGTCGCGCAGCGTCGCGAAGGCGGTGAACACCCTCTGCGCCAGGTGGCCGTTGCCCTGCAGGTTGTCGCAGGACATGACGGTGAACGGCGCCAGGCCCCGCGCGCGGCGCCGGACCAGGGCCTCGGTGAGCAGGCCGAACGTCGTCGACGGCGTGCTGCCCGGCTCCAGGTCGGCGAGCACCGCCGGGCCCGGGGCGAACTCGCCGGTGACCGGGTCGGTGCTGTACCCGCCCTCGGTGACGGTCAGGGACACGATGCGGGTCGCGGGGTCGGCCATCTTCTCCACCACCGCCTCGGGGTCGTCGGGGGCGAAGAGGTACTCGGTGATCGATCCGATGACCCGGGGCTCGAGGGTGCCGTCGGGGTGCTTGAGCACCAGCGTGTACAGCCCGTCCTGCGCCCGCAGGGCGTCGCGCATCCTCGCGTCGCCGGGCAGCAGCCCCACCCCGCAGATGCCGTACTCCATGGCCCGGCCGGCCCGCATGAGGGCGTCGAGGTACATGGCCTGGTGCGCCCGGTGGAACCCGCCCACCCCGATGTGGACGACGCCCGTGGTCACCGCGCCGCGGTCGTACGTCGGCACCGCCACCGACGGGTCGAGGTCGGCGAGGGTGGCGGTGGACAGCGGCGTCGGTGTCGTCAACGGGGGCTCCTGCGGTCGTCGAGCGGACAGCGGCATCCGCTGAGCGGGTGGCGGCACCTTACGGCCCGCCGCGGGGATGACGCCCCTTCCCCCCGCGCCGGCGCTCCACCGGGCTGCAGCCGTGGCACACCCGCGGATGTACGACGATGACGACCCGGTGCTGGCGCGGCTCCGCGCTCTGGCGATGCTCCTCCCCGGGGCCACCGAGGTCGAGGCGCACGGGCGGCCCACCTTCCGCGCCGGCCGGGTGTTCGCCCTCTACGGCGGGGGCGAGAAGGGCCGCGCCCGCCCTGCTCGCCCGGCTCGACGCCGAGGGCGGGCCCGCTGGCCGCCCCACCCCGTCGTCATGACGCAGCAGGAGGTCACCGGCGCACCGCGCCCTGGCGCGGGTCGACGCGGGTCGACGCGGGTCGACGCGGGTCGACGCGCGAGACGTACGAGGCGATGGTCGACGCCGGGCTCCTCGAGGGTGCACCGGTCGAGCTGCTGGAGGGGGTGCTGGTCGAGGTGGGCCCGCAAGGACCGGAGCACGGGTTCGTCATCGCGGTCCTGGACCGGTACCCGGTTCCCCGGCTGCCCGAGCCGTGGGTCCTGCTGCCGCAGAGCCCGCTGGCGGCTGGCCCGTCGTCGATGCCGGAGCCCGACTCGGCCGTCGTCGCAGACGTGGAGCGGGGATTTCGCACGACCACCGCCCTGGCCGTCGAGGTGGCCGTGAGCGGTCGCAGGGACCTCTCGATCAGGGCCCGCGCCTGCGGCGGCGCCCGCGTCGCGGCGTACCGGGTGGTCGACGTCCCGCGCCGCCAGGTCGTGGTGCACACCGCCCCGCGCGACGACGGGTGCACGTCCGTCGTCGCGCCAGCCGTGGGGCGAGCCCCTCACCGTGCCCGTCGGTGACGGGGTGCCCGTGGACCTGGCGGCGCTGCTCGACCGCTGACCGGCCACCTCAGGCCGGCGGGGTGAGCTCCGCCAGGCCCTGCAGGTGCGGCCGCAGCGCGGCCGGCACGTGCACCGAGCCGTCGGCGCGCTGGTGGTTCTCCAGGATCGCCACCAGCCAGCGGGTCGTGGCCAGGGTGCCGTTCAACGTCGCCACCGGGCGGTTGGCGCCGTCCGGCCCCTTCTCGCGGATGCCCAGGCGCCGCGCCTGGAAGGTCGTGCAGTTCGACGTCGAGGTCAGCTCGAGGTAGCGCGACTGCGAGGGCAGCCACGCCTCGCAGTCGTACTTGCGGGCCGCGGAGGCCCCGAGGTCACCGGCCGCGGTCTCGATGACGCGGTACGGCAGCTCCACGGCGGCCAGCATCCCCTCCTCCCACGCGAGCAGGCGCTGGTGCTCGGCCTCGGCGTCCTCCACGCGGGCGAAGCTGAACATCTCGACCTTGTGGAACTGGTGCACCCGGATGATGCCGCGGGTGTCACGGCCGTAGGAGCCGGCCTCGCGGCGGTAGCACGCCGACCATCCGGCGTAGCGCAGCGGACCGTCGGACAGGTCGAGCACCTCGTCGGCGTGGTACCCGGCGAGCGCGACCTCGGAGGTGCCCACGAGGTACAGGTCGTCGGCCGGCAGGTGGTACACCTCGCTGGCGTGGGCCCCCAGGTACCCGGTGCCGGCCATGACCTGCGGGCGCACCAGCGTGGGGGTGATCATCGGGGTGAAGCCCGCCTCGAGCGCGGTCGCCACCGCGAGGTTCAGCAGGGCGAGCTCCAGGCGCGCCCCGACCCCGGTGAGGAAGTAGAAGCGCGAGCCCGAGACCTTCGCGCCGCGCTCGACGTCGATGGCGCGCAGTCCCTCCCCGATCTCCAGGTGGTCGCGCACGGGGTGCTCGAAGACGCCCCGCTGCCCGACCTCGCGCAGCACCACGAAGTCGTCCTCCCCACCCGCGGGCACCCCGGGCGCGACCACGTTCGCCAGCGCCCCCAGGGCGGCCTCGAAGCGCACGCCGAGGTCCTCGGCGCTCGCCGCGGCGTCCTTGACCCGGCCCGCGAGGGCCCGACCGCGCTCGACCAGCGCGGTGCGCTCGTCACCCCGGGAGCTCGCCACGCCCCGGCCGAGCGCCTTCTGCTCCGCGCGCAGCGACTCCGCCGCGGCCGTGGCGGCGCGGCGCTCGGCGTCCAGGGTCGCGGCGGAGTCGACCAGGCCCTCGTCGGCCCCTCGGGCCCGCTGGCTGGCGCGGACGGCCTCGGGGTCATCGCGCAGGAGCTTGACGTCGATCACGGACACGTCCACGGGCTGACCACGACGGGCAACCCTACGGCGGCGCCACGCGCACCGGGCGGCGTCGATACCGTTCGCTGGTGTTCGCCCTCACCGCCACCGACGTGCTGCTCCTGGTGGCGGTGGTGCTCGCGATCGTCGCCGTCGTGGTCAGCGTCGCGGTCGCGCTCCGCCGCTCGGGCCACCGCCGCGAGCTCGACGCCACCCGGCGGGCCTCGGTCGCCGCGGCGGTGGAGGAGGCGTACGCCCCGGAGGACGCCGCCGGGGCGCCCCCACGGCCGCTGGCCGCCGTCGTGGTCAACCCGAGCAAGTTCGAGGACGTCGGGCCGCTGCGCGCCGCCATCGAGCGCGGCGCCGCCGACGCGGGCTGGGCCACGCCGCTGTGGCTGGAGACCACCGCGGACGACCCGGGCATCGGGCAGACCCGCCAGGCCCTGGAGGCCGGGGTGGAGATCGTGCTGGCGTGCGGGGGCGACGGGACGGTGCGCTGCGTCGGGCAGGTCCTCGCCGGCACGGGAGTGCCGCTGGGGCTGGTGCCGGCCGGCACGGGCAACCTCCTGGCCCGCAACCTCGAGATCGTGACCCCCCGCGGCGCGGAGATGACGCCGGGCGACGCGGCCGCGGCGACGCGGGTGGCCCTGGCGGGTGAGGACCGCGCCGTCGACGTCGGGTGGGTCACCGTCATCGGGGCCGCGGGCGAGGAGCGCGAGCGCCCCGAGGAGCGGGCGTTCCTGGTGATGGCGGGCATGGGCTTCGACGCCGCGATCATGGCCAACGCCCCGGAGGCGCTGAAGGCCCGCGTGGGGCCCGCCGCCTACGTGTTCTCGGGGCTGCAGCACGTGCGGGGCGCGCGCACCCGCGTGAAGCTGACCATCGACGGGCAGAGCCACACCCGCAAGGTGCGCACCGTGGTCGTCGGCAACGTCGGGCGCCTCCAGGGTGGACTGGCACTGCTGCCCGACGCCGAGGTCGACGACGGGTGGCTCGACGTCGTGGCCATCGGCCCGCGGAACCTCGCGCAGTGGGTGGACGTCACCGGGCGGGTCATCACCGGCCACCGCCGCGGCGACGGGCGCCTGCAGTCGTGGCGGGCACGGGAGATCACGCTCGTCAGCGACACCCCGTTGCCGGCCCAGCTCGACGGTGACCCCATCGGCGACGTGCGCGAGCTGCGGATGCGCGTCGACGAGCGGGTGCTGCTGGTGCGGGTCACGCCCGGTTCCGGCGCGAAGGAGGCCGCCCCCGGGGAGGTCGAGGCGGCGAAGGCCGCGGCGCGTCGCTGAGCCTCAGCCGGCAGACCCCTCCAGCCTCAGCCGGCAGACCCCTCCAGCCTCAGCCGGCCGTGCCCCCGCGGACGGCGTCGAGCCAGGCCCGCGCCCGGGCGAAGTCGGCGTCGGTGGTGCCTGGGGGCGCTGTCGGGGCCACGCGGTCCGCGCGCGGGTAGGAGCCGAGGAAGCGCAGGTCGGCGGTGACCCGCCGCAGACCCATCAGGGCCTCACCCACGCGCGGGTCGGCGACGTGCCCCTCGCAGTCGAGGGAGAAGCTGTACCGACCGAGCTCGGTGCCCAGGGGGCGCGACTCGATGCGCGTGAGGTTCACGCCGCGGGTCGCGAACTCCTCGAGCAGGTCCAGCAGCGCGCCGGCGCGGTCCCGGCGGAGCTGAGCGGCCACGGTGGTGCGGTCGGTGCCCGTGGGGGCGGGCAGGTCACCGGGGCGGGCGACGAGCACGAAGCGCGTGACGGCCCCGGCGCGGTCCGCGATGCCGTCGGCGAGGACGTCGAGGCCGAAGGCGGCCGCCGCCGACCGCGCGCACAGCGCGGCGTCGTGCGCGGCGGCGCCCTCCGCGAGGGACTGCGCCGCGGCCGAGGTCGACAGGCTCGCCGCGGTGGTCGCGCTCGGGAGGTGGGTGGTGAGCCAGCTCCGGCACTGCGCGAGGGCGTGGGGGTGGCTGGCGACGCGGGTGACCTGCGCCAGCGCCGTGCCCGGGCGGGCGGCGAGGACGAAGGAGACCGGCACGAGGACCTCACCGACGAGGACCAGCGGCGGGCCGGCGGCGAGGGCGTCGAGGGTGGCGTTGACCCCGCCCTCGACGGAGTTCTCGATGGGCACCACGGCCACGTCGCACACTCGAGTGCGCACGGCGTCCAGTGCGGCGTCCACGCTCGGGAAGGGCCGGCGATCGGTGGTGGCGCCGGGCACGGGCCCGGCGACCTGGAGCAGCGCCGACTCGGTGAAGGTGCCCACCGGGCCGAGGTAGGCGTACCGCGGGTTCACCGCAGGGTGACCTGGCGGGCGACGACCCCCGCGCGGGCGCGCCGCTGCGCGTCGTCCAGCGGCTGCGTCGAGCTCAGCGCCTCGTCCAGGGCGGTCCGCAGCACCCGGGTGGGGGTCTCGAGGTCGGCGGCCTCGGCGTCCGGCGCGAGGTCCCACACCGGCACCAGCAGGCCGCAGGCGCGGAAGGCGCCGAGGTAGCGGCTGCCGCCGCCGACGGTGAGCGCCCCGGCCACGTGCAGGCGGGCGAGGGCGTCGAGCAGTGGCTGCTCGTCCTCCGGCAGCACCCACCGCAGGTGGCGGCGGACGCCGACCTGCGCCCAGTACGCGGCCTCGACGCCGTCCAGGCGCACCGTGGGCACGACACCCTCCACGGGGTCCCCGTCGCCGTCGCCGTCGCCGTCGCCGTCGAGGGCCGACCAGGAGTCGTCCTGGTGCACCACCACCTCGAAGGGGGCGGTGACGTCGAGGAGGTCCTGGAGCCGGGGACCCCGCCCGACCTGGCCGGGGACCAGCACCTCCTCGCCCGGCGCGGTCGTGAGCGCGGCCTGCAGCGCGGCCGCGGCGTGGCGGCTGGCGTCGCCCGAGCCCGCTGCGCCCCGCAGCGCGACGACCACCTGACCGTCGTCGCGGCGCAGCGCCCGCTGCCCACCGGGCAGGGCGCTCGCCACGGTGACGCGCGGGCTCTCCGCGCCATCCGCGCCATCACGCAGGACCACGCCCGCGGTGGCCGCCGGCACAATCTCGCGCAGGGCCACCCAGTCGGGCTCGGCGGGCAGACCGCGGTAGGGGCGCAGGACGACGGTGGCCGCCGCGGCGCGCCCGGCGCGGCCGTGGCACATCTTGTAGCGCTTGCCGGACCCGCACGGGCAGGGTTCGCGCTGCCCCACGACGGGCACCTGAGCGGTGGGCCGCTCGGGGGTCACGGCGGCGTCGGTCACGGTGGTCTCGGTCACCGCGCCAGGATCGCAGACCACGACGAGGCGGGACCGCCCTCAGCCGACGAGGCAGCTCAGCCGACGAGGGGGAGCGGACCCGTGGTGATGCTGGCCCACACGGCGCGGCGGCCCTGGCCCTCGTCCGCGGTGCCCCACGCCCGCGCGAGGGAGTCCACCAGCTGCATGCCCCGCCCGCCGACGGCGCCCGGCCCGGCGTGGGTGACGCGCACCGGACCCCCACCGCCGTCGACGACCGCGACGTCGACGGAGCCCTCGCCGACGGTCCAGCGCAGCAGCACGCCCCCCTCATCCGTGGGCGGTGCGTGGCGGACGGCGTTGCCGAGCAGCTCCGAGACGACCAGCGCGACGTCGTCACGCACCTCCGGGCAGACCCCGGCGCGACGCAGCTCCCGGCTCAGCGCTCGCCGCGCCCCGGGGACCGCCTCGGCCTCGTGGGGCAGGCGCAGGGCGCCGCCCGTACCCCCGCGGACCTCGCGCAGGAGGACCTGGTGCGCGTCGTCCACGGGGGTCCTCCACGTCAGCGGCTCGGGCCAGCGCCCGGGCGGCGGGAGCGGGGCGTCTGTGTCGCGGTACCCGGGCCGGTGGGCGGTCAAACGCCCGGGCGACGGGCTCACCCGGGCGGCGGTGGCTCCCGGAGTGACGGAGGGGTGGCGGCGCGGTGGCGGAGGGGTGGCGGTGCGGTGACCGCGCGGGGCCGCGTCCACCGGTCGGCCGCGGGCTCTGGCGCTGCTGGCCGTCGGGCTGCATCCTGCGTGCCGTGCAGCCACACGTGCGGGACTGGTACCACCGGCGCAGCTCGCGCACCCGGGACTGGCCACTGGCCGTGCTGGAGGCGTGCAAGGGCGCCACCAGCGTCAGCGTGGTGCTGCCCGCCCTCGACGAGGCGGCCACCGTGGGCAGCGTGGTGGACGTGGTGGTCGCCCTCGGGGAGCGCACCGGGCTGGTCGACGAGGTCGTGGTGATGGACTCCGGCTCCAGCGACGACACCGCGCGCATCGCCCGGGACGCCGGCGCGACCGTCCACCACCGCGACGACGTCCTGCCCGAGGTCGGCTCCGCGCCCGGCAAGGGCGAGGTGCTCTGGAAGTCCCTGGCCGTCACCCGCGGCGACGTCGTGGTCTTCGTGGACGCCGACCTCACCGACCCCCACCCCGACCTGGTCACCGGACTGCTCGGCCCCCTGCTGTGCACCTCGGCGGTCCAGCTCGTGAAGGGCTGCTACGACCGGCCGCTGGCCGGTGGTGGGGCCACCTCCGGGGGCCGGGTGACGGAGCTGGTGGCCCGCCCCCTGCTCAACCGGCTGGCGCCGGACCTCGCCGGGCTCGTGCAGCCCCTCGCCGGGGAGTACGCGGCCCGACGCACCCTGCTGGAGCGTCTGCCCTTCGTCTCCGGGTACGGCGTGGAGGTGGGGATGCTCATGGACGCGCTCCAACTGGTCGGGCTCGACGCGATCGCCCAGGTGGACCTGGGGAACCGCTCCCACCAGCACCAGGACACCGCGGCGCTGGGCCGGATGGCCGCGCAGGTGCTGGCGACCGTGCTCTCGCGGACCCCACCGGTGCACGACCGGGCCGCTCCGACAGGCCGCCTCACGCAGTTCGTGCGCGCCCACGACCCCGGCGGGGTGGGTGCACCAGGTCTCGCCGCCTCGTGGGAGGCGGTCGAGCGCGACGTGTCCGTGCACGAGCGGCCACCGATGATCACCGTGCCCGGGTACGCCGCCACCCGGGCGGCCCTGGCGGTGCTGACGGGCTGACGGGCTGGCCGGCCGGCGGCACTGGCCGGCCGGCGGCTACAGCACCTGCGGGGCGACGCCGTCCCCCGCCTCGGCGACGAGCCCGCGGCCGGCCGCCTCCCACGCCTGGGTGCCGCCCTCGACGACCACGGCGTCGTGGCCGTGGTCGGTCAGCCACTGCGCCGCCGTCGCCGCGCGCCCGCCGGAGCGGCACAGCACGTGCACCGGCCGGTCGCCGTGACGCCCCAGCTCCCCCACGCGGGCGGGCAGGTCACCCAGCGGCACGTGCACGGCGCCGGGGGCGTGCCCGGCGGCGAACTCGTCGTCCTCGCGGACGTCGAGCAGCACCGCGTCGTCGGGCACCTGCGCCACGGGTGTGGTGGGGGGTCCGTCAGGCATCGTCGGTCTCCTCGTCGGTGGTGGGGGGCTCCAGCGGCTCCACGCGGATCCTCGCGACCCGCCGGCCGTCCATCTCGGTGATCTCCAGCCGGTGGCCGAGCGCCTCCACGGCGTCGCCGTCCACCGGCATCCTGCCCAGGGTCGTGACCACGAAGCCGCCCAGGGTCTCGTAGGGGCCGTCGGGCAGGACCAGTCCGGTCTGCTCGGTGATCTCGGTGCGGTGCAGCAGCCCGTCGACCTCCGTCGGCCCGACGAGGGTGTCGGGGTGGTGCGGCCCGTGGGAGTCGTCGTACTCGTCCTCGATCTCCCCGACGAGCTCCTCGACGAGGTCCTCCAGGGTCACGATGCCGTCGGTGCCGCCGTACTCGTCGACGACCACGGCGAGGTGGCGGCGGGTGCGACGCAGCTCGGTCATCGCGGGCAGCAGGGCCTTGGTGCCGGGCAGCATGAGGATCGGGCGGGCGATGCCGGCGAGGGTGCCGCCGTCCCCGCGCCGGGCCGCGGTCAGCAGGTCGCGGACGTGCACGAAGCCGATGACGTCGTCCGCGGACTCCCCGGTCACCGGGTAGCGGGAGTGGGGCTTGTCCTCGATCAGCGAGGCGGCCTCCTCGAGGCCGAGGGACGCCGCGAGGAAGTCGACCTCGGTGCGCGGCACCATCACCTCCGAGAGCCGACGGTCCGCGGCGTCGAAGACGTCGTTGATCACGCGGCGCTCGTCGTCGGCGAGCTCGCCGTGGCTGCTGACCATCTCGCGGAGCTCCTCCTCGGTGACGTCCTCGCGGGAGGCGCGGGGGTCGAGCCCGAGCAGGCGGACGACGGCGTTGGTGGAGATGCCGAGCAGCCACACCACGGGGCGGGTGGCGGTGGCGACCCGGTCGAGCACGGGGGCCACGGCGCGGGAGATCTGCTCGGGCTTCTGCAGGGCCAGGCGCTTGGGCACCAGCTCACCGAGCACCAGCGAGGCGTAGGACACGCCGATGGTCACCACGACCAGGGCGACGGTGCCGGCGACCCCGGCGGCCACCCCGCGGTCCTCCAGCAGCGGGACGAGGCGGCTGGCGAGCACGGCGCCGCCGAACGCCGAGGCGAAGAACCCCGCGAGGGTGACGCCGATCTGCACGGCGGAGAGGAACCGGTTGGTGTCGTCGCGGAGGCGCCCGATGGCCGCGCCCCGGCGACCCGACTCCCGCAGGGTGCGCACCTGGCCGTCGCGCAGGGAGACCACCGCGAGCTCGGACATGGAGAAGAAGCCGCCGACGAGGACGAAGAGCAGGACCAGCGCGATCGCCAGCGAGGTGGACACGTCCCATCCTCCCAGCCCGGCGGGCGGGCGACCTCGCGCCGCGGGTGGCGTGCCGCGCGGTCCCTGGTCTGCCTCGTCGGGGTGCGGGCGCCCTCAGCGCACGAAGCGGGAGGTGCGCCGGTCGGCGAGCGGGGTGCCGCCGGTCTGGCAGGTGGCGCAGTACTGCAGCGAGCTGTCGGCGAAGGACACCTCGCGGACGACGTCGCCGCACGCCGGGCACGCCTCCCCCGTCCTCCCGTGCACGGCCATCCCGGCACGCTTGGCGTCCTTCAGCTCCGCGGCGGGCTTGCCGGCGGCGGCGGCCACGGCGGTGGTCAGCACATCCTTCAGCGCCGTGTGCAGGCGGGCGACGGCGGCCTCGTCGAGGGTGGCGGCGATGGCGAAGGGTGAGGTGCGGGCGGCGTGGAGCACCTCGTCGCTGTACGCACCTCCCACCCCCGCGAGCACCGACTGGTCGCGCAGCACCCCCTTGACCTGCGCGCGGCGCCCGGTGAGCAGGGCCTGCAGAGCGGGGACGTCGAAGCTCGGGTCGAGCGGGTCGGGGCCCAGGCCGGCGATGGCGGGCACCTGCAGGGGGTCGCGCACCACGTGCACGGCCAGGCCCTTGCGAGTGCCCGCCTCGGTGAGGTCGAACCCCGGGCCGCCCCTGCCGGGTGCGGGGGCGTCGCCGTCGGGGTCCTCGAGGCGCACCCGCAGCGCCACGCGGGCGCCCGGACGCGCCGGCGCGACGGGCAGCGCCTCGGACCAGCGGAGCCACCCGGCGCGGGCGAGGTGCACGACCAGGTGGAGGCCGTCGACGTCGAGGTCGAGCCACTTGCCGTGACGGCGGACCGCGGTGACCACACCGCCCTCGAGGGCCTGCGGGGCGGGGTCGAAGGTCTTGAGGACGGCGACGGAGGCCACCTCGACGCCGACGACGGCGGAGCCCGTGGTGCGGCGGGCGAGGAACGCGGCGAGCGCCTCGACCTCGGGGAGCTCGGGCACGACCAGCAGCATGCCGCGCGCACCCGGTGCGCGCAGCGGGGTGTCACCCGCCCAGCCCTGCCCCACCGCGCGCCGGCACGGTGCCGTGGAGACTGCCGACGTGGATCTCGCAGCGCTCCCCCACGCCGGGGCGCTGGCCGCGGGGCCGCTGCACCGCTGGCTCGCCGCGCACGCCGTCCCGGGGCTGGAGCGCCACGACGCGGCCACCGGCGAGCACACCCGCGCGGTGCCCGACGGGCGCGGCGGGTGGCAGGTCGTGACGGTGCGCCCGGTGGAGCGCCCCGGGGGCGGCGCCGTCCTCGCGGCACCCCGGTCCGCAGCGCACCTTCCCGCCGTCCGCCGGTGGCTGGCCCTGGACGACGACACCACCGCCGCCGACGCGGCCCTGGCCGGTGACCCGGTGCTCGGCCCGCTGGTCACCGCGCGCCCGGGCCTCCGCCTGCCCGGCGCGGTCGACGCCACCGAGACCGCGGTGCTGACCGTCCTCGGCCAGCACGTCTCCCTCGCCGCTGCGCGCACCTTCGCGGGCCGGCTCGTGGCCGCCCTCGGCGAGCCGGTGGGCGGGGGACTGGTGCGCTTCCCCGACCCCGGCGCGCTGACCGGCGCCGGGCCCGAGGCGCTGCGGGCGCTCACCGGGGTCACCTCCGCGCGGGCCACCGCCGTCCACGCGCTGGCCGGCGCCCTGGACGGCGGGCTGGACCTGCGCGCGGGCCAGCCACCAGCGGCCCGGGTGGAGGCGCGGCGGGCACTGCTCGCGCTGCCCGGGATCGGCCCGTGGACGGCCGACTACATCGGCCTGCGCGTGCTGCGCGACCCCGACGCCTTCCTCGGCGGTGACCTGGTGCTGCGCCGGGCGCTGGGCGTGCGCACCCCGCGGGAGGCGGAGGAGCGAGCGCAGGCGTGGCGGCCCTGGCGCGGGCACGCGCTGGTGCACCTGTGGACGCGGGAGGTCTTCGCCTGAGCACGTCGGAGCCCGCCGCCCGGTCGTAGCCTGGGGCATGGCCACGCCGAGCCGCCTGCGCGCCGTCCGCCCCGAACCGCTGCTGCGCCGGGCGGTGGGTGACCTGCTGCGGCGCGAGCGGAACCGCCAGGGGCTCTCGCTCCGCGAGCTGGCCGCGGCCTCGCAGGTCTCGCTGGCGTTCCTGTCCGAGGTCGAGCGGGGGCGCAAGGAGCCCTCCTCGGAGGTGCTCGGCGCCATCTGCCGGGCCCTGCGGCTGCCGCTGGTCGACCTGGTCGGTGCGCTGCACGCCGAGCTGGGCGGCGCCGACCGGGCGCTGGCGTCCCGGGCCGCGCCCGCGGCGTCCCGCAGCGACGGCGCCGTGCTGCGCGCCGCCTGACGCCGCACCGCCGCTCCACCGCCGCCCGGGGTGCGCCGGCGCGCGCGGTGCACTAGGACCGGCCCATGCACGAGCGCGCCGGACAGCCGGCCCAGCCCCAGGACCTCGTCGACCTGACCGCGCTGCTCAGCGCCTACACCGATGTCACGCCCGACCCCGGCGACCCGGCGCAGCGCGTGGTCTTCGGCACCTCCGGGCACCGCGGCTCGTCCCTGGACGGCGCGTTCAACGAGGCCCACATCCTCGCCACCACCCAGGCGATCGTCGAGCACCGCGCCGCGCAGGGCACCACCGGCCCGCTGGTGATCGGCCGTGACACCCACGCCCTGTCCGAGCCCGCGTGGGCCACCGCGCTCGAGGTCCTCGTCGGCAACGACGTCACCGTGCTCGTCGACTCCCGCGACGGGTACACCCCCACCCCCGCGGTGAGCCACGCCATCCTGGCCCTGAACGCCGCGGGCACCCACGGGCGGGTCGACGGCATCGTGGTCACCCCCAGCCACAACCCCCCGCGCGACGGAGGGTTCAAGTACAACCCGCCCACCGGGGGACCGGCCGGCTCCGAGGCCACCAGCGCGATCGCCGCCCGCGCCAACGCCCTCCTCGAGGCCGGGCTGGACGGCGTCCGCCGGGTCTCGAGCGCGCAGGCCCGGGCCGGCGTGGACACCTACGACTTCCTCGGCCGCTACGTCGACGACCTGCCCAGCGCCGTGGACCTCGACGCGGTGCGCGCCGGTGGGGTGCGCATCGGCGCCGACCCCCTCGGGGGGGCCAGCGTGGCGTACTGGGGCGAGGTCGCCGAGCGGCACGACCTGGAGCTGACCGTCGTCAACCCCGACGTCGACCCGCGCTTCGCCTTCATGACCCTCGACACCGACGGCAAGATCCGCATGGACTGCTCCTCGCCCATGGCGATGGCCGGCCTCATCGAGACGATGGCCGGGGAAGCGCGGTTCGACGTCGCCACCGGCAACGACGCCGACGCCGACCGGCACGGCATCGTCACCCCCGACGGGGGGCTGATGAACCCCAACCACTACCTGGCGGTGGCGATCTCCTACCTGTTCGCGCACCGGCCGCAGTGGGGGCCGGACGTCGCGGTGGGCAAGACGCTGGTGTCGAGCTCGATGATCGACCGCGTCGTCGCGTCCCTGGGCCGGCGCCTGCTGGAGGTGCCGGTGGGCTTCAAGCACTTCGTGCCCGGTCTGCTCGACGGCTCGGTGGGCTTCGGGGGGGAGGAGAGCGCGGGCGCCTCGTTCCTGCGCCGTGACGGGTCGACGTGGACCACCGACAAGGACGGCCTGCTGCTGGCGCTGCTCGCCGCGGAGATCCGCGGGGCCACGGGCCGGAGCCCCAGCGAGCTGTACGCCGACCTCGCTCGTGAGCACGGGGCCCCGGCGTACGCCAGGGTCGACGCCCCGGCCACCCGGGAGCAGAAGGCCCGCCTGGCGGCGCTGAGCCCCGACGACGTCGACGCCGACATCCTCGCGGGCGAGCCGATCACCGACGTCCTGACCACCGCCCCCGGCAACGGGGAGGCGATCGGCGGGCTGAAGGTGGTCACGGAGAGCGCCTGGTTCGCGGCCCGCCCCTCGGGCACCGAGGACGTGTACAAGATCTACGCGGAGTCCTTCCGGGGTGCGACGCACCTGCGCGAGGTGCAGGAGCAGGCCCGCGAGGTGGTCGGCGCGGCGCTGGGCGGGTGAGCGCCGGGGCGCTCGCGCAGGACCGTTGCCGGACGAGGTCGGGTTGCGCGCTGATGCGGCGGTGGATGCCGTGGCACGGTGGTCGTGGGTGCGGGAGAACCGCTGGGCGACCTCCCGGTCCACCCCGCGGGTGGGGAGGGTGTTGAACAGGGCCGCGAGTCGGGCAGCGGACTCCCGGGTCACCCCCACGAGGCCGTGGCTGGACTGCGGTGTCCGCTCGGTGGGCAGCAGGAACCCGAAGGTCTCTGACCGCCGAGGTGGGTCGGCCAGGGTCACGCGGCCGATGGGCTCATCGAGCTGGTGGTCGACGTCGTAGACCCGGAACTCGTCGAAGGTGCGCAGCACCACGTACCGGGGGCGGTCCGGGACCCCAGGAGCCAGTCGTCGAAGGCCCGGCGGTAGTGCTCGCCCAGGTCGGTGCCGGCCTTCTTCACCTCCACCAGGACCCGGGGCTCCCACACCAGGTCCGCGACGCTGCTGCCCTTGGTGTCCCGCGCCTCGATCCGCGCCTCGAGCTTCGCGCCGGCCCCGGCGTGCCCCTCGTGGCCGAACGCGCGGAACAGGCGCTCGAGGAAGACCTGCGCCTCGCCCTTCTCGTCCCCGCTCAGGTGATCAGCGCGGTGACCCACCAGGGCGTGGAGCCTGGTCACCAGGTCCTCGTAGTCGATGCCCCAGCCCCCCGGATCCTGCCGCGGCGCCACCCCGGCGGGGCGCCCACGCGCCGGCGGGCCCACGCAGCGTGATGTGGCAGGACGGGAAGTCGTGGTGGAGGGGCGGGTCAGGGTCGCGCGGACAGGACCGCGGGCACGGTGTTGTGCTCTGCCACCCAGGTCCGCAGTGCGGGGTCGACGTACCCGACGACGGTGAGGACGTCGGCGTAGCGCTCGGCCAGGGGCTCGGTGATCAGCGGCTCGTGGTGGGCGACCCGGTTGGGCAGGGTGTGCAGCCGGGTGACGGGCGCCTCGAGGGCGCGCCGGTCGGAGGCAGGCAGGTGCGCGAAGGCCAGGTGGAGGGCGTGCACCACGGGAACGCGATGCCCGGCGGCCTGGAACTGGACCTGGCACGCGACCAGTTCACTGCGGCTGAGTCGCTGGCCGACCCACGCCGGGTCACCAACGGGCGGAACTCCTCGGCGACGGCGGGTGACCCGCTTGCGGTTCCGGGTCCAGGCAGAACCGGCCTCGGCCGTGCAGGCAGGACATGGCGCCGCTGCGGGGCGTCGCAGCCTTCTTCGGCGACCACGGCTCGCGGTGCGGCCGCTCTCGCCTCGACGTGTCGGTCGGTACGCACTCCGGGTCACTCGCTCGGTGGTCGCCAGGGTTGCCCAGCGCCAGTCGCCGAGAGGATGCGCCGGTTGATGTCCTGGAGCTGGCGTTGCTGCGCCTTCGTCAGGGGCTGCAGGACCAGCCGCCTGACGGTCGCGACGTGTCCCGGCGTGGCT
Organism: uncultured Quadrisphaera sp.; assembly: GCA_964242735.1. Taxonomy (GTDB): domain Bacteria; phylum Actinomycetota; class Actinomycetes; order Actinomycetales; family Quadrisphaeraceae; genus CADCUY01. Next base: position 9,238 of record CAXTAK010000017.1, on the reverse strand, counting down.
TCCTCGACCTTGACCCTTCCGAGGTCGGTGAGGGTCGCCAAGGTGTAGCGCCCGTCCTGGGGGTCGACGGCGCGCTGGACCCATCGCCGTTGCTCCAACCGTGTCACTGCCCGGGAGAGGCGGGTCAACGTGCTGTTCGCGTGGCCCGCCAGCACGCTCATCCGCAGCGTCGTGCCCGGTGCGTGCACGAGCGCGAACAGGACGCCGAACTCGAAGTGCGTGAGCTCGGCGTCCCGCTGGAGCTGGGCGTCCAGCAGGGCCGGCAGCCACTCCAGGACGGTCGCCAGGCCTGACCAGGTCAGCTGCTCATCGCCCTCGAAGCCGGGCGGGCCGGAGGCCTCACCCATGTCGAGGGCACGGCCGGCAGCACATGCGAGCAGCCTAGGTCAGTTGACGAAGCAAGTCACCACCTCCTAGTTTGACTTGCTCAGGCAAGTCACCGAGTGGAGTCGCAGACATGGATCTACAGCTGGCGGGCAAGAGCGCCTTCATCAGCGGATCGACCCGGGGGATCGGCTACGCCACCGCTGCGGCCCTCGCCGCTGAAGGCGTCGCGGTCGTCCTGCACGGCCGTGCGTCCGAGCGGGTCGAGAGGGCGGTCGCTCGCCTGCGTGCGGAGGGACACGGTGTCGAGGTGTCCGGTGTCACCGGCGACTTCGCGGACGACACCCAGGTCCGTCAGGTGCTGGATGCCCTGAGCGCCGTGGACATCCTGGTCAACAACGTCGGCCTGTTCGAGGTGAAGCCCTTCGCGGCGGTCACGGACGAGGACTGGCAGCTGTTCTACGACGTCAACGTCATGAGTGCCGTCCGTCTGTCCCGGCACCTCCTGCCCGGGATGCTCGCCCGGGGCTGGGGCCGCATCGTCTTCGTCAGCAGCGAGTCCGGCGTCAACGTCCCGGCTGACATGATCCACTACGGCGTCACCAAGGCTGCGCTGCTCGCGCTCAGCAACGGCCTGGCCAAGCTGACCCGCGGCACCGAGGTCACGGTGAACGCCATCGTCGGAGGCCCGACCTACTCCGACGGCGTCGCGACGGCGGTCCGCTCCATCGCCACGGCCCGGGGCGTCACCGAGGCGGACGTGAAGGCCGCCATCGCGCAGGGGAACGCCACCTCACTCGTCCAACGGTTCCTGGACCCTGCCGAGCTGGCCTCGCTCGCGACCTACCTCGCCAGCCCGCTCTCCGCCGCCACGAACGGCAGCGCCCTGCGGGCCGACGGCGGCACGCTCGTCCAAGTCCTGTGAGCCCGCGGCACAGGCCGATCGAGCGGAGGCGCCCGCCGGGTCGGCGGAGGCGACGACGAGCGCGACCGAGGTGGCACCGAGGCCGAGCAGCAGCGCCCCGTTCTGCTCACGTGGTGACCGGCTCTCGCCCGAGCGACCCGTGCCCCGACAGCCGACCGTCCACTGGGACGAGATCGTCGTCGGCGAGGCGCGAGGCGCGAGGAGAGGGGCGACGCTGGCCATCCCGGGAGACCCGTCCGACCTGCGGTCCCGCCCGGGCCCGTCCTGCCGCACACCGCACAGGCGCTGCGCGAGCGGCGGTCGGCGGCGCTTTCCACCGTGTCGTCATGCGATCACCTGACGACACCCCCCGGCCGGAGTCATCCGACCGGTCGCAAGCGGCTGGGAGGTCACGCGTCCCGCTGAGTGGTGGGGTTCGTGGTCACCGTGGCGGGTCAGCTGGTGCTGATCATGCTGTCGTGAGCGCTGGTGTGCTCACCTCCTGCGTCGACTCGGTGAGCAGAGCGGTCATGGAGCCTTCGGCGAGGTAGCCGCGCTCGCAGACCTGCCACTCGTCGTGGGCCTCGACCAGCACAGCGCCAGCCAAGCGCAGGAGGGCGGCGGGGTCGGGGAAGACCCCGACGACTGGGGGTACCTCCCGGTCGCGGGGGACGGTGCGCCGCTTGATCTCCGTGTTCACCCGCTCGAGCGGGTTGGTGGACCAGATCTTCTTCCAGTGCGCGACGGGGAACGCGGTGAAGGCCCGGACGTCCTCGCGGGCGGTGTCCGTCAGGGCTTGGACCCTGGGGTGCTGGCGGCCCAGCATCACCGCGATGCTGGCCCACTGCTCCTGGACGTGGGCGGCGTCCGGCTGAGCGGAGATCGTGCGGAACGCCGCGGCGACCATCTCGTGGTTGCCCTCGGGGACTGCGGCGAGCAGGTCGCGCAGGAAGTGCACCCGACACCGCTGCACACTCGCGCCGGCGAACACCGCCGTGACCGCTGCGCGTAGGCCCAGGTGCGCATCGGCGATGACCAGGGCCACCCCACCGAGCCCCCGGGCCTTCAGGGACCTCAGGAACGCGGTCCACAACGCCCCGTCCTCGCTGTCCCCGACGTCGAAGCCCAGGACCTCCCGGCGCCCGTCCGCGCTGATCCCGGCAGCAACCACGACGGCCTGGGAGACCACCCGCCGGTTGACCCGGGCCTTGCAGTGGGTCGCGTCGAGGTAGACGCGGGGGAAGGCGGTGCCCTTCAGGGACCAGCTGGTGAACGCGCCGACTTCCTCGTCGAGGTCCGCGCAGATCCGGGAGACCTCCGACTGGGAGATCCCCGAGCTGGCGCCCAAGGCCTTGACCACGTCATCGACCTTCCGGGTAGACACCCCGTGCAGGTACGCCTCCATCACCACCGCGAACAGCGCCTGGTCCACGCCGCGGCGCCGCTCGAGCAGGGACGGGTGTAACGACCCGGTGCGCAGCTGGGGGATCTGTAGCTCCAGGTCCCCCGCTGTGGTGGTCAGCACCCGGGTGCGGGTGGCGTTGCGCTCAGCGGTGCGCTCCTCGGAGCGCTCCCACGGTCCGGCGCCGATCACCGCGGTCGCCTCAGCGTCGATCAACTCCTGGTACAGGGTCTGGGTGGCGGTGCGCACCCGGTCGCTGACTGGGGGCACCTCCCGCCTGCGGGGGACAGCGACCTCCAGGGCTTCGAGCACCTCGAGCAGGGCAGACTCGTCCAAGGGCATCGTGCGGTGTCCTTCCGTGAGTTCCCCAGGCAGGTCTCACTGACCATCGCACGATGGCCGCCCCCGTGATCAACACGAGCAGCGACGCGAACCACACCACCCCACGAGACGCAACCCGATGAGGCGGGCCAGCTGCCTCCTGGCCCTGGAGGCGTGACCCGAGTCGCGGGCTACCGGCTGGTGCCCTGGGCCAGGAGGGTCCGGCTGTCGGCGAGGACCCGCGCCTGGAAGTCAGTGTCCCGCGCCCGCTGCGAGGCTGGCAGCGTGCGCAGGCGGTGGTCGACGTAGGAGCCTGTGGCTGCAGGGGGCGGGTCGTCGAGCAGGAGCCGGGCCAGGACCCGGCCGGAGGCCCGCGGCGTGGACGCGAAGGGCGTCACCGCAGCCAGCGCGGGCGCGAGCACGGTGCTCATGCGGCGAGCCAGCGGCGGGTACTGCCGGGAGAGTCCCGTGCCGAGCATCAGGCCCGGGTCCAGGCACGTGACGTGGACGTCGGGGCGCTCGCGCGCCAGCGCTGCCGCCGTGGCCGCGTTCAGCAGCTTGGAGGTGGTGTAGCGCCGCCGTCCCGCCACCCCTGGCGCCTCCCCGCCGTCACCGGCGTGCGCCCAGGCGGCGACGTCACCGTCCAGCGGCGCCGGCATGCCGGTGCGCCGCGCGTCGTCGTGGGTCCCCGAGCCGGTCAGGACGACCCGGGTCGGCGGCTGCACCCGGGCGAGCAGCACGTCCAGCAGCAGCAGCTGGGCGAGGTGGTTGACCTGGAAGGTCGTCTCGAAGCCGTCAGGGGTGCGCGAGGTGCCCGTCACCACCTGCAGCCCTGCGTTGAGGGCGACCGCGTCGACACGGGGAAGCGCCTCGGCGACGGTCCGGACGTCGGCGAGGCGCTCGAGGTCGAGCACCACCGGCTCTCCGCCGACCTCGCTCGCCGCTGCCGCGACGGCCTGGCGCGAGCGACCGGCGACGAGCACGCGGGCGCCTCGCGCCGCGGCGGCCCGGGCAGCGGCGAGGCCCAGGCCGCGCGTCGCGCCGGTGATCAGGACGGTGGTGGTCATGCTCCCACCGTACTGGCAGGCTCTGCCACATGGCAAGGTCTGCCAGGATGGCCGGCATGGGTCCTCCACTGCGCGAGCAGCGCAAGGCCCGGACCAGCGCGAGCATCGCCTCGGCCGCTCTCGAGCTGTTCGCGGCCCGGGGGTACGCCGCTGTCACGGTCGGCGAGGTCGCTGCGGCCTCCGGCGTCGGGGAACGCACGCTGTACCGGTACTTCGCGGACAAGGACGACCTCCTGTTCGCCGAGGACGAGCAGATGCGTGCCGCGCTGCGATCGGCGATCGAGCAGCAGCCGGGCGGGCAGTCGCCGTTCACCGTGCTGCGCGCGGCCGCAGCCGCCGTCGCGCGCACCCTGCAGGACCGGCGGGAGGAGGTGGCCCGCCGCGCGCGGGTCATCGCCAGCTCCCCGGCGCTGAGCGCCCGGGAGCGGGCCAAGCGGGTCGCCTGGGAGGCGGTCCTGGCTGACGGCCTGTCCCGGCACGGCGCGGCCGCGGCTGAGGCCGCGCTGCTCGGTCGCATCGGCGTCGCGTGCCACGACGAGGCCCTGAGCCGTTGGCTCGCGCAGGACCCACCGCGCCGGACGCTGGAGCTCGAGCTGGACGCGACGTTCGACCAGCTCACCGCCCTCGTCGCTGCGAGCGCCTGAGCCCGGCCCCGACCCGCCCACGCCCCGCCGAGCCGAGGGTGGCGGCGCAGTACCTGGCGAGCAGCACGACGTGGAGGTCAGCGAGCCCGCTGACCTGATCCAGGACGAGGCGGGCTTGCCCGTCCCTTCCCGAGTGGGCGCTCACCGTGGTGGAGCCGTGCGCGGTGCAGACGGCGTGGGCATCGGACCAGGACCGTGAGCTCTCCAGCAGCAGCCTGGTGCACCCGCTCCGGCAGGCAGCGGTGACGTCTCCGGCTCGACCCGTCGAGCGCTACGGGCCCAGCTCACCTCGGGCCACCCTCGTGCCCGCGGTTCACGCGGGGGTGGCCCGGGGTACCACTCCTGGGGTTCGGGGAAGGTGAAGCCGTCGGGGAAGTGGTGGGTCTCGAAGCAGGTGGTGGTCGCTGCTCCGGTGTCGAAGGAGGTGAACGCGTTCTGGTCCGGCCAGCGCCCGGACTGGGTGGGGGCGAAGCCGCGCTGGGTGAGGGTGTCGCGCCCTGCGCGGGCTCACGTCATCAGGGTGGGGGTGGCGTGCCCCCAGGTGGCGTCGGCGGCCCGGTCGAGCATGAAGGCGGCGACGTCGGCCCGGGGGGCGGCGGTCCCTCCCGGTGGCCGGAAGCGCGGGCTGACCCGGTGACCTCCGCCGCCAGGTCGCTTCGTGAGGCGGGCGGGGCGCACCAGGCTCCAGTCCAGGGCGGAGGAGGTGACGAGGCGCTCGGCGATGATCATGTCGTCGTAGGAGCGCTGGAGGAACAGCAGCTCGGCGATGAGGCGGTGGGGGAGGATCTCGCCCGGGTCGCGGGATCCGACCCCGGCGGAGGTGCAGAAGACGACCCGACCAACGCCGGCCTGCGTCATCCCCGCCACGAGCGCGGCCGCGGCCCGGGAGCACACAGTGGTGGCCCCGCGCCCGAGTCAGCCGCCGGAGGAGCCGATGGCACTGAGCACCGCGTCGCACCCGGCTGCCGCATCGGCGATGACCTGGGGGTCGAAGACGCCGCCCGGCGCGACGTCGACGTGAGCGGCGAGCTCGCCGAGCTCGTCGGGCGAGCGCAGGACGGTGGTGACCTCCCAGCGCCGCTGGAGGGCCTGGCGGACGATCTCCAGGCCGGTGCCGCCGGTGGCGCCGATCAGCAGGACCCTCATGCCGCCACCGCCACCGCCGCAGCGTCATCGGCGGGGGCGCGTCGGGCGCGCTGCTGGCGCCGGATGCCGATGGCGAAGACCAGCGCTGCGCCCACCGTCCAGGCGGTCAGGACGAGCAGGCCGGTGACCAGCCCGTCGTCGTCGAAGTAGGCCGCGCCGCGCAGGGCCCGCACCGCCACCCCGACCGGCAGGATCGAGGCCAGCGGTTCCAGCCAGCTCGGCAGGTACTGCGCCGGCAGGATCCCGGTGCTGGTGGCGTTGCCGAGCACGAGCAGCACGACGGAGGCGACGAAGGTGCCCGCCGGACCGAAGACCCGCAGCAGTGCTGCGGTCGTGACGCTGATGGCGAGGGCGAGCAGGGCGACGACGGCGGTGGTGGTCGCGAACGGTGCCGGCAGGGCCCCGAAGACCGGTTGGATCAGCCAGGCGATGACGACGCCGGCTGCGAGCGAGAAGGTGACCGCACTGGCCGCGCGCCACCACGGCGCCAGCTCACGCCCGACCTGCATGCTGGTCAGGCCGAAGAGGAAGCCCGCCAGGACGACGCCGAAGGCGCCGTAGAAGATCGACAGCCCGCGCGAGTCCCCGCTGCTGAGGGGTCCCACGTCCGTGGTCGTCAGCGGTGTTCCCGAGGTCTGGGTGGCGGCGGCGAAGGCGCCCTGCAGGGTCTGGGTGACCGAGGGGCCGTTGGCGCCGGCGACCAGCAGCTCCGGACCCGTCGACGTGACGACGAGGGCGCCGAGGACGCTGCGCTGGCGCACGGCCGCCTCGGCGGAGCCGCGGTCGGGGTAGGGGCGCACCTCCAGGGCGCCGTCGGAAGCGGCGGCCTGGGACTGCACGGTCGAGAGGACCGCCGCGGGGGCCACGACCGCCACGGGCAGGTGGTGCGGCTTCGGGTCGTGGAAGGCAGCGAGGAAGACCGCGACGAAGAGGGCGCCGATCAGCAGGCCCACCACCAGCGGGACCACCGCGCCCAGGACGGTGGCCCGGCGCTGCCCGGCGCGGTCGCCACCGCGGGCGGGGGCGTGGTCGTCGCCGGGTCGGTGGTGCTCGATCGGTGGCCGAGATACTGTCGGCGGCGTGCTGCTCATGACTGTGAACTTATCAGATGTCTGATAACAGGGGGCTCAGCGACCCTGCGGACCGGGTGGGTTACCTGCTCTGGCAGACCGCGCACCTGGTCGGCCGGCAGATGACGGCGGCGCTGGAGCCCTTCGACCTGACCCCGGCGCAGTTCGGTGCTCTGGTCCACACCGGCCGAGAGCCGGGCGTCTCCGCTGCCGAGCTGGCCCGCCGCGTCAACCTGACCCCGCAGTCCATCCAGACCGCGCTGCGCCCGCTGCTGGAGCGGCAGTGGGTGCAGCGGCGCCCCCACCCGGTGCACCAGCGGGTCCTGGGCAACTTCCTCACCCCCGACGGTCTGGCGGGCACCGAGCGGGCGAGCGCTGCGGTGACCGGCGCCGACGCGAAGCTCGTCGCGGGGCTCACCGACACCGAGGTGGCCGCGCTGCGGGACCACCTGCGACGCACGCTGCTCGCCCTGAACCCCGCAGCTCTCGACCGCAGCTCCCTCCGAGCGGGCGCCTGGAGCGCCGATCGCACCACCCGCTCCCCTGAGCCCGAGGACCTGACGACCACGTGACGCGGGACGAGCGCCCCCGGACCAGGTGCTCGCCGACTGCGGTGGCGAGATCCAGGGGTTGAGACCTGCTCGGCCGTCCACGCCGTCCGGCAAGCACATCCTGCTACGCCACTGCTGCGCGCTGGGTGGGCGAAGACGCGGTGAGATCCGACCAGGGTGTCGGGAAACGCCCGGTGAACGCCGCGGAGATCACCGAACGCATCACCGCAGGTCAGGTGCGTCGGCAACTGGCGTCGGGAGACAACGACGGCTGACCCACCCGCGGGCGGTTCCCGACACTGGAGCTACGGCCGTGTCGGGCGGCCACGCCAGGGGGGCCTCGATGTCGTGAGGGCCTGGTTCGTCATCGGCACCGCTGGGTCGACCTGACCAGATGACCGAGGCGCGTGACTTCCACCTCCCAGTGCTGAACTCGCACCACCAGATCGAGAGTCGCGTGCTCATCGGGTTCAACATCCGCCGGAGCGCCTTGGTCGTCATGTTCCAATTTACCATGACCCGAGATCTGCGAGGTGAGCGTCGCGCCGATGGCCACCGCAGCAAGGTGGTGATCTACGGGCGGGTCGGGGGGCACCCACCCCGCCTCACCCCCGCACAAGCGCAGCTGGCCCAACAGCTCTACGACGCGCACACCCACACCGTCCAGGCCATCCCCGACCTCCTCCGCGTCCTCCGCACCACCATCTACGGGCACCTCAACACCACGGGCGCAGCACCCGCCGAAAGCCCGGTCACCTCCTGGGACAACCCCTGCGCCGCGAACCAGCACCGCAGTGCCAGCCCGGCAGGCCCGGTGTCCGCAACACCGAGCAGATCGCTCCTGCTGCTGCCGGTCGCGTGGTGGCTCAACGCACGAGGGCCGCAGTCAGGCCCCCCCGCGAGGCGGACAGACACCGGCGCCGACGGCGGATGAGGTCACCGACGCCCTCATCCCACATCAGGGCCCGACCGCCGCCCCACTGCTCGGCGCCACCCGTGACCAAGAACCGGCGGGGATCGGCGTGGGCGATGCCCTCCCGCCGTGGGTCACCTCAGGAGTGGTCACTCGGCCTGCTCACCCGGCGGGTATGTATCAAGCGATGCATGCTCGTTCAACAACTGCTGCCTGATCTCGAGACCCCCGTGGTAACGCCCGCAGGCCAGCAGTGTCTGCAGTGCGATGAGCAGCTTTTCGCCCTCTCGTTCAGCGACCTCCTCAGCAAGGGCTTCGATCATGTGCGGGGCTTCAAGGATGTGCGCAGGAGCCTTGTGCCATACCCTGCCGATCTTGAGTTCGCCAGGACGGGTGACCAGGAGGTGTGGGGGCAAGTTGTCCTGGGGGCGTCCATGCATGGACATGCAGTCCGACGCGGCTTCAAGGACGGCTGCTTCATCGTCCACGGTGATGATCCGGTTGCTCGTCAGCTGGTAGTAGAACTTGTTCGGCGAGAGGGGTGTGGGGTGGCTCGGCCGCCACCCATCCACGCCGTGCACGTCCTCTGGTGAGTCTTCCACGGTCTCATCCCCTCATCCTCGGCATCAATCCATGGTGACGCGTCACTGCTGGGACTGCCCCAACACCACCTGTGTGCCATCCGCGTGGGGCGGGCCGGAACCACGGCACCTCCGCTGTCTTCCTACACCGCCTCGCCGCGGTACACCATCGTTGCCGGCGCGCCGCCGGGTCCACTTCGGCCCGATGCATCGGGCCGTCGAGCACCACGCCGAGGTCAGGCCACTCCGCACAACGCACGGGATGCTGCCTCGGTGATCGATCCTGCCCTGCCTGGACTGCTGAAGCCTCGCGCC
>CAXTAK010000016.1:0-92329 GCA_964242735.1 uncultured Quadrisphaera sp. | reverse complement strand
CTACCCGCCCAGACCATCCTCGACCACAACCGAGCACGCACCCGACGGGCATGACACGCCGCGGCCGCCGCGCCGACGCGGGGCGCGCGACGTCCCCCGCCCTCCTCCGCAGACGGGCCCGCGGCCTCCAGCGACCTGCCTGCGCGGAACCCGTGACACACCAGGCCCCAGTGGAGGCCAGGACGACCCACTCACGCCGTCCGCGAGTGTTCGCTCCGAGTCCCGCCGACGTCACGCACCTGGGCCACGACGAGTCCGACCCGCTGGCGTCCCCATCGCTCCTGCGCCGAAGCCGGGCGACGGCTGAGCACGCCTCGGCCGCGCACCCACCCCCGCGACCCGCGACGCTGACCCCGTGATCCTCTCCCACGACCTGGGCACCACCGGCGACAAGGCAACGCTCGTCGACGAGCAGGGCCGCGTCGTCGCCGCCGCCACGGCCCGCTACGACACCGACTTCGGCCCGGGCGGCAAGGCCGAGCAGGAGCCGAGCGCCTGGTGGGAGGCGCTGTGCACCGCCACCCGGTCACTGCTCGACGCCGTCCCCGGCGCCGCCGCCCGCGTGGAGGGCGTGTGCTTCTCGGGGCAGATGATGGGCGCGGTGCTCCTCGACGCAGCGGGCACCGCGGTGCGGCCGGCGATCATCTGGGCCGACACCCGCTCCAGCGCGCAGAGCGACCAGCTCGTGGCGCGGTTCGGGATGGAGGAGGGCTACCGCACCACCGGGCACCGCCTCAACCCCACCTACTCGCTGAGCAAGGTCATGTGGGTGCGCGACCACGAGCCGGAGGCCTTCGCCCGGGTCCGGTACGTCGTCCAGGCGAAGGACCTGATGGTCCATCGGCTGACCGGCGCGGTGGCGACCGACCCCTCCGACGCCTCGAGCACCAACGCCTACGACCAGGGCGCCGGCGCGTGGTCGGCAGAGCTGCTGGCGGCGGCGGAGATCGACGCGCGCCTCTTCCCGGAGGTCGTGCCCTCCACCACCGTGGTCGGCACCGTCACCGCGGACGCCGCGGCGCAGACCGGGCTGGTCACCGGCACACCGGTGGTCCTCGGCGGCGGCGACGGCCCGATGGCCGCGCTCGGCGCCGGCGTCCTCGACGCCGCCGCGGGCGCCTACGCCTACCTGGGGTCCTCCTCGTGGGTGTCGCTGGCCGCCGACACCCCGCTGCACGACCCGGGCATGCGCACGATGACCTTCAACCACGTCGTGCCCGACCGGTACGTGCCCACGGCCACGATGCAGGCGGGCGGCGCCTCGCTGCAGTGGGTGGTGGAGCTGCTGGCGCCCGGCGACAGCGGGGCCCACGACCGCCTGCTGAGCGCCGCCGCCGCCGTGGAGGCCGCCGAGGACGGGCTGTACTTCCTGCCCCACCTGCTCGGTGAGCGGTCGCCGTACTGGAACCCGCGCGCCCGCGCGGTCTTCGCCGGGCTGGCGCGCCACCACGGGCCCGACCACCTCACCCGGGCCGTGGTCGAGGGGGTGGCCTTCAACCTGCGCACGGGGATGCTCGCCCTCGTCGAGAACGGCGCGGTCATCGACCACGTCGACGCCATCGGGGGCGCCGCCACCTCCAGCCACCTGCTGGCCGTCCTCGCCGACGTGTGGGGGGTGCCGGTGCGGCGCCGCGACCTCGTCGACGAGGCCACGGCCCTCGGCGCTGCGGTCGTCGGCGGTGTCGGGACGGGCATGTTCTCGAGCTTCGAGGTGGCGCGGCAGCTCTCGCAGCGCGAGGCACCGCACCAGCCCTCACCCGAGCGGCACGAGCGCTACCAGCGCGCCCACGCGACCTTCCTGGACGCGTACCGGCGCCTCGAGCCCTGGTTCGAGGACCTGTGACGGCGGGCTCTGCGACGGGCGGCCCCGTGACGTCGGGCCCCGTGACGTCGGCACCGGTGGTGCGCACCGTGCTGGGTGACGTGCCGGCGTCCTCGCTGGGGCGGTGCGACTACCACGAGCACCTCTTCCAGATCTCCCCGCTGCTGCCCGGTGACGAGCTGGACGACGAGCTGGCCAGCGGGCAGGAGGCCGCCGCGCTGCGGGGCGCCGGGATCGACGCGATGGTCGAGGCCACCCCCACCGGCCTGGGCCGGGACCCCGCCGCCGTGGCGCGGATCAGCGCCCGCACCGGGCTGACCGTCGTCCACGTCAGCGGCGCCCACCGCCACGAGCACTACCGGCCCGGCCACTGGCTGCTCGATGCGGACGAGGACGACCTGGCGCGGCGCTTCACGGCCGACGTCCGGGACGGGCTGCCGGCGCACGACCACGCCGTGCGCGGCGCTCCGGCACGAGCGCCCGACGGCGGGCCGGTGCGGGCCGGGATGCTCAAGGCTGGTGCCGGGTACTGGCGCATCGACCCCGTCGAGGCCAGGGTGCTCGTCGCCACCGCCCGGGCCGCCGTGGCCACGGGCGCGGCGGTGATGGTGCACCTGGAGCACGGGTCTGCGGCGTGGGAGGTGCTCGAGGCGCTGGCCGACCAGGGCCTGTCCCACGACCGGGTGGTGCTCGCGCACGCCGACCGCAACCTCGATCCGGGCCTGCACGCCGAGCTCACCGCCGCAGGCGCGCACCTGGGCTACGACGGGATGGCGCGCCACCGCGAGGCACCGGACTCCGCCGTGCTCGACTGCCTCGAGCGGGTCCTGGCCGCCGGGGGGCCGGGGCGGGTGCTGCTGGGTGGTGACGTCGCCCGGCGCAGCCGCTACCACGCCCACGGCGGGATGCCGGGCCTGGTGTACCTGCCGCACCGCTTCCTGCCCCGGGCCCGGGAGCGGCTCGGGGCGGAGGTCGTCGAGCAGCTGCTGGTCGGCGCCGCGGACGTGCTCGCCCTGCGCCCCGGCACCAGCGGTGCGGCGGCACCCGCGCTGCGGTGAGCGCCCCGACCCGGTGCCGGGCCGGTGCGAGGTCCGCCTCCGCGTGCGCTCCGCCGGGTGTGCGAGACCGACCTGCACCTGCGCCGGGGCTGGTCCTGCCCGTGCTGCCCACCCCCGGGCACGAGGTCGTCGACGAGGTCGACCGGCTCGGGGGGGCGCACTTCGCGACCTCGCACGCGGTCGTGCTCGGCGGCCTCCTCGCGACCCTCGAGCCGCTCCTGGCCGCGGTGCGCTCGCAGCTGTACGACAGCTGCCACCCGCTGGCCACCCGCGACCTGCGCATCGAACCCAGCCGCGCCGGCATCGACGCCGGTGTGCTGCGGGCGGGGCAGCTGGCGCTGCGCCACGTGCTCGCCGCCCGGTGACCGGGCCGGCAGGGGCACAGGGCCGGACGCCGCGGGGCCGGGGCCGAGGCCGGGGCCGCGCGAGCGGGTCGCGCTCGAGGTCGCTGTCACCTCCCCCATCGGGGCGCGCGCCGCCCGCGATGGGGGCGCCGACCGCGTGGAGCTGTGCTCAGCCCTGGAGCTCGGCGGGGCCCTTCCCGTGCGCGTGCTGGTGCGGCCACGGCCGGGAGACTCCGTCGACGACGCCGACGGCGACCGCGCTGCTCGGGGCGGCCGAGCTGACCCGAGCCGCTGCTGCTGCAGCCGCCTGCGGCGTGCAGGTGATGGCCGGTGGTGGGGTCGACGCCGGTGGCGTGGCGCGCCATCGCGCGGCGGTGCGTCGTCCAGCGCCACCGCTAGCCTCGCGGCACGCGATGACGACGTCGCACGGGAGGAGTCACGTGAGCACGGACGCGGTGCCGGCGTGAGCGGACGCTCCCCGTGGCGCGAGGACACAGCCCTCGACCCCCGCGAGGTGGCCTTCGACCTGGACGGCGGGGATGACGCCGGTGCGCACCACCTCGACGACGCCGCTTCCACCGCAGGGGCACCCAGCGGTGGGCCCAGCGGTGCGCCGGGTCCGCGCTCGGACCGGCGCGGGCGGTGGGTGCGCTGGCCGGACGCCGCACCGGCGTGGGTGCGCGGACCCGGAGCCGTCGTCGTCGCCGTCGTCCTCGCCGTGGCCCTGACCGCCGCCCTGGGCCTCCGCGGTGCCGCGGCGCGCGTCGAGGAGCAGGTCGCGACCCGCACCGCCCTGCTGAGCCTGGCGGCCGGCATGGAGGTCTCCTTCGACGGCGCGGGCTCACGGACGAGCGCAGGCGCCACCCGGACGGTGGAGGCGGCCCTCACCCTCGTCAACCGGGGCGACCGGGAGGTGCGGGTGCGGCTGACGGGCATGTCGCCACCCGCGCTCCCCGTCCTCGGCGGTGTCGAGGAGGTCACCGTGGCAGCCCAGGACAGGACCGTCGTCACGGTGCCGCTGGAGGTCGACTGCGCCACCGTGCCCGCCCTGCGCACCATCGACTACACGGAGCCCGCGGAGCGACCGCGGGAGTGGGTGGAGGTCACCGTCGCCGGTCTCGAGGGCGGGGACGACACTGGCCGGCTGCCCCTCATCGAGGCCCACAACAGCCTCGGCATCCAGATGGCCCAGCTGTGCGACCCGATGCTGTACACCACGAGCATCGGTGAGGTGGTCGAGGCGCGGGAGGACGGCGCACTGCGCGTGCGGCTGACCAACGAGGGCGAGGAGACCCTGCGGCTGATCACCAGCACCCCCTTCGGCATCAACCTCGTCGTCGACCCCCCGCTGGACGACGGCCTGGCCGGCGGGACGAGCACGGACGTGGTCCTGACCGCGCGGGTGGACTGCTCACGACCCGTCGACCTGCTGGAGCTCCGCCCCGTCGTGGACTTCTCCGCCGTCGGCGACCAGTGGCAGTCCCCCGTCCTCGACGACTCGGTGCTCATCGCCTGGGTCGCCAGCCGGGTGACCGCGACCTGCGGGTAGCGCTGGCGTCAGCGCACCGCGCTCGGCGCCGCTCCCGACGGCGCCGCCGCGGGGTCGGGGCCCGCCAGGAGCAGTGCGGTCAGCGCCTGCTCGTCCATCGGGCGGGCGAGGCCGGAGCCCTGCCCGAGGTGGCAGCCGAGGACGGTGAGCTCCGCTCGCTGCGCGGCCGTCTCGATCCCATCGGCGACGGTGCCCAGCCGCAGCGCCGCGCCCGTGGTGGGGATGGCCGCGGCGTCGGCCGGTGCCGGCGGTCGAGCCCTTGCGCGCTGCCGCGGGGCGCGCGGTCACGCGCTGGGCATCCCCGCGTCGTCGGGGACGATCACCGGCAGCTCCGCCACGCGGATGCGCGCGCTGCCGTAGGGCACCAGGCGCACGTCCTCGACCGGCGCGGCGGAGGCGACGGGGCTGTCGGGCACGCGGCCCGCGGACCCGTCCACCAGCCGCCACCCGGGCACCTTCGCGCCCCGTGCGACCACCTCGACGGGGGCGGTCTCCAGCGCGAAGGGCACCTCGCCCACGGGTCGGCGGCGGACGGGCCACGAGCCGGGGCCGCCATCGAGCAGCAGCCCCCTGTTCCACGAGCTGCGCGCGGTGATGTGCCACTCCCCCGGGCCGGGGGCGCCGGGCACGGGCCACCAGTCCTCCCCGGGGCTGTGCACGAGCACCAGCGGGCCGAGCCGCACGCCCACGGCGCCGCGGTCGCGGGGCACGGTGCGCACCACCATCGGCAGCACCAGCTGCACGACGTCCCCCGGCGCCCAGGTGCGCGCCACGACCACCCAGCCGAGCGCGTCCGGGGCAGCGTCCACCCCCTCGCCAGCGACGGTCAGGCGCGCCCCCGTGCACCAGCTCGGCACCCGCAGCCGCAGCGGGTACGTGCCCGACGCTCCCACGGTGATCCGCACCGACTCCTCGAAGGGGTACGCCGTCTCCACCGAGAGCTCCACGACCTCCCCCGAGGGCGTGGTCGTCGAGACCGTGCACGGCGCGTACGTCAGGGCGGCCACCCCGCCGTCCGGGGTCGCCATCCACAGCGACCGCACCAGCTTGGGCCACCCCTGGTGCAGGTTCGCGGTGCAGCACCCGAAGTGCGGCTCCAGGCCGAAGACGTTGGCGTCGTCGCTGCTGAACGTCCAGTCGCGCTGCGCCACGTCGACGCGCACCTGGTTCGCCTGCTGGTGGTACTGGTGGGCGAGCATCCGGGGGTCGTTGGCCGCCGGGAGCAGGTTGTACGCGAGCAGCTCGAGGGTGTCGGCGTGGGCGGCGTCGCCGAAGACGCGCACGAGGTGCTCGAGGGTGAACAGGTGCTCGACGACCTCGCAGGTCTCCACCCCGTGGTGCGGGTCGCGGCCGGCGAGGAACTCGTCGCCGGAGAAGCCGCCGTGCACGAGCCCGTGGCTGGCCTCCAGCGCGGAGATCTGCTGGTCCAGTCGCGCGCGGCGGGCGGGGTCGCCGTCGAGCAGGTGACGTACCGCCTCGGTCTTCAGGCCCATCGCCACGTTGACGCAGTGCGTGAGGTGGTCGAAGCGCCGCACCGGTTCGGGGCTCAGGGCCCGGGTGAGATGGGTGTGCCAGTCGGCGGTCTGGTCGAGCAGCAGCCGGGCCAGGTCGAGGAGGGAGGCGTCACCGGTGCGCTCGTGCAGCCACAGCACGGACAGCACCGCGTCGGCCCCGCGCACCCTGCCCCACGACGCCAGGGGCCGGGAGGGCAGCTCACGGGCCTGGTGCGCCGCGTAGCGGGCGAGGAACGGCACCACCCGGGCGTCGCCGGTGGCGTCGGCGTGCTGGGTGAGAACCTTGCACGCGACCATCCGCGGCCACCAGTCCTCGTTGGTGGTCGGGCCGAACTGCCCGTCGGGGCGCTGGCTGCCCAGCACCGCGTCCACCCAGGCCCGGGCCCTGGCCAGCAGCACCTCGTCGCCGAGCAGGTGCGCGAGCGGCAGGAGGCCGTCGTAGTAGTAGGGGCCGCGCTCCCAGTCCTCCCCGTCTCCACCCAGCCACGCGCTGTCCGGGCCGACGTCGGGCCACAGCTCGTACAGCTGCCCGGTCTGCCCGGCGGCCTGCAGGCGCAGCTGGTCGAGCAGCCACCCGGCGGGGCGGACGGCGCCGAGCGGGAGCTCGGCGAGGGCGGCCTCCCCGGTGCTGCGTCCGGGGATGGGTGCGGTCGCGGTCGTGGCGGACATGCGGGTCCTTCCGGGAGGGGCGTGGGCGAGGGGGCTACGGCGTCGCGAGCGGCACGAAGACCCGCATCCGCGAGGGCCCGCGGTTGGCCCACAGGTGGTAGGGCACCGCGACGAGCTCCACCTCGCGCCCGCCCGCGGCGGGCGCCTCGTCGAGGCGGGCCCACCCGCGCCCGGACCACGCGGCGTCGTCGCGCACCACCCCGCGCGCCCGCACCAGCGCCACCCGGCACCCGAGCAGGTCGGTGACCGGCCCGTCGGCCAGCGGCTGGTCGGCGCGCAGCTCGACGGCGTCCAGGTCGACGCCCTCGGCCTGGTCGGGGCCCTCCAGGCAGTACACCAGCGGGCCGCGCTCGATGGCCGCGCTGCCGCGCACCGCGTCGACGGCCGGGTGCGCCACGGTCAGCCGCGGCGCGACGTCGAGGACGAGGCGCACCGCGTCGCCGGCGCGCCACACGCGCGTGAGGCTCAGGTAGCCGCGCTCGTCGGCGCGGGCGTCGCGGCGCTCGCCGTCCACCTCGAGCACCGTGCTGCGACTCCACGCGGGCACCCGCAGCGACAGCGTCCACGGCTGGAGGGGGCTGCGCTCGACGGTGACGTCGACCGCCCCGTCGAGCGGGTACTCGGTCTCCACCCGCAGCTGCACCGCGCCGGCGGTGAGCCCCGCGGCGACGGTGACCGGCAGGTGCTGGTGCAGCTGCACCCCCTCGGGGGTGGACGTCGCGACGTACGCGCCCAGGGCGGCGATGGTGCGCACGACGTTGGGCGGGCAGCAGGCGCACTCGAACCACACCGGCCGGGTGCCCGGGGCCTCGGCGCGGGCCGGGCGGGTGTCGGTGGGGGCAGCCGGGCGGGGTGCGCGCCGCTGCGCGGGGTTGCTGTAGAAGAACGCGTCGCGGCCCACGGCGGTCGAGGCGGCGACGAGGTTGTGCAGCCCGCGCTCGATGGCGTCGGCGAAGCGGCCCTCACCGGTGGCCAGCAGCAGCCGCCAGGCGAGCATGACCACCCCGATCGTCGCGCAGGTCTCGCCGTAGACGAGGTCGGGCGGCAGCTCGTGCGGGTCGCCGAAGGCCTCGCCGTCGAAGCGCGAGCCGACCGCCCCGGTCAGGTAGGTCTTCTGGGTCTGCAGCGAGTCCCACTGGCGCAGCGCGGCGGCGAGCAGGGTGGGGTCACCGGTCTCCAGGTGGACGTCGACGACGCCGGCGAGCAGGTACAGGGCGCGCACGGCGTGACCGACGACCGTGGTCTCCTCGCGCACCGGGGTGGCGTCCTGGTAGTACACCGGCTCGTGCTCCCCACCGCGGGCGGTCGCCCCGGTGCCGCGGACGTCGACCAGCTGAGCCGCGAGGTCGAGGTAGGACCGCTCCCCCGTGTGCCGGTACAGCTCGACCAGGGCCATCTCGATCTCGGGGTGCCCGTCGGCCTGAGAGCGCCGGTGCCCGCCGAACTCGGTGACCAGGTGGTCGGCGGCCCTGCGGGCCACGGCGAGCAGCGCGTCCGAGCCGGTGGCCCGGGCGTGGGCGACCCCGGCCTGCACCAGGTGCCCGACGCAGTACAGCTCGTGGCTGGTGCTGAGGTCGGCCCACCGCTGCGCGCGCCCCTGCTGCACGTGGGTGTTGAGGTAGCCGTCCTCCTCCTGAGCGGCGCCGACGAGGGCGACGAGCTCCTCGACGCGCCCGGCGAGGGCGGCGGGGTCGGCAGTGTCGAGGGCGAGGTCCCAGGCCATGCCCTCGAGCAGCTTGTGCACGTCGGAGTCGGAGAACCACAGGCTCCGCCGCTCGCCCCCCGGCTCGGGGTGGCGCAGCGCGTCGAGCGCCCCGTCGGCCTCCAGCCAGCGCAGCGCGTGCGGGGCGGTCACCGCGCGGTTCGCGGCCTGCCAGTGCGCCCACGCCCCGCCGGTCAGCCGCACCTGGTCGAGGCCGAGGGGGTGCAGGGCGAGGCGGTCGGTGGCGCGGGGGACGACGGGGGCGATGACGGGCACGGCGGGGCTCCTCGCTCGGGGCGGGTCGGTGGGCGGTTCCGCGGGCGCGGACGGGGCCGGCGCACGGGGCGTCGGGTCACCCGCGCAGGGCGCCACCGGTGAGGCCGGCGACGTAGTAGCGCTGCAGGAGGAGGTAGACGACCAGGGTGGGCAGGATCGCGATGACCACCCCGGCCTGCAGCGCGCCGAAGTCCACGTCGCCGTAGGCGCCGGAGCGCAGGTTGGTCAGCATGATCGGCAGGGTGTAGCGGTCACCGGCCTGCAGGAAGATCAGCGGGGCGAGGAACTCGTTCCAGGACGCGATGAAGGAGAACAGCGCGACGGTGGCGGCCGCGGGCGCCACCAGGGGCAGGGAGACGAAGCGCAGCGCGCCGAAGGCCGTGGCGCCGTCGACCAGCGCCGCCTCCTCGATCTCACGGGGGATCGCCTCGAAGCTGTTGCGCATGAGGAACACCCCGAACGGCAGCTGGAACATCGTCAGCACCAGCGCCACGCCCACCACCGTGTTCTGCAGGCCCAGCCACCCGAGCACGATGTACAGCGGCAGCAGGATGGAGGCGTACGGCACCATGAGGATCACCAGCGTGGTGCCGAAGAGCAGGCCGCGGCCCCGGAAGGTGAAGCGGGCGAAGCCGTAGCCGGCCAGCACGCAGGCGACCACGGTGAAGGCCACGGTGAGTGCGGACAGCACCAGGCTGTTGACGAGGTAGGTGCCGACGCCCTCGCCGAAGACGGCGAGGTTCGTGTAGTTCTCCAGCGACAGCGACTGGGGGAACCACGTCGGCGGTCGCGCGTTGGCCTCCTCCGGGGTCTTCAGCGAGTTGAGCGCCGTGTGGACCAGCGGGGCGAGGAAGAGCAGCGCAGCCGTGGCCGAGACCAGGTGGAACACGCCGGTGCTCGTCGCCGACGACGCGCGGGCCCGCGGCGTGCGCCGGCGCCGGCCCGTGGGCGGCGTCGACCGCGACCGCTGGAGGGGTTCGGTGGCGGTGGCCATTCAGTCCTCCCGGGAGCGCAGCGCCAGCAGCTGCAGCCCGTTGACGGCGACGAGGGCGATCAGCAGGACGACGGACAGCGCCGCGGCCCGGCCGAGGTCGAAGGAGGTGAACGCGGTCTGGTAGATCGCGAAGACCAGGGTGACCGTGCTGCGGTCGGGCCCGCCGCTGGTGAGCACGTAGAACTGGTCGAAGGCCAGCAGAGACCCGGTGACCGACAGCACGAGCAGCAGCGCCAGCGTGGGCCGCAGGAACGGCACGGTGATGAAGCGGAGCCGCGCCAGCGTGCCCGCGCCGTCCATCCGGGCCGCCTCGTACAGCTCGGGGGGCACCGACTGCAGGCCGACGACGAGCACGACGACCTGGAAGCCGATGAACTTCCACACCACCAGCGCCAGCGTCGTCCACAGCGCCCTGGTCGGTGTGTCGAGGAAGCCGAAGGGGCCGTCGGTGAGGCCGAGGGTCTGCACCAGCCGCTCGAGCACCCCGGTCTGCGGGTTGATGGCGGCGTACCAGATCAGTGATGCCGCCGCGGTGCCGACGACGTAGGGCAGGAAGAACGCGGTGCGGTAGAACTTCGCTCCGCGCCGCGGGCTGGCCGAGATGGCGGCGAGCCCGAAGGAGATCGTGAAGACCAGCACGGTGGTCAGCGCCGTGTACAGCAGCGTGAAGCCGATGGCCCCGAGGAAGAGGTCGTCCCCGGGGATGCTGGTGTAGTTCTCCACGCCGTTCAGCTCGGGCCCGCCGAGCAGCGGCCAGTCCGTGAAGGACATGAACAGCAGCACGGCCATCGGCAGCACGAAGAGCGCGATCACCAGGACCGCCACCGGCGTGACGAAGAGCAGCCCCGTCAGCGGCCTCCTGGTCAGGCTCCCCCGCCGTGCCGGGCGGTCGGGTCCCCTGTCGAGCGCCCCGCTCGGGGCCGCCACCGCGGTCACCGCGCTCAGCCCTCGTCGAGGACGGCCGCGGACTCCTCCTGCAGCGTCGCCAGCGCCTGCTCGACCGGCTCGCCGTTCACCACGGCCGCGCGGATCTGCGTCAGCCACGGCCCGGTCTCGGTGTTGAAGACCTCGCCGTAGGCCAGCGCCGAGGGCGTGTACCCCTCCGCGAGGCCCTCGATGACCGCCACCACACGCGGGTCCTGCGCCGAGTACTCGTTCTCGGCGAGGTCGACCCGGGCGGGCAGCCCACCGCCCTGGGCGATGACCTCCACCTGCGCCTCCTCTTCCAGCGACCAGGAGATGAAGTCCCACGCCTGCTCCGGGTAGTCGCTGGAGGCGGAGATGCCGATGACGTCGCCGCCGACGAAGGTCGACGTCCCCGACCCGTCGGGCGCGACCAGCGGCGCGTAGCCCCACTCGAAGTCGACCTCGGCCAGCTCGGGGAAGATGAAGTTGCCGATCGGCGCGAGACCCACCTTCCCGGCGGTGAACGCCGCCGTCCACGTCGACCCCGTCTCCTGCGCCGACTCCGGCGACATCAGGTCGGCCGCGTACAGGCGCTGGTAGAGGTCGAGCACAGCGGCCATCGGCTCGCTGTCGAGGTCGACCGGCTCACCGGCCTGCAGGGGCGGCGCGCCGGCCGCCGAGAGCATCGGGAAGATCGTGTAGGCGTTGCACCCGGCGCAGTTGCCCGCCCAGTAGAACCCGTAGGTGTCACCGCCGAGGCCGCGCACGGCCTCGGCGTGGGCGTACACCTCCTCGAAGCTCGTCGGCGGCGCCTCGGGGTCGAGCCCCGCGGCGGCGTAGAGGTCCTTGTTGTAGACGAACACCGAGCTGTCCACGATGAACGGGACTCCGAAGGTGCTGCCGTCGGCGTCGGAGGCGGCTGCCGAGTGCGCGGGCGTGAGGTCGTCGACGAACTCCAGGGCCCCCACGCGATCGGTGATGTCCAGGAACAGCCCCTGCTCGACGTAGTTCGGCGAGTAGACGACGTCCGCAGCGAGCAGGTCGGGCAGGCTGTCGCCGCCGGCGGCCGCGCCGACCAGCTGCTGGTAGTTGTCGCTGGGCTGGACGGTCAGCTCGATCTGGTTCTCGTGGCTCTCGTTGTAGGCCTCGACGAGGGCCTGCGTGAGCACGTCGGGCCCGTCCGAGCGCACCCACATGGTCATCGTCGAGCCGTCGTCGGGGACGTCGGAGCCACCCTCGGAGCCACCCCCGCCGCAGGCGGTCAGGACGAGGGCGCCGACGGTCAGGGTCACGGCCAGGCCCCGCAGCCGGGCCGGGCGGCCCGGGTCGGGCCGGGAGGTGTGGGGCGTCATGATCTTCTCCTTCGAAGACGGTTCCGCCGATGGCCATCCTAGACGGCTATCGATTTCCGGACAGTAGGACCGAGCGACCCGCGGCGTCAAGGGCGCTGGGGTCCGCAGGTGGGTGCCCGCTTGCGGAAACGTTTCCGGTGCTCCTAGCGTCGCTGCCCACGCACGGGGACCGGAGGAGTGCCGCGATGAGCCACGCTCGGAGGTCCGCCGTGACGGTGACCGACGTCGCCGCGCGCGCCGGGGTCTCCCCCGGCACCGTCTCCAAGGCCCTGAACGGTCGCGGCCAGCTGCGCGAGGAGACCCGGGCGCGCGTCGTGGCCGCCGCCGCGGAGCTCGGCTTCACCCCCAACCTCGTCGCGAGGGGGCTGATCGCCGGGCGCACGTACACGGTCGGGGTGCTCACCACCGACAGCTTCGGGCGCTTCACCATCCCCGTGATGCTCGGGGCGGAGGACGCCATGGGGGCGGGGGAGATGTCGACGCTGCTCTGCGACGGCCGCGGCGACCCGCAGCGCGAGCAGCACTACGTGCGCACCCTGCTCGCCCGCCGCGTCGACGGGATCATCGTCACGGGCCGCTCCTCCGACCCGCGCCCCTCGATCGGCCGCGACCTGCCCGTGCCGGTGGTCTACGCCCTCGCGCAGTCCGACGACGCCGGTGACACCTCCGTCGTCCACGACGACACCCGGGGCGCCGAGCTCGCCACCGAGCACCTGCTCGCCCTGGGCCGGCGCCGACTGGTGCACATCAGCGGGGCGGCGCACCACGTCGCGACGCGCCACCGCGCCGCCGGCGTGGCGCGGGCCCTGGCCGCCGCCGGTGAGGAGCTCGTGCTCGGGGCTCCGCTGCTCGGCCGGTGGAGCGAGGCCTGGGGGCGCCACGCCGTCGAGCAGCTGCTGGAGCGCGGTGTCGGCTTCGACGGCGTGGTCGCCGGCAGCGACCAGGTCGGGCGCGGGGTGACCGACGCGCTGCGCGAGGCCGGGCGCCGCGTGCCCGACGACGTCGCCGTCGTCGGCTTCGACGACTGGGACGTCATGGCCGAGGCCTCACGGCCCCCCCTGACGACGATCGACCCGAACCTCACCGAGCTGGGCCACACCGCGGCGTCCCTGCTGCTGGAGGCCATCAGCGGGCGGGTGCTGGAACCCGGGGTCCGGCACATGCCCTGCCGGTTGGTGGTGCGCGCCTCGGCGCCGGCGCCGTGACCATCGCGCACCCACGCGCTGCGGTCGCCCTCGACAGCGTCGGACGGTGCGGTCTTCGGCGCGAGCCAGACGGCAGGGCCACCTGCAGGGGTGAGCAGCCGATCCGGCCGGCTCCTCCGCCGCCGCCGCCGCCGCCGCCGCCGCCGCCGAGATCATCGTCGCTGCGGTCGTCGCCTGCCCGGTCTTCCTGGGGGAGGGTGCGCGCCCGGGCCGGCGCTGGCTGCCGTTCGTGCTGGTGCCGCTGCCCTTCGTCGGGGTCGACGATCCCAGCCCGCGTGCTGACCTCCGCGACGAGGCCCGGGTCGCCGGCGTCGTCGCGGTCGACGTCGTCGCCGAAGACGCGCACCGGCTCCCGGGCGGCGTCCACGTCGCACTCCTCCAGCGGCAGGGCCACCAGTTCCCCGTGGCGCTCGAGGACTCCGCACCTCCCGCCCGAGCTCGACGCACCGCTCGACCAGGGCGCTGGCGGCCGTGGGGTCACCCGCCCGCGCGGTGACCGCCTCCACCGCCGCGCGGTGCTGCGCGTGGTCGCGCGCCAGCTCCCCGCGGGCACCGTGGCCAGCGCCTCCGCCAGCGGCACGGGCCCCGCTGCGGCGAGCGCCGCCTCGGAGAGGTCGACGGGGAAGTGCCACGCGCCGTCGGGGCTGACGTGCGCGAGCGTGGTGGCGCACCGGTCGGGGTCGGCCGTGGCCTCCAGGCAGTCCGCCGCGCAGAGCCGCGGGAGGTCGTCGTCGAACGCGGACGTCGGCGACCCCGTGCACGGCAGCGCGGGCAGGACCACCGCTCAGCCCGTGACCGCGTCCACCAGCGCCCGGGGCTCCAGGACCTCGACCGTCGCCCGGGCGCCGGTGAAGTCGTGGCCCGCGGTGTTCGCGTTGGGGAACGCCACGCACGACACCCCCGCGGCCACCGCCGCCTCGAGGCCGCCGCGGTCGTCCTCGACGGCGACGCACGCACCCGCGGCCTCCCCGAGCTGGCGCAGCGCGAGCGCGTACGCCCCGGGGTCGGGCTTGGGCCGGTCGACCTGCGAGGCGTCGATGACGACGTCGAAGTCGTCAGCGCCCAGCTGCGGACGCAGCGCGGCGAGCACCGCCGTGACGTTGTCGCGCGAGGTGGTGGTCACCAGACCGACTCCCACGCCGGCCTCCCTCGCCGCGCGGACGTTCTCCACGACCCCCGGCCGCGGTTCCGGCGAGGTGTTGGCCAGCGCTGCGCGGAACAGGTCCGACGTCGTCGCGTGCACCGCGGCCGCGTCGACGCTCTCGCCGCGCGAGGCGGCGTGGGCGGCGACGCGGTCCTGCCCGCCGCTGCCCTCGAGCATCGCGCGGTACTGGTCGCGGTCCCAGTGCCAGTCCAGGCCGTGGACGGCGAAGGCGTCGTTGTAGGCCCGGCGCTGCACCTCGGAGGTGTCGGCGAGGGTGGCGATCGAGCCGAACAGGATGGCGGCCACCGGTGTGCTCCTTCAGGTGGTGCGGGACGGGCAGCACACCGCTGCCGTCGCTGGCGCGGTGATGCTAGATCCTCGCGTGCCGGCGCAGCGCGCTCATGCCGGCGTCGGAGCGCAGCGGCGGCGCGGCACCTCCGCGGGGCGGCGCTCCGCGCGGCGGCGGCCGCCGTCTGCGGGATGCAGATCACCGCCCCGGACCCGTCGGCCTCGACTCCCCCGAAGGTCCGCTGGGTCGGCACGGCGTGCTCGTGCTGCGCGACCAGCAGGTCGACGACGCGCGGTCCCGCGCCTTCCTGCGCGCCTTCGGCGACCTCGCCTCCACCAGGGCGAGGTGCCGGCACCCGGCTCCCCCGACCTGGACGTCATCAGCAGCGTCGGGGTCACCGAGCGGTGCGCAGCACCCTGCGCCGGAGCGCTGCGCCGCGATCAGCGGCCCGGACGCGGCGGACCGACGCGGTGGTGGAGCGCCTGCACGAGCACTCCACCCGCGAGGAGGACACCCACCGCCACGCGCGGCGAGCGGGTGGCATCGTCATGGGGGACGACAACACCGTCCTGCACCGCGCCGACCTCCTGGAGCCCCCGGGACCGACACCACCGCGCCCACGGCGACGACCGTGCTGCTGGCTGGCGCCACCGGCGACCTCGGGATGCGCATCGCCGACGCCCTGCTCACCCGGGTCGCCACGGGGCGCGCCCTGGTGCGCCCGAGCAGCGACGCCGCAGCCCTGCAGCGCGCCGCCACCGACGTCGACGTCCTGGTCCGCGCCGTCGCCGACCGGGCGTCGCGCACCTCCACGCACCCGACCGGGGGCGCCGACCGCGCAGTGGGCCCGCTCGAGTCCGCCGTCAGCCGTGGTCGGCGGGCGGGACGAGCGCGCGGTGCACGACCTCGCGCAGCACGGTGCGCCGTCGCTCGTGCTCGGTGTCGCCGTCGGCGGGGGAGGCGGTGAAGGTCGCACTGATCGGTGACCAGGTGCCCGCCAGGGCGATGACCAGGGCGTGGACCTCGGCGGGTCGGATTCCCGCGGTGATCAGCCCGTCGGCCTGGGCCCGCGCGATGGCCGCGTGCTTGTCGTCGGCGTGCCCCGGGTGCGCGGCGAGCAGCTCCCCCGCTCGAACGCGCTCCAGGCGGTACCAGCCGGCGAGGCGCACGAGCTCGGGGTCGCTGAGGTAGGAGTCGTAGAGCGCGACGGCGTAGCCGGGGAGGTCGTCGGCGCTGAAGGGGACGACGTCGACGATGCGGTGCACGTGGTGGGCGAGGACCGCGTCGAAGAGGCCGTCCTTCGACCCGAACCACCCGTACATCTGTGCCTTGTTGACCCGCGCCGCCGCCGCGACGCGGTCCACGCGCGCCCCGGCGATCCCGAACGCCGCGAACTCCGCCGTCGCCGCCTGCAGCAGGCGGCGCCTGCTGCTCTCACCGTCACGCACCTCACGATCATATGACTAACCGTTCAGTTGCTATGGTGGGCTCATGAGCCGCATCACGAACGACTACGACGAGACGACCACGGCGCTGCAGGTCGTCGAGGGCGTGGACCTGACCGGCAGGCGCGCGGTCGTCACCGGCGCCGCATCGGGCATCGGGGTGGAGACCGCGCGCGCCCTGGCGCACGCCGGTGCCCAGGTGACCCTCGCCGTCCGCGACGCCACCGCCGGGGCCCGTGTCGCGGCGGACATCGCGGGCACCAGCGGCCGCGACGACGTCGCGGTGGCGCACGTGGACCTGGCCGACCTGGGCAGCGTGGACGCCTTCACCGCCTCCTGGCAGGGGCCGCTGCACGTCCTGGTCAACAACGCCGGAGTGATGGACACCCCGCGCGGCACCACCGCCCAGGGCTGGGAGACCCAGTTCGGGACCAACCACCTGGGGCACTTCGCGCTGACCACCGGCCTGCACGAGGCGCTGGCCGCCGCGGGCGACGCGCGCGTGGTCTCGGTGTCCTCCAGCGGGCACGCGGCGTCCCCCGTCGTCTTCGAGGACCTGTTCTTCGAGCGCCGCGAGTACACCCCCGGCCTGGCGTACGGGCAGTCCAAGACCGCCAACTCCCTGTTCGCCGTGGAGCTGACCCGCCGCTGGGCCGGTGACGGGATCACCGCCAACGCGCTGATGCCCGGTGGCATCTGGACACCGCTGCAGCGCCACTGGAGCGCCGAGCAGCGCGCCGCCGGCCAGGAGCAGGCCCGTCAGGCCGAGGCCGCCGGCATGTTCCACATGAAGACCACCGAACAGGGTGCCGCGACGTCGGTGTTCCTGGCCACCTCACCGCAGGTGCAGGGCATCGGGGGGCGCTACTTCGAGGACTGCCACGAGGCCGAGGTCGTCGAGGAGCTCCAGGGCATCACCGGCGTCGTGCCGCACGCCCTGGACCCCGAGGCCGCCCGCCGCCTGTGGGACGTCTCCGAGCAGCTGCTCACCGACGCGCGCGCGACCGCGCCCGCGGCCTGAGCTCACGCCTCACGCACGGTCGAGGAGGCGCAGGGCCTCGTCGGACCACCGCACCAGGTGCATGAAGGCCAGGCCGCGCTGGCGGTACAGGTGCTCGCTGTCCGCGACCCGGTGGTACGCGGTGTGCTCGGCGTCGCCGGCGCGGGCCAGGACCAGCGGCAGCAGCCAGGTGTACTTCACGCACGACGCGACCACGCCCAGGCGCACCTGGCGCTCGTCACCGCGCCACCCGGCGTCCCGCAGGCCCGCCAGGTAGGCGTCGAAGCAGGCGTCGTCGAGCTCGGGCAGGCGCTCGGCGGGCCAGAACAGGTCGAAGACGCCGTCGGGCACGTGGTTCCCGAGGTCCTCCCCGAGAGCCCCGTCGCCGACGAACGCCCAGTCGAGCAGCACCACCTCACCGTCGGGGCGACGGACCTCGTTGGACGCCCACACGTCGAGGTGGCTGCGGGTGCGCGGCAGGTGCTCCACGACGTCGAGCAGCTGGTCGCGGTGCGCCAGCAGCCGGACCCATCCCTCCCGCAGGCCGACCGGCCACGCCGCGCGCACCAGGGGCTGGTCCCAGGCGGCGTCGTCGTCGAGCACCTGCCACGGCACCACCCTGCTCGAGGAGTACTCGCGCAGGAACCCGCGCGAGGTCCAGCCGGTGATCAGGGCGCCGGGAGCCTGCCAGCGCCCCAGGGCGGTGGCCAGGGCGGTGTGGTCGGCCAGGTCGAAGGCGGTGCCGGGGGTCCCGGCCACGTCCTCCAGCCACAGGTCCGCGCTGCCGGGGTGGAGCTGGACGTCGGCGGCGGGCATCGCCAGGCCCGTGCCGGCGAGGCTCTCGCGCAGGGCGGCGCAGCGGTAGGCCTGCGCCTCGCGCTGCCAGGAGTTCCAGTGCCGCGGGTCGGTGGACGCCGCCCACGGGGCGTTCGCCGTGGCAGCGGGGTCCGGTGCTCGGAGCCGCTTGTGCACCGCGGTGGCGCCGTCGGCGGTGGTGACGCGCTCGACGACGTCGGTGACGGCGTTGGCGGGATTGTGCCTCAGGACCTCGCGGGCGATGACGTCAGGAGGCACCGCGCCACCGTCGCACGGGCGACCGCTGCGCGGGGCCGGCCGGGGCTGCGCCGGGAGTAGCGTCTCGGCGTGGCGGTCGACGCGGAGGCCTTCCGGGCGCTGGCGCGCTCCTCCCCGTGGCGCTGGCGCACCCTGCGGTGCGTCGTCACGTGGACGGGCGCCAGACCGTTCCACCACCCGGTGCGCGCCTGGGTGGCGCGCCCGTACGGGCTGCGCGTCGAGGAGCTCGACGGCCGGCTGGTACAGGCCTCGTGGCAGGACCCGTCGCCGAGCGCTGTGCGCTTCGGCTGGGGCGTCCCGGGCGGCAGCCAGCGGGTCGAGCACGTCCACCCGCTGGAGCCGCGAGCGCCCGCGCCCGACCTGCGCCCGG
This sequence comes from uncultured Quadrisphaera sp., assembly GCA_964242735.1. Classification (GTDB taxonomy): domain Bacteria; phylum Actinomycetota; class Actinomycetes; order Actinomycetales; family Quadrisphaeraceae; genus CADCUY01. The sequence goes on along the minus strand of CAXTAK010000016.1, from coordinate 73,616 downwards.
ACGGGCTGGTCGCCCGGCGCCCGCAGGGGGACGACGTCGGCTACGACGACCCGATGTTCCAGACCTACCAGTGGGTGGCGATGCTCGACCCCGTCGAGCTCGCCGACGGCACCCCGGACCCGGACGAGGAGGACGACCCGGCCGCCGACGGCTGGGGGCGCCGGCCGGGACTGGCGCCGGTGGAGCTGCTGGGCCCGGTGGCCGAGGTCGGGGTCGGCGGGCGCCCGGCGTGGCGGGCGGTCCTGCGCGAGACGGTGCGCTACGACCCCCGCTGCTCCTGCTGCCCGCTGCTGGACGGGGAGCGCGCCGCCCGTCACGAGGCCGCGGCCGGCGCCCCGGCGGTGCCGGCGCGGGACTGGCCGACGTCCTGGCGCGTGGGCCTCGACATCGGGACGGGCGTCGTCGTCGACCTGGCGACCCTGGACGGGGACCGGCGCGGCGAGGGCTTCGGGGTCGACGTCGAGGAGGTCGACGCCGACCTGCCCCGCGCGCTCTTCGCCACCGGTCGGCCCCCGCGCCGCTCGTCTCCCGTCCGGGGGGCTGCCCCGTGCCCGGGGCTCGTCGGTGAGTGACGCGGACGTCGCGCGGCCGCGGCCGGAGGTGCTCTTCATCGGCGGGCGCTCCGGGGCGGGCAAGACCAGCGTCGCCGCCGAGCTGCACACCCAGCTCTCCACCGCGCGCGTGCGCCACTGCGTGATCGAGGGCGACGTCCTCGACCTGGCCTGGCCGGTGCCATGGCAGCACGGGCTGGCCCTGGCCGAGGCGAACCTGGCGGCGATGTGGCACACCTACCAGGAGGCGGGGTACGCCCGGCTGGTGTATGCGAACACCGCTTCGGTGCGCGGTGAGATCCTCGCCAGCCTGCTCGCCGCGCTCGGCGGGGACCCCGTCGTCCACGCCGTCCTGCTCACCGCCACCGACGAGACCGCCGCCGGGCGCCTGCGCCAGCGGGAGGTCGGCACCGACCTGGAGGCGTCCGTGGTCCGCAGCCGGCGGGCTGCCGTCGAGCTGGAGGACGCCGCACCGCCCTGGGTGCGTCGGATCGCCACCGACGGGCGCGGCGTGACCGCCATCGCCCGAGAGCTGGTGCCCCTGCTCGGGTGGTCACCGCTGCCGCAGGACCGGTGACGCGCGGCCCGTCGCTCACAGCTCCTGGACGGTGCGGCCCAGCAGGCAGAACTCGTTGCCCTCGGGGTCGGCGAGCACCACCCAGGTCACGTCAGGGCCCTGGCCGACGTCCACCCGCCGCGCCCCCAGCCCCAGCAACCGCTCCAGCTCGACGGCGGTGGTGCTGCCGTCGGCGCGCAGGTCCAGGTGCAGCCGGTTCTTCCCGCCCTTCGCCGTCGGCACGGGCAGCACGTCGATGTGCGAGGACCCGTCGTCCGGCCCGATGCAGATGACCCCGTCGTCGCGCTCGAGCACCTGCCACCCCAGGACGGCGCACCAGAAAACGGCGACCAGCTCGGGCTCCACGGCGTCGATGCACAGGCTGGCGATGCGGCTGGTCATGGCTCCCCCGGGGTGTCGGTCGCTGTCGCCGGCACGTCGGTGCGTCGCGGCGAGCCGCGACGGTAGCGCCCGCAGGGCGCGGTCGGCGGTGACGTCACGGCAGTGGCCGGCGGTTCAGCGGGGGCGGTGCCGGCCTCGACCTCGAGGACCGTCTCCAGGCCGTACTCCTCGTCCCACTGCTCACCGACGCGGCGGAAGCCGTGCTGCGCCACCAGGGCCACAGACGACGCCTGGTCCGGGCGGATGCTGGCGCGCACCGTCCTCACGTCGGGCTCACGAGCCGCGCGCTGCCCCACCGGTCGAGCCACCACGGCGAGCCTGCCTGGCCAGCCCGGACACCCGTGTCGACGCCGCTCAGCCCGCGAGCAGGTCGTCGAGCCGCTCGTAGCCCTCGCGCACCCCGTGCTCCATCCCGCTGACGAGCATCGCGTCACGGGCCTCGAAGGAGTCGACCAGTGACGTGGCGGTCAGGCGGGTGCGGCCGCCGCCGAGGTCCTCCAGGACCAGGCGCTCGAGCGCGACACCGTCCGGCTCGGCGTCGGAGGTGGAGGTCTGCACGATCAGTTCGTGGGGCCGGACTTCGTGGAAGCAGCCGTGGAAGCCGTGGTCAGTGCCCTCGGCGGTGTGCACGTACCGGTAGGAGCCCCCGGCGCGGCAGTCGTGGGTGTCGATGCGCATCTCCATGCCGCGCGGACCGAGCCACCGCACGAGCAGCTCGGGGTCGGTGTGCGCGCGGAACACCGCGGCGGGCGGCGCGTCGAACTCGCGGACGATCCGGATCAGCGGGACCTGCTCGTCGGCGGTGATCTCGGTCTGGTGCGGGGTGGTGGTGGGCATGGCGGGTCCTCCTCGTCGAGGGTGCGGGTGGTGCCGGGGTCAGGCTCCACCGGGCAGGTGGCGCAGGACGTCGTCCAGGCGGCGGTAGCGCTCCTCGGCCTGCTGGCGGTAGCGCTCCAGCCAGTCCGTGAGGTGGCCGAGGGCATCGGCCTCCAGGTGCACGGGCCGGGTCTGGGCCTGGCGGCCGCGGGTGACCAGGCCGGCGTCCTGGAGCACCCTCAGGTGCTTGGAGACGGCCTGCAGGCTCATGTCGTAGGGCTCGGCGAGCTCGTTGACGGTGTGGTCGGCCCGGGCCAGCCGGGCCACCAGGTCGCGGCGGGTCGGGTCGGCCAGCGCGGCGAACGCCCTGCTGAGCGGATCGGGTTCCACGCAGCACCTCCTTCCTCAACCAGGTGGTTGAGGAAGACCGTAGAGGAGCGATCGCACTTCGTCAACCACCTGGTTGAGCACGATGGGGATGGTCACCCGCGGATCAGCGTGGCCCGCTGCGACTCCAGGAAGGCGCGCTCCGCCGCGTTCGACGTCAGCGCGGTGGCCCGCCCGTAGGCCCGTCCGGCCTCGGGCGCCGTCCCGACCGCCGGAGCAGGTCAGCGCGGACGGCGTGGAACGGCTGGTGGGCGTCCAGCTCGAGCCCGTCGACCACGTCCAGCGCGGTGACGGGACCAGCCACCTCCACCAGCGCCACGGCCCTGTTCAGCGCCACCACCGGCGACGGTTGCAGCACGAGCAGCAGGTCGTGCAGCGCGAGGACCTGCGCCCAGTCCGTGACACCGTCCGCGTGCACCGCCTGGATCGCTGCCTGGACCTGGTACGGGCCGGGTCGTCCGCGCCGCAGCAGCCGGCGCACCAGCGCCTGGCCCTCCGCGACGAGCGCCGGGTCCCACAGCGAGCGATCCTGCTCCGCCAGCGGCACCAGAGCCCCTCCAGCAGCGCTGCTCGCGGGTCGACTCCCGGCGGAAGCGGTCGATGGCGCGGCGGCGCGCGGTCGTGACGATCCAGCCGCCGGGGTTCGGCGGTGGAGTCTCCCAGGTCTGGAGGGCGACGACGAAGGCGACCCTGGACCGCCTTCTCCGCAAGGGTGATGTCGCCGAGGAGGCGGACCAGGGTCGCGACCGCCCGTCCGTACTCCTCTCGGAAGACCGCCGCGACGGCGTCGTTCACCCTCCCTGGAACGGCCTGACCTCCACGAGTTCGCAGCACGCGGCGGACCCCTTCTTCGCGATCGCGAGCGCGGCGTCGAGGTCGGCGGCCTCGATGACCCAGAAGCCGCCGAGCTGCTCCTTGCTCTCGGAGTAGGGGCCATCAGTGACCAGGACGTCGCCCTCCCCGGTGGCATCGACGAGCGTGGCGGTCTCGCGCGGCAGGAGGCCACCGGCGAAGACCCACGCGCCGCTGGCCTGCAGCTCGGTGTTGAACGCGTCGACCGCGGCGTACCTCCGCTGCATGTCGGCCTCCGGCGGCGTCGGGACCTCGCCGGTGTGGTGCACGGACAGCATGTACTGCGTCATCTCGGGTCCCTCCTGGAGAGCGGCCGGGTGCCGCTGCTCCATCCTGTCCACGAACGGGACGGGCCGGTATCGACAGGCCACCGCACCACCCGGCCGGAGTCCTCCTCGCCCCAGGAGTGCTCAGGTGATGGCGTCGGCCAGGTGCACGGCCCACAGGGCGTAGGTGCGCGCGCTGGGGTGGAAGGCGTCGGCCGCGAACAGGTCAGCCCCGGTCAGCGTCGGACCGGGCACGTGCTGGACGCCGGAGCGCTGTTCCGCCAGTCGCGCCAGCTGCCGGTCCATCCCCCTGGCGTGCCACCCCAGCACCGCGCACAACGGCTGCGGCAGGGCCGGGAAGGCAGCGAGGTCCGGCACGGCGGCCAGCACGGTGAGGCCCCCCGGGGCGAGGTGCGGCCGCAGGGCGTCGAGCACGCGGACGACCTGCTCGCGCCACGCGCGCCGACCGGCCAGGCGCAGGGCGTCGTTGACACCGAGGACGACGAGCGCGACGTCCTGGTGGTCCGGTGCGGCCGGGACGAGCTCCCGGGCCGTGCGGCCGGCCGTCGCGCCGGTGCGGGCGCACACCGATCACGCCACCGGTGCGCCGCGACGCTCGGCGAGCTCGGTGGCGAAGCGGTGCGCGAGCCCCTCGTCCTGGTGGGCGACGCCGACACCCGCGGCGGTGGACTCACCGACCACCAGCAGTCGCAGGGGCTGCCCGTCGAGGTCGGCACCCGCCTCACCGCCGCGCTCCCCCGCGGCCTCGGGCAGCAGCGGCGTCCGCTGGCGCACCCGCCGCCCCTGACGCGCCAGCACCGGCGACAGGACCAAGGCCAGGAGGCGGCTGGCGATCACCGCTCGGGCACCTCCTCGACGGGGGCCTGCCCATCAGCGGCGAGCCGCTCCAGGGGGTCACCGGCGAGGCGCCACACCGTCCACTCGTCCTCCGGCGTCGCACCGACCGCGTGGTACACGCCCTGCGCGGCGGTGTTCCAGTCGAGGACCCACCACTCCAGGCGCCGGTAGCCGCGCTCGACGCACACCGCGGCGAGGGCGGCGAGCAGGGCCCGGCCGAGCCCGAGGCCGCGGGCGGTGGGGCGCACGTAGAGGTCCTCCAGCCACAGCCCGTGGCGACCGGTCCACGTCGAGTACGTCACGTACCAGACCGCCATGCCCACGACTCGCCACCCGCCGTCCTGGTGCACCTCGGCGACGTGGGCGTGCACCCGCGGCTCGCTCGTCCCGTGGCCGAACAGGGCCCGGCGCAGGTCGTCGGGGACGGCCTCGACGAGCTCGGGGGCGCGCTCGAACTCGGCCAGCTCGCCGACCATCGCGTGCATCACCGCGACGTCGGCCTCCACCGCCCGGCGCACCCGCCACGCCGGGCCGTCCCCTCGGCCGACCGGGTCGGCGGGTCCCGCCGGCGGCGTCCCCGGGTCAGCGCTCACCGGGCGACGCCACCGGGGGCCTGGGTTCGCGCCGCTCCGCGACCACCCTGAGCGGGCCGGGTGCGGCGGCGCTCGACCACCGCGCCGGCGGCGGCGTGGCCGAGCAGCACGAACCCGGCGGCCACCGTCGCCGCGGGCACCCCCAGCGGGGTGGCGGTCAGCGCCACGACGGCGCCCGCGACCGCGACGGCCATGAGCACCACCGCCAGCGACGCGAACAGCGGCACCCCGAAGGCCCGGGCGAAGGGGAAGAAGTGCGCCCCGACGACGAAGACCACCCACACCGGCGTCAGCTCCGGGCGGTCGAGCACCCGCGCGAGCACCTGGGCGCCGAGCACGACGGCCACCACCATCGCCGTCACCGACCAGCCGTAGGTGCGCAGCGCCGAGCGCGACGGCGCGGGCCCGCCCGGCCCGGCGCCGCGGACCACCGCGAACCCCACAGCGGCCGCGAAGGCCACCACCCCGAGCACCCGCAGCGGCAGCGCCGCCGCGCCGAGCTCGCCGGCGTTCACCAGGACGAAGAGCAGGCCGCCGACGGCCCCGACCAGTGACCCCACCCGCTGCCCCACGACCGCCCTCCCGTCCTTCGGGCGCGACCGCCGCGCGCCGTCGGGGCTGATCCTGGCGCGCCCCGGGCCCACCGCACCAGCGCTGAGACCAGCAGCGCCACGATCACGGTGTTGAAGACGAAGACCAGGACCGCGTGCACGTGCACCAGGCGCCGGAGCCGGCTGGTCGTGATGGACACGTCGGTGGTGCCGAAGGTCGACGTCACCGAGATCCCCACGTACAGGTAGTCGGTGAACGTGCGCTCGCCGCCGCCAGGGAACTCCAGCCCGCCCTCGCGCTGGTCGATGCGGGCGTGCTCCACGGCGCAGCACACCGCCACCAGCAACCACGAGACCGCCACCGCGACCACGACGGCCACCGTCGTCACGGTGGCGTCGCGCGGCGCGACCAGCCCGTCGATCTGCGGCAGCACCGCTGCGGCGCCCAACGCCACGACGGCGAGCACCACGCAGAACCCGAAGGCCGAGCCGTCGCGGCCCAGCGCCCCGCGCCACCCGCCGACGGTGGGTTGCGGCCGGTCGACCCGGGCGCCCAGGGCCCCCGCGGGCGCGGTGGCGAAGACCCGGAGGGTCAGCGCCAGGTACGCGGTCGCGTACAGGTCGCAGATGATGAACCGGCCTGTCCACGGCGACAGCCCCGGGCCCCGCAGCGAGACCAGGACCAGCACCGACACGACCACGACCACCGTCGAGATCCCGCGCACACCACCGGCCCGGCCGGTCGGTGCCTGACTGCTGGAACGCCGCGTCGCTGCTAGCGCCCCGCCGTGCGGCGCGGTCGACCGCGTCCTCGGACGCGCCGGGAGGTCGACGAGGTCGTCGCAGAGGCCCTGGGCCCGCGGGCCGTGGTCGTCGCCGTGCGGGAGATGGGTGAGGGCACGTTCGCACCGCGCACCTGGTGACCCTGGCCGACGGGAGCACCGCCGTGCTGGGGGTGCCCCCGCCCGCCGGACGCCGCTGCTGACCTGCGAGCGCGGGCTCCTGCGCACCGAGGCCCTGTGCCTGCGGCTCCTCGCCGAGCGCACTGGCGTGCCGCACCCGCGCCTGCTGGCCGCGGGACCGGGCCGCAGCACCGGTCGGAGGGACCTGCTGACGTCGGTGCTGGCGGGCGCGTCGTGGTCCTCCCAGGCCGCGGTGATCACCCCGGATCACCAGCGGGTGCTGCGCCGCCAGCTCGGCGCCCACGTCGTGGCGCTGCACGCGGTCACCGGCCCGGGCCCGTTCGGGCACCCCGCGCCGCGATCGGGCGCGACGTCACCGTCACCGTCGAACAGGTCACGTACCAGATCGCCACGCCCGCGACCCGCCACTCATCGTCCTCGCGCACCTCGGCGACGTGGGCGTGCACCCGCGGCTCACCGGTGCCGTCGCCGAACAGGGCCCGGGGCAGGTCCTCGGGGACAGCCACGACGAGCTCGGGGGCGCGCTCGTGCTCGGCCAGCTCGCCCACCACCGCGTGCATCACCACGACGTCGGCCTCGGCCGCCCGCGCCACACCGCGGCACCCGACCGGTGCGCCGGGTCGGTGGACTCCGCCGGCGTCGTCCCCGGGCCACCGCTCACACCGCGCGACTGCAGGGGAGCGCTCCCAGCGGAGGTCGGCTCGTCGCTGTCGTGGTGCACTGCGCCATGGCAGGTGCTGGACCGCCGTCGGTCTCGGTCGACGTGCCCGACGACCGTGACGCCGCCGGCCTCGGCGTGATGCACCTGGAGTCCTGGCACCAGACCTGCCCCAGCGCCGAGCACGGCATCGACGCCGACTGGATCAGCGAGCACATCGGGCACATGACCTCGCCAGCAGCCGAGGCCTTCCGGCGGCGGCTGTTCGCCGACCAGCGGGCGGACCCGACAGGCACCTACTACCGCCTGGCCCGCCACGACGGCGATGTCGTCGGCTTCGTCCACGCCTCACGCGGTCCTCGCGACGCACGGGTCGGTGGTGACGCCCGCCCAGCAGGGAGCGCAGGGCCCGAGGACGCCGTCCTGGAGGCGCTGTACCTGCTGCGCGAGCACCACGGCACCGGCCTCGCCGACCAGATGGTGGTCGGTGCGCTCGACTGGCTCGACGGGCAGCCCGTGCGCTTGGAGGTGGCCAGCTACAACGCCCGCGCCATCAGCTCCTACCGGCGCTACGGCTTCCGCCCCACCGGTGAGGGAGGCCTGTTCAGGGACAGGGTGCCGATCCTCGTCCTGCGCAGGGACCGGCGTGAGAGGTGACCAGTCGAGGGCCGGCGTCGAGCGAGCACCCGCGCCGGTCCGCCGGCGACACCGGCCCGCGGGTGAGCGCCCGGATCGCCGTCGACGCACACGACAGCTGGCGGCGCTAGGTGGTCGACGGCTCGACCGGCGAGCAGCCGGGTCGTGCAGCGCACGGCGCCACCCCCTGGGGCGTGCTCACTCGCCCGGCTCGGTGGAGGGGGGCTCCGCCCGGGCGGCGACGTCGCGACCCGGCGAGCGATCCGCCTCCCCCCCTCGCGCGGGCGGCGCGAACCCGATGCGGCCCAGCGGTCGCGCCGGCCGGTCCAGCTCGGCGAGGCGCTGCAGGTCCTCCGCGGAGACCAGGCCGGCCACGACACGCCCGTGCCGGGTCAGGGTGACGCGCTCCCCGGTGTAGGCGACGCGGTTGACCAGGTCGGCGAGCTCCGCGCGCGCCTGAGTCACCGGCATGCCGTGTTCTGACGCCACCACGACCTCCTCTTAGTTTGTACATCCTGTACGTTTCCGTCAGGACGTCCGTCCCGACCACCATGACAGCCCGCCCACCGAGGTCGGGCGACGAGAGGTAGTGATCATGCGCGTGCTCATCATCGGCGGCACGGTGTTCCTCGGCCGCCACCTCGTCGATGCCGCCCTGACCCGCGGCGACGAGGTCACCCTCTTCCACCGGGGGGTGCATCCCTCGCACCGCTCGAGTGACGTCGAGGAGGTCCTCGGGGACCGCGACGGCGACCTGGCGCTGCTCGCAGGGCGCTCCTTCGACGCCGTCGTCGACACCTGCGGGTACCTGCCGCGCCACGTCGGCGAGGCCGCGGCGACATTGGACGCCGGGCACTGGACGTTCGTCTCCAGCGTGTCGGCGTACGCCGACCTGGCCGCGGGCCCGGTCCGGGAGGACGCTCCCCTCCACACCCCGCCCGCACCGGAGGAGACCCGCACCGACGGCCCCCTGTACGGCCCGCAGAAGGCGGGGTGCGAACGCGCCCTGCTCCGGGCCCGCCCCGACGGGGTGCTCATCCAGCGCGCCGGGCTGATCGTCGGGCCGCACGACCCCACCGACCGGTTCACCTACTGGGCCACCCGCATGCAGCGCCCCGGGCCGGTGCTCGCCCCCGACGTGCCCGACCAGCCGGTGCAGGTCATCGACGTCCGCGACCTCGCCGCGTGGACCCTGGAGGCGGCCGAGGCCGGCACCACCGGGGTGGTGAACGCCAGCGGGCCGCGGCAGGCGCTGACCCTCGCGCGGCTGCTGGCCCTCGCCGGCCCCGAGCCGATCGCGTGGGTCGGCGAGCAGGGCCTGCTCGACGCCGGCGTGCAGCCGTGGACGGAGCTGCCCCTGTGGCTGCCCGCCCACTTCGGCGCCCTCGGGATGATGGACGTGGACACCGCGCGGGCCCAGGCCGCCGGCCTGCGGACCCGGCCGATCGAGGACACCTTGCGCGACACGGCCGCGTGGGCGGCGTCCGACCCGGCCCGCATCACCGCCGACTACGGCACCCGGGCGAGCAGCGCGGTGATGACCCCCGCGCGGGAGGCCGAGCTGCTCGCGGCGCTGGCCCCGGCGGGGTAGCCGCTCGACGGGCGGGGTGTGCTCGCGCACCGCCGGGCTGCGGACGGCGCTGTGGTGATCAGGTGGTGCGGTCCAGCTCGTGCTCGACAGCGCGGCGGATCCACTGCGACAGGGATCGGTCGTCGGCGGCGGCACGCTCACGCACCTGGGCGGGGACCTCCTCCGGCAAGCGCACCGGCACCGGTGCGCTCAGCGGGCCGGTGCGCCCGCGACGACGCACCGAGGATCCCTGCGGGACCTGGTGGTCGGGGTCGGCGTAGTAGACGTGCTCCTGATCGAGGGTCATCACCGACCCGGGCCCTTCAGTGGTGGTGTCGTGGTCCTCGGTGCTCATCGGTCCTCCGGGTAGCGGCGGGCGAGGTGGTCGACGACCGCGCAGCAGCCGATCGGGCGGCACGAGCGCGGGTCGCCGGAGCGGGACGGCGCGAGCAGCACCGTCAGCACTCGGCCGGCGACCTCGGCGACCATCAGCCAGTGGCCCGGTGACCGTGCCGGGTGGGACAGCGGCTCTGACACCCGCACCTCGGCGACGTCGTCGATCCCCAGGTCGGGATGCTCGAACAGGTGGGCTGCCTGTGATCGATCTCGGAGAGCCGCTTCGGATCGAGCGCCTCGACGTCGAACCGGTCCACTCCTCGAGGACATCGCCACCGACGACGAACGACGACACGCGACGACGGCCTCGTGCGATCTGCGTGGCGGACCTCGACCAGCGCCAGGCCGGGCGGCGGGCAGGACGGTGCAGGAGGAGCGAGGTCGCTGGTGGAAGGCCCGGTCCTCCACGGTCGGTCACTGCGCCACCGGCGCGGCGGGTCAGCGCCCCCCGGCGACGCGCAGGGTGGCGCCGGTGACGTACGAGGCCTCCGGCCCCAGCAGCCAGGCGATGGCCGCCGCGACCTCCCCGGGCTCCCCCGCGCGTCCCACCGGGATGTGCGGGGAGAGCCGCTCCAGGCGGTCGGGGTCACCCGCGGCGGCGTGGATGCCGGTCACGATCAGCCCGGGGGCGACCGCGTTGACCCGCACTCCCTGACTTCCGAGCTCCGTGGCCAGGCCCACCGTCATGGCGTCCACCCCGGCCTTCGCGGCGGCGTAGTGCACGTACTCGTGCGCTGACCCCAGGGTCGCCGCAGCGGAGGAGACGTTGACGATCGCCCCACCGGACCCGCCGCGGGCGGTCGACATCACGCGGGCCGCGGCCCGGGCGCACCACAGCGCCCCGAGCAGGTCCACCTCGACCACGCGGCGCACCACCTCCACCGGGGTGTCGGCGAGGTCCCCGACGTGGGCGGTCAGCCCGGCGTTGTTCACCAGTCCGCTCACCGTCCCGAGCTCACCCGCAGCCGCGAAGAGCCGGTCGACGTCGTGCTCGTCGGCGACGTCCCCGGCCACCGCGATCGCCGTGGACCCCGCAGCGCGGGCCGCGTCGACGACCGCTGCAGCGGCGGCGGTGTCGCGCAGGTGCCCCAGGACGAGGTCGTGACCGCGACCCGCCAGGAGCAGGGCGGTCGCCGCCCCGATGCCCCGCCCGCCACCGGTGACGATGGTCAGCGGTCGGGACGACGCGGGCACGGGGCCATCCTGGCGCTCAGCTCAGGACAGCGCGCCACTGCGCTGAGGTCGCGGCGTCGTGGTAGCGGGTGAAGCCGCACCCCCACACCAGGGGGTCGACCATCCCGGGCTCCCCCCGCCGGGAGGAGCCCGAGACGAGCAGGCGGGTGCCCACGGTGTAGGTCGGCATGCTCGACTGGCTGCTGTTGAACGACGTGTCACCGGGTCGCACGGGTGCGGTCATGAGCGCGGTGGCCTGCTCGCCGCTCCCGCCGCGGAACCACTCCTCGACCGCGAAGGTGACGTAGGCGTCCCCCAGCGGTCCTCCGACCTCGGTCGCCGTGACGGTGCCGTCGAAGGCGAAGGTGGCGTCGGGCAGGTTCTCGAGGTCGTACATCTGCGCGCAGCTGCCGGACGAGCCACCGCCCTCGCGCAGGGCCCCCGAGCCCGTGGCGACCCCGTCCGGCGGGGTCCCCCGCACGTCCCACGGGGCGGTGACCACCAGCGCGGCGCTGGCGGCGACGGCAGCGGCGACGGCGCCCGCACCGACCCAGCGCTGGCGACGGCGCGTTGGCCCGCTAGCGCTGGCGGCGCCGCGCCGAGGCTCCTCGGCGACGGCGCGCGCGACCGCCTCGGCGACCGCAGCCGACGTCCGGTCCAGCACCTCACGGCGCGCCGCCGGCACGACGCCGGCGCCGTCCAGGGCGTCGAGCCCCCGCCCCGTCCGGCGGCGGCTGGTGGGCGTCATCGGGTCCTCCCGGTCAGCGATGGCGTCGTCTCGGGCCCGAGGTGGTCGAGCACGGTCCGCCGCGCGCGGTGCAACCGGGAGCGCGCCGTCCCGGCGAGGACCCCAGCACGGCGGCGGCCTCGCTCGAACTGAGCTGCTCCCACGACACCAGGAGCAGCAGCTCCCGGTCGCCCGCGGCCAGCTCCCGCCACCACCGCCCGTCGGCGGTGGTGAGTGGCCAGGACGTGCCGGGCGACGCCGAAGAGCCACCCGCGGGCCGGGCCCCGGCGCTGGTCGTAGGTGCCGCGGCTGGCGAAGGCCGCGAGCCACACCTCGGCCAGCAGGTCGTCGGCGGTGTCCGGGCTGCTGCGGCGGGCCAGGTAGGCGTGGACGGCGCGCCCGTGGCGCTGCACGAGCGCCGTGAAGCGCTCGGGGTCGCGCGCCGCGGCGGCGAGGTCCTCGTCATTCTGGTCGGCCACGTCCACCTCCTCTCCCCGGCGCCCTTCGAGCAGTACTGGTCACGCGGTGCCGTGAGCGTTCACGACGGACGCGGTGGTGTGCTCCTCGCCAGCGCCCGGCCTGGGACGTCTGGCCAGCTGGCGGCGCCCGGAGCTCGACCACGTCGAGCCCCTCGACCTCGACCACCCTGCCGTGCGCGAGGCCGCCGCTGCGATCCTGCGGCCTCTGCCCCGTCGTGGCCCGCAGGAAGAGAGTCTGCACCGATCGACGTCACCGTCGAGTCCGTCATCCGATCCACCACGGAGCTCAGGATGATCGACCCTGGAACAGGCTGGTACCTCACGCCGACGAGCGTCAAGGGCGTGGTGATCAGACGGGGCGAGGTGCTGCTCTGCCTCAACCACCGCGATGAGTGGGAGCTCCCGGGTGGATGGCCCAGTCCTGGCGATGATCCGCTCGGAGGAGCACTGCTGCGCGAGGTCCGGGAGGAGACTGCTCTCCGCGTCGCGGTCGGCCAACTGCTCCTCTGCGAGCTGTACGCGCCGGTCGCCGGCGCAAGCGTCGCGCTCGTCGTCTTCTGCGCTGAGGCTGGTGGTGACGCAGAACCGAGCACCAGCTCCGAACACCTGGCGACACGTTTCTTCGCGCCAGGTGGTGTTCCGAGCAACACGCCCGACGTCCACCAGCGGGCACTGCACCTCGCTCTGGACGGCCGAGGAGCAGCACCGCGGACGTGGGACCGCCCCTCGGGGTCGACGGTCACGGTCCGCTCAGCTCGACCCGCCGACGTCGACGCCGTCATGGACCTGCGGCGGATCGCCGCGGAGAACGCCCACCGTCCCGCCGACACCCCGTGCGCCGTCACGGCCCTGCGCGGCCGGGACGAGGAGCGCTGCTGGTCGCCAAGGAGGACGAGGTGGTGATCGGCACGGTGATCGCCGGCTGGGACGGGTGGCGCGGACACCTGTACCGCCTCGCGGTGCACCCCGACCACCGCCGGCGTGGGATCGCCCGCATGCTGCTGGACGCCGCGGAAGGGCGCCTCGCAGGGCTGGGCGCGCAGCGCTCCGACGCGATGGTGCTCGACGGCAACTCGACCGCCCACAGGTCCTGGCAGGCGGCGGGGTACCAGCGCCAGGAGGAGTGGGGGCGGTGGGCCGAGCCCGCGCAGGCCTCGGCGGGACACTGCGCTGAGGAGGTGTCCGGCTGATGCGCGCGGTGAGTCTGGACCGCTCCGGTCTCCCGGAGGCGCTGCGCGTCGACATCGTGCCCGACCCGGTGCCCGGTCCCGGTCAGGTGGTGGCAACCACCGCGGTGGGCGTGAACACGTCCGACGTCCTGCGCCGCCAGGGCCGCTGCGTCGTGACCGGTCAGGCCCTGTGGACCCTAGGGCACGGGGCCGGCCGACGCCCCCCTGTGGTGCTCGAGCGGCCACTCGCGGCACAGCTGGGCGACGCGGGGCGACCACGGACGCCCTGGCCCGGTCACCATGTGCCCGTGACTCCCCCTCGGGTGCGGCTGGTCCTGTTCGACCTCGACGGCACCCTCGTCGACCACGAGGGCGCGGCGGCCACAGCGGTGCAGCGGTGGCTGCTCGGCGCCGGCTGGGCCAGCGAGGACGCGATCCCGGCACTGGTCACCCGGTGGGAGGACGTCGCGGAGCACCACTTCCCCGCGTACCGGGCGCGGCGCACCACCTTCCAGGGGCAGCGCCGGCTGCGGCTGCGCGAGTTCCTGCCGGACGTGGGCGTCGACCCCGCTTCCTGGTCCGACGATCGCCTCGACGAGGTCTTCGCGGCCTACGACACCGCGTACACGGAGGCCTGGCGCGCCTTCGACGACGCCCTGCCCTGCTTGCAGGCCCTGCGGGGCCTCGTCGCGACGGCGGTCCTGTCCAACGGCGACCAGCGCCAGCAGCAGGCGAAGGTCGACCGCACCGGGCTCGGCCGCCAGATCACCGCGGTGCTCACCTCCGACGGCCTCGGGGTCGCCAAGCCGGACGCCGGTGCCTTCACCGCCGCCTGCGCGCACCTGGGCGTGCCGCCGCGGGAGGCGCTCTACGTCGGTGACCGGCTGGACGTCGACGCCGTCGCGGCAGCAGCGGCCGGGCTGCGCGGCGTCTGGCTCGACCGCTCGGGCACCGGCGGCGCACCGCAGGTGACCGCCATCCCCACCCTCGCCGACCTGCCGCCGCTGGTCGGTGCGCTGCGCTGACGGTGCACCCGACGCGGGGGCCCGCACCGGGAGGCACCCGTACGGTCTGGTGGTGGTGAGCGGGCGCGGTGGGTTGGGGACCTACGCGGTGCTCCTGTCCTCCGGCCACGTGGTGCGGCCCTTCGCCGCGTCGGTCGTGGGGCGGCTGCCCATCTCGATGGCGCCGCTGGGGATCCTGCTGCTCGTGCAGGCCGAGCGCGGCTCCTACGCCCTCGCCGGCCTGGCGACCGGAGCGTTCGCGGTGGGCACGGCCGTCGGGTCCCCGGTGTGGGGCCGGACGATGGACCGCCTCGGCCAGGCGCGGGTGCTGGCGCCCACGGTGCTGGGCAGCGCCGGGCTGCTGGCCGCGCTGGCCTCCGCCACGGTCGCCGGGGCTCCCAGCGCCGCACTCGTGGCCCTGGCTGGTGGCGCCGGCGCGCTCTTTCCCCCGCTCGGCGCGGCGATGCGCAGCTCCTGGCGCTCGGTGGTGCCCGACCCCGTGCAGCGCCGCGCCGGGTACGCCCTGGACGCCGCCGCGGTGGAGCTGATCTTCGTGGGTGGGCCGCTGCTGCTGTCCCTGCTGCTGGTCCTCGCGCCTGCGGTGGCGCCGCTGCTCGTGACCGCCGGCCTGCTGGCCGCCGGCGGCCTGGCCTACTGCGCCACCGGGCCGGCGCGGTGGCGACCCGGCGATGCGGGTCTCACCGTCCCGGCGGGTCCTGACGGGGGCGAGGCCACCTCGGCGGGCCGCCGACGCACCGGCTCAGCGGTGGGGGCAGCTGGGGTGCCGGCGCTGCTGGTGGTGAGCGCCGCGATGGCCGTCGGCTTCGGCGCCATCGACACGTCCCTGGCCGCGACCGCTCGCGACGTGCTGGACGACGAGGGCCGCCTGGGGGTGCTGTTCGCGGCGATCGCGGGGGGAAGCACCCTGGGTGGCCTCGCGTACGGCACCAGCGGCGGGCACGAGCGCGAGCACCGGCGCCTGCCGCTCTTCCTCGGGGTCTTCTCGGTGGGCCTGGCGCCGGTGCCGTTCCTGCTCGCCGCGGGTCGGCCCCCGCTGGTCACGCTGCTGCCGCTGCTGTTCCTCGCGGGCCTGGCCATCGCCCCGAGCCTGATCGTGATGCAGAACCTCCTCGACGCCCTGGTGCCGGCGGGGCGCTCCAACGAGGCGCAGGCGTGGCTGTCGACGTCGATCACCTCGGGCGTGGCGGGGGGCACCGCGCTCGCCGGCGTCCTCATCGACGCCGTGGGGGTGGCCGCGTCCTTCGCCGGCGCGGTCGCCGCCGTGGCCGTCGCGGCCCTGGTGGCGCTGGCGTGCCAGCGCACCTGGACGGCGTCCTCCGCCTCACCGGACCGGCGGGACCACGTCGGTGCACCCGCCGCGGGCGGGGCCTCGGCGATCTGAAACGGCCGCGCCCACGTCATGACGGTGCCGGGTGGTCACGGAGGTCGGACACCGGCTCGGTGAGGGCGTCGCCGGACCGGCACTGACCGCCGACCGCGCGAGGGCCACGGGCCGACGACCACCACGCACACCGCCGTCAGGGTTCCGGGAGTCGGAACCCGGAGCCCCGTGGAGGTGTCAGGGCGTCCGGTGCGGCGCCTGCGACAGAGCGCTCCCGTGAGCGCCGCGGACCTGACCGAGCGCCTCCGCCACGTCCGCTGGGTGGACGGGGGCTCCGGCGCCGGGCTGGAGCCGATCCCGGTCCCGGTCGACAGCTGCGGCCTGGACGTCGACGCCCTGGCCGCTCACCCGCTCGTCCGGGCTGCCCTCCTCACCCCCGCCCACCAGTTCCCCACCGGTGTGGCGTTGTCGGCGCAGCGCCGCGCGCACCTG
Organism: uncultured Quadrisphaera sp.; assembly: GCA_964242735.1. Lineage (GTDB taxonomy): Bacteria > Actinomycetota > Actinomycetes > Actinomycetales > Quadrisphaeraceae > CADCUY01. The sequence goes on along the minus strand of CAXTAK010000016.1, from coordinate 57,215 downwards.
CTGGCCCGGGCGGAGCGGGTCGACGCGCTGGTCATCGAGGACGACTACGACGCGGAGTTCCGCTACGACCGGGCCCCCCTCGCCGCCCTCCAGGGCACGGACCCCACCCGGGTGCTGCTCGTCGGCTCGGTCAGCAAGACCCTCAGCCCCGCGCTCGGCATCGGCTGGTCCGTCGTCCCGCACCGCTTCGCGGACGCCCTGGCCGGTGTCGACCTGCCCGGGGCGACCCCACCGACCCTCGACCAGCTCGCCCTCGCCGCGCTGGTCCTCGACGGGGGGTACGACCGGCACCTGCGCGCCGTCCGCCGCCGCTACCGCTCCCGCCGCGACGCCCTGACCGCCGCGCTGCGCGAGGCCCTGCCCGACGTCGACCTCTCCGGCATCGCCGCCGGCCTGCACCTTCTCGCGCACCTCCCCGCCGGCGTCCCGCCCGCAGCGGTCACCGCGCACGCCGCCCGGCACGGCCTGCGCCTGACACCGCTCGCCGCCTACCGCAGCGCACCGGCCGGCGCCCGCGACGCCCTGGTGCTCGGGTACGGCAACCTCGCCGACACCGCCCTGCCCGAGGCCGTCGCGCTCCTCACCGAGGCCCTCCGCGCCAGCGGGCCTGGGCGAACGCCTTGACCAGCGGCGCGGAGCCCCGCAGGGTCGGCGCGGTGGAGGCAGCCCGCGGCACGGTGGTGTCGGTCAACGTGGGCCGGGAGCGCCCGATCGCTGCGAAGGGCGGTACCACCGGCATCGACAAGCGCCCCGTGCAGGGTCCCGTGGCGGTGCGGGCGCCCGGCGCGAAGGGCGCCGGCGGCAGCGGCCTGGTCGGTGACCACATCAGCGACACCGCCAACCACGGCGGCGACGACCAGGCCGTGTACGCCTACGCGCGCGAGGACCTCGACTCCTGGGCGGCCGAGCTCGGCCGGCCCCTGCCGAGCGGGACGTTCGGGGAGGACCTCACCACGACCGGCGTGGACGTCACCGGCGCGGTGATCGGGGAGACGTGGGCGGTGGGGACCGCGCTGCTGCAGGTCAGCTGCCCGCGGATCCCGTGCGTGACGTTCGCGGTGTGGCTGGGCCAGGAGCGCTGGGTGCCCCGGTTCACCGCAGCGCGGGTGCCGGGTGCCTACCTGCGGGTGCTGCGCGCCGGTGAGCTGAGCGCAGGAGGTGCGGTGCGAGTGCTCGACGTCCCCCAGCACGGCGTGGACGTCGCGACGGCGTTCGCCGCGCTGACGACCCGCCCCGAGCTGCTGCCGCTGCTGCGCGGGGTGCCGCAGTTCCCCGCAGAGGACCGCGCGGTGGTCGAGCGTCGGCTGCGTCGCTCGTCACCGCGGTGATCGTGCCGCCCCTCACGCGGTCGAGACCACCTGGAACGCCTCCGCCAGGCGCCCGTGCCACCCCGCGGCCTCCGCGATCCCCCCGTTCCACTCGCGCAGCCGCGCCACCAGCTCCTCCCCCAGGTGCGCGGTCTGGCTGGCGTGCTCGCGCAGCGCGGCGAGCTTGACCTCGAAGGTTTCGGTGATGTCGACGTGGTGGTCGGACCGCTCCGAGGCCATGACCCACGCCTCGGGCACCGCCCACGGCTCCAGCCCCTCCACTCCCAGCAGCTCGGGGTGGGCGAAGGGGTTGCGGCTGGCGGGGTAGATCGCCCGGATCGCGGCCTCTCCCGCGGCGAGGTGGTCGGGGTGGCTCGCCGCGAGCCTGCCGTACCAGCGCTCGGCGCTCTGGATCAGCATCCGCTGCGGCCTCACCTGGCGGATCACCCGCACGATGTCGCGCTGCAGCTCGTGGGTCGGGTCGAGGTGCCCGTCCCGGTAACCCTCCAGGAAGCGGACGTCGGAGACGCCCACGGCCGCGGCCGCCGCGCGCTGCTCGGCCTCGCGCAGCGCGGGCACCAGCTCGCGGGGGGTGTCGTCGAAACCGCCCTGCTCCCCGCGGGTGCACAGCAGGTACGTGACCGAGGCGCCGGTGCGCACCCATCCGGCGACGGTGCCGCCGGCGCCGAAGTCGACGTCGTCGGGGTGGGCGACGACGACGAGGACTCGCTCGACGTCAGCATCGGGTGTTGGCACGCGCCACGCTCCTGCACTGTCGGGTCGGCTCAGGGACGCCGGGTGGTGGCACCATCCTGACCGGTACCGCCACGCCCGGCCTCCGCCGCTGGGACGACGCGCCGACAGCGCGGGAGGGCGTGCGACCCTCGCGCCGTGAACCTGCGCAGATCCTCTCGGAACCGGACGAAGCGTCCCGGCCTCGCCGCGCTCGCCGCCGCGCTCGTCGTGCTCGTGACCGCGCCCGCGGCCCACGCGGCGCCGGCGACCACGCTGACCGTCACCGGGCACGGCTGGGGGCACGGGCGCGGCCTGAGCCAGTGGGGCTCCTACGGGTACGCGGTCGACCAGGGCTGGGACCACCGCCAGATCCTCGGGCACTACTACGGCGGCACCACCGAGGGCACCACCGGCAACGACGAGGTCTCCGTGCGCCTCACCGCGCTCGACGGCGCGGACCTCATCGTCCTGGCCTCCGCGCAGCCGATCCTCCTCGAGGGCGCGCAGGTGCCCGCGGGCAGCGGCGTGGTCTTCCGCCGCACCGGTGGGACGTGGAGCGTGACCACCCGCCCAGGCGGGTGCTTCGGGGACGACGCGCCCGGGGCCCGCGACGCCGGCCCGGCCCCAGCGGTGTGGCTGCCCGCCGACCCCGGGAACGACCGGGCGCAGATGATCACGGTCTGCAACACCGACCGCCAGTACCGCGGCAGCTTCCGCCCCGTGGTCGACCCCGCCGGCACGTCCCGGCTGGTCAACCACGTGCCGATCGAGAGCTACCTGCGCGGCGTCGTGCCCCGGGAGTCCCCCGCGTCGTGGGGAGACGCCGGCGGCGGCAAGGGCATGGCGGCGCTGCGCGCGCAGGCCGTCGCGGCCCGCTCCTACGGGCGTGCCGAGGCGCGTCGGTCCTGGGCCCAGAGCTGCGACACGGACAGCTGCCAGGTCTACGGCGGGGCCGCCGGGGAGGACCGGCGCACCGACCAGGCCATCGCCGAGACCGCCGGGCAGGTCCGGCTCACCGCGGCCGGCGCGGTGGCGCGCACCGAGTTCAGCTCCTCCACCGGCGGGTGGACCGCCGGTGGGGTGTTCCCCGCGGTGGAGGACCTCGGCGACGTGCGGTCCCCGCGCCACGACTGGACCGTGCAGGTGCCGGCCGCACGGGCCAGCGCCGCGTGGCCGCAGGTCGGTCAGGTGGAGTCGGTGACGGTGGTCGCCCGCAACGGCCTCGGCGCGGACGGCGGCCGGGTCACCTCCGCGGTGGTCACCGGCACCAGCGGGTCGGTGACGGTCAGCGGCGACGACGTCCGTCGGGCGCTGGGCCTGCAGTCCGACTGGTTCACCGTGACGGCGGCCTGAGCGACCTGGGTCGCGGCAGCCGACCCCGCGGTCAGCTCGCGGCGTCCCTGGTGGCGAAGGCGGCGTCGAAGGCCGCCGCGGGCGGGGTGAGCGCGTTGTGCCCGCGGATGAAGGCCAGCGCCTCGGGTGCGCCGTCGAGCCGGTCCATGCCCGCGTCCTCCCACTCGATGGAGATGGGCCCGGCGTAGCCGATGTGGTTGAGCATCCGGAAGACGCCCTCCCAGTCGGTGTCGCCGCGCCCGGTGGAGATGAAGTCCCAGCCGCGACGCGGGTCGGCCCACGGCAGGTGCGACGACAGGATGCCGTTGCGGCCCCCCGCCATCCGCACCTTGGTGTCCTTGCAGTCCACGTGGTAGATGCGGTCCTTGAAGTCCCACAGGAAGCCGACGTGGTCGAACCCCTGCCAGATCATGTGGGACGGGTCGTAGTTGAGGCCGAAACCGGCCCGGTGGTCGATGGCGTCCAGGGTCGCGACCGTCGTCCAGTGGTCGTAGGCGATCTCCGAGGGGTGCACCTCGTGCGCGAAGCGGACGCCGACCTCGTCGAAGACGTCGATGATCGGGTTCCACCGGTCGGCGAAGTCGCGGTAGCCAGCCGCGATGACCTCGTCGGCCACGGGCGGGAACATCGCCACGCAGTGCCAGATCGACGAGCCGGTGAAGCCGATCACGGTGTCGACGCCGAAGGCGGCGGCCGCCCGCGCCGTGGTCCTCATCTCCTCGGCGGCCCGCTGCCGCACGCCCTCGGGCTCGCCGTCGCCCCACACCCGCGGGTGCACCGTGCCCCGGTGGCGGTCGTCGATGATCGCCTCGCACACCGCCTGGCCGTTGAGGTGGTTCGAGATCGCCCAGCAGCCGAGCCCGTGCCGCTCGAGCACGTCCTTCTTCGCCCGCACGTACCGCTCGTCCTCGGCGGCGCGCGCGACGTCGAAGTGGTCGCCCCAGCAGGCGATCTCCAGGCCGTCGTAGCCCCAGCCCGACGCGAGTCGGCACACCTCCTCGAAGGGCAGGTCGGCCCACTGGCCGGTGAAGAGCGTCACGGGGCGCGACTGCGCCGGGCGCGCCGTCCCGGTGGCCTCTCGCGGTAGTGCCACGGGTCCTCCTCGGTGCTGCGGGGTGGGTGCGGGGTCGGTGCTCACGGGTTCACGGGCTCGCCGGTGCGCCGACGGTGGTCCAGGCGCCGGTGCGGGCGGAGGCGAGCACCGCGTCGCAGACCACCGCCGCGCGGGCGCCGTCGGCGAAGGTGGGCAGGCCCTCGGGGGCCTCCCCACCGGTGGCGCGGGCGCGGACGGTGGCGTGCGCGTCGGCCACGAAGGCCTCGAAGCACTGCGCGTAGCCCTGCGCGTGACCGGCGGGCAGGGTGGCCAGGCGGCGCTGCTCGGGGGAGCCGTGCTGCGGGTCGCGGTTCAGGACGAGCCCCCCCTCCTGACCGCCGACCCACAGGTGCTCGGGGTCCTCCTGGTCGAAGACGGCGCTGCGGCGGCTGCCGTCGACCTCCAGCCACAGCCGGTTCTTGCGCCCGGCGCTGACCTGGGAGACGGTCACCGACCCGGCGACGCCGCCGGCGGTGCGGAAGAGGACGACGGCGCTGTCCTCGGTGGTGACGTCGACCAGCGGGGCGTCGCCGGCGACGGCGCTGAAGCTGGCCGCGGTGGCAGCGGGCCGCTGCGGCACGGAGATCGACGTGGTGGCCACCAGGCGCTCGATGCGGTCGCCGGTGACCCACTCGGCCAGGTCGCACCAGTGCGACCCGATGTCGGCGAACGCCCGGGACGGGCCCCCCTGGGCGGGGTCGACGCGCCAGCTGGTCGCCCCCGGGTCGAGCAGCCAGTCCTGCAGGTAGCTGCCGTGGACCAGGTTCACCGCCCCGAGGTCCCCGCTGCCCACGCGGGCGCGCATCTCAGCGGCCATGGGGTGGAAGCGGTAGACGAACGGCACCGCGGTCACCACACCCGCCGCCCGCGCGGCGTCCACGGCCAGCTGCGCCTCGCTCGAGCTGGTGCCCAGCGGCTTCTCGCAGACCACGTGCTTCCCGGCCCGCACGAGCTGCACCGCGGCGGGCACGTGGGCGGCGTTGGGCGTGGCGATGTGGACGACGTCGACGTCGGAGTCGGCGACCTCCTCGACGGTGGCGAAGGCCCGGGGCGCGCCCCACCGGTCGGCGACCTCGCGCGAGCGCTGGGGGGTGGAGGCCATGACCCCCACCAGCTCCGCCCCGGCGAGCACCGCGGCCCGGCGGTGGACCTCGCCGATCATCCCCGCGCCGAGGACGGCGACGCGCAGGCGCGTCACCCCGCGCCCCTCGAGCCGGCCAGCGTGGCGGCCGTGGGGTCCCAGTCCTCGGGCAGCGCGGGGGCGACGTCCACGGTGCTGGTGATCTCCACCGGGGCGCCGCCCTCCGCGGCCTCGGCGGTGGAGACCATCGCGTCCAGCACGTGCAGGGCCAGCTCCCCCGAGGCCCGCTCGGGCCGACCGGCGCGGATCGCGCGGGCCAGCTCCAGCACCCCGGTGCCGCGGGTGGACGTCGCGCCGACCGCGGGGACGCGCGCGGGCTCGGCGCCGCCGTCGTGGACGAGCACGTCACCGGTGAAGGTGTTGGGGTCGGGCACCACCAGGGTGCCGTCGGTGCCGGTCACCTCGAACTGGGTGCGCCGCAGCGCGGAGTCGACGCTGAACAGGGACTGCGCGCTCCGGCCGCTCTCGAACTCGTACAGGGCGGCGACGTGCGTGGGGACCTCGACGGGGAAGACCTGCCCCGCGCGCGGCCCGGACCCGACGGTGCGCGTGGTCCTCGCCCTCGAGGCCTGGGCGCTGACCCGTGACAGCGGGCCGAAGAGCTGCACCAGCGCGGTGAGGTAGTAGGGACCGAGGTCGAACAGCGGCCCCGCACCCTCGGCGAACAGGAAGGCCGGGTCGGGGTGCCAGGCGTCCGGGCCGGGGCCCTGCAGCAGGGTCAGGGCCGTCAGCGGCGTCCCGATGCGCCCGGACTCCAGCAGCCGGCGCGCGGTCTGGAGGCCGGCGCCGAGGAACGTGTCAGGTGCGGTCGCCACCCGCAGGCCGGCAGCGTGAGCGGCCGCCAGCAGCTGCTGCCCGCTCGCCCGGTCGAGGGCGAAGGGCTTCTCGCTCCACACGTGCTTGCCGGCTGCGAGCACCTGCAGGGCGACCTCGACGTGCACCTGCGGGACGGTCAGGTTCACCACGACCTCGATGCCGTCGTCGGCGAGCAGCTCGGCGACCGAGCCGGCGCCGGGCACCCCGAACTCCTGCGCCCGGGAGCGGGCGCGGTCCTGGTCGAGGTCGGCGACGCAGCGCACGTCGAGGTCGGGGAAGGCGGTGAGGTTGCCGAGGTACTGCGCGCTGATCACCCCGGCGCCGATGACGCCGACCCCGACCGTGCCACCGGGGCCGGCGGTGCTGGTGGCGGCAGTCACGCCAGGGCCTGTCGCGCGAGGTAGGCGAAGCTGTCGGCCACGGCGGTGAAGCGGTCCCCCCGGGAGTCGTCGAGCTCGACCACCCGCAGCGCGTGCGGTGCCGCGGCGATGATCGCCGGGATCGGCAGGCTCCCGGCGCCCACGGCCACCTGGTCGGCGGTGTCCGCGGTGCCGGGCCCGTCCTTGACGTGCAGTGCCGCCACGCGCTCACCCAGCCGGCCCAGCAGGGCGACAGGGTCCTGGCCCCCGACCACGGCCCAGTAGGCGTCCACCTCCAGGACCACCGCGTCGTCGAGCGCGGCGGCGAGGACCTCCAGGGCCGTGGTGCCCCCCAGCACGCTGGCCAGCTCGTGGGCGTGGTTGTGGTAGCCCACCCTCACGCCGTGCCGGGCGGCGACGACGGCGGCGGCGTTGAGCTGGTCGGCGACCTGCTCGACCCCGCTGACGTCCTGCCAGCGCTCGGGCGCGGTGGACGGGTCGATCACCGTGGTGGTGCGCAGGGCCGCTGCGGCGGCGAACACGGTCTCGAGGTGCGCCTCGGGCTCGCCGAGGAAGTGCTGGTGGGCCGTGGGCGCGCTCAGCCCCGCGTCGTCCAGGCCCTCGCGCAGCGCCTCGCCGAGGGAGGTGAAGGAGTACGGCTCGACCTGCGTGAAGCCGATGCCCGCGATGCGCGACAGGGTGCCGGACAGGTCCTGCGCCACGGCCTCCCTGACGGTGTACAGCTGCACCGAGAGCCCGGTGGGCGCAGACGGCGCTGACGACCCGGACGGGGACGGGGGTGGCGGCACGGGGCTCTCCTCATCGGGCGGTCGAGGGCCGCGGACGGCTGCTGCGGCCCGCCACCAGCCCGGCGACCCTGCGAGCGGCCGGCAGCGGAGCATGCAGGATAGGGGCGCGGCGATCTCGCCGCCGCTCCTGCGCGCGCCGTCCCGCCACCACGGATGGCCCCGCGGGGCGCGCTCAGGCCGGGGGCAGCGCCGCGATCCGCCAGGTGGCGGAGTGCGAGGCTCCCGGCGCCAGGGTCACGACGCCGACGCCCGTGCCGAACGCGTCGGGCGGGCAGGTCATCGGCTCCAGGGCCACCCCGACGCGGTCGTCCTCGGGGTCGGGGCGGTCGGCGGTGTGCACCTGCACCCACGGCAGGCCCTCACCCCACGTCATCTCCACCCCGGAGCCGTCAGCGGTGCGCAGCCGCGCCGCGCGGGCGCCGACGGCGGTGTACGCGTGGTCGATCGCCACGCCGGCGAGCGGGCGCGGGGAGCGCAGGTCGAGGTCGGTGCCCGCCACCGGTGAGGTGGTGGGGGCGGCGCGGTCGGGCAGCAGCCGATGCGGGTCGACGTCGAGGGCCTCGGCGGCGTCCAGCTCCAGGGTCCAGTCGTCGACCCGGCCGGGCCCGGCGACGAGGTACGGGTGGATCCCGGCGCCGTAGGGCGCCGGGGAGCTGCCGGTGTTCGTGGCCGTCAGCGTCCACCCCAGGCCCGCGTCGGGGCCGTCGGCGTGCAGCGCGCACGTCGCTCGCAGGTCCAGGGTGTGCGGGTACCCCTGCTGCGGCCACAGGCGGGCGCCGAGGGTGATCGCGCCGCCGGTGCCGTCACCGGTGCCGTCGAGGAGCTGCCACGGGGTCCACACCACGAGCCCGTGCAGGGCGGCGAGCCGGTCCGGTTCGCTCAGCGGCAGCTGCAGCTCGCGCCCCTGCCAGGTGTACCGCCCGTCCCGCACGCGGTTGGGCCAGGGCGCCAGGACCGCACCGCGGTACAGGCGCTGGGGCTCCCCGCCCGGCCAGCCGACGACGAGGTCGCGCCCGTCGTGGGTGAGGGTGCGCAGTGCGGCGCCCACCTGCGTGACCACGGCGCGGTACGGGCCGGCGGCGATGACGTGCTGAGCGCCGGACGGGTCGTCGTGGATCACGTGAGGACCCTACGCGGACGGAGTGCTCGGGCTGCGGGTCGCCGGGGCGCTCACGCGCGTGCCAGGGCCCGGGCCACCGCCGCGGCGACCGGGCCCCTGGCCACGTCGCCGTGCCCGGGCAGGACGACGTCGGCGTCCAGCGCCCCCAGCACCGCGAGGGTCCGGCGGGCCTGGTCCCGGTCGTGGTCGAACATCGTGGGGAGCAGCTGGGGGCCGCGTCGCCGCGACGTGGGGTGCCCGGTGACCAGCGCGTCCCCCGTGAGCACGACGCCGTGCTGGGGCAGGTGGAACGCCGTGTGCCCCCCGGTGTGCCCCGGCGTGGGCACCGGCACGGGCCCGCCGGGCAGGTCGAGCGCCCCGCCGCGGCCTCGAGCGGGGAACGGCTGCACGTGCGGTGAGGCGGGCACGCGCGTGCCACCGCGGCGCAGGGCGCGCACGGCCCACGGTGCGACGCCGGGGCGCCAGGCGCTGGCGAGGACCGCGCGGGTGGACACCTGCTGGAGGGAGCCGCTGCGGGCGCGCTCGGCGTCGAGCCCACCGGCGTGGGCGGGTGTGCCGTGGGCGGCGTGCAGGGCGGGCACCGCGCCGAGGTGGTCGGCGTGGGCGTGGGTGACCAGGACGGCGCGCACGTCCTCGGGCCGGCGGCCCACCAGGGCGATGGAGGCCAGCACGTCGGACACGTCCCCGGGGTACCCCGCATCGACCAGGGTCAGGTCGTCCCCGTCGCGCAGCAGGTACCAGTTGACCAGCGCGCCCCCCACCCGGAAGACCCCCGGGGCCACCTCCACGACGTCCTCGGCCCTCACGCCCCCGCCGCCCCCGGTGCCGCGCTCGCGCCCTCCGGCGGCCGGGCGCTGCGGGCGAGCAGCATGCCGGGCACGCTGACGACCGCGACGACCAGCAGCGCCGGGTGCACCCCGACCCTGTCTCCCAGAGCGCCGAGCAGCGGAGGCCCGGCGAGGAAGGCGGTGTAGCCGAGGGTGGCCACCACGCTGACCCGGGCCTCGGAGTTCCCGCCGTCGGCGGCGGCGGAGATGCCCAGCGGGAAGCCGACGGAGGCGCCGAGCCCCCACACCACGGTGCCGACCAGCGCCAGCCACAGCACCGGGCTGAAGACCACGACCACCGCCCCGACCACCACGGCCGCGAAGCTGGTGACGATCACCGGGACCCGGCCGACGCGGTCCAGCACGGGCCCGATCACCAGCCGCCCGACCGTCATGGCGGTGACGAAGAAGGCGAAGCCCAGCACCCCCACCGCCGCGGTGGTGCCGTACCCGTCGCGCAGGCCGATGGCGAGCCAGTCGTTGGCGACGCCCTCGGTGAACGCGGCGCACAGCACCAGCAGGCCGAGCAGCAGGGTGCGGGGCTCCCGCCACGCGAGCAGGGCCCCGCCGTGCTCGGCGGCGGCGCTCACGGAGTCCGGGGCCACGGGCAGGAAGCGGGTGGTGGCGGCGGTGGTCACCGCGGCCACGACCACGGCGACGACCCCGAGGTGCACGGCCACCGGGACGCCCACCGCCGAGGCGCCGAAGGCGACCAGCGCACCCACCACCGTGCCGATGCTCCACGCGGCGTGGAAGCGGGGCAGGATGGTGCGCCCGAGCCGCCGCTCGACGGCGGCGCCCTCGACGTTCATCGCCACGTCCCAGCACCCCATCGCCGCCCCGACGGCCACTAGGGCGGCTCCCGTCAGCACGGCGAGGGCCAGCACCTGCGCCCCGAGGCCGGCGAGGGCCACACCCGCCGCGACGGCGAGGCACCCGAGGGCGACGGTGCGGGCCGTGCCCAGGCGGCGCACCACGACGCCGGCCAGCGGCAGGGCGGTGACGGAGCCCAGCGACAGGCACAGCAGCAGCAGGCCCAGCTGCCCCGGTGTCAGGTCGAGCAGCTGCTGGATCTCCGGCACGCGCGCGAACCACGACGACAGGGACAGCCCGCTGGTGGCGAAGACGAGGGAGACGGCGACCTTCGCGGCACGGCTCCGGTCCTCGACCTCGCGGCGCCCGGCCACGTCGGCGCGCTCGGGCGGTGCCCCGAGCGCGTCGCGGCTCACCGGCGCGGGCCCCGCGCCCGCCGACGCGAGCTGACGACGAGCACGGCGCCCACCGCGGCGATGACCGGCCCCAGGACGACCCAGGTGGTGCTCCCGGTCATCGCGCTCCCCCCGACCAGGCCGAGGCCCTGCAGGGTGAACAGCACCCCCAGCGCCACCAGCACCGCGCCGGCCACGGTCATCCCCCGCACGTTCGACTCCCGTGACGTCCCATGCGCCCATCATGCCGCCGCCCGCGCCCGGGGGCGTGTGACAGCATCACCGCCCGTGCGCGGCGGGGGCGGTCGTGTCCTGCCGCGCGAGGTCGACGTGCTCGCCGTCGTCGCCTTCGTCGTGGCCCTGGGCTTCGGCATCGTGGCCCCGGCCATCCCCCTGTTCGCCCGCTCCTACGGGGTGGGCACCACCGCGGTCGGCCTGGCGGTCAGCGCCTTCGCGTTCCTGCGCTTCGTCTCCGCGTTCGCCGGCGGGTCCCTGGTGGAGCGCGCCGGGGAGCGGGTGGTGCTGACCGTCGGGCTGGTGATCGTCGCGGTGACCACCGGGGCGTCCGCCTACGCGGCCACCTTCCCGGTGTTCGTGGTGCTGCGCGCCGCCGGTGGCCTGGGCAGCGCGATGTTCACCATCGCGGCCCTGTCCCTGCTGCTGCGGGTGGCTCCGCCCACCCACCGGGGGCGGGCGGCGGCGCGCTACCAGGGGGGCTTCATCCTCGGCGGCATCGCCGGACCGGCGATCGGGGGGTTCCTCACCGCGGCCTCCCCCCGCCTGCCCTTCGTGGTCTACGCGGTGACCCTGCTGGTCGCCGGCGCGGTGGCCCTGGTGACGCTGCGCCCCGCGGCCGTCGCCGTCCCCGCAGCAGCCGCACCGGGTGCGGTACCCGCCGGGGCCACCGCCGTGGAACCGCGTGCCGCGGGGCCGGACGCCGCACCCGTCGGGACCGGTGGGCAGCCGGACGTCGCCGGGGGCCTGCGCGCGGCGCTGCGCTCGCGGGCGTACCTCGCCGCGCTGGTCGCGAACTTCGGCGTCGGGTGGGTGCTGTTCGGGGTGCGCAACTCCCTGGTGCCCCTGTACGTCGTCGAGGGGCTGGGGCGCAGCGCTGCGTGGGCCGGCGCGGGCCTGCTCGCCGGGTCGCTCGCCCAGGCCCTGGGTCTGCTGCGCGCGGGGCGCCTCGCCGACACGTGGGGTCGCCGCCCGTCCCTGGTGCTCGGCTCCGCCCTGGCCACCGGGGCCCTGGCCCTGCTGGTCGCCCCACCCGCGGTGGGGGCCTTCCTGGTCTCGATGGCCGTCGTCGGGCTCGCCGCCTCCCTGCTGGCGAGCGTGCCCGCCTCCGTCGTCGCCGACGTCTCCCCCGCCCGCAGCGGGAGGGTGGTGGCGGTGTTCCAGATGGCCTCCGACCTCGGCGCCATCGTCGGCCCCCTGGTGGCCGGGGCGCTGACCGACGCCGTCAGCTACCAGGCCGCCTTCGGCGTCAGCACCGCGGTGCTCGGCGCGGGCCTGCTCGCGGCGCTGGCGATCCCGCGACCACCGCGCGCCCGACCACTGGACCCGTGATCCTCGGTGGCTCGCGGGGCGCTGCGTCGCCGCGGCTGTCGCACCGGCGCCGGTGCGCACGATCGAGGAGGAGCGCTGTGGACGTCGCCGGCATCGGGGCCGGGTTCGCGGGCGCGGTCACCGCGGAGGTGCTGCGGGAGGCCGGGTCTGACGTCACCGTGGTCGAGGAGTGCCGCGACGTGGGGGGGTGCGCGGCGTCGACGGGCAGCTGAGCCGCCGCGACGTCGACCACCTCGTCGTCGCGAACGGGGCCCTGGACCACGGGCACCTGGCGTCGACCCGCCTCGGGGAGGCGCTGTCCCGCTGGATCGAGCCCCGCGTCGTGGAGCGGTTCCTGCAAGGCCGGGCGACCCGGTGCGGCTGCACCGCGGCGCCTGAGGGGCGCGAGCGAGCCTCAGCCGCGGGGCCGGTACGTGGCCACGAGCGGGCACTGGAACGGGTCGCGGGCGCTGAGACCGACCTGGTTCAGGTACCGCACGACGATGCCGTACGAGGTGAGCAGGCCCGTCTCGGTGTAGGTGACGCCCCGCTCCGCGCAGAAGGCCTTCACCACGGTGCGGGCGCGCCGCAGGTTCGGGCGGGGCATGTTCGGGAACAGGTGGTGCTCGATCTGGTGGTTCAGACCGCCGAGCAGCCACGTCATGGGGCGCCCACCACTGATGTTGCGCGACATGAGCACCTGACGACGCAGGAAGTCGACCTTGAGGTTCTCGGGGACCAGCGGCATGCCCTTGTGGTTCGGGGCGAAGGAGCACCCCATGTACAGCCCGAACAGGCCCAGCTGCACGCCGAGGAAGGCGGCGGCCTTGCCGGGCGGCAGCACGATGACGATGGCCGCGAGGTACCCGGCCAGTCGCACGGTGATGAACGACAGCTCCACCCAGCGGCGCTTCACCTCACCCTTGCTGCACAGCAGGACGAGGCCCTGCACGTGCAGGTTCACGCCCTCGAGGAGCAGCAGGGGGAAGAAGAACCACCCCTGGCGCTCGGCGAAGAACCGGCCCACAGCCCCGCGGCGCTTCGCCGCCGCGGGGTGGAAGGCGAGGACGCCGGACTCGATGTCGGTGTCCCTGCCGAGCTGGTTGGGGGCGGAGTGGTGCTTGGTGTGCTTGCGCTGCCACCACTGCGAGCTCATCCCGCTGAGCAGGCCGGTGAGCACCAGGGTCGTCCACTCGTTCCACCTCGCGGACGTGAACATCTGCCGGTGCGCGGCCTCGTGCCCGAGGAAGGCGATCTGCGTGGCGATGACGGCCAGCGCCGCGGCGATCAGGAGCTGGTACCAGGAGTCTCCCAGCAGGCTGAAACCGACCCACGCGGCGGCCAGCGCCAGCACCACCCCGGTGATCTTGCGCCAGTAGTAGCCCTGGCGGCGCTCCAGCAGCCCCATGGCCTGGATCCGCTGGGACAGCTCGGCGAACTCCGAGGCGCCGCGCTCGGCGCGGCGGACGGGACGGCCGGTGCGGGCGGGACGCACGGCGTCCTCGGTGGCAGGAGGGGCGGGCAGCGAGACGTCGAGGGTCACAGGCTCTCCGGGGCGAGGTCGGATCGAGCGCCACCGGGGCCGGGTGTCGCGCAGCGCACGGGCTCGTGCCGGCACAGTGTCACACGGCAGGCTGACCTGCGCAGACGGTGATCAGCCGTCGACGACGGCGTCCATCGCGCTGGCCAGCGCGGCGCGCACCCCGCCCGCCTCGAGCGCGGCCAGCCCCCGGGCGGTGACCCCTCCGGGGGAGGTGACGGCGCGGCGCACCGCGAGGGTGTCGTACCCGCGCGCCTCGATGAGCTCCGCGGCCCCGCCCATCGTGGCCGTGACCAGCAGCGAGGCCTGCGCGGGGGACAGGCCGCGGCGCACCGCGGCGTCCACCTGCGCCTCGACCAGCAGCGCCCAGTAGGCGGGTCCGACGCCGCACACCCCGCTGGCGACGCCCACGAGCGCCTCGGGCACCTCCACGACCTGACCGAGGCGGGCGAACAGCGCCCGCACCCGCGCGACGAGGTCGGCGTCGGTGCCGGGGTCGGGGGCGGCCATCACGAGTGCGCCGCGGCGCACCTCGACCAGGGTGCTGGGCTCGATGCGCACCACCGGCGCACCGGGGTGCGCGGCGCGCACCTGCGCCGCGGTGGTGCGCGCCAGCACCGAGACCACGGCGCGGGGCCGGGTGCCGCGCAGGGTGGCAGCGACGGCGTCGAGGGCGGCGGGCTTGTGGGCCAGCACCACGAGGTCGGCGCGGGCGGCGAGCTCGGCGTTGGTGCCCAGCGCCTCGCCCCCCAGGTCAGCGGCCAGCACCGCGGCGCGCCCGGAGCCGGCGTCGGTGCACAGGAACGGGTCGCCCCACCCCGCGGCGAGCGCCCGCGCCATGTTCCCCGACCCGATGAACCCCACCAGCACCCGGGCACCGTAGGCCCTGCGGCGGCCCTGCAGCGGCCACCGGGGCGGCTACCGGGTGGCGACCACCAGCGCGGACGGACTGGACCAGCGCAGCAGCCACGGGCTGACCACCGGCCAGGTGAGCAGCACCCCCAGGGCCAGCGCGGTGACCACCAGGTGCCCCGCCCACGCCCACGGCACCCCGACGCCGAGGCCGTGGATGACGTAGCCGTTGACCGCGGAGTCGCTGACCAGCACCACGGCGCTGGCCCCCAGGCCCACCCGGCGGCGCAGCGCGAGCAGCCCTGCCGCCAGCGGGTCGAGCAGGGTGAGCCCCACCCAGTACGCCGCCACCCCCACGGGCACCGAGGGGTCGAGCACCGCGGCAGGGCCGGCGGCGGCGGCGACCAGCATCGCGGCGTGCACCAGGGCGCCCCACGTCAGGGCGATCACCTGGACGGCGACGAGACGGCGCACGAGCGGGCGCACTCCCGCCCACCTGCCCAGCACCCGCCTCATCCCCTCAGCATCACAGACTCCCGTACCACCGGAGGTGCTGGTCGGCCGCGTCGTCCCACGTGCACCGCGCCGCCCGGGCGGCGCCGGTGGCCGCGCGGCGGACCCTCGACGCCGGTGCCTCGTCCAGCACCCGCCCCAGCGCCCGCGCGGCAACCTCGGGCGTGTCGACGAGCAGCGCCGCCCCGCCGAGGACCTCCCGCAGCACGGGCAGGTCGCGGGCGACCAGGGGCACCGAGGCGGCGAGCGCCTCCATCGCCGCGAGCCCGAAGCCCTCCCTCGTGGACAGGAAGGCCATCGCGGAGGCCGCGGCGACCAGGGCGGGCAGCTCCTCGTGGGCCACCGCACCGAGCACCACCGGAGACACCCCGAGCTCGGCCGCGAGCACGTCGTGCCCGGCGCGGTACCCGCGGTGGTCGAACAGGGTCTCCCCGCCGGCGATGACGAGCGCGACGTCGGGGTGGGTGCGGGCGAGGACGGCCATGGCGCGCAGCAGGTCGGTGGAGCCCTTGCGCGGCTCGATGCCCCCGACGGCGAGCACGTACCGGCCCAGGCGAGCCCGCCACGCCGCGCGGGCACCGGCCGCCGTCGGGTCGTCCGACGCGGCGGCGGCGAAGCGGGCGGCGTCCACACCATTGGGGATCACCGTCGCGCTGCGCCCCCACCCGGCGGCCACCTCGTCGGCCACGGCCCGTGAGACGCACACCAGCGCCGCCGGGTCGGTGATGGCCCGCTCGTGGCAGGCGGCGAGCTCGGGGGTGGTGAAGACGTCGAGGTGGTGCACGGTGCGCACGCACCGGCCCGGGCCGAGGGCCTGGGCGACGGCGCTGGCGGTGAGGCAGTCCTGGGCGTGCAGGACCCCACCGGTCGAGCCCCCGCCCGTGCCACCAGCGCCAGCAGCGTCACGCACCGCGGCCGCGAGGACGTCGATGGAGCGCAGGACCCGCGGGCCGACGTCCTCGCCCTCGCGGGCGGGGAAGGGCACCACCCGCACGGTCACGGCCGGGTCGACAGGGCGGAAGAAGCCGGTGTCGCCGCCGCGACCGAGGCCCCACACCGTGACGCCGGCCCCGGCGCGGGCCAGGGCCTCGGCGAGCGCGAGGGTGTGCACCACCCCTCCGCGGGGCTTCGTGGAGTAGGTGAGCAGCGCGACGCGCGGGGCGCCCGCCGAGCGGCTCAGAGGAGCGCCGGTTCGCGGCGCGCCGCCGCGGCGCCGGGCAGGCGAGCGGTGATCACGTCGGCCAGGTGCAGCGCGTCGCGGGCGACGCCGGCGAAGCGCCCGGAGCCCCAGGTGTGCATCCACGGCAGTCCGAGGAAGGACAGGCCGGGCGCCGTGGTGACCCCGCGGGTCTGGCGGGGGCGCCCGCGCCCGTCGAAGACCCCGACGTCGACCCAGCGGTGGTCGGCGCGGTACCCGACCGCCCAGATCACGCTGGTGATGCCCGCGTCCGCCAGGTCGATCGCGGAGGGCTCGAGCTCCGGGCGCCACACCGGCACGTAGCGGGCCTCCGTGGGCGCGTCGAGCCCCTCGCGGGTGATGAAGGCGTCGATGTCGTCCTTGATGCTCTCCGCGACGGCGTCCGCGGCGTCCAGGCTCGCCCCCAGGGTGGGAGCGACGCCCAGCACCCCGCCGGGCCCGTCCCGCCACCCCGTGATCCGCCCGCACAGGCGCATCCCCTCGGCGGCGAAGGCGCGCAGGTCGATGTCATGCCCCCCGGCCCGGCCGGTGACGTAGTGGTTGGTCTTCTCCCGGGCCGCGGCGCCACCGGCCCTCGTGGTGGCCTCGACGTCGTACACGCCCATGTCGCTCAGCCACGTCATGCAGTCCCGGCCCCGGTAGGTGCGGGCGACCCGCGGGGCGGTGCCCACCGCGAGGTGCACCTGGCGGCCGGCGAGGTGGAGGTCCTCGGCGATCTGCGCGCCGGACTGCCCGGTGCCCACCACCAGCACCGCGCCGGGCGGGGGCTGGAGGGGGCCGCGGTACTGCGAGGAGTGCATCTGGGAGACCCCGGCGGGCAGCTGGTCGGCCCAGCTGGGCACGACCGGGGTGTGGTACCCGCCGGTGGCGATGACGACCTCGTCGGCGGTGAGGGGCCCGCTCGCGGTGGCCAGGGCGTAGCCGCCGTCCGCACGGGCCTCCAGGCCGGTGACCTCCACGCCCTCGCGCACGGGCGCGCCGAAGGAGGCCGCGTAGTCGCGGACGAAGGCGTGCACGGCGTCGCGGGGCATGAACCCGTCGGGGTCGGGCCCGGTGTAGGGCCACCCGGGGAGCTGGCACTGGCGGTTGGGGGTGACGAGGGTGAACGCGTCCCACCGCCCGTCGCGCCACTCGTGGGCGACGGTGCCGCGCTCGAGCAGCACGTGGGCCGCCCCCCGCTGCGTGAGGTGCCAGCTGAGGGAGAGCCCGGCCTGCCCGGCCCCGACGATGACGACGGGCACGTGCTCGGCGGGGGCGGCGCTCTCGGTGGGCTCGGCGGTGGGGTGCGGCGCGCTCATCGGGCGGCCTCCTGGTCGGCGGCGGGCGGCGGGTGCATCGCCAGGACGGTGACGGCCCCCGCGGGCTGGCGGCGCGCCGCTGCCTCGATGGCGTCGGCGCTGGCCGCGGCTCGGGCGCACGGGGCGCCGTAGCGGGCCGCGACCCGCTCGCTGGCGATCCCCAGCGCGGTGGTCGCGGCGGTGAGGAAGTCGGGCACGGGGTAGCTCCCGGCGACCTCGAGGTGCTCGTGCACCACCAGGGACGGCGAGTAGTACGACTGCTCCAGGCCGTCGGGCCAGCGGACCGAGAAGCTCATCTCAGGCACCGGTGGGCGCCTCCGCCCAGGCGGTGCGGTACAGCTCGGGACGCCGGTCGCGCAGGTGGTCCATGGAGCGCCGGGCCCCGGCCAGGGCCGCCGCGACGTCCACGTCGGCGCTCGCCGTGCCCGCCCTCGGCCCGGTGGTCGCGAGCACCTCGCCACCGGGGCCCACGACCTTCGCCGACGCCGCGAAGCGCAGGTCTCCGAAGGTGCCGGCCTGGTTCGAGGCGGCCCACACCACCTGGTTCTCCAGGCCTCGCGCCTGGTCGAAGAGGTCGAAGCGCTTCGTCCACCGGTCGTCGGCGATGTCGGCGGCCGCGGCGGTGCGCGAGGTGGGCCACGCGGAGATGCACGCGATGACCTCCGCGCCGTCCAGGGCGAGGGATCGGGCCGCCTCGGGGAAGGCCTTGTCGTAGCAGATCAGCAGCCCGAGGCGCCCGACCGGGGTGTCGAAGGCCTCGAAGACCTCCCCCGCCCCGTACGAGCGGTGCTCGGCCAGGGGCTGGTGGACCTTGCGGTAGACGCCCAGCAGGCCGGTGCCGTCCAGCGCCACACCGGTGTTGAAGCGCTCGCCGTCGCCGCCCCGCTCGCACAGCCCGACCACGACGACCAGCCCGGGCACCGCCGCGGCCGCGGCGACGAGCCGGGCCAGCTCGGGTCCGTCCAGCGCCAGCGCCGGGGGCAGCGGGGGCTGCCCGGACGGCAGGGCGCGGGGGTCGCCGTCGAGACCGTTGAGGTAGCCCCCCAGGCACGCCTCGGGGAGCACCAGCAGGCGCGTGCCGTCGGCGCGGGCGAGCTGGACGAGCTCCTCGACGCGGGCCAGCGCCGCGCCGACGTCGCGGTCGAAGCCCTCGGCGACGACGGTGATCCTCATGCTGCCCCCAGTCCGGTGACGGCGCCGGTCAGCGCGCGGGTGCACTCCCCGTCGGGCCAGCGCAGGAGCACGCCGGAACCGGGCGCCAGGTGCCCGCAGGGCGCGGACGTCGCGGGGCCGGCGTCGGCCACCCCGCGCCCGGGGTCGTCGGCGGTGACCATCGCGAGACCGGGGAAGCAGGTGAGCCAGTCCCCGGTGCTCGCGCCGGCCGGGGTGGGGACCGCCGCGACGTCGAGCACCGCGGCGCAGCCGCTGGCCTCGGCGAGCATCCCGACGGTGCCCACCAGGCCCGCCATGGACACGTCCTTGGCGGCGGCGGGGCGGGTGCGGGCCACGAGGGAGCCCATCGTGCGCAGCTCCTCCCGGGTGCGCCCGGTGGTGGAGTCCCACTGCGCTCCGCGGTAGCGCTCCCGCCAGGCCCCGCCGAGGTCGGCGGTGACGGTGAGCGCGTGCCCGGCGCGCCCTCCCCCGGCGGGCACCGGGTGCGTAGTGCGGCCCAGGGCGGTGACGGCCAGGGAGGCGGGCACCCCCAGCTGGGTGTGCCCGCCGAGGACGGGCACGCCCCAGGCGTCCGCCGCCCGGGCGAGGCCGCGCAGCACCCGGGTGGCGAAGGAGGCGTCGCGGGCGCCGAGGGCGTCGAGCAGGCCCACCGGCTCCGCGCCCATCGCGCCGAGGTCACCGAGGTTGACCAGCACCGAGCACCAGCCGGCCCACTCGGGGTCGCGCTCGACGAGGCTGGGCAGGATGGCGTCGCACGCGGCGACCAGGTCGCTGCCGGGCACCGGGGCCCCGTCGTCGCCGACCCACCCCGGACCACCGAGGCCAGCGCCCCCCGGCCGGAGCCGCGAGGGCACGCCGGCCCCGGCACCGAGCAGCGGGGCGAGCAGCTGGCCCAGCGGCGCCTTGGTGGCCGTGGCCAGCGCCTGGATGCGCCCGATCGGCCACCGCACCAGCACGTGGTCCTCCACCCGGGTCAGGCCCTGGGCCGGGCCGAGGACCACCGGGCGCACCCGCTGCCACCCCAGGCGGGTGAACAGCGCCTCGTGGCGCGCCTGCACGGTGGCCTCGAAGCGCAGCGCCCCGGCGGCCTCGGCGCGGGCGCACGCCGCACGCACCAGCGCGGCGGCGACCTGCGCGCGCCCCGGTGCGCTCGGGGCCACCACCAGCCGGCTGCCGCACCACCAGCCGATGTCCCGCCGGGCCCGGGGCGCCGGGCCCTGCGGGGTCGGGCCCTGCGGTGTCGGTCCCTGCGGCGCCGGGGCCAGGCGCACCCCGCCGAGGACACCCCCGTCGGCGCCGGTGGCGACGAGCACGACGGTGGCGGGGTCGTCGTCGAGGTCGTCGGTGTCGGAGCCGGCGAACAGGCCCTGGTCGTGGACGAACGCCGAGCGGCGCAGCGCCCGGTGCGCGGTCACCCCCGCGGCGTCCGCCTCCCGCACCAGCAGCGACGGCGCCGCGGCGCGGTGCGGCGCGGCGCCGGTGAGCACGTCCACCCGAGGGCTCACGCGCCGGCGTCCTGCAGGATCGAGCACGCCCCGCACGCCGCGCAGCCGGCCATCTGGTCGACCCCGCGCATCCCGGCCGCCCGCAGGTGGGCCGCGACCCGGCGGGTGACGTCCTCGACGAGCGCGGCACCCGGGGCGCCCACCCCGTCGACGTCCACCGCCAGGGTGCCCGCCAGCGGCCGGAACGGGACGACGAAGGGGTACACCCCGGCCACCGCGAGCTGCCGGGCGCCCTCGACGAGCTCGTCGGGGTCCTCCCCCAGCCCCACGATGAGGTACGTGGAGACCTGGTTGCGCCCGAAGACGCGCACCGCCTCGTGCCAGGAGGCCCAGTACTCGGTCAGCGGCACGGTGGCCTTGCCCGGCATCCACACTCGTCGCACGGCGTCGTCGAGGGACTCCACGTGGATCCCGATGCTCAGCGCCCCGGCGTCGTGCAGGTCCCGGAGGACCTCGACGCGCACCTCCGGCGCGGGCGGCTCGCACTGCACCTGCACCGGCAGGCCCGGGACGGCGGCCCTCACCGCGCGCACGCACCGCGCCAGGTGCCGGGCGCCGCGGTCACGACCGTTGCTGGTGCCGGTGGTCATCACGACCTGGCGCACCCCGTCGAGGCGCACCGCTGCCTCGGCGACCTCCGCGAGCAGCTCGGGGGACTTCACCGCCACCGTCGCCCCCGCCTCCAGGGACGCCTCGATCGCGCAGAACCGGCACCGCTGGTCGGCGGCGTAGCGCACGCACGTCTGCACCACGGTGGTGGCGAGCACGTCGGCGCCGTGCAGGCGGGCGACCTTCTCGTACGGGGTGCCGTCACGGGCCAGCAGGTCGTAGAAGCGGGGGCGGGCGACGGGCTCCACGGTCAGGCCGAGGTCGGCGCCGTCGAGGGTCAACCGCCCGTCGCGCACCAGGTACGGGCTGTCCTCGCGCACGGGGATCGCGCCGGCGCGCCCGCCGATGACCACGTGTCCGTCGTCGCTGGGGCCCGCCCCGCCGCGCCGCGACACCGGGGCGTGCACGCGCACGCCCCGGACGGCGACGTCGACCCGCGTCGACAGGGTGCCCCCCGTGGTGGTGCCGGTGGCGCAGGTCATCTCAGAGGTTGTACGTGGAGTTGATGATCGCGCCCTTGCGGGCGTAGTGGATCAGCGCGTCCTGCACGTCGAGGGGGTGGCAGGGGATGACGCCCTCGATGAGGTCCTCCTCGCGGGCGCCGTGCAGGGACAGGCCGAAGCGGCAGCAGTACACGGTGCCGCCCTCGGCGATGAAGGTCTCGATGGAGCCGTTGATGTTCTGCTCGCCGGGGAACGCGGAGTCGCCGGTGGTGGGGAACCCGCGGGTGGCGAGCGCGTTGAGCGACCCGGGCCCGTAGAAGTACAGGCAGGAGTCGTAGCCCTTCCGCAGCGCGCGGGTGGCCTGCAGGATCGCCACGAAGCTCACCGACGACTCGTGGGCGATGCCGTGCACCAGGGTCAGGTACGACTCGCCGGGTGCGGCCTGGTAGTCGGGGAAGATCTTCGTCGAGCCGTAGATGCTCGTGCCCTTGGGCGAGCTGGGGTGCGGGATCTCCGCGAGCGAGGTCGCGGCGTTGGCCCTGATCTGCTCCTCGAGCTCGGCGGTCGTCGGGGTGGCAGTCGGCGTGGTGGTCGGGGCGGGGGCGGTGGTGGTCATGGCTGCTCCTGGTCGTCGGGGGTCGGGTGCTGCGGGGGGCGGGACGGGACGGGTCGGTGCGAGCCGTAGAGCTGCTCGAAGTTGCCCCTGAGGAGGCGGTCGGCGAGGTCACCGTCGCCGGCGGCGGCGCGCAGCCGGGCCAGCTCGCCGGCGTGGTCGCCCCATGGCTCGTCGCTGGCGAAGAGCACGCGGTCGGCGGCGAGCCCGCCGCGGCGCTCGATCTCGGCGACCAGCCAGCGCGGCGCGAAGCCGATGGCCCAGCTGGTGTCGGTGTAGACCTGCTTGCCGGCCTCGACCCAGTCGAAGAAGCGGCCGCCGATGAGCTTGACGTGCCCGCTGATGCCGCCGCCGAGGTGCACCAGGTGGATCCTCACGTCGTCGCCCCACCGCTCGACGAGCTGGCCGACGGCGTCGATGTCGGACGCGGCGCCGGGGGAGGTGTGCACGTGCACCACGAGGCCGCGGTCGCGGGCGGTGGTGAAGATCGCCTCCAGCTGGGGAGCGGACGCGGGGTCGTCGACCGCGCCCCCGAGCAGGAAGGAGGTCTTCAGCGCCACCACCCCGGCCTCGCCGGCCAGCGCCAGGGCACCGGCGGTCGCCGCAGCGTCCTCCGCGCGCGGGGAGACCCACAGACCCGCGAGGAGCCGGTCGTCCTTCCCCGCCGCCTCGAGCACGAGGTGGTTGAGGGCGAAGGACGCCGCGGGGTCAGGGACGCCGTAGTTGGGCAGCACCAGCGCCCGCTCGGTGCCCTCGGCGTCGAGGTCGGCGATCAGCTGGGCGACGGTGGCGCGCGCCCGGGTGTCGGGGCTGACCGGCGGGCCTCCGTAGAAGGGGTGCGCGGCCAGGACCCCGAGGTGCCGGTGGGCGTCGTGGGTGGTCGCTGCGGGCACGTCCCGGATCGAACGACGTGATTGTTTCGCGCCCGCGCCGGGCCCGTCACATCGGCGTGAACCTGCCGCCGGGCGTGGTGGGAGAGCCCCCTCAAGGTGGGTGGGACGCCGGCCGATGGGGGGTGGGTAGCGCGGCGGTGCCCACCGCCCGCGCGGCTGACCGACGGCGCCCTGGAGGCACTCGACCCATGTCCTCGCCCACCGAGACCACCGTGCGCACCGAGACCATCGCGGTCGACGCCACCGTCCTGCAGGAGCTGCGCGGCAAGGCCGCCGCCGTGGACCGCGCGCAGGCCGTCATCGAGTTCGACCTCGACGGGGTCATCCTCGCCGCGAACGCCAACTTCCTCGCCGTCGTGGGCTACACCCTGGGTGAGGTCGTCGGTCACCACCACCGCATGTTCGTGGACCCCGCCACCGCCGCGTCCGCTGAGTACGCGCAGTTCTGGGAGGGGCTCCGCGGCGGAGCGTTCGAGACCGGGGAGTACAAGCGCCTGACGAAGTCAGGGTCCGAGGTGTGGCTGCAGGCCACGTACAACCCCGTCCTCGACACCGACGGCAACCCCTTCAAGGTCGTGAAGTTCGCCGCCGACGTCACCGCCACCAAGCTCAGCGGCGCCGAGGCCGCCGGCAAGATGGCCGCCGTGGACCGCGCGCAGGCCGTCATCGAGTTCGATCTCGACGGCCGGGTGCTCAACGCCAACGCCAACTTCCTGTCCCTGATGGGCTACACCGCGGCCGAGGTCGTCGGCAAGCACCACCGCGTGTTCGTCGACACCGAGACGAGCGAGAGCCGCGAGTACGCCGACTTCTGGGAGGCCCTGCGGGCGGGCTCCTTCGAGTCCGGGGAGTACAAGCGCCTCGCCAAGGGCGCCCGCGAGGTGTGGCTGCAGGCCACGTACAACCCCATCCTCGACACCGACGGCAACCCCTTCAAGGTCGTGAAGTTCGCCTCCGACGTCACCGCCACCAAGCTGCGCAACGCCGAGATCGCCGGGCGCATGGCCGCCGTCGACCGCGCGCAGGCCACCATCGAGTTCGACCTCGACGGGGTGATCGTCGCGGCCAACAGCAACTTCCTGTCCCTCATGGGGTACAACGCTGCCGAGGTCGTCGGCAAGCACCACCGCATGTTCGTCGAGCCCACCCACGTCGTCTCCCAGGAGTACGCGGACTTCTGGGACGGTCTCCGGGAGGGCACCTTCGCGTCCGGGGAGTACAAGCGCCTCGCCAAGGGCGGCCGCGAGGTGTGGATCCAAGCCACGTACAACCCCATCCTCGACACCGACGGCAACCCCTTCAAGGTCGTGAAGTTCGCCTCCGACGTCACCGCCACCAAGCTGCGCAACGCCGAGATCGCCGGGCGGGTCGAAGCCATCGGACGCGCCCAGGCCGTCATCGAGTTCGACCTCGACGGGATCGTGCTGGCCGCCAACGACAACTTCCTGCGCGCCATGGGCTTCCAGATGCGCGAGATCATCGGGCGCCACCACAGCGACTTCTGCACCGAGGAGTACACCCGCGGCGAGGAGTACCGCGACTTCTGGCTGCGCCTGAGCAAGGGCGAGCTGATCAGCGGTCGGTACCACCGCGTCGGCAAGTACAACCGCGACGTCTACCTCCAGGCCACGTACAACCCGATCCTGGACCTGTCGGGGAACCCGACGAAGGTCGTGAAGTACGCCTACGACGTCACGGCGCAGGTGCAGCGCGAGCAGCGCATCGCCACCGACACCAAGAAGATGACCGGCCTGGTCTCGGACCTGTCCGGCTCCATCGGGCAGATCGCCTCCAGCTCGAGCACGGCCACGGACCTGGCGGCGGAGACCCACACCGACGCCGAGGGCGGGGTGCTGGCGCTGCGCGCCTCCCTGGAGGCCATCGCCCTGATCCAGAAGAGCTCGCACTCGATCAGCGAGATCGTCCGGGTCATGGGCGAGATCGCCAACCAGACGAACCTGCTGGCCTTCAACGCCTCGATCGAGGCGGCGCGGGCCGGCGAGCACGGGGTGGGCTTCTCCATCGTCGCCGGTGAGGTGCGCAAGCTCGCCGAGCGCTCCTTCGAGGCGGCCCAGCAGATCGGCGCGCTGATCGACGAGTCCGCCGAGCGCGTGGAGCAGGGCAGCGAGGTCTCCAAGCGGGCCGAGGGCGCCTTCGAGCGCATCGTCGCCGGCGTGGAGCGCACCAGCGAGGCGATCGCCACGATCGTGGCGCTGACCCGCGAGCAGCAGGACGCCTCCGAGGAGGTCAGTGCCCTGGTGACGGCCCTCGCGGCGGCGGACGAGAATGCCTGAGGTCGGCGCCGGCGACGCGGACGGCGCCCGCGACGAGGACGTGTACGGGCTGCTCGTGCTCGGCGGCACCGCCGTCGCGCTGCCGCTCTCGGCGCTGCGCGAGGTCGTCCCCTGCCCCGCGGAGCTGACCGCGCTGCCGGTCTCGGCGGTGGGCCTGGTGGGAGCGATGGAGCTGCGCGAGCTCGTGGTGCCGGTGCTCGACCTGCAGGTGGCCTTCACGGGTGCACCGGGTGGCGCCGCGGACCAGCGGGTGCGCGGCGCGGGCGAGGTGGTGGTGGTCGTGACCGACGGCGACCAGCTCATCGGGGTCATCGCCGACGAGGTGCGCGGCGTGGTGCACGTGCCGGCCTCGGGGCTGCTGGCCGTGCGGGCCGGCGGCGGTGCCCTGCTGGTCTCGCACACCTTCCGACACCCCGACGGCACCGGCATCGTCAGCGTGCTGGACGCCGCGGCGATCCTGAGCCTCCCGGGGGTCCCGACGGTGCGCGACGCACACCGGGAGACCGCGGCCGTGGGACCGGCCGCCGCCGCGGGGCGCGCCGCCGCCGCGCTGGCGCGCCGCACCCTGACCCTGCTGCGGTGCGGGGAGCACGTGCTCGCCCTCGACGTCGCGCACGTGCACACCACGCTGCCCGGGTCGGCGCCCACGGCCTCGGTGCTCGACAGCGCGCTGTGCCGCGGGGTGACCACGTACGTCGACGCGGAGGTCGCCGTGGTCGACCCGCTCGTGCTCCTGGGCCTGGGCGCCCTGGACGAGCAGCAGGCGCGCGGTGCCGGCCTGGTGGTCGACCTCGACGGCGGGTACGTCGTCCTGGCCCTGACCGGGCTGCTCGACATCGTCGAGGTCGACCGGGAGCAGATCCTGCCGGTGCCCGGGTTCGCCGTCCCGCGCCCGGACCTGCTGGCCGGTGTGGTCGACCTGCCCGGGACCGGCCAGTGCCTCGTGCTCGACGGCGCGGCCCTCGGGGCCGAGGAGGAGCTGCGGGTGCTGGGCTCGCTCAACACCCGCACCGCACCCGCGTCGGGCACCCCCGCACCGGGCACCCCCGCACCGGGCACCCCCGCACCGGGCACCGCGGCGTCGGACGGCGCGACCGGGGACGGGGCGAGCGACGCGGGCCGCCCGTACATCACGTACACCGCCGGCACCGACGTCGCCACGCCCCTGGACCAGGTCGCGGAGATCCTGCCGCTGCCCACCACGCACACCCGCACCACCGGCGGGGCTCCGGGCGGCTGGACGGGCGGCGCGGTGACCGGGGTGCTGGCCCACCGCGGCGCGGCCGTGCCGGTGCTGCACCTGCCGACCCTCCTCGGGCTGGCGGGGGCGCCGACCACCGCGGCGAGCTGCCTGCTGCTGGTCGACGTCGACGGCGCCCCCGTCGGCTTCGCCGTCGACGGCCTGCGGGCCATCGAGCCGCTGGTCTGGCAGGACCCCGAGGGCCCGCAGGGGCAGGGCGACGACGCGCCCGGGCCGGGACGGGTGCTCGCGGCGAGCCCCCTGGTGCAGGTGGGGCAGCGCCAGGAGCTGCTGCGGGGCGTGGACCTGCTGGCCCTGGCCCGCGCGGTGCGCGACGGCTCCACCGCGTCGGCCCCCAGCCAGCAGCCGCAGGCGGCGTGAACGGGCGACCCGGGGGCACCCATCCGGGCCCCGATGCTGTACGAACACCTGTCGTGAGCACACGCAGCGCCGACAGCGTCGAGGGGGCCGTCCGCGCCGAGGGGGCCACCGGCTCGACCGCGCGGGGAGCGGGCGGTCCCGCGGCGGTCGCGCCACGGCGCGCCCGGCGGGTGCGCGCGCTGGCGGCGCTGGCGGGGGTGCTGGCCGCCGCGCTGACCGTCGGCGTCGCGGAGCTGATCGCCGTCGTCGTCGGCCCGGGCTCAGCGCCGGTCCTGGCGATCGGCTCGGCCTTCGTCGACGCCGTGCCGGCGTGGCTGAAGGACCTGGCCATCTCCCTGTTCGGCACGAACGACAAGGCGGTGCTGCTCGCCTCGATGTGGGTGGTCATCGCCGTCCTGGCGGCAGTGGCGGGCCTGGCCTCGCTGCGCGCCCGCCGCTGGGGCACCGCGGTCGTCGCGGCCCTGGGGCTGGTGGCCGTCGGCGCCGCACTCACCCGGGCGTCCGCCGGGCCCCTGGACGCCGTGCCCAGCGCCGTCGGCTTCGCCGTGGGCGCCTGGGCCCTGGCGCTGCTCGTCGACGCCCTGGTGCGCGAGAGCGACCCCGCGGCGCGGCGCGGCGCCACGGGCCCGGACCCCTGGCGTGCCGCGCCAGCACCCGGGCCGCTGAGCCGCGCGTCGTTCCTGGCGCTCGCCGCGGGCACCGCCGTCGCGGCAGGTGCCTCCGCCGTCGGCGGAGGCCTCGTCGGCCGCGCCACCCGCGCCGTCGGGGCCGCCCGCGCGCAGCTGGTGCTGCCCGCCGCCGCCGCGCCCCTGGCGCCCCTGCCCGCCGGGGTCAGCACCGACGTCCCGGGCGTGACCCCCTTCACCACCCCCAACGCCGACTTCTACCGCATCGACACGGCCCTGACCGTGCCGCAGATCGACCCCGCCACGTGGTCGCTGCGCATCCACGGGCTCGTCGACCAGGAGGTGTCGGTCAGCTTCGCCGACCTGCTCGACGCCGACCTCGTCGAGGCCGACACCACCCTCACGTGCGTCTCCAACGAGGTCGGGGGCGACCTGGTCGGTCACGCCCGCTGGCTGGGGCTGCCGCTGCACACCCTGCTCGAGCGCGCCGGGGTGCAGGCCGGCGCCGACATGGTGCTGTCGCGGAGCTCCGACGGGTTCTCCGCGTCGACCCCGCTGGAGGCGCTGACCGACCCCGCCCGCGGGGCGCTGCTCGCGATCGGGATGAACGGCGAGCCGCTGCCGCTGGAGCACGGGTTCCCCGCGCGCATGGTGGTGCCCGGCCTGTACGGGTACGTCTCGGCGACGAAGTGGGTCGTGGAGCTGGAGGTCACCCGCTTCGCCGACGTGACCGCGTACTGGACGGACCGCGGGTGGTCGGAGCGCGGGCCGATCAAGACCGCCTCGCGCGTCGACGTGCCTGCCGGCTTCGCCCGCCTGGCGGCCGGGCCGGTGGCCGTCGCCGGGGTGGCGTGGGCGCAGACCCGCGGCATCGAGGGCGTCGAGGTGCAGGTCGACGACGGTCCGTGGGCGCCGGCGACGCTGGCGGAGGCCCCGAACGCGGACACCTGGCGGCAGTGGTCCTACGTGTGGGACGCCGCCCCGGGCAACCACACCGTGCGCGTGCGCGCCACCGACGGCGCCGGTGAGGTGCAGACCGCCGAGCGGGCGCGTCCGGCGCCCGACGGGTCCACGGGCCTGCACGCGGTCGACGTCGTGGTGGCCTGAACACCTCACGACATTCCGCAGCATTCGTCGCTATTCGTTCTGTGACGTGCGTCCCAGTGGGCGGTGTGATGATCTCGTCACCAATCCGGGGAGTCCTTCCGTGCGAACCTCCTGCGTCAACGCCGTCATATCCGGAAGGCACACCATGAAGCGCCACCTGATCCTCAGCTCGATGATCGCCTCCACCGTCCTCCTCGCCGGCTGCGGTGCGTCGGAGGAGGCGGCCGCTCCCGCGGAGACCGCCACCCCGTCCGAGAGCACCCCCGCGGAGAGCGAGACCAGCGCCCCCATGGAGAGCGAGACGATGGCCCCGGTGTCCGGCCCCGTCGGCCCCGGCTGCGCGGACTACGCCGCCGCCAACCCGGACGGCGCCGGCTCCGTCGACGGCATGGCGCAGGACCCGGTCGCCACCGCTGCCAGCAACAACCCGATCCTCACGCAGCTCACCGCTGCCGTCTCCGGTGGGCTGAACCCCGAGGTGGACCTGGTCGACACCCTCAACGGCGGCGACTTCACCGTCTTCGCCCCCGTCGACGCCGCGTTCGAGGCCCTCCCGGCCGAGACCGTGACCGCCGTCCAGGGTGATGCGGACCTGCTCACCACCGTCCTGACCTACCACGTGGTGGCCGGTCAGCTGACCCCGGAGGAGGTCGTGGGCGTCCACGACACCGTGCAGGGCGGCACCATCGAGATCACCGGGACCCCGGAGGCGCTGATGGTCGGCAACGAGGGCGCCGCGGCGGCGAACGTGGTCTGCGGCGGGGTCTCCACCTCCAACGCGCAGGTGTACCTCATCGACGCCGTGCTGATGCCCGCGGCCTGATCCCGCTGGGACGGAGGAGGCACCGCTCCCCCCGGGGGCGGTGCCTCCTCGTCGTCGGCCGCCGTGACGCCGCGCGGCGGCACTCGGGGCCCGGGTCGGGCGGGCCGGGGTCAGGCGGGCCGGGGTCAGGCGGCTTCGGGCTCGGGCAGGTACCCGTCCCAGGCGGGCACCCGGTGCTCGCTGCCGCGCACGACCCACGCCCCGCCTCGCGGCGCCCGGGGAGGGGCGGCGATCGCCCACCCGATCTCGCTCGGCGTCCGGTCGCCCTTGCGCCCGTTGCACGGCAGGCAGCAGGCCACGAGGTTCTCCCAGCTGTCGCGCCCGCCCCGGCTGCGCGGCAGCACGTGGTCGACGGTGCTGGCCGCCCGCCCGCAGTACGCGCAGCGGTGGCCGTCGCGCCGCAGGACCCCGCGGCGCGAGACGGGCACGCGCCGCTGGTGGGGGATGCGCACGTACCGGGTCAGCACCACCACGGCCGGGCGCGGCAGCGTCGTCAGCCCCGAGGTGCGCACGGGCAGCTCGTCGGCCACCAGCACCACCGCCTTGCCGGCGAGCACCAGCGCCAGCGCCCGGCGGAACGGGACGACCGCCAGCGGCTCGAAGCCGGCGTTCAGGACGAGGGTGCGCACGCCGCCTCGCCCTACGGACTGACCGCTGGGGGGACGAGCGGTGTGGTGACGGCGCGACTCGGCCCGGCGCGGAGGGACCGTGCGACAGCACGAGGTCGCTGGACCACGGCGGGATCCTACGCCAGCGTCATCCGACGCGCGTGAAGGTGATGGACGAGGACCAGATGCTGCGCACGGCGATCGACTTGCCGCTGCGCGGGGAGTCGAGCATCTTCCCGTTCCCGACGTAGATGCCGTTGTGGGTGACCCGGCCGCCACCGACGAAGGAGACGATGTCGCCCGGCCGGGCGTCGCGGGCGGAGACCCTGGTGCCGGCGCGCGCCTGAGCGCCGGCGGTGCGGGGCAGGGAGATGCCGAGCTGGCCGTAGACGTACTGGATGAAGCCCGAGCAGTCGAACCCCGCCGGGGTGTTCCCGCCGAAGCGGTAGGGGGTGCCGATGTAGCGGGTGCCCACCTCCAGCGCGGCGCTGGCCGACTGCGCCACGGGCTCGACGACCGCGGCACCGGCGAGCGCCACCTGGCCGGTGCCGCCGCTGCGGTCGGCGGTGGCCCGGGAGGCGCGGGTGGCGGCGGCGGCCCGCTCGGCGCGGGAGGTCTCGCGCGCTGCCGTGGCGGCGCGCTCGGCCCGGGCGGTGTCGACCGCGGTGAGGGCGCCGAGGGCGGGGTCGACGCGGGCGTCCGGCGGGACGCTGATGCTGCCCGTCGTGGTGGCGCCGGAGGTGGCGGGGACGACGCTCAGCGACGCGGTGGTGTCCGCTGCGGCTCCCTCGTCGAAGTCTGCGGCAGGAGCGGCCACTGCTGGCAGGCCCATGGTCACCACCAGGCCCGAGGAGGCCGCGAGCACCGCGGACCGGCGGCGGTAGGTGCTCGCCCCCGAGGTCATCGACTCGCTGATCAGCGTCGTGCGCCGGCGCGCCGCGACGGCGCGGTGTCGTCCGTGGGTGGTCATCGTCATGAGCTCGACCCTTCCGACGCCTCCGGGGTGAGCTGTCGGGTCCGGGTGCCTGGCGCACCCGTCAGCGGCGGGCCGCTGGGGAACGGCTGCCGCGTGACCCCGAGGGGCTCCGTTCAGGAGCCCCGCCGTGCGGTGGGTCCCCCGTCCCTGTCGACGGTGTCGGCCACCCCGCGCCGGTGACAGGGCTGGGCGCCCGGGCGGGGGTCCCGGGAGGAGGGGCCTCGGGACGAGCTCGACCATAACCCCGGGTCCCGGGCCTCCTCGGCCATCGCCGTGCCGCGATCAAACGTGATCCGCATCACACTCAACTCGTTGTACGGACAGCGCTGCCCTGTGTCACGACGACGAAGACGTGGGCGGCGACGTCGTCGCTCAGCTCCACGGCGTGCTGACCATCGGTGCTGGTCACCAGCACGACACCGCGGGCGGGACGGGTCACGCGCACCGTGCCGCCGGGCAGCAGCCCGACCTCCTCCAGCAGCGCCATCGACTCCGGGTCGGTCTGCGCCGGCTCCCCCAGGCGGCGCACGCGCACCGCGCGCTCGACGTCCCCGGCGGCCGCGGCCAGCGACAGCAGCCCCGCGCGCAGGTCCTCCGCGCGCCGCGCCTCCCCCGCACCGGCACCCGCCCCCGCGCCCGTCCCTCCACCCGGCCCCGAGGGGATGGGGTTGCCGTACGGGGACTCGGTCGGGTGGCCCAGCAGCTCCACGATGCGGTGCTCGACGCGGTCGCTCATCACGTGCTCCCACCGGCACGCCTCCTCGTGCACGTGCGCCCAGTCCAGGCCGATGACGTCGAGCAGGAGGCGCTCGGCGAGGCGGTGCTTGCGCATCACCGAGACCGCGCGCTCGCGCCCGTCATCGGTCAGCTCCAGGGTGCGGTCACCGGTGACCACGACCAGGCCCGCGCGCTCCATGCGCGCCACCGTCTGGCTCACGGTGGGCCCGCTCTGGGAGAGGCGGTGCGCGATCCGGGCGCGCAGGGGGACGGTGCCCTCCTCCTCCAGCTCGTAGATGACCTTGAGGTACATCTCCGTGGTGTCGATGAGGTCGCTCACGACAGTCCTCTCCGACGCGGTGCCCAGTGGATGCCCGGTGCGGCGCCCGAGCGTAGTCCCGGAGGCGCCCGTGGCCGCCGACCGGCCGCCCCCGCGCGCAGGCCCCTCGCGCAGCGGGCGGCCGGGCGCGGCGTCGCGCGACAGCGGTGTCGGCGCCCCCGGCTAGCGTCGTGCCGTGCCCGACACCGTGATGTGGTTCCGCAGGGACCTGCGCACCGACGACCACCCGGCCCTGCACGCCGCGGCGGCGGCGGCTGGGGGCGGCGGCGTCCTCCTGCTGTTCGTCCTCGACGACGCGCTGCTCGGCCCGGCGGGGGGCCCGCGGCGGGCGTGGCTGTTCCGCTCCCTGCGCGCCCTCTCGGCCTCCCTCGACGGCGCCCTGGTGGTGCGCCGCGGCGACCCCGTCGAGGTGGTGCCCGCCGTGGCCGCCGAGGTCGGCGCGAGCAGCGTGCACGTCACCGCCGACACCAACCCCTACGGGCGCCGCCGCGACGACGCGGTGGCCGCCGGGCTGGAGGTGGCGGGACGCCGCCTGGTGCGCACCGGCACCGCGTACGCCATCGGCCCGGGCAGCGTGCGCAAGGGCGACGGCACGCCCTTCGCCGTCTTCACGCCGTTCTCCCGCGCGTGGTCGGCGCTGGGCCCGCCGCTCCCGGCCGGGCGCGCGCCGGCCGCGGAGCTCCTGCGGGGGGTGGACGGCGTGGCCGTGCCCGACGACCCCGACCTCGGCGGCACGGTGCTGCCCGAGGTCGGCGAGGCGGCGGCGCACCGGCGGTGGGAGGAGTTCACCGACGCGGTCGGCTCCTACGCCGAGGACCGCGAGCGCCCCGACCGGCCCGGCACCTCGGTGCTGTCCGCGCACCTGAAGTACGGCGAGGTCCACCCCCGCACGCTGCTGGCGGGGCTCGCCGCGCTGCCCGACCCCGGCGCGCGGGGGCCGAGCACCTACCGCAGCGAGCTGATCTGGCGCGAGTTCTACGCCGACGTCCTCTGGCACCGCCCCGAGACCGCTCGCGAGCACTACCGGCCCGAGCTGAGCGGCATGGCGTTCGACGCGCCCGGCGAGGACTACGCGGCCTGGGAGGAGGGGCGCACCGGCTTCCCCTTCGTCGACGCCGGGATGCGCCAGCTGCGCGCCGAGGGGTGGATGCACAACCGGCTGCGCATGGTCACCGCGAGCTTCCTCATCAAGGACCTCCACGTGCACTGGGGCGTCGGCGCCCGGTGCTTCATGCAGCTGCTGCGCGACGGCGACCTGGCGAGCAACAACCACGGCTGGCAGTGGGTGGCGGGCACCGGCACCGACGCCGCCCCCTACTTCCGGGTCTTCAACCCGATCACGCAGGGGCAGAAGTTCGACCCGGACGGGGAGTACGTGCGCCGCTACGTCCCCGAGCTGCGGCACCTGCCCGGCAGGCGCGTCCACACCCCGTGGGAGGTGCCCGGCGGGTACGACCACGGCTACCCCGAGCGCATCGTCGACCACGGCCACGAGCGCGAGGTGGCGCTCGCCCGGTACGAGGCGGTCCGCGGCGGCTGAGGCGACCCGGACGACGCGGCCGCCGTCACCAGGGCATCGCGATGAACGGCGAGGTGTAGTCGGGCGCCCGCTCCAGCACGGCCTCGGCGTCGGCGACGGACAGCTGCGAGCGCTCGGCCTCCGCGCGGATGACCGCCCCCAGCAGGCGGACGTCGCCGGGGGTGGGGATGCCGGTGATCCCCGGCCGCGCGAGCACCCACGCCACCGCGGCGGTGAGGTGCTCCTGCTCCTCGAACGGCTCGTACCAGGTGGTCGCCGTGCGCGCCTCGCTCGGCCAGTTGCGCCGCGACACGGTCTTGATGGTCATCAGCCCGACGTCCTGGCGGGCCACCTCGGCCAGCAGCGCCTCGTGGTCGGCGCGGTAGGCGTCGTCCTGGAACAGCCGGTAGTTGATGGGAGTCATCACGGTGTCGAAGGGGTACCGGCGCAGCGCCTCCAGGTGCGTCGCGGGCGCCTCGTCACCGTGGCCGGTGATGCCCACGAAGCGGGTCATCCCCTCGTCGCGAGCGCGCAGCACCGCCTCCAGCGCGCCGCCGTCGGGGCCGGACGGACCGGTGACGCGGTCGAGCAGGACGGGGTCGCCGACGGCGTGGACCTGCAGCAGGTCGACCTGGGTGACCCGGAGGCGCTCCAGCGAGCGGTTGATCGAGGCCCACGCGGCGTCGTAGCCGCGCTCCTCGACCTTGGTGGAGAGGAAGGCACCCGCCGCGTGCAGCTGAGCCGTCCACGGTCCGTAGCGCTCCTCCGCGGCGCCGTAGCTCGCCGCGACGTCGAAGTGGTTGATCCCCGCGTCCAGGGCCTCCTGGATCGAGGCGTCGGCCTCGTCCTGGGTGGACTCCCCTAGGGCGGCCCCGCCGTAGATGAGCACCGTGCTGTGCTGCTCGGTCCGACCGAGCCGTCGCGTCTCCACGACGTCAGCCTGGCACGCGATCAGGGCTCCGGGAAGCGGGCGTCGTAGTCCCAGAACGCGCGGTGGCGGGCCACGAGCGCCACGACGACCGCGATGCAGACGAGGCCGCCGACCAGCGGCACCACCGCCTCGCCGACGCGCGCGGCGAGCGCCCCGGAGACCGCCTCGCCCAGGCGCGGACCCCCGGCGACCACCACGATGAACACGCCGGCCAGCAGCCCGCGCGAGGCGTCGGGCGCAGCGGACTGCAGCACGCTCTGGCGGTACACGGCGCTGACCGCGTCGGCCGCACCGGCCGCGGCGAGGGTGACCAGGGCCGCCCACAGCCACGGGGAGGCCCAGGGCAGGCCCGCTCCCGCGGCGGCGGGCGGCGGTGGGGGCGCCAGGACCAGGACGGCGCCGAACGCGCTGGCGCAGGCGCCCCAGGCGCAGATCGCCAGGGTGATCGCGCGGCCGTGGGAGTGCACGCGACCGAGGCCGCCGGAGAGCACGGAGGTGGCCAGGGACCCGGCGGCGAAGGCGGCGAGCAGCGCGCCGGCGGTCTCGGCGCCCCCGCCCAGCACGAGCAGGCCGATCGCGGGGAACAGGGCCCGGGGGAAGCAGGTGACCATCGCCACGACGTCGAGGACGAAGGTCATCCGCACGGTCGGCCAGCCGCGCAGCAGCCGCAGACCCGCGGCCAGGGCCGGCAGCCCGGCGCGGTGCTCGGGGGCCGCCAGCGGCGGCACCGCTGGCAGGCGGGCCAGGGAGGCCAGCGCGGCCAGCAGCAGGGCGGCGTCCAGGGTGAGCACCACCTCCACCCCGTAGCGGGCCACGAGCAGGCCGGCCAGCAGCGGCCCGACGATGGTGGCCAGGTTCTGGCTCATCCCGTTCAGGGCGTTGGCCGCGGGCAGCAGGGAGCGGTCGAGCACCCGGGGCACCATCGCGGAGCGGGCGGGCGTGCTGAGGCCGAACGCCCCCGACTGCACGGCGACCAGGACCAGCAGCAGGGGCAGGGAGTCGAGGCGCAGCCACGCCTGGGCGGCAAGGGCGGCGGAGGCGGCGAACAGGGCCACCCCGGCGACCAGGGCCACGGTGCGGCGGTCGTGGGCGTCGGCCAGGGTGCCGCCGTACAGGCCCATGACCACCAGCGGCAGCAGCCCGACCAGGCCCACCAGGCCCACGGCGGCGCTGGAGCCGGTGAGGTCGTAGGCCTGCAGGGCCACCGCGGTGTAGCCCAGCGCCGCGCCCACACCCCCGAGGGAGGAGCCGGCCCACAGGTTCCGGAACGCCGGGCTCACCCGCAGGGGCGTGACGTCGGCGAGCAGGCGGGGCACGGGGAGCATCCTCCGGCGCGGGGGCGTGGAAGAGCCCGCGGGCTCCCCTCCGCCGTGGCGGTGGGGGTGTCGCACTGGACGAGGGTGCGACTCCCGCGGGCTCCGGTGACTGCCGTGGATTCACCGGCTGTCCTGGTGCAGCTCGCTACCGAGGTCGGCTAGCGGGCAGCCACCTCACGCATCCGAAGTTCTGACACCGTCGGACCACCTCCTCTCCCGTGTGCGCGGAACGCTACGTCGCCCCCGCGTTCCCGTCCACCGGTTTCGCCGACGGCGATCGGCCCGCGGGTCGAGGTCAGGGCTGGCGGCGGACGACGCGCCAGGCGCCCGCGTCGTCCAGCGCCGGCGGCGCTGCCCCGGCGGGCACCGGCTCCGCGGGCAGGTGCACCAGCCGGTCGTGCAGGCGCGAGGGGCGCCCGACCCAGTACTCCACCTCGACCGGGCGCAGCAGGTACCCGCCCCACGACGGCGGGACCGGCACCTGCCCTCCGCTGCCGTCCTCCGGCCAGCGCGCGGCGGCGGCGGCGTACGCGGCCTCCAGCTCCTCGCGCCCGGCCACCTCCTGCGACTGAGCCGACGCGTGCGCCCCGATCCGCGAGCCCCACGGCCGGCTCGCGGAGTAGGCCGCCACCTCCGCGTCGGGCAGCCGCGACACCGGCCCCCGCACCCGCACCTGGCGCTGCACCGGGTGCCAGGGCAGCACCGCCGCAGCGGCGGGCACCGCGGCCAGCTGCCGGCCCTTCGCCGAGGTGTGGTGGGTGTAGAAGACCAGCCCCCGCGCGTCCAGGCCCTTGAGCAGCACGGTGCGCGCGTCGGGCAGCCCGTCGGCGTCGACCGTGGCCACCACGAGCGCGTTGGGCTCGGCCACGGCTCCGGAGGCGGAGACCTCGTCGTACCAGCGGCGCAGCTGCTCCAGCGGGGTCGGCGCGAGGTCGCCCGCCAGCAGCCCACCGTCGGAGCCGCCGTCGTAGGCCACCCGGGCGTCGGCCACCGGGGCGTGCGCGTCGTCCACGGCTCGCAGGCTACGGCGAGCCGCCAGGATGGGAGCGTGCCACCGGTGCCCGCCATCACCATCCCGCCCGACCTGCTGCCGCGCGACGGTCGCTTCGGCTCGGGCCCGTCGAAGGTGCGCCCGCAGCAGCTGGCCGCGCTGGTCGCCGCCGGCACGACCGTGCTGGGCACCTCCCACCGCCAGCAGCCGGTGACGTCGCTGGTGCGGCGGGTGCAGGAGGGGGTGGCGGCCCTGCTGCGCGCCCCCGACGGTCACGCGGTGGTGCTCGGCAACGGTGGGTCGACGACGTTCTGGGACGTCGCGACGCTGGGCCTGGTGGACCGGCGCGCTCAGCACCTGGTGCACGGGGAGTTCGGGGAGCGCTTCGCCGCCGCCACCACGGCGGCGCCGTTCCTCGACGACCCCGACGTGCGGCGGGCGGCGCCCGGGTCGGCGGGCGCCACCGCGGCGGTGGAGGGCGTCGACGCCTA
The DNA here is from genome assembly GCA_964242735.1 of uncultured Quadrisphaera sp. Taxonomy (GTDB): domain Bacteria; phylum Actinomycetota; class Actinomycetes; order Actinomycetales; family Quadrisphaeraceae; genus CADCUY01. Next base: position 19,905 of record CAXTAK010000016.1, on the reverse strand, counting down.
CTGCTGGCCGCACAACGAGACCTCCACCGGCGTCGCGCTGCCCGTCGCCCGGGTGGCGGGCGCGGACGACGGGGCGCTGGTGCTCGTCGACGCCACCTCCGCCGCCGGGGGGCTGGAGGTGGACCTGGCCGCCACCGACGCCTACTACTTCGCCCCGCAGAAGAACCTCGCCGCCGACGGCGGGCTGTGGCTCGCGGTGCTCTCCCCCGCGGCGCTGGAGCGCGCGGCGCGCCTGGCCGGGACCCGCTGGGTGCCGGCCAGCCTGGACCTGACCACCGCCATCGCGCACAGCGCGAAGGGGCAGACGTACAACACCCCTGCGGTCGCCACCCTGGTGCTGATGGCCGAGCAGCTCGACTGGCTGCTCGGTCAGGGGGGCCTGGCGTGGGCGGCGGCGCGCACGGCGACCTCCTCCGCGCTGCTGTACGCCTGGGCGGAGGCCAGCGCGTACGCGACCCCGTTCGTCGCCGATCCCGCGCTGCGCTCCCCCGTGGTCGCCACCATCGACCTCGACCCCGCCGTGGACGCCGCGGTGGTGCGCGCCGTGCTGCGGGCGAACGGGGTGGTGGACGTCGAGCCCTACCGGGCGCTGGCCCGCAACCAGCTGCGGGTGGGGACGTTCCCCGCGGTCGAGCCCGACGACGTCCAGGCCCTGACGGCGTGCGTGGACCACGTGGTGGAGGCGCTGTGATCGGCGCAGCGGTCGCGTCCGGTCCCTCCACCCCCGTGGTGGCGGCCGTCGGCGGCGAACGGTGGAGGGCCCTGCCCACCTCGCCCCAGCGACCGGGTCCACGCGGCGCCGCAGGGCCCCGCTGACCGACGAGCGGCCCGGCAGCCGGCCGCTCGGCGCTCCAGCACCCGCGTCAGGGGACTGCGGAAGGTCTTCCGCTGCAGCCGGTGCCTGCCGCCGCCGGGTGCTGCGGTCAGCACGAGTCCGCGCGTGCCGATGGAGGGGCTCGGCGGACCGCCTCGACGCGGGCCGTCCCGATCCTCTGCCTCATCCCGTGTGACACATCCGCTCTCGAGGTCGTCGCCGAGGGGCGTCGCCAGCGTGGCGGGACGCCTCCGAGCCGCGGTCCGCGAGGGCATGGCCTCTCGCGGGGCGACCGGGTCCCTCGCCGATGAGCTGCTCGCCGAGCGCGCCGCCGACACCAGCACGGAGCCGGTCGCACCGGACGCCGACCCCGTCGTCCAGGCCATCCGCCAGCTGAACCGCCAGGGCGACATCAAGCTGCTCACCCTGCTCGGGCAGCTGGACGGCGTGCAGCGCGTGGCCGACGGCGACGCCTGCGCCAACACCGGGTACAGCCTGGCGGCGCTCGGGTGGAACGAGGCGGACGTCCTCATGCGGCTGATGCTGGGGCAGGACCCGCTGGTCGACGAGCACGTGACGCCCATCAGGACGATCACGGGCGACAACGTCGGTGAGCTCGACCTCACCCAGGAGGGCTGGGAGAGCGGGGCGTGGCAGACCGATCAGGACTTCCGCGCCATGTACCGCGAGCTGTGGCCGGCCACCACCTGATGGCGGCGGACCCGCCGCGGCTCGAGGTCTCGGACGTCTCCAAGACCTTCGGCCGCACCACCGTGCTGCGCGGAGCGACCCTGTCGGTGCGCCCCGGCGAGGTCCACGGGCTGCTCGGTCAGAACGGCTCCGGCGAGTCCACCCTCACCAAGATCCTCTCCGGTCTGCACCGCCCCGACCCCGGCGGGCGCATCCTGGTCGACGGCTCGGAGGTGCACCAGCCGATCAGCCCCAGCAGCACCGGGGCGCTGGGCCTGACGTTCGTCCACCAGAGCCTGGGACTGCTGCCCGGGCACACGGTGGCGGAGAACATCCGCCTCGGCCAGCTCCGGGGGCGAGGGTGGAAGCACCTCATCGACTGGTCGCACGAGCGGTCGCGGGCGCTGGAGACGCTGGCTGACCTCCACGCCGACATCGACCCCGACCGCCTCGTCGACCGCCTGCCCATGGGTGAGCGGGCGACGGTGGCCATCGCCCGGGCGCTGCAGTCCATGGTGCCCGGCCAGGGCTGCATCATCCTCGACGAGTCCACGCAGTCGCTGCCGCGCGAGGTCCTCCCCGACTTCTTCGCCACCGTGCGACGCCTCGCGGACGCGGGCACGTCGGTGTTCATCGTCAGCCACCGCCTCGACGAGGTGCTCTCCATCGCAGACCGGGTGACGGTGCTGCGCGACGGCGCGGTCACCGCGAGCGGACTGGAGGCGCGGGGCCTCAGCGAGGACCAGCTCGCCGCCGTGATCCTCGGTCGCCAGCTGGTCGGCTTCACCCCCCACCAGCGCTCGCACACCGCTACCGGTGACGCAGCTGCGGGCGACCCCGCTCGTGCCACCGTGCGCCTGCGAGGGGTCAGCGGAGCCAGCGTGGCCGGGCTGGACCTCGACCTGCTCCCCGGCGAGGTGGTCGGGGTGACCGGCACCACGGAGTCCGGGCACGAGGAGCTGCCCTACCTCCTGGCCGGGGTGCGCCAGGGAGTGGCGCGGGGCTCCCTGGAGGTCGACGGCGTCACCACCGACCTCGCCGGCGCCGGCGTCTCGACCGCGCTGCGGGCAGGGGTGGCCCTGGTGCCCGCGGACCGGCCCGGCGAAGGCATCGCGGTCACCATGACCGCCCTGGAGAACGTCACCGTCCCGCGCGTGGTCTCCCGCTCCACGGGCGGGGTGCTGCGCCGGCGCTGGCAGGAGGAGGAGTTCCAGCGGGCGGTGGAGGAGCTGAGCATCACCCCCGCCGACCCCGACCTGGAGGCCGCCTCCTTCAGCGGTGGCGACCAGCAGAAGCTGCTGTTCGCCAAGTGGCTGCTGAGCGGCCCCCGCCTGCTCGTCCTGCACGAACCCACCCAGGCGGTGGACGGTGCCGTTGACGCTCAGCTGCACCTCGCTGGTGGTGCTGGGCGTGGTGTACCTGCCCGGGCCGATGACCCTGCTGATGTCGTGCCGCAGGGCGGTGCCGACGGCGAGGACCCCGCCCACCTCCAGGACGGCGCGTCGAGGGATCCGCGACCACGACCCGGTCCTCCGACCATCGATGCGAAGGGCTTCTTCATCGCTCCCTCCTCCCGGTGCGACTGCGGCCAGGGCTGGCCGACAGGGGTCGTGTGCGTGCGTCAGCCACGCGGCGGTGTCGCGGGTCGAGGCGCCGGAGCAGCGAGGCGGGCCTCGCGGCTGCAGGAGCCGAGGTGCCGTGGTGGGCGGACGGACGTGTCCGCGGACGGTCCTGCCACCTCATCGCGGTACGAGCTCCACGCGCAGGATCCGGTCGTCCCCGGACTGGGTGTCGGCGCCGCCGAGGGTTGCCCGGTCGGTGTTGGAGGTGGTGACCCAGAGCGCGCCGTCCGGGGCGGCCTCCACCGTGCGCAGGCGCCCGTGCTCACCGTCGAGGTGCGCCACGGGATCACCGGTAGCAGCGCTCCCCTCGACGGGCAGCTGCCAGAGGCGCTGCCCGCGCAGGCTCGCCATCCACACAGACCCACCGGCGTGGGCCACCCCTGCGGGTGAGGCCTGCGCGGGGTCGAAGGTGAAGATCGGACGCTCCCCACCGCTCCCGGTGTCACCCTCGGCACCCGGCCACCCGAAGTCGGCGCCCGCCTGGAGCACGTTGACCTCGTCCGAGGTGTCCAGGCCCAGCTCGGAGGCGTAGGCGGTGCCGTCGGGGCCGAGGGTGATGCCCTGGATGTTGCGGTGCCCCCAGGAGAACACCGGTGTCCCGAACGGGTTGTCAGCCGGGATGGATCCGTCGGGGGCGACCCGGAGCACCTTGCCGTTCAACGACCCCCGGTCAGGTGCGGTGTCGGGGGTGAAGGCGTCGCCCGTGGTGATCCACAGGTTGCCGTCGGGGCCGAAGCGCAGCCGCCCGCCGTGGTGGCGGTTCGCCGTCGTGATGCCGTCGAGCACCACGCGCTCCTGGCTCAGGGACCGCATGTCCTCGCCGATGGCCAGCGCGACCACCCGGTTCGTCGGAGAGGAGGACACGTAGGCGAAGACGGTGCGGTCCTGGTCGAAGTCGGGCGACGCGGCCAGCCCCAGCAGACCCCCCTCCGCGCTGACCTCCACACCGGGGACGACGCCGACCACGCTCGCCCCTCCCCCGGCGGCGGGGATGTGGCTGATCTCCCCGCTCGACCGCCCGGACACCAGGGCCGAGCCGTCGGGCAGGAACGTCAGCCCCCACGGCATGTCCAGGCCGCTGGCCACCTCGGTCACAGCGCCGGGCACCAGGGCGCCGGCGCCGGCGGTGGCGGACGGCGCGGCGCCCGACGTCGACGGTGTGCTGCTCGACGTGGACGTCGACGGGCTGGGCGGCGGCCCGGCGACCGGCGCGCCGGACGCGCACCCGGCGATCAGCACGGCGGTGGCGGCGGCTGCCAGCGCACCGCGGAGCAGCCGGCGAGCTGTGCTCGCAGGCGGGGCGCTGGTGGGCTCACCGGGGTGGGCGTGTCGGTCCTGGTGGGTGCTCATGGATGGCCTCCTGGAGGGTCGGCGGTGCGCACTGGTGTCGGCCGTCGGCGGGTGTGACGCCCTGAGGTGGAGCCGGGGACGCGAGGACGGGCCTCAGCCGAGGCGCTCCGGGTGCGGCCCTGCTCGCCCCTGTCCAGGGCGGTGATCGCGGCGATGACGCCGATCAGGTGGGCGACCTCCTCGGCGGTGAAGGCCTCGGGGTGGTCCACGACCGCGTGCCCGGCGTCGTGGATGACGACGTCGAGCTGGCCGCTGGCCTCGACGACCGCAGCGACGGCCTGGTCGGCGGAGTCCTGCGACTGCACGTCGAGCTCGACGACCCGCAGGTCGACGCCGTCGCGCCAGCTGGTGCCGACCAGCTCCTGGGCGCGTGGCGTTGCGGCCGGCGGGGTCGCGCGTGCTGGCGCAGGCGGTGTGACCGGACGTCGCCAGGGCGGTGGCGGTGAGCTCGCCGAGGCCAGAGGCGGCACCGGTGATCAGGACGACGGACATGACCCCTCCTCCGGACCAGCTGCCCGGAGCGCACGTGCGAGCGCTCGAGGGTGGTGCGGATCTGCGCGGCTGCCGCCACGCCCGGCAGTTCCGGGCGCCCCGGGGCGGTCGCGGGACCGCCCCGGGGCGTGGCGTGCGGAGCTGGTGGGATCAGGTGCGGGGCCCGGCGAGCATCGACAGGACCTTGTCGTAGTCGCCCCGGGCCTCGGCGAAGCGCTGCAGCTTCACGCGCTCCACGATGATCTGCTGGGCGTCGGGCTGGCTGGCGAACAGGCCCATGACCTCGTCGAGGTAGTCCTCCAGGGGCATCGCGGTCTCCCTGTCCTCCTGGTTCATCAGCGTGGTGCGCAGTGCCGGCGGGACCAGCTCGATGACCTGCACGGGGGTCTCGCGCAGCTGCACGCGCAGGGCGTCGGTGTAGGAGTTGAGCCCTGACTTGGTCGCGCTGTACGTCGGGGTCAGCGGCAGCGGCACGTACGCCAGCCCGGAGGTGACGTTGATGATCACCCCGTCGTCCTTCGCGGCCAGGAACGGGGCGAAGAGGTTGTTCATGCGGATCGGGCCGAGGAGGTTGGTGGTGACCGTGTCCTCGGCGACCCGCAGGGAGTCCTTCTCCAGCAGCACCTCGGGCAGCATGATGCCCGCGTTGTTGATCAGGACGTTGAGCTCGGGGTGAGCGCTGGTCACCGCCTCGAACGCGCTGGTGATCGAAGCGGGGTCCGTGACGTCGAGCACCACGGAGGCGATGGCGGGGTTCTCGGCGACGATCGTGTCGAGGCGCTCCCTGCGCCGCCCGGCGACGATCACCGTGTTGCCGGCCCGGTGGAACCGCAGCGCCAGGCCGAGGCCGAGGCCCGAGGTGCCGCCCGTGATCAGGATGGTGTTGCCCGTGGTCTTCATCAGTGGTCGTCCTCCGCGTTGGTGAGCAGGCAGCTGCCTCGGCTCACAGGGTGCCGCGTGTCGAGCAGGAGCAGAAGAGGACTCCTCGTCCACGGATCGACGATCCCCCCTCGGCGCCCTGTCCGAGGACCGCTGATCCCTGGTTGGAGGTGGTGCGGTGGGCGAGGATGTGGAGGTGCAACGCCCTGTGCTGGCCGACTTCCTGCGACGGCGCCGCGAGGCGCTGCAGCCGGGTGACGTGGGGCTGGTCGCTGGCCCGAGGAGGCGGGCCAGCGGGTTGCGCCGCGAGGAGGTCGCCCAGCTGGTGGGGATGTCCACCGACTACTACGCCCGCCTGGAGCAGCAGCGCGGCCCGCAACCATCGGAGCAGATGGTCGCCGCCATCGCCCGGGGGCTGCGCCTGAGCCTCGACGAGCGCGACCACCTCTTCCGCCTCGCCGGGCACCACGCACCCACCCGGGTACGGCGCTCCGAGCACGTCAACCGAGCGCTGATGCGCCTTCTGGACCGCCTCGAGGACACCCCCGCCATGGTGGTCTCCGACCTCGGTGAGGCCCTCGCCCAGAACCGCCTCGCGATCGCCCTGCTCGGCGACCTCGGCGCCTTCACCGGGCCCGAGCGCAGCGCGTACTACCGCTGGTTCACCTCACCCGAGGAGCGGCGCCGCTACCCCGAGCGCGACCACGCCCACCAGAGCCGGGTCCAGGCCGCCGCGCTGCGCTCGGCCGTGAGCGCTGGTGGCTCCGACGCGCGCGCCACCGAGATCGTGCGCCGCCTGCGCGAGCGCAGCCCCGAGTTCGTGGCGGTGTGGAACCAGCACGAGGTCGCCGTGCGCACCGACGACCGCAAGACCATCGTCCACCCCGAGCTGGGCGAGATCGACCTCGACTGCCAGTTCCTGTTCACCGAGAACCGGGCGCAGTCCGTGCTGGTCTTCACCGCCTCACCCGGCACCGAGGGCCACGAGAAGCTGCAGCTGCTCACCGTCATCGGCCACGAGCAGTTCACCACCTGACCTCGTGCCGCGCCGCCGGACTCGTCCAGCTGGGCGGCGCGCGACCGCAGGTCGTCCTCGCGCACCGTGTCACAGGACTCCGCGGACGACGGTGTCGCGCCGCCGCGCTCGAGGGAGGACCCCGGTGGAGCGGGGCGCGGGCCCGCGACGGCGTCGGCGAGCAGTCGCCCGACGGCGGCCGGGGATCAGCGCCGAGGGCATCTGCACGTGGCGCCGCCAGGACCGCGTCGACGAGGGCGGAGCACCGGGGCCGAGCAGCGATGAGGAGGCGGAGCTGTCGTCAGCGGAGGAGCGGATCGCCGAGCTGGAGACCGAGCTGCCCGTGCAGCGCGTCGGTCTGCGGCGGAGGCTGACCGGCCGCCGCTGGGCGCGTGGTGGACCGATGCCCGCGCTCGCCCGTCTGCGGATCCCTGGACCCGGTGCCGGGTCACTGCCACAGTGGGGCCCTACACACTTCAGCAGCGGGGAGCCCCATGGACAGCTGGCACGTGGTGTCGACGGGCGTCGAGCTCCAGGCGGCCATCGAGGACGGCGCACCTGCTGTCGAGGTGCACGGCACGGTGAGCGGGATGCCGATGATCACGCTGCCGCCGGGGGTCCGGCTGCGTGGGGGCACTCTGCAGTTCGGGGCCAAGGGCCTGCGCCTGACCCGCGACAACGACATCGAGGACACCACCATCCTCACGGCCGACTCCGAGGTCGCGCTCCTCAACGACACGACGGTGCCGGACCTGGGCACGCTGTCGCTGCGGAACGTGCGCACGACCGGGCAGGTCTTGCTGCGCGCCAGGGACGCGGTGCGATCAGGGCACGTCGTGGTCCACGGGCTGACCGTCCTGTCCGCCGATCTCCGCGGCAGGTCCGAGCGCCCACGAGGCTTCGGCGTCGAGGCGCTCCAGGGCGGGTTCACCCTGTGGAACCAGCAGCCGGACCCCGATGTCGTCCTCACCGCTGAGCTTCTCGACATCAGCGCAGGCTCGGCAGCCGAGCCGGTGCGCGGCAGCGGAGTCTTCATCGGCGGTCACAGCGACTGGGACGGTGCACCCGACGGCGGATCCATCCGCGTCTCGACGCTGCGCACCGGAGAGATCCACACCGACGGAGGGATCGCAGCGGGCACTCCGGACCTCATCAGCGGCGGCGTGTTCGTGATCTCCGGCGCCGTCATCGATCAGGTCGTCAATGTGGGACCGGTGACGACGGACGGGCAGAACGACATGGTGCTGGACAACTGGGGCGATGTGACGACCTGGACCGCCACGGCACCGGTCACGTCCAACGGTGCCAGCGGGATCGGGTTCGTCAACTTCGGACGGCTGGATCGCCTCGACGTGCAGGCCCCGGTCCAGACCTTCGGAACAGGCGCCCGCGGCTTCAACATGTACGACGGAGCCCTCAGGCACGCCTCCTTCGACAGCATCGCCACCCACGGGAACGGGTCGGTCGGAGTGCAGGTGAGCAGGCCGGTGTCCCTGCTGGAGATCGCCGGCGACCTGACCACCGACGGCGGTGAAGGACAGAGCCTGGTCAAGGGCGTGCAGCTCGCGCTGAAGGCCATCGCCTTGAGCATCAAGCCGGGGGGCCCGGTCGGCACCATCACCATCGGCGGCTGGGTCCGCACCACCGGCGACGACATCATCACCATCGAGATCGACGACGAGGTGGGCGAGCTCCGGATCGGCGGCGGCGTCACCGCCGAGGGTCGCGACTCCGACGCTGTCCACCGTCGAGGCGGCAGCCCGGATCTCAGCGCGATCACCGTCACGTCGGCGCACGGGCGAGCGATCGTCGACACCGGCTGACTCGCGGCCGGAGCCATCGCCACGCGCCTCCAGCGTGGACGTCCTGCCGGCGCCGTCGGTGCCCAGGTCCTCGCCGATCTCCACGTCGTGAGGCAGTCCCGCGACCACGTGCGCCTCGACCGCCGACCCTCCTCGCCGCAGCTGCCTCGACAGGCGGGCCCCGCGGTCGCCCGCTGCTCGGCTCCACCTGGTGCAGTACGCGGATCGACACCTCCCGGGTGGCGTCGCCGCGCGCTTCGGCGGCCGCGTCGATCCCCACGGAGGTGACCAGTCGGCTCACCACCTCCACCCGCCCGGCACCCCAGCCGCCGATGCCCGAGCGGTGAGCCACCGGACGCGGTCGTCGTGGTGCTCGTCATCGGAACCACCACCGGCGCTGCCGCACAGGGGATGCCGACGCTCGACCGCTCCTCAGGTCCCGGGCGACCACGGACAGCCGCGCAGCCGATGATCGACCTCGTGTCGGACGGTGCGCGGGCCGTCGTCGGCGCACACCCGTCCCGTCCTCGAGCGAGGGGTCGTGACCGCTCGGGCACCCTGCCGCCAGTCGTGGTGGGATGGCAGCATGCCGTTGAGCGGAGCGCGTGAGCTCAGCCCGGAGGGCTGGGTGCGCGATCAGACCGAGCACATCCTGGCGACCGGGACGACCGAGGGCGTCGAGGTCCACGGCCGCCCCGTCGTCCTGGTGACGATCCGGGGCGCGCGGTCCGGCAAGCTGCGCTACACACCGCTGATGCGGGTCGAGCACGACGGGCGGTACGCCCTCGTCGCCTCCAAGGGCGGCGCGCCGGACCACCCCCAGTGGTACCGCAACCTCCTCGCCCATCCTCACGTGGAGCTGCAGGACGCAGACGTCACCGGGGACTACCTCGCCCGCGAGGTCTCCGCTGACGAGCGGGCCCGGTGGTGGGAGCGCAGCGTGGCCGCGTACCCGCCGTACGAGGAGTACCAGCAGAAGACCGACCGGCAGATCCCGGTCCTCGTGCTGGAACCCCGGGAGGGGTGACCGGCCGCGGGGCGGACTGGGCACCAGCAGTGCTCGTCCGCACCGGGCGGCGTGCGGCACCCCCTGGTCCTCGGCCGCCGACGTGCTCGGCGGTGCCGCGGATCGGTGCCGCTCTCCACCGGGGTGCGCGCGGTCACCGGCGCCAGCGGAACCGGGGAACGACCGACCAGGGGAGGACGCCGACTCCGCCGCCGACCCGTGGCGCACCGACCTGACCGGCGCCGACCTCGCGCGGGCCCGCCCGGTGGTCCCGGCCCTGGGACGGGATCGATGACGGGGACCACGTCATCTCCGGTCCCCCGGTGGTCCAGAGGTCACCGGCGGGCGCTGGTGAAGCGGTCGCGGTAGGCGGTCGGGGTCACCCCGAGTCGGCGGCGGAAGCTGCGGCGCAGCGTCTCGTCGGAGCCGAACCCGCTGTCGCGGGCGACCGCGGTGACGGGGGCGCCGGTCAGCAGGAGCTGCTGCGCGTGCTCCAGGCGCGCCTGCTCGACGAAGCGTGCGGGGGTCGTGGACAGCTCATCGCCGAACAGGCGGGCCAGGTGTCGCGGGGAGACGCCGGCCGTGCGGGACATCGTCGCCGCGGTGTGCTCAGCCGCCGGGTCGGCGGTCACCGCCTCCAGCACCCGGCGCAGCACCGGGCCGGCGACGTCGCCGCGGGAGCCGGCGGTGAACTGCGACTGGCCTGCCGGGCGGCGCAGGAAGACCACCAGGGAGCGCGCCACCTCGCGGGCCAGTGCCGCCCCGTGGTCGTCCTCGACGAGCGCGAGGCTGAGGTCGATGCCGGCGCTGACGCCCGCGGAGGTGGTGATCCGCCCCGCCCGGACGAAGATCGCGTCGGCGTCGACGGCGGTGCGCGGGTACCGCCGCTGCAGGGCGCCGGCGTACCGCCAGTGGGTGGTGGCCGCGACCCCGTCGAGCAGCCCGGCCTCGGCGAGCAGGAAGCTGCCGGTGCACACCGACGCCACCCGGCGGGCCCGGCCCGCGAGGTCGGCGACCTGGCCGACGAGGGGCCCGTCCAGCGGGGGCACCTCGTCGGCACCGGGCACCACGAGCGTGTCGAGGTCGCGGTCGCGGTCGGCGGCCCGCACCGACATCCGCACGCCACTGGACGTGAGGACCGTGCCCGCCCGCTCGGCGACGAGGGCGACGTCGTACAGCGGCCGGCCGCTCCCCGCGGAGGTGAACATCTCCACCGGCCCGGCGACGTCGAGCAGCGTCATGCCGTCGTAGGCGAGCACCGCCACCCGGCGCGGGTCCCCGCCGTCCGGATGCGAGGGCCGTCCGTCCATGCGCGCATGGTGGCAGGGGCGGCGCGTCGCCAGTGTGGGTGCCATGTCGACGACCCGCGTCACCGTGTGCGAGCTGGACACCCGCGAGGAGCGCCGGGAGGAGGAGCTGGCCGCCCTGGCGGCGCACTGCCGCGAGAGGTCCAGCGACGTGCTGCTCCTGCCGGAGATGCCGTTCTCGCCCTGGCTGGCCGCCGCACCCGAGCCGGACGCCGGGGCGTGGCGGCGCAGCGTGGCCGCGCACGCCGACGGGGTGCGGGGGCTGTCCGCCGTGCTGCCGGCCACCGCGGTCGTGGCCACGCGGCCCACCGCCGAGGGCCGTGCCGCGACGGCGGCCGAGCGGCGCAACCAGGCCTTCACCTGGACGGCGGCCACGGGAGCGGTGGGCTGGCGGGACAAGCGGTACCTCCCGCAGGAGGAGGGGTTCTGGGAGGAGTCCTGGTACGCGCCGGGGCGTGGGGCCTTCGACGTCGTCGAGCTGGTCGGTGCGCGGCTGGGCGTGCAGGTGTGCACGGAGGTGTGGTTCTTCGAGCGGGCGCGCCGGTACGCGGACCTGGGGGTGGAGCTGCTGTGCGTCCCGCGCGCCACGCCGGCGACCTCGACCTCGACCTGGCTGGCCGGCGGTCGCGCGGCGGCGGTGTCCTCGGGGGCGTACTGCCTGTCGTCGAACCACGCCTCGTCCGACCTCCCCGGGCGGGTCCCGGCCCCGGACGCGGAGGACCCGATGCGGATGGGCGGCCTCGGGTGGGTGGTCTCGCCGGACGGCGACGTGCTGGCCACCACCTCGCCCGAGGAGCCCTTCGTCACCGTGGAGGTCGACCTGGACGTGGCGCGGGCGGCCAAGGGGACCTACCCGCGCTACGTCCGCGGTTGACCGGTGGGCGTCGTGGGGGCCGCGGTCGGGATGCGCACCGCGCGTTCGTCGAGGCGCTGCTGGTGTCGCTGGCCAAACCGAAGGCTGTGGTCTTCCTGGTCGCGTTCCACCGTCCTTCCTCCCGGCGTCCGGGCCCGCGCTCGTGTGGACGACGGGCATGGCGCTGCTCCGCGTCGGCGTGGAGGTGGCCGTCCTGCTCACCCTGGCGGTCGTGGTGGGTCGGTCTGCGGGATGGTTCCGACGACCGGTCGTGCGCCGCTGCCTGGAGGCGGCCAGCGGTGCGGTCCTCATCGGCCTCGGCGTCCGGCTGGCCACCCTCGAGCGCTGACCGGCGCGCGGCCAGAAGGGGCGTGCGGGGACGACGCCGCGACAGAGCCTCCACCACCACCGGCCTCCTCCAGCTGCTCGTCGCAGTGGTGGACCCGGACGACCCGGACGACCGGGACGCCTCAGCCGCGGGCCCTCTCGACCAGGGCGCCGATGTCGGTGATCACCGCGTCGCGCTGGTGGGTGTCGGCGACGACGCCGACCTGGACGTCGATGTCCACCAGGGCGGTGCTGGGTCGGTCCGACGACGTGGTCGTGGTGGACTCCTCTGCTCGCCGGTCGGGCTCCCTCGCGTGGATGGCGGTGGGCCAGACCGCCGACACCGCCGCAGGTCCAGACCCGCCTCCGCCGGGTCTGACCTCCGGCGGTGGGTGGCGTGGTCCTGGCAGCGCTGCGTGGCACGGTCAGTGCCGGGGCGACGGCAGCGATCTCGTCCGGTGGCCGAGCCACCACCGGCACAGGTGGGTCGAGCAGGGGCTGACGCGAAGGGCTCCCCCCTCGCAGCGGACACGGACAGCGGCGAGCGCCTCGGTCGCGTCCCGCGGGGTGGTGCGGTTCCCGCCGCCGCTGTCACCAGGTCGGCGGGACCGCCGTCGAGCTCGACGAGTCGGCGACTCGCGGCACCCAGAGGCCCGGAGCATGCTGGGGTCTTGCTCGTCGTCCGTGGGGAGGGGTGCTCCGTGACTCCCGGCGCGCAGCGCACCGACGACGGGCGCTCAGCCGCACCGGGCGACCCGGGGCTCGGCGGTGCGGGCGGAGACGCACCAGCAGTGCGCCGCGTGGCCCGCGTCGGTGACCGGGCGGTGATCGCCGACGTGGCTGGCACCGCGGCAGCCGCCGCGCTGGCCCGCAGCTGCGGGCAGCACCCCCTCCCCGGTCAGGTCGACGTGGTCGCCGGCGCCACGACGGTCGTGGTGACCCTCGACCGGCCCGTCGACGTGCCCGCGGCCACCCGCCACCTCCGGTCGCTGGTGACCACCGAGGAGCCCGACGACCCGGGCACCGAGCACGTCATCGACGTCGTCTACGACGGACAGGACCTGGCCGAGGTGGCCGACCTGACGTCGCTGAGCACCGATGGCGTCGTGGCCGCGCACACCGGCTCGCCGTGGACCGCGGCCTTCGCCGGCTTCGCCCCGGGCTTCGCCTACCTCAGCGGTGGGGATCCCCGCCTCCGCGTGCCACGACGCGCCTCAGCGCGCACCGACGTGCCCGCCGGGTCGGTGGCGCTCGCGGGTGGGTTCAGCGGCGTCTACCCGCGCGCCTCACCCGGTGGCTGGCAGTTGGTCGGCCGGACGGCGAGCGTGATGTGGGACCTGGGCCGTGCGCCGCCCTCGCTGCTGCAGGTCGGCGACGCCGTGGTCTTCCGCGCGGTGCGCGAGCTGGTGGCGGTCCCCCGGCCGGCCGTAGCGCTCGAGGCCCCGACGGCGGCGGAGGGACCGGCCCTGGTCGTGCTCGCCCCCGGGGCCGCCAGCACTGTCCAGGACGCCGGGCGCCCCGGGCTCGCCGGCCTCGGCGTGCCGACCTCCGGGGCGATGGACGCCGCGGCGCTGCGGTCCGCGAACCGGACCGTCGGCAACGACCCCGGCGCCGCGGTCGTCGAGGTCGTCGGCGGCGGGGTGCGCCTGTCGGCCCGGGGTGATGCCGTGGTGGTCGTCACGGGCGCGCCCGTGACGGTCCTCCAGGGCGCCGCCGGCACGACCTCGCCCGCTGGAGGCAGGGATCGGGCCCTGGGCCGGCCCTTCGCGCTGCGCGACGGCGACGTGCTGCACCTCGGCGCCCCGACGGGCCGGCTGTGGTCCTACGTCGCGGTCCGCGGGGGCCTGGACGTGCCCCGGGTGCTGGGCAGCCGCTCGACGGACGTCCTGTCCGGTCTCGGACCGCCCGCACTGGTCAGCGGAGACGTGCTGGCCGTCGGTCGCGCGGTGCGCGGCGCCGTCGAGGTGCCCTGGCCCGGGGTCGCCACGGCGGAGGACGGAGGGGGGCAGCACGGGGCTCCGGACGAGGGGGTGGTGGACCTCGAGGTCGTCCTCGGCCCGCGCGAGGACTGGTTCACACCCGCCGCCGTGGAACGGCTGCTGAGCGCGCAGTGGGTGGTCACGCCGCGGTCGAACCGGGTGGGTCTGCGGTTGCACGGCCCACCGCTGGAGCGCGCGGTGCTCGAGGAGCTGCCCAGCGAGGGCGTGGCAACGGGGTCGCTGCAGGTCCCGCCGGGCGGCCAGCCGGTCCTGTTCACCGCTGACCACCCGGTGACCGGGGGCTACCCCACCATCGCCGTGGTGACCTCGCGCGACCTGGGCCGCGCGGCCGGCGTCGCGCCCGGCGCCCGGCTCCGCTTCCGTCGCAGCAGCCCCTGAGGAGACCCCCGTGCGCGCCGTCCTGATCGCCAACCGCGGAGAGATCGCCGTGCGCGTGGCGCGGGCCTGCACCGATGCGGGCCTGCGCAGCATCGCCGTCTTCGCCGACGACGACGCGGGGGCGCTGCACGTGCGGCGTGCCGACGAGGCGCACGCACTGGGCGGGGTCGGGGTGCGCCCCTACCTCGACGTCGAGTCCCACCTGCGGGTGGCCCGCGAGGCCGGGGCCGACGCCGTCCACCCCGGCTACGGCTTCCTCTCCGAGGACGCCGGCTTCGCGCAGCGGGTCCTCGACGCCGGGCTCACCTGGGTCGGGCCTCCACCGGCGGCGATGCGGGCGCTGGGCGACAAGGTCAGCGCCCGCCGCATCGCGCAGGAGGTGGGGACACCCATGGTGGCGGGGACCACCGAGCCGCTGGCCGGGGCGGAGGAGGTGCACGCCTTCGCCGCCGAGCACGGCTACCCCGTGGCGATCAAGGCTGCCTTCGGTGGCGGTGGTCGGGGACTGAAGGTCGTCCGCGGCCCCGCGGAGGTGGAGGAGATGCTCGCGGCGGCCGTCCGCGAGGCGGTCACGGCCTTCGGCCGCGGGGAGTGCTTCCTCGAGCGCTACCTCGAGGACCCCCGCCACGTGGAGGTGCAGGTGCTGGCCGACACCCACGGCCGCGTCGTCGTGGTGGGCACCCGGGACTGCAGCCTGCAGCGCCGCCACCAGAAGCTCGTCGAGGAGGCCCCCGCGCCGTTCCTCACCGTGGAGCAGGAGGTGGCCCTGTGGGAGGGGGCCCGGGCGATCTGCGCGCGCGCCGGCTACGTCGGCGCGGGCACCGTGGAGTTCCTGCTCGGCGCCGACGGCACGCTCTCCTTCCTGGAGGTCAACACCCGCCTGCAGGTCGAGCACCCGGTCACGGAGGAGACCGCGGGCGTCGACCTCGTCCGCGCCCAGCTCGCCATCGCCGCCGGTGCGCCCTCGCCGCTGAGCGAGGACCCGCCCGCCCGCGGGCACGCCATCGAGTTCCGGCTCAACGCCGAGGACGCCGGCCGGGGCTTCCTGCCCGCCACCGGCACGGTCACCGACCTCGTCGTCCCGGGCGGACCGGGGGTGCGGATGGACTCGGGGGTCGAGATCGGCAGCGTCGTCGGTGCCGCGTTCGACTCGCTGCTCGCCAAGCTCGTGGTCACCGGCGCCGACCGCGAGGAGGCGCTGCGCCGCGCGCGGCGCGCGCTCGGTGAGCTCGTGATCGACGGGGTGGCCACCGTGCTGCCGTTCCACCGCGCCGTCCTGGAGGACCCGGCGTTCACCGCCGCGGACGGCCGCTTCGGGGTGCACACGCGGTGGATCGAGACCGAGCTCGCCGACCGCCTCGCGCCCTCGCCGCACTTCGCCGACGACGTCGACGACACTCGGGCCACCGGCCTGCGCCGGGTGGTGGTGACCGTGGACGGGCGCCGGGTCGAGCTCGGACTGCCCAGCGGGCTGCTCACCGCGCTGGCCGGGGCCGGCGGCGCGCTCGGTGGACCGCAGGAGCCGGACAGCGCGCCGGGCGAGGCGGAGGTCGACGAGGCGGTGCTCCGCGCACCGGTGTTCGGCAGCGTCGTCGCGTGGCACGCGGCCGAGGGCGCCCACCTGCAGGCGGGCGACGCCGTCCTGACGCTGGAGGCGATGAAGATGGAGGTGCCGGTGACGGCCCACCGCCCCGGTCGCCTCGGGCCACCCCTGGCGGAGGTGGGCAGCACCATCCGCGTCGACCAGGCCCTGGCGCGCATCGAGCAGTGACCGCGCCCGGCGCTGGAGGTCGACGGGGTCGACCCCGCCGCCCTACGGTCGGGCGACCGGAGGAACGGGCCGCGCGGAGCAGCAGGACACCTGGAGTGCACATGTCGCACACACCGACCGACCGTCCCGGCGTCCCGCGGGGTTCCACCGGATCGCCCCCGGGCGCCCCGCCGAGGTCGGCGATGGCGGCGAGCACGCGCTCGACCCTGCTGGGCGCGATGTTCCTCATGGCCACCTCGGCGATCGGCCCGGGCTTCATCACCCAGACGACCACCTTCACCGCACAGCTCGGCGCGGCGTTCGCCTTCGCGATCGCTCTGTCGATCCTGGTCGACATCGCCCTGCAGATGAACGTGTGGCGGGTGATCGGGGTCTCCGGGCGCCGCGCCCAGGAGCTGGGCAACCTCGTGCTCCCGGGCCTGGGCCGGGCGATGGCCGCCCTGCTGGCGGTCGGCGGCCTGGTGTTCAACATCGGCAACGTCGCCGGCACCGGTCTCGGCACCGACGCGATGCTCGGCCTGGACCCGCGCGTCGGCGGGGTCCTCTCCGGCCTCCTCGCGATCGGCATCTTCCTCAGCAGGCGCGCCGGCGCGGCCATCGACCGGATCGTCGTCGTCCTGGGCGTGGTGATGATCGCGCTGACCGGGTTCGTCGCCGTGACCTCCCGCCCTCCCGTGGGCGAGGCGCTGCGCAACGTCGTCCTGCCCGAGCAGGTCAGCGTCCTGGCGATCACCACGCTCATCGGCGGCACGATCGGCGGCTACATCGTCTACGCCGGGGCGCACCGCCTCCTCGACTCCGGCGTCTCCGGCGCCGAGCACGTCCGCGAGATCACCCGCGGCTCGGTCGTCGGCATCCTCATCACCGGCGTCATGCGCGTCCTGCTCTTCCTCGCCATCCTCGGCGTGGTCTCCGGCGGCGCCGTCCTCGACCCGGCCAGTCCCGCGGCGTCGGCCTTCCAGCAGGCCGCCGGCCAGGTCGGCCTGCGCGTCTTCGGCGTCGTGCTGTGGGCCGCGGCGATCACCAGCGTCATCGGCGCCTCCTACACGACCGTCTCCTTCCTCACCTCCCGCACCGCCACCTCCGAGCGCACCCGCACGGCCCTGGTGGTCACCTTCATCGCCGTCAGCACCCTGGCCTTCGTGGTGCTCGGGGGCGCGGCGCCGACCACGCTGCTGGTCTTCGCCGGCGCCTTCAACGGCATCCTGCTGCCGTTCGGGATCGGCGTGCTGCTCTGGGTGGCGACGCGGCGGGCCGACCTGCTGAACGGCTACGCCTACCCCCGGTGGCTGCTGGTCATCGGCTGGGTCGCGTGGCTGCTGACCCTGTACCTCGCGGTCAACTCCGTCCGCCCCCTCATCGCCCTGTTCGCCTGAGCCGGTGGCGCGCGTGGTGGACCTCAACGCCGACCTCGGCGAGGGCTTCGGGCAGTGGGAGCTCGGCGACGACGAGGCGATGCTCGACCTCGTGACCAGCGCGAACGTCGCGTGCGGCTACCACGCCGGCGACGCCTCGACCATGCGCCGGGTCTGCGACCGGGCGGCGGCGGGCGGCGTGGCCATCGGCGCGCACGTCGGCTACCGCGACCTGCCCGGGTTCGGGCGCCGCTTCATCGACGTCGCACCGCACGAGCTCACCCAGGACGTCGTCTACCAGGTCGGAGCCCTGCGGGCCTTCGCCGACGTCGCCGGCACCGCAGTGCGCTACGTCAAGCCCCACGGCGCCCTGTACAACGCCATCGTCGACCACGAGGAGCAGGCGGCGGCCGTCGTCGCAGCGGTGCTCGACGTCGACCCCGCCCTGCCGGTCCTGGGCCTGCCCGGCTCGGCCTGGCTGCGCCTGGCCGCCGAGGCCGGGCTGCGCGTGGTCCACGAGGCCTTCGCCGACCGCGCCTACACCTCCAGCGGCGCCCTGCTCTCCCGGAGGCTGCCGGGGGCCGTGCTGCACGACCCCTCGGTGATCGCGCAGCGCTGCGTGGCGATGGCCACCGGCCGGCCGGTGCAGGCCGTGGACGGCAGCGAGCTGGTGCTCGCCCCGGGCTCGATCTGCGTGCACGGTGACACCCCCGGCGCGGTCGGCATCGCCCGCGCGGTCAGGGCCGCGCTCGCCGGGGCGGGGGTGGCGGTCGCCGCGTTCGCCCCGTGACGCCGGCTGGGCACCGGCGTCACGGGTGGTCGGGTCAGCGCTGCCCGTCTCAGCGGGGGACGGCGCTGCCGGCGGCCTCGACCAGGGCGACGGTCTGGTCGACGACGGCCTTGCGGTCGGCCTCGAACGCGGGGCTGGTCAGGGCGCCGGGGTCCTCGGGGTAGACCAGCGCCGAGATGTGCAGGTGGCCCCCGGGCAGGTCGGTCTTGCCCACACCGAGCCGCAACCGGTTGGTGCGGTACATGCTCTCGTTGCTCAGGTAGTTCCCGCCGGGCGCGGACGCCGCGCGGGAGCCCGGTGAGGGGTCGTCCGCCGACCGAAGCGAGCCGGGGTCGGGGAAGGTGCCGGCCGGCCACTCGGTGATGCCGTCGTTCAGGACCACCGGCCACGGGCCGGTGCCGGCGTCGATCATCGCCTGGTACGGCAGCGTGGTCTCGATCCACTGCGGTGACGGCTGGGGCTGGGGCCACAGGGCGGCGGCGCTGATCGGCCCGTAGTTGATCGACCGGTTGTTGTCGGGTGAGCCGCCGCGGAACCCGCCGGCCCACTTCTCGACGTCCATCCGGCCGCGTCCGGTCTGGCTGATCGTCATGATCAGGTCGGCCTCGCCGGCGTGCGCGGGGTCGCCGGGCGGCACGAGCCAGGGACCGAACGCGTCCTCGACGATGCCCTGGTCGAAGTCGGTCCAGTTCACCGGCAGCACCACCGCCTGGACGACGACGGACCCCTCGGGGGTGTCGACGGTGCGCCCGTCGAGCTGCAGGGCCGAGGCGCCCGAGGGGTTGGAGTTCCGCAGGCTGGCGTCGAGGCTGTACGTGTCGAACCCGCTGACCAGGAGCCGGGTGGCGGTGTTGTCGGCGTCCTCGGGGTAGCGCACGGAGTCGATGCCGCGGGAGGAGTACGACAGCTGCCGGACCAGCGCCTGGCGCTGGAGGCTGCTCACCGGGATCTGCGGCTGCCACTCGCGCAGCGCCCGGGCCATCGTGGTCCTGGCCCAGTACAGGGGGCGGTCGTCGTAGGGGTCGATCGTGCCGGAGGCATGCTGGCCCTGGGCGCGGGCGACGGCGGCCTCCCACAGCTGGGTGCCGGTGCCGGTGGCCAGGGCGCTCGCCCGGTCGATGTCGGTGACCTCGCACAGGGCGCGCTCGAAGTCGTCGACGAGGGTGCCGAAGTCGGCCGCGTCGATGAACTGCCGCGAGGCGGGCTCGCCCTGGCCGGGCAGCGCCAGTGTCGTCCGCTGCTCCTCGACGGTGAGCGTCGCCCCGACGGCGTAGCAGGCGCCCGCTCGCGCCGGTGCCGGGACGGTGTCGCCCGGTGGCGAGGCGGTGAGCGCGGTGGCGCTGAGGAGGCCGGCCGCGAGGGCCCCTGCCGTGCCGACGTGGGTGGGGCGCAGACGGGGCATGCGGGCCTCCGGGCCTGGTGGTCACGACCGGTTCGTGCCGATCGTCCTGGTG
>CAXTAK010000015.1:92692-96676 GCA_964242735.1 uncultured Quadrisphaera sp. | reverse complement strand
ACGCCCTGCTCGCTGTCGGGGTCGACGCCGACGGGCACCGGGAGATCCTCGGGTTCCAGGTCACCAGCGCCGAGGACGGCGCCGGGTGGCTCGCGTTCTTCCGGGACCTGACTGCCTGCGGCCTGTCCGGGGTGGCCCCGGTGACGTCCGACGCCCACCAGGGCTCGGTGGCGGCGTTCGGTGCGACCCTGCCCGGCGCGGCCTGCCAGCGGTGTCGCACCCACTGCGCCGCGAACCTGGTGGCCGTCACCCCGAAGGCGTCGTGGCCCGGGGTGAGGGCCCTGCTGCACTCGGTGCACGACCAGCCCGACGCGGCCAGCGTGCACGCGCAGTTCGACCGTGTGCTGGACCAGCTGGCCGCCAACACCCTGCCCGAGGTGGTCGAGCACCTGGAGGCCGCCCGGCCCGACGTCCTCGCGTTCACCGCCTTCCCGAAGGAGATCTGGCGCCAGATCTGGTCGAAGAACCCCCAGGCGCGCGTCGACCGCGGGATCCGCCGGCGCACCGATGTGGTCGGGTGGGGGCACCTCCCGCTCGCGGGGGACTTCCCCGACCGCGACTCGTTCATCCCCCTGGTCGGCGCGGTCCTGGCTGAACAGCACGACGAGTGGATCGAGGGCCGGCGGTACCTCGGACTCGACGTCGTGGCCCGCTCACGCATGAGCCTCGTCCCCGACACCACCACCGAGGAGGTGACCACCGCACAGGCGCTCAGCGCCTGATGCACCGAAGATCACGCGGCAACCCCCACACCACCCCCGCGGAGCTGACCGTCGATCACTCCGGCCTCCACGAGCCGGGAGACCAGGCCGTTGGCCCAGGTGCAGCTGACACCGAGGCGCCGCTCCACCTGCCGCACGGTGACGATCGGCTGCTCCAGCGCACGGTCGACGAGGAGCATCGCGCGATCGGCCCGGAGACCGGCGGCACGGACCCTGCTCTCCAGGTCGGCCTGCACCCGGAGCAGATCGGTCAGCTGGCGCTCGGTCGCTCTCGCGGAGGCGGCCGGCCCGCGGGCGAAGAACCCGATCGAGGAGTCCCAGTCGCCGCGGGCGCTGACGGCGAAGAGCCGGTCGTCGTGGTCAGCGCGTCGGGCCTCGAACCACGGGGAGAGCGTCAGCTCCGGCTCGGTCAGCACCTCGTCCTGCATCAGCTGCAGGACGATGAGCAGGCGTCCGATGCGCCCGTCGTGGTCGCTCACCAGCCAGTCGACGAGGTCACGCAGCTGCGAGTCGGGCGCCACCCCGGTCATCAGCGGCCAGCACGGCCTCCAGCGGCGCGAAGGCGCCCTCCAGTGCCGGGGTGCTCTGCGCCTCCTGTCGCAGCGTGGGCCGGCGGAGCAGGCGGGGGTTCGGCAGCTGCCGAGCGGAGGCGTCCAGTGCCGCGAGGGCAGCGCGTGCCTCAGCCACGGCGTTGATGCTCGCGGTGCTCAGCAGCGGCGTGTCCGTGGGACTGTCGTGGAGCACCTCCGGGCGCACGAGGCGAATCGAGGGGCACTTCCCTCGCTTTCAACGCTGCCCACGCCGGTCGGATGCAACTCGCGTCGTGCGGGTCCTGCCCCGCCGGGCCGGTGCGTCACGACCCGGTCAGCACGTCCACCGTCGCCCGGCCGGCGTCGGCGTCGTCCCCGCAGCAGCGCGCGCCCCGCTCGCCAGGTGATCGCGGCGTTGTGGTGCGCAGCACGTCGCGGACCACGGTCTCCTCTTCCCTGCTCGTGAGCGCCAGCGCTGATCCCGGCTGCGCGCGCAGGCCGCCGCGGGCCCGGTGCGGTGGCGGGCCCTGGGAGTCGTCGCACAGGGCGCAGGCGATGCGGTCCTCGTCGTGCCGACAGCGGTGGGCGAAGCCGGCGACCTCGGGGAGCCAGGTGAGCAGGGCTCGCGCCCACGCGCGAGTCGTCAGGTGCTCGAAGGCCTCGCTGGGTCACACGGGTGTGTCGGCGAAGGCCGGGACGCCGGGGGCCGTGGCCCGTGCGAGACGCAGCAGGCGGTCCTCCTCCTCGGTGTCCACGAGGTCCACCGGGGCGCGCTCGCCCGTGAGGCGGGCAGGGGGGCTGACCCACCACGAGCCGACGCCCCAGGGATCATCGAGCGCGCCGAGGGCGGTGCTGGCCGCGGCGACAGCCGGGCGCACGCGACCGCGACGGGGTCGACCTGGAAGGCGGGGTAGACGTAGGAGCGGGCACCCGGCGCGAGCAGCCCGAGCAGGGTGCCGCCCTGGCGCAGGCGGCTGGCGAGCTCGCGAGGGTTACTCGCCTGAGCGTGCAGGGCCTGAGCGACTCCGGCCGGGGTGAGCATGACGACGTCCAGCACCGCGCTCCGGGCGAGGGCGAAGACGTCCTGGTCGCGGAAGGCGTCCAGGACCGTGTCGTAGGCGTTGTGGGGCGGCACGGTCCGAGCCGTCGAGTCGTCGGTGAAGGTGAGGTGGACCAGCGACGCCAGCGCGGTGGGCAGTCCACCGGTCGTCCGGGTGGCGCCTGCGTAGTGGCGCAGTCCTCCCGGCGACGTCCTCGGCGATGGCCAGACCTCACGCGCGTCGCTCGAAGGCCCCGGCAGGGTGTCGGCCGTGTCGTCACCACCCTGGAGCACGTGGTCGCTGAGCTCGTCCGCGTCGACGCCTCGTGTGGCAGCCCAGGTGTGGAGCCCCGCCTGCGTGCGCGGACCTCACCGCTGCGCGGGGTGCTGGGCCTCGTACTCCGGCGTCGTGGCGATCTGGATCTCCGCCTCCGCGAGCGAGGCCGCGGTGCGGGAGAAGAAGTAGTCGTACTCACCCTGGTTGGGGTTCCTGCCCAGCAGGTCGTTGAACAGGAGGTAGGTGCGCCGGTCCACGCCCTCCGCGGAGTACCAGATGCCCCGGACCGCGGCGAGCGCACCGTCCCGTGCGGCGACGCCCTCCCAGTACCTCTCCTCGCCGGCGCTCGCGGGCTCGATGTCGTCCCGCCCGAGGATCGCGCCGTACCAGACGTCCACGCGCTGGGAACCCCGCAGCGCGGCGAACTCCGGTGAGGCGAGGACGTTCTGCTCCACCCACTCCGGGGCCATCCCTCCGCGGATCCCGTCGATCCAGTACCGGGCTCCGGCGTCGGGTGAGCGGAGCAGGAACGCCTGGTAGGCGTTCCTCACGTCGAGGTTCGCTGACTCGCTCGAGCGGGTGATGGTGCGGAGCACGTCGGCGTGGGGCACGGCGGTGGCCGGCTGCCCGGGGCGCCCGTCGAGCTGCGCGACCCAGTACTCCGTCCCCGCGTAGGCCGTCGACGACGGAGCCCGGTCCAGGACGTCCTCGTACCACCCGTCCACCAGGCCCGCGTGCAGGGTGGTGGGGTTCGTGGGGGCGGGGTCGGCACTGGCGGCTGGCGCCGCGGCGAGTGCGCCGCACACGGCGAGGGCGGTGACGGCCCCGGCGGACACGATGCTCTTGAGCGTGGTCATGGTGTGCTCCTCTTCCTCGAGGTGCCGGCCCCGGGTGCGGGTGCCGGGCGTGACGAGCCTCCCACGCGGGCGGGGGCCGGGTCCTGGGATCAGGTGGACGGGAGGCCGCTGGTGGTGGTCGGACCCGTCAGGGCTGCACCGGCGACGCGCCCGGGCCGTCATCGCGCTGGACGATCCCGCTCAGCGCGAGCTGCTCGAGGCCGACCCGCTGCGCCTCGACCGGGTGCCCGCCCCGGTGCTCGTCGACGAGTGGCAGCGACTGCCCTCCGTCTGGGACCTCGTCCGGCGCAGCGTCGACCGCGACGCCACGCCGGGCCGCTTCCTGCTGACGGGCAGCGCCACCCCGACGACCGCACCCACCCACAGCGGCGCCGGCCGCATCGTGGCTGTGCGCACGCGGCCGACGGGCCTCGCTGAACGCGCCCTGCAGACCCCGACCGTCAGCCTCGGCGCGCTGCTCACGGGCACGCGGCCCGCCGTCGACGGCCACTGCGCGCTCACCCTCGCCGACCACGCCGAGGAGGTCGTCCGGTCGGGCACCACGGCGCTGCGGGCGAGC
>CAXTAK010000015.1:78522-92592 GCA_964242735.1 uncultured Quadrisphaera sp. | reverse complement strand
GCCACCCCAGCCTCGTCGTCGAGCGGACTTCCCCGAGCAGGGCCACCTCGTCCGCCGTCCGGCCACCCCGCGGGCGTGGCTGGCCGCCCACGCCGGTGCCACGGCGTCCACCGCGTCGTGCAACGCCATCGCCGACGCGGCGACACCCGGCGAGGCTGGCCGGTGGAGACGACGACGATCGGCTACCGCGACGTGCTGACCCAGCTGTGGCTGCTCGACCCCGTCCCCGCCTGGTCGGCCACGCGGAACACCCTGACCCGGCTGGCGGCGGCGCAGAAGCACCACCTGGCGGACCCCGCGCTGGCCGCTCGCCTCCCGGGCGCCGACGTGGGTGCCCTGATGGACGACTCCGCCGGCGGTGGGCGTCCGGTTCGGCGGGGGCCGTTGCTCGGGGCGCTCTTCGAGTCCCTGGTCACCCTCCGCGTCCGGGCGTACGCCCAGACCGCGGAGGCGAGCCCGGAGCACCTGAGGACCCGCGACGGGGACCACGAGGTCGACCTCGTCGTCCAGCGCGGTGACGGGCGGGTCGTGGCCGTCGAGGTGAAGCTCTCGCCGGAGGTCACCAGCGCCGACGCGGTGCACCTGCGGTGGCTCGCCGACCGGCTCGGGCTCGACCTGCTGGACACCGTCGCGGCCACGACGGCCCGGTGCCCCAGTGGTCGTGGACAGCCCGCACGCGGACGACGAGATCCTCTCGATGGGGCTGTACGTCGCGCCCACCGGCTCGCCGGGCGCGACGTGGTGCTCGTGCTGGTCACCCCGGGGGCCTCGGAGCGGATGCTCGCGGTGCTCGACGGCGAGGTCGACGACGTCGTCCTCGGTGGGCGCCGCTCCCCGGTCGCGGAGGGCCACCCGGGTCCGCTGACCGACGGACGCCTGTGCATCGAGGCGGTGCGCGCGGCGCAGGTCGCCGAGTGGGCGCAGGCGTGCGGGGTCGGCACGGGGCGCTCACCACCGTCGTCACCGTGTTCCGCGAGGGGGTGACCAGGGCGAGGCGCGCGCCCTGGTCACCGACCCGGCCGCCCACGGGCTCGCGCTGCACCCGGTGGTGGCGCCGGGTGCCGCCGACGTCGTCCGCCGGGCCGCGGGTGCGCACCAGGTGTGGGACCCGCGGGCGGGGCGGTACGACGTCGGGCACCGCTCGGTGCCCGAGGGCTCCGCCGTGCTGGAGCCACAGCAGGCCGGCACCATCCACGACTGGGGCCGGCGCGGCGCTAGCATCACCGCGACCTGCGACCGCGCAGCGGCACGACGACGTGGAGCGAGGCCCGCCATGCGCACATCCCCCCTGAGGTACCTAGCGGTCGCCGCGACCTGCCTGCTCGCCACCGCCTGCACGGGTGGGGCGCCCACGTCCTCGGACGAGACCGCTGGCTCGGGCGGCGCGACGACGCTGGAGTACCTGATCGAGGAGCCCGAGGACGCCGCGGCGACCCAGCGGCTCGAGGACCACCTCGCGGCGTTCACGGAGGCCTCGGGCGTCGAGGTGGAGCTGACGACCCTGCCCATCGACACCATGCGCACGGTGCTGCAGACGCAGCTGCGCTCCGACGAGGGCCCCGACGTCTTCAACTGGGGCTCCGGCCCCGGCTTCGGCGGGGCGCTCGCCGAGGCGGGGCTCCTCCACGACCTGAGCGCCGCCTACGAGGAGAACGACTGGCAGGTCTACGACTTCGCCAGGGAGCGCGTCACCGTCGACGGGAGGGTCTACGGCGTCCCCGGCGAGATGGAGACCATCGGGCTCTTCTACAACAAGGACCTCTTCGCCGAGCTGGGCATCGAGCCGCCGCAGAGCATCGAGGAGCTGCGGGCGGCCGCGGAGGCGGTGCGCGCGGCCGGGACAGTGCCGATGGCGGTCGGGGACCAGGAGGGCTGGGAGGGCGCCCACCTGCTGAGCATGGCCCTGGGCAGCGACATCGGCTCCGAGGGCGTGGAGGCCATGATCGCCGGGGAGGCGTCGTGGGACTCGCCCGCGGTCGTCTCGGCGCTGGCGCTCTGGAAGGACTTCAACGAGTCGGGCCTGCTCTCGGAGTCGCCCACGTCGGTGGACTACGACACCTCCAACGCCCAGTTCTTCTCCGGCGAGGCCGCGATGATCCCCACGGGCAGCTGGCTGGTCAACGAGATCGACAGCAGGGCCGACTTCGAAGCCGGGTACATCCCCTTCCCGGCACCGGACGGTCCGGGGATCTTCACCGGGGGACTGGGCTCGGGGCCCTACGTCTCCGCCACCACCGACCAGGTGGACGCCGCCGTCCAGCTCGTGGACTTCCTCGCCTCGCCCGAGCACGGCGCGTGGACGGTCGAGAACCTGCAGACGATCCCGCCGACGCCGATCGACACGGACGGGCTGGAGGTCTCCCCACTGCTGGCCGAGGTGCTCGGCGACGTCGCCACTCTCGGGAGCGGCGGTGACTTCGGCCAGAACATCGACGTCCTGACGTCGGACGCCTTCAACGAGGCGATGTACGACGGCGTCCAGGCGGTCCTGACCGGCCAGGCCACCCCCGAGGAGGTGGCCGCGAGCCTCGAGGCGGCGTCACAGGGATGACCCGAGCGCTCGAGGGGCCGCCGTGACGGGGGTGCCGGCGCCCGTGCCGGCGCCGCGGCGGGCACGGGCGGGGCGCTCGGCGGTCCGCTCCGACGCCCCGGCCGTCACCCGCAGGGCGCAGGCCCGCCTGGGCGTCCTCCTGGTGGCGCCCGTCGTCGCCGTGGTGGCGGTCTTCCTGGTGTTCCCGCTGGTCAACGCGGCGTACTACGTGTTCGTCGACTTCAACGGGATCGACCCCACCCCTGCCTGGGTGGGGCTGGCCAACTTCACCGAGCTGGCGCGCGACCCCAAGGTCTACGCGGCGCTGTGGAACAACGTCATCTGGATCGTCGTCGGCACGGTGGGCCCCGTCGTCATCGGGCTGGCGCTGGCGCTGCTGGTGTGGGGGGTGCGGCGCGGCTCGGCGCTGTACCGGACCGCGCTGTTCCTGCCCTACGTGCTGCCCCAGGTGGTGGTCGGCGTGGTGTGGGGCTGGATCTACGCCCCGACCCGGGGCTGGCTCAACCGGGTCCTGGAGGGCGTGGGCCTCGGCGTCCTCACCACCGGGTGGCTCGGCAACCCCGACACCGCCCTGTACGCCGTGCTCGCGACGGCCGTGTGGGTCACGGCGGGCTTCGTCTTCGTGATCCTGCTCTCCGCCCTGGGAAACGTGGACCTGGACCTGGTCGACGCCTCGCTCCTGGACGGGGCGAACCGGCTGCAGCGCCTGCGCTACATCATCCTCCCGCAGATCATGCCGGTGTTCCTGATGATCACCACCATCACGCTGATCGGCGGGTTCGCCGTCTTCGACCTCATCTTCGTCATGACCGGCGGCGGGCCTGCGGGCGCCACCGACGTGCTGGGCACGTACGCCTACACCAGCGCCTTCCAGCTCAACCGCATCAGCTACGGCACCACCCTGGCCCTGCTCATCACCGTGCTGGCGATCCCGTTCGCCGTGTGGCTGAACAGGCTGCAGCGCCGGGTGTCCCTGCAGGGGACCGGCGCGTGAGCGGCACGGCAGGCACCACGGCGAGCAGCCCGAGGGGACTGGACCGCCGGGGACGGGCGGCGCTGGGCAGGCACGCCTTCCTCGCCGTGCTGTGCCTGCTCACGCTCTTCCCGCTGCTCCTGGTCGTCTCCACCACGCTGAAGACGTCGCAGGACGTGGAGGTCAACCCGTTCGGGCTGTTCTCGTCCTTCTCCACCGAGAACCTGGTGACGGCGTGGACGGTCGGCGGGTTCGGCGGGTACCTGCTGAACAGCGTGCTGCTCTGCGTGCCCAGCACGCTCCTGGTCGTCGTGCTCTCGACGACGGGCGGCTACGCGTTCGCACGGCTGCCCTTCCCCGGCCGCTCCTTCCTGTTCTACCTGGTGCTGCTCGGCCTGCTGGTGCCGTTCTTCACGTACATGATCCCGCTGTACTTCCAGCTGCGGTCCATGGGACTGCTGGACAGCCTGGTGGGCGTGAACCTCGTGCTCGCCAGCACGGGGCTGTCGTTCGGCGTCTTCTTCATGCGCGCGTTCTTCTCCGACCTGCCCACGGAGATCGAGCAGGCGGCGCGGATGGACGGCGCCACGGAGTGGCAGATCTTCTCGCGCGTCATGGTGCCCCTGGTGACGTCGGGCATCAGCTCGCTCGCGGTGTTCACGTTCCTGCAGAGCTGGAACAACTTCCTCGTGCCCCTGCTGTACATGCCCGGTGGTGAGTACCGTCCGCTCACCACGGGGCTGTACCTGTTCATCGGCGGCCGCTCGGTGGACACCGGGCCGCTCGCCGCGGGCGCGCTGATCACGATCCTCCCCGTCCTGGCCCTCTTCGTCGCCCTGCAGCGGCAGGTCACGCAGGGCTTCCTCTCCGGGGCGGTCAAGGGCTGAGGCGGGGCCTCCGCTCCCCGTCGAGGAGCGCGGTGGCGCCGTCCACGACCACCGCCGGCGCGCCTCACACCGCCAGCACCAGCCGCAGCGGCTCGAAGCCCTCCGCGGCCCCGCACCGGGCCTGGAAGCCGCGGTAACCGGCCTGGGTGCGCACCAGGTCCACCGACGCCATCGCGCTGTGGGTGACCTGGCTGGCGTGCTGGCGCAGCGCGTCGACCTTCTTGTCGAGGGTGGTGGTGATGTCGACGAAGACGCTGGGGGTGAACCCCACCGAGGAGGGGCTGTCGTAGCACAGCACCTGCTGCACGGCCCGGCACGCCCCCATGCTCGCCAGGGCGATGGCCCGGTGGTCCTGGTGGCTGTCCTTCTGCCCGTGGGTGTACACGGTGTCGATGTCGTGCTCGCGGCAGGTGCGCTCGATCAGGTGCACCAGGGCGAGCTCGTGGTTGCTCACCGACCCGTCGGGCAGGCGCCCGAAGACGATGTCGGCGCCGATCACCGCGGCCGCTGCCCGCGACTCCTCCTCGCGCAGCGCCACGTCGCCGGGGCCCGCTGACCCGCAGGTCACCACGAGCAGGGTGACGGTGTCGCCGCGGGAGACGTGCGCCGCGAGGGCGCCCGCGCAACCGAGCTCGATGTCGTCGGGGTGGGCACCGATGCCCAGGACGTTGGCCATGATCATCCGTTCTGCTGATCGGGGAACAGGGAGGAGAGGGGACGGGCGACCTGCCGCAGCTTGGTGAGGTGACGTCCAACCAGCCCGACGTCCTGCGGTGGGTCCTTATCCGGCTGTCCAGGAGCTGGTGCGTCGCCAGCTCCCCTCGGCCCGTCGCGCTCAGGTGAGGAGGGCCTCGGCGGACTGCTGCCACCACTGCCCGGCCGGCGGCGCGCCGTCCTTGCACTCGCCGTCGCTGTCACCGGGCTGCTTCACCCACAGCAGGGCGTCGAGCAGCGGCTGCGGCGGGGAGGTGACCGGGGGCTCGCCGAGCTTCGCGCCCTCCGGGTTGCACCAGTCCCCGTCCGGGGTCGACCCGCCGTTGCGGCTGGTGTCGATGATGAAGCGGACGTCGCCCCCGAGGCTCCGGCTGACGCGCTCGCCGTAGGCGTACGTGGGCTCGGTGGGCACGAAGTTCGACACGTTCAGGGCGAACCCCGCCGCGTCGGCGACCCCCGACTCCTCCAGCGCACCGGCCAGCTTGTCGACGTCGTCGATCCACGTCGCGTTGCCCGCGTCGAGGTACACCCGCACCCCCGGCTGGTCGGCGAAGACCCCGACCGCCTCGGCGAGCAGCTGGTACCGGTCGCGGGCGGCCGGTGCCCCGTCACACCCGACGACGGCGTGGGCGATGGCGTCGGGCTCGAGCACCACGACCGCCTCCCGGTCCCCGATGCCCGCCGCGACCTCCCGCGTCCAGGTGCGGTACTCCTCGTCGGAGCCCGCACCGCCCTTGGAGTACTGCCCGCAGTCGCGCTCGGGGAGGTTGTAGGCCACGAGCACCGGCACCTGGCCGGCCTCGGCCGCGGCCCGCGTGATCTCCTCGGCCTTGCCCCGCGGGTCGCCCTCGCCGCCGAACCACGTCGCCGTGGGCACCTCCGCGATCCGCGACACCGCCTCCGCGGTCGCGGTCTGGCCGCCCTCGCGCAGCTGCTGCTCGGCGCGCGCGGCGGTGCTGTCGGGGTTGACCCACAGCTCCACCCCGGCCAGCTCGCTGGACGCCTCGGACGAGCGCTCGGCGCCCCGGGGCGACGAGCACCCCGCGAGCAGGAGCGCGGAGGCCACCACCGCTGCGGCGGCCCTCACAGGACCTGCACCCACGTCGCGTCCGAGGGCAGGCCGTCCGCGGTGACCGCGAAGAGCATGTACCAGCCCGAGGGCAGCAGCCCCTCCTCCGCGGGCACGCTCAGCGCCACGGCCCCGTCGGTCGCGGGGGTGACGTCGAGGCGCACCGAGCGCTGCTCGGGGTCCATCTGGTGGGTCGCCGCGCTGGGGCGCACCAGGCGCGCCGCCGTGATGTCACCGGCCGACGCCGACGTGAAGTCGACCGTCGTCCCCCGGGTCAGCTGGCTCGGGCCGGTCAGCGGGGCCGGCCGCTCGCCCTGGAACAGGTACGGGGGGCTGTAGATCTCCACCCGCTGCTCGAAGACCCCGGGCGTGGTGCTGTCCTCGTCGGCGAACAGCGGGTCGCTGCCCATCGTCAGCACCGAGCCGTTCGGCAGCAGCACCGAGGTGGCGTGGTAGTTCCGGCCCACCCGCGGGTCGGCGGCCGGGCGCAGCTCCTCCGTCGCCGGGTCGTACAGGTCGGCCTGCAGCACGTCGCTGTCGTGGCGCCCGCGGTACTCCACGCTGCCCCCGGTGATCAGCACCGTGTCGTCCGGCAGGGTCGTCACGTTGGGGTAGCGGCGCGTGGTCCGCAGGTCGGCGACGGGCCTGAACTCCGGGTCCGCGTCGTCCAGGTCGATGACGTCGATGCGCGCGGTGGACACGTCGGACTCCCCGACGCCGCCGCCGCCGACCACGGCCACCCGCTGGTCCTGCGCGGGGGGCAGCAGCACCGAGGACGAGTACTCCAGGAGCTCGGGGTCGCGCAGGCCCGGGGTCTCGACGAAGGAGTTGTCGGACAGGTCCCACACCCCGGGGGTGCGGGCCTCCTCGGCGTTGCCGTAGCCGGAGGTGCTGCCCGAGTAGAACAGCTCCCCACCCTCCATGCGGTGCAGGCCCGGGTAGGTGGGGAAGTACCGGCGCAGCTCCGGCTTCTCGAACCACGCGTCGCGGCTGACCTCGAAGACCTCGTTCTGGCCCTCGAGGACCTCGCCGAACTCGTCCAGGCCCGAGACCGCGAGCACGTTGCCGCCGTTGACGGAGGTGAGCGTGGGGTACCAGCGGCTGTGGTTGAGACGGCCCGTGGCCACGTACTCCTCCTCCTCCACGTCGAAGACGTAGCTGGCGTCCAGACCCCGGTAGTTCTGCTTGTCGAGGGAGAAGCCGTCGGACAGGGCGTACACGTTCCCGACCTGGCGCCCGGTGAGGCCCGCGACGTCGTACTGCGCGCCACCGGTGACCACCGAGCCCTCACCCTCCTCCACGGCCTGCGCCCACACCGAGACCTCGCTCGCGGTGACGGTCACGTCCAGCGGGTCCGAGACGTCCTTGACCGCCGGCTCGACCAGGACGTCGTCGACGATCTCGTAGCGCGCGCCGCCGACCCCGGTGATGAGGGTACCGGCGGGCAGGGTGAAGGGCTCGGTGTCGGGCGACTCGTTGCGCACCAGCACGGGGCCGGCGGCCCGGGTGACGTCCTCGGCGAGGACCTCGTACTCGCGGGTGCCCCCCGCGATGAGCACGTCCCCGTTCGGCAGCAGGGCGTGCCCGCCGCAGAACAGGTCCTCCGGGGTCTCGATCTCGGTGACCTCGGTGGTGGTGGGGTCCCACAGCAGGCTGCGGAACGTGCCGGCGTCGAAGTGGTGCTGCTCGTTGCCCGAGCCGGCCACGATGAGCACCTTCCCGGTGTGCAGCAGGACGGAGTGGATGGCGTTGATCTCCGCCCCGCCCGGGAACTCCAGGGTCTCCCACGAGCCGTGCTGGGCCTTGTACTCCGGGCGGGAGGTCTCGTAGGCGTCGACCGCGTACGCCACGCCCTGCGAGGCGACGGGGTAGTTCACGGCCGCCACGAGCCCGACGACGGTCGCCAGGAGGGTGGCGTTGCGGGTGCGGCGGCGCTGCGAGCCCGTGGTGCCGCTGCTGGTGCTGGTGCTCATCATGAGGACGACTCCCTGGACGTGGCGGATGCGTGCGCCGGCAGCGGCGCCTCGAGCTCGTCGGTGCGCAGCACCCCGACGGGGCGGGCACCGCGCGGTGCGGTGTCGCGCAGGTCTGGCGCCGGGGCCGTGCTGCGGGCGGCGCGGCGGGCTGCGCGGTGGCCCCAGACGCGCCACAGCACGACGGGCGTGAAGCTGATGACGATGCCGAGCAGGGCCCACCCGCGCATGGCGACGTGGTCGTGCCCGAGGGGGAAGGACGCCACCAGCGCCCCCAGCAGCACCAGGCCCCACATGATGTTCTTGCGGAAGGAGCGCAGCGTGTCGCCGCCCCCGGTGGAGCCCTTGGGGGTGACCTCGAAGGGCACGTTGCGACCGCGGACGGCATCGACGAGCGCCGTGACGTACATGGGCGCCGAGAGGATGGA
Organism: uncultured Quadrisphaera sp.; assembly: GCA_964242735.1. Taxonomy (GTDB): domain Bacteria; phylum Actinomycetota; class Actinomycetes; order Actinomycetales; family Quadrisphaeraceae; genus CADCUY01. The sequence goes on along the minus strand of CAXTAK010000015.1, from coordinate 83,997 downwards.
GACGAACATGCCCGCGACGCCCGCGGCGCCCTCCTCCTCGTGGGGGGAGACGTTGTACCGGCGGTTCCACAGGTAGATGCCCACCTGCAGGACGGCGGCGTTGAGGTACAGCATCGCCCACAGCTGCGCGGCCACCACGACCCCGCCGACCCCGGTGAGCAGGTACACCGCGAGGTTCACGGTGCCCAGCACCCAGGCGATCGCCGCGGAGGGGTAGTAGCTCATGAGGAACACGTAGTGCAGGGCCCGGCCGAGGCTCAGGTGCGGGAGGTGGCGCCACAGCTTGCGCAGCACGACCTCGTTGGTGCCCCGAGCCCAGCGGTTCTGCTGCACGAAGTAGTCGCTCCACGTGGTCGGGCCCTCACCGACCGCCAGCACGTCGGGGGTGTACACCGACTTCCACGTGCGCCGGCCTCGACCGCTGCCGCTGCCGGTGCGGCTGGTGTGCCACACCAGGGAGGACGCGGCGTCCTCGGTGATGGAGTCGGCCAAGCCGCCGATCGCCTTCAGGGCGCTGATGCGCACGGCGTTGTTGGTGCCCACGAACATGGCGCCGTCGTGCTTGTTGGCCGCCGGCTGCAGGGTGGAGTGGAAGAGGAACTGCTGGGACTCCGCCCACTTCGTGATGGTGTTGTCGTAGTTGCCGTACACCTGCGGGCCGACGACGAAGGCGACGTCGGGGTCGCGGAAGTACCCGAGCAGGCGGTCGACGAAGTTCGGCAGCGGCACGTGGTCGGTGTCGACGGAGACCCAGAAGTCGTAGTCGTCACCGTGCTGGTCGAGCCACGCGTTGTAGTTGCCGTGCTTGGTCTTCGTGCGGTGCGGGCCGTGGTCGGTGTTCCACTTGGCGATGCCCTTGCGGGAGAAGTGGTGCACGCCCAGCTCGGCGCACATCGCCTTGACGTCGGGGTCGTTGCCCTCGTCGAGCAGCCACACGTCGAACGGGCCGTCGTACTCGAGGCGGACGGCGGCCGCCAGCGTCGCCCGCGCCATCCCGATCGGCTCCTTGCTCGGCACGATCGTGGTGATGAACGCGACCCGGTGGCCGCTCTGCGGTGCCACCGGCACGGGGTGGCGGGCGATCAGCGTCGCCCGCACCAGCGTCGCGACGTTCACCAGGCGCAGGACCTCGATGATCCCGATGGTCGCCACCATCAGCATCGAGAGGGAGAACTTCCAACCGCCCTGGTCGACCGGGAGGTGGCTCGGCTGCAGCAACCACACCAAGAACGTTGCTTCAGCGACGAGGGCCGCGGTGACCAGGACGATCGATCGCAGGCGGTCGCGCCGCCGCGGCATGACGCTGCGGTACTGCACGCGGTAGTCGCCGTGGGCGGGGAGCTCCGTGAAGGGGCCCGCCAGGGTGGAGTACCGCTGGTAGTCGTAGGGGGCGGTCGCGCCGTCGCCGGCGTCGTGCCGCTCGGGGACGGGCGCCGGCACGGGGGGTCCGGTGCCTCCCGGGTCCCCGGTGCGCTGGTGCTGGAACACGTCGAGCTCCGCTCTGCCCCGGGTCGTTCGCACCGGGACATCACTGAGCGTCACGAATGCAGGTGAGGGGCGCTGCCCCCAGGCACCCACCCGGGTCAATCCGGGGGTTCTGGTGAGCTGACCGGCCCATCTTTGTCACGGAAAGTAACGGCGTGTCGCTGCGCCGGGCGTCGCTGGTGACGCACCGGCAGGTCGGCAGGTGCACGCCGTCAGCCAGGGCGGGCAGGATGCCCGCGTGCGCGTCATCCTCGACACCGACCTGTCCATGGGCGCCGAGGGCAGCGAGGTCGACGACGGCTTCGCCCTGGCCCTGGCGCTGGCCGATCCCGGGCTGGACGTCGAGCTCGTCACCACCGTCAGCGGCAACACCGACGTGGAGTCCGCGACCCTGCTGACCCTGGCCCTGCTGGAGCGGCTGGGGCGCGGCGGGGTCCCGGTCGTGCGGGGCGCCGCGGCACCGCTGACCCGGCCCGACCACGTCCGCGCCGCCCCCGCGGCGGTGCGCGCCGAGCACGGCCACCGCGCGCCGGCCCCGGGGTGGGCGGCGGTGGCGATGGTCGAGGCGGTGATCGCCTCACCGGGCCAGATCACCGTGGTCGCGATCGGGCCCCTGACCAACGTGGCGCTCGCGGTGGCCCTGGAGCCGGGCTTCGCCGCGGCGGTCGCGGAGGTCGTCGTCATGGGCGGGGTCTTCCTCGGGCACACCGGCCAGGCGGGGATGCCGGGGGAGTTCAACGCGTGGTCAGACCCGGAGGCTGCCGCCGCGGTGCTGGCCTCGGGGGCGGCGCTGCGCTTCGTCGGCCTCGACGTCACCCAGCGGGTGCGCCTGACCCGCGACGACGCGGCCCGGCTGGAGGCCTCCGGCAGCGCGTTCGGCTCGTTCGCGGGGCGGTGCACCCGCGCGTGGATCGACCAGCTGGCCGCTGGGCGCCGCCCGGGTCCGCCGGTCGACTCCTGCGCCGTGCACGACCCGCTGGCCGTCGCGGTGCTGACCCGCCCCGAGCTGGTGACGTGGGCGCCGGCGCACGTGGACGTCGTGACCGGCACCGGGATCGCGCGCGGGGTGTGCGTGACCGACCTGCTCACCGGCGCCGACGCGCCGGAGCCCAACTGCTCGATCGCCGTCGACGTGGACGCGGCGGCGGCCGCCGAGCACCTCGTGGCGGCGATCGGCGCGCTGTGACCGAGGGCGGCGCCGGGGGGGAGGACGTGGTGGAGGCACCAGCGCGGGCAGTCGGCCCCGCCGTCGTCGTGGTCGGCTCCGCCAACCGCGACCGGGTGATCACCCTCGGCGCCGCCCCGCAGCCGGGGGAGACGGTGCTGGCCGACGCGATGACCCTCCACCCCGGGGGGAAGGGCGCGAACCAGGCGGTGGCCGCGGCGCGGCTGCGCCAGGGGCGCGGTGCCGGCTCCGTCAGCTTCGTCGGGTGCGTCGGGGACGACGCGGACGGCGCGGTGCTCCTCGCGGCGCTGCGGGCCGAGGGCGTCGACACCGGCGACGTCGCGGTCACCGCCGCCGCCCCCACCGGTGCGGCGGTCGTGCTCGTCACCCCCGACGGGCAGAACGCCATCGTCGTGGTCCCCGGGGCGAACGCGGAGGTCGACCCCGCCGCGGTGACCGCCGCGGTGGGGCGCTCGTGCACGGCGGGCTCGGTGGTGGTCGTGCAGGCGGAGGTGCCCGTGCCCGTGCTGGCGGCGGCCGTGCGCGGTGCCGCGGCGACAGGGGCGCGTCCGGTGGTGAACCTGGCGCCACCGGCAGCGGTGGGGCGCGAGGTGCTCGCGCTGTGCGACCCGCTGGTGGTCAACGAGAGCGAGGCCGCCGCCGTGCTCGGCCGGCCGGTGGCCGGCGCCGGCGGGGCGCTCGACGCCGCGCGCGACCTCGCGCGCACGGCCCGCTCCGCCGTGGTCACCGCCGGGGCGGACGGGGCCTGCTGGGCCGATGCCGGGGGCAGCGGGCACGTGCCCGCCCCCGCGGTGGACGACGTAATGGACACCACCGGCGCGGGGGACGCCGTGGTCGGGGCGCTGGCGTGCCAGCTCGCGGACGGCGCGGGTCTGGCGGACGCCGTGGCGCTCGCGGTGCGGGTCGGGTCGTTCGCGGTGCGGCGCGCCGGGGCGCAGGCGTCGTACCCGACGGCGGAGGAGGTGGGGCTGGCCCGGGGGTCGACCCCCCCGGGTGGTGGATCGAGCTGACCGGGGGCGGGGGCCCGACCTCTGAGCCGACCCAGGGTGCCGGGAGCCGGTACCCCGAGTGCGCGGGGGCGGCGGAGCCACGCTGAGTCAGGGTCGGCGTCCGGTCGGGGGCCCCGCGGTCCACCCGTCCACAGCTGCCGTCGTCGGTGGTCGACGACGGCGCGAACGGCCCATACCGTGCGGCTGTGCGGAGGCTCCTGGTCGGTGCGGTGGCGTCGTTGGCGGTGGCGCTGGGCGCATCGGGCTGCTCCGGTGGGCCCAGCGCTGCGCCCGGTGGGGCGACGACGAGCGACGACCTCCCACCGAGCGCCACCGTGGCGCCGGAGGCCGATCCGCCGCAGGACCCCGGCGAGATCCCCGCCGCCGCTGTCGCCCCGGACACCGCGCCGGTCGCGGGTGCCGCGCCGCCGCCGGTCGCTCCCGTGCTGCCCGCAGCAGCCACGGTCCCGGACGCGGCCGGTGCCGGTGCCTTCGTGCAGCACTGGTACGCACTGGTCAACCACGCGTACGCCACCGGTGACAGCAGCCCGCTCGCGGCGGTGTCGCACCCGGAGTGCCACGACTGCGACGGCTATCCGGAGAACATCGCCGGGGGCGTCGTCGACGGTGGTGTCTTCCGGGACGTCGCCCTCGTCCCCGAACAGCTCGACACGGTGCCGGACCAGCTGCTCACCGAGCCGACCCCCACAGACGTCATGATCACCACGGGGCTGGTCCTGTGCTCGCAGGACGCCACGCTGAGCCATCCCGACGGCACCGTCCGCGGAGTCGCCTGCCAGGAGGTCGAGGCCGTCGAGCTCGTCTCGCAGTGGGACGGCGACCGCTGGACCGCTCGCGAGCTGAACCACCTGGAGGACGGGCAGTGATCCGCGTCCTGGCGGCCGTGGGACTGGTCGTGGGCCTGCTCGCGATGAGCCCGGCGGCCGCTGCCGGCGCAGCGCTGATCGGTTCCCAGCGACCCGGCGTCGAGGCGAGCGGGGTCGGTGAGGAGTACCTGCTCAGGAGCCGTGGAGCGGCGTCCGGGGACCCCGGTGCCCCGGGCGGGCCGCAGCAGGGTGAGCAGGGACGGACCCCCGGCGGACCGGCGTCGGACGGCGGCCCGGTGGTGCGCTTCCAGACCCTGCTCATCCCCGCCTGCGGCACGAACAGCCCCTACGAGAGGCAGGACGCCCTGTGCACCTCGGCCCTCCTCGGCTGCCCGCCGGGGGAGGTGCGAGCGTGGGCCTACCGCTCGCCGGTCGACGTCCGACCCCCGGTGTGGGCGCGCAACGGCATCGACTGCATCGGGCCCGACGTCCCGGGCGCCGACGGCAGGCCGGTGACCGTCGACGTCACCGTCGAGGACTTCCGCAGGGTGCCGCTGCCCCCGGCGACGTCGGTGGTGCAACCACCGGGCGGCCAGGTGCTCGTCAACATCGAGACCAACGCCTACGCCGCCGCCGAGCGCGTGGTCGTGCCCACCGAGGTGCTCGGTCAGGCGGTGCGGGTGCGTGCGACACCGGTGAGGTACGCGTGGGACTACGGCGACGGCGCCACCCTCGGGCCGACCCCCGACCCCGGTGGTCCCCACCCCGACCTGACCAACGCGCACGTCTACACCGCGCCCGGTACCTACCGGGTGACCCTGACCACCACGTACGCCGGCGAGTTCTCCGTCGGGGGCGGCCCGTGGCTGCCGATCGACGGCACCGCGGAGGTCACCTCGCCCCCCCAGCGCGTCACCGCGCACGCCCTGCGCAACGAGCTCGTCGCGGGCGGGGCGGGCTGACGGCGGGGCGGGCTGACGGCGGGGCG
>CAXTAK010000015.1:73305-78422 GCA_964242735.1 uncultured Quadrisphaera sp. | reverse complement strand
ACGAGCTCGTCGCGGGCGGGGCGGGCTGACGGCGGGGCGGGCTGACGGCGGGGCGTCCCTGGTGCTCGATGGCGCGGACGTGGTGGGATCGGATCCTCCCTGGAAGCGGCTGACGGAGGTCCGACGTGCGCATCGCCCTGGCCCAGGTGGTCAGCACCGCCGACCCCTCGGCGAACCTGCACCTGGTGAGCAGCGCGGTGCGCGACGCCGCCGAGGCCGGAGCCCGGCTGCTGGTGCTGCCCGAGGCCACGATGTGCCGCTTCGGGGTGCCGCTCGGCCCGGTCGCCGAGCCCCTCGACGGGCCCTGGGCGGGCGGCGTGCGAGCGATGGCCGCCGCCGCGGGGCTCACCGTGGTCGTGGGGATGTTCACCCCGGGCGACGGCGGTCGGGTGCGCAACACCCTGCTGGTCACCGGTGGCGGCGTGGAGGCTCGCTACGACAAGGTGCACCTCTACGACGCCCACGGCTTCGCCGAGTCGGCGACGGTCACCGCGGGCAGCGAACCGGTCGTCGTCGACGTCGACGGGGTCGGGGTGGGGCTGGCCACCTGCTACGACCTGCGCTTCCCCGGCCTGTTCCAGGTGCTCGCCGACCGTGGTGCAGTGGTCACCGCGGTGCCGTCCTCGTGGGGGGCCGGTCCGGGCAAGGCCGGGCAGTGGGAGGTGCTGGTGCGGGCGCGGGCCATGGACAGCACCTGCTGGGTCGCCGCGGCCGGCCAGGGTGATCCCGCGACGACGGGCGCGACCGTCAGCGGCTCGGCCCCGCGGGGCATCGGGCTGAGCATGCTGGTCTCGCCGCTGGGTGAGGTGCTGGGCCGCCTGGGCGCGGCGGCGGGGCTGCTGGTGCTCGACGCGCCGATCGGCGACGTCGCAGCCGCCCGGGCGGTGCTGCCCGTGCTGACCGGGCGCCGCTTCTGAGGGCGGCGCGCGCGCCGACCTCGGTGGATGCGGGGAGCGGCCCTCGTGGGCACTGACCGCGTGCGCCGGAGCGGGTCGGGGGGCCATGATCACCTCAGAGCAGTCCGGGGTGCTGGCGGCGTCGCACCCCGGACTGCTCCGATCCCCCACGGCCGCCGCGTGATCACGACAGGCTCCCGGGCAGCCCTGCAGGTCGTCATCGACGCCGGCCGCTGCACTCGTGGCGGCCACCGCCCGGCCACCGCCCCGAGGGCGAGGACCTGCCGGGCTCGTGCACCGGCGTTCCGCCCCGGAGAGCTCGCGCGCGCGGCTACCGTGCGGCGGTGCCCCGACCCGCGCGCCCGTCCGGCAGGTGAGCGCCTGGGCCCCGGCGGCCCTCCCGGCCGCACTGTGCGCGACGCTGCTGTGGCTGCCCGGCCTGGTGCTCGGCCGGCTCGCGGGGTTGCGGGGCACCACGTGGTGGGGAGTGGCCCCCGTGCTGTCGACGGGCGTCCTCGCGGTCGGGGCCGTCCTCGCCGCAGCGGCGGGGGTCACGTGGTCACCGGTGGTGGTGGTCGCGGGCACGGCGGCGGGGGCGGTGCTCGCCGTGCCGGTGGGCCTGCTCGCGCGGAGCGGGCGCGGTGAGCGCGGGGACGAGCGCTGGGCCGCGCCAGGGGGTCGGCGCGGGGTGGCCTCGCGGGTGGCCTCCCGGGTCGCACCTCGTGTCGCGCCCCGGAGTCGCCCGGGCGGTCGTGAGCTGGCCGTCGGCGTCGCCGCGGTCGGCGGGCTCGCCGTGGGCGCGGCCCTCGCGCTGCGGCGGTTGCTGCGGGCGATCGCCGGGCCCCACGGCGTCTCGCAGAGCTTCGACGCCGTCTTCCACCTCAACGCCGTCCGCTGGGTGCTCGAGCGGGGTGACGCCTCCTCGCTGACCCTCGGCGCGATGACCACGCCCGGTCGCACCGCCGCGTTCTACCCCGGCGGGTGGCACGCGGTGGTCAGCCTGGTCGCCGGCACCACCGGCGCCGCCCCCGACGTGGCCACCAACGCGTGCGCCGTCGTGGTGGCCGTGGGCGTGTGGCCGGTGGCCGCGCTGGCGCTGGTGCGCTGCCTCGCCGGGCGCGCACCCGTCGCCCTCGCTGCGGCCGGCGCCCTGCCGGTGGCCTTCCTCGCCCACCCGCTGCTGCCGCTGGAGTGGGGCGTGCTGTACCCCACGGCGCTCGCCCACGCCCTGCTGCCCGCCGTGCTGGCCACCGTGGTGGCCGCAGCCGACCGGGCTCGCCCGCCCCGGGTCAGGCTGTCGCTGCTCCTGGTCACCGCGGCGCAGCTCCCGGGACTGGCGCTGGCCCAGCCCAGCGCGGTCTTCGCGCTCGCCGCGATCACCCTGCCCCTGGGCGTGGCGCTGCTCGTGCGGTGGGCCCGGGCGGGCGCGCCGGCGGGGACGTCGGTGGGGTCGGTGGGACGGGGGCGCACCAGGGTGCTCGGCGTCGCCGCGGCGTGCCTGCTGGCGGTGGCCGGCGGGTGGCTCGTGGTCGACGGGTCGGGCTTCGCCGCCAGCATGCGCTCGACGGACTGGGAGGCCGAGGCCACCACCGGTGAGGCGCTGTGGCAGGCCGTGGGCGGGGGGTACATGAACCGCCCGGCGACCCCGGCCGTCGCCGCGGCCGTGCTCGTCGGCGCGGTGGTGGCCTGGCGACGCCCCCGGTGGCGGTGGCTCGTGGTGGCGCACGTGCTGGTCAGCGCGCTGTACGTGCTGGCGTGGGGGGTGGACAGCGAGCTCAGCCAGGTGCTCACGGGGTTCTGGTACAACGACGCCTTCCGCATCGCCGGCCTCCCCGTGATCACGGGCCTGCCGCTGGCCGCCCTGGCCCTGGACGCCGCGGCGGCCACCGCCCGGCGAGCCGCCCGGCGAGGGTCGGGAGGACGGGGGCGGGCCGGCGGGGAGCCGGCGCCGCGGGGTCTGCTGGCTCGGCTGGGCCGGCCGACCCAGCCGGTGGGCGGGGGCGCGCGGTCGGCTCCGCGCAGGGCGCGCCGCGCGGCGCGGCCACCGGCAGCGCGGGTGTGGGGGAGGGTGCAGGTGGTCGGCGCGGCGCTGGCGGTCCTGGCGGTGGTGGCGACGGCCCGCGGGGACGCGGTGGTCACCGCCTACGACCAGCTGGCGGCGAACTACGCCAACGGCGACCCGGCGCTCTCCGACATGCTCGACGCCGACGAGCGCGCCCTGATCGACCGCCTTCCCGCCGTCGTGCCCGCCGACGTGGCCGTGGCGGGCAACCCGTGGAACGGCTCGGCGCTGGTCTGGGCCCTGACCGGGCGCCCCACCCCGTTCCCGCACCTGGTCAACGCCTTCGACGCGCCCCGTCAGGTGGTCGCCGACCGGCTGCGCGACGTCGTCACCGACAGTGCGGTCTGCCCCGCGCTGGCGCAGCTGCGGGTGGGGTACGTGCTCGACTTCGGTGAGGGGTACCTGTGGGGGAGTGACAGCAGCGGGCGCGACGACCGCTACCCGGGTCTGGTGGGCCTGGCCGACCGGCCCGGGTTCGCCCTCGTCGACGAGCAGGGACGGGCCCGGCTGTACCGGGTCACCGCCTGCTGAGCCTCCGGCGTCGGATGGCCCACAGCGGCGTGACCACCGGGTGATGGCGGTGGGAGCGGCGAACACCCGATGTCGGCGCGCCGTCACGTGCGGGCACGCGCGGTGGGGCCACGGGACCTCGAAGTCATCCGGCGCCACCCTCGGTGGGGCGGAGGGGGGACCACCACCCCTGTGGACGGCGGGCCGTCATCCACAGGGCGGGTCCCCGACCCTCCGGGTGGCGGAGGGCCGCGCGCAGGGGGCGGGCCACCCTCTCGACCTCACCCTCGGTGCCCACCTCGCGGTGATCACCCCCTGGCGGCGCTCGCCCCGGTGGACCCTCGGCCACCACCGACGACCGACCCGCACAGCGCGGTCAGCGCCCCCGGACCACGCCGAGCGCCGCGCCGGGGCTGAAGCCGGGGAAGACCTCGCCCAGGCTCCCCGCGCCGCACCGCTTCTGCAGCACCTCGCCGATGACCGTGCGGTAGTCGGTGGTGCCGGCGAGCGCCCCGTCGTCCAGCGCCGTGCTCGACAGCCCGCCCCAGCGGCCGTGGACCCGCCCGCCCACGACTCCGCCGCCCATCACGAGCATGAGGTTCCCGTGGCCGTGGTCGGTGCCCCCGGAGCCGTTCTCGGCCGCACGGCGCCCGAACTCGCTCAGCGTCAGCAGCGTCACCCCACTCATCAGCGGGCCCAGGTCGGCGGAGAACGCGGCCATGGCGGCGGCCACCTCGGTGAGCTTGCCCGCCATCCACCCCTGTCCCGCACGACCGAGGTCGGCGTGCATGTCCCAGTCGCCGTGGTCGATGGCGGCGACCTGCACCCCCGCGCCACCCCTGATGAGCCGGGCGAGGTCGCTCATCGAGGTGCCCAGCTCCCCCTTGGGGTACCCGGCGGTGGTGTTCGCCGCCGGGAGCGCGCCCATCGCGCCCATCGCCGCGAGCGCGGTGGTGCCGGCGGTGGCCACCGTCGGCGGCCCCTCCCGGTGCAGCGCGCTCAGCGCGGTGTGCCAGCGCCGGCGCTCCGCGTCGTCCCAGGGACCGGTGAGGGAGAAGCCGTCGATGCTGCGCATCGCCAGCTCCGGGTTCGGGCCCAGCAGGTGGGTGGCGGCCCCCCCACCGCCGACCTGCACGGTGGAGAAGGCGTCGCCACCGCCGCGCAGGCCGCTGGTGCGGTCCAGCCACCCGGTGCGCAGCGAGGTGCCCGGGGCGGCGCGCTCCATCTGCTCCATGGCGGCGAAGTGCGACCGGGAGGCGTTGGACTGCCCGACCCCGTGGACGGCGCCGAGCGCGCCGGAGCGCCACAGCGGCAGCAGCGGGGCCATCGCCGGGTGCAGCCCGAAGGTGGCGTCCAGGGGCAGGAGCGCGCTCTGCGGCACCGCGATCGTCGGGCGCAGCCGGTAGTAGTCGGGGTCCCCGCCGGGGACGACGGCCGAGAGCCCGTCGAAGCCGCCGCGCAGGGACAGCACGACCAGGACGTCGCCGGTGTACCCCGGGGCCGCCATCGCCACGCGGGTGTGGACCGCCTCGGTGGCGGTCAGGGTGATGGCCGCGCCGCCGAGGGCCTTCAGCAGGCTGCGGCGGCTCATCGCCGCCGCGGAGCGGGCCGCGGGGGAGCCGTCCGGGCAGGTGCAGTCGGAGACCGTG
>CAXTAK010000015.1:67753-73205 GCA_964242735.1 uncultured Quadrisphaera sp. | reverse complement strand
CGGGCCCGGTGGTGGGGTGGTGCAGGGTGGTCACGGTCATCGCTCCATGTGTCCGGGGCTGTTCAGGACGGTCTGCGCCAGGTACGGCAGCCGGTGCACCAGCCACGAGTCGTCACCGCGCACGGGGGTGGCGGCCTGCTGGCCGGCGAAGGCGAGCAGCGCGGCGTGCTCGAGCGCGGTGGGGGCCCGCCCCAGCAGGCGCCGCACCAGGGCGTCGACGAGGCCGCCGAAGGTCGCCGGCAGGGGGCGTGGCAGCAGGTCGGTCATCGGCTGGCGCACCAGGGCGCTGGGGTACCAGCCGTTGACCATGGTGGTCGTGGCGTTCCACCGGGCCAGCGTGGCGCCAGCGGACTGCCAGGCCGCCGCGACGTCGGGGTAGCCGTTCGGCGGGCCCCACGCCAGGGGGCTGTGAGCGAGCTCGCGGCTCTGCCAGTACAGGTCGTCCATGCCGCCGAGCCCGTTCGGCCCGGGAGCGTGGCCGACGGCGCGGACGGCGGCGACGAAGCCCTCGAGCGGCCGGCGGGTCTTGGCGCCCCTCGAGGCCCAGAACTCCTCGCTGGCGAACAGGGCCCGCAGCACCGGCACGACCTGGGTTCCGGAGGCGAGGTAGACGTCGGCGAGGCCGCCGACGAGGACCGCCGGGGGGTCGTCGGCGACGAAGCGCTGCGCCAGGGCTCGGCAGACGCTCATCGCGGTGCTGCGGTGGACCGCCAGGTGGTGCAGCAGGCTCGCCTGCACGGCCTCGCCCTCGGCGGGGGCGTGAGTCGGGGTGGACCACCCCAGCACCGAGGCCGCGGCGCCGTCGTGGCGCCGGGCGTCGAAGGTGTACGCGCTGGTGCGGTCGACCACCGTGGCGCCGGTCATCACCGAGGCCACCGCCCGCACCCCGGCCTCGCCGTACCCGGCGTCGACCCCCACGGTGTGCAGCTCCAGCAGCTCGCGGGCGTAGTTCTCGTTCGGGGCCTCCTTGCGGGAGGAGGCGTTGTCGAGGTAGCGCAGCATCGCCGGGTGCCGGGCGGAGGCGAGGAGCATCGCCGAGAAGGAGCCGAGGGCGTGGGCGCGGATGACGGTGGCGTCGTAGTCGTGGCGGGTGTCCCACACGTCGGAGCTGGGGTTGGTCACGTGGAGGTGGTTGGACCAGAAGTCGCACATCACCTCGAGCAGCTGACGGCGGCTCCAGGTGTAGCGCGCCAGCGTCGCGTGCCCCAGCTCCCACATCGTGTCCCACTGCCCGGTGTCGGGGGCCTTGGTCTCGGCGATCGACCTCCGCAGGCGCCCGAAGCGGGCGACCAGCGCCTCGCAGGCGCCGTCCTCGACCGAGGCGGGGTCGAGCTGGGCGTCGAGCCAGGCCTGCGGGCCGGCCGCCGCGACATCGGCCATCAGCGGAGCGCTGGCGCCCCAGGTGAGGCGGCGCACGAGGTGGCGGACGTCGGCCTCGCCGAGCGGGCCGGGCAGCTGCGCGCCGCGGACGTGGCGTCGGGCTCGGTCGCGCAGGGCCACCAGCTCGGGGGCCGACAGCTGGGATGAGGACACGGCAGTGGTCATCGGCTCTGCTCGGTCAGGGGTTGAGTGAGCGTCCGGATGACCCCCGATTTGACAGAGAGTGACGGCATCACTCCAAGGTGTGCTCGTGGCTCCTCGCATCGGCGGACCGACCCGCTACGACACCGCTGCCCTGCTGGCGCAGGAGTTCCTCGCCGTCCGCGGCGGCGGCGCCGGTGCTGCGGGCGCCGTGGGCGCCGTGGTGGTGTGCAGCGGCGAGGACGCCGCGCAGGGCATCGACGCGCTCAGCGCCACCTTCCTCGCCGGAGCGCTCGGTGCCCCGGTGCTGCTCACCGCGCGCGACGCGCTGCCCGAGCCCACCGCCGCGGCGCTGCGGACCCTGCTCGCCGGGACGACGGCGCCGTCGGTGCACGTGATGGGCGGGCCCGCCGTGGTCTCCGACGCCGTCATCGCCCAGCTGCGCCAGGTGCTGCCCGCGGCGTCGGTCACCCGCGTGCAGGGCGAGGACCGGTACGGCACCGCAGCCGCCGCCGCGCGGCTCGGCGCCGGCGCCATCGGCACCCGCGCCCTGCTCGCCGGTGTCGGGGCGCGCCGCACCGCCCTGCTCGCCAGCGGCACCAACCCCGCCGACGGGCTCTCCGCCGGGCCCGTCGCCTTCGCCGGGCGCATCCCGCTGCTGCTCACCGCGCGCGACGCGCTGCCCGAGGCGACCACCTCGGTGCTGCGCGACCTGGGCATCGACCAGGTGGTGGCGCTGGGGGGCACGGCCGCCATCAGCACCCGCGTCCTCGACGCCCTGGACGCCGCGGGCACGGCGGTGGTCACCGTGCCGGGCGCCACCCGCTACGACACCGCCGCGATCCTGCTGGCCCTGGCGAGCTCGCCGCAGGCCACCGGCGCGACCACCGGGGCGCCGGGCCCTGGTGTCAGCGGGCTCGGCCTGGCCTTCACCGACGCCGACGCGGGGTACCTGGCCAACGGCGCCCGCTTCCCCGACGCCCTCGCCGCCGGACCGGTGGCCGGCGCCGCGCTGCGCCCCCTGTTCCTCACGGCGCCGTCGGGCCTGGGCCCGGAGACCGCCACCGTCATCACCGCCTCGGCGGTGCGCACCGTCACCGCCATCGGTCTGACGGGCGCCGTGCCCGACGCCGTGCTCGACGCCGCCGGCGCCGCCGCCGGCCGCTGAGAGCGCGTCCGGCGCCTGTCGCTCCGGCCGCTGCGGGTGAGGGACCCCCGCGGGTCGACGGGTGTCAGACGGGCTGGTCCACCGAGCGTCCGGTCCGAGCGGTTCGACGCTGCCCGGTGGGCGGGGCACCGGAACCGTCCCGTCAGGCGCGGTGGTCGTCTCGTCAGGCCCGGTGGCCGCGGGGCCTGTCGCGGTGCTCGGCGGGTCGGTCGAGTGCTTCCCGGGTCGACCCCGCGCGTCTCGGGGGGTGACGTCGTGCTCGCGGCCCAGTGGTGAGGTCCAGGTCACGGTCGGGTCGCGGGGTGCGTCGGTGGTCCGTCGCGCCTGCCAGCCCCTGGAGGTCTTCATCCGGTGGTGGGTGCGGCACGGCGGGTGGAGGTCGCAGACGCGGGTGGGGCCCTGCCTCACCGGCCGCGGTGGGGCACGCGCGGTCGTGGGGGGTCCGGGCGGTGGTGTGGGGGCGGCTGCGGCGTCCCCGCGGGGTGGCTCGACGGGGAGGGGCCCGTGACCGGTGGGCTCCGCGCGGGCGTCATCGACCCCGGGGGGGGTTCCCATCCCGACGGAGACCTCCACCGGGGCGTCCGCTGCGGGCGCGGGACTGCCCGGTGTCACCGGGCTGCCCGGCGACACCGCCCGGCGATCACCGACACCGGTGGCGACGACGTCGAGGACCTCGCCCAGCGCGTCGCGGCCTCGGTGCAGGTGGCCGTCTCCTCGAGGACGGCACGGGTCACGGCGTGGTCGACCAGCCCTGCCGCGAGCAGCTCCAGCGTGCGCGGCAGGCACCGCGCCAGCTGCTCGGCCCGGGCGATCTGCCGCCGGGTCGCCATCCGCCCCTGGCGCAGAGCTGGAGCCAGCTCGTCGATGACCCGGTCGTCGACAGCGGCACGCGCTGGTACCGCCAGCGCGCCGCCGGTCTGCTGCACGGGCCCCGGGTGACCAGGAGCCGCGCGGGCCGCGAGCGCCTGGACCTCCACCGCCAGGACCTGCGCCGCCAGGACCTGCAGCCGCTGCACCCGGTCGAGGGAGCCCAGCGGTGCGAGCTCGGAGTCCGCCAGCGCGAGCCACGGCTCCTGGGCCGTGGTGGGCCCGCGCCGACCACGCACCAGCTGCTGTCAGGAGCGACCCGAGGTGCTGCTCGAGCAGTCACCCTGGGAGGTGGCGCTCGGCGTCACGGACACCCGCGCCGTCCCGCAGCGGCACCCGACACCTCCGTGGTGCTCGAACGAGCGCTCGACGGTCCGGGGCAGGGTCATCGCCAGGGCGAGGGGGTGCGGACACCGCACAGGCATCGGGCAGGCCGGCACGGCGCCCGAGCCGGCCCGCCCCGAGCGTCACGACCGCGTCGACCCCCGCGACCCCGACCGGGCGAGCGCCGGTGACGAGCGCCGGCGGTCACCAGCGCCGGCGCCGGCACCTGGACCGCCCTGGTCACCGGAGGCTCGGGAGGTCCGCGCGGGAGGTGGACAGCCACTCCGGCACGCTCGCGACGCCCGCGCGGCCGGCGGGGAGGGGTCGCCCGGCCCGGTGGGCGAGCCGGCCGCCTACGGTGGCGCGGTGACGGTGGTGCACGTGGCGGTGACCGCCGTGGTCGTCGCCCACGACCGCTCGGAGCTGCTCGTCGCGGCGCTGGGCGCGCTCGCCGACCAGAGCGTGCCGGTGACCGCCGTGGTCGTCGTCGACAACGCCTCCTCCGACGGCTCGCCCGAGGCGGCGCTGGAGATCGCGCGCCAGCGCGCCCTGCCACTGGACCTGGTGCGCCTGCCCCGCAACACCGGCGGCGCCGGGGGCTTCGCCGCAGGGATCGCGAGGGCGCTGGAGGCCGGAGGTGCGCGAGCCCACGGTGCGGGCGCGCCCGAGCTGGTGTGGCTGATGGACGACGACACCGTGCCGACCCCCACCGCCCTGGCCGAGCTCCTCGCCGCCCGCCAGCGCTACGCCGCCGCCACCGGCGCCCCCCCGGTGGCCCTGGCCAGCCGGGTGGAGTGGCACGACGGTCGCGAGCACCCGATGAACACCCCCCGGCCACGCCCCGGTGCCGGGCGCCGGCACCGGGCCCGACGCGAGCTGGCGCGGTCCGCGGGGACGACGGCGGTGCGCTCGGCCTCGTTCGTCTCGGTGCTCCTCGACGCCGCGGCGCTGCGGGCCCACGCCCTGCCGGTGGCGGCGTACTTCCTCTGGAACGACGACTTCGAGCACTCCACCCGACTGCTGCGCACCGGGGTCGGCCTGCACTGCCCGCGCTCGGTCGTGGTGCACCGCACGGCGATCTTCGGGGCCGCCGACGTCGACCCCGGCCCCCGCTTCCGCCTCGAGGTGCGCAACAAGGTGTGGCTGTTCACCCGCTCGCGGGGTCTCGCGCCGTGGGAGAAGGCCCTGTACGGGGGGGCCACCGCGCTGCGGTGGGCGCGCACCCTGGCCCGGTCCCGCCGCCGCCGGGTGCTGCTCGCCGGGCTGGCGCGGGGCCTCGCCGAGGGCGCGCGGCCGCCCCGCCCCACGGCGGAGGTGCTCGCCGGGCTCGGGCCGGTCAGCGACGCGGTCGCCGCGCACGAGGCGCGGGCGCGGACGTGAGCGGCGCGGCGCCGGGTCGTCCAGCTGCCCCCGGTCCTCCAGCTGCCCCGGGTGCCCGGCCCGTCCCGTTCTCCCTGCTCCTGCCGGTCTACCGCGCGGACCGCCCCGGGTTCCTGCGCCGGGCCTTCGACTCCGCAGTGGTCGAGCAGGTGCGCGCACCGGCGGAGGTGGTGCTCGTGCAGGACGGACCGG
>CAXTAK010000015.1:0-67653 GCA_964242735.1 uncultured Quadrisphaera sp. | reverse complement strand
GTGGTCGAGCAGGTGCGCGCACCGGCGGAGGTGGTGCTCGTGCAGGACGGACCGGTGCCCTCCGAGCTGGCCGTGACCGTGGCGGACCTGGCCGCCGGCTCGCCGGTGCCCGTGGCGCACGTGCTCCTGCCGGACAACCTCGGCCTGGCGCGCGCCCTGGAGGCGGGGCTGGCCCGGTGCTCGCACGAGGTGGTGGCGCGCATGGACGCCGACGACGTCAGCCTCCCGCAGCGCTTCGCGGTGCAGCTGCCGCTGGTGGAGGCGGGCGCGGAGCTCGTCGGCTCCGCCCTCGCGGAGTTCGCCGCTCACGAGGACGAGGTGCTGGCGGTGCGCACCCCGCCCCTGACGCACGAGGCCATCGCTGCCCGGGCGCGCTTCCACAGCCCCTTCAACCACCCCACGGTGGTGTACACCCGCTCGGCGGTGCGCCGCGCCGGGGGCTACCGGGAGCTCCCGCTGCTGGAGGACTACTGGCTGTTCACCCGGATGATCGCCACGGGGACCCGGGCGGCGAACGTCGCCGAGCCCCTGGTGCGCTACCGGGTCGGCGCAGGCGCCTACGCCCGCCGCGGTGGCTGGCGGCTGCTGCGCTCGGAGGTGGCCCTGCAGCGCCACCTGCGCGCCGAGGGCTTCACCACCCCGGCACAGGCGCTGCGGAACGTCGCCGTCCGCGGGGGGTACCGGGCCGTGCCCGAACCAGTGCGCCGTGCCGCCTACCGCGCGATCTTCGCCCGCGGTGCCCGACGACCGGAAGGGGATGCGCCTGGTGGGGCGTGAGAGTCCCGTGGGGCGAGAGAGCACTCTGAGACGGACACCACGGCAGGAACGTGACGAACGCCGGCACGGCGCTCGTGCCACCGGTTGACAGCTCTCTACACCATGCCCACCCTCAGTGTGGGAGTTCAGCGGTCTGTGATGTTTCGTCCGCTCGGATCCCTCAACGGTGGAGCCTGTGGACCCTGGGCTCGCCCTGTGCCTGATCACACCCGGGTGGACCATGCCAGCTGCACCAGCACCGTCGTCGCCGTCGTCAGCGGCCCAGTCGAGCGGTCCCGCAGCTCGCGCTGCCGTCAGACCCCCCCACCAGCGCCTGCCCCTGTCCGACGGCGCCGTCCTCGACCGCACCGGGACGCGAGGCGCCAGGGCGGAGCCGCCGGTCAGGACGAGGGCCGTCCCGGGCACAGCCGGCTCCTCCACCACGGCGGGAACCGTCGTCGTCATCGCCGGAGTCGGCCCGGTCTTCGGCCACGGGCTGTGCGCGGCACTGGAGGGCACGGGCGTGCCCAGCCGCACGGTGGGCGACACCGCCGCCATCCTCCCCGCCGTCGCCGGCTCATCGTGCTCCCGCGTGGTGGTCGTCCCCGCCGCTCAGGGCGCCGACGTGCGCCGGGTGCTGGACGCCGCCGGGATGCCCGAGGTGGTGCTGGTGCTGCTGCTGGCCGATGCGGAGCCCGAGAGCTACCTCACCGGCCTGCGGGCCGGGGCGCGGGGCTTCGTGCCCGTCGGCACCCAGCTGCAGCAGATCGTCGCCATCGTCAGCGGCGCGGCGCGCGGCTTCAGCCTCCTGCCGCCCGTCGTGGCGCGCTCGCTGTGCCGCTCGCTGGTGACGGAGTCCCGTCCCGAGGTGCCCGTCCGCGAGCAGGAGTGGCTGCGGCAGATCGCCCGCGGCACCACCGTCGCCGACCTGGCCCAGCGCTCGGCGTACTCCGAGCGGGAGATGTACCGCCTCCTCGGCGGGGTGTACCGCCGCCTCGGGGCGAACAACCGCACCGAGGCGCTCTTCGCCGCGCAGCGCGCCGGCCTGCTCGACGACGGGGACACCCTCGTCACCCGATCGGAGCGGCCACCTCGCCGGTCCCCGGGTCGCTGACGGCGTCCGGGCGCCTGTCGACCCGCGTCCCTGCGGTTGCCCGAACACGGATCACTGAAAGGCTTCACGGTGATCGCCACGTCCGGCTCTGCCGACGTCCGATCGCGCCACCGGTCGGACGAGTCGTGGACGGAGAACGTGGGGCCCCAGTACCAGCCACGCCCTGCGGCGTCCGGCATCGTCCTCTACGGCCTGCCGGCCCTGTACGCGCACGGCCTGCTCCAGGCCCTGGTCTCCGCCGGCGTCGGCCCCGTGGCCCGTGCGGACGGGAACCCGGCCGACGTCCTGGCGCGCAGCGGACGCCTCATCATCGTCATCCCCCCCGACGAGCCCCAGCGCTGGTACCGCCTCGTCGACCAGCTCGCCCGCTCCGGTGACGTGACGTTCGTCGAGCTCACCGCCGACGAGGGGGTGGACAGCTTCGCCTCCGCCCTGCGCCGCGGTGCCGTCGGTGTCCTGCCCCCCGGGGCGGAGCTCGAGCTGGCCGTGGAGGTGCTGCGCTCGGCCGCCGCCGGCCTCGTCGTCCTGCCCGAGCGCATCGCCCGAGCCATCCACCAGCCCTCGGCCGCCACCCCGCCCCCGCCGCTGCAGCCCCGAGAGCGGCAGTGGCTGCGGAAGCTCGGCACCGGCACCACGGTCAGCGCCCTCGCGGAGTCGGCCGCGTACTCCGAGCGGGAGATGTACCGGCTGCTCTCCAAGCTCTACACCCGCCTGGGTGCGGCGAACCGCACCGAGGCCCTGCTGCGGGCCGAGCGGTGGGGGATGCTCGATGACTGAACCCGGCGCGGGGGAGCTGCTGGTGACCGGGCAGCGCAACGGTGGCCTGCCGCCCCTGGTCGACGTCGCGTGGCTGCGCGAGCACCTCGACGAGGTGGTGCTCCTGCAGGTCGACGACGACTCGGCGGCCTACTACGACGCGCACCTGCCCGGTGCCCAGCCCATCGCCACCTACGACGACCTCAACGAGCAGGTGCGCCGCGGGCCGCTCGACCGGCACCACTTCCAAGAGCTGATGCAGCGCAAGGGCATCACCCCGCACGACCACGTGGTCCTCTTCTCGGCCTTCCCCGTCGGCCCGGACGGGGTCGGCAACCACGCGGCCTTCGCCTACTGGTTGATGCGCCTGCACGGGCACCGGCGCCTCAGCCTGCTGGACGGCGGCCTGCCGGCGTGGATCCACGCCGGCGGTGTCCTGCAGACCACCGTGCCCGACGTGCCCGACGTGGGGCCCTACGACAGCGGCGGCGGCGAGCCGTGGGCGCTGATCGGTCGTGACGAGCTGCTCGCGCGCGTCGTCGGCGCCGACGGCGACACCGTGCTGCTCGACTGCCGCACCGCGGCGGAGTACGAGGGCGTCGGGCACCACCAGCTCGACATCGCCGTGGAGCGCCACCGCGTCAGCGGGCACATCCCCGGCGCCGAGAACCTGCCGTCGTCGCAGATGATGGACGGCATCAGGTTCCGCCCGGTGCGGGAGCTGGCGGAGCTCTTCGCCGCACGCGGGGTGGGTGAGGGCACCGAGGCCGTCGTCTACTGCCGGGTCGCCGAGCGCAGCGCCCTGCTGTGGTTCGCGCTCTCGGAGCTGCTCGGGCACCACCACGTGCGCCACTACGTCGGGGGCTGGGCCGAGTACGGCAGTCTCCTCGACGTCCCCGTCGCCAAGGGCTGACGCGTCGCCGGCAGCGGCTGGCGCCCCCCGTCGAGGTGTGGGCGTTCTCACAGGCTGCCCACAGGTTGCGCACAGGTACGGGCGCCACCCTGGGCACACCTCGAGCGAGGGCCGAGCCGATGGCGCCCCGGACTGTTCCGCGGTGGCGCTACGCCGCGCGGTCGCCTGGTGTTCGACACCCGTGGTGTCCAGCATGTCCGCTTTGCACCTCTGTCAGGTCCACGACAGCGTGCGCGGCAGCACCGTGACAAGGCGTGACAGGAGCGCTGCTCCGTGTTGCCTCGCCGCTGGCACCCACCAAGGCTCGTCCCATCGAGGTGCGCCGGTCGACGACAGGTCCAGTCCTGTCCGACCCGCACCCGCCAGAGCCCGTCGCGCCCCCGCACGGGTCGGCCGTGGAGCCAGCAGGGAGTCCCGCATGACCGAGATCACCGCACCCGCCGTGGTGGGCCAGGGCCTCGACCGAGGTCGCTACCGCACCATGATCGTCGCTCGGATCGCCCCCGGCGCCGAACCGGACGTCGCCCGCATCTTCGGCGAGTCCGATGCCTCCGACCTGCCGCGGGTGCTCGGTGTCACCGAGCGCTCGCTGTACAGCCTCGGCGACGCCTACGTGCACCTGGTCGAGTTCGACCGCGACCCCGCCGAGGCGATGCGCGCAGCGCAGGGCATGCCCGGCTTCGGCGATATCAGCCGCCACCTCGAGCCGTTCATCTCCCCCTACCTGTCCACGTGGAAGTCACCCGCCGACGCCACCGCGCGCCGCTTCTACACGTGGACACCCGGTTCGTGACCGCCGTCGCGGCGCGCACCAGCGCCTCCAGCGAGTGGGTGCGGTGCCAGGGCTGCTCCCTGCCGCTGTACCAGCGGCGCCTCTCGCGCCACCTCGAGGTGTGCCACGAGTGCGGGCACCACCGCAGGATCACCGCGCGCACCCGGATCGCTCAGCTCGTCGACGCCGGCAGCTTCGCGGAGCTGGCGTGCGAGCGTCCCGGTGACGACCCGCTGGGCTTCACCGACTCCCAGCCCTACGCCGAGCGGCTCGACGCCGCCCGCCGGGCCACCGGGGAGGACGAGGCGGTCGTCGTCGGCTCCGCGACCATCGACGGCCGGGGCCTGGTCCTGGCGGCGATGGACTTCACCTTCCTCGGCGGCAGCATGGGCGCCGCCACCGGGGCGGCCGTCGCCCAGGCCGCCGAGCTAGCCCTGGACCGGGGCGCCCCGCTCGTGGTGGTCACCGCCTCCGGGGGCGCGCGCATGCAGGAGGGGGCCCTGTCCCTGATGCAGATGGCCCGCACCAGCCAGGCGATGGCGATGCTGCGCGAGGCGGGCCTGCTGTCGGTGTGCGTGCTCGCCGACCCCACCTTCGGCGGTGTCACCGCCTCCTTCGCCTCGCTCGGCGACGTCCTGATCGCCGAGGCCGGGGCCCGCGTGGGCTTCGCCGGTCCCCGCGTGATCCGCCAGACCGTGCCGCAGGACCTCCCCCCGCAGTTCCAGGCCGCGGAGTCCCTGCTCGCCCACGGCCTGGTCGACCGGGTCGAGACGCGCGAGCACCTGCGCCCGGTGCTCTCGCGGCTGCTCGCCCTGCACGGTCGCGGCGCGCCCGCGGTCGGCGCGACGCCGCCGCCCGGGGTCGACCCCGTCGTCCCCGCCGTGCGCACCACCCCCCGCAGCACCGGACGGGACCCGTGGGACGTGGTGCAGGCGGCCCGCCACCCGGCCCGTCCCACCGCGCTCGACTACCTGGCGGGCTCCTTCGACGACTTCGTGGAGCTGCACGGTGACCGCGCGCACGCCGACGACCCGGCCATCGTCGGTGGCGTCGCCTCCATCGCGGGGCGCTCGGTCGTCGTGGTCGGCCACCAGAAGGGCCACGACACCCGCGAGCTCGTCGCCCGCAACTTCGGGATGCCCCACCCCGAGGGGTACCGCAAGGCCCTGCGCCTGCTCACCCACGCCGAACGCCTCGGCCTGCCGGTGGTGACCCTGGTGGACACCCCCGGCGCCTACCCCGGCGTCGCGGCGGAGGAGCGCGGCCAGGCCGGTGCGATCGCCGAGATCATCGCCCGCTCGGCCCGGCTGCGCGTGCCCGTCCTCAGCGTCGTCACCGGTGAGGGGGGCAGCGGTGGGGCACTGGCCCTGGCCACGTCCGACCGGCTCCTGGTGCTGGAGAACTCCTTCTTCTCCGTCATCAGCCCCGAGGGGTGCGCGGCGATCCTGTGGCGCACCGCCAAGGCCGCCCCGGAGGCCGCGCGCGCGCTGCGCATCACCGCCGACGACCTGCTCGAGCTCGGGATCGCCGACGCGGTGGTGGCCGAGCCCGAGGGCGGGGCCCACACCGACCCGGAGGCGATGACCCTGCACCTGCGAGCAGCGGTGGTGGACGCGCTGTCGGAGCTCTGCGCGAGGGACACCGGTGAGCTGCTGCGCGAGCGCCACGCCCGCATCCGCTCGATGGGCACGGACCCGCGCCCCCGAGGGCTGGCGGCGTGACCGGCTCCGCGAACGGGGCGAGCACTCCCGTGCCAGCGGGCGCTGCCGGGCACTCCGACGAGCTCGCCGATCTCTGCGCGCAGGCAGTGGCCTTCTCGCGCAGCCTCGCCGGGCCGCTGAAGCGCATCGCGGTCCGCCGCGGCGACGCAGCGGTGGAGGTGGACTGGCACGAGCCGTCAGCGGTGGTCGACCGGGCGCACGCGGCCCCCGCCGAGCACCCGGTGGTGCCCCCCGGGCTGACGGTGCTGACGCAGGTCGTCGACGCCGAGGACGTCCACGTCGTCCACGCCCCCCTGGTCGGCACCTTCTACCAGGCACCAGCGCCGGGGGAGGACCCCTTCGTGACCGTCGGCAGCCCCGTGACCATCGGGCAGACGCTCGGGATCGTCGAGGCCATGAAGCTGATGAACACCATCGTCTCCGACGTGGAGGGCCACGTGGTGGAGCTCCTCGTGGCCGACGGGCAGTCCGTGGAGTTCGAGCAGCCGCTGGTGAAGGTGGCGCTGGTGCCCGCGGCGCTGGGCACCGTCGACGTCGCGCAGGTCGGGTGACGGCGTGTTCTCCAAGGTCCTGATCGCCAACCGGGGGGAGATCGCGCTGCGCGTGGCGCGGGCGTGCCGCGAGCTGGGCGTGGGCGTGGTGGCGGTGCACTCCACCGCCGACCGCGACTCGCCGGTGGTGCGCCTGGCCGACCAGGCGGTGCACATCGGCCCGCCGCCGGCGAGGGCGAGCTACCTCAACATCCCCAACATCATCGAGGCGGCCCTGGCCACCGGCGCGGAGGCCATCCACCCCGGGTACGGGTTCCTCTCCGAGGACCCCGACTTCGCCGAGGTGTGCGCCGACAACGGGCTGGTCTTCATCGGCCCCCGCCCCGAGGTGATGCTGCAGCTGGGCAACAAGGCGCGGGCGCGGGCCCTGATGGCCGCTGCCGGCCTGCCGCTGCTGCCCGGCGTCGTCGACCCCGTCGACACCGTCGAGGCGGGCGCGGCGATCGCCGACGACATCGGCTACCCGGTGGTCATCAAGGCCGCTGCCGGTGGGGGTGGGCGCGGGATCACCGTGGTCCGTGAACCGTCGGCGTTCGCCGAGGCGTACGCCTCCACGCGGCGCACCGCGCACACGGTCTTCCGCGACTCCACCGTCTACGTCGAGCGCTACCTCGACCGCGCCCGCCACATCGAGGTGCAGGTCCTGCTCGACGAGCACGGCAACGGCATTCACCTCGGCGAGCGCGACTGCTCGGTGCAGCGGCGCCACCAGAAGCTCCTCGAGGAGGCCCCCGCCGTCGGGCTCAGCCCCGAGCAGCGGGCCGAGATCGGGGCGGTGGCCGTGGCGGGCGCGCTCGCCGTGGACTACACCGGCGCCGGCACCCTGGAGTTCCTCCTCGACGACCGCGGGAACTTCTCCTTCATGGAGATGAACGCGCGCATCCAGGTGGAGCACCCGGTCACCGAGATGGTCACCGGCGTCGACCTGGTCCGTGAGCAGATCCGCGTCGCGGCCGGTGAGCCGCTGTCCGTGAAGCAGGAGGACGTCGTCCTCACCGGCGCCTCGATCGAGTGCCGCATCAACGCCGAGGACCCGCGGCGGAACTTCGCCCCGACGCCGGGAGTCCTCGACGTGTTCGAGGTGCCCGGCGGCCCCGGGGTGCGCGTGGACTCCGGGTACACCGCCGGGTCGCGGGTCTCGGAGCACTACGACTCCCTCGTGGCCAAGGTCATCGTCTGGGCGCCGGACCGCGAGCAGGCGATGAACCGCATGGCCCGCGCCCTCGGTGAGCTGCGCATCTCCGGTCGCGGGGTCTCCACCACCGCGCAGCTGCACCAGCAGCTGCTCGCCTCCCCGGTGATCCGCGCCGGGGAGCACCACACCGGCTTCCTCGACGGGCCCGACGCCCCCACCGGGTGACAGCGGCCCCTACGACCCCCTCAGCACACCCACCAGCAAGGAGAGCACCGTGAGCACCTCGACCTTCTCGATGTCGGACCTGATGGACCTGCTCGTCGCCTCCGTGGGGCTGCCCGTCGCCTCCCGCACCGACGACCCCGGCCTCACCTTCAGCGACCTCGGCCTGGACTCCCTCGCCTACCTCCAGCTCCAGACGGAGCTGTCCGAGCGCCACGGCGTCTCGGAGGAGGCCACCGGCGCGGTCGACGACCACGTGCTCGGTGAGCTCGTCGCGCTCGTCAACCAGGCGAAGGCCGTGGCCGCGTGACCACCGCCGAGACCGAGCAGAACACCACCGCGGCGCCAGCGGCCGAGGCCACCCCGGGCCACACCGACAACGCGATCACCATCGCGGCGCCCATGGAGCTGGTGTGGGACATGACCAACGACGTGGAGAGCTGGCCGCAGCTGTTCACCGAGTACGCCAGCACCGAGATCGTCGAGCGCGACGGCGACACGGTGCGGTTCCGCATCGCGATGCACCCCGACGCCAACGGCACCGTGTGGGCCTGGGTCTCCGAGCGGACTCCCGACGCACGGTCCCGCACGGTCGTGGCGCGTCGGGTCGAGACCGGGGCCTTCGAGTTCATGGACATCAACTGGAGCTACACCCAGACCCCCGACGGGGTGCTCATGCGCTGGGTCCAGGACTTCGAGATGAAGCCCACCGCGCCCATCGACACCGCCGCCATGACCGAGCGGATGAACACCAACACCGCCATCCAGATGCAGGTGATCCGGGAGAAGGTCGAGGCCGCGGCAGGCGGCGCCGGAACTCCCCCCGACAGCAGCGAGAAGAGTTCATGACCACCCAGGCAGACCCCCACCCCCCCACCGCGGTCGAGCACGGCCTGCCCACCGTCGGGGGCCCCGACATCGTGGCCGTCCACCAGGCGCAGGCCCCCGCCCCGTCGTCGATCAGGACCGTCGGCACCGCCGACGTGCCCTCCAACCGGCGGCGCGGCGGCGACGTCCGCACCGTGCTCGCGCCGTCCACGGTCGGTTCCACCACCGGTTTCATGGGCACCCTCACCCTGCAGCCGGGGGAGTTCGTCACCGAGCACTGGCACCCCTACTCCGAGGAGTTCCTGTTCTGCGTCACCGGTGAGCTGACGGTGCGCCTGGACGGCGAGCCGCGCACCCTCACCGCCCAGCAGGGCGTGTGCATCCCCATCGGGGTGCGCCACCGCCTGATGAACGACAGCGACCAGCCGGTGTTCGTCGTCTTCCAGCTCGCCCCCCTGGCCCCGCAGCCGCGGCTCGGTCACGTCGACACCGAGACCCTCCCGGACGCCACCGCATGAGCGCTGTGAACGGTCCCCGCCGCACCGTCGTCACCGGCATCGGCGTCGTCGCTCCCGGCGGACCCACCCGCGACTCCTTCTGGCAGCTCCTCGTCGACGGTCGCACCGCCACGCGGCGCATCACCTTCTTCGACGCCACGAGGTTCCGCTCCCAGATCGCGGCCGAGGTCGACATCGACATGGTCGCCGCGGGACTGAGCACCCAGCAGGTCGCCCGCACCGACCGCTTCGTGCAGTTCGCGCTGATCGCGGCCGCCGAGGCCGTCGCCGACAGCGGCCTCGACCTCGACACCGGCGACGCCGTGGACCACGACCGCCTCGCGGTCAGCCTCGGCAGCGCGGTGGGCGCGACGATGAAGCTGGAGGACGAGTACGTCCAGGTCTCCGACTCCGGCCGGGAGTGGATCGTCGACCCCACCTACGGCAGTCGGTTCCTGCACCAGGCGCTGCTGCCCAGCACCGCCGCCGCCGAGCTCGCGGTGCGCTACCGCGCGCACGGGCCCGCGTCGGTGATGTCGACGGGGTGCACCTCGGGCATCGACGCGGTGGGCTACGGCTCGCAGCTCATCGAGGACGGTGACGCCGACATCGTCATCGCCGGCGCCTCCGACGCCCCGATCTCCCCGATCTCGGTGGCGTGCTTCGACGCCATCCGCGCCACCTCGGCGCGCAACGAGAGCCCCGAGTCGGCGTCGAGGCCCTTCGACAACACCCGCGACGGGTTCGTCATGGGCGAGGGCGGCGCGGTGATGGTGCTCGAGGAGCTCGAGCACGCCAGGGCCCGCGGCGCGCACATCTACTGCGAGGTCGCCGGCTTCGCCAACCGGTCGAACGCCTTCCACATGACGGGGCTGCGCCCTGACGGCCTCGAGATGAGCGCCGCGATCGACGAGGTGCTGCGCCAGGCCCGCCTGGACCCCACCGCCGTGGACTACGTCAACGCGCACGGGTCGGGCACCAAGCAGAACGACCGCCACGAGACCGCGGCGGTCAAGCGCAGCCTGGGCCAGCACGCGTACTCCACGCCCATGAGCTCGATCAAGTCGATGGTCGGGCACTCCCTGGGCGCCATCGGCTCCATCGAGATCGCCGCGTGCGCGCTCGCCATGGAGCACGGCGTCGTCCCCCCCACGGCGAACCTGGAGAACCGCGACCCCGAGTGCGACCTGGACTACGTGCCCAAGACCGCCCGGGACCAGACCATCGACGTCGCCCTGTCGGTGGGCAGCGGCTTCGGCGGGTTCCAGTCGGCCATCCTGCTCGCCGACGCCGGGCGGGCGACAGCATGAGCGGGGGCAGGAGCAGGGCCCTGGTGACCGGGCTCGGGGTCGTCGCGCCCACCGGGGTGGGCGTGGAGGAGCACTGGGCCGCGGTGCGCGCCAACGACGTGGTCGTGAGGCCGCTGGAGGACTTCGACTCCAGCCCCTACGGGGTGACCCTCGCCGGGCAGGTGCCGGGGTTCGTGCCCAGCGACCACGTCGACGAGCGGCTGATGATCCAGACCGACCGCTGGACGTGGATGTCGCTGGCGGCCACGCAGATGGCCCTGACCGACGCCGCGTACGACCCCGCCGCGCACGACCCCTACGCCACCTCGGTGGCGCTGGCTGCCGGCTCAGGCGGCAACGAGTTCGGGCAGCGGGAGATGACGGGGCTGTACGGCCGCGGGCCCCGCGCGGTGACCGCCTACCAGTCCATCGCGTGGTTCTACGCGGCGAGCACCGGGCAGGCCTCGATCCGCCACGGCACCAAGGGCCCGGCCAGCGTGCTGGTCACCGAGGGCGCCGGGGGCCTGGACAGCCTCGGGCACGCGCGCCGCGTCATCCGCCGCGGCACCTCCACCGTGCTCGCCGGCGGCACCGAGGCGGGGCTCTCGCCGTACGCGCTGGCCTGCCAGTCGGTGACCGGGCAGTTCACCGCCGCCACGTCCCCGCAGGAGGGGTACAAGCCCTTCGACGTGCGCGCCAACGGCTACGCCCCCGGTGAGGGCGGGGCGGTGCTGGTCGTCGAGGACGAGGACAGGGCCCGCGAGCGCGGCGCCCCCCAGGTGTACGGGGAGGTCGCGGGCTACGCGGCCACCCACGACGCGTGGTCGACGACCGCGCCCACCCGGGACCCGCGCCAGCAGGCGCGGGCGATGACCCTGGCCCTGGCGGACGCCGGCGTCACGCCCGACGAGGTCGACCTCGTCATCGCCGACGCCTCCGGTGTGCCAGCAGCTGACGCCCTGGAGGCCCGCGCGCTGCGCGAGGTCTTCGGCGGGCGCGCCACGCCGGTGCCGGTGGGCGCCCCCCAGGGGCTGACGGGGCGGCTCAGCGTGGGCGGGGCGGCGCTGTCCGCGGCGACGGCCCTGCTGTGCATCCGCGACGGGGTGCTGCCCGCGGTGGGCAACCTCGAGCAGGCGGACGCCGCGCACGGGCTCGACCTGATCACCTCGCCGCGGTCCGGGCGGGTGGACGTGGTGCTCGTCAACGCGCGCGGTCTCGGGGGCTTCAACAGCTCGATGGTGCTGCGGCGTCACGTGGGGGCGAGCGCGTGAGCGCTGCCGAGAGCGCTGCCGGGGCGGCCGACACCACTGCCCGGCCGGTCCGCACGATCCTCACGATGCAGGTCCGCGAGGGCTCCGAGGGGGCCTTCGAGGCCGCGTGGGCCAGGGCGGCCGCGGTGATCGCCGGGGTGCCCGGGCAGCTGCGCCAGCAGCTGATGCGCGATGCGCGCGACCCGCGCTCGTACTCCATCGTCAGCGACTGGACCGATCGGGACAGCGTCGACGCCTTCGGTCGCAGCAGTGCCCGCGAGACCCTCACCGAGGCGCTGCGGGACATGCGCGAGGGCGCCTCGCGGGCGACGTACAGCCTGCTGGCGACGGTGGACGCGGACCTGGGGGCCCAGGACCGGGCCCACGAGGAGGCCCGGCAGGAGACCCAGCCGTCTGCGGGCGGCGGGGCGCCACCGGTGCGCGTGTCCTTCTCGACGCCGGTGGTGGACGGCGAGCAGGAGGACTTCGAGCGCGGGTACGAGACCATGGCGGAGAACGTGACCGGCAAGGGCGGGCACGTGCGCGAGGAGCTCCTGTACGACCCCGTGGAGCTGCGGTACTACATCTTCGCGGAGTGGACCTCCGAGGACGCCTTCACGTCGTGGGTGGGCGACCCCTCGCACATGGCCGACGGCGCGCCCCTGGCCCGGTGGCACGCGGTGGAGTTCCGGCGCGAGACCCTCGAGATCCGGCAGCGGCCGCGCACCGGTGCCGGGGCCTTCGCGGTGGTGCCTGCCGTCGGGGTGCCCGCTGCGGGGACCGCCGACCCAGGGTCCCGGGTGCGGGTCGACGTCGCCTTCGACGTCGCCCCGGGCGAGCAGGCCGCGTTCGAGCGCGCCTACCTCGACCTCGCCGACCTCGCCGCGGGAGCTCCGGGTCACGTCCTGGAGGAGCTGCTGTGCGAGAGCGGCGGGTCGCGGTACCACGTCCTCGCGGAGTGGGAGTCCCTGGCGGACTTCGAGCGGTGGGCCGACGGGCCCGGTCACCTGGTCGGTGGGCCCCTGGGCCGGTGGCTGGGGGACGGGCACGACCGCAGGGTCTTCGTGCTGCGCCGGCGCACGGCCCACGGCATCGACGGGATCGTGGTGGAGGGGGCCGTCGCTGACGCCGTCGTGGCCCACGGGGCCGCGGTCCCCGCCTGAGGGAGACGGCGGTGGCGACGCTGGTGGGGAGCCTCCTGCCAGCGCCGGTCGTGGCCGTCGAGGTGCGCGGTGACGTCCCCGGGGCAGGTCTGCACCCCTCCGAGAGCGCCGCGGTCTCGGGTGCGGTGCCGTCCCGGCGGGCGGAGTTCGCCACCGGGCGGCACTGCGCGCGCGCTGCGCTCGGCCTCCTCGGGCACCCCCCGGTGGCTCTGGAGCGCGGCCCGGGGGGCGGGCCGCGGTGGCCCGAGGCCGTGGTCGGCAGCATCACCCACTGCGCGGGCTACCGGGCCGCCGCCGTCGCACCCGCCGTGCAGGTGGCCGCGCTGGGCATCGACGCCGAGCCCCACGAGGGGCTCCCGCCCGGAGTGCTGCGCACCGTCGCCGGGCCGGCGGAGGCCGGTCGCGTGGCCGAGCTGACCCGCGCGGAGCCGGGCGTGGCCTGGGACCGGGTGCTGTTCAGCGCCAAGGAGGCGGTCTACAAGGCGTGGTGCACCTTCGAGCCGCGGCCGCTGCGCTTCCGCGACGTCGACCTGGTCCTGGACCCGGGCGGGACCTTCACCGGGCGGCTGCTGGCGGTGGGCGGGTGCTCGGCCGGGGGAACGGACCCCGCGTGCCCGCCCGGGCCCCTCCACGGGCGCTGGGCGGTGCGCGAGCACCTGGTGCTCACCGCCGTCGTCGTGCCGACCCCGAGCGTGGTCGCCGCCGCACTGCCAGGGGACGCCGTTACGCTCACTGACCGTGGATGCTGACCTCGTCATCGTCGGTTCGGGCTTCTTCGGCCTGACCGTCGCGCAGCGCTGTGCGAGCGAGCTGGGGCTGCGGGTGCTGGTGATCGACCGGCGCGACCACATCGGGGGCAACGCCTACAGCGCCGTCGAGCCCGAGACGGGCATCGAGGTGCACCGGTACGGCGCGCACCTGTTCCACACCTCGAACGAGCGGGTGTGGGAGTACGTCAACCGGTTCTCGACCTTCACCGACTACGAGCACCGGGTGTACTCGAACTACCGGGGCGAGGTGTACCCGCTGCCCATCAACCTGGGCACGATCAACCAGTTCTTCCGCTCCGCCCACGGCCCCGACGCCGCGCGGGCGATGATCGCCGAGCTCGCCGGGGAGATCGAGACCTCGAAGGCCGCGAACCTGGAGGAGAAGGCGATCTCCCTCATCGGGCGGCCGCTGTACGAGGCGTTCATCAAGGACTACACCGCGAAGCAGTGGCAGACCGACCCGCGCCACCTGCCCGCCGAGGTCATCAACCGCCTCCCGGTGCGCTACACCTACGACAACCGCTACTTCAGCGACACCCACGAGGGTCTGCCCACCGACGGGTACACCGCCCTGCTCGAGCGGATGGCCGACCACCCGCGCATCGAGGTGCGCCTGGAGACCGACTTCTTCGACGCCGACCAGCCCGTCAGCCGCGGCACCGTGGTCGGGCAGGTGCCGCTGGTCTACACCGGGCCGCTCGACGAGTACTTCGACCACACCGAGGGCGCGCTGACCTGGCGCACGCTGGACTTCGAGACCGAGGTGCTGCCCATCGGTGACTTCCAGGGCACCCCGGTGATGAACTACGCCGGCGACGACGTCGCGTACACGCGCATCCACGAGTTCCGCCACTTCCACCCCGAGCGCACCCACTACCCGAGCGACAAGACGGTGATCATGCGGGAGTACTCCCGCTTCGCCGGACAGGGCGACGAGCCCTACTACCCCATCGGCACCGGCGAGGACCGCACCCGGTTGGCCGCGTACCGGGAGCTGACGAAGGGCGAGCGGGACGTGCACTTCGGGGGGCGCCTGGGCACCTACCAGTACCTCGACATGCACATGGCGATCGGCGCGGCGCTGTCCATGGTCGACAACCGGCTGGCCCCGCAGTTCGAGGGGGCCCGCGCGTGAGCAGCCCCACCGCTACCGCCACCGCGCCGGACGGGACGGCGCCTCACGGCACGGCCCTGCGCGAGCTGCAGCGCGTGGTGCTGCCGTCCGACGGGGACGACGACGTGCTGGCGCTGTACGTCGACGGCGAGCAGGTCGGCACGACCACCGGCGGGCCGGCGGGCGCGCCCTCGGGCGCCGCCGCCCGCGGACCGGTCAGCACCGGCGGCCAGCAGAGCGACCAGGTGCTCGGCCGCCGCCGGTACCGCGTGCCCGCCGGCACGCGCACCTCCTTCGCCACCTACTTCAACGCCTTCCCCGCCGGGTACTGGCGCCGGTGGACCGTGGTCACCGCCGTCACCCTGGCCGTGCGCACCTCCGGTGAGGGCAGCGTGGTGGTCTACCGCTCCAACGCGCGGGGCAACGCCCAGCGCGTGGACTCCGCGGCGCTGGGCGCCGAGCACGGGCCGAGCGCGCAGTTCACCCTGCCGCTGAAGCCCTTCAACGACGGCGGCTGGTACTGGTTCGACCTGGTCGGCGGGGCCGGCGACCTCGTGCTCGAGGAGGCGTCGTGGCACGCCGCCGCGCTGAGCTCGAGCGGCGCGCGCCGGGCCGCGCCCGGCACCGTCACCATCTCGATCACCACCTACGACCGCCCCGACTACTGCGCGGCCCTGCTGAGGACCCTCGCCGAGGCCCCGGAGCTGCACCGCGTCGTCGACGAGGTGCTCGTCGTCGACCAGGGGACCCGGAAGGTCGTCGACGAGACCGCGCACCACCCCGCGGCGCTGGCGGCGCTGGGTGACCGCCTGCGGGTGGTCGACCAGCCCAACCTCGGTGGATCCGGCGGCTTCAGCCGCGGCATGGTCGAGACGGTCGCCGCGGGCCGCAGCACGTACGTGCTGCTGCTCGACGACGACGTGCGCGTCGAGACGGAGGGCATCGTGCGCGCCGTGACCTTCGCCGACCTCGCCCGCACCCCCACGATCGTCGGTGGGCACATGTTCTCCATGTACCAGCGCTCGGTGCTGCACGCCCTCGGTGAGCGGGTGCAGCGCTGGCGCTTCTGGTGGGAGTCGGTGGCGTCCACCGTCGAGGACCACGACCTGGCACGGGCGAACCTGCGGGCCACCCCGTGGCTGCACCGGCGGGTCGACGTGGACTACAACGGCTGGTGGATGTGCCTGATCCCCACCGAGGTCGTCCAGCGGATCGGGGCCGCGCTGCCGGTGTTCATCAAGTGGGACGACGCGGAGTACGGCCTGCGCGCGGGGGAGGCCGGCATCCCCACCGTCTCCTTCCCCGGCACCGCGGTGTGGCACGTGCCGTGGACGGACAAGGACGACGCCACCGACTGGCAGGCGTACTACCACGCCCGGAACCGCCTGGTGGCGGCGCTGCTGCACTCCCCGTACCCCCGCGGGGGCAACGTGGTGCGCGAGTCGTTCAGCATCCAGGTCAAGCACCTGCTCTCCATGCAGTACTCCACCGCGGAGCTGCGGCTGCTCGCCCTGGAGGACACCCTGGCCGGGTGGGAGGACCTGCACGCCGCCCTGCCGGGCAAGCTCGCCCAGGTGCGTGCGCTGCGGGCCGGTGCGCCCGACGCCACCTACCTGCCCGACGCGGCGTCCTTCCCGGCCTCGCGGCGCCGCAAGCCGCCGCGGCGTGGCCGGGAGTTCGAGGTGCCGCGCAACCGCTCGGCGATCATCGGCGCCGCGGTCGGCGGCGTGATCAAGCAGCTGCGCAGCGTCGACGACCTCGCCGCCTCCCACCCGCAGGCCGACATCCCGCACATGGACGCCCGGTGGTGGCTGCTCAGCCGCTTCGACTCCGCGCTGGTCTCCGCCGCCGACGGCACGGGGGTGGCCTGGTACCGGCGCGACCCCCGGCGCTTCGCGGCGCTGCTGGGCCGGTCCCTGACCCTGCACCGGCAGCTGCTGCTGGAGTGGCCCGCGCTGGCGCGCGGCTACCGCTCCGGCATCGAGGGGCTGGCGTCGGTGGCGGCGTGGCGCACCTCCCTCGGGCTGGACGACGCGGGGGTCGGGGCGGGCGCGAGTGCCGACGGCACGGCCGGCACCGCGGTCGACACGTCTGCTGCCGCCGACGCTGCCGCCCGCCGGTGAGCGCCCACCGGTGAGCCCCGCGCCGTCCGCGCCCCCGGTCGGGGGAGAGCTCGTCGTCCCCGGGCGCGGGGCCGGACTGCTCGACGTCGCCCGGCGCCGCTTCCTGCTGTCCCTGCTGGTGCGCAAGGAGCTGCGGGTGCGCTACCGCGCCTCCGTCCTCGGCCTGGCGTGGTCCTACGTCAAGCCCGGGGTGCAGTACCTCGTGTACTTCCTCGCCCTCGGGGTCTTCCTCCGGCTCGGCGACACGATCCCCGACTTCGCGGTGTACCTGTTCAGCGGGATGATCGCCGTCAACCTGTTCAGCGAGGCCCTGGGCAACGCCACCCGCTCGGTCGTCAACAACGCCGACCTCGTGAAGAAGATCTACCTCCCCCGGGAGCTGTTCCCCGTGGCCAGCGTGTGGGTGGCGGTGGTGCACTTCGCACCGCAGCTGCTGGTGCTGGTCGTCGGTGCGGTCACCGCGGGCTGGCGCCCCCAGGCGTTGCCCCTGCTCGGTGCCGTCGTCGGCTTCGTCATCGTCGTGGGCCTCGCCACCGGCCTGGGGCTGGCCTTCGCGGCGCTGAACACCGTGGCCCGCGACCTGGAGAACCTCGTGGACCTGCTGCTCGTGGTGGCCGTGTGGATCTCCCCCGTGCTGTACTCCTGGCGCCAGGTCGCGGCGGTGCCCTTCGTCGCGGAGCACCCGCTGCTCCTGGCGGTGTACCAGCTCAACCCGGTCACCGTGGCGGTCGAGCTGTTCCACTGGGCCTTCTGGTACCCCGCCGCCCTGCCCCACCCCCGCGCCGTGGAGCTGCTCGCCCCCGACCTGCTCTGGCGCGCCGGAGTCGGCCTCGGCCTCGCCGCCCTGGCGGTGGTGCTCGGTCAGGCGGCGTTCCGCCGGGTCGAGGGCCGCTTCGCGCAGGAGCTCTGAGCCGGTGGCCGCCGACCTGCAGCGCCCTGGCGCAACGACCGCCACCACCGCGATCGACGTCGCCGCGGTGAGCATGCGCTTCACCCTGCGCCACACCCGGTCGCTGAAGGAGATGGCCGTCTACGCCGTGCGCGGCAAGGACCTCTCCGACTCCTTCGACGCCCTGGACGACGTCTCCCTGCGGGTCGAGCAGGGCGAGACGGTGGGGCTGCTGGGCTTCAACGGGTCGGGGAAGTCCACGCTGCTGAAGCTGATCTCCGGGGTGATGCGCCCGACGTCGGGCTCGGTGCGGGTGCGGGGGCGCATCGCCGGTCTGATCGAGGTCGGCGCGGGCTTCCACCCCGACCTCACCGGGCGCGAGAACGTGTACCTCAACGGCGCGATCCTGGGCATGGAGGAGGCGACGATCCGGTCGCGCTTCGACGACATCGTCGCCTTCAGCGAGATCGAGCGGTTCATCGACACCGAGGTCAAGCACTACTCCTCGGGCATGTTCCTGCGCCTGGCGTTCGCGGTGGCGGTGCACACCGACCCGGAGGTGTTCCTCATCGACGAGATCCTCGCCGTCGGTGACGAGCCGTTCCAGCGCAAGTGCGTGGAGAAGGTCGAGGCGCTGCGGGCCGAGGGGCGCACCCTGGTGGTGGTCAGTCACGACCTCGCCCTGGTGGA
The DNA here is from genome assembly GCA_964242735.1 of uncultured Quadrisphaera sp. Lineage (GTDB taxonomy): Bacteria > Actinomycetota > Actinomycetes > Actinomycetales > Quadrisphaeraceae > CADCUY01. The sequence goes on along the minus strand of CAXTAK010000015.1, from coordinate 49,100 downwards.
GCGGTTGTGCACCCGCGGGGTGGTGCTGCAGGGCGGGCGGGTCATCGCCGACACCGACGCCCGCGCCGCCGTGGCCGCCCTGCGCGCGACGGGTTGAGCGCGACGGGTCGAGCGCGACGGGTCGAGCGCGACGGGTCGAGCGGGCGGCCGGCTCGGCGGGGGCGGGCCGGGCCCGCAGGCGACACCCCGGGACCCACGGCCGGCAGGCGGCCGGGCCGAGGACCCTGCGACGGAACCCAGCGGGCATCCACGACGTCCCACGGATCACGGCGACCGCGATCAGGACCCCGCGATCAGTCCCTGGCGGGGGCCAGGACCCGCCCGGCTCTGGCGAGGGCGCTGCCCACCAGGGACGGGAGGTCCCCGCCGCCGCCGGTGAGCCACGAGCGGGCGGTGACCTCGAGCACCGCGATGACCAGTCCCGCCGTGAGCGCTGCGTCGTCGCCCGCGACCCCGCGCTGACGCAGCGCCGCGTCCAGCGCCTGCTGCCACCCGGCCAGCTTCGCCCGCTCCCGTTGCCGCAGGTCCGTGTGGGCGGCCACGACGGACTCCCGGCGGGACAGCTCGGTGCGCCGGTCCTGCAGCTGCCCGGCGACGGCCAGGACGCCCGCGCGCGCCAGGTGGACGGCGTCCGCACCGGCGGGGGCCCGCTCGACCGCCCACCGGAGGACGTCGGTCAGCTCCCCCTCGCCCGCGAAGAGGACCTCCCGCTTGTCGGGGAAGTGTCGGAAGAACGTCCGCTCGGTGACGTCGGCCCGCTGGGCGATGGCGGCGACCGTGGTGGCGTCGTACCCGCGGTCGGCGTACAGCTCCAGGGCGGCCTCCTGCAGACGGCGTCGGACCGCGTCCGTGCGTGGCACGATCACCCCTCACCCCTGCATGTCAGTGACTGACACTTCTGCGGTGGCGTGGGGCCCCAGCACCGACCACCACGGAGGACCATCGTGACATTCGAGAGCCCTCTGGGCCTCGACCGGCTCCAGGGCATGACCGTCGCCATCACCGGCTCGAGCGGCGGGATCGGTGAGGCGACGGCGCGCGCGCTCGCGGCCCTGGGGGCCGCGGTGGTGCTGGGCGCGCGACGCCGGGACAGGCTCGAGCGCCTCGCCGCGGACATCCGGGCCACCGGTGGCAGCGCGACGCCGGTCGTCACGGACGTGCGGCGCCGGGAGGACCTCGAGGCGCTGGTCGCGACCGCCGTCGCGGAGCACGGACGGCTCGACGTCATGGTGAACAACGCTGGGATCGGTCCGATCGGCCCGATGGTCGACCTCCGGGTCGAGGACTGGGACGAGATGATCGACGTCAACCTGCGCGGCGCCCTCTACGGCATCGCCGCGGTCCTCCCGCACTTCCAGGCGCAGGGGAGCGGTCACATCGTCAACGTGATCTCCACCGCAGGGATCCAGATCAGCCCGACGATGGCGGTGTACGCCGGGACGAAGAACGCCCTGCGCACCGCAGCCGAGGCCCTGCGCCAGGAGAACGTCCCCGGCCTGCGCGTCACCTCCATCTCGCCCGGGTTCGTCGACACCGACTTCGCCGACTCCATGACCGACCCCGCGGTCCGCTCGCAGGTCCGGGCAGCGGCGACCGAGATGGGCCTGTCGCCGCAGGCCGTCGCCCAGGCGATCGTCTACGCCGTCAGCCAGCCGGCGGAGGTCGAGATCGGTGAGCTGGTGCTGCGCCCGACGGTCCAGGGATGATCGCGGCTCACACCACCACCACCGGCGCCGCCCTGGCGCTGCGCACCGGCGAGACCACCGCTGCTCGGCGCCCCTGGGGCGGGGCCCGGTGACCGTCGGCTCGGCCCGGCGTCCGGACGTCACGAGGCAGGAGCCGGTGGTGCTACCGCCCACCAGCGCGGACTGATCCACCGACCCGGGCGAGGACGCCGCCGTCGCCGTGCTCCAGGAGTTCCTCGGACCGCTGGTGACGAGCGTGCGCGCCGTCGTCCCGCAGGGGCGGTGCGTCGATCCCGCGGGGTGCTCCCCCGTTCGCGGCCGCTGCCCTGCGGCTGCGCTCAGCGCTCCTCCGGGACGGGGGAGCGCTCGCGGACCGCAACGGACGACGTCGACGACGGCGGGGACCCCGTCCTCGCGTCCTCGCTGCCACGTGAGGTGCGTCGTGCGGTGGGCCCCGGGGGCAGCGGTCTGGTCAGGCAACGGCTCTCGTCGATCCCGACCCCCGGCGCGACCCCGGCTGACCGCGGGCACGGACGTGCAGTGGTCGCCGTCGGCGAGCAGCACGACCACCCGTCCGGTGGAGGAGCTGGCCACCAGCCCCGCGAGGCTCCCGACCCTCGCAACGAGCCCCAGCACAGCGGTGGACACGTCGGCGCTGCGCCTCTTCGAGGGAGTCGCGGCCATCACCACGAGCCCGTCGGCGCGGCCCGCCCGGGCCGTCCCACCCGGAGCCGGCAGGGAGGGCTCCATCGCTGGGAGGACGGACCTGACGGCGGAGCGTCGAGGACACCCCCGCCGAGGTCGACCCCGTCGTCTCCCGACGCGGGGACCACCGGCGAGCGGCCGCGGCCGCTCGCCGGTGGTCGTGAGGTGGTGGCGGGCGACCTCGAGCTCCTCGGGGGTGAAGCGGTCCATCGCGGCGTGGTCGCGCTGCCAGGGGGGCAGTCCTCCGCGAGCGCGCCCGCGGTCATCGGCGTCCCCTCTCCCGGGTGACCACCACCCGGGTCAGCGCCTCGACGTCGGTGTGGTGGAGACCGTGCTGGGCCGCGAGGGCCCCACGACCTCGGTGCCCTCCACGACCAGCAGCTGGGTCGGGCGCACCAGCTCCTCGCGCGTGCTGCCGCCGTCGTCCACCACGCCCACTCCCTGGATCGGTGAGATGCTCAGCCATCCGCAGGACGAGCCGTCGCCGGGACGCGTCGCCGCTCGCCACTGCTCCCCTCCGCTCCCGCCCGGGTCCCCGGGCGAGGCACGGCACCCAGCCGCCAGGACGGACACCGACCCGAGGAGGACCCGTGCGCCCCGCCCCCCGGACCCCCGACGAGCACCGGGGCGTCGCCGAGGTCGCCGAGGTCGCCGAGCCGATCGCCGGCGCGTTGGTGTGCGTGCTCACGACGACGGAGGCGACCGGTCGCCTCGTGAGCCGCCCGGTGGCCGTGCAGGGGGTCGCGGTCGACGGCGACCTCAGCTCCTCCCCGACGCCGACGCGCGCGAGGTCGACCAGGTGCGCCACGGCGCGCACGTCGACGTCACCCTCGCCACGAGGGACTCGTGGGTCCTGCTCGCCGGGGACGCCGAAGTGGTGCACGACGTCGCCGAGGCCGAGGAGCTGTGGAACGTCGCCGTCGGGGCTGGGCGTGGCGTCGCTGCTCTCCTTCGTCACGGCGCGCGCCACCGGGCAGCGCGACGACGGCCGCGAGAACCAGACCGTCGACCTCCGAGGAGGAGATCATGGACCTCGCCGTCTTCGGGGCCAACGGCCCCACCGGTCGTCAGGTGGTCGCTCAGGCCCTGACCGCCGGCCACCACGTCACCGCGGTGACCCGCCACCCCGACCAGTACCCCCTCACCTCGCCGCACCTGCACGTGGTCGAAGCCGACGTGACCGACCGTGACGGGGTCGAGCGGGTGCTCGCCGCGCGACCGCAGGCGGTCATCTCCACGTACGGCGTGCCCTACAGCCCGAAGAAGATCACGGTGTACTCGGTGGGGATCGCCCACATCACGCAGGCGATGACCCTCCACGGGGTCGAGCGCCTGGTCTGCGTCACCTCCACCACCGTGGCGAGCGAGGACGCGCCCGGCGAGTCGCTGGTCGGGCGCAAGGTCGTCCTGCCCGTCCTGCGCCACGTCGTGGGCCGCACGCTGTACGACGACATGCAGCGCATGGAGGAGATCGTCCAGGACAGCAGCCTCGACTGGACCATCGTGCGACCGGGGGGGCTGTTCGACACGACCGGACCCACCGACGACTACGAGGTCGCGCCACGGCGCCTAGCCGGGCGGGTCACCTCCCGCGCCGACCTCGCGGACACCCTCGTCAGGGAGGCGACCCGACCGCAGCACCCCCGCTCGACCATCGAGGTCATCACCCGGTCGGGCACCCCCTCCCCGACGGCCTTCTTGAAGGAAGCCCTCGGCACCAGGAGGTGGAGCACCACGACCCGGGGGCCGGTACGTCGCGGGCGGCCCGCGGATGCCCGTCGGCGACGTCCCGGGATCCTCGCCCAGGTCTCACCGCAGCTGCGCACTGGTGCACCCACCCCCTGACCCCGCTCTCGACCGCTGGTCCGGTCGTCTCAGGCACGGCGCGCCGCCCAGGCGGTGCGGTCGCTGCGGACCACGAGGTCACGACGGCGCAGCCGGGACTCGAGGGGGTCGTCCGCCAGCGGGTGGTCGAGGGTCCGCAGGTCGTCGGCGTCGAGCCGGTCGGCGAGCCCCGACCGCACCCTGCTGGAACCCTCGTGCGCGCAGCGGTGGGCCGCAGGCGGCGCCGGGTGCCGCACGCGCAGGTGGAGGCGCGCTCCTCGAGCACCACGGAACCGGACCGCTCCAGGTGCGGGCCCCAGGTCGGGCAGGCGTCCCAGCGGTCGGCCGCCGCGGCCGCTCGGCACCGGTCCGGTCGGCGAGACCGGGAGCACCGAGGTCGACGTCCTGCGGCAGCGCTGCCGCCCGGAGGTGGTCGAGCACCTCGACCCAGGAGTCGATGGCGACCAGCCGGGCGCGGTCGAAGGGCCGCGCCGGGGCCAGCGTGCCGGCGCGGACGTCGGCCTGCGGCTGGTCTGCGGCTGGACCCCGGACACCCTCGCCGCCCACCGCCGCCTCAGCCCAGGGCAGGGGCGCTGGGGCCGTCGGTGCCCGCGGCCACCTCGGGGAGCAGCTCGAGGTCGTAGGCGTCGGCGGCGTAGGGCCACTCGATGCGCGCCAGCTGCCCCCAGCCCACCTCGGGGGTGTCGGTGAGCTCGCTGCTCAGCTGCGTCATGGTCGCGGCCTCGGGCACCTGGGCGAACAGCCCACCGCGGCCGGGCTGCCACACGCTGTCGCCGATGCCCTCGAAGGAGCGCTCGCCGTAGAGCACCGCCCACGTGGGACGGGCGGAGATGCCGTGCGCGGTCAGCACCTGGTCCTGGCAGGGGAAGAGGTAGCTGCGCTGCCAGTTGACGGCCACCACGGCGTCGCCGGGCACGAGCTCGGCCATCGTGGTCACCGGCGCCACCGACGGGGCTCCGACGGCCAGCCACCCGCCCCCGCCAGCGGACCCGTCGACCGCCCGCAGCCGCACCACGTCCGCGGTCGCCGCGGCGTCCTGGTCGTAGACGTAACCCTCGGCGAGGACCTCCGTGCGCGCGGTGGCCGCGGCGGGCAGCGGCACCGGCTCGGGGTCGTCGGCGGTGCCGACCTCGGCGTCGGGGCCGGGGTCGGGATCGCCCTCGTCGCCGAGGCGCAGGTGGCGCCACTCGGTGGTCGACGCGTCGTCGAGCAGCGGCTCCACCGTGGTCACGCGCACCCCGCCGCCCGGGCCCGGTGGTCCGGTGAGCACGCCGTACTCCGCGACCAGGACGTTCCCGCCCCCCGCCAGCAGGTTGCCCGACGCGAGCACGGTCACCGCGCCCCCTGCCCCGTCGCCGGCGAGGGCACCGCCGGTGGAGTACCACGGCGTGACCAGCTCACCGGTGGCCACGTCGCCGCCGGTGAGGCTGCCCCACAGCGGGGTCCGGGCCGCGCCGGTGCCCGGCGGTGGGTCTCCCCGCCACCACCCCGCGCCCTCGGTGAAGGCGTCGCGCGGGGTGCTCGACGCGGTGGCTGCCAAGCCCGGGGCGGCATCCAGGGACGTGGCCGCGGCGTCGTCGACGACCGAGACCGCCCCTGCGAGACCGCACCGCTCGTCACCGGGGTCGGTGAGCAGAGCCGCGCCGGGGGAGTAGGAACCCGTGGTCACGGCGGCAGCGATGGCGAAGGAACCCACCAGGTAGGTGGTGCTGACCGCCATCAGCGCCACCGCGGTGACCCCCGCGGTGCGCAGCGCCAACGCCGTCGGGGCGGTGTCGGGGGCGTCGGTGGCCCGGCGCCCCTCCCCGTCCGCGACGTCGCCGGCACCGGAGCCAGCTGTCCCGCCGTCACCACGTCCGCTGTCGACGACCACCGCCGCGCGCGCGGCGGGGCGGCGCTGCCACAGGGCCAGCGCCCCCGCCGCGACCAGCGCCCCGAGCACCCACCACAGCGGGGAGCGCAGCTGCACCACCGACAGGTACGGGCTGACGCCCGGGTGCGGCAGCCCCAGGTAGAGGGCGTAGGGCCACAGGTTGCCCCCCGACATCGACACCGCCGCGACCACCACGACACCGGAGATCGCGGCCACCCCCACCGCGCCACCGCCCCGCGAGGGAAGGGCCCGCCGCGCGAGGTCGGGGCCGAGCAGCACCAGGGCGGTCAGCAGCAGCGGGACGGTCCCGGCGAGGCTCCCGAAGTGGTGGGTCCACTTGCTGGGCGTGACCCACAGCGCGGCGAAGGCCAGCAGCACGGTGGTCGCGGTCACGGCCAGGGCCGAGGTGGCGAGCGCGGTGCCCGGTGCGCTGACCGCGGGCCCCTCGTGCAGGCGCCGCGCCCGCGCCGCGGCCACCAGCAGCAGGGACAGCAGCAGCGACAGCAGCGCCAGGAGCACCACGGTCCGCTTGGCGTAGGCGCCCATGGGGATGCCCTCGTTGAGCAGGAACTCGTAGCGGCGGATCTCCTGGGTCCACGTCAGCGGCTCCTCCACGGCCTTGAAGACCTCCCGCCCGCGCACGAAGTCGCGCGCCGTGCCGTCGGCGAAGCCCGCGGCGCTGGCCATCGCTCCCGGGGCGACGACCATGAGCACCCGCGCCGCGGTGACCAGCGGGCGCGAGGAGCGCAGGCGGCGCCACAGCAGCGGGGCGGTGGCCAGCAGGGGCGCGACGGCGACCGCCCCGGTGGGGTGCGCCGCGCACGACAGCGCCGCGGCGACCACGGCCAGCGCCAGGGGCAGGCGCCGCCCGGTGCGCAGGGTGATCAGCACCCCGGTGAGCGCGGCGGTGCTCGCCGCGGCGCTCACCGCCTCGGGGCGCACGCCCATCACGTAGGGCGTCCACGCCGTGGCGAAGGCCAGGGCCAGCAGGGCCGTGGCCCGCCCGCTGATCCGACCTCCGCGACCGGCCACGCCCCGCTCGCCCCACCGGGGGTGCTCGCCCAGCAGGAGGTCCGCGCACCGGCGCAGGCCCCACCACGTCGCCAGGCCCAGGACGGCGGCGGGCACCCGCAGGCCCAGGGAGGTGTCGGCGACCGACGTCCACCACGACAGCGCGTACCACGGCCAGGTCAGCGGCACGAACGACTGGTCGTAGAGCTGGTAGTACTGCCCGACGTACCCCGAGGCGGCCACGTTGCGGGCCATCGCGGCGTAGTAGCCGTCGTCGTCGGTCATCGGTGCCAGCACCGTCCACGCCACCACCAGCACCGCCACCGCGACGTCGGCGGGCCTCGGGCGCAGGCGCGCCGCCCACGCCCGGCCACCGCCACCACCCGGGCGCTGACGCCGTCGCGGAGCGTCGAGCAGCCCCACGCACACCAGGCACACCACCCCCGAGAGGAGCAGCGCGACCACCAGGGCGGTCTTGACCGGCGTGGGGGAGCTGGCGAACTCGTCGTTGACGACCACCGTGGCGCTGAGCTGCTCCCCGGCCGCGGCGTCCAGCGCCCTCAGGGAGGTGGCGAGGGTGTCGACCTCGGGCAGCACCGCGCTCGGCTCGCCGACGTCCTGCCCGTCGCGCTGCAGCTGCACCCCCGTGCCGTCGTCGGTGGTCACCACCGCCAGGGAGCAGTCCCCGGCGGGCAGCGGGGAGTCGTCGAGGACCTGCCCGGCGACGACCAGGCGCGTCCGGTCGCCCCCGACGGTCCACACCAGCCCCTGCGGGGCGGCCTGGGCGGACTGCGGGCGCATCGTGGACAGCAGCAGCCCATCGCCGCGGTCCTGCGCCGCGCGCGCGGTGGCGCACGTGGTGGGCACCCACAGCGCCGCGGGGCGGTGCGCGACCAGCAGCAGCGACGTCGACACCGGGGCGGCGGGGTCCTGCGGCCAGGTCACCACGGGCCGGTCGTGGCGCACCGGCGCGAACGGCAGGGACGCGGCGGTGACCAGCGCGAGCAGCGCGGCGAGCACCGCGAGCGCGCCCAGCACCGCCCGGCGCGTCCTGATCCGGTGCGCCTCCCGGGGGGCGGCGCCTCCCGAGGGCCCGGTCGACGACCCTCGGGGTGGTGCCTGCGTGGCCACGCACACCCTCCGGTCCTGCTCGCGGTCGAGCCCGTCAGCCCCCGCGGTCCCGCGGCGTCGGCAGGCTACAGCGATCACGTGGGCCCTCCCCGACCGCGACCCCTACCGTGGGGACGGTGCCGGAGGCGGAGCTGGGCCCCCGTGACCGCCGCACGCCGCCGGCGGGTCGTCACCGCCGGCCGGGGTGGGCAGCGGGGTCGGGGCGGGCATCGCGGTCACGGCGCGCAACGCGGTCGGGGCGGGCATCGCAGTCACGGCGCGCAGCGCGGTCGGGGCTGCTGCCGGCCGGTGTCGGGGTGATCGGCGCCAGCGCCCTGGCGGGGGTGGCCGTCTTCGCGTACTTCCGGGTCGTCGAGGCCGCCCTGGACCCGGTCGCCGCCGACCGGCTCGTCGTCTTCTACACGCTGTCCCTGCTCATCGGCTTCGGGGCGTTCCAACCCCTGGAGTCCGAGCTGGCCCGCACCCTCGCCCACCGCCGCGACACCACCGCGGCGCTGCGCGAGGCCGCGGTCGTCGCCGCGGCCGTGGCGGCCGTGGTGGTCGCGCTCGTCGCGGCGGCGGTGGTGCCGCTGCGCGAGCTGTTCACCGGCAGCGGGCTCCTGGTGGCTGCCACCGCGGGGGTCGCGGTGGTCTCCGCGCTGCAGTTCTGGGTGCGCGGGGCGCTGCTCGGCGGTGGGCGGCCCACCGCGTTCGCGGCCACCATCGCCGTGGACTCGGTGCTGCGGGTGGCCGTCGCCGGTGCCCTGGCACTGGCCGTGGTGCGCCCCTCGGCGGCGCTGTTCTCCCTCAGCCTGCTGCTGCCCCTGCTGCTCGCCCACCTGGTGTGCGTGCCGGCGGCCCGCCGCGCCGGCCGTCCGCCCCCCGACAGCACCGGGGCGGCGACCGGCGGGTGGGGGCGGCCCGGCGCGCTGGCCCGGCGCATCGCCCCGCTGTTCCTGGCCGCGGTGTGCGCCCAGCTGCTGCTGGCCGCCCCGGTGCTGCTCGTGCAGGCCCTCGCCGCACCGGGTCAGGTAGCCGCTTTCGTCTTCGCCTTCACCCTCGCGCGGGTGCCGCTGTTCATGGCCGTGCCGGTGCAGGGGGCGCTGGTGCCGCCGATGGCCGCGATGGTCGCCGCGGGGCGCCTGGACGCTCTGGTGCGCCTGCTGCTGGCCGTCGCCGCGCTCGTCGCGGTCATCGCCGCGGTCGGCGGGGGCATCGCGGCGTGGCTGGGGTCCGACGTCCTCACCGCGCTGTTCCCGCGCACCGCTGCCGTGCCCGACGGTGACCTCGCGCTGATGGTGGTCGGCGTCGCCGCCCACGTGGGCCTGCTCGTCAGCGCCCAGGCCAACGTGGCCGCCGGCCACCACCTCGGGTCGGGCCTGTCCTACGCCGCCGGCCTCGCCGTCGCCGCCGCGGTCTTCGCACTCGGTGGTGGGCTGAGCCCCCTGCCGCGCGTGGAGTGGGCGTTCGCCGCCGGGTCGGCCGCGGGGTGGGTGCTGGCTATGGTGCTGCTGCTCCGCCACGCCCGCGCCGACCGGCACGGGCGCCCGTCCGCCCAGGACCAGGAGTCCGCCCGCACCGAGGAGGCCGACGGTGACCGCTGACCAGCCTGCTGCCGACGCGCCAGGCCCCGCACCACACGTCCCGGACGCGCCGGCCGACGTGGTGATGGCGCTGACCTACTACGCCCCGTACGTCAGCGGGCTGACCAACGCCGCCCGCGACGTCGCCGTGGGCCTGGCGGCCCGCGGGGCCCGCGTCACCGTCGTCGCCACCCGCCACGACCCCGCCCTGCCCCGCGAGGAGGTCCTCGACGGCGTCCGCGTCATCCGCACCCCCGTGGCCCTGCGCGTGGGCAAGGGCGCCATCAGCCCCGGCTTCCTCGCCGCCGTCGCCCGCGAGACCCGCGGCGCGGGCGTGCTGAACCTCCACCTGCCCATGCTCGAGGCGGGGCCGGTGGCGGTGGCCAGCAGGGCACCGGTGGTCCTGACGTACCAGTGCGACGTCTCCCTGCCGCCCGGCCCGGCGAACGCCGCCCAGCGCCTGGCGGTCGACGCCTCCTCCCGCCTGGCGATGGCGCGGGCCCAGGCGGTGGGGGTGACGAGCGAGGACTACGCCCACCACAGCCGCCTGTGGTCGGCGATGGCGGGCAAGGAGCGGGAGATCCCCGCGCCCTGCCTCGACCGCGCCGGGGGCAGCCCGCGGTTCCGCGACGGCGACGGCTTCCACGTCGGCTTCCTCGGGCGCATCGTGGAGGAGAAGGGCGTGCACCACCTCGTGCAGGGCTTCCAGGCCCTGGACGACCCGGACGCGCGGCTGCTCATCGCCGGTGACTTCGCCGCGGTCGCCGGCGGCAGCGTCATCGAGGCGGTGCGGGCCGCCATCGGCGGCGACGACCGCATCAGGGTGCTGGGATTCGTGCCCGACGCGGCCCTCGCGGACCTCTACGCCTCCCTCGACGTCTTCGCCCTGCCCTCGGTGAACGCCTTCGAGGCGTTCGGCATCGCGGCTGTCGAGGCGATGATGACCGGGGTGCCCGAGCTCGCCTCAGACCTGCCCGGGGTGCGCCAGCCGGTCCTGCGCACCGGCTACGGGGCCATCGCGGCCCCCCGCGACGCGGCGTCGATCGCGGCGGGCCTGCGGGCGCTGCGCGACGCACCGCCGCCGCAGGCCGACGTCGCCGCCGCCGCACGGGCGATCTACGGGGTCGAGCGCACCGTGGCGGCGTACGGGGCGCTGTTCGAGGAGGTCGGCGCGCAGCGCTGACGGAGGGCCGCTACAGGTAGACCCCGAGCGCGAAGCAGGCCAGCCAGGTGAGGGCCAGCACCTGCAGCACCCGGTCCCGCAGCGCCACGTCCTCGGGGGCGCCGGCGGCGCCGCTGTCGATGTCGACGGCGTAGCGCAGCACGGCGAGCACGAACGGGACGATGGAGACCGTCGACAGGGTGCCGGCGATCTCGAAGGCCCACAGCCCGTACGCCGTGATCATCACCGCGGCCGACAGCGACCACACGAAGCGCAGGTACGTCTCGGTGTAGCGCAGCAGCGAGGCCCGCGTGGCCCCCGTGCCCGTGCCCGCCAGGCGCTTCTCGGAGTACCGCTTCCCCGACACCATGAACAGCGACCCGAAGGCGGTGACCAGCAGGAACCACTGCGAGAGCTCGATGCCGCTCGCCACCCCGCCGGCGATGGCCCGCAGCAGGAACCCCGACGCCACGACCGCGATGTCGAGGACCGGCTCGTGCTTCAGGCGCAGGCAGTACGCCACCTGCACACCCAGGTACAGGGCGATGAGCAGCGCGAGGTCGCTCGAGGCCAGCAGCGCCATCCCCAGCCCGGCGAGCGCCAGCGCCCCCGACGTCGCGTAGGCCGCCCCCAGCGGCACGGCCCCGGCCGCGATCGGCCGGGTGCGCTTGGTGGGGTGGGCGCGGTCGGCCTCGACGTCGAGGGCGTCGTTGAGCAGGTACACCGCGGACGCCGCGAGGCAGAAGGCGACGAAGGCGATCAGCGTCGAGACCGCCACCGCGGGCTCGAAGAGCCGGCTGGCGGCCAGCGGTGCGGCGACCACGAGGACGTTCTTGATCCACTGCCGCGGGCGCATGGTGCGCACCAGCCCGCCCACGGCGCTGCCCGGGCCGCGGGTGGGGCTGCCGCCGGTGACCCGGGCGCTCGTGGTGGTCACCGGGAGCCCCTGCCCGAGCCCTGGCGCAGCGCCCAGCGGCCGGCGAGCGCGCCCACCGCCGTCCCGACCGCGACGTCGGTGGGGAAGTGCAGGCCCAGCACGAGGCGGGAGGCGCCCATGAGCGGGGCGAGCAGCAGCGCCCCCCGCGCCCACGCGCCCCCGAGGAGCCCGCCGTAGGCCAGCGCCGCCGCCGTGGTCGAGGCGGCGTGGGAGCTGGGGAAGCTGAGCCGACCGGGGGTGGACGCGTGCACGGTGATGCCCGCGCCGCCGGGCCGGGCCCGTCGCAGCACCCGCTTGACCACCACCGTCAGCGCGTGGGCCCCGAGGACGGCGGTGCCGGCCCTGGCCCACCCGGCGCGGCGCGGGCGGTCCACCAGCCATCCCACCGCCCCCAGCGCGAGCCACCCCGCGGCGTGGTCACCGAAGGCACCGGCGGTGCGGGCCGCCCCGACCACGCGGGCGCCACCGGCCCGGCGCTGCACGGCAGCCACGGCTGCGAGCTCCAGCGAGCGCAGGCCGCCGCCACCGCGGTGCGCGGGAGGGCGGGTCGCGGGCGGGGGTGCGGGGGTGTCGCGCGGGGGCACGGGGACTCCGTCGGTGTCGGTCAGCAGCGCACCCGAGGGTAGCCGCGCGCCCAGCGGGCCGCGCCCTCCCGCCGTGTCCTCCCGCACGGGGCACCAGCGCCGTGACAGCCTCGTGCGGTGCTCCTGCGTGGTGGATCCAGGCCCGGACCCGGTGGATCGACCCCGTGCCCGCGGCCGCCGGGGACCGCGGGGGGGCGGACACTGCCGGCTGCGCGGCTGCGGCGCTCGCTGGCCGCCGCGGTGGTGGCGCTGGTGCTGCTCCCCGGGTCCCTGACCGCGCCCGCGGCCGCCGCCACCCCTACCGTGGGCCTGGTCGGGCACGGGTGGGGCCACGGCCGGGGCCTGAGCCAGTGGGGGGCCTACGGGTACGCCCTGGACCGCGGGTGGGACCACCGGCAGATCCTCGGGCACTACTACGGCGGCACCACCGAGGGCACCATCGGCAACGACGAGGTCTCCGTGCGCCTGACGGCGCTGGACGGCCGGGACCTCATCGTCCTGACCTCCCGCCAGGACATCCTGCTCGAGGGCACCCGGGTGCCCGGCGGCAGCGGCGTGGTCCTCCGCCGCGCCGGCGCGGGCTGGACCATGACCACCCGCACGAACGGGTGCTTCGGGGACGACGCGCCCGGCGCCCGCGACGTCGGCCCCGCCCCGGCGGTGTGGCTGCCCGCCGACCCCGGCGACGACCGCACCAGGATGCTCACCGTCTGCAACACCGACCGCCCCTACCGGGGCAGCTTCCGCCCCGTCGTCGACGCCGCCGGCACCTCCCGGCTGGTCAACCACGTGCCGATCGAGAGCTACCTGCGCGGGGTGGTGCCCCGGGAGTCCTCGGCGTCGTGGGGTGACGCCGGCGGCGGTCGCGGGATGGCGGCGCTGCGCGCGCAGGCCGTCGCGGCCCGCTCCTACGGCCGCTCCGAGGGGCGCACCTCCTACGCGCAGAGCTGCGACACCGACAGCTGCCAGGTCTACGGGGGAGCGCTGGGGGAGGACCCGCGCACCGACCGCGCCGTCGCCGAGACCGCCGGGCAGGTGCGGCGCACCACCACCGGCGCCGTGGCGCGCACGGAGTTCAGCGCCTCCTCCGGCGGGTGGAGCGCCGGCGGCGTGTTCCCCGCGGTGGAGGACCTCGGCGACACCCGGGCCCCGCGCCACGACTGGTCGCTGAGCGTCTCGGCGTCGCGGGTCACCGCCGCGTGGCCGGGCATCGGGGAGTACCGGTCGATGACCGTGCTGAGCCGCAACGGCCTGGGGCGGGACGGCGGGCGGGTGCTGTCGGTGCGCGTCTCGGGCAGCGCGGGCTCCGTGGTGGTCACCGGGGACGCGCTGCGGCGGGCCCTGGGCCTGTGGTCCAACTGGTTCACCCCCGTGCAGGCGGCCGAGACGCAGTGGATGCTGCGCACCACCACCTCCGGCGGCGACCCCGAGGTGGTCGTGCGCTACGGGGGCCCGCGGGACGCGACGCTGGCGTGCGACTTCGACGGGGACGGGCGCGACGGGCTGACGGTGTACCGCGCCGGCACCTGGGACGTGCGGGCGGCGCTGACCCCGGGACGCCCGGACGCCACCTTCTCCTACGGCACGCCCGCGATGCGCCCGGTGTGCGGGGACTGGGACGGGGACGGGCGCGACGGCATCGGGGCCTACGAGCCCGCCACGGGCCGGTGGTACCTGCGCGGCACCCCCACCGCGGGGGCGGCCGGCGCCGTCGTCCAGTACGGGTGGCCGGCGGCGTCCCCGGTGGTCGGTGACTGGGACGGGGACGGGCGCGACACCCTGGGGGTGTACGCCGCCGGGCAGTGGCTGCTGCGCAACGCCATCACCCCCGGTGCCCCCGACGTCAGCACGCAGTACGGGTGGGCGGCGGCCCTGCCGGTGCCCGGGGACTGGGACGGCGACGGGGACACCACCCTCGGGGTGTACGACGCCGGGCGGTGGTTGCTGCGCGACTCCACCACGGGCGGCGCACCGGACCGGGTGCTGGCCTACGGCGCCGACACCCACGCACCGGTGCCGGGGTGGTGGGGCGGCCCGGGCGAGGGCGTCGGTGTGAGCGTGCCCGTGCCCTGACAGCTCGCCTCCGGCGGTCTGTCACTCCGGTCCTCGGCGGGTGACTGCCGACTCGCGAGCCGCTCTGTCCTGGGGCCCCGCGGCGACGTACCGTCGACAGCGGTCGCTGGTGGTGCTCACCCCTCCCGGCGCCCCCTCCACGACCACGAGCTGACCCGAGGAGCCGACGTGCGCACCACCTCGACCACCCGTCCGCCCCGCGCGTGGGCGGCGAGAGCCGTCGTGGCGGTGGTCCTGGCTGCGACGGGCGTCGCGGCGCCCGTGCTGCCCCTGGCCCCGGCGAGCGCGGCGCCCGAACCGGTCACCCCCGAGGCTCAGACCCTCCAGGTGCCCGAGGTGGCCGAGGGCGCTGTCCTGGAGGGCGCCGCCCCACCGCAGGACGCGCCCGAGGTGCCGGCGCCCTCGGAGGGGGCCGTCGAGGAGCCGGCGCCCGAGGAGCGGGGCGCCGCCCCCGACGAGCCCGCGGTGAGCGCGGCCACCGGCGCGGTGGGCACCGACGACTTCCGCATGGTCAGCGTCAGCTGGCAGCCGGAGGCCGCGGGAACCGCCGGGCGGGCCGCCGCCGAGGACGCCGCGGTGGAGGTGCGGGTGCGCACCGACGACGGGTGGTCGGAGTGGACCCCCCTCGACGTCGAGGTCGCCGGCCCCGACCTCGGCACCGCCGACGCCCGCGGCGCCGCAGCCGACGGCGGCGTGGTCTCCACCGAGCCCCTGTGGGTCTCGGGGGGAGCGGACGGCGTGGACGTGCGGGTCAGCGGAGACGGTGCGGCGTCCCAGGACGTCGAGGTCACCCTCATCGAGCCGCAGACCACCGACGCCGACGCTCCCGGGGCGCGTGCCGCGGCCGACCCCGCGGCGAGCGCCTCGGCGTCCGTCGTCGGCCTGCCGCCGGTGACCAGCCGCGCCCAGTGGGGCGCGGACGAGTCGCTGCGCACCAGCAGGTGCCCGCAGGTCGCCTACACCGGCGCCCCGAAGGTCGCCTTCGTGCACCACACCGCCGGCACCAACACGTACACCGCGGGGGAGTCCGCCGCGATCATGCGCGGCATCTACTACCACCACACCCAGGTCCAGGGGTGGTGCGACATCGGCTACAACATGCTCATCGACAAGTTCGGGCAGGTCTTCGAGGGCCGCGCAGGCGGCCTCGACCGCTCGGTGCTCGGGGCGCACGCGGCGGGCTTCAACGCCGACAGCTTCGGCGTCGCGGTGCTCGGGAACTACTCCACCGCGCAGCCCAGCGCGGCCGTCACCCGCGCCCTGGGCGACGTCATCGCGTGGAAGATGGGTCTGGAGCACATCTCCAGCCCCCGCGGCACCGCCGTCCTGACCAGCGCCGGTCGCAGCGGCACCTCCCTGTACGAGGCCGGGGCGGCGGTGGCGCTGCCCGTCATCACCGGTCACCGCTCCGTGGGGGGCACCGAGTGCCCGGGCGCCTACCTCAACGCCGCGCTGCCGGCGCTGCGCGACCGGGTGGCGCTGCTGATGCGCGAGAAGCAGTGGGAGCTGCGCGCCGACCCCTCCGCGGGACGCGCCGACGCGCAGGTGTTCTACGGCTCACCGGGCGACGTCGCGCTGGCGTGCGACTTCGACGGTGACGGCACCGACGGCATCGCCGTGTACTCCCGGGGCACCTGGTTCCTGCGCGGGCAGGCCAGCACGGGCCCGGCGGGGCTGGTGACCTCCTACGGCTCCGCGTCGCTGCTGCCCGTGTGCGGCGACTGGGACGGCGACGGGAGGGACTCCCTGGGCGTGTACGAACCCGCCACTGGCACGTGGCGGCTGCGCAACGCCATCACCGGCGGCGCGCCGGACGCGACCTTCCGCTACGGCTTCGCCGGCACGGTGCCGGTGGCCGGTGACTGGGACGGCGTGGGCCGTGACGGCATCGGGGTCTACGACGGCTCGCGGTGGTTCCTGCGCGGCACGCCCACCGCCGGTGACGCGGGGGCGGTCATCGGGTACGGCTTCCCCGGCACCACCCCGGTGCCCGGCGACTGGGACGGCGACGGCGACGACACCCTGGGCGTGGTGGCCGCGGGCCGGTGGTACCTGCGCGACTCCCTCACCCCCGGCGCGCCGGACCGGCTGTTCGACTACGGGCTCCGCACGGACGTCGGGCTGGCGGGGGAGTGGGACGGCGGCGGCAGCGGCATCGCCGTCACGCGCACCTGGCCGTGACCACGGCCCCGGGTGCGCGGGGTGCCCGGCCAGCGGTCCGGGGCGACCGGCCGGCGGGCGTGGCCCGCGCGGGCTCCGCGCGCCTGCCCGGGGTGGTCGGGCGGCGCCTCAGCGGGCGGCGGCTGCGCGCGGCCGGCCGCCGGAGCGGAGCACGCGCAGCACGGTGCCCGGGGCGAACAGCCCTCCTGGCGCGTCGAGCATGTTCGCCACCCGCAGGAACGCCTCGCCCAGCCGGGGGTCGACCGTCGCGGCGACCCGGAAGCGGTCCAGGTAGCGGTCGACCAGGGCGCTGCCCAGCGGGCGGCGCCCCGCCACCTCGGCGAAGCGCAGGTCGCTGCCGGTGGCCAGCGCCCACGGCGCGTCCACCAGCTTCCCCGCCGCCCGGAAGAAGCGCCGGGCCAGGTCCTGCTCGCCCGCGGCCAGCAGTCGCCGCAGCAGCACGGCCTCCAGGGCCGCCACGGTCATGCCCTGGCCGTAGACGGGGTTGAAGCTGCAGATCCCGTCGTTCATCACCAGGTAGCGGCCGGGGAAGCGGCGCAGGCGCTCGTAGTGGCGTCGGGTCGCCCCGGGGTAGCGCATCCTCACCGGCTCGTCCAGCGGTCGGGCGCGGCGCATGACCTCCGCGACCTCCGGGCCGGACAGGCTCTCGGCGTAGGCGAGCATCCCGGCGTCGTCGGTGGGCGGCTCCTGCCCCAGCATGCCGGTCAGCGCCACGGTGAAGCGGCCCCCCTCCTCCCGGCTGACGACGCCGGACCGGGGCTGCCCGGGGAACGCGGTGGAGGCCGCGGTCAGGTGCTCGCCCTCCATCTCCGGCTCCTGGTGGTAGTGGCGGGTCACGTAGACGTGGTCGGTGCGCACCGTCGTCTCCGGCGCCCGCGGGTAGCCGAGCTCCTCGAGCCACACCGGCGTGCGCGACCCGCGGCCCGCGGAGTCGACGACCAGACCGGCGTCGAGCTCGAACTCCGGCCTGCTCGGATCACGGGGCCGGACCCGCACACCCACCACCGACGCCCGGTCGTGCGTGGTCACCAGGCCGGTGACCTCGCAGGCGTCGACGACCTCGACGCCGGGCAGGGCACGGACCCGCTGCCGCACGACGTGCTCCAGGAGGGGGCGGCTCGAGCCCAGCCCGGTCAGCCCCGACGCCGCACCGCGCATCAGGTGGCCGTCGAGGTACCAGTGCACGTCCTGCTGCAGGTCCACGACCGACGCCCCGGCCGCGCGCAGCTCGCCGGTCAGGCCGGGCAGCAGCTGGTCCAGCGCGAGGGCCCCGCTGGCCAGCAGGGCGTGGAGCTGGCGCCCCTGCGGCACACCGCGGCGCGCCCGGGCGCCGTCGGGGAGGGTGTCGCGGTCGACCACGACGACCCGCGGGAAGCTCTCGTGCAGGGCGGCGGCGGCCAGGAGCCCGCCCACCCCCGCACCGATCACGACCGCCGTCCGGCTCGCGACGGCGTCCTGCCGGGTGGGGAGGGTGCTCGCACTCGTCGGCATGCTGCTCCAGTCCTGGTGCGACCCGGGTCGGGGATCGCGGCGCCGTGACGGACGGCGACACCGGCCCTCCGGGCACCGTAGGACCCCCGCCCCCCGGGAGGTGCACCGGGTCGGGTGCGGGACCGGGTCAGGCGCCGGGTCAGGCGCTGGGCCGGCCGAGGTCGGTGTCGACCATCGCGGCGACGACCTCCTCGAAGGTGCGCGTCGGGGCCCACCCCAGCACGGTGCGCGCCCGGGTGGCGTCGCCGACGAGGTCGGTGGCGTCGGTGGGCCGCAGGAACGCGGGATCGACGCGCACCCGCTGGCGCCAGTCGGCCACCCCGGCCCGCTCGGCGGCGACCCGCACGAGGTCCTCGACGGAGTGCGAGACACCGGTGGCCACCACGTAGTCCATCGGCTCGTCGTGGCGCAGCGCGGCGACCATCGCCACCACGACGTCGGGGGCCCACCCCCAGTCGCGGCGCGCCGCGGTGTTCCCCAGGACGAGCTCGTCGGCCTCGCCGCGGGCGATCGCCGCGACGGTCGAGGTGATCTTGCGGGTCACGAAGGTCGCCGGGCGGCGCGGTGACTCGTGGGGGTACAGCACGGTCGCGACGGCGTGCAGCCCCCGCGCCCGGTGGACCCCGACGAGGTGGTGGGCGTGCGCCTTGGCGGCGCCGTAGGGGCTGGTGGGCGCCACCGGTGTGCCCTCGTCCTGCGGCGCGCTGGTGGCGCCGGCGAAGACCTCGGCGCTGGAGGCCTGCAGCACCCGGGTGCCCGGCAGCGCGGCCGCGGCCTCCAGCAGGACGGCGGGCAGCACCGCGTCCAGTCGCGCAGTGGTCACCGGGTCGGCCCAGGATCGGGCCACGGAGCTCTCCGCGGCCAGGTTGTACACCTCGTCGGGGGCGAGCGCGGTCACCAGCTGGCGCACCGCGGGGAGGTCGAGCACGTCGACCTCGTGCAGCACCAGGGCCCCGCCCAGGGCCGCCAGGTGCGGCGGGAGCGGCCGGTGGCGGGTGCCGGGGCGCACCAGCCCGTGGACCCGCGCGCCCCCGGTGACGAGCAGCTCGGCGAGGTACCCGCCGTCCTGGCCGGTGACCCCGGTGACCAGCGCGGTGGTCACCGCGACAGCCCAGCGAGCACCTTCTGCTCGGCGAGGTCCGCGTCGACCATCATCTCCACCAGCTCGGCGAAGCCCACCTTCGGCGTCCACCCCAGCTGCTCGCGGGCCTTGGTGGGGTCACCGATGAGCAGGTCGACCTCCGCCGGGCGCAGGAACGCGGGATCGACGACCACGCGGTCGGTCCAGTCGTCGATGCCGACGCGGGCGAAGGCCACGTCGAGCAGCTCGCCGATGGAGTGGGTCTCGCCGGTGGCGATGACGTAGTCGTCGGCGACGTCCTGCTGGAGCATCAGCCACATCGCCTCGACGTAGTCACCCGCGAAGCCCCAGTCGCGCCGCGCGTCGAGGTTGCCCAGGCTCAGGCTCTGCTGCCTGCCGAGAGCGATGCGTGCCACCGCCCGGCTGACCTTGCGGGTGACGAACTCCGGGCCGCGGCGGGGCGACTCGTGGTTGAACAGCATCCCCGAGGAGGCGTGCATGCCGTAGGACTCGCGGTAGTTGATCGTCATGTAGTGCCCGTAGACCTTCGCCACCCCGTAGGGGCTGCGGGGCCACAGCAGGGTGGTCTCGCGCTGCGGCACGTCCTGGACCTTGCCGAACATCTCCGAGCTCGACGCCTGGTAGAAGCGCACCCGCCCGGGGTCGGTGCCGGCGTGCAGCCGGGTGGCCTCGAGCATGTTGAGCACACCCAGGCCGGTGACCTCGCTGGTCAGCGCCGCGTTCTCCCAGGAGTAGGCCACGAAGGAGATGGCCCCCAGGTTGTAGACCTCCTCGGGCCGGGCGGCGGACAGCGCCCGCATGAGGCTGGAGAGGTCCATCAGGTCACCGGTGAGCAGCCGGACGTCGGGCAGCTCCGCGGCCAGCACGGGCAGCTTGGGGTTGTTCTGGCCCCGGACCAGCCCGTACACCTCGTAGTCCTTGGACAGCAGCAGCTCGGCGAGGTACATGCCGTCCTGCCCGGTGATCCCCGTGATCAGGGCCCTCTTGCTCATGCTGGTCTCCTCGTGGTGCCGGTCCTGGGGCGCGGTGGTGCTGGTCCTGGGCGCGATGGCTGGCCGTGGACCCTACGGCGCGCGCCCGGTCGTCCGCTCCACGGTCGCCAGGCGGTCCGGCGCGGGTGCCCCCGGCCCGTGCAGCACCACCGAGCCGTCGGCGGCCAGCGCGGCGACCACCGCCGCGAGCGCCCCGGCGTGGTCGGTCCGAGCGGTGTCGACGAGCGTGCGCGGCACCGCGGGCGCCGTGGGTGCCGCGGGGCCGCTGGCGACGACCTCGACGTCCAGGGCCCCGCGACCTCCCGGTCCGACCTCCGGGCCCCCGACGTCCGGGCCCCCGGCGTCGGGCGCATCGGGGCCTCCGACCGCCGGTGGGGCGGGTCGCAGCACGGTCGGGTCGAGGAGGAGCGGTGACACCCCGGCGGGCAGGTGGTCGCCGTACCCGGCGACCACGGCGTTGTAGTCGAGCGCGCCCGCGGGGACGTCGGCCGTGGAGCGGGCGAGGGCCGCGAGCTCCACCACCACCAGCGGGGCGCCACCGCGCCGGGGAGCCGGGGCGGTGGCGGGGACCGCGGTGACCA
Organism: uncultured Quadrisphaera sp.; assembly: GCA_964242735.1. Classification (GTDB taxonomy): domain Bacteria; phylum Actinomycetota; class Actinomycetes; order Actinomycetales; family Quadrisphaeraceae; genus CADCUY01. Next base: position 28,185 of record CAXTAK010000015.1, on the reverse strand, counting down.
CCACGTCGGCGTCGGCCGCTCCGCCGTCGGTCACGCGGGCACCGACGGCCCACGCGGCCAGGCCCCACACCAGGCTGCGCCAGTGCACCGGCAGGTCGAGCGCCACCACGGGCGCCCGCCCGGGGGCCGGGAGGTCCAGCAGCTCCTCCACCAGCAGGTTCGCGGTCTTCGCCACCCAGTTGAGCAGCACCCGGGCGGACAGCTCGACGCGCTCGCCGTCACCGCCGTACCAGGTCAGGCGCGGGCGCCCGGGGTCACTGGCGACGGCGGCGGCCAGCAGCGCGGGCACGGTCACCCGCGTCGGTGTCGGGGAGCTCACGCGGCGTTCGGCTCGGGGGAGTCGGAGGCGGGGTGCGCTGCGACGAAGTCGGCGATGACCGCCCCGGAGACGGCGCCGCAGTGCTGCACCGCGCCGTCCTCGGCGCCCCAGTGCGCCAGGCTCAACGCCGTGCCCCCGGGCAGCGGCCCCCGCGCCTCGTCCCAGGGGGCGGCGATGAACTTGCCGTTCTGGGTGTCGGCCTCGCGGCGCATGGCCTCCGACGCCTCCTCCAGCGCGGTCACCTGCTCGGCGGGCAGCGCGCTGGAGTACCAGGCGATGGTGTACCCGTGCTCGAGGTTGTGCACGAGCTGCTCGACCGCCGGCCGGTCGTCGGCGGTGTAGAACGGCGCGGCGGGAGTCACCGGGCTGACGTAGTGCGGCCCCGACACGGCAGGCACCTGCTCGTACTCCACGGTCGTGCGGTCGGGCGTGCTGGTGCCCGGGCCGACGTGCTCCCCGGCGGTCGCGGCGGGCACCGCCTCCACCGGCTGGCACGCCGCCGCTGTCGCGTCGACCCCGATGTTGTCGGGGTCCAGGGCCTGCTGCTGGCGGACCAGGGTCAGCGCCACCGTCCCGACCAGCACCAGCGCCAGCACCGCCGCACCGATGATGAGCGCGAGCCGGCGCCGGCGCTCCCTGCCCGCCTGCTCGCGACGCATCGCGTCGAGCCGGCGGTCGCGCTCGGACCGCTCGGAGCGGGCGGTCGACTTGGTCCTGGCCACGGGTTCACTGTACGAGCGCCCCCGGGGCGCCCCCGGCGTGGAGACTGTGGTGGTGAGCACCGCTCCGACCTCGCGCACGGTGCGGGTGGGGTGGCCGATGGACCTGGCGGCCACCCTCGGGCCGCTGCGCCGCGGCGCGGGTGACCCCGCGGTGCGGCGCGCGGTCGACGGGTCGTGGTGGTGGGCCACCGGCACCCCGTGCGGGTCGGCGCTGCTGCTCCTGCGCCCGCAGCCCGCCAGCGCCGAGGTGGTGGCGCTGGCGTGGGGGGACGGCGCCGCGTGGGTCCTGGACGGCGTCCCCGACCTGGTCGGCGCCCACGACGACCCCGCGTCGTTCGCGCCGAGGCCCGACCACCGCCTGCTCGTCGACGCCTGGCGCCGCCACCCGGGGCTGCGCACCCCGCGCACCCGTGCGGTCGTGGAGGCGCTCGCCGGCGCGGCCATCGAGCAGGTGGTCATCGGTGTCGAGGCCTTCGCGGCCTGGCGCGACCTGCTGCACCGCTTCGGGGACCCTGCACCGGGCGCCCCGGCGCTGCCCGGGGGCCCGGCCGCCGGGATGCACCTGCCGCCGACCCCGCGCCAGTGGGCGGCGATCCCGAGCTGGGAGTGGCTGCGGGCGGGGGTCGAGGAGCGCCGGCGGCGCGTGGTGCGCACCGCGGTCTCCGCGGCCGCCGGGCTCGAGCGGACGCTGACGATGGCCCCGCACCAGGTGGCGCCGGCGCTGCGCTCGCTGCCGGGGGTGGGGGTGTGGACGGCAGCTGAGGTGCGCCACCGCGCCCACGGCGACGCCGATGCGTTCAGCTTCGCGGACTTCCACGTGCCCAAGGACGTCTCGTGGGCCCTGACGGGCGAGGTGCTGGACGACGCGGGGTGCGCCGAGGTCATCGAGTGCTACCGCGGGCACCGCTACCGGGTCCAGCGGCTGCTGCAGCTCGCCGGCCACCGTCGCCCGCGCCGGGGGGCGCGGACGGCGCTGCCGCGCCACACCCCCTCCGCCACCGGCATGCGGAGCTGACCGCGGAGGTCGGCGACCCGGTCGGCTGGTGGGTGGCGGTGCGTCCGGGCGCACATGAGGGCCTGGGGCCACGTGCCGCACCGGGATGCTGCGCCGACACGCCGACGGCACGCCGTGCTGGGATCGGCCGGACCCCGCTCGTGCAGCATCGACATCGAGATCTTCCGACGCGGATGATCACCGCACCGCTCGCGCGACACCTGGCGGCGGGCCGCCGGACCGTGCCCGGTGCGGTGGGCGCGTCGGCTGGGGCAGGGCAGGCTCCGGAGCCTCAGGCTTCGCGGGCGGTGAGCACGGCCCCGTCCGACGTCCGCTGCACCTGGAGGACGAGGCGCTCCGTCCACGCCGCCGCGCGCAGCCGCTCGACCATCGCGCCCGCGGCGTAGGGCTCACCGGCCACGCGGGCCGTCCCCCCGCCCGCGGTGACCGCGGCGCCCCCGGTGACGCTCCCGTGACCGGCCACCGCGACGGCCACCGCCCGCGCCAGCCGCGCGTGGACGGGGCCGCCGGGGACGACCGGCGCCGGCGGCACCTCGCCCACCGCCACGCCCAGCGCCGCCCGCACCGCCTCGACGTGCCCGTGGGCGAACCAGTCGCCCGGCCCGACCCGCACCAGCCCCGCCGCGCCCGCGCCGTCCCCGGGCACCACGTGACGCCCCAGGCCCCGCACCACCGCGACCGGCGTGCCGGCCGCCTTGTCCTTCACCAGGTCGGCGAGGGAGGCGACCTGGTCCGCGACCGCCCTCACGGTGACCTCCAGGGGGCGCCCCGAACGGTCCAGGCGACCGCGGACGTCGTCGAGCACCTCCAGCCCCGCGGCGCCCAGCGCGAAGTCGGCGACGCCGTCGCGCCACGGCCGCCCACCGGTGTCGCTGACGAGCACCGCCGGGTGGGCGCCGGTCAGCTCGCCCACCCTGGCGCGCAGTGCGCGCGCCGAGGCGTCGGCGTCGAGGGGGAGCAGCAGGACGGTGCCGTCCTCGACGTCGGAGGCGTCGACCCCCGCCGCGGCCATCACCGGCCCCGAGCGCGAGTGCACCACCTGCGTCACCCGACCGTCGGGGTGGAGGCGCTCGGCGAGCACGCGCACGGTCTGGGACTCCACCGCCCGCTGGCGCGCCGCGACGTCGCCGGCGACCACCTGGCGCCCCTCGGCCTTGGCGACGACCTTGCTCGCGACCACGAGCACGTCACCGCTGCCCAGCTCCACGCCCGCCGCCGAGCACGCGGCGACGACCAGGGCTGCGAGGTCGTCGCCCCGGCGCACCTCCGGGATCCCGGGCACGGCGTGCGCGGCGAGGCGGGCGACGGGCCGCCCGCTCACCGCACGTACCCGCCGTCGACGAGCCCGGCCTGCTGCTCGAAGCGGTTGCGCAGCGGGTCCACCCCGGAGAGGAGGTACACCACCGGCAGCAGCGGTCCCCAGCGGCGCCACTGCCGCACGTGCGCCAGCTCGTGGCGCACCAGCGCCGGACCCACCGCCGACAGCGGCCGACGGGTGACGAAGACCTCGCCGTAGGTGGTGCCCCCGCGCGCGCACACCCGGGGACCGGCGCCGGCGCACACCCGGAGCGAGGTGCCGCCGGGCCCGGGCACGTCCGCGCCCACCGCACCGCTGCGGCGCGCGAGCGCCTCCGCGAGGCGGCCCACCGCGCGTGAGGTGCGCGTCGGGCCGCGCCCCACCGCGGCCCTCACCGTCGGCGCTCCGCGGACAGCGCCAGCCCGACGTCCAGCGCCGCACCGGCGAGCGCCGGCGCTCGCCCGCCGTCCATCAGCAGCGGGCGGGCGTGCACCCGCGCCGAGCCCCCGGGGACGGTGGCGCCCGCCAGCGCGCCGTCCGCGGCGTCGTCGACGAGCCAGGCGTCGAGCACGTCGGCGTACATCCCCCCCACCGCAGCGGCGGTCGTGGGCACCCCGATCGCCGCCAGGCAGGCGTCGGCCATGCCGCGCACCACCCGCCCGCCGATGACCGGTGAGACCCCCACCACGGGCGCCGCCGTGGCGCGCAGCGCCTCGCGCACCCCCGGGACCGCCAGGACCGGCCCGAGGGAGACCACGGGGTTGGAGGGGGCCAGCAGCACCACGTCAGCGTCCCCGATCGCCTCCAGCACCCCCGGGGCCGGGCGGGCGTCCTCGACGCCGCGCAGCTCGAAGGCCGCGGCGGGCACCTGAGCGCGCAGGCGCACCCACCACTCCTGGAAGTGGACGACGCCACCGGTGACCAGCTCCACGTGAGTCTCCACGACCTGGTCGCTCATCGGCAGCAGCACCACCCCCGGTCCGGGGTCGAAGCGCTCGCACAGCCTGGCGACCACCCGGGAGGCCGGTGCGCCAGCTGCGAGCATCGCGGTGCGCACCAGGTGGGTGGCGATGTCGCGGTCGCCGAGGGTGAACCAGGTGGGCTCCGCGCCCAGGGCGGCGAGCTCGGTGGCCACGGCCAGGGTCTCCCCGCGGCGCCCCCACCCGCGCTCCTCGTCCGCGACGCCGGCGAGGGTGTACATCACCGAGTCCAGGTCCGGGGTGATGCGCAGCCCGTGCAGGGTGGTGTCGTCACCGGTGTTGACCACCGCCGTCACCGCTGCGGGACCTCGGGGGGCCAGGTGGTCGCGCAGGCCCCGCAGGAAGCGGGCGCCGCCGACCCCGCCCGCCAGGGTGGTCACGCGCAGCGCGCGTCGGGGGGCCACGCCCCCATGGTGGTGCACCGCGTCCGTCGTGACGCGCGTCGGGTCGTGGCGCGACACGCGTCGCGTCCGGGAGCGACACGCAGGGAGCCGGTCAGCGGCTCGCCCAGGTCTGTCCTGTTGGTGTCGCGTGTCGTCAAACCTGCATCAGGTGACTCTCGGGTGTCGCTTGACGACAGCGTGTCACGGCTCTGTAATTCACCGAGTCAGCGGGTCGAGGGCGTCGTCGGCGAGACCCTCCGTGACGCCCCACCACCACGAGAAGGGCCGCCATGAGCGAGAGCACCGTCGTCAGCCTCCACCTGCCCGGCATGCGCACACCGATGCCCGAGGAGGTGCTGGACGCGAGCGCGTGGCAGGACCTGGCCACCTGGCAGGACCGGGCGCTGTGCTCCCAGACCGACCCCGAGGCGTTCTTCCCCGAGAAGGGCGGCAGCACCCGCGAGGCCAAGCGGGTGTGCACCGGGTGCGAGGTGCGCGTTCCCTGCCTGGAGTACGCCCTCGCCAACGACGAGCGCTTCGGCATCTGGGGCGGGCTGAGCGAGCGCGAGCGCCGGCGCGCCAAGCGCGAGGCGGTCTGAGCGCCTCGGCCCCCCCAGCCGGTGCGGGCGCCGCGCCGACCCGCCGCGCGGCGCGCCGGGCGCGCGCGACGACGGTCGGTGCCCCCGGGGCTCCGTACTGTGATCTCGTGCAGCCGGCGGTCCGCTCGGACGCCGCCGGGGGCCCAGCGCCCGGTGCGGTGCGCACCGCGCCGGACCCGGCGCCGGGCGCCCGTCCGCCGGGCCCCCCCGATCGTCCCCGCGGCTCGGAGCCGGACGGCGGGGCGGACGGCTCGGCGGGGCGCCGCGCCTCGGGGCCCGCCACGGTGGGCCGCGCTCCCCTCCGCCCCCACGTGGTGGCGGTGCTGGTGGCCTGCGACGGGGAGCGGTGGCTGCCCCGCACCCTGGCGGCCCTGGCCGCCCAGACCCGCGCCCCCGACGCCGTGGTCGCCGTGGACGCCGGCTCCGCGGACGCCAGCGCGGCGGTGATGAGCGCGCACCTGCTCCCCGCCCCGCCGGTGACCACGCCGCTGGCGCTGCTGGAGGCGCGCACGGTGCAGGGCCAGACGGGGCGGCTGGCCCAGCACGGCCCACCGGCGGCGCTGCTGAGGGTCAGCCGCCGCGCCGGGTTGCTGGACGCCGCGCGCGCGGCCCTGCTCCTCGACGACGCCCGCTCCCTCGCGGACGACCCGGCCGTCGAGGGCCCGGAGGCCGCAGCGCGGTCACTCGGTCCCACCGAGGGGCCCCGGGCGCCCGGTCGGGACTGGGTGTGGCTGCTGCACGACGACGGGGCGCCCGCGCCCGACGCCCTCGAGCAGCTGCTCGACGCCGTCGAGCTCGCGCCCGGCGTCGGGGTGGCCGGCGCCAAGCTCCTCGACTGGCACGACCCGCGGCGCCTGCAGCAGGTCGGCCTGACCACCACCGCCGCCGGCCGCCGGCTGACCGGCGTCGAGCGCGGCGACCTCGACCAGGGCCAGCGCGACGACCACGACGACGTGCTCGCCGTCAGCACCGCCGGCATGCTCGTGCGCCGCGACCTGCTCACCGCCCTCGGCGGCGACCCCGCCGTGCCGACGCTCGGCGAGGACCTCGACCTGTGCCAGCGGGCGCGCCTGGCCGGATCCCGCGTGGTCGTGGTGCCCCGCGCCGTCGTCCACCACGTCGACGCCACCCGCACCGGTGTCCGCAGCACGCCGGTGGCCCGCCGGGGCGCCCGCTGGACCTCGCGGCGCCACGAGGTGCACCGGGCGCTGGTCGCCGCGCCGGCGGCCGTCCTGCCCCTGGTGGCGCTGGCCGCGCTGCTCGGCGGGGTCCTCCGCGCGCTGGGACGCGTGTCGGCCAAGCAGCCCGGGCGGGCTCCCGCCGAGGTCACCGCCGTCCTGGCCGCCGTCGTCGGTCTCCTGGGCCCCCACCGCACGTGGACGGCCCGCCGCACCTGGCGCACCGGGCGCGCCCCCGGTGCCGTGCCCGCTCGAGCGCTCGCCCCGCTGCGGGCCGGGCCCACCGAGACGTGGCGGTGGCACCGCGACCGCTGGCAGCGGCGCGCGTCGTCCCTGGGCGCGTCGGGGACCGTGGCCAGCGTGCTGCTGGGGCCCCCCGCTCGCGTGCGCACCGGCGGTGGCGGCGGCGGCGCGCTGGCCGTGGTGGTCCTGGCGCTGGCGGGCACCTCGCTGTGGGCGCTGCGGTCGCTGCTGGGCGCCGGCGGCACGACCGGACCGGCCCTGCCGCGCGCCCCCGAGCTGGCAGCGCTGTGGCAGGCCGTCGTCTCGGAGTGGTCCCCGGCGGGGCTGGGCGCACCGCTGCCCGTCGACCCCGTCGTCCCCGTGCTCGCCGCGCTGTCGCTGCTCGCCGCGGGGTCGCCCGGGCTCGCCATCACCGCGACGCTGGTGCTCGCGGTGCCCGTGGCGGGGGCGGGGGCGTGGGTCGCGGCCGGTGCGGTCACCACCTCCCGCGCGCTGCGCCTGCTCGCGGCGCTGGTGTGGGCCTGCGCGCCCCCGCTGCTGCAGGGGCTCGACGCCGGGCGCCTCGGCGGTGTGCTGGTGCACCTGGCCCTGCCCTGGGTGGCGCTGTGCCTGCACCGCGCGGGCACCGCCCACACGCACCGGGCGGCCCTGACCGCGGCCGCCGCGGCGGGCCTGGTCGCCGCCGTCGCCGTCGCCGGCGCACCGGTGCTGCTGCCCGCCCTGCTGGTGGTCGTGCTCGCCGTCGTGGTCGCCGCGCGGCGCCACGCCACCGCCCTGGCGTGGACCCTGCCCTGCTCCCTCGCCCTGCTCGGTCCCCTCGCGCTCGTGGCCGCCTCCGACCTGCGGGTGCTCGTGGCCGACCCCGGCCCGGTGGTGGCCTCCGCGACCCCCACGGGGTGGGCGCTGCTGCTGGCCCACCCCACCGAGCCAGGCCCGGCGTGGCCCCGCCTGCTGCCCGGATCGCTGACCGAGGTGCTGCCCGGAGTGCTGGGAGACCTCCTCGGCAGTCCGGCGCTCGCGCTGGTGCTCCCCACTGCCCTGGTGCTCGTCGCCGTCACCGGGTCGCTGCTGGTGAGCTGGGCGGCGCCCGCGACGGCGCCTGGTGGGGCCTGGCGGGGGACCTCCCAGGACGCCCCCCGCGCCCCTGCCCGCGCGGGCAGGACCGCTCGCACCGGGTGGGCGGTGGCCGCGCTCGGGCTGCTCACCGCCGTGCTCAGCGCCCGCACCACCCTCGCCGCGCCCACGACGACGGCGTGGCCCGGCGCGGGCACCTCCGTGGTGCTGCTGGGCACGGCCCTCGCGGCCCTCGCGGTCGCCGAGCGCGCGCGCACCACCGTCCTGGGCGGCAGCCGCCCGCGCCGCGCCGGCGCGGCGGTGGTCGTGGTGGCCCTCGCGGCCCTGTCGACCGCCCCGCTCGCCGACTGGGCCGCGGCGGGGCCGGGGCAGCTGGTGCGCGCCGCGCCGACGCTGCCCGCGGTGGCGACCGACGGCGGGACCGGTCGAGAGGCCGTGCGCACCCTCGACCTCGACCTCACGGCACTGCCCACCGAGGGCGTCGCCTCGGCGACGCTCAGCCGCGGCCCCTCGACCCTGCTGGACTCCTCGGCGGCGCGCACGGCCACCGCCCTGTCCGGTGCCCCGCTCGCGCCCGCCACCACCGCGCTCGCCGCTCCCACGTCGTCCGACGCCACGCCGGCCACCGCCGCGGCCCCCGCGCGCGGGGGCGCCGCGGACCCCGCCACCGCCGCGCTCGCGGCGCTGACCGCCGTGCTCGCCGCCGGCACCGGTGACCCGCGCCAGCAGCTGACGAGCCTGGGCATCGGCTACGTCTTCGTCCGGGGCGACAGCTCCCTGGACGGCGTCCAGGGGCTCGCCCGAGCCGGCGCCACCGCCGAGGGTGTGCTGTACCGGGTGCGCGGGGACGCCGCACCCGCCCCGGGCGGCGCGGGGGTCGTGGGCGCGCCGGACCGCCCCGCGCGCGCCCGGCTGCTGGCCGCCGACGGGGCGCCGCTGGCCGTGCTCGCCTCGCGCGGCGAGCGGGTCACCGCCGTGGTGGCACCGGCGGAGGGGGACGCCGAGGACGCTGCCCCGCGACGGGTCGTGCTCGCTGAGCGCGACGCCCCCGGCTGGCGCGCCACCCTCGACGGCGCCCCCCTGCGGCAGGTGCTCGTGGACGGGTGGGCGGTGGGCTTCGAGGTGCCGGCCACCGGAGGGCAGCTCGACGTCGACTACGACGGCGGGCCGCTGGAGGTGTGGACCCTGGTGCAAGGAGTCGTGGTGCTCCTCACGGTCCTGCTGGCGCTGCCCGCGCCCGGTCGCCGCCAGGAGGAGGAGTGAGCGCCGACCCCGCCACCGGATCCAGCCGTGGCACCGGCGGTCGGCGACCTCCCGCGCCGCTGCGACCACGCCTGGTGGCCGCCGGCTCGGCGCTGGCGGTCACCGCCGCCGTGGCCGTGGGGCTCACCGCCGCCGCTGCGGTCGAGCCCGCTGCCGTGGAGGGCACCGGGGCCGGGCTCGCCGTCGCGGTGCCCCCCACGGCCGCCCGCTTCGCCTGCCCCGGCCCGCCGACGTCCTACGTCACCACCGCCGACGACGCCGCCAGCACGGGCGACGGGGCCGGCGCGGACGACGCGGGAACCGCCGTCGCCACCTCCCTCCGCGTGCTCACCCTCCCCGCAGGTCAGGACGGTGCAGGTCAGGACGGTGCAGGTCAGGACGGTGCAGGTCAGGACGGTGCAGGTCAGGACGGGGCGGTGGTGGGATCACTGGCGCTGACGGCCCTGGTCGACGACGCGCCGGCCGACGACGCGCCGGCCGACGACGCCCCCGCCGTCGTGACCGGCGTCCCGCTCACCGCCGGCGGCGGCGTGGTCGCCCGGGACGCCGGGGCGGCTGCGCGCGCCGGCGTCGCCGAGCCGGTCGCTGGCGCCCAGCCCCTCGTCGGCGGAGCGGCCACGGCCCTGGCCACCCGCGGTGACCTGCGCGGCCTCGCGGCCAGCCCCTGCGTGCCCGCCACCGACGAGGCGTGGCTGGTGGGCGGCTCGACGCTCGTCGGCGACTCCACGCGCCTGGTGCTGGCCAACCCCGGGACCGCGACGGCCACCGTCCGCGCCAGCGTGCTCAGCGCGCAGGACGGTCGCCCGCCCCGCCCGGTGCCCGACCTGGCGCTGGCGCCCGGTGAGCAGCGCTCGGTGCTGCTGGAGGGCGTGGTGCCCGGCGCGGCGTCCGTGGCGGTGCGCGTCGCCAGCGAGGGCGGTGCGGTGTCGGCGTGGCTGGTGACCACCTCGCTGCGCGGGCTCGTGCCCCAGGGCGTCGACGTGGTGGTCCCCGGTGAGGGGCCTCGGCAGCGCCAGGTGGTGCCCGGTGTCGTCGTCCAGCGCGGCGACGCCACGCCGGTGCTGCGCCTGGTGGCCCCCAGCGGGCCCCCGGTGGTCGCCAGCTGGGAGCTCTCCGGCCCCGACGGCGCCGTGGTCCCGGAGGACTCCCCCCTCGCGGTGACGGTGCCCGGGGGCTCGGTGGCCGACGTGCCGCTGGCCGGTCTCGGCTCCGGCGGCCACACCGTCGTGGTCACCGGTGACGGGCCGCTGACCGCCGCGGTGGGCCAGCGGAGCTCCGACGAGCCCGAGCGGGCCGGCGACCACGCCTGGACGGGGGCGGCGCCCGCTCTGACCGGGGCGGTCCTGGTGGCGCTGCCCGACGGTGAGCGCGATGGCGACGGCATCGACACCGACACCGAGCTGGTCCTCCAGGCTCCCCTGCCCGCGGCGGGCGCGGCGCCCGCCGCGGTGTCGGTCTCGGTGCTGGACGCCGCCGGGCAGCTCGGTGCGGTCCCGTCCGCGGTGGCCCTGGACGGTGGGCGCACCGTCGCGCTGGACACCGACGACCTCGCCGAGGACAGCGGCGCGCGCGAGGAGCCGGTGGCGCTGCTGGTGACCGCCCCGCCGGGGGCCGGGGTCACCGCCGCGCTGCGCACCGGTGCCTCCGCGGACGGCGGTGGCCGCCTGCAGTCCGGGCACGCGGTGGTGCCGCCCCCGCCGGGGGCCGGCGAGCTGCTGGTCCGCCTCCGGGGCACCCCGTGAGCCGCCCCGTCAGCCGGGGCGGTCCCGCGGCGGTTCAGTCGCGGTGGTAGTCGGGGTCCACCTGCTCCGGCGGCACCGACAGGGCTGACGCGACCTGCTCGACGACCACCTCGTGCACCAGGTCGGCGAGCTCGGCGTCGTCCGCGGCGCGGGTCTCCACCGGCCGGCGGTACAGCACGACGCGCGGACGCAGGTCGCGGCCCGCGGGGAAGAAGCGCCCGAGCACCACCTCGGCCCGCTCCCACGCCGAGGCGTCGGCGGGTGGCACGTCCTCGACGGCGAACTCGATCGGTGCCAGCTCCTCGCGCCACCGGCGCTCCAGGCGCTCCACGGCGTCCAGCACGACCTCGTCGAACCGCTCGGCCCGGGTTCGGGCACCCGGCAGCTCCGCGGGCACCAGCGGGCCCCGCGGACCGCGGCCGTGGCGGTCCCTGCGGCGCCGGCGTGACGCGGACGGGACGGGGTCACCCTCGCGCGGGTGCCCCGACGGCGACCCCGACGGCGACCCCGACGAGGGCTCGGGCGGGGGCACCGGGTGGGCGACCAGGGCCCCCGGGGGATCGGGCAGCTGCGGCACGCCTGGAGGGTAGGTCGCCGGGGCCGCGACGCGCTCCGGCAGCACCCCACCGGCGGGGCGGCGCTGCGGTACCGTCGCGCCGTGGCGTCACGTCGGTGCAGCAGGACGGGGTGCAAGGCCCCGGCCATCGCCACGCTCACCTACGTCTACGCCGACTCCACCGCTGTGCTCGGGCCCCTGGCCACGTCGGCGGAGCCCCACTGCTACGACATGTGCTCCGAGCACGCCGAGCGGCTCACCGCCCCGCGCGGGTGGGAGGTGGTGCGCCTGCAGCCCGAGGCCTACGAGCACCGCCACAGCCACGACGACCTGCTCGCCCTCGCCGACGCCGTGCGCGAGGCCGCCCGCCCGCTGCCCGAGCCGGTCGACGAGCCCGCGGTGGCCCGTCGCGGGCACCTGCGGGTCCTCCGGGACTCCGCCGGTCCGACGACCTGACCCGCCGCCGGGGGACCCGTCCCCGTCCGACCCTCCGGTCAGGGGCGTCAGGGTCGGGCGGTGCGGGCGAGGACGTCGGTGAAGCTCAGGGCGTCGTCCCGGCTGCTCCAGGTGCGGTGCCCGCAGGTGCGGCACGAGCGCAGCTGTGCGGGAGAGCCGTCGGTCAGGGTCATCGACAGCACCGTCACCGACGCGCTGGCGCACCGCGGGCAGGGCGCGACGGCGGTGGGACGGCGCTGGGTCAGCGACCCCAGGGGGCTCGGTGCGGGACCTCGACCCCGCCGCCGGCGCGGCTGGGCCGGTCGAGGGGGCTGGGCCGGTGCGGTGCCCCGGAGTGGTGCCGCGGCCCGGGCTGGTCTCGCGATCGGGGCGGACACCGGTGCGGAGATCGTCAGCGGCGGGTCGGTCAGCTGCGTCGGTGCGGTCGTGCTCACCATGCGGTGCCTCCAGGACGGGATCGACAGGTGCTCCCCTGATCGGCCGATCGGGTGATGTCCTTGAGCAGGACGGGTCGTGTGATCACTCCACCGGCCCACCGCCGGCCCGTGGATACGCTGCGCCCATGCCGGGCACCCGAGTGGACCTGTCCACGATCATCAAGGCGTACGACGTGCGCGGTCTGGTCGGGGAGCAGCTCGACGAGTCCGTGACCGAGGCCATCGGCGCCGCTGCCGCCCAGGTCCTGGAGGTCACCGCGGGCGCCACGATGGTCATCGGCCACGACATGCGCGAGTCCTCACCCGCCCTGGCGGCCGCCTTCGCGCGCGGGGTCACCGGCGTCGGCGGCGACGTGGTGCTCATCGGCCTGTGCTCCACCGACGGGCTGTACTACGCCTCGGGGGTGATGGGCGCCCCGGGCGCGATGTTCACCGCCAGCCACAACCCGGCCACCTACAACGGCATCAAGCTGTGTCGCGCCGGCGCGAAGCCCGTCGGGCAGGACACCGGCCTCGCGCAGGTGCGCACCCTCGCCCAGGCCGACCTCGACGGCGCAGACGCCCCCCCCGCCGCCGCGACGCCGGGCACGCTCACCGAGCGCGACCTGCTCGGTGAGTACGCGCAGCACCTGCGCTCCCTGGTGGACCTCACCGGTTCCCGCCCCCTGAAGGTGGTCATCGACGCCGGCAACGGCATGGGCGGGCTCACCGCGCCCGCGGTGCTGGGCACCGCCGCTGGGCTGCCCCCGCTGCCGCTGGAGGTCGTGCCGCTGTACTTCGAGCTCGACGGCAGCTTCCCCAACCACGAGGCGAACCCCCTCGAGCCCGCCAACCTCGTCGACCTGCAGGCCGCCGTCCGCGAGAACGGCGCCGACGTCGGCCTGGCCTTCGACGGGGACGCCGACCGCTGCTTCGTGGTCGACGAGCGGGGCGACGCGGTGACGCCCAGCGCGGTCACCGCCCTGGTGGCGCTGCGCGAGGTCGCGGCGGCCCGAGCGGCGGGCTCGGCGCGACCCGTGGTCCTGCACAACCTCATCACCTCCCGCGCGGTGCCAGAGCTGGTCACCCGCGCCGGTGCGGAGGCGGTCCGCACCAGGGTGGGGCACTCCTACATCAAGGCCGAGATGGCCCGCACCGGCGCGGTCTTCGGCGGCGAGCACTCCGCGCACTACTACTTCGCGAGCTTCTGGGGCGCCGACACCGGCATGCTCGCCGCCCTGCACGTGCTCGCTGCGCTCGGGGAGCAGTCCGGGCCGCTCTCGGAGCTGGTCGCCGCGTACGACCCGTACGCGGCCAGCGGGGAGATCAACTCCCGCGTGGACGACGCGCAGGCTGTCACCGCCGCCGTCCGCGACGCGTGGGTGGCGCGCGGCGGGGTCGTCGACACCCTCGACGGCCTCACCATCTCCTCCCCGCCGCAGGTCTCGCCCGCCTGGTGGTTCAACCTGCGCCCGTCCAACACCGAGCCCCTCCTGCGCCTGAACGTCGAGGGCGACGACCCGGCCACGATGCGGGCCGTCCGCGACGAGGTGCTGGGGCGGGTCCGCGGCGGTGCGCAGGGGGCCCCCGACGTCCCTGAGGCCGCAGGGACCGGAGTGGCCACCTCGTGAGCAGCGCCGCCGACGAGCTCGGCAGCGCCGGCAGCATCGACGAGCAGCTCCTCGACGACACCGCGGCCCTGGAGGCCGCCGACCCCTCCGGGGTGCTCCGGGCCCTGGCCGGAGCGGGTGCGCAGGTCCGCCGTGCCCTGGAGCTCGTCGAGGGCTCCGCGATCCCCCGCCTCGACGCCTCGGACCGGCCGCGCAGCGTCGTCGTCAGCGCTCGCGGGGGCTCCGCGGTCGTCGCCGACGCCGTCGCGGCCCTCGCCGGCGCCGCCTCTCCCGTCCCGGTCGTCGCCCGCACCGGCGACGCGCTGCCCGGCTGGGTCGGGCCGCTGGACCTCGTCGTCGGCGTCTCCCTCTCCGGCAGCGACGCCCCGGGACTGCGCCTGCTGGTCGAGGCGGGCCGCCGGGGGGCGCGCGTGCTCACCGTCGGGCGGGCCGACTCGGCGATGGCGCGGATCTGCCAGCAGGTCCGCGGCATCCACGTGGCCACCCCCGCTCCCGGGCGCGACACGGTCACCGCGCCCACCACCCGCACGGCGCTGTGGGCGCTGCTGACCCCGGTGCTGCTGGCCGGCGACCGGCTGGGGCTGTTCCGGGCCGACCCCGAGGCCCTCGCGGGCCTCGCCGACGCCCTCGACGACGAGGCCGCGAGCGCCCGCCCCGCCTCGGCGTCCTTCGTCAACCCCGCGAAGTCCCTCGCCGTGGAGCTGGCCGGCGCGGTGCCCGTGGTCCTCGGGGACGGACCGGTGGCCTCGGTGGCGGCGCGCCGCGCTGCCAGCGTGCTGGCGCGCACCGCCCGGGTCCCCGCGCTCGCCGGCACCCTGCCGGACGACGCGGGCGACGTGGTCGCCACCTTCGGCGGACCGTTCGCGGGTTCGGCCGGCACCTCCGCCGGGGTGGGAGCCGGGGGTGGTGGGCTCGACCTGTTCCACGACCCCTACCTCGACGGGCCGCGCGGACCCCGGCTGCGGCTCCTGCTGCTGCGCGAGGGCGGGGTGGAGAGCGTGCGCGGCCCCGCGACGTCCGCGGTGCTCGCCCTCGCCGAGCGCTCGGGGGTGGCGGTCAGCGAGGTGGTCGCCGGCGCAGCGACGCCCCTGGAGGCGCTGGCGCGCCTGGTGGCGCGCACCGACTTCGCGGCCACGTACCTGGCGCTGGGCAGCGGCGCGGACCCGGCGATCAGCCCGCACGTCGCCGACCTGCGCGACGCCCTCAGCTGACGCGCGGGGTCCCGGCGCTCACGGCGCAGGCACCACGGTGACGTCACCGGAGCCGGTGCGCAGGGTGATCACCCGGCTCGACGCGGGGTCGTCGACGACGCCGACCTCGCTGTCGCCGGACCCGGTGGCGACCTCGACCGCGTAGCCGCGCGCGTCGTCGGGCAGCTCCACCACCACGTCGCCGGAACCGGAACGCCCCGTGAGCTGCTGCGGCGGCGCGGTGGCGGCGAGGCGCACGTCGCCGGACCCGGTGGTGACCTCCACCGCGTCGCTGGCCATGCCGCTCGCGCGGACGCTGCCCGACCCGGTGCGCGCCCGCACGTCGCCGCCGACCTCGTCGACGGCGATGTCGCCGGAGCCGGTCCGGGTCGAGAGGCCCCCGGTGGCGCCCTCGACGTCGACGTCGCCCGACCCGGTCGTGAGGGTCAGCGGCGCGCTCAGCCCGGATGCGCTGACGTCGCCGGAGCCCGTCTCGACCTCCACGACGGCACCACCCGGCACGACCAGGACGAGGTCGGAACTCGGGCCGGGGCCGATCAGGAGGCCTGAGCAGTCGACCTCGACGAGCAAGCGCCCGCCGTCCGAGCTCTGGCGGTGCGTCGGGCGCTGCAGCGCCCAGCTGTCCCGCCACCGCACGTCCGCGGCACCCGTCGTCGCGGCGCTCGTGGCGCTGACGTCGACGTCCCCGGCGCAGTCGTTGCGCACCTCGATCGCGCTCACGCCGTCGACCACCTCGCCGCCGGAGGCGGACTGGCGGGCGAGGGCCGTGACCGCGGAGGCCGCTCCGCTCACCGCCAGCAGGGCCGCGAGCAGCGCCCCGACGAGGACCAGCAGCCAGCCGGCGGGCGAGCGGCGCGGTCTCGCGCCGGACCCCGGGCCCGGCGGTGGGCCCGGCGGCGGGAGCTGGGGGAGCGGGGTGGTCTGCCGAGTGCTCATGCGGCCTCCAGGTGGCGGAGCACGGCCAGGACCCGGCGGTGGTCGCTCTCCGCGGGGGGCAGGTCGAGCTTGGTGAAGATGCTGGACACGTGCTTCTCCACGGCGCCGTCGGTGACCACCAGCGCCGCGGCGATCGCGGAGTTGCTCCGGCCCTGCGCCATCAGGGCGAGCACCTCGCGCTCGCGGGCGGTGAGGGCGTCGGCGGGCCAGGAGCGGCGGCTGCGGGCCAGCAGCTGAGCCACGACCTCGCTGTCGAGGGCGGTGCCGCCGGCGGCGACGCGGCGCACCTCGGCGACGAAGTCGGCGACGTCGGCGACGCGGTCCTTCAGCAGGTACCCCACCCCGGCTATCCCCGACGACGGACCGGCGGGGCGGTCGGGGCCGCCGGAGAGCAGGTCGGTGGCGTACCGCTCCTCGACGTACTGCGAGAGCACCAGCACCGCGACGCCGGGATGGCCGGCGCGGAGCACCAGCGCGGCTCGCACGCCCTCGTCGGTGTGGGTGGGGGGCATCCGGACGTCGATGACGCAGATGTCGGGAGGGTCGGCGTCGACGGCGCGCAGCAGGTCCTCGGCGGTGCCCACCGCCGCGACCACCACCAGCCCGGCGTCGTCCAGCAGTCGGGTGAGGCCCTCGCGCAGCAGGACGGAGTCCTCGGCGATCATCACCCGCGTCGCGGCGGGAGCCCCGGTGGGCGCTGCGGCGCCGGCGGGAGGGGTCACGGGGTGCACGGCAGCTCCACGGTCAGGGTGGTCGGGCCCCCGGTGGGGCTGGACAGGTGCAGGGCGCCGTCGACGCCGGCCACGCGCTGGCCCAGGCCGGCGAGCCCGGTGCCGCCCGCGGGCTGGGCCCCACCGCGCCCGTCGTCCTGGACGACGACGACCAGGGCGCCGTCCCGCCTGGTGACCGCGACGCGGGCGCGGCTGGCGCGGGCGTGGCGGGCGACGTTCGTCAGCGCCTCCGCGACGACGAAGTACGCGGTGGCCTCCACGGTGGCCGAGCACCGCGCGCCGGCGGCCACCGAGGGGTCGACGTCGACCGTGACCGGCACGGGGGAGCGCGCGGCGAGGGCGGACAGCGCGGCGTCCAGGCCCCGGTCGGTGAGCACCGCGGGGTGGATGCCGCGGGCGAGGTCGCGCAGCTCCGCGACGGCGGCCTTCGCCTCGCCGTGCGCGGTGCGCACGAGGGCGCGGGCTTCGGCGAGGCCCCCGAGCCCCCGGGGGTCGGCGTCGAGCTTCGCCGAGGCCATCCCCAGGGTGACGGCCAGGGCGACGAGGCGCTGCTGCGCGCCGTCGTGGAGGTCGCGCTCGATGCGCCGCCGCTCCGCGTCCGCGGCGTCGACCACCCCGGCGCGGGCGGTCGTCAGGGTCTCCACGCGCCGGGTGAGCGCGGCGGTCTCGTCGCCGCCGACCAGCACCCGGGCGAGCGCGACGTCGGCCGCGGCGCAGCCCCGCGCGGCGAGCAGGGCGGCGGCCGCCAGCGCGACGGCGAGGACGACGGCGGCCACCGCGCCCAGGGCCCCGGTGCTGACCAGCCACGCGCCCGCACGGCCGGTCGCCGCGCCCTGCCACAGCGGCACTGATCCCAGCGCCAGCGCGGCCGCCCACAGCCCGAGCACGACGGTGGCCCACACCACGCCGAGCACCGGCAGCAGCACCACCCAGGCGACCGCCCGCCACGTGGTTCCCGAGGCCACCAGGTGCTTCGTCCGCTCCCACAGCGTGGTGGCGGGCAGCGGCGGGGGCGGGGGGATCACCACCCCGAGGACCGCGGAGAAGCGGGCGCGCTCGAGCGCGCCCAGCCCGCGGGCACCGGCGAGGGCGAGCAGCAGCAGCAGCACCCCGGTGCCCAGCACCGCCAGACCGGAGACGCCGGCGGCGACCACCACCCCGGCGACGAGCGCGACGAGGGAGCCCCAGACCAGGTCGAGCGCGACGTGGGCGGTCCCGGTGAGCCCGCCGCCGACCAGGGCGCGGAGGGCGCCGGGTCGCGTGCGGGGGAGCGGTGGGGCTGCCATGCCCCGACAGTGACAGCCCGACGGTGTCGGTGGGCATGGCGCCACCCGCCCGCGGCGCGCTGGTGCCAGCACCACCCGGGCGGCGGTGACCGCCGCAGTGCTCGCGCGGCCGCCGAGCAGGACCGGCGTCGCCGGGTGCTCCACCGGCCGGTCGGTGATGACGTCGGGTGGTCGAGCGGGTGCCAGCACGTGGTCGACGCGGTGCGGCCACACGTGGGGTCGACCGCGAGGCACGCGCCGTGGCGCCATGAGATGCCTCACGTCGGGCTCCACCGAGGTGCGGAGGTCCCCGTGCGGACGACGCCGGTACTGGATGACGACCTCCTGGCTGAGGCCCAGCGCCTCACGGGGACGGTCGAGAAGACAGCGCTGGTGCCCGAGGCCCTGCGGGCGCTCGTCGAGCGCGAGAGCAGCCGCCGCCTCGCCCGGCTCGGCGGCAGCGAGCCCGACCTGGCCGCGGCACCGCGACGGCGGCCCTCCGAACCGTGATCCTGGTCGACACACCCCTGTGGGTCGACCACCTGCGGGGCTCGCGCACCGCCCTGGTCATCGAGCTGGACCGCGCCGTGCTGGCCCACCCCCGGGTCGCCGGTGAGCTCGCGCTGGGCCATCTCTCGGCGAGCTCGTCGGTGCTCCCGCTGCTCGACCGCATGCCCCGGGCGGTGGTCGCCACGCACGCGGAGATCCGCTCCACCGTCGACCGCCACCGGCTGCAGGGCAGCGGCACCGGTCACGTCGACGCGCAGCTCCTCGCCTCCACCCTCCTCACGCCGGGCGCTGCGTCGTGGACGCGCGACGCCCGTCTCCACGCCGCCGCGCGCAGGGCCGGAGCGCGGGTGCACGACCGGCCCGGGTGGAGCCGCGCTCCCGTGGCCCACGCCCACGCCCGCCACCTGGCCGGCGTCCCGTGGCGCAGGGCACACCCGCAGGACCCACCCTCCGGGACGGCGGCTGCCACACTGGTGACATGGACTTCAAGGTCGCTGACCTCTCCCTCGCCGCTGCCGGGCGCCACCAGATCCGCCTCGCCGAGCACGAGATGCCGGGGCTGATGGCCCTGCGCGAGGAGCACGCCGCCGCGCAGCCCCTCGCCGGCGCCCGGGTCACCGGGTCCCTGCACATGACGGTGCAGACCGCGGTGCTCATCGAGACCCTCACCGCACTGGGCGCGAGCGTGCGGTGGGCCAGCTGCAACATCTTCTCCACCCAGGACGAGGCGGCAGCCGCCGTCGTGGTGGGCGACCCCGCCTCGGGCGGCACCGTCGCGGCGCCCGCCGGCGTGCCGGTCTTCGCCTGGAAGGGCGAGACGCTCGCGGAGTACTGGTGGTGCACCGAGCGCGCCCTGGACTGGAGCGGCGCTGATGGCTCCCAGGACGGCCCGCTGGGCCCGAACATGCTCCTCGACGACGGCGGTGACGCCACGATGCTCGTCCACGACGGCGCCCGCTTCGAGGTCGCCGGGGCGGTGCCTGCGACCACCGAGGAGCACTCCGAGGAGTACGCGGTCGTCCTGGCGACCCTGCGCGCCACGCTCGCGCAGGACCCCCAGCGGTGGACCCGCGTGGGAGCCGGCATCGTGGGGGTCTCGGAGGAGACCACCACCGGGGTGATGCGCCTGTACCAGCTGGCCGCGACCGGCTCGCTGCTCTTCCCGGCGATCAACGTCAACGACTCCGTGACCAAGAGCAAGTTCGACAACAAGTACGGCGTGCGCCACTCCCTGATCGACGGGCTGAACCGGGCCACCGACGTGCTCATCGGCGGCAAGGTGGCGGTGGTCTGCGGGTACGGCGACGTCGGCAAGGGCAGCGCCGAGTCCCTCCGAGGGCAGGGCGCGCGCGTCATCGTCACCGAGATCGATCCGATCTGCGCCCTGCAGGCGGCCATGGACGGTCACCAGGTCGCGCGCCTGGAGGAGGTGCTCGACGTCGCCGACATCGTCATCACCACGACCGGCAACCGCGACGTCATCACCGCCGAGCACCTCGCGCTCCTGAAGGACAAGGCGATCGTCGGGAACGTCGGCCACTTCGACAACGAGATCGACATGGTCGGCCTGGCGCGCACCCCCGGTGTGACCCGGGTCGAGATCAAGCCGCAGGTGCACGAGTGGACCTACCCCGACGGGCACAGCGTCATCGTGCTGAGCGAGGGGCGGCTGATGAACCTCGGCAACGCCACCGGGCACCCGAGCTTCGTGATGTCCAACAGCTTCACCAACCAGGTCATCGCCCAGGTGGAGCTGTGGACGAAGCAGGAGTCCTACGAGCGCGAGGTGTACCGCCTGCCCAAGCACCTCGACGAGAAGGTGGCCCGCCTGCACCTCGACGCCCTCGGGGTGCACCTGACGGAGCTGACCAAGACGCAGGCCGAGTACCTGGGCCTGGACCCGGCGGGCCCGTTCAAGGCCGACCACTACCGGTACTGAGCGCCGCGCCGGGTGCCCCCGGGCGTCGTCCGGCGCTGGTGGGGGCGCCCGGTCGGGGTGGCGGCGAGCGGTGCCGCGGCTCTCGCGGTGGCGGCCCGCGGTCGGAGCCGACGACGACCCTGTGGTCGACGTCGAGGTCGAGACCCGTCCCGGCTCGTCCGGGTGGGTGATCGCCGTCGCGCCCCGCGGGCGGTCGCCGCAGGGTGAGAGCATGAGGACCGTGAAGGGTCGTGTCCTCGTCGTCGACGACGACACGGCGCTGGCCGAGATGATCGGCATCGTGCTGCGCGGTGAGGGGCTCGAGGTCTCGCTGTGCGCCGACGGCACCTCCGCGCTGGACGCCGTGCGCCGCACCCGCCCCGACCTGGTGCTGCTCGACCTCATGCTCCCCGGCCTCGACGGCTTCGAGGTGTGCCGGCGGATCAGGGCGGAGTCGATGGTGCCGGTGGTCATGCTCACCGCGCGCTCCGACACCGCCGACGTGGTCAGGGGTCTGGAGGTCGGCGCCGACGACTACGTGCCCAAGCCCTTCAAGCCCAAGGAGCTCGTCGCCAGGGTGCGCGCCCGGCTGCGGCGGCTGGAGGGCGCCCCGGTGCCCGGCGCGCCCGCGCTGCCCGAGACCCTCTCGATCGGGCCCGTGGTGATCGACGTGACCGGGCACGCGGTGCACCGGGCCGGCGGCGCCGTCGCGCTCACGCCCCTGGAGTTCGACCTGCTGCTGGCCCTGGCCCGGCGTCCCGGGCAGGTCTTCAGCCGCGAGCAGCTGCTGGAGCAGGTCTGGGGGTACCGCCACGCCGCCGACACCCGCCTCGTCAACGTGCACGTGCAGCGCCTGCGCAGCAAGGTCGAGGCAGACCCCGAGCACCCCGAGGTCGTGCTGACCGTGCGCGGGGTGGGCTACAAGGCCGGCCCGCCCTGACCGCGCCCGCCCGCCCGCCGGAGGAGCGGGCGCCGGTCGACGTCGGCCCCCCGGGCTCCGTCGGGCCCCCCGCCGCGCTGGCCGACCGCCCGCCCGCCGGTGCGCCGGCCCCCGCCCGCTGGCGCTCGCTGCCCGGCCTGCTGCGCCGCTCCCTGCAGGTGCGGGTCGTCACCACCACCGTGGTGCTGGGCCTGGTCACCGTCTCCCTCGCCGGCCTCGTCCTGGGCGAGGAGATCAGCGAGCGCCTCCTCGACGGCCGACGCGCGCAGGCCCTCGCCGAGGCCGCCGCCGGCACCGCCGAGGCCCAGCGCCAGTTCGACGCCGCTGCCGCCTCCGTCCTCGCCGACGCCCGCGACCAGGCCCTCAACGTCGTGACGTCACCGGAGGGCACGGGGCCCTCCGGTGAGGTCACCGTCCTGCTGCTGAGCCCCCCCGACGCCGCGACCCCCGGCTTCGGCGACGTCTTCCGCGGGGCCGTGAAGCCCTCGGCGGTGCCCGCGGAGCTGCGCGAGGCGGTGCGCCGATCGCCGGACCAGCAGTCGCAGCAGATCGGCATCGCCACCGGGGACCCCGACCGGCTCTCGCCCGGCCTCGCCGTCGGGCAGCTCGTGGAGCTGCCCGTCGCCGGCACCTACGAGCTGTACTTCGTCTTCGACCTCTCCCCCGAGCAGGAGACCCTGGACGCCGTCCAGCGGGTGCTCCTGCTCGGCGCCGGGGTGCTGGTCCTGCTCGTCGGCGCCGTCGCCGCCGTCGTGGCCCGCCAGGTCGTCGAACCGGTCCGGGAGGCGGCCGCGGTCGCCGAGCGGTTCTCCGCCGGTCAGCTCGAGCAGCGCATCCCCGAGCGCGGCCAGGACGACCTCGCCCGCCTCGCCCGCTCCTTCAACGGCATGGCCGCCAGCATCCAGGGGCAGATCGGCGCCCTGGAGGAGCTCGGGGCGCTGCAGCAGCGGTTCGTCTCCGACGTCTCCCACGAGCTGCGCACCCCGCTGACGACGATCCGCATGGCGGGGGAGGTCCTCTACGAGTCCCGCGCGTCCTTCCCCCCGGCGCTGGCCCGCTCCACGGAGCTGCTCGCCGCGCAGGTCGACCGCTTCGAGGAGCTCCTCGCCGACCTGCTGGAGATCAGCCGCTACGACGCGGGCGCCGCCGTGCTCGACGCCGAGCCCGTCGACGTGGGCGTGCTGGCGGCGTCCGCGGTGGAGCTCGCCGACCCCCTGGCGGAGCGGCGCGGCACCGTCCTGACGCTGCGCGCCCCACCGGCGCCCGCCACCGCGGAGGTCGACCGCCGACGGGTGGAGCGCGTGCTGCGCAACCTCGTGGTCAACGCCGTCGAGCACAGCGAGGGTCGCCCCGTGCAGGTCACCGTCGGCGTCGACGAGCACGCCGTCGCGGTGCGGGTGCGCGACCACGGCGTCGGCCTCGCCGCCGCGGACGCCGCGCGCGTCTTCGACCGCTTCTGGCGCGGTGACCCCTCCCGGGGTCGCGCCACCGGCGGCACGGGGCTCGGGCTGGCCATCGCCCAGGAGGACGCTCACCTGCACGGCGGCCGCCTGGAGGTGTGGGGCAGGCCGGGGGAGGGCGCGGCGTTCCTGCTCACCCTGCCCCGGCGGGCGGGGGGCCCGCTGCTCAGCTCGCCGCTGGCGCTGCCCCCCCGCGCGAGGACCCGGTGAGGGTCCGGGTGGCGGCAGCGCTCGTGCTGGCCCTGGTGCTCGCGCCGGGCCTGGCGGGCTGCGCCTCGCTGCCGACCACCGGACCGGTGACCGCCGGTCTGCCCGCCCGGGCCGACGAGCGCGGCGGCTTCCGGGTGCTCCCCGCCGGTCCCGGGCGCGACGCCGGCCCGGGAGCCGTCGTCGCGGGGTTCCTGCGGGCCGGTGTCGGGGCCGACGACGACTTCACCGCCGCCCGGTCGCACCTGGTGGCCGGCCTGCGCGCGAGCTGGCGTCCCGGCGCCCGCGTGGTGGTCCACCCGGTGGACTCGCGCACGGTGACCCTCGCCCAGGCCGGCGTGCCGCTGGCCCCCGACGCCGACGTCGACCCCGCTCGTGGACCCGTCGACGTCGAGGTCACCGCGCCCGTCCACGCGGTCGTCGACGGGCACGGCGTCCACGCCGCTGCCGCGCCGGGCACCGTCGAGCGCCTGAGCCTGCGCGTGGTCCCCGAGGGCGGGCAGTGGCGCATCGACTCCGTGCCCGACCAGCTGCTCATCGACACCAGCGACTTCGCCATCGCGTGGGAGCCCCGCACCCTGTACTTCCCCGACCGGTGGGGCCAGCAGCTGGTGCCCGAGGTGCGGTGGTTCGCCGAGCGGGGGTCCACGCCGACCACGGCGGCCGCCGAGCTGCTCCGCGGACCCTCGGCGTGGCTGGCGCCCGCCACCCGGCGCGACCACGCCCGAGGGGTGTCGCTCGCCTCCGACACCGTGCCGGTGCAGGACGGGACCGCGCAGGTCGACCTCAGCGCCTCGGTGCTCGACGCCGACGCGCTCACCCGCACCCTCCTGGTGCGCCAGATGCAGGCCACCCTGCTGGCGCTGCCCGCGGTGGAGTCGGTGGTGGTCACCGCGGGGGGCGGCGCGGTGAGCAGCACCGGGGCCCGGGTGCCCCCCCACGCGCAGCCCCGGGTCGAGCTCGCACCGGCCCTGCTCGTCGACGGGGCGCCGCACCGGTGGGGGGGTGGCGCACCGATGCCGGTCGCCGGGCTCGGGCCCCCGCCGGGGGCGCTCGCACCGCCTCCCCTGGAGGCGCTGGCGCTCGAGGACGGCTCGCTGGTCGGGCTGGTGGCGGGCGGGGGCGCGCTGCTGCGGTGGGAGCCGCCGCAGGCCCCCGCCGACCCGGCCGCTCCCGCCCCGCCCGCGCCCGTCCTCGCGGCCACCGCCCTGTCCGCGCCCGGCGGCGCGCTGACGCCCCCCTCGCTGGACCCTCGGGGGTGGGCGTGGTCCACGGCGCGGGCCTGCGACGGCACGGTCACCGCGGTCTCGCGCGACGGCGTGGTCGCCGTGGTCGGCGCGGCGTGGCTGGCCGGTCGCACCGTGCTGTCCCTGCGCGCGTCCCGCGAGGGCGCCCGCGTCGCCGTGGTCTCCGCCGCTGCCGGCGGGGGCGACCCGCGGGTCGACGTCGCGGGGCTGGAGCGCGCGGACGACGGGAGCCCGCGCTCGCTGACCGTCCCCGACGCGCCGCCGACGCCGTGGCTGGGGGCGGTGGTCGCCGCGGCGTGGGTCGACGAGACCACCGTGGCCGTGGTGGGCACGGAGGTCGGCGCCGACGCCGCGCAGGTCTTCCTGCTCACCGGCGGGGAGGTGACCGGCCTCGGGGCACCGGGGACGGTGCCGGGGACGGTGGTGCCCGCCCCGGGCGGCGCCCCCGGCGCCCCCTCCGAGCTGGTGGGCCTGGCGGCGGGGAACACGGCGCGCTCGCTGCTGCTCTCGTCGGCCGACGGACGGGTCTTCCAGCGCGCCGGCGCGCGGTGGGTGCCGGTGGACGCCCTCGCCGGGGCCCGCGCCCCGGCCTTCGCCGGCTGAGCCGCCCGCTGTGGACGGCGCACTCGTCCACAGGCGGTGGTGCGCGGCCACGCGCAGCACCGCCCCGTCGGTCCACGCTGGCCCGGTGAGCGGAGTCCGCGAGAGCGGTGGCGCGTGGGGGCAGCTCGCCGCCCTCGTCCTGCCCGTCAGCTGCGCCGGGTGCGGCCGGGCCGACGTCCCGTGCTGCGCCACCTGCGCCGATGCGCTGCTGGGGTCGAGCGCGCGTGAGGTGCCCGGCCCGCACCCGCCCTCTCTGCCGGTGGTGCCCTGGAGCGCCGCGCCGTACGCGGGCCCGGTGCGTGAGCTGCTGGTCGCGTGGAAGGAGCACGGGCGCCACGACCTCACGGTGCTGCTGTCGCACGCCCTGGCCCTGGCGGTCACCGGTGTGCTGGGGGCGGTGGAGGCCGACCGGTCGGGGCACCCGGATCACAGGGGCCCGGGATCCCTGGGAGGCCCGGGATCCCTCGCAGGCCCGGGATCCCTCGCAGGCCGACGAGGCGCCGGTGTGCTCCTGGTGCCCGTCCCCTCCTCGCGCGCCGCGTCCCGGCGCAGGGGCGGGCCCCTGGTCACCGAGCTCGCCGCCGTCACGGCCCGCCGCCTCGCCAGCTCGGGCAGCGTCACCCCCCTGCCGCCCGGCTCCGTGCCGCTGGCGCTGGCGCGAGCCCCGCGCGACCAGGTCGGCCTGGGCGCCGGGGCGCGGGCCGACAACCTGCGCGGCGCGCACCGCGCTGATGCCCGGCTCGCGGGGCGGGCGTGCGTCCTGGTCGACGACATCACCACCACCGGGGCCACCCTCGGTGAGGCTGCGCGGGCGGTGCGGGCAGCGGGTGGCCTGCTGGTCGGCGCGGCGACCGTGGCGGCGACCCCTCGCAGGACCGCGCGGGCCGGCTGAGGACGGGGCGCGGGGCGCGGCGCGCGCGCTGGCTGAGCACGGAGCGCCGGACTAGCGTTCCGTCATGGCAGCGCCGGTGCCCGTGACGTCATCGAGGACGCACGCGCGCACCCGCGCCGACCAGCCGTCGCCCGCCGTCCGTCCCGGGAGGAGGTCGCCCACCCCCGGCGGCTGAGCGGGCCCGGCCCCGCGCCGGGCCCGAGCGCGCCCCACCCCTGTCGGTGCCGTCCCCCGGGCGGCCCCACCCACAGCACCAGGAGGACCACCGTGGACATCGTCGTCACCGTCCGGCACACCGCCCTGCCCGAGGACTTCCGCAGCCTCCTGGCCGAGAAGCTCACCCGGGTGGAGCACCTCGCGCCGCGGGCCCACCGCCTGGAGGTGGCGGTCAGCCACGAGCCCAACCGGCGCCAGTCCGACGCCTGCGAGCGCCTGGAGCTCACCCTGCTCGGCAAGGGCCCGGTGGTGCGCGCCGAGGCCAGGGCCGGCGAGCTGACGTCGGCCCTGGACCAGGCGGTGGACCGGCTGGTGGAGCGGTTGCGGCGAGCGGGTGACCGCCGGAAGGTCCACCACGGGCGCCACCCGCTCCCGAGCGTGCGCGGGGAGCACGCCCTCCCCGTCGCCGCCTCCCCGCCGTCCGCGGGCAGCGGAGCGGCGGACGGCGCCGCCGCTGACGGCGAGGCCACCTCCGGGGCGGACGTGGCGGCGGCCGTGCGGGTGACCGCCGGCCCGGGCGCGGTCGTGGCCGAGTACGCGCTGGGGGAGTCGCCGGTGGTGATCCGCGACAAGGTCCACGTGGCGCAGCCGATGTCGCTCGACGACGCCCTCGCGGAGATGGAGCTGGTGGGCCACGACTTCTTCCTCTTCGTGGACGCCGCGGTCGGCTGCCCGAGCGTGGCGTACCGCCGCCACGGCTACAGCTACGGGGTGATCCGCCTGGCCGGCGACCTGGACGAGGCGGAGGCCGCCTGCCGTGCGGTGGCGGCGTCGTCGGCGGCGGTGCCGGTACCGGCCCCCGTCTCCTGAGGGCCCGCCGACGAGCACCAGCGCCCTACCGAACCGGCTGACCCAGATCTCACGGTCAGTTAGGTTTAGTCACGTTGTGCGGTCGAGGTGGGCCGCCGCGTGAGCGATGGGAGCTGGGCCGGTGGGACTGGGCACCGACGGACCCGACAGCACCGGCGGCAGTGCTCCACCGGACTGCGCCACGCGGAGTCGTCCGCTCCAGGACCGCCTCTCGATGCGGGCGGCGGACGGGCTGACCGTCGAGATCACCGGCGGGGAGGGCCAGCGCGACACGGGCCCCGTGCGGATCCTCGTCGTCGACGACCACGCCCTGTACCGCCGGGGGCTGGAGATGGTGCTGAGCTCCGAGGACGACCTCGAGATCGTGGGGGAGGCCTCCGACGGCGACGACGCCATCCGGAAGGCGGCGGAGCTCCAGCCCGACGTGGTCCTGCTCGACGTGCGCATGCCGCGCCGCTCCGGCATCCAGGCGTGCGCGGAGATCAAACGGGTCTCGCCCGCGTCGAGGATCGTCATGCTGACGACCAGTGACGAGCAGAGCGACCTGTTCGACGCCGTCCGCGCCGGCGCGACCGGGTACTTGCTGAAGGACGTGCCGGGGGAGGAGATCGCCGACGGGCTGAGGGCGGTGATGGGCGGGCAGTCGCTGATCAGCCCCTCGATGGCGGGTGCGCTGCTGACGGAGTTCGCCTCGCTGTCGCGACGGGCGGTCGAGCGCCCGGCGGTGACCGCCCCGACGCTGACGCCGCGCGAGGTGCAGGTCCTGCGCCTGGTGGCGCGGGGCATGCACAACAAGGACATCGCCAAGGACCTGTTCATCAGCGAGAACACGGTGAAGAACCACGTCCGCAACATCCTGGAGAAGCTGCAGCTGCACTCGCGCACCGAGGCGGTCGTGTACGCCGTCCGCGAGCGGATCCTCGACCCCAGCTGAGCGGACCGTCGGGCCGGCACCCCGCTCCGCCACGGAGGCGCCCGGTCCAGGGGCCGCTGCGGTGGGCGCTGGTCGGACGTGGGTCGTGGCCGACCGCGAGCACCGGGGCCGTGGCGGTGCGTGCGCCACGCCCTCCGGCGAGCACCTCGTCCGCGGAGGCGCGTGGCCCGTGACGGCGAGGGGGGCACCGCCACGGACGATGTGCCGGGCGCTGGTGCCACGTGCTGTGGCGGAGCGCACACCCGCGGCGCCCCCACCCGGTCCACCCCGCCCGCCGCGCTGGGGTACGGTTCCCTCACCACCGCAGGAACCGGCAGGGTTGCAGCCTTGACCGCCTCCACGTGGTGGGCTACGTTAGGGAAGTTGCCCCACTGGAGCCCGGGAGGGTTGCCGTTGGTGTGTGTCTGTTCTTTGAGAACTCAACAGTGTGC
>CAXTAK010000014.1:69827-104128 GCA_964242735.1 uncultured Quadrisphaera sp. | reverse complement strand
CTCCGAGCGGACGACGGGATTCGAACCCGCGACCCTCACCTTGGCAAGGTGATGCTCTACCACTGAGCCACGTCCGCGTGCAGCCGCTCCCGTCCGAGCACCTGGACCCGTGCTGGCGTCCACGTGGTGCTGGCACGGTCGCTGCCGACCCGGGAGACTGTAGTGGCCCGCCATCGCACCCGTCCAACCGCCCCGCCCGCCGGCCCGAGGAGGTCTCGTGACCGTCGCGCGCCCCACCGCGCTCCCCACCGCCGCAGCACCGCCGATGTCCGCGGTGCCTCCGGCGGGCGCCCGCGTGGTGTGGGCCGGGGATCGCCTGACCACCGCTGACGAGGCCGTCGTCCCCGCTCTCGACCACGGGCTCACCGTCGGCGACGGGGTCTTCGAGAGCGTGAAGGTCACCGACGCCGGCCCCTTCGCCCTCACCCTGCACCTGGAGCGGCTCGCCCGCTCCGCCCGGGGCACGGGCCTCCCGGCCCCCGAGGAGCACCGGGTGCGAGACGCCGTCGAGCAGGTCCTCGCCGGCATCGCCGGTGCCGGCGGCCCCGGCGGCGCCCCGAGCGGTCCAGCAGGTGCACCGTGGGTGCTGCGCCTGACGTGGACCGCTGGCCCCGGGCCCCTGTCATCCTCGCGACCGACCCCCACGGCGGCCGGCGGGGACGCCGGGTCCGGCACCCTGATCGCCGCCGCCGCTCCCGTGGCGCCGCCGTCCCCCACCACCACCGCCGCCACCGTGGCGTGGACCCGCAACGAGCGGTCGGCGGTGGCCGGGCTGAAGACCACGTCCTACGCCGAGAACGTCGTGGCGCTCCGGCGGGCGCAGTCCCTGGGCGCCACCGAGGCGCTGATGGCCAACACCGTCGGGGACCTGTGCGAGGGCACCGGCTCCAACGTCGTGCTCGCCCTGCCCGAGCACCCCGGCGAGCTGCTGACCCCGCCGCTGACCTCGGGGTGCCTCGCCGGCATCACCCGCGCGCTGCTGCTGGCGTGGGCGGACCAGGAGGGCCTGGTGCTGCGCGAGGAGCCGGTGCCGATGGCGGCCCTGGCCCGGGCGGAGGAGGTGCTGCTGCTGTCCTCGCTGCGCGACGTCCAGGCCGTGACCTCCCTCGACGGGCGCGCCCTGCCCGTCGGTGAGCTGGGACGGCGCGCCGCGGAGCTGTTCGCGCGCCGCGCCGCCGCGGACCCCGACCCCCGCCCGTGAAGCCCCGGCGACGGGCCCGGACGGGGGATGATTGGGGGCGCCCGGTCGGCGGCCGGAGCGGTGTTCGGCGAGGATGACCGGCAACGACCGATCATCCGAGGGAAGAAGACGATGCAGATCTGGCCCGGCCGCCCCTACCCCCTGGGGGCCACCTACGACGGCGCGGGGACCAACTTCGCGCTCTTCTCCGAGATCGCCGAGAGGGTGGAGCTGTGCCTGATCGACGACGCCAGCGCCCGCAGCAGGAGGACCCTGGTCGAGACGCGCATCGAGATGACGGAGGTCGACGGCTTCGTCTGGCACACCTACCTCCCGGGCCTGCAGCCCGGCCAGCGGTACGGCTTCCGCGTCCACGGGCCCCACGACCCCGCGGCCGGGCACCGCTGCAACCCCGCGAAGCTGCTGCTCGACCCCTACGCCAAGGCGGTCGACGGCCAGGTCGACGGTGACGAGTCGCTGTTCTCCTACCACTTCGACGCGCCGGGCCGCCTCAACGACGCGGACAGCCTCGAGCACACCATGTACTCCGTCGTGGTCAACCCGTACTTCGACTGGGGCACCGACCGCCCGCCGCGGCACGAGTACCACGAGAGCGTGATCTACGAGGCGCACGTGAAGGGCCTGACCCAGACCCACCCCGGCCTGCCCGAGGAGGTCCGCGGCACGTACGCCGGCATCGGGCACCCCGCGATGATCGAGCACCTGGTCTCCCTGGGGGTGACCGCCATCGAGCTGATGCCCGTCCACCAGTTCGTGCAGGACACCCACCTGGTCGACAAGGGCCTGAGCAACTACTGGGGCTACAACACCATCGGGTTCTTCGCACCCCACAACGCCTACTCCTCCACCGGCACCCGCGGCCAGCAGGTCATGGAG
Source organism: uncultured Quadrisphaera sp. (assembly GCA_964242735.1). Classification (GTDB taxonomy): domain Bacteria; phylum Actinomycetota; class Actinomycetes; order Actinomycetales; family Quadrisphaeraceae; genus CADCUY01. The sequence continues at coordinate 102,051 of CAXTAK010000014.1, read as the reverse complement.
TTCAAGGCGATGGTGCGCAGCCTCCACGACGCGGGCATCGAGGTGATCCTCGACGTGGTCTACAACCACACGGCCGAGGGCAACCAGATGGGTCCCACCCTGTCGATGCGCGGCATCGACAACAGCAACTACTACCGCCTGGTCGACTCCGACCGCGCCCACTACTTCGACACCACCGGCACCGGCAACTCCCTGCTGATGCGCTCCCCGCACGTCCTGCAACTGATCATGGACTCGCTGCGGTACTGGGTCACCGACATGCACGTCGACGGGTTCCGCTTCGACCTCGCCTCGACCCTGGCCCGCCAGTTCCACGAGGTCGACCGGCTCTCCGTCTTCTTCGACCTGATCCAGCAGGACCCGGTGGTCAGCCAGGTCAAGCTCATCGCCGAGCCGTGGGACGTCGGCGACGGGGGCTACCAGGTCGGTAACTTCCCCCCGCTGTGGACGGAGTGGAACGGCAAGTACCGCGACACCGTGCGCGACTTCTGGCGCGGCGAGGCCTCCACGCTGGGGGAGTTCGCCTCGCGCATCGCCGGCTCCTCCGACCTGTACGAGCACTCCGGGCGCAAGCCCATCGCCTCCATCAACTTCGTCACCGCCCACGACGGCTTCACCCTGCGCGACCTCGTCTCGTACAACGACAAGCACAACGACGCCAACGGCGAGGGCGGGATGGACGGGGAGAACCACAACCGCTCGTGGAACGGCGGGGTGGAGGGGGAGACCGACGACCTCGACGTCAAGCGGCTGCGCGGGCGCCAGCAGCGGAACCTGCTGAGCACCCTGCTGCTCTCCCAGGGCGTGCCGATGATCCTGCACGGCGACGAGATCGGCCGCACCCAGGGCGGCAACAACAACGGGTACTGCCAGGACAACGAGGTCACCTGGATCGACTGGGACCTCACCGACGAGCAGCGCGAGATGCTGCGCTTCACCCAGCAGGTGATGGCGCTGCGCGCGCAGCACCCCGTCTTCCGCCGCCGCCGCTTCTTCGCCGGCGACGCCCGGCACGGGGGGGAGTCGCACCTGCAGGACATCGCCTGGTTCACCCCCGCCGGTGCGCACATGACCGACCAGGACTGGGGCCAGGGCGACGCGCGCGCCGTCGCGGTGTTCCTCAACGGCTCCGCGATCCCCGAGCCGAGCCCCCGCGGGGAGAAGATCGTCGACGACTCCTTCCTCCTGCTGCTCAACGCCAGCCACCAGGGGATCGACTTCACCCTCCCCGAGGAGTCGTACGCCACCGTGTGGACCGTCGTCCTCGACACCGACGGTCGCCTCGTGGCCGACGAGGAGCTGAAGGCCGGGCGGGTGGCCCACCTGCGGGGCCGCAGCATGGCGGTGCTGCAGCGCCCCGCCGTCGAGGTGCCCTACGCGTGACCGCTCGTCCCACCAGCGGTGAGGCCCCGGCCCCGACGTCGAACCCCGCGCACCGGCCCTCCCCGGGGATGCCCCAACCGGTCTCGACCTACCGGCTGCAGGTGCGCCCGGAGTTCGGCTTCGCCGACGCCGCGGGCGTGGTCGACCACCTCGGCGCCCTCGGGGTCACCCACGCGTACCTCTCCCCCGTGCTGGCGCCCGTCCCGGGCTCAGCGCACGGCTACGACGTCATCGACCACACCCGGGTCAACCCCGAGGCCGGGGGACGGGCGGCGTTCGAGCTCCTCGTCGGCGCGCTGCGCGCCGCGGGCCTGGGCGCGGTGGTCGACGTGGTGCCCAACCACATGGCGGTGCCCACCCCCGCGTCGCAGAACGCCCCGCTGTGGTCGGTGCTGCGCGAGGGCCCCGACTCCCCCTTCGCCCGGTGGTTCGACGTGGACTGGGCGGGGGCCGACGGCGAGCGCCACCCGCTGCTGATGCCGGTGCTCGGCTCGCGCATCGGGCAGGTCCTCGGCGCCGGGGAGCTCAGCCTGGACCTGACGGGCGGCGGCAGTGGGACGGGCGAGCCGCTGCTGCGCTACTACGACCACGTCTTCCCCGTGCGCCCCGGCACGGAGTCCCTGCCGCTGGCGGAGCTGGTGGACCGCCAGTGGTACCGCCTGGCCCACTGGCGGGTCGCCGACGAGGAGCTGAACTACCGGCGCTTCTTCGACGTCGACACCCTCGCCGCCATCCGCGTGGAGGACCCCGAGGTCTTCGACGCCACCCACGACCTCCTCCTGCAGCTGATCGCCGACGGCAGCTTGCACGGGCTGCGCATCGACCACCCCGACGGTCTCGCCGACCCCCGCGGGTACGTGCGGCGCCTCCACGAGCGCACCGGCGGCGCGTGGGTGGTGGTGGAGAAGATCACCGAGGGCAGCGAGCGGCTGCCCGACGACTGGCCGTGCGCGGGGACCACCGGCTACGACGCGCTGCTGCGCGTCGGCGGGCTGTTCGTGGACCTCTCCGGGGCGGCCCCGCTCAGCGCCCTGCTCACCGAGGTCACCGGTGACTCCCGCAGCTTCGGCGCGGTGGTGGAAGAGGCGAAGCGGGAGGTCGTCGAGCACGGCCTGTACGCCGAGGTGCACCGGCTGACGGAGCTGCTGCGCGACGTCTGCACCCGCGACGTCCGCCTGCGCGACCACACCGAGCGCGCGCTGCGGGAGTGCCTGGTGGAGCTGCTCGTCGCCGTCGACCGGTACCGGGCGTACGTGGTGCCGGGCGAGCCAGCCGACGCCGTCGCCGTCGAGGCCGTGGAGGCCGCCGCGACCCGGGCGCGCGCGCACCTGCCCGAGGAGCGGCACGAGACCCTCGCCGTCGTCGTCGACCTGCTGCTGGGCCGCGAGGTCGGCAGCGCCGGGCGCCTGCACGACGTCGAGCGGCACGAGGTGGTCGTGCGGTTCCAGCAGACCTGCGGGCCGGTGATGGCCAAGGGCGTGGAGGACACCGCGTTCTACCGGTGGTTCCGGCTGTCCTCCCTCAACGAGGTGGGCGGTGACCCCGACCGCCTGGGGGTGGTGCCGGAGGAGTTCCACGCCTACTGCAGCCAGCAGGTGCGCGACTGGCCGGTGGCGATGACGACGCTGTCGACCCACGACACCAAGCGCAGCGAGGACGTGCGGGCCCGCCTGGCGGTGCTCTCGGAGGTGGCGCTGGAGTGGGCGGGCGAGCTGCGCGCGTGGCGCGAGGCCGCCGCACCGCACCGCTCGGGCCTGCTGGACGCCGCCACCGAGCACCTGGTGTGGCAGACGCTGGTGGGCACGTGGGGCAGCGACCGCGCCGGAGGGCCCATCGCGTCGCAGCGGCTGCTGGACTACCTGAGCAAGGCGACCCGGGAGGCGAAGCTGCACACCTCGTGGACCTCGGTGGAGCCGGCGTACGAGGCCGCGGTCGCCGACTTCGTCCACGGGGTGCTCGGCGACACGGCGCTCCTGGCCCGGCTCGCCGCCTTCGACCAGCGCATCGCGCCCGCCGTGCGCACCGGGGTGCTGGGGCAGAAGCTCGTGCAGCTGACGATGCCGGGGGTGCCCGACGTGTACCAGGGCACCGAGTGCGTCGACCTGTCCCTGGTCGACCCCGACAACCGGCGCCCCGTGGACTACGCCGAGCGGCGCGCGCGCCTGGCGCACCTCGACGCGGGGGGCAGGGCGCGGGACCTGCACGACGAGAAGCTGCTCGTGACCTCCCGGGCGCTGCGCCTGCGCCGGGGGCGGCCCGACGTCTTCACCGGTGCGGGCACCACGTACAGCGCCGTCGCGACGTCCACGGGCAGCGCGCTGGCCTTCGGCCGGGGCAGCGGGGTCGGTGGTGGGGCTGGTGGCGGGGTCGGCAGCGCTGGCGGGGCTGAGCCGGAGGTCGTGGTCGTCGCGACGCGCCTGCAGGTGGCCCTGGAGCGCCACGGCGGGTGGGGCGGTCACACCATCGCCCTGCCCGCGGGGCCCTGGCGCGAGGAGCTGACCGGCGCCGACGTCGCCGGCGGCACGCGCCTGCTCGCCGAGCTGCTCGCCGAGCTGCCCGTGGCCCTGCTGGTGCGTCCGTGAACGATCCCGGCAAGGAGCTGCGCCGCCGGGTGGGGCGACTGCTGCGCCAGGGCCCGCGGGTGCTGCCCATCGTGCAGGCCGGTGACCCGGTGCTGCGCCGGGGCGCCGACCCCTACGACGGGCAGATCAGCGACGAGCTGTTCGCCGAGCTCGTCGAGGCGATGCGCCTGACCATGCACGACGCGCCCGGGGTGGGCCTGGCCGCGCCCCAGGTGGGGGTGCCGCTGGCCCTGGCCGTCGTCGAGGACGCCGGGACCGCCGGGGAGGATGACGGGGAGGACGACCCGCGCGAGCGGGGGGAGCTGCCGTTCACCGTGCTGGTCAACCCCCGCTACGAGGTGGTCGGCGAGGAGCGGGTGCCCTTCTACGAGGGGTGCCTGAGCGTGGAGGGCTACCAGGCGGTGGTCTCACGCCCGCACCGGGTGCGGCTGTCGTGGACCGATGAGCGCGGCGCCGCTCGCGAGGCGGAGCTCAGCGGGTGGCCGGCGCGCATCGTCCAGCACGAGACCGACCACCTCAACGGCGTGCTGTACCTCGACTCCGCCGACCTGCGGACCCTGTCGAGCAACGCGAACCTCGCGGAGCGCGACGAGGACTGAGAGCGGCGCGGACCGACCGTCGACGGGCGGCTGTCGACCGGCCCCTGGCGACTGACCCCGTCGACCGGGGATGCCGGGCCCTCGGCCGACTGCCGCTGTCGTCCGGCCTTCGGGCGACGGGGGACGCCGAGCCCCTCGGGTCGACGCGATGCGGGGGGCGCGGCGTCCCCCGTCGACGTCCGCGGAGGGGTCGCGCTGCGGGGCTGCATGCGTCAGCGGCACCTCGAGCACCCGGAGGAGCCCGCGCGGGTGCGGCGGCGCCGCTGAGGTCGCAGGGTTGTCGCCCGTGCACACCTTCACCGTCTGGGCCCCCTCCGCCGCGAGCGTCGACGTCGACGTCCACCGGGACGGCGGCGTCGCCGCCGTCCCGATGGCGCCCGACCCGGCGCGCGAGGGGTGGTGGACCGCGGAGGTCGCCGGCGCCGGGCACGGCACCGACTACGCGTTCCGCGTCGACGGGGGCGAGGCGCGCCCCGACCCGCGCAGCGCCTGGCAGCCCGCCGGCGTGGACGGGCCCAGCCGGGTCTTCGACGCCGCGCGCCACGCCTGGGCCGACACCGGCTGGATCGGGCGCGACGCGCGCGGGGCGGTGCTCTACGAGCTGCACGTCGGCACCTTCACCCCAGAGGGCACCCTGGACGCCGCCGCCGACCACCTCGACCACCTCGTCGACCTCGGGGTGGACGTCGTGGAGCTGATGCCCGTCGCGGCGTTCCCGGGGCGATGGGGGTGGGGTTACGACGGGGTGGACCTGTACGCCGTCCACGAGGGGTACGGCGGGCCCGCAGCCCTGCAGCGCTTCGTCGACGCCGCGCACGCCCGGGGCATCGCGGTGGCCCTCGACGTGGTCTACAACCACCTCGGCCCGGCGGGCAACCACCTGGCGGGGTTCGGGCCGTACTTCACCGACGCCCACCACACCCCGTGGGGGCAGGCGGTGAACCTCGACGACACCGGGTCGGAGGAGGTGCGGCGCTGGGTGGTCGACAACGCGCTGCGGTGGTTCGCCGACTTCCACGTCGACGCGCTGCGCCTGGACGCCGTGCACGCCCTGGTCGACGACTCCCCCACGCACCTGCTGGCGCAGCTGTCCACCGAGGCTCGTGCCCTGTCGGAGCGGCTCGGGCGGCCGTTGACGCTCATCGCGGAGTCCGACCTCAACGACCCGGCGATGGTCACCCCCGTGGACCGGCCCGCGACCTCGGGGCCGGGCTCGTCAGGCGGGATGGCGCCGCGGGGCATGGGCGCGCAGTGGGCCGACGACGTCCACCACGCGCTGCGCGCGCTGCTCACCGGGGAGCGGCAGGGGTACTACGCCGACTTCGGGAGCCTGAGCGCCCTGGCGAGCACGCTGCAGGGCGCGTTCTTCCACGCGGGCACGCACTCGAGCTTCCGGGGCGCGGTGTGGGGGGCGCCGGTGGACCGCAGCGGCGCCGCCGGCTACGACGGGCACGCCTTCGTCGCCTACACCACCACCCACGACCAGACCGGCAACCGGGCGACCGGCGACCGGCTCTCCGCCGTCCTGGACGACGCGCAGCTCGCCACCGCGCAGGCCGTGGTGATGACAGCTGCGTTCACCCCGATGCTGTTCATGGGCGAGGAGTGGGGGGCGCGCACCCCGTGGCGGTACTTCACCGACCACGAGCCCGAGCTGGGGCGCCTGGTCAGCGAGGGGCGGGCGCGGGAGTTCGCCGAGCACGGGTGGTCCGCCGACCAGGTGCCCGACCCGCAGGACCCGGCGACGCGCGAGGCCTCGGTGCTGGAGCGGGCCGAGCTCGACACCGACCGCGGGGCGCGGTTGCACGCGTGGACGCGGGAGCTCATCGCCCTGCGCCGGGTCGAGCCCGACCTGGCCTCCGGGGTGCTGGCCGATGTCGTGGTGACCGTGCCCGACGACGGCGAGGACTGGTTCGTGGTGGCCCGCGGAGCGACGCGCCTGGTGGTGAACCTCACCTCCAGCGAGCTGGCGGTGCCCGTGCCCGGCGCTGGCGCGACGTCGGAGGTGCTGGCCTCCTGGGCCGGCGCGGACGTCGGCGACGGTGCCGCCACCGTCCCCGGTCACGCCTGCGCGGTGCTGCGGGTGACGCCCTCCAGCCCCCACCCGCGGTAGCCGTCCCGTCCCTGCTCCCCGTCAGCGGTGATCTCGGACTCGGTGGAGCTCCGGAGCCGTATCGGTCCAACAGGTCCAGATCATCGCCAGGATGAGTGGTCGCGACCACGCCTGGCGCCTGGGCGCGGCCGACGCCCTGGTGGCGGGGGCCCCGACCCTGGTGCGCACCGCGCGACGGCTGCCCGTCGACGTCACCGACCCGGGCTCGATGGCCGCCGGGGTGGCGTGGTGGCAGGCGCTCACCGCGGCGGGCGGGGAGGGGATGGTGGTCGAGCCCTCGCGTCCCGAGCGGGTCGGGCGCGGCGTCCAGCACAGGGTCGCGGTGCGTGGGCGCGAGCACCTGCGCCTGGTCCACGGCCCCCAGTGCACCGAGCCGGGAACCTGGAGCGGCTGCGCAGCCGCAGCCTGGGTCTGAAGCGGTCCCTGGCCGCGCGGGAGCACGCGCTCGGCGTCGAGTCCCTCGAGCGCGCGGTGGCCCGTGAGCCCCTCTGGCGCGTGCACGAGGCGGTGTGCGCCGTCCTGGCGCTGGAGTCCGAGCCGGTGGACCCCCGGCTGTGAACCCTCAGCCGGCAGCGCCGTGGAGCCTCAGCCGGCCGCGCCGTGGAGCCTCAGCCGGCCGCGCGGGCCAGGGCGGTGACCCGGGAGATCGCGCGGTGGTACTTCTTGCGGTACCCGCCGGTGAGCATCGTCTCGTCGAAGAGCTGGTCCAGCGGGACGCCGCTGGCCACCACCGGCAGGTCGCGGTCGTACAGGCGGTCCACGAGCACCACCAGGCGCAGCCCCACGTTCTGGTCGGTGAGCTGGTGCACCCCGCGCCAGTGCACCGACGTCACGCCGTCCAGCAGGGCGCCGTAGCGGCTGGGGTGCAGGCTCGCGAGGTGCTCCAGCAGCGCAGGGAAGTCGTCCAGCACGCCGCCCGGCCCGCTGGCCGCGGCGCGGGCGAGCACCTGCCCGTCGGTGGCCGGGGCCGGAGGGGCGGGCAGCCCGCGGTGGCGGTAGTCCTCCCCGTCGACGCGCACCACCTCGAAGCGATCGGCCACCGCCTGGATCTCGCGCAGGAAGTCGGCGGCGGCGAAGCGGCCGTCCCCCAGCGACCCGGGCAGGGTGTTCGACGTCGCCGCCAGGGCCACGCCCGCGTCGGACAGCTCGCGCAGCAGCCGGGCCATGAGCACCGTGTCACCGGGGTCGTCGAGCTCGAACTCGTCGATGCACACCACCGCGTTGGCCGAGAGCACCTGGACGGCCCGGGCGAAGCCGAGGGCCCCGGCGAGGTTGGTGTACTCCACGAAGGTGCCGAACGCCCCACGCCCACCGCCGCGGGCGACCGCGTGGAACAGGGCCGCGAGGAGGTGGGTCTTGCCGACGCCGAAGCCGCCGTCGAGGTACGCGCCCAGCGGGCGGGTGGGCGCCGCTGGCCGGCCGCCGAACCACCGGCGCAGGACCCCACCGCCGGAGCTGCCGCTGCCGGCGCCGGCGCGGGTCGCGAGGTCCTCCAGCGCCGAGACCGCGCGCACCTGGGTGGGCTGCGTCGGGTCGGGGCGGTAGCTGGCGAAGCTCGCGGCGGCGAAGTGCGGCGGGGGAACCAGGTCGGCCAGCAGGCGGTCGGTGTCCGGCTGCGGGGTGCGCGCGACCAGCGACGCGGGCAGGGGCGGGGCCGACGGCGCAGCGCTCACCGGGTGAGGGTAGGCGCCGCCGGGCGGCCGCGCGGGGGCGGCTGCGGACGCCGCAGAGACGCCACGGGGCCGCCACGAGCCGCTACGAGCCGCGGGCCGAGACAGCCGCCCCCGCCCCTCGCCGCCACAGCCGCACGATGGCTAGGGTCGTCACCGTGATGAGCGGGTCGTTCCACGGCGTGCGCCGGCGCGAGATCGACTTCGCGCGCGCGGCCAGCAGCCGGTGTCCCGGCGCCTGAGCCCCCGCCGCCCCGACCTGGCCCGCAGCCCCTGCTGCCCCCGCTCCTCCGGAGGAACCGTGCCCGCCCCCCTCGACACCGACAGCACCTTCGTCCAGTACGCCCACCCCGAGCGCCTGGTGAGCACCGCGTGGCTCGCCGAGCACCTGTCCGAGATCGGCACGGGCGACCTGGTCGTCGTCGAGTCCTCGGAGGACGTGCTGCTGTACGAGACCGGGCACATCCCCGGCGCCGTCAAGGTCGACTGGCACACCGACCTGAACCACCCGGTCACGCGCGACTACGTCGACGGGGAGGCGTTCGCCGCGCTCATGGGCGCCAAGGGCATCAGCCGGGACACCACGATCGTGGTGTACGGCGACAAGAACAACTGGTGGGCCGCCTACGCGCTGTGGGTCTTCACCCTCTTCGGCCACGAGGACGTGCGCCTGCTCGACGGCGGGCGGGCGGCGTGGGAGGCGGAGGGCCGCGGCCACACCACCGAGGCGCCGTCACCGTCGCCGGTGGACTACCCCGTGGTCGAGCGCGACGACACCACGATCCGCGCGTACAAGGACGACGTGGTGGCCTTCCTCGGCGGCCAGCTCGTCGACGTCCGCTCCCCCGAGGAGTACACCGGCGCCCGCACCACCGCGCCCGCCTACCCCGAGGAGGGCGCGCTGCGCGCCGGTCACATCCCCGGCGCCCAGTCAGTGCCGTGGGGGCGTGCCGTCGCCGAGGACGGCCGCTTCAAGGCCCGCGCGGACCTCGAGGCGATCTACCAGGACGAGAAGGGCTTCGTCCCCGAGGCGGCCACCGTCGCGTACTGCCGCATCGGTGAGCGCTCCAGCCACACGTGGTTCGTCCTCACCCACCTGCTGGGGTTCGAGGACGTGAAGAACTACGACGGGTCGTGGACGGAGTGGGGCAGCGCCGTGCGGGTGCCCATCGTCACGGGCGCGGAGCCCGGCTCCGTCTGAGCTCCGTCCGAGGGCGGTGGGAGGATGGGGGCATGACCCAGCACCAGACCGCCGGTGCGGCTGCCAGCGCACTGGGCGAGGGCCTGCCGCCGGCGCTGGCGGGGATCGTCGAGGAGTTCGCCGCCGTCCCCGAGCGCGAGCGGCTGCAGCTGCTCCTGGAGCTCAGCCGGCAGCTGCCGGACCTGCCGACCCGCTACGCCGAGCACCCCGAGCTGATGGAACCGGTGCCCGAGTGCCAGTCACCGGTGTTCCTCGTCACGGAGGTCGCCGACGCCGCGCACGACCCCGAGCGCACGGTGCGCCTGCACTTCTCCGCCCCCCGCGAGGCACCGACGACCCGGGGGTTCGCGAGCATCCTGCGCGAGGGACTCGACGGCCTGCCCGCGCACACGATCATCGACCTCCCGGACGATGTGTCCTCCCGGCTCGGCCTGGACCGCGCGGTGAGCATGCTGCGGATGCGCGGGATGACCGGGATGCTCGCGCGGATCAAGCGGCAGCTGCGCGAGGCCGTCGACTCCTGAGGGCGCCGTGCGAGCGGCGGCTCCACCGCCCAGAGCCCGCTACAGGTGCTGCAGCAGGAAGCGGGCCACCTCGCGCTCCCACCGCTCGGGGTCGGTGTTCCACTCCTGGCAGTGCCGTGCTCGAGCGAACTCCACCAGGGTGACGAGGTCGGGTCGGCGGGCCGCGAGCGCTCGGGAGGGCCCGATGGGCACGTACTCGTCGTCCGCGGAGTGCACCAGCAGCACGGGCACCGACAGCTCCTCTGCGCGCGAGACCCAGTCGAGCCGGCGCAGGTCCACCGGTGCGTCGGCGCCGACGAGGTGGCGCGCGACCGGGGATGCCAGCATGCCCACCCCGTAGCGGCCCACGCCGAGGGGCACGCGGTTGAGGCGGGCGTGGTGGTCGAGCACGTGGCGCCAGTCGACGACGGGCCCGTCGAGGGCCACCGCGCGCACGCTGGAGGCCGTCCAGCTGCGGGAGAGCACCTGCAGGGCGATCGCCCCGCCCATGGACCACCCGACGAGCACCACCTCGCGGGCCCCGTGAGCGAGGGCGTGCAGCACAGCGGCCTCGACGTCGATCCACTCCGTGTCACCGAGCCCGTACGCCCCGCCGGCGCTCGAGGGTGCCTCGCCGTCGTTGCGGTAGGCGGGCACCAGCGCCGGCACCCCGAGGCGGTGCAGCAGCGGCAGGGCCCGCAGGCACTCCTCGCGTGTCGCTCCGCGCCCGTGCACCAGGACCGCCCAGGTGGATCGCTGCGGCGCCGCACCGGGGTCGCCGCCCGGGTCCGCGGCGGGCACGAACCACGCCGGGAGGGCGCCCACGTCGGAGGTGATGGTGACGTCCTGGTACCTCAGGCCCGGACCGCTGGTGGGGTCTCCCCCGTAGTAGCTGCTGCTCCACCGCGCGCCGCCGCGCTGCAGGGCGCCGACGTCGACGGCGATCAGCTCGCGGGTCACGGTGCGCGCATCCCCGTCATGGCCGCGGACCTCCCCGATGCGCGCGTGGCAGCGGCCGCCGCCCTGCCACAGCCCGTACCGCCCGGGGGCGAGGGTCTCGGGCGTCGCGCGGAGCACCACCTCGCCTCCGCCGACGGCGAGCACCTCGGTGTCGTCGGGCCGGGAGCGGGCCGGGGTGACGACCCCGCGGGCGAAGACCGCGGCGAGCAGCGACGTGGCCGCCGTCGCCAGGACCCCGGCCGCGGCGCCGGCGACGACGCCGCGCAGCGCCTGCGCGGCCAGGACCCGGCCGAGGGGCGGCGACGGCTCGCTCACGCGGCCGCCCCCCGCGGGAGGCGACCCGGTGCGGCCAGCGGCTGCGGGGCCCTCGACGGCTGCGGGGCGCGGGCCACGGTCACCGCCCAGGCGACCAGCGGCGCTTGCAGGGGCAGCCGCGCGAGGGTGGCCAGCCGGTACCCCGTGCCCGCGCGCGGTGAGCGCAGGGCGCGCCAGGCCATCGTCGCGTTGGCGGGGCTCACCGCCACGAGCAGCGCTGCCGTGGCCCAGCCGGCGGCGGGCCGGGTGCGCTGCGGGAGCAGCGCCGCGGCGCAGGCCAGCTCCGCGGCGCCGGACCACGCCACCCAGGGCGCGGGATCTCCCAGCGCCCCGGGCACGATCGCGGCGAAGCGGTCGGGGGCGGCGAAGTGCGCCGCACCGGTGAGCGCCAGCCCACACGCCAGCGCGCGCCACCGCCCATCCCGTGACGCCATGCCCCGATAGTGCCAGCGCCCGCCCGCTCGTGCAGGCCCTCCCCTCAGCAGTGCACCGTGGGCGGCGATGCTGCCGGCGGCCCGCGCGCGTCCCGTCGTCGCCGTCCCCGCATCCGGCGACGCCCGCGACGCCTTCGCCACCGCACCGGGTGCCTCCGCCTGGCCCGCGTCCCTGCGGGGCTCGCGGATGCCGAGCGCTCCGGGCATCCGGGAGATGACCTGGTCCTCCGCCTCACCGGACGGTCGCGCCGCGTCCCAGGTCGTCCGTGTCGACGGCGAGCTCCGCGGCGGGTCGGCGACCACCCCGTCCACCGCAGTCCGTGAGTCGCCCCGCTCGCCGGGCCGCCAGGGCGACCACGCGCCGTCCGCCCCCACCACGAGCTCAGGGTCGGCGCCGCGGGTGTCGATCACCAGGCATGCTCCTGCCCGTGCTGCCGCCCCTGGAACCGATGCTCGCCAAGGCGGTGCCCGCCGTGCCCGAGTCGCTGCCGGACGGCGGGGCGCTGCTGTACGAGCCGAAGTGGGACGGGTTCCGCTGCGTGGTCTACAAGGACGGTGACGAGATCGAACTGGGCAGCCGCGGCACCAAGCCGCTGACCCGGTACTTCCCCGACCTCGTCGAGGTGCTGCGGGCGCAGCTGCCGCCGCGGTGCGTCCTGGACGGGGAGGTGATCGTGCGCACCGGGGAACCCGGGGCCGAGCGCCTCGACTGGGAGGCCCTGTCGCAGCGGATCCACCCCGCCGCCTCCCGGGTGGCGCAGCTCGCGGCGTCCACTCCTGCGTCCCTGGTGGTCTTCGACCTGCTCGCCCACGGTGGAGAGGACCTGCGCGCCGAGCCCTTCTCCCGCCGCCGCGAGCTGCTGGAGGAGGTGCTCGCCGACGTCCGCGCCCCCCTGCACGTGACCGCGACGACCCGCGACCCGGCGCTGGCGCGCCAGTGGTTCGAGACCTTCGAGGGCGCGGGCCTGGACGGGGTGGTCGCCAAGCCGCTGGACGCGCCCTACGCCTCCGGTCAGCGGGTGATGCTCAAGGTGAAGCACCACCGCACCGCTGACGTGGTGGTCGTCGGCTACCGCGTGCACAAGAGCGGCTCCGGCGTCGGCTCCCTGCTGCTGGGCCTGCACGACGAGTCCGGTGAGCTGCGGCAGGTCGGCGGCGCGTCGGCGTTCACCACCGCGGTGCGCCACGAGCTGGAGGCGGATCTCGCCCCCCTGGTGGTGCGCGGGGACGACGGTGAGGTGGTGCGCGGTCAGGGCGAGGCGAACCGGTTCAACAACCGGAAGGACCACTCGTGGGTGGTGCTGGCGCCGGAGCGGGTGTGCGAGGTGCGCTACGACCAGATGGAGGGCGACCGCTTCCGCCACGTCGCGCAGCTGGCCCGGTGGCGCCCCGACCGCGACCCCGTCTCGTGCACCTTCGCCCAGCTCGACCTGCCGGCGGCCTACGACCTCGATGCGGTGCTGACCGCGCGGTAGCGTCGGCGCGGTGAGCACTGCTGAGCCGGGCGCGCGCGACGCCGCCGTGCACGACGCCTCCGGGGCCGACGCCCGCCGCGACGCCACGGGGGGCGGCACGATCGTGCTGCTCACCGAGGAGCCGCTGCACGGCTCGGACCTCGACCGGATCGTCGCGCTGCACCCGGTCGTGGCCGGGGGACCGGTGTGGGCCTACTGGACGCTCGTGCCAGCCGACACCGAGCGCAACCTGCTGACGGAGTCCGTCGACGCCCTGGGCCTGGGTCGGCTGCGCGAGGCCTTCAGCTCCGCGCCCGAGGGCAGCACGGACGAGCGTGCCGCGCGCGCCGCGGCCGACGAGGTCCTCGCCACCACCCTCGCCGCGCTGCGCGAGCGGGGCCTGGACGCCGACGGGAGCACCACCGCGGACGACCCGCTGCCCGCGGTGCGCGACGCCGTCATGACCATGGGCTGCGACGAGGTGGTGGTCGTCAGCCGCCCCCGGCTGGTGGAGGACACCCTGCACCGCGACTGGGCGAGCCGCGCCCGCGCGGAGCTCGGGGTCCCCGTGCTCCACCTGTACGGCGGGACGACGGCGGTCGGCTGATGGCCCTGTTCGGGAACCTGCTGCGCCGGCGCGGTGTTGGCACGGCCATGAGCGCTGGGACGAGCCCGAAGACCTACCCCGTCACGAAGACCGATGAGCAGTGGCGCGAGCAGCTGAGCCGCGAGGAGTACCAGGTGCTGCGCCAGGCCGGCACCGAGCGCGCCTGGAAGGGCGAGTACACCGACACCGAGACCGAGGGCGTGTACAGCTGCCGCGCGTGCTCCGCGGAGCTGTTCACCAGCAGCGCCAAGTTCCACAGCAACTGCGGCTGGCCCTCGTTCTACCAGCCGTCGGAGGGCGACAACGTCGAGCTCATCACCGACCGCTCGATGGGCATGAAGAGGGTCGAGGTGCGGTGCGCGAGCTGCGGCTCCCACCTGGGGCACGTCTTCGAGGGCGAGGGCTTCCCCACGCCCACCGACCAGCGGTACTGCATCAACTCCGTCTCCCTGCAGCTGCGCCCGACCCGCTGAGCGCGGCGCTGCGGGGCCCGGCCCCCTGGGACGAGCTCGACCCGGCGCTGGCCTACGCCATCGTCCGCCTGCGCGTCGACGTGTTCGTCGTCGAGCAGCGCTGCCCCTACCCCGAGCTCGACGGGCGCGACCTCGAGCCGGCCACCGAGCACCGGTGGGCCGCCGGCCCGGGTGGTGAGCCGGTGGGGGCCTACCTGCGGGTGCTGCTCGACGGCCGTGGTGAGCGGCGGATCGGACGGGTCGTCACGATGCCGGCCGCCCGCGGGAGCGGCCTGGCCGGTGCCCTGGTGGCGGCGGTCGTCGCCGACCACGGGCGAGGCGTGCTGGTGCTCGACGCGCAGGCGCACCTCGAGGGCTGGTACGCCCGGTTCGGCTTCGTGCCGGCCGGTGCCCCCTTCCTGGAGGACGGCATCCCCCACGTGCCGATGCGCCGCCCGGCGGGCTGAGCCCGACCGGCTCCCGGTCGACCCGATGAGGGCCCCGAGCACCGGCACCCGGCGCGGCCCCTCCCCGAGGCGCCAGCGCAGGTGGGTGCGACCCTGGCGCACCAGGACCTCCGCCGAGGCGACGCCGAGACGGCGGGCACCGACGCGGGCCACGACCTCGGCGCTGCAGGCCACCGCCGCCAGGTCCGCCGAGGGTGGCTCGCACCCCACGAGCTCCCGGGCGTCGGCGAGCATCGCGGGGAGCGCGGCGTCCACGGCCCGGCGCATCGTGCGCGGGTCAGGCGCCTCGGGCGAGTCGTGCAGCTCCCCCGTCAGATCGCGCACACCGCCCCCGCTCAGCCCAGCGAGGCCAGCAGCTCGCCCAGCTCGGTGCGCCGCCCGGTGTAGAAGGGCAGCTCCTCGCGCACGTGCCGGCGGGCCTCGGTGTTCCGCAGGTCGCGCATCAGGTCGACGATGCGGTGGAGCTCGTCGGCCTCGAACGCCAGGAGCCACTCGTAGTCGCCGAGGGCGAACGCGCTGACGGTGTTCGCGCGCACATCGGGGTACGGCAGGGCGGCGAGCCCGTGGTCCTTCAGCATCTGGCGCCGCTCGCCCTCGGGCAGCAGGTACCACTCGTAGGAGCGCACGAAGGGGTACACGTTCACGTACGCGCGCGGCTCCTCCCCCGCCATGAACGCCGGCACGTGCCCGCGGTTGAACTCCGCGACGCGGTGGATGCCCACCGAGGACCACACCGGCGCCAGCGCTGCACCGAGCGCGGTCCGCCGCAGCCGGCGGTACGCCTCCTGCAGCACCTCGACGTCGGGGGCGTGCCACCACACCATGAGGTCGGCGTCGGCGCGCATGCCCGACAGGTCGTAGAAGCCGCGGACGACGAGGTCCTTCGCGGCGAGGTCCTCCAGCACCGCCTCCACCTGCGAGCGCGCCCCGTCAGCGTCGACGAGCCGCGCGGTGAGGGAGAAGACCGACCACATCGTGTAGCGGATGGTCTCGTTCGGGTCGGTCGGCGCGGTCATGGCTCCATCCTCGCGCGCCCGTGGCGGCGCCCGTCAGCCACCCGTCGCGAGCCCGTGCACCGGCGGACGTCGCGCGCGCACCTCAGCTCTGACGGACGGGTCGTCACGGCGCCAGCACGATCTTGTGCACGGCGGCGTCCTCGCGGAACGCCGTCAGCGCCTCGGCGTAGTCCTCCAGGGCGAAGCGGTGGGTGATGAGGCCCTCGGTGCTCACGCGCCCGGAGCGGAGCCCGGCGATCGCTGCGGGGAACGCGTCGACCTCCGCGAAGGAGCCGCGGATGCTGATCTCGCGCCGGAAGACGTCGAAGGGGCTGAAGCTGACGCGCGCGTCGGGTCCGCTCACCCCGTAGACCATCACCGTGCCGCCGCTGCGTGTCAGCGGTACGCACACCTCGCCGACCTCGGGTGAACCGGTCGCCTCGACGACGAGGTCGAACCCCTCGGGCGCCCGCTCGCGCAGCGCCCGCACGCTGCCCGCCAGATCCCCCCGGTCCATCAGCAGCGTCGCGTCGACGCCGAGCGCCTCCGCGCGCTCGAGCTTGAAGGCCGTGGACGCCGCGACGGTCACGTGCGAGGCCCCACCCCGGGCCACCAGCTGCGCCAGGAGCAGTCCCGCGGGGCCCGCGCCGAAGATCAGTGCGGTGGCGCCCGGAGGCACCGCGAGGGTCTCCAGGCCGTGCACCGCGCAGGCGGCGGGCTCGGTGAACACCGCGGTGTCGGGGTCGAGGCCCTCGACGGAGTAGACGAACTCCTGCGGGGCGACGAGCTGCTCGGCGAAGGCGCCGGCCCAGTTGGTGCCGAGGCCCCGCAGGTTCGCGCAGAGCAGCGTCCGCCCCTGCCGGCAGTACGAGCAGCGCCGGCAGTCGATGTTCGGGTTGACCGAGACCGACTCCCCGAGGGCGAAGCCCTCGACGCCCTCGCCGAGACCCGCCACGGTGCCGACCACCTCGTGGCCGGGCACGAGGGGGAACTCCGCGAAGAAGTCGCCCTCGTGGATGTGCAGGTCGGTGGCGCAGATGCCCGTCTGCACCACCGTGATCAGCACCTCCCCGTGAGCTGGCTCCGGGGCCGGCACGTCGCGCACGCTGAAGCTGCGGGGGGCCTCGTAGACGACGGCCCTCATGACCGGTCCTCATCGTCACGGGGTGACGTCGGACCGCTCAGCGCGGCCGCGAACGTCGGCGCGAGCGGCAGGCGCGGCACCAGGGTGGCCTGCAGGGCGTGGTAGACGTCGGGCTTGCCGGCCCAGGTGCCGTGCGCGGGCGCCCCGTCGGGGTCGACCTCGTGGTGCCAGGACCCGCGCTCGACATCGATGAAGACGGCGCGGGCGTGCCCCCACCACCGCACGTGGTCGTCGGCGTAGCGCTGCTCGCCCGTGGCCTGGAACAGCGCGGCGCTCGCGCCCATCGCCTCGGTGAGCACCCAGTGCATGCGCGCCGGCACGGAGACCTCACCGTCGTGGCCGGTGGTGTAGACGAACCCGTCGCGTCCGTCCGCGGCCCACCCGTCCGAGACCGCCCGGTCGTACAGGGCGCGGGCGTCGTCGAGCAGCCACGGGCGGTCGCCGCTCCCGGACGCACCAGCCTCCCCGGCAGCACGCAGGTGCAGGCAGAGCCGCGACCACTCCAGCAGGTGACCCGGCGTCACCCCGTAGGGGCGGAAGGGGTGCGCGCGCTCGTCCGCGTTGTACTCCGGCAGCGGGGTCCAGGCGGCGTCGAAGTGCTCCGGCAGGCGCCAGCCCGCACCCCGGGCGAATCCGTGGACGGCGCGGTCGACGATGCGCCCGGCCCGGCTGCGCCAGAGCGCAGCGTCCTCGGGCCGCCCCAGGTGGTCGAGGGCGTCGGCGGCGGAGAGGAACGCCTCCACGGAGTGCATGTTGGCGTTGACCCCGCGGTAGTCCTCGAGCGCTGACCAGTCGCGGGAGGTGCTCTCGGCCACCATCCCCGGCTCCTCCTCCCAGAACCGGCGCTCGACGACGGCCAGGGCCTCCTCCAGCAGCTCGACGGCGTGCGGGCGTCCCGCCACCGACGCCGCGGCCGCCGCGAGGACGACGAAGGCGTGCGCGTAGGCGGCCTTGGTGTCGTCGACGGGGGCGCCGGCGGGGCTGGTGGCGCTGAACCACCCGCCGTGCTCGCCGTCGAGCAGCAGGGCGCGCCCGCCGTGGAGGGCCTCGATGCCGTGGTCGACCAGCGCGGCGTCACCGTCGCGGCCCATCAGCGCGCCGAGGGCGAAGGAGTACGTCATCCGGCACGTCAGGTACAGCTCCACCGGCCGCTCCGCCAGCACGTCGCCGGTCTCGGAGAGGTACCCGGAGCCGCCCGTGGGCAGCGCGCTGGCCCGGGCGAAGTCGAGCAGGCGGTGGGCCTCGGCGTCCAGGGCGGCGGCGTCCGGTGAGGGGGGCTGGGGCGAGTCCATCGCGGGGCGGGGGAGCATCGGGGCCTCTCGGTCGGTGGCGGGTCCCGTGCCCGCCGACGGGCGTCCGCGGGAGCGGGGTGGCCGCGGGTGCGCCCGGAACGCTAGGGAGGTCGCTCCACCCACGTCAACGGATGCCGCGCCCCGCCCCGGGGGTGGGCCCCGTGACTGCTGGCGGCCGGGTGACGGCCTTGCCGCGCCAGCGCGGCCCGGGTGATCATCGGGGCGTGGGGCTCGGGGACGGTGGCGCGTGCGAGTGAGCTCCCGCGCTGACCGGCGCGCCGAGGTGGCGTCCTGGCCCGCGGTGGACCTCGGCGGGCTGGAGGGCACCTACTCCGTGGAGCCCGCGCTCAGCCGACGCGCCCGCCGGGCGTGGTGGGCGGCCGTCGCCGGCGTCGTGCTCGTCTCGGGCGCCGCGACCGCCGTGCTCGTCGCGGGGAGGGACGGGGAACGGCTGGTGCTGGTGGACCTCAGCGGCGCCGGAGGACTGCTCAGCGGGCTCCTACCGGTGCTGCGTCCGCTGCGCACCCGCATGACCTCCCGCGCCCTCGTCGTGCGCACCGACGCGCTCCGCGAGCGCACCGCCGCCTGGCACGACGTGCTGGAGGTCCGGGCACGGGGGCGGTGGTCCGAGCACAGCAGCGCGGTGCTGCGCGACGGCACCTCCGTGGACCTGCCCGGGCTCAGCGTCGAGCAGGCGCAGCGGCTGGCGCGGGTGGTCGAGCGGCAGCACCCGGAGCACGCCCGCCGAGGAACCGTCGGCGCCGCCGCCGCCGCCGCGACGCGCCACCACGAGCTCGCCCCCCGCGGCGTCGCCGACCCGCCGTCCACCCCGGGGGCCGACGACCTGGGCCTCGAGGGCCCGTTCCGCAGCACCCGTCGCCGGGCGGCCGCCGACCCTGGTCCGCGGGCGCCTGACGGGACGGCGCATCGGTCAGCCCCGGGCCGGAGGGCGCCGCGTCACTGATGCGGACGCAGGGTCCGACCGCGTCCTCGAGACTCCGCTGGAGCCGCGGGCTCGGCGGCGGGTGCGCCGTCCCCGCCAGGCCCGCCAGGCGCCGGTCGACCACAGCGCCCACACCACGAGCAGCGGTTGGAAGAGCAGCCGCACGGCGCGCGCGGCGTCCGTGTCGAGGCCGAAGGCGTCGGTCCGGGTGACCAGCTGCGAGATGTTGCCGGGGAGGACCGCGACGAAGAAGGCGGCGACCACCGCGCCGACCACCGGGCGCGCGGGGGACCTCCACGTCACGACGAGCGAGGCGCCGAGCACCAGCTCGACGATCCCGGAGCCGACGACGACGGCGTCCGGGTCGAGCGGCACCCATGGCGGCACCTGCGCCTGGAACTCCTGCCGGGCGCTCGTGAGGTGGGCCGTGCCCGCGACGAGCAGCACCCCACCGAGGGCCACCTGGCCGGCGGCGCGCAGGACGGGGGCCACCGAGCCACGATGTCACGGGGTCGCGGGCGTGCCCGCTCGGCGGTGACGCCACCGACAGCACCGGCGCCGTCCTGGTCGGCGCCGTGATGGCGCCGCCCTCGACGGAGGTCTCGCCCGGACCCGTCGCCACTTCCGCCGCCTGCGTCGCCTGCGTCGCCACAGCGGCCACGAGGTCGCTGGACGCGGTGCAGCGCTGCCGGGCCGCGGCCGGGCCAGCGATGGAGACGAGGAGCGCGGAAGCCGTTCCGGCCGCGGTGCTGATCGATGCCCTCCCCGTGGGAGGTGCTCCTTCCGCCAGGACGTGCACCCGGTCGAGGACCGAGGCGACGTCGACGATGCTCGTCACGGGCTGCCAGCGCGTCAACGGGCACTGAAGGGGGCTGTGGGTGACCCTTCGTGGAGGGCCACGGCCGGACGCGGGGAGCGCGCAGCCCGGGTCCGGATCACCAGTGGCACCAGCTCGCACGGCTCCTGCACGCCGCGCGGGCACACTGGCCCCGTGAGCGAGCACGACGAGGTCCGTGACTGCGTGGAGCTGAAGCACCTCGACCAGCCGCTGTTCGACGGGGCGGCCGTCACCAAGCGCGACCTCGTCGACCACCTCGACGCCGTGGCCGACGCCATCCTGCCCGAGCTGCGCGGCCGCCCCCTGACCGTGCGGCGGGTGCGGCCGGGCCAGCCACCCTTCGTGCAGAAGAACCTCC
This sequence comes from uncultured Quadrisphaera sp., assembly GCA_964242735.1. Lineage (GTDB taxonomy): Bacteria > Actinomycetota > Actinomycetes > Actinomycetales > Quadrisphaeraceae > CADCUY01. Next base: position 81,741 of record CAXTAK010000014.1, on the reverse strand, counting down.
CGGCGTACGCGCCCGACTGGATCCCCACCGTGTCCGTGCGGTCCCAGGCCTCCACGCGCACGGTGCGCTACCCGGTGTGCAACGACCGCCGCACCCTGCTGTGGTTCGCCGGCCAGCGCGCGGTCGAGTTCCACCCCACCGTCCTCGACGGCGAGGGGAGGGTGACCCACCTCGTGCTCGACCTCGACCCCCCAGAGGGTGCTGCCTTCGACCGGGTCGTCGCCGGCGCCCGCCTCGTGCACGCAGCGCTCAGCGAGTGCGGGCTCCGAGCGGCGGTCAAGACCAGCGGCGCGAAGGGGCTGCACGTCATCGTCCCCGTCCACGGCGTGGCGGTGGACGACGCCGCGGCGGTGACGCGCGCGCTGGCCGCCCGCGCCGAGCGCCTCGACCCGAGCGCAGCCACCACGGCCTTCGTGATCGCGGAGCGGGACGGGAAGGTCTACGTCGACCCCACCCGCGCCGGGGGCGGCAGCCTCGCGTGCGCCTACAGCCCCCGGGCGCGCCCCGGCGTGCCGGTGTCGTTCCCGGTGGCGTGGGAGGACCTCGACGCCGTCACCCCCGGCACCCCCACGGTCCGCAGCGCCTCCGCCGTGCTGGCGGGCCTCGGCGGGCGCGACCCCTGGCGCGAGGCGCTGCCAGCCCCGCAGGCCCTGCCCGAGCACCTGCTCGCGGAGGGGCGCGCCATCCCGGTCCCCCGGGTGGTCGCGATGCACGAGGGCCTCCGCCGGGCCCGTGCTCTGCGCGCCGCCGCGGACGACGCCCGCGCCGGCTGAGCGCCGGGGCCCGGCGCGCCGCGATCACCCCAGGGCCGCGAGCACCTCGGTGGCCGCCCGGCGCGCCGAGGCGACCGTCGCCGGCACCCCCACGCCGTCGAAGGTCGCCCCCGCCACGCTCAACCGCGGCACGGCCGCCACCGCCGACCGGATGCCCGCGACCCGGTCCACGTGCCCGACGCCGTACTGCGGGAGCGCGGACCCCCACCGGGTGAGCGCGCTGGCGACGGGCCGCAGGGGCACCCCGAGGACGTGCCCGGCGTCGGCGAGGACCGCCGCGACCAGGTCGTCGTCGTCCAGCGCCAGCGCCGCGTCGTCCCCGTGGCGGCCCACCGAAAGGCGCAGCACCTCCAGCCCGCCCGCGGCGTCCGCGACCCACGCCCACTTCGCGGAGGAGAAGGTCATCGCCTTGACGAGGCGCCCCTCCACCGGGGGCACCAGCACGCCCGAGAGCCCCGCCAGCGCCGGCTCGCCGCTCAGCGCCCCGACGGGCAGGACCGCGGTCACCAGCGCCAGGGACGCCGACGGCACCCCGGCGAGGGCCCCGGCGGCCTCCGGCGCGGCGCCGGCGAGCAGCCCGGACGCCGCGGCGGCGGGCAGGGCCAGGACCACGGCGTCGACCTCGAGCACCTCCTCGCCCCGATCCGCCGCCAGCTCCAGGCGCCACCGAGCGCCGCGCTGGTGCAGGGACGTGACGCGCGTGCGGCACCGCAGGTCGACACCGGCGCCCACCACCGCCGCCGCGAGCGCCTCCCCCAGGCGCCACACCCCCCCGCGGACCCCGGCGAAGACCGGCCCGCCGACTGCTGCACCGGCGGCGGTCGCCCGGCGCACCGCCGCCAGCGCGGACGTGCCGGCGTGCGCGGCCGGCCACAGCCCGGGCAGCGCCGCGCGCAGCGACAGCCCCGACGCCGAGCCGGCGTACACCCCGCCGAGGAGGGGTTCCACGAGCCGCTCGACCACGGCGGGCCCCAACCGGCCGGCGACCCAGGCGGCGACGGACACGTCGGCGGTGACCGGGGGGCCGAGCACCTCCGCGGCGGCGCGGGCGACCTCCGCGTCGGTGAGGAGGCCCCGCAGCGCCTCGGGGTCGCCGGGCACCCCCAGGAGGGTGCCGGCGGGAAGCGGGTGCAACCTCCCGCGGGAGCTGACCGCGGCCGAGGTGGTGGCGGGGGTGACGAGATCGTCGCCCAGGCCGACCGCGCGGGCGAGGTCGGTGGCCTCGGCGCGGCGGGCGAGCAGCGACTCCACCCCGCCGTCCAGGCGCAGCACCGCGCCCACCCCCGTGCCCAGCCCCGTGTCGCGATCCCCACTGCCGGCGGGCAGGGCCAGGTCCACCGGCGCGAGCACCCCGCCGACGCGCTGCCCGGCCTCCAGGAGCACGACGTGGTGCCCGCGGGCGCCGGCGGCCAGCGTCCACGCCGCGGCGAGCCCGGCCACACCGCCGCCGATCACGGCGACGGTGCTCACCACGAGCTCACCACGAGCTCACACCGAGCTCACCGGGCGCTGGCGGTGTGCACGAGGTCGACCACGCGGGCCAGCACGTCGGGGTCCGCCGAGGGCGGCACCCCGTGCCCGAGGTTGAAGATGTGCCCGGGCGCCTGCGCGCCGCTGGCCAGCACGGAGCGCACCGCCGCCTCGACCACGGGCCACGGGGCGCCGAGGACCGCCGGGTCGAGGTTCCCCTGCACCGCGCGGCCCGGCCCGATGCGTCCCGAGGCCTCCGCCAGGGGCACGCGCCAGTCCACCCCCACGACGTCAGCGCCCACCGCACCCATGGCTCCCAGCAGCTCCCCGGTGCCCACCCCGAAGTGGATGCGCGGGACCCCCGTGTCGGCGACCCCGGCGAGGACGGCGGCGGAGTGGGGGGCGACGGAGCGGGTGTAGTCAGCCAGGGACAGCGCCCCCGCCCAGGAGTCGAACAGCTGCAGGGCGCTGGCCCCGGCGTCGGCCTGCACCCGCAGGAACGTCGTCGTGGTGACCGCGATCCGCTCCAGCAGCGCGCGCCAGAGCCCGGGGTCGGCGTGCATGAGGGTCTTCGTGGCGGCGTGGTCCTTGCTGGGCCCGCCCTCGACGAGGTAGCTGGCGACGGTGAACGGGGCGCCGGCGAAACCGATGAGCGGCGTGGCCCCCAGGGCCGCGACGAGCTGGCGCACCGCGACCGCCACCGGCTCCACCTGAGCGGGGTCGAGCACCGGCAGCGCGTCGACGTCCGCGGCGGTGCGCACGGGGTGCGCGATGACCGGGCCGACGCCGGGCACGATGTCGAGGTCCACGCCGGCGGCCCTCATCGGCACGACGATGTCGGAGTACAGGATCGCCGCGTCGACGTCGTAGCGGCGCACCGGCTGCAGGGTGATCTCGGTGACCAGGTCGGGGGTCATGCAGGCGTCGAGCATCGCGGTGCCCTCGCGGACCGCGCGGTACTCCGGCAGCGACCTGCCCGCCTGGCGCATGAACCACACCGGGGTGTGAGTGGTGGGTTCGCGGCGCGCTGCCGCCACCAGGGCTGGGGTCACGCCGGCATCCTCCCAGGGGCCACGGCCGTGCGGCGCGGCCCGGCCGCGCGCCGCGGTGCGCGGGAGGACAATCGGGGTGTGACCGACGTCGAGGTGCCCGCCCTCGCTCCGCGTCCCTTCCGGGAGGCGGCCGAGCAGCTGCGCTCCCAGCTGCTGCGCGCGGAGGTCGTCGTCGAGGCGGTGCCCGCGCCGGTCCGCCTCGCGCCGTACGCCCTCGCGCTCGCCGGCGAGGTGCCGGCGCCGCTGCGCCGCGAGGATCCGACACCGGGCCCGATCGCCCTGGTCGGCGCCGCTCGCGGCGTGCCGGACGACGACGAGCCCGACGAGCTGGCCTCGGGCCGCTTCGTGCTGCTCCACGACCCCGCCGGGCAGGCCGCCTGGGAGGGCGCCTTCCGCGCGGTCACCCTGACGCGCGCGGTCCTGGAGACCGAGATGGCCACGGACGTGCTGCTCAGCGGGGTCGCCTGGTCGTGGGTGGTGGAGTGCCTCGCCGCCCACGACGTGCCGGCGGCCGCGCTGGGCGGCACGGTCACCCGGGTCCTGTCGGAGTCCTTCGGCGCCCTCGGCGAGCGCCCGCAGAGCGTGGAGGTCGAGGTCAGGGCGTCGTGGACCCCGCGCCCCGACGCCGCCGGAGCCAGCCTCGCCGCGTGGGTCGACCTGATGTGCACCGCCGCGGGACTGCCCCCGCTGCCCGCGGGCGTCGTGAGCCTCCCCCGCCGGCTCCCCTGACCCAGCTCGCCCGACCCGGCCGCCTCGACCCGGCCGCTCCGACCCAGCTGCGGCTCCGCACGCCTCAAGGCGGGTGCGGGGCGCTCCGATGGAACTCCAGATCGTGCCCACGGACGGTGCACGGCGCCCGTAGCAGCTGGAGGCACCATGAGCACCGTCGTCGACCGCACCAGGCGCGTCGCGCAGCAGCCGCGCGACGCGCGGACCACCGCCCTGGTGGCCGTGCAGCACCTCGGGGTGCGCGAGGTCGCGATCCGCGTGCTGCGCGCCCTGGGGGCGCAGGACGTGGTGGCGGCGAGCACCGTGGCCGAGGCGCGCCGCGCCGCGGCCTCCTTCACCGGGCAGGTCGCCATCATCGAAGCGGGCCTGCAGGACGGGCAGGGCGTGCTCCTGGCCCGCGAGCTGCGCTCCGCCGGGTGGTCGCGAGCGGTGGTGATCTCCACGAGCGAGGACCCGTGGACGGTGCGCGCCGCGTTCAGCGCTGGTGTGCGCTGCTACCTCACGACCACCGACCGCACCGGGCTGGTGCCCGAGCTGTCCTCGGCGCCTGACGGCCTCCACGCCCTGTCGGAGCGGGAGATCGAGGTGCTGCAGCTGGTCGGTGACGGGCGCAGCAACCGCGAGGCCGGTGAGGCCCTCGGCCTGTCGGCGCTGACGGTGAAGAGCCACCTGGCGCGCATCGCCCGCAAGGTCGACACCGGCGACCGGGCCGAGATGGTGCTCATCACCCTGCGGGCCGGGCTGATCAGCTGACCCCGGCGTCTACCGTGCGGGGCGTGCCGCCCGACGCCGAGGTCACCGACCCCTCCCCCGCCCACCCGGGCACCGCCGCACCCGCCGTCACGGAGGACGGCCCCGACGTTCCTGACGGCTCGGGCGGCCCCGAGCCGGAGCTGCTGGCGGCGCCCCGCGAACCGATGCCGCCCCTGGTGAGCACCCCCGAGGCGCTGCGGGAGGCCGCGGCGGCGCTGGCCGCCGGCACCGGCCCCGTCGCGGTGGACGCCGAGCGCGCTTCGGGCTACCGCTACGGGCAGGACGCGTACCTCGTGCAGCTGCGCCGCGCGGGGACGGGCACCGTGCTCATCGACCCGGTGCCCCTGCCGGACCTGTCAGTGGTGGGCGAGGCGCTCGGTGACGCCGAGTGGGTGCTGCACGCCGCCTCCCAGGACCTCCCGTGCCTCGCGGGCGTCTCCCTGCGCCCGGGCGGTGAGCTGTTCGACACCGAGCTCGGTGCCCGCCTCGCCGGGTTCGAGCGCGTGGGCCTCGCCGCGGTCGTCGAGCGCCTCCTGGGGCTGCGTCTGGCCAAGGAGCACTCCGCCGCCGACTGGTCCACCCGGCCGCTGCCGCCGGCGTGGCTGGTCTACGCCGCCCTGGACGTCGAGGTGCTCCTCGAGCTGCGCGACTCCTTGGACGAGGTGCTCGCGCGACAGGGCAAGACGGACTGGGCGCGCCAGGAGTTCACGGCGGTGCGCGACGCCCCGCCCCCGCCCCCGCGCACCGACCCTTGGCGGCGGACATCAGGGGTTCACGCGCTGCGCGGACGCCGCCAGCTCGCCGCCGTCCGGGAGCTGTGGGCGAGCCGGGACGAGCTCGCCCGGCGCCGCGACACGGCCCCGGGCAGGGTCCTGCCGGACCGCGCGGTGGTCGCGGCGGCACAGGCCATGCCGACCACCGCGCAGGCCCTGGCGGCGCTGCCCGTCTTCTCCGGCCCGGCGCAGCGCCGGCAGGGGGCGCGGTGGCTGGCGGCGCTGGACCGGGCGCGGGCGGTGCCCGAGGAGGAGCTGCCCCGGCAGAACGCCGGCGGTGACGGGCCTCCCCCTCCGCGCGCGTGGAAGGAACGGGACCCCGCGGCCGCCGCGCGGCTGGCCACCGCCCGCGAGGCGCTGGCGGCGGCCGCCGCCGAGCACGCGCTGCCGGTGGAGAACCTGCTCTCCCCCGAGGCGGTGAGGCGGCTGTGCTGGAGCCCGCCGGCGCCGGCGGACGCCGAGGAGGTCGCCGCCGCCCTGACCGCCGCGGGCGCCCGGCCGTGGCAGGTGGCGCTGTGCGCGGCCCCCCTGGCGCTCGCCCTGACCTCGAGCTCGACGACGGTCAGCGCCGCGGGCACCGCGCGGGCCTGAGCGACCTCGAGCACACGGGTTCCCTGCCGGCGCCGAAGGACTTAGGCTGCCCTCACCTCATTCCACACCGGGATGAGCGCGAATCCACGAGGGTGGTCAACAGTGGCGGCGAACCTGCTGATCGGACTGCGCGAGGGGCTCGAGGCGACCCTGGTGGTCAGCATCCTCGTGGCCTACCTCGTCAAGACCGGGGCGCGCCACCGGCTGCCGGCGGTGGCCGCCGGCGTGGCGGTCGCCGTGGCGCTGTCCATGGCCGTCGGCGCCGCGCTGACCTTCGGCCCCAGGACGCTCACCTTCCGCGCGCAGGAGGCCATCGGCGGGATCCTGTCGATCGTCGCCGTCGGCCTGGTCACGTGGATGGTCTTCTGGATGCGCCGCGCCGCCCGGCACCTGGCGGCCGACCTCCGGGAGAGCCTCGGCGCCGCCGCGAGCGCCGGGGCGGTGGCGGTCACCGCCTTCCTCGCCGTGGGGCGCGAGGGCCTGGAGACGGCGTTCCTGCTGTGGGCCGCGGCGCGGGCGACCCAGCAGACGTGGCAGCCCGTGGTGGGCGCTGTGCTCGGGATCGCGCTCGCGGTGGGGATGGGGTGGCTGCTCTACCGGCAGGCGCTGCGCCTGGACCTGACCCGCTTCTTCCGCTGGACGGGGGTCGGCCTGGTCGTCCTGGCAGCCGGCATCCTCGCCTACGGCGTGCACGACCTGCAGGAGGCGGGGATCCTGCCCGGCCTGACCGCCCTCGCCTTCGACGTCAGCGCCACCGTGCCCCCGTCGAGCTGGTACGCCACGCTCGTGCGCGGGGTCCTCAACATCACGCCCGTGATGACGTGGCTCGAGGTGGCCGCGTACCTGGCCTACCTCGTCCCCGTGCTGGCCCTGTACCTCCGCCGTCCCGCTCCGGCGCGCCGCACCGCGGCGGAGGGTGACCGTCGCCCGGCGCCCGCCCTCGCCCCGGCCCACCCGGCGTCCTGACCACCGACCCGCTCCTGGAGACCCCGTGGCCCGCCGCACCCCGAGCCTGGTGCTCACCCTGCTCGCCCTGCCCCTGGCCGGGTGCGGCGCCATCCTCGAGGACGCCGCACCGGCGGGCGCCGACGGCGGTGCGGTCCCGGACGCCATCGCCGTCACCGCCACCGACGACGCGTGCGACCTGTCCAGCACCGAGCTGACCAGCGGCATCACGACCTTCGCCATCACCAACGGCGGCGAGCAGGTCAACGAGGTGTACGTCTACGCCCCGGCCGACGACACCCAGACGAGCGGCTTCACCCGCATCGTCACCGAGAAGGAGAACATCGGCCCCGGCACCGCCTACGACCTCACCGTCGACCTCACGGCCGGGGACTACGAGGTGGCCTGCAAGCCGGGCATGGTCGGCGAGGGCCTGCGCACGCCCGTCTCCGTCACCGGTGACGACGCCTCGCTGACGGCGCCGGAGCAGGCGGCCGTCGACGCCTACCGCGCGTACGCCCAGGAGCGGGCCGACGCGACGGTGCCCCTCGTGCGGGGCCTGCGCGACGCGGTCGCCGCCGGCGACGCCGCCACCGCGCGGGCCCTGTACGCCCCGAGCCGGGTGCCGTGGGAGTCGATCGAGCCGGTCGCGGAGAGCTTCGGCGACCTCGACCCGCGCATCGACGTGCGCGAGGCCGACCTCGCGGTGGGTGAGGCGTTCACCGGCTGGCACCGGCTGGAGAAGGCCCTGTGGACCGGTGAGGACCTCGCCCCCCTGGTGCCGGTCGCCGACCAGCTGCTCGCGGACGTCGACGAGCTCGCCCAGCGCACCCCGAACGCGGCGCTGACGCCCACGTCGATCGGCAACGGCGCGAAGGAACTGCTCGACGAGGTCGCCACCGGCAAGGTCACCGGTGAGGAGGAGGTGTTCAGCCACACCGACCTCGTGGACCTCCAGGCCAACCTCGACGGCGCCGCGCGGGCCTTCGAGGTGCTCAGGCCCCTCGTGATGACCAACGAACCCGCACTGGTCCCCGAGCTCGACGCCCGGTTCGCCGCCGTGCAGGCGTCCCTGGACCCCTACCGCGACAGCGCGGCGCCGGGCGGCTTCGTCGACTACAGCACCGTCGGCGAGCAGCAGCGCCGCGAGCTCGCCGCCGTCGTCGACGGGCTGTCCGAGCCTCTGTCGCGCCTGGCCGCCGCCGCCGGCGCTGACGGGGCAGACCAGCCGGCGGGGTCGTGAGCGGCGTGGGCGTCACCCGCCGGGGCCTGCTCGGGGCCCTCGGCGGCGGGGCCGCGGCCGCTGGCCTGCTCGGGGGCGGGGTCGCCACCGCGCGAGGGGCCACCGCCGCGACGCGCGGGGGGGCGCACGGCGAGCGGGTGCCCTTCCACGGAGCCCACCAGGGCGGCATCGCGACGTCGGTGCAGTCGAACCTGCACTTCGCGGCCTTCGACATCACCACCACCGACCGCGCGCAGCTCGCCGCGCTGCTCCAGGACTGGACGGTCGCCGCCGCGGCGCTGACCGCCGGCCGGGAGGTCGGCGCGAGCGGTGCGGCCGGTGGCGACCCCCTGGCGCCGCCCGAGGACACCGGCGAGGCGGTCGGCCTCCCACCGTCGCGCCTGACCTTGACCGTGGGCCTCGGGCCGTCGCTGTTCGACGACCGCTTCGGCCTCGCCGGGGCCCGCCCCGCGGCTCTCGTGGACCTGCCCGCCTTCCCCGGTGACGCGCTCGAGCCGGGGCGCAGCGGCGGCGACCTGGCGGTGCAGGCCTGCGCCGACGACCCGCAGGTCGCCGTCCACGCGATCCGCACCCTGGGCCGTCTCGCGGCGGGGCGGGCGGCGGTGCGGTGGGCGCAGCTGGGGTTCGGGCGGGCCGCGAGCACCGACCCCGACGAGCCCACCCCGCGCAACCTCTTCGGGTTCAAGGACGGCACCGCCAACGTCGCGGGCGCCGACACCGCCACCCTGGAGCAGCACGTGTGGGTGGGCGCCGGCGACGACCCCGCCGCCAGCTGGCTCGCCGGGGGCTCCTACCTCGTCGCCCGGCGGATCGCGATGGTCGTCGAGACCTGGGACCGCGCCCCGCTCGCGGAGCAGGAGGCCCTCGTCGGGCGCACCAAGTCCGAGGGCGCCCCGCTCGGGCACGGCGCCGCGGCGCTGGAGCACGACGCGGTGGACGTCGCGGCGCTGCCCGCGACCTCGCACGTGCGCCTCGCGCACCCCAGTCGCCACGGCGGGGCGACCATGCTGCGCCGCGGGTACAACTACGTGGGCGGCGCCGACGGGCTCGGGCACCTCGACGCGGGCCTGTTCTTCCTCTCCTACCAGCGCGACCCGGCGACGTTCGTCTCCGTGCAGCAGGCGCTGGCCCGCGACGACACGATGAACGAGTACCTGCGGCACACCGGGTCCGGGGTGTGGGCGGTGCCGCCCGGCGTCGCGGAGGGTGGCTGGTGGGGGCAGCAGCTGCTGGGCTGAGCGGCGTCCACGGCTCCTCGGGGCCCCCGCTGACGTGCTGGGCCACTGCGGTCACGTGGCGCGCCGGCACCCGTCCAGGGCGAGTGGCACACGGTCCCGGCGCGCTCGAGGTCCTGAGGTCGACGCGGAACCGGTCGCAGGGAGCGTCGAGGCGCCCGTCGCTCGCGGCGGCCGGCAGCACGCTCGGTCCGCGCCGCGCGTCGTCCACGGCGCGAGCGCAGGCCCCGGCGTGCTGCGGGCTGCTCCGCGCGACCCGACGATCAGCGGTCGTCGGCTGAGCTGCTGCCCTCACCCCTTCCCGGCGGCGCCCCACCCGTGCCAGCGCTCGACCCCCACGTGCACGCTGAGCCGCGGGCGGTCGCGCACCGGGTGGTCCTGGCCGCCGCAGTGCCGGGAGAGGCGGTCGATGTCGCGGAGCCCGACGTCGTCGGCGATCGGGAGCACCCGGCCCTGGACGCTGGTGTGCGTGTACCAGTCGCCCTCGGCCGGGGTCGTGAGCGAGGTGCGGGGGTCGCGCGCAGGTGCTCGAGCCGGGCGCGCCCGGCGTCGAGCCCGAGCAGCACCCGGCCGTCGTCCTCGACGAGGTACCAGGTGGCGACGGTGACGGGGCGCCCGTCGGCGGCGAGGGTGGCCATGACCGCCGGGTCGGGCCGGGCGAGCAGCGCGGCGACGTCGGCGGACAGCGGCGGGTGGGCACTGAGCCGGCCTGCCGGCCTGCCGGCGCGCCAGAGCGCTCGCGCGCCGGGCGGCCGGGGGTCGGGCCGCGCGTCGGAGCGGCCGGACGTCGACGAGGCGTCGAGGCCCGCGAGGTCGCCAGGGTCGCGAGCGGGAGCCGGTTGGCGCGGGCCCCACCGCGGCGATGAGCAGGTCGGCCGGGCAGCGGCGGGGCTGGGGGCCGTGGCGCTGCACCGCGGCGGCGATCTCGGGCGCCTCCTCAGCGCAGCTCTCGCCGCTACGGCCGCTGGGTGGTCGACCGGTGGGAGCGGGCCCGCAGGTGGATCCGCTCGCCCTGGCGGCTGAACAGGGCCAGCAGCTCCACCGGTGGGCGCTCGCTCCCGGTGGGACCCTCGCCGGCGTCCGTGGTGGCCGGGGCGAAGCAGTGGGGGGTGCGGGTGTCGAACTCCGCCGCCTCGCCCGCAGCGAGCACGAGGTCGTGCTCACCGAGCACGAGGCGCAGTCGACCGCTCAGCACGTACAGCCACTCGTGGCCCTCGTGGACCTGCCGGTCCGGCTCGCCACGGCGGGCCGCGGCGGGGATGACGATCTCGAACGCCTGCAGGGGCCCGGGCTGCTGGCTCAGCGACAGCATCGTCATGCCGTCCCGCGTCACCGGCTTCGCCCTCACCCGCGGGTCACCGCCCGAGGGAGCCCCGACCAGCTCGTCCAGCGGCACCCTCGACGGCACGGACGCAGCAGCAGTGAAGGACCGGTACGACGCGGTGGTGGTCGGCGGGGGCGCCGCGGGGCTGAGCGGTGCACTGGCCCTCGCCCGCTCGAGGCGCTCGGTGCCGGGTGGTCGACGCCGGTGACCCGCGCAACGCCAGCTCGCCGCACGCGCACGACCACCTCACGTGCGACGGCGTCGCCCCGCAGGAGCTGCTGGCGCTCGGCCGGGCGGAGGTCGAGGGCACGGCGCGCACGTGCTCAGCGGGCGGGCGGTGGCGGCAGCGGGGTCGGTGGCGGACGGCTTCACGGTCACCCTCGATGACGGCGCTGTGGTCGGCGCGCGTCGTCTGCTGGTCGCCACCGGGCTGCGCGACGAGCTGCCCGAGGTCCCCGGGGTGCGCGAGCGGTGGGGGCGCGGCGTCCTGCACTGCCCCTGCTGCCACGGCTGGGAGGTGCGCGACCAGGCGATCGGCGTGCTCGCGACGAGCTCCTTCGCGATGCGCACCACGCGCCTGTTCCGCCAGCTCAGCGACGACGTCACCGTGCTGCTCCACGGGGCACCACCGCTGGGCGACGACGACCGGGAGGAGCTCGCCGCCCGCGGCGTCGCCGTCGTCGACGGGCCGGTGACCTCCCTGCGGGTCGAGGGTGACCACCTGGTGGGGGTCGAGCTCGCGGACGGGCGCGCGGTCGCCCTGGACGCGCTGGTGGTCAGCCCCCGGGTGCGCGCCGGCGACCACGTCCCCACCTCCCTCGGGGTCCGCGCGGAGGAGACCCGATGGGCATCGGCACCGTCGTGACCGCCGACCCCACCGGCCTGACGTCGGTGCCCGGGGTGTGGGTGGCGGGCGACGCGGCGAACCCGGTGGCGCAGATCAACGGGGCGTCGACCGCCGGCACGACGGCCGGCGCCATGATCAACGCCGACCTCGCCGCCGAGGACGCCGCCGCGGCGGTCGCC
>CAXTAK010000014.1:57918-69727 GCA_964242735.1 uncultured Quadrisphaera sp. | reverse complement strand
CCGGCGGCTGCCGGTCGCCTGAGGGGTCCGCTCAGGCCGCCAGCAGCATCGCGAGCACCGCGGTGTCGGGGTGGCTCGCGGGGTCGACGCCGACGCGGCTGACCAGCTGCGACATCGTCCCGTCGGCCTCGGCCTCCACCCAGGCGGCGCGGTGCTCCATGCCCAGGTGAGGCAGCCCGGGCAGCAGCACGCACCCCGACGCGGAGCCCGCCGACTCCGGCAGGGTCGGGCGCGACTCCGCCGGGGGGTGCAGCAGGAGCACCGCCGCGGGGAACGGGACGGCGAACGCGCCGGGCACCGGGGCGCCGTCGCCGATCACCGGGCCGGCCATCGCGATCATCCCGACGGCCGCCGGGTGGTCTGTGCGCGGCACCTCGTCGACCGCGCGCAGGACCACCGTGGTGGGCACCATCCCCGGCACGGCGGCGAGGCGGACGGCGAGCAGGAGCACCTGCGCCCACTCGCGGGTGGTCTCGGGCCAGCGGCCGGCGACGAGGAAGCCGCCGAGCTCACCACCGCTGCGCTGCAGCGGGGCCACGTGGACGCGGGAACGCGAGGGCTCGGGCGTGTGAGGCACCTGCTCCATGTCTCATCATGGGGCTGATCCGGCGCGGCGCACGCAGGCGCGCCCCAGATCACCCGGGGGCCGGGCACCTGGACGAGGTGGGGGTGGCAGTGGGCGGGCCAGCCCATCCCCGCACAGCAGCGCCATGGATCGGCGCGTCACCGGGCCACGGCCCCGCCGCCTGCGTCGCTGGTGCTGCAGACGCGAGTCGCGTGCGGACGGCGGAGCTCGCCCCCTGGCCCACGGGCACAACCGCTCGCCGACTGCCCCACCCGGCGACCACGACCACCCGGACGCGCTGACCTGCCGTCCGTCCCGGCCCCCCCCCGAGCGATGATGCGCCTCGTGCCGGATCTGCTGGGGTCGAGTCCCGGCGAGGTGCTCGGACTCCGGCGTCAGGAGCGCCCTCGCCGGCGTGAGTTCGCGAGCACGGAGATGGCCAGGAGCAGCAGGGCGGCCTCGACGACCATGGAGACGACACCGAGCGGCTCGCCCCAGTTGCCGATGTCGTCGGTGGCGTTCGGCAGGCCGACGCTGCGGCTGATGATGAGCCCGACCAGCGGGCCGGCCGCGACCCCCACCGCGAGGAGCCAGCCCAGGGCCCTGAGCCGGGTGAACAGCAGCACGGCGGTCACCACGGAGGCCAGCTCCAAGGCCCAGTAGCCGTAGCCGAGGTAGGCGGGGTCCTTCATCCCCGTGAGCCCACCCTGGTCGATGACGTGGATCACGCCGACCGCGAGGACCAGCGCAGCGCCGAGGGCTGCCGCTGCCCACGTCGCGGAGGTGGGGTGGTCGTGGGCGAGGAGGGTGGACCGAGACGGTGCGAGCGGGGTGGTGGTCATGGTGTGCTCCTTCAGCGTGGTGAGGATGCGGGGTCGGAACGGGCGCGAGTCCACGGGGGCTCACGGCCGGTGGGGGGCGACGTGCCAGCACAGCTGGCCTGCGCCTGCGGCGCGCAGGCTGCGGCCGAGCACGTCCCCGGGAGCACGACACCGGCTCCCGGTGGAGTGCCGTGCGTGGTGGTGCTCCGGTGGTCGCCAGGGGCCGTACCGCTCTGCGACCACACCGTCGGAGCTGCGCGGCCGGGTCCGGGGCGGCACAGCGTGGTGTCGGCGAGGAGCTGGAGACCGCTCCTCCAGAGCGAAGATCCCAGGGTGTGGCCAGACTGCCCGGTGACCACCGGACGATCACCACAGCCCGGCCGGTCTGGCGTGGCGGCGGCTCAGCGATGGAGGCCCGCGCGGTGCTCCACGGGCCCCGTGGGCTCGATGACCTCCTCCCGGGTCCTGGTGAGGTGGGTGACCAGGGCCACGATGGTGACCAGGAACAGCGCGCTGGTGGTGACGGTGCCCAGTCCGAGCCCGCCGTCGACCCTGGCCTGGGAGAGGAGGTCACCGATCGAGGCGCCGAGGGGGCGGGTGAGGATGTAGGCCGCCCAGAAGGCCGCCACGGCGCCCAGGCCGAGACTCCTGTGGGCCAGGGCCACCAGGGCGATCAGCGTGGCGAAGAGCACCGCCGACACGCCGAACCCGAGGCCGAGGCCTTCGGCCGCGAGGTCGCCGGCTGCGGTCCCGAGGGCGAAGGTGAACAGGATCGCCGACCAGTAGAACGCCTCGCGGCGGGTGGTGTGGATGGTGTGGATCGACAGGGTCCGCTCGCTGGCGCACCAGGCGCCGAAGGTCGCAGCCAGCAGCACGGCGAAGATCGCGGTGGCGGCGGTCAGGCTGACCCCGCGGGTGTCGACCAGGTAGTCGGTGATCAGGGTGCCGACGACGCTGATCAGCACGACTGCGAGCCAGTAGGTGGCTGGCACGTACCTGCGGGCCCGGAACTGGGCGGTGAGCGTGGCGATCAGGACGGCGCCGACGATCGCGGCCGCGCCGGGCAGCCCGAGACCGAGGTCGACGGCGAGGAGGTCACCGAAGGTCTCCCCGACCGTGGTGGCCAGGACCTTGATGATCCAGAAGTACGCGGTGACCTCCGGGACCTTGTTGAGCATCTGGTCGCCGACGGAGCGCGAGCGAGGTGGTGCGCCTCCCAGGTGGTTGGTCATGGCAGGACCGTGGACCCCGCGACCTGAGGGGCCGCTGAGTGCTGCGCCGCCACCGCGGGAGGAGGACGGCGCACCACCCGCCGAGCTGGGCCGCCTCGGGACCCACGGCCGGGGAGACCGCGGATCACCGATGACCGCCCCGTGGCACTGGCGAGCGCGGGGTGACGCGGACGCTCGGAGCCCCGTCACGCTGACGAGTCGACCCACCGCGGCCGTCGCGACCAGTGCCACAGCGCCGCCGATCACCACGCGCACTGCGGCGAGCAGGCCAGCGGTCACCAGCGGGACTGAGCGGGTGCTGGGTGGCGCGACCAGAGCTCCGCCAGCTCCCTGCGGGTCGTGCTGCAGCTCTGCGCGATCGCCGCGTCGGCGCGCTCGGCGTCTCGCCGGGATGACACCGAGACGCACCCACCCGCAGCCATCGACATCGCCCCGGCCGCCGGGCCGGCCGGACCGGCGGTGAGGATGGCCGTGCGCGGACCCGACACGGGGGCCACCACAGTGCCCCCGTGACCCGTACCGCGCTGCGGGCCCGGACCGGGCTGGCGGACGCGGAGCCCGCCCCACGGGGGACACCGGTGGACCGCCGCGGTGCGCGCGAACGAGTCGCAGGCCTGCTGGTGGTCCCGATCGGCACCGGTGTCGGCGCCGTGTCCTCCACCTACGACCCCGACACCGCCCTCAGCCGCTTGCGGCGGGGGCTGCTCCCCCTGCACCGCTGCCCGTCGGAGGTCGCTGCCGTGCTCGAGCCGTCCGCCACCGCCGAGCGGCACACCCAGGGGTGGTTCGACCCGTGGGCGATGCCCGGTGGGCTCGACCCCACGGGGCTGGTCGAGGGATGGGCCGCCCACCGAGCCGTGGACGTCGCGGTCGCCACCTCCGGGGCCTGCGCGCGAGGGCCCCTCGCCGTCGACCCGCTCAGCGGCCTGTCCGCCCACCGCCCGGTCCCGGCCACCGTGGTCGCGCCGGACCTGGCGTTCGTCGATGCCTGCGCCGCGGCAGCCACGGCCCACGGACCGGCAGCCCTGAGCTGGCTCGGGCGGCCGCCCGGCGTCGGCGCACCGCTGGTCGCCCTGGACGGGCGGGTGCCGAGCCACCGGTGGTGGGGCGCCTCCGGCCCCGCTGCTCCTCAGGGACCTCTCAGGGACGGGCCCCCAGACTCCACCCGGAGGAGGCGGTCATGAAGGTGTTGATGATCGAGGACGAGGTCAGGCTCGCGGACACCGTCCGCCGCGGGCTGGCCGACGAGGGGTTCAGCGTCGATGTGGTCCACAACGGGGTCGACGGGCTGTGGCGCGCCAAGGAGTTCACCTACGACGTGATCGTCCTGGACATCATGCTCCCCGGGATGCACGGCTACGCCGTGTGCGAGCAGCTGCGCGCCGCGGGGGTGTGGACCCCGGTGCTGATGCTGACGGCCAAGGACGGGGAGTACGACCAGACCGACGCCTTCGACCTCGGCGCGGACGACTACATGACCAAGCCGTTCTCCTTCATGGTCCTGGTCGCCCACCTGCGGGCACTGATCCGCCGCGGCGCCCCCGAGCGACCGGTGGTCATGCGGGCCGGTGACCTCGCGCTGGACCCGGCGCGGCGCCGGGTGGAGCGCGCCGGTCACGAGGTGGCCCTGACGCCGCGGGAGTTCGGGCTGCTGGAGTTCCTCATGCGCCACCGGGGTGACGTGGTCAGCAAGACGAGGATCCTCGAGGGCGTGTGGGACGCGCACTACGACGGGGACCCCAACGTCGTCGAGGTGTACATCGGCTACCTGCGCCGAAAGCTCGACGTGCCCCACGGCCGGCGCGCGATCGAGACGGTCCGCGGGGCCGGGTACCGGCTCGCCGACGACGGCGGCTGACCCCCCGCGCCAGCCCAGGAGGCGACCCGGGGGTGGGCGGCGCTCGGGGCCGCCCACCGCCAGGGGTTCATGGGCGGGGGGGTAGCGGCAGGGTCAGGCGCAGGCGGGCTCCGGTCTCGCTGTCCGCGACGGTGACCGCCCCGGCGTGGGCGGCGGCGATCTCCCTGACGATGGCCAGGCCCAGCCCGCTGCCACCCGCGGCTCGCCCGCGGCCGGCGTCGAGGCGCACGAACCGGTCGAAGACCCGCTCCCGCTCAGCGGCGGGGATGCCCGGACCGTCGTCGGCCACCTCCAGCACCGCGTCCGCGCCGTCGCTGCGCAGGCTGAGGTCGATCCCTGCGGCGGCGTGGCGCACGGCGTTGTCGACGAGGTTGCGCAGCACCTGGTCGAGCTGGTGGGCATCGCCGAGGACCCGCACGGCCGTGACCTCCACGCCCACCCTCAGCGCGGTGGTGGCGCGCACGCGTGCTGCTTCCGCGGTGAGGAGGTCGTCGAGGTCGACCTCGCGGCGGTCAGGGCGCAGACCGTGCTCGTCGGCGCGGGCGAGCAGGAGCAGGTCATCGACCAGCCGCTCCAGCCGCTGCGTCTCCGCCAGCGTGCCCTCGGCCACGGCCACCGGGTCGACGCCGGCCAGGTGCTGGTGCGCGAGGGCGATCTCCGCGGTGGCCCGCAGGGTGGCGATGGGGCTGCGCAGCTCGTGGCTGGCGTCGGCGACGAACCGCCGCTGGGCGCGCTGCGCTGACTCCAGCCGGTCGAGCATCTGGTTCATCGTGACCGCCAGGCGCCCGACCTCGTCGCGCGCCGCCGGCACGGGCACCCGTTCGGTCAGCTCCCGCCCGCCGATGCCGGCGACCTTCGCGCGGATCGCCTCCACCGGGAGCAGCGACCGGCCCACGAACCACCACGTCGCGCTGCCCACGACCACCAGCAGCACGGGGTAGCCCACCACCAGCAGCGACCCCAGGACCTCGATGCTCTCCTCCACCGGGCCCAGCGACTGCCCGACGACCACGGTGTACCCGCCCCGGGGCGCGCCGACGGTGACCACGCGGAAGAGGTCGTCCCCGCCCACCGGAAGCCGCAGGTCCTCGCGCACCACCTCCCCCGGTCCGGGGCGGGCCCGGGTCAGCGGACCCTCACCGGCGACGTCGTCGCCGGCGGCCGCCACGGTGGCGTCCGGTGCCAGGACCTGCACCACCGAACCGCGAGCGGCCGCGGAGGCGACCGCCTCGGCCAGTTCCTCACGGGCCTCCCCCACCGACTGCGGGGAACCGCCCGCGGGCACGAGGGCGGCGATCTGTCGCGCCCGCGCGGTGGCCGCGTCGTCCACACCGATCGCCAGGGAGCGCTGGAGCAGGACCACGAGGGCGACCGCGGCGACCAGCAGGGCCAGGGCGACCACCAGGGTCGCGGCCAGGGTCGAGCGCGCCCGCACCCCCAGGTGCCGGCGCCACCAGCGCAGCGGAGCAGCAGGCCGGGTCACCGGCGCGGCGACGGGCGGGGCAGCGGGGTGCGCGCCCGACGGCGCCGTCACCGCGGGCAGCAGCGCTGGCGGTCGGGGCACGCCGCCAGCGTAGGAGCGCGGACCTGAGCCCCCGCTGAGCCGGCGGGGCCTCGACGCCGCGGCGCACCTCCGGCGGCGCCGCAGCCGGCGCGCCGGACGGTGGTCCCACGGCGCGCCCGACCGGTCGCGTCGAGACCGGGAACGCAGGAGTCGAGGACCATGACGTCGAGGCGCACGAGGGACCTGGCGGTGGCGGGAGCCGCCGTGGTGGCCGGGGGCGCCACGGCGGCATCTGCCGCCGGCGCCGCCTCGGCACCGGCCAGCACCTCACCCGTCCAGCAGGGGGGCTCGGCCTCAGCAGCCACTACCGCGCAGACGAGGGCCGACGAGATCGGCGAGGCGACGTCCACCGGCACCGTCGCCGCCGCACCCGAAGGCGCCGGGAGCACCGAGGACGCGGGCGACGGCACCATCGCCGGGGTGGTGGTCGACGCCGGGGGCCCGCGCGTCCCCGCCCAGGAGGCGCGCGAGGGCCCAGAGGGCGACCGCGACCCCCACGGCCCCACGCGCGGCGCTGCCGGGTCTCCCCTGGTGGCGCCCACGCGCGCGGGTGGACGGTCGCAGCACTCAGGTGCCTCTCAGGACCGCCCGTCGACAGTGCGTCCAGCCCGCCGCGGTCCCCCGGCAGGGCCACCCGAGGAGGAGCACCATGCGCCAGCACGACACCACCGCCACCACCGGCCAGGACTCCCGGTGATCGCCGCCACTGCCGCCGCAGACACCACCGGGGGGCTCACCGGCATCACCGGCTTCTTCGCCGACCTGATCGCCTCGCTCGGTGAGGTCGGGGTGGGGCTGCTGACCTTCGTCGAGACGGTCATCCCCCCGGTGCCCAGCGAGGTGGTCCTCCCCCTCGCGGGCTTCCTCTCACAGCAGGGACGGCTGTCCCTCATCGGGGTGCTGGTGGCGTCGACGGCCGGCTCCGTGGTCGGCGCGCTGACCTTCTACGCCCTCGGGGCGCTGCTCGGGCTCGACCGGTCGATCGCCCTGCTCTCCCGGGTGCCCCTGGTGGACCGGGGCGACCTGCAGCGCGCCTCGGCGTGGTTCCACCGGCACGGCACCGCATCGGTGCTGCTCGGGCGCGTCGTCCCCGGGGTGAGGAGCCTGGTCTCCCTGCCCGCTGGGGCCCAGCGGATGCCCCTGGCGACCTTCATTCTGCTCACGGCCGTGGGCAGCGGGGTGTGGAACACCCTGCTGGTCGGTGCCGGGTACGCCTTCGCCACCCAGTGGGACCTCGTCGGGCGGTGGGCCAGCACAGCCAGCAACGTCGTCGTGGTGGGGCTGTTGGTGCTCGCCGTGCTCGCGCTGGTCCGCCGCGCCCGTCGCCGGCGCCCCACCGGCAGGCCGGCGTGGGCTGGCTGGAGGCCGTCGTCCTCGGGCTCGTCCAGGGGCTGACGGAGTTCCTGCCCGTCTCCTCCAGCGCGCACGTCAGCGTGGTCGGGCAGCTGCTGGGCGACACCGACCCCGGGACCCCCTTCACCGCACCACCCAGCTCCGCACCGAGGCGGCCGCGCTGGTCCGCTTCGGCGCCGACACCACCCGCATCATCACGGCCCGGCTGCGGGCGGTGCGGGGAAGATCCCGCACGCGGACCGCAACGCGCGGGTCGGCTGGGTGGTGGTCCTGGGGTCCCTGCCGATCGGGGTGCCCGGCCCCACCCTCAGGGGCGCCATCGAGGGCCCGGGCGTGCGCAGCCTCGGGGTCGCCGCCACCGCGCTGCGGGTCTTCGCGCTCGTCCTGCACCTGGCCGACCGGCGGGCGCGCAGCACCCGCACCCCGGACCAGCTCACCTGGCGGCACGGGGCGGCCTCCGGCCTCGCCCGGGCCCTGGCGCTGGGGGTCTCCCGCTCCGGCGGCACCGTCGCCGCGGGCCTGCTGCTGGGCCGCCCCGCCGCCCGAGGTGGTCGTCCACCAGCTGCCGACGGGCACACGCCGGCATGAGGACGACGGCGCACAGCCGCCCCGCCAGCGCGGCACCGACCGGACCGCGGTCACCACCGGCAGGGTCCACCGTCCGCAGCTCCCCCTCCACCAGCTCGTACCGCGCGTCATCGCCCAGCGCGAGCAGCTCCTCCGCGGAGACGAGCACGGCGGCCCTCGTGGGCGGAGACCGGGCGCGTGGTGTCCGTCGTCCCCACTACCGTGCCCCCGTGACGGCCTCCCCCAGCACGACACCGACGTCCTCGCCGGCGCAGCGCTCCCTGCGCGACGTCGTCTTCGTCGACGGGGTGCGCACCCCCTTCGGGCGGGCGACCGACGGGGGCCTGTACGCCCAGACCCGCGCCGACGACCTCGTCGTCCGCTGCATCCGCGACCTGGTCCGCCGCAACCCGACCCTGCCGCCGGGGCGCATCGACGAGGTCGCCATCGCCGCCACCACTCAGACCGGCGACCAGGGCCTGACCATCGGGCGCTCGGCGGCGCTGCTCGCCGGGCTGCCGACGTCGGTGCCCGGCTTCGCGGTCGACCGCATGTGCGCCGGAGCGATGACCGCCGTGACCACCACCGCCTCCGGCATCGCCGCCGGCGCCTACGACGTCGTCATCGCCGGCGGGGTCGAGCACATGGGCCACCACCCGATGGGCTCCGGGGTGGACCCCAACCCCCGCCTGGTCTCCGAGCGCATCGTCGACCCCAGCGCCCTGGTGATGGGCGCGACGGCGGAGAACATCCACGACCGCTACCCGCACCTGACGCGCGAGCGCGCCGACGCCTTCGCCGTCGCCTCCCAGCAGCGCTACGCCGACGCCGCGGCGGCCGGGAGCGTGGCCGCCGACCTCGTGCCCGTCGCCACCCGCCACGCCGAGGCGGGCTGGGGGCTCGCCACCGCCGACGAGCCCCCGCGCCCCGGCACCACCGCTGAGGACCTCGCCGGGCTCCGCACCCCCTTCCGCCCCGCCGGACGGGTCACCGCCGGCAACGCCGCGGGCCTGAACGACGGGGCCACCGCGTGCCTGCTCGTCGCGCAGGACGTCGTCGACGAGCTGGGCCTGGCCGCGCGCATGCGCATGGTGGGGTTCGCCTTCGCCGGCGTGGAGCCCGAGGTGATGGGCCTCGGACCGGTGCCCGCCACCGAGAAGCTGCTGGCCCGCACGAGGGTCGGCATCGACGAGATCGGGCTGTTCGAGGTCAACGAGGCCTTCGCGGTGCAGGTGCTCGCCTTCCTCGACCACTTCGGCATCGCCGACGACGACGAGCGCGTGAACCCGTGGGGCGGCGCCATCGCCGTCGGCCACCCCCTGGCGTCCTCGGGGGTGCGCCTGATGACCCAGCTCGCCCGCCACTTCGAACAGCGCCCGCAGGTGCGCTACGGCCTGACGACGATGTGCATCGGCATCGGGATGGGCGGCGCCGTGCTGTGGGAGAACGCCAGCCACGAGGGGAGCCGGCCGTGACCGCCACCGCGGGAGCCCCCACCACGGGCACCCGCGGAGGCCCCTCCCCCACGGGCACCGACGCCGTGCGCCCCGAGGACCTCCTGGACCTGAGCGGGCCGGCCGGCGGGGGCCCGGTCGCCCGCTTCCCGGTGCGGCTGGTCGACCTCGGGGCGCTGGCGCCCGGTGCCGGCGCACTCGCCCTGATCACCATGGACGACGGGCTCGACCACACCCGCCCGACGACTCTGAGCGCGGCGGGGCTGCTCGAGATGCGCGCGGCCCTCGACGCCGTCGACGCGCTCGTCGCGGAGGAGCGGGTGGGCGCGGTGGCGATCACCGGCAAGCCCTTCGGCTTCGCCGCCGGCGCCGACCTCACCGACGTCTCGCGCCTGACGACCCGCCCGCAGGCGCTGGCCATGGCACGCCTGGGGCACGAGCAGCTGCGCCGCATCGGTGAGCTGCGCCGCCCGGACGGCACGCCCGTGCCCAGCTTCGCCTTCGTCAACGGCGTCGCCCTCGGCGGCGGGCTGGAAGTCGCCCTGCACGCCACCCACCGCACGGTCAGCGCCGGAGCCGGTCGGGTCGGGCTGCCCGAGTGCAGCCTGGGACTGGTGCCCGGCTGGGGCGGCACGCACCTGCTCCCCCGCCTCATCGGCATCGAGGCGGCGCTGCGGGTGGTGATCACCGACCCCCTGGCCGGTCGCACGCTCACCGGCGCCGCGGCGGTGGACCTGGGCATCGGCGACGTCCTGCTCGAGCCCGCCGACTTCCTCGAGGAGTCCCTGCGCTGGGCGGCCCGCGTGGTGACCGGGCAGGTGGTGGTCCCGCGCACCGACCACGCCGGGTCGAGCTCTGCGGCGGCCTGGGACGGCGCGGTGGACGTGGCCCGCGCCCGGGCGCACGAGCGCCTGCACGGCGCCGCCCCCTCGTACGACCGCGCCCTGGACCTGCTGGTGCGCGCCCGTACCGATGACGGCCCGGACGGCGCCGACGCGGGGTACGCGGCCGAGGACGAGGTGCTCGCGGACATGCTGGTCTCCCCGGAGTGCCGGTCGGCGCTGTACGCCTTCGACCTCACCCAGCGCCGCGCCAAGCGCCCCGCCGGCGCCCCGGACCCGGCGCTCGCCCGCCCGATCACCCGCGTGGGGGTGGTGGGGGCGGGGCTGATGGCCAGCCAGCTGGCCCTGCTGTTCGTGCAGCGCCTCAGGGTACCCGTGGTGCTGACCGACCTCGACGCCGACCGCGTCGCCGCCGGGGTCGCCCGCGTGCGCGACAGCTTCGCGGCCCTGGCCGCCAGGGGTCGGCTCAGCGCGGACGCCGCGCAGCGCCTCACCGCCCTGGTCAGCGGGTCGACGTCCTACGCCGAGGCCTTCACCGGCGCCGACTGGGTCATCGAGGCGGTCTTCGAGGAGCTCAGCGTCAAGAGGGAGGTCTTCGCCCAGCTGGAGGCGGTGGTCTCCCCCACCTGCGTGCTGGCCACGAACACCTCGTCCCTGTCCGTGGCCGCCATGGCGGAGGGCCTGGCACACCCGGAGCGGGTCGTGGGCTTCCACTTCTTCAACCCCGTCGCGGTGCTGCCGCTGGTGGAGGTGGCGCGGACCGCACAGACGGACGACGCGACGCTCGCCACGGCGTTCGCCGTGGGCAGGACGCTCGGCAAGTCGTGCGTGCTGGTCGCCGACGCACCGGCCTTCGTCGTCAACCGGCTGCTCATGCGCTTCATGGGCGAGGTGCACGCGGCGTTCGACGAGGGCACCCCCGCCGACGTCGCGGACGGCGCCCTGGAGCCGCTGGGCCTCCCCATGACGCCGTTCACCCTGCTGCGCCTGGTGGGGCCCGCGGTCGCCCTGCACGTGCAGCAGACCCTCGCGCACGCCTTCCCGGACCGCTTCGCACCCTCGACCACCATCGCGAGCGTCGTGGCGGCCGGCTTGCCCGGCATCTGGGCGGAGGCCCCTGGCGGTGGCGCTGCCGGTGCCGCTGGCGGCACCGGTACCCCGGCGGCCGGGGTGGTCGATCCACGGGTGACGGCGGTGCTCGACCTCGGCGACTCCCCGTCCAGCGCCGAGCAGGTGCGGGAACGGGCGCTGGTCGCGCTCGCGCAGGAGGCGCGCACGATGCTGGAGGAGGGCGTGGTCGCCGACCCCCGCGACATCGACCTGTGCCTGCTGCTGGGGCTGGGGTGGCCCGCGCACCTGGGGGGGTTGCTGCCGTACCTGGACCGCTCGGGGGTGGCCGAGCGCGCCACCGGGCAGCGGTTCCTGCCCGAGGGCGTCGCCTCCGTGCCCACCGCCCCCGTGAGTGCCGCCCCCGGGACGGCCGGCGCTCGTGCGTAGCACGGGCGGCCCCGACACCCGGGCGGTGGGCCGGGGGACGGTGGGCGGAGTGACAG
>CAXTAK010000014.1:32639-57818 GCA_964242735.1 uncultured Quadrisphaera sp. | reverse complement strand
GACGGTGGGCGGGGCGACGGTGGGCGGGGCGACGGTGGGCCGGCGGAGTGCGGAGCGAGCGGTGGGTGGCCGAGGGGCTGGCCGTGGCATGGGCCGGCCGCGCGGGCGGTGGGTGCTGCTCGGGCTCTTCGCGGTGCTCGCGGTGGCTGGGGCGCTCAGTGCGCGGACGCTCGACCGGGAGGCCCGCGAGAGCGCCAGCGGACTCGTGGCCGCGCAGGTGCAGCGCGAGCTGGCGCTGCCACAGCCGCCCACCGTCGTGCTCGGAGGGCCGTGGTTCCTGTGGCAGGCCCTGCGCGGGCGCTACGACCTCGCCATCATCACCACGCCCGAGCTGACCAACGAGGGCACCACCGTGGAGGGCGTGCAGGTGGACCTGCGTGACGTCCGCGTGCCGCACCGCGTGCTGCTCGGTCGCCGCGGCACGGTCACCGTCGGCAGCGGGTCGGCGCGGGCGCTCGTGCCGTGGTCGGTGCTCGAGGCGCGGG
The DNA here is from genome assembly GCA_964242735.1 of uncultured Quadrisphaera sp. Taxonomy (GTDB): domain Bacteria; phylum Actinomycetota; class Actinomycetes; order Actinomycetales; family Quadrisphaeraceae; genus CADCUY01. The sequence goes on along the minus strand of CAXTAK010000014.1, from coordinate 57,333 downwards.
CGTCGGCGGCCACCGGGGCGACCGTGCGCTTCACCGCCGAGCGCGACGGGGTGCGCGCGGCCACCACCGTGCCGGTGCTGGGTCGCCAGCTCGACCTGACGCTGACCGCGGTGCCGGAGCTGGCGGGGCGGGGCGTCGTGCTGCGCCCGCAGAGGGTCTCCCTCGCCGGTCGGGAGCTCGCCGTCGCCGACGTGCGCTCGACCCTCGACAGCTTCGGTGTCACGCGCTTCACCTCGCTGCTCGACGGCGTGGAGGTCGGCGCTGACCAGGTGCCACCGGGGGTGGACCTGCGCAGGATCACCGTGGCCCCGGACGGGCTCGTGGTGCAGGCAGACCTCACCCGGGCAGCGCTGCCGGTGCCCGCCCGCTGATCCGCGCACCCTCGCTCTGCGCAGCCCGTTGTGACGCTGTGTCATGGGTTTATCCGGCAGGTCGGTTCTTGCGGCGCACGCGGCGGAACGGGGGTCTCGACCCCGTGCCGCCGCAGCGTGCGTGAATAGCGTCGCAGCGTGACCATCCCTCCTGGAGAGCACCTCACCCGCGACGCCACTGGTGAGGCGCGCCGGGCGCTGCTGGCGGTCAGCGTCCTCGACGACGTCACCGGCGCCGACGACGCTGGAGGTGCGGGCAGCGCTGACCTGGTGCCCGGGGACGGCGGGATGGTCCTGGAGGTGACCCGTGCGGCGGGACCGCCGCGGAGGGTCCACCTGCCGTGGGCCGCGGCCGCCGCGGTGATCGGCCCCTGGTCGGCCGGATCCCCGCAGGCGCGCGCGCGCCTGGTGGGGTGGCTGCGCACGCACGCGGCGATCGCCACGGCGGCCGACCCTGCCGGCCTCGTCCGCGACGGCGCCCGGGCGGTGGCGGTGGTCGTCGGCGGGCAGCTCCACCCCGGCCCGGGCACGGGATGGGTGAGGGCTCGGGTGCCCGGCGGGGTCCTGGAGGTGGGCGTGGGCCTGGTGCTCCCCGGCACGCGGATCGCCGAGCCGCTGTGGCCCGACGCCGCAGCCGCAGCCGGCCTGGACGCCGCCGACCTCGACGCCGTGTGGGCCGCGTGCGACGAGCACGCGCTGCGCATGGGCGCGCTCTGCGCACGCCGGGTGAGCCGGGACCTCGGTGCACCCGGGCACCCCGACGGTGTCGACGGGGCCGGCGCCCGCCTCGACGGCAGCAGGCGCACCACCCGGGGCGGGCCGGACGCCGCCCGGGCGCTGGTGCTGCGCCCGGTCGGCGGTTGCGACGTGCTGACCCTGCTCGCCACGAGCCCGGTGCGCCGCGTGCTCGCCGACAGAGACCCCATCGGCATGGCGGTGGTGGCGGCACCGGATCGCACCCGCGGCTGGTGCGACACGCGCCGCGTCGAGTCCGACTTCCTGCTCGCGGCGTGGTCGGCGACGGCGCCGCGCGACCGCGGTGTGCCGTGGGCGCTGCTCGTCACTGCCGACGAGGTCTCGCGCGGGCACCGCCCCTAGGGCGAGACGCGCGCCTGGTCGCTCGCCGCGGCGTCCAGGCGCGCCACCCGCTCGGCGACCGCGCGCGCCACGCCCTGGCCCGTCAGCCCCGCCGAGGTGAGCACCTGCGCCCGGGTGCCGTGGGCGTGGAACGCCACCGGCACCCCCACCACCTGCACCGGCACGCTCACGTCGGCCGCGGCGAGCACGCGGGTGACCTGGCTGCCGATGCCGCCCTGCTCCACGCCGTCCTCGATGGTGACCACCAGGCGGTGCGCGCGGGCGAGGTCGAGCAGCGGCGCCGGCACCGGGAGCGCCCACAGCGGGTCGACGACGGTCGCGTCGATGCCCTGAGCGGCCAGGCGGTGCGCGACGTCCAGGCCCAGGGCGACCATGGCGCCCACGGCCACGACCAGGACGTCGCTGCCCTCACCGCGCGCCAGCACGTCCACGGCGCCCGTCGGGCCACTCGCAGCGCCTGCCCCAGCGGCACCGCCGAGGCGCTCCAGCGCCTCGACGTCGGGCACCACGCCCCCGGTGGGGAACCGCAGGACGGTGGGGGCGTCACCGACGTCGAGCGCCTGGCCCAGCGCCTCGCGCAGCCGCGCGCCGTCCCGCGGCGCCGCCAGCCGCAGCCCCGGGACGATGCCCAGCAGGGACATGTCCCAGATGCCGTAGTGGCTGGGTCCGTCCGGGCCCGTCACCCCGGCACGGTCGAGGACGAAGGTGACGCCGGCGCCGTGCAGCGCGACGTCGAGCACCACCTGGTCGAGCGCCCGGGTGAGGAAGGTGGAGTACACCGCGACCACCGGGTGCAGGCCGGTGTAGGCCATGCCCGCCGCTGAGGCGACGGCGTGCTGCTCGGCGATGCCCACGTCGACGACGCGGGCGGGCAGCTCCGCGGCCATCTTCGCCAGGCCCACCGGCACGAGCATCGCCGCGGTCAGGGCCACCACCTCGGGGCGGGCCCGCGCCTGCTCGAGGACGGCGTCCCCGAACAGCGAGGTCCACGTGGGGGCGCTGCTGCCGCTGCTGATCGCCTGGCCGGTGTCGGGGTCGATCACGCCGACGGCGTGCATGCGGTCGACGTCGTCGAGCTCCGCGGCGGAGAAGCCGTTGCCCTTGCGGGTCATCGCGTGGACGATCACCGGCCCGTCGAAGGCCCTGGCGCGGGCGAGGGCGTGCTCGAGGGCCTCTGCGTCGTGACCGTCGACGGGTCCGACGTACTTCAGCCCGAGGTCCTCGAAGAGTCCCTGGGGCGCGACGACGTCCTTCAGGCCCTTCTTCATCCCGTGCAGGGTGTCGTAGGCCAGCTTCCCCGGGGCGCCGCCGCGGTGCAGCGCCGACCTGCCCCAGTCGAGGAACCGCTCGTACCCGCGCGTGGTGCGCAGCGTGGACAGGTGGTGCGCCATCCCCCCGATGGTCGGGGCGTAGGAGCGGCCGTTGTCGTTGACGACGATGACGATGCGGTGTCGGGAGGTGGCGATGTTGTTCAGCGCCTCCCACGCCATGCCCCCGGTGAGCGCCCCGTCACCGACGACCGCCACCACGTGGTGGTCGCGGCCCTGGAGGATGTTGCCGCGCGCGATGCCGTCGGCCCAGCTCAGCGACGTCGACGCGTGGGAGTTCTCGACCACGTCGTGGGCCGACTCCGCCCGGCTGGGGTACCCGGACAGGCCATCGCGCTTGCGCAGTGCGGAGAAGTCCTGCCGCCCGGTCAGCAGCTTGTGCACGTACGCCTGGTGGCCGGTGTCGAAGACGACGGTGTCGCGCGGGGAGTCGAAGACGCGGTGCACGGCCAGGGTCAGCTCGACGACCCCGAGGTTCGGCCCGAGGTGGCCGCCGGTGCGGGAGACCTCGTGGACGAGGAAGGTGCGGATCTCCTCGGCGAGGGCGCGGACCTCCATGGGCGAGAGGGCCTTGAGGTCGTCGGGACCGCTGACCTTCCCGAGCAGTCGCATGCGCCGAGTCTAGATCGTCCCCCTCCCGGGGCGCCCTGCGAGCACCTCCCGCGGGCCAGCGGGGCGTCACAGCCGTGGCGCGCGGCGCTGCCCGCGCAGCGCCTGCTCCACCACCAGCGCGCCGCGGCTCGCGGCGGCCAGCCTGACCTGCTCGCTGTGCAGGGCCGCCAGCGCCGCCTCCACGACGCCGACGTCGATCAGGGCCAGCGCGACGGCGCCCGCGAGGTCCTGGCGCAGGGTCGCGACCGCCGCGCGCTGGGCGTTCAGCTGCCCGGCGACGTGGTGCACCGCGAGCCGGGCGAGCACCACGGGGTGGCGGGTGATCACCGGGTGGGCGCGGTAGTCGTGCGGGCAGAGGTCGAGCAGCCACGCGCGCGCGCTCTCGACCCAGTCCTCGGCGTCGGGCGGGCGCACCCCGGCGGGCCAGCCGAGCGGACCGCGAGCCATGGGACCAGACACGTGTTCGAGACTAGGCCGCGCCGGCGAGCCCGCCCCTTGACGGGCCCCGAACGGCCCCGCTAGGCAGTGCGCGGGTCGACGACGACCCACGCACCGGAGGAGCCGCCGTGAAGAAGTTCGTCAACGACCCCACCACCGTCGTCGCCGACGCCCTGAGGGGCGTGGCCGCGGCGCACCCCGAGCTGCGCGTCGACCACGAGAACGCCGTGGTCTACCGCGCCGCGGGGCCGCAGCCGGGCAGGGTGAGCGTGATCTCCGGCGGGGGCAGCGGCCACGAACCCCTCCACGCGGGCTTCGTCGGGCCGGGGATGCTCGACGCCGCCGTGTGCGGGCAGGTCTTCGCCTCCCCCAGCGCCGACCAGGTGCTCGCGGCGATCACCGGCGCCGACGGCGGCGCCGGGGTGCTGCAGCTGGTGAAGAACTACACCGGCGACGTCATGAACTTCGAGATGGCCGCCGAGCTGGCCGCGGCCGACGCCGGCACCGAGGTGACCTCGGTGCTCGTCGCCGACGACGTGGCGGTCGAGGACAGCTCCTACACCGCCGGGCGCCGCGGGACGGGGGTCACCCTGCTGGTGGAGAAGCTCGCGGGCGCGGCCGCCGCGCAGGGCCGCTCCCTCGCCGAGGTCACTGCCGTGGCGCGCCGCGCCGCCGACGCCGGTCGCAGCATGGGCCTGGCGCTGACCTCCGCGACCGTGCCGGCGGTCGGGCGCCCGCTGTTCGACCTGCCCGACGGCGAGGTGGAGCTCGGCGTGGGCATCCACGGCGAGCCCGGACGCCGTCGAGTGCCGATGGCGAGCGCCGCCGAGCTGGCGCGGCAGCTGCTCGAGCCGGTGCTGGCCGACCTGCCCTTCGAGCGCGGCGACGAGGTCATCGCGGTGACCAACGGCCTCGGCGGCACTCCGCAGCTGGAGCTGTACCTCCTCCACGGCGAGGTGGCGGAGCTGCTGGCCGCGGCCGGCGTCACCGTGGCGCGCTCGCTGGTGGGCTCCTTCGTCACCTCCCTCGACATGGCGGGGGCGTCGGTGACCCTGATGCGCCTCGAGGGTGACCTGCTGGAGCTGTGGGACGCCCCGGTCTCCACCCCGGCGCTGCGCTGGGGGGCGTGACACCCGCACGATGTGTACGTTGTGCACATGACACGCACCAACATCGACCTCGACGACGAGGCCGTGGCTGCGGTCATGGGCCGCTGGGGCCTGGCCACGAAGCGGGACGCTGTCAACTTCGCCCTGCGTGAGCTCTCGACCCGGATGAGCCTGGACCAGGCGCGGAGCATGAGGGGCAGCGGCTGGGACGGTGACCTGGAAGAGATGAGGGGCACCCGCGAGGCACCGTGATCCTGGCCGACACCTCAGCGTGGGTGGAGTTCCTGCGCGGCACGGGCTCCGCGGTCGACGCCGAGCTCGACCGCCTGCTGCCTGGCGGGCTCGCCGTGACCGAGCCCGTGGTCATGGAGGTCCTGGCCGGTGCTCGTGACGACAGGCACCTCTCGCAGCTGCGCAGCCTGCTCGCGCGGGCGGACCTGCTGCCGGTCAGGGGTACGGACTACGCCGCAGCGGCGGGCCTGTACCGCGCGTGCCGCCTGAACGGCGAGACGGTGCGCAAGCTCATCGACTGCCTGATCGCGGCGGTGGCCGTCCGGGAGGGCGTCCCGGTCCTCCACGCCGACCGGGACTACGACGTGCTCGGGCGGTGGACACCCCTGCGGGTCCACGATGCGTGAGCGCTGTCGCGCGGGCCGGCGCCCTCACCGCTCACACCCACCGCGCTGCCGCGGCCACGCTCGACCCACTGGTCACGGCGCGATCCGATCCATCTCCCCAGCCGCTGGGCCTGGTGGCCGTCCCGTGGTCATCGACGGGCAGGGTCCCCTCGACCGTGGCTGAGCCGGCCCACCGCCAGGCCGCCCACCAGGTGCGCTCCGACCGGGGCCTGGACGGCGCGGCCGCCGTCGCCAGGGACGCCGACGTCGTCGCCGTGGTCGAGGCCCTGTCCTCCACCACCACCGTCAGCGTGGCAGCGGACGCCGGCACCGCGGTCCTCCCCACCGGTGGGACGAGGAGAGCGCGCGCGAGCACGCACGCCGCCACAACGCGGTCATGGCGCTCGGACGGTCCGCGACCGGCCCGGGTCGGATCAGCCTCTCCCCGGCGAGCGTGCGCTCCCTGGCCCGCCCCCGGGCGCCTGGTGCTCCCCTCCCCGAACGGGTCCGACCATCGCCCACCACCTGGGGTCCACGGGCGCGGTGTGCGTCGCGGCGTGCCTGCGCAACGCCGCCGCCGTCGCGACGCGGGTCGCTGCCCACCACGCGCCCGGGTCGGCGGTCGTCGCAGTCGTCGCGGCCGGTGAGCGGTGGCCCGGCGGTGGCCTGGGACCGGCGGTGGAGGACGCCCGGGGCGCCGGCGCACTGATCAGCGCCCTCGCCGCGCACGGCTGGTCGGGTCTCTCGCCCGAGGCGGACGCCGCCCGTGCCGGTCATGAGGGCGTCCGCGGTCGTGAGCGGGCGGCGTTGCGGGCCTGCGCCAGCGGCCGGGAGCTGTCGAGGGGGGCACGGGGAGGACGTGGACATCGCCGCCGAGGTCGAGGCCAGCGCCAGCGTCCCCGTCCTGCGAGGCGACCGCTTCGAGCCCGCCCGGGAGCGAGGGGCTCCACTCCTGCGCAGGACGTGACCGGCCGCCGCGCGCCGGTGGTGACGGCTCACCCACGGCTGAGCCGGGTCCGCGCTGACTGCGAGGCGGCGTCACGACCGCCGAGGCGACGAGCGCTGCATCGAGTGCGTGCGGACGACGAACCCGCGGCCCGCGAAGAAGGCCACTGCCTGCTCGTCGAAGGGCCAGACCTGGAGCTGCAGAGCGGCGGCGCCACGAGCCTGCGCCCACGTCTCCGCTCCTGCCAGCAGAGCGCTGCCGAGGCCGCTGCGACGGGCCAGCGAGTCGACGACGACGTGGTGAACTCGTCGTACCCGGCGCACCGGATGACCCGCGCACTGCCCGCGGAGGCACTCGCCTGACCTGCGGCGAAGCCGTGGGGCACGAACACCGGGTCGAGCGCCGCGCACACCCTCAGCAGGACCTCGTCGCTCGGGTCCACCCCGGGAGTGTGGCGCGGTGCGCGACCGCCCGTCGACCGAGTCCTCGGATCAGGGCCGGGGTAGAGCCCGGCCAAGGCCTGACAGGTCGACGGGGGCGCCGCTCACCGCGCCCGCTGCACCCGCGCCTCGTCCCACACCGGCTCCGCCGTCTCCTGCACCGCGCCGTCGGAGCGCACCACGAGGAACCGGTCGAAGGTGCGCGCGAACCACCGGTCGTGGGTGACGGCCAGGACGGTGCCGTCGAACTGCTCCAGCGCCGCCTCCAGCGCCTCCGCCGAGGCCAGGTCCAGGTTGTCCGTCGGCTCGTCGAGCAGCAGCAGCGTCGCCCCGGACAGCTCGAGCAGGAGCACCGAGAACCGGGCCCGCTGGCCCCCCGACAGCGAGGCGGGGCTCTGCTCGGCGGCGTGGACAAGCCCGTAGCGGTCCAGCGCGCGCGAGGCCGCCTCCCGGCCCAGGCCCGCGCGTCCGGAGTCCCCGGCGTGCAGCACCTCGAGCAGGGTCGAGCCGGCCTGCGCGGTGAGCGCCGCGGCGCTGGACTGGCGGAACCACCCCGGCTGCACCCGCGCGCCCAGCCGCACCGTCCCGGTGTGGTCGACGGTGCCGGTGCCGTCGCTGCCGCCCTCGGCGAGCAACCGCAGCAGGTGCGACTTGCCCGACCCGTTCGAGCCCAGCACCGCCACCCGGTCGCCGTACCAGACCTCCAGGTCGAAGGGAGCGGTGAGCCCGGTCAGCGCCAGCTGCTCGCACACCACGGCACGCCGCCCGGTGCGCCCGCCCCGCAGGCGCATCCGGAACCGCTGCTCGCCCGGGGCCGCCTCCGGCGGGCCGGCCTCCTCGAAGCGGGCGAGGCGGGTGCGGGCGGCCTGGTAGCGCGAGGACATCCCGTCGTTGAACGTCGCCCGCACCTTCAGGTCCTGCACCAGGCGCACCAGGGCGGCGCGCTCCTCGTCCCACCGCCGGCGCAGCTCCTCGAGGCGCCGAGCGCGCTCGGTGCGGGCCTTCGCGTAGGTGGCGAAGCCCCCGCCGTGCACCCACAGCCGCGCGCCGCCCGCCCCGGGCTCGAGCGTGGCCACCCGCGTGCCGACCCGGGCCAGGAGCTCGCGGTCGTGGCTGACCACCAGCACCGTCTTGCCGCTGGCCACCAGCGCGTCCTCCAGCCACCGCTTCCCGGGGACGTCGAGGGAGTTGTCGGGCTCGTCGAGCACCAGGACCTCCTCAGGGCCGCGCAGGAGGGCCTCGAGGACCAGGCGCTTGCGCTCCCCGCCGGAGAGGGTGGCGACGTCGCGCCACCGGGCCCGCTCGTAGCCCACGCCCAGCGAGGCGGTGCAGACGACGTCCCAGAAGACCTCCGCCTCGTAGCCGCCGGCGTCGGCCCAGTCGACGATGGCCTGGGCGTACGCCATCTGGGTGGGGGTGTCGTCGACCTCCATCATCGCCAGCTCCGCGGCGTCCAGCGCCCGGGCGGCCTGCCGGACGGTGGGGCGGGCGACGGCGAGCAGCAGATCGCGCACCTGCTCGGCGCCGGCGCCGACGTCCTGGGCCATCACCGCCAGCCCCCCGCTGCCGGTCACCGCGCCGGTCGTGGGCACGAGCTCAGCGGTCACCAGGCGCAGCAGGGTGGTCTTGCCTGAGCCGTTCGGGCCGACCAGCACCGTGCGTGAACCCTCCCCCGCCCTCAGGGAGACCTCGTCGAGCAGGGGTCGCCCGTCGGGCAGGGCGTAGCTGACGCTGGAGATGTCGAGGTGGCCCACGCCGCTGATCGTGCCCGCTCGGCGCACGGTCGGTCACGCGAGAGTGCCTGGCTCAGGGCGCGGCGAGCCCACCCGGGCCCGCTGTCCCATGACGAGGGACCCGTCGACGACCACCGCGGGAGGGGCGGTCACGGAGCAGGGCTGCCCGCGCCGGCTGCGACGCTGGTGGCGCTGCCCGTGCTGCCCACGCTGTCGACCTCCGACGCCGAGACCGACGCCCGCGCCTCGGGGAGCAGCTCGTCGAAGCCCCCGGCGCGCAGCAGCTCCACCGCGGCGAGGCCGATGATCGAGGTGTAGGTGGGGTAGGCGTACTCCGTGGTCGCGAGCGCGCGCACGTCGGCGCCCGCCGCCATCGCGGCGGCGACCGACTGGATGACCTCCAGCGCCTCCTCCCCCACCGCGTGGGCGCCGACGATGGTCGCCGCGTCGGCGGTGGCGATGAGCTTGAGGAACCCGGCGGTGCGCCCGTCGATGACGGCGCGCTCCACCTTCGCGTAGGGGACGGTCACCACGAGGGCGTCGGGGTGCTTCTCGCGGGCGCCGGCCTCGGTCATCCCCACCTGGCCGTAGTCGGGGTCGGTGAAGCCGCCGGAGGGCAGCACGGCGTGGTCGGTGCGCACGCCGCGCCCGGTGCCCAGGACGGCGTTGGTGGCGGCGACGAACCCGTCGGCGACGCCGGCCTGCACCAGCGGGGCGTCGCCGTCGGCGTCCCCCGCCACGTAGATGTGGCCGACGTTGGTGCGCTGCTCGCGGTCCACCGGGATGGCGCTGCGCCCCGCCTGCACGCCGGCTTCATCCAGCCCGAGGCCGTCGAGGCGGGCGGGCCAGCCGGCGCAGACGACGACCTCGTCGACGTCCACGTGCACCTCGGAGCCTCCGGGCACCGCGACCACCACCCGGCGTGCGCCGCTGGGCAGCAGCTCGACGCGGCGCAGGCCCTCCACCCCGGTCCGCACGTCGACCCCGTTCGCGCGGAAGGCGGCGTCGATCGCGGCGCTGACGGCGGTGTCGGCCGTGGGCAGGACCCGGTCGGCCAGCTCGATGAGGGTCACCCGCACCCCGAAGGCCGCGAAGACGGTGACGAGCTGGGAACCGGTGTTGCCGCTGCCGATGACGGCGATCGAGGTGGGGAGCTGGTCGAGGTCGACGATGTGCTCGGGCGCCCAGGTGTGCTCGATGCCGTCGACGGGCAGTCGCCGCGAGCGGCCGCCGGTGGCGATGACGAAGGAGTCGCCGGTCACCACGCGTCCTGAGCCGGAGAGCTCCACGGTGTGCGGGCCGGTGAAGCGCGCCCAGCCCTCGGTGAGCAGGACGGCCCCCGCGGCGTGCAGCTGCGCGGCGATGTCCTTCGCACCCTGCACCTGCTCGACCACGGTGCGCACGCGGGCGGTGGTGCGCTCCCAGGCCAGCGCCGGCTGGGGGACGTCGATGCCGAAGTCCCCGGCGGAGCGGACGTCGCGCATCAGGCGGGCCGCGCGGGCGAGCACGCGGGTGGGCACGCAGCCGGTGTTCACGCAGGTGCCGCCCACGCGGGTGGCCTCCACGACCACCACGGAGGCGCCGAGCTGCGCGGCGCGGACGGCGGCGCTCACGCCCGCGGGGCCCGCGCCGATGACGACGACGTCGTAGTGGTCGGGGCGCTGCGGCGCAGCGGAAGGGGTCGTGGTGAGCACGTCGACGGCCATGCAGCGCCCGTACCCCGCGCCGGCGCCGGGCACGCCAGAGTGGGACGCGTGCCACAGCGCGCGGCGTCCCCGCGCCGACCCGGTGGGCGCGGGGACGCCGCGTGCGAGCGGGCGGCCGCACATCGGGAGTGGGCTCACCCCACGAGCGAGCGCACCAGCAGCACCGCCGCGGAGACCCCGGCGAGGCCGAGCACCACGGGCCGGGTGCGCCCGGCGTCGACGACGGCGCGCAGCGGCCCCGACAGGGCGAAGCCGAGCGCCATGGCCGGCAGGAGGAGCACGCCCGCGAGCACGTCGTCGCGCTGCACCTGCCCGGTGGCGGCGAGCACGCCCAGCGAGACCACGATGCCGAGGAAGAAGAACGCGCCGAGGGTGGCCCGCACCTGCGGCCCGGGTGACCCCTGGTACAGCAGGGCCACGGGCGGCCCGCCGATGGAGGTGGCCGTGCCCGCGGCGCCGCTGACGAAACCGCCCACCACCAGGGCCCGGGGGGTCGGCGAGGGCCGCCAGCGCACGACGCTCGCCCCGACCGCCGTCAGCACCACCAGGGCCACCGCCACGCCGACCGCCGCCACGGGCAGCACGAGCAGCGCCCAGGCGCCCAGCGCCGTCCCCGGCAGGCGGCCGAGCATCGCCCACCCGACCCCCCGCCAGTCGACGTGGGTGCGCTCGCGCAGCACGCTGAGCAGCGGCAGTGCGGCCGTCACCACCAGCAGGGCCACCGGCACCAGCCCCGGGTCGGCCAGCGCGACCACGGGGGCGGCGAGCAACCCGAGGCCGAAGCCCGCAGCGCCCTGCACCAGCGCCCCCACCAGCACGGCGGCGCCCGCCACGAGGAGCACCTCGGGGGTGGGCGCCGCCGCGACGAGGTCGGCGAGCAGCTCGCTCAGGCGCGCAGCAACGAGCGCAGCACGTACTGCAGGATCCCGCCGTGGCGGTAGTAGTCCGCCTCGCCGGGGGTGTCGATGCGCAGCAGCGCGTCGAAGGCCACGAGCTCACCGCTCGACCGGCGCGCCGAGACGCGCACCGTCGCCGGCGTCGCGCCGCTGTTCAGCTCAGCGATGCCGGTCACGTCGAAGACCTCGGTGCCGTCCAGCCCCAGGGACGCCGCCGACTGCCCGGCCGGGTGCTGCAGCGGCACCACGCCCATGCCGATGAGGTTGGAGCGGTGGATGCGCTCGAAGCTCTCGGCAATGACCACGCGCACCCCCAGCAGGGAGGTGCCCTTCGCGGCCCAGTCGCGCGAGGACCCCGAGCCGTACTCCTTGCCCGCGAGCACCACCAGCGGGGTACCGGCGGCCGCGTAGTGCTGCGCGGCGTCGTAGATCGTCTCCTGCGGGCCCCCCTCGACGGTGAAGTCGCGGGTGGAGCCGCCGGCCACGCCGTCCAGCAGCTGGTTGCGCAGCCGGATGTTGGCGAACGTGCCCCGGATCATCACCTCGTGGTTGCCGCGGCGCGAGCCGTAGGAGTTGAAGTCCGCCCGACCCACCCCGTGCTCGGCGAGGTAGCGGCCCGCGGGGCTCTCGGCCTTGATCGAGCCGGCGGGGCTGATGTGGTCGGTGGTCACGGAGTCGCCCAGCACCGCGAGCACACGGGCGCCGGCGACGTCGGTGACCGGGGCCGGCTCGGCGGGCATGCCGTCGAAGTAGGGGGGCTTGCGCACGTAGGTGCTGTCCTGGTCCCACGCGAAGACGTTCCCGGCGGGGGTGGGCAGGGACTGCCACCGCTGGTCGCCGGCGAAGACGTCGGCGTAGTCCCTGACGAACATGTCCTGGGTGACGGCCCGCGCGATGGTCTCCTCGATCTCCGCGTCCGATGGCCACACGTCGCGCAGGAACACCTCCCGCCCGTCGCTGCCGGTGCCCAGCGGGTCGGTCTCGGGGTCGTAGTCCATCGTGCCCGCGAGGGCGTAGGCGATGACCAGCGGCGGGGAGGCGAGGTAGTTCATCTGCACGTCGGGGTTGATGCGGCCCTCGAAGTTGCGGTTGCCCGAGAGCACCGCGGCGACGGCGAGCTCGTTCTCGGCGATCGCCGCCGAGACCTCCTCGGGCAGGGGGCCGGAGTTGCCGATGCACGTGGTGCACCCGTAGCCGACGAGGTGGAACCCCAGCTTCTCCAGGTAGGGCACCAGCCCGGCGCGCTCGTAGTAGTCGGTCACCACCTTGCTGCCCGGCGCCATGGAGGTCTTCACCCACGGGGCGCTCACCAGGCCGGCCTCGACGGCGTTGCGGGCCAGCAGGGCGGCGCCGATCATCACCGAGGGGTTGGAGGTGTTCGTGCACGAGGTGATCGCGGCGATGACGACGTGCCCGTGGTCGAGCTCGAAGGTCGACCCGTCGGCGAGGGTCACCGGCACCCGCCGGACGGGCCGGGTAGCGGACAGCGCCGGGTCCACCGGCGCCACGTCGTCCTCCGACGACGACGCCGTGGGGGCGTCGGAGGCGGGGAAGGTCTCCATCAGGGCCTCGTCCTGGCCGGTGCCGGCGACGGCGTCGACGGCGTCGGTCATCGCCGCCGCGGGGGCCCCCACCGGGGTCGCCCCGGCGGTCGCGCTGGGGGCCCCGGCGGTGACGTAGCTGCCGATGGCGGCGCGGAAGGCCCCCTTCGACTCGCTCAGCGCGATCCGGTCCTGCGGGCGCTTGGGCCCGGCGATGCTCGGCACCACGGTGGAGAGGTCGAGCTCGAGGCGCTCGGAGAAGCGGGGCTCCGCGGCCGGATCGTGCCACAGGCCCTGGGCCTTCGTGTACGCCTCGACCAGGGCGACCTGCTCCTCGCTGCGCCCGGTCAGGCGCAGGTAGTCCAGCGTCACGTCGTCGATGGGGAAGATCGCGCAGGTGGAGCCGAACTCCGGGCTCATGTTGCCGATCGTGGCGCGGTTGGCCAGCGGCACCGCGCCGATGCCGTCGCCGTAGAACTCCACGAAGGAACCGACCACTCCGTGGGCGCGCAGCTGCTCGGTGATGGTCAGGCACACGTCGGTGGCGGTGGTGCCCGTGGGGATCGACCCGGTCAGCTTGAAGCCGACGACCTTCGGGATGAGCATGCTCACCGGCTGCCCGAGCATCGCCGCCTCGGCCTCGATGCCGCCCACGCCCCAGCCGAGCACGCCGAGGCCGTTGACCATGGTGGTGTGGGAGTCGGTGCCCACGCACGTGTCGGGGTAGACGACGCCGTCCCGCTCGTAGACCACGCGGGCCAGGTGCTCGATGTTCACCTGGTGCACGATGCCGGTGCCGGGCGGCACGACCTTGAAGTCGTCGAAGGCGCCCTGGCCCCAGCGGAGGAACTGGTAGCGCTCACCGTTGCGCTGGTACTCGATCTCCATGTTGCGCTCGAGGGCGTCGGTGCGGCCGGCGACGTCGACGATGACGGAGTGGTCGATGACGAGCTCGGCGGGCGCGAGGGGGTTGACCTTCGTGGCGTCACCGCCGAGCTCGGCCACGGCCTCGCGCATGGTGGCCAGGTCGACGATGCAGGGGACGCCGGTGAAGTCCTGCATGACCACGCGGGCGGGGGTGTACTGGATCTCGGTGGCCGGGATGGCCGCGGGCTCCCAGTCGGCGAGGGCGCGCACGTGGTCGGCGGTCGTGGTGCGCCCGTCCTCGGTGCGCAGCAGGTCCTCGAGCAGCACCTTCAGGCTGAAGGGCAGGTCGTGCGCACTCTCCAGGCCCGGGACGCCGGTGATCCGGTAGTAGTCGTAGGAGCGCTGCCCGACCTGCAGCTGCCCGCGTGCCCCGAAGCTGTCGATGCTCATGTCGCTGCCCGTGCCCCTCGCTGGTGGTGACCTCGTCGACGCCGACGGTGCCCACATCCTGCCGCAGCGACCCCGCGACCTGAGGTGACCACCAACTATCTTGACGTCAAGATACCAGTCCGGGTGCCCGCGCACCAGGCCCGCGACCGGCCTGAGCACCCGTCGGCACCTGACCACCACCGACCTGACCACCACCGGGCACCAGGCGGGCCACGCACTCCACGTGCTGGGTGTGCGGGAACAGGTCGAAGGCTCGCAGCCCGTCGAGGACGTAGCCGTGCGCGGAGAACGTGGCCACGTCGCGGGCCAGGGCTGCGGGGTCGCAGGCCACGTAGACCACCACGCGCGGCGCCAGGGCGGCCACGGCGGCGACGACGGCGCCCTTCGCGCCGGTGCGCGGGGGATCGAGCACCACGACGTCGGCCCGCTCGCCGCCCATCGCCTCCCCCACCGCCGAGCCCGCTACCGGGCCCTCCGCCGGGCCCGCGGCACCACGGGCGGCGCGGGGACGACGCAGCGCCCGGTCGACCCGGTCGGCCACGATGCGCACCTGCGGCAGGTCGCGCAGGTTCCGGCGGGCGTCGGAGGCGGCACGGGCGTCGGACTCCACGGACGCCACCCGCCCGTCCTCGCCCACGGCCTGCGCCAGAGCAGCCGCGAAGAGCCCGACGCCGGCGTACAGGTCGACCGCCCGCTCCCCCGGCTCCGGCCGCGCCGCGTCGAGCACCGCGGCAGCCAGCGCCCCCGGCGCGCCGGGGTGCACCTGCCAGAAGCCCGACCCGGTGACCCGGAACGTGCGCGGACCCCCCGGCAGGTCGACGTCCTGGGCGACCCAGGTGCGCCCACTGACGCGGACCAGCCCGTCCGCGCCCGACACCGCCACCGACGGGTGGTGCGGCAGCGCGGGCACCTCGACCCTCCGCTCGGGGGAGGCGGGCTGGAGCAGCACGAGCCGGTCCCGGCCACGGGCGGGGGCGACGACCTCGACGCCAGCCACCCCCGTCCAGCGCGCCGCCGTGGGCACGGCGACCTCCCGGACCTCCGGGGAGGCGATGCGGCACCAGTCGATCGGCACCACCTCGTGGGAGCGGTGCCGGCGCAGCCCCGCCCGCCCCGCGGGGCCCACCGCGTACTGCACCCGGGTGCGCCACCCGAGGCCGGCACCGACGTCGACCCCCGGCCCGTCGAGGGCCTCGACCTCCACGGCCACCTCCAGGCCGGCGAGGCGGGCGAGCTGCTCGGTGACCACCGCGCCCTTCAGGGCCCGCTGCGCACCGACGTCGACGTGCTGGAAGTCGCAGCCCCCGCACCCGCCACCCGCACCCGGGGGCGCCGGCGGCCCCGCCCACGGGCACGGCGGGTCGACGCGGTGGGGGGAGGCGCGCAGCACCTCCACGGCGTCCGCGCGCCAGAACGCCGCGGTCTCGCCGCCGTCGGTGACCCTCGCCCGCACCCGCTCACCGGGCAGCGCGTGGCGCACGAAGACCACCCGCCCGCCGGAGCCGTCGGGGCCGGCGGGCAGGCGGGCCACGCAGTGCCCGCCGTGCGCCACCGCGCCGACCTCCAGCTCCAGCAGGTCCCCCTGACCCGCTGCCGGCCCGCTCACGGCCGCGCCTCGTCGCGATCGGGCAGGCCCTGGCGCACCAGCCCCGGCGTGTGGCCCTCCCACCGGTCCTGCGCGCCCTCGGCGGACCGCAGCTGCCAGGGCACGCTGGCCACCACCACGCCGGGGGTGAACAGCAGGCGCGCCTTGAGGCGGAAGGAGGTGCGGTTGTGCAGCACGTGCTCCCACCAGTGCCCGAGGACGTACTCGGGGATGTAGACCACGACGAGGTCGCGCGGGCCCTCGCGGCGCAGGTTCCGCACGTGGTCGATGATCGGGCGCGTCACCTCCCGGTAGGGGCTGTCCAGGACCGTCAGCGGCACGGGCAGCTCCGCGGCGTCCCACGCCGCCCGCAGCTGCGCGACCTGCTCGGCGTCGGCGGCGACGGTGAGGGCCTCCAGGCTCGAGGGGCGCCCGACCCTGGCGTAGGCGAGCGCCCGCAGGGTCGGCTTGTGGACCTTCGAGACCAGCACGATGGCCCGCACCCGCGAGGGCAGCGTGGTGCGCAGCGGCCCCTCCTCCACCGCCAGCTCCCGGGAGACCCGGTCGTAGTGCCCGCGCACCGCGCGCATGAGCACGAAGAGCACCGCCATCGCCACCAGCGTGATCCACGCCCCGCGGGTGAACTTCGAGATGAGGACGATCACGAGCGCGGAGCCGGTCATCGTCAGGCCCACGGCGTTGACCACGCGCGAGCGCGCCATGCGGGCCCGCACGGCGCGGTCGCCCTCCGTGGCCATCAGCCGCGTCCAGTGCCGCACCATCCCCAGCTGGCTCATCGTGAAGGAGATGAAGACCCCGACGACGTACAGCTGGATGAGGCGGGTGACCTGCGCGTCGAAGGCCACGATCAGCACGATCGCCGCCGCGGCGAGGGCGATGATGCCGTTGGAGAAGGCGAGCCGGTCACCGCGGGTGTTGAGCTGGCGGGGCAGCAGCCCGTCGCGGGCGAGGATCGAGCCGAGCACCGGGAAGCCGTTGAACGCGGTGTTCGCGGCGAGCACGAGGATCAGCCCGGTGGCGACCGTCACGGCCAGGAACCCCAGCGGGAACCCCTCGAAGACGCCGCGGGCGATCTGCCCGATCACCGGCTGCTGGGCGTAGTCCTCCCCCACCGGCTGCCCGCCGTCGAGGAGCTGCTCGGCGGGGTGCTCCACGAAGCGCACCCCCATGGTCGTGGCCAGGGACACCACGCCCAGCAGCATCGTGGTGCTCAGCACCCCCAGGACCAGCAGGGTCGTGGCGGCGTTCCTGGACTTGGGGGGACGGAAGGCGGGGACGCCGTTGCTGATCGCCTCCACCCCCGTCAGCGCCGCGGCACCGGAGGAGAAGGCGCGCAGCAGCAGCAGGACGCCCCCCAGACCGGTCACACCGGCCTCCAGGCCCGCCTCGGGGACGACGTCGAGGCCGGCGCTGGCCGCCGCTGGCAGGTCACCGGCGAGGGAGCGGACCAGGCCGACGGCGAGCATGCCGAGGATGGCGACGATGAAGACGTACGTGGGGATCGCGAAGAGGGTGCCGGACTCGCGGACCCCCCGCAGGTTCATGCCGGTCAGGAGCACGACGAGCACCACGGCCAGGGGCACCTCGACGCCGCGCAGGAAGGGCAGCGCCGTCGCCGCGTACTGGGCGGCGGAGGAGATCGACACCGCGACGGTGAGCACGTAGTCCACCAGCAGCGCGCTGCCCACCCCGACGCCGCCGGCGCGCCCGAGGTTGGTGGTGACGACCTCGTAGTCCCCCCCGCCGGAGGGGTAGGCGTGCACGTTCTGGCGGTAGCTGGTGATGACGGTCAGCAGCACCACCACGACCCCGAGCGCCACCCACGGGGACAGCACGTAGGCGGTGACCCCGGCCAGCGCCAGGGTCAGGAGGATCTCGTCGGGCGCGTAGGCCACCGAGCTCAGCGCGTCGGAGGCGAAGACCGGCACCGCGATGCGCTTGCGCAGCAGGGTCTCGCCCAGGCGGTCGCTGCGGAACGGGCGCCCCAGGAGGACGCGCTTGACCGCTTGGACGGGCTCGACGGGCACGGGCGTCAACAGTAGGCGGCTGCGGGTCCGGAGGCGGGTAGCGTCTCGGGGCGGAGGTGGTGGCGTGCACATCGTGATCATGGGCTGCGGGCGCGTGGGCTCGACCCTGGCGCACGGGCTGCAGCGCCTGGGCCACGAGGTGGCCGTGATCGACCAGAACCCCGACGCCTTCCGGCGCCTGGGCACCTCGTTCACCGGGGCGACGGTGACGGGGGTGGGCTTCGACCGCGACACGCTGCGCGAGGCCGGCATCGAGCGCGCCCAGGCGTTCGCGGCGGTCTCCAGCGGTGACAACTCCAACATCCTCGGCGCCCGTGTGGCCCGCGAGACCCACGGGGTGCGCAACGTGGTCGCGCGCATCTACGACCCGGGCCGCGCGGAGGTCTACGAGCGGCTCGGGGTGCCCACCGTGGCGACCGTGCCGTGGGCCGCCGACCAGGTGCTGCGCCGCCTGCTGCCTCAGGGCGCGGTGGCCGAGTTCCGCGACCCCTCCGGGGGGGTGGTGCTGGTGCAGGCCGCGGTGCACCCGGGGTGGGTGGGCACCCGGCTGTGGGACGTCGACGAGCGCCTGGGCGCCCGGGTGGCGTACGTGACCCGCTTCGGGCGGGCGATGCTGCCGGGCCCCGACACGCTCTACCAGGAGGGCGACCTCCTGCACGTCCTGGTCCAGACGGGCCGGGTCGTCACGCTCGAGGCGGCGCTCGCCGCCGCGCCGAGCAGGGACTGAGGGGTCGGGGTGCGCGTCGTGATCGCCGGCGCCGGCAGCGTGGGCCGCTCGATCGCCCGCGAGCTGCTGGCCAACGACCACCAGGTGCTCCTGGTGGACAAGAACCCCACCGCGATGAGGATGTCGTCGGTGGCCCGGGCCGAGTGGCTGCTCGCCGACTCCTGCGAGACCTCGTCCCTGGCCGAGGCTCAGCTGGAGTCCGCGGACGTCGTGGTGGCCGCCACCGGCGACGACAAGGCGAACCTGGTCACCTCCCTGCTCGCGAAGACCGAGTACGGCGTCACGCGCACGGTGGCCCGGGTGAACAACCCCAAGAACGAGTGGTTGTTCGACGAGGCGTGGGGCGTCGACGTCGCCGTCTCCACCCCGCGGCTGATGACGGCGCTGGTGGAGGAGGCCGTCACCGTGGGGGACCTGGTGCGGATGTTCACCTTCCAGCGCGGACAGGCCGCGATGGTGGAGATCACGCTGCCCGCCACCTCACCGCTGGTCGCGGCCCGGGTCGGTGACGTGGACTGGCCCGCGGAGACGGTGCTGGTGGGCATCATCCGCGGTGGGCGCCCCATCGCCCCGAGCCCGGACGACACCCTGGAGGGCGGCGACGAGCTGCTGCTGCTCACCGTCGCGGAGTCGGAGGCGGAGCTGCAGGGGCTGCTGGCGCCGCGGCGCCGCTGACCAGTGCCGCGTCGTCGCGCTCACTGCGGTCGAGGCCCCGCAGCGAGGCCCACGTCACCCACACCAGGACGGCGAACAGGGGCACGCCCATCACCAGGCGCGCCACTCCGAGCGCACCGACCCGGTCGGTGAGGTAGAGCGGCAGCTGCACCGCCAGGCGCAGCACGAACAGGGCGACGAACGCCCACGTCAGGCGCTGGAACAGCGCGACGCGCCGGCGGTCGCCGCGCCAGCCCTGCGCCCCCGTCAGCGGTCCCAGGACCAGCCCGAGCAGGGGCAGCGGCCCGAAGCGCGGCCACGGCAGGGTCGAGAGGGCCAGCACGAGCGCGTAGACGCCGTTGACCCAGAAGCCCGGGGCGTAGAAGTCGATGGCGTCACCGCTGCGGCTCGCCGACCAGGCGCAGATGCCGACGCCGACGACGCCGGACAGCGCCGGTGCCAGCGGACGGCGTCCGACCAGGCGCACCGCGGCGGCGAGCCCGGCGGCTCCCAGGGCGATGGTCAGCGCCAGGCGCAGGTCGCGCGTGAGGGTGACGACGGTGACGAAGGCGAGACCGGGCAGCACCGCCTCGGCGACCCCCCGGGGGCCACCGACAGCGGCGGCCAGGGAGAAGGAGTCGCCCGTGGCCGCGCGCGCCAGGCCGGAGGGCGGCGCTGCGCTCACGCGTGGACCCGCGGCACGAGCTCGTAGCGCGGGTTGTAGAGGACCTTGCGGCCCTCGGTGCACGCCACGAAGCCGTCGACGCACATCGCCGCTCCCGCTTCGATCCCGAGGATCTCCCGGCGCCCCAGCCAGATCAGCACCAGCGAGCCGGTGCCGTCCCACAGCTCCGCCTCCAGGGCGGGCACCCCGCCCTGGGGGCGCACGGTCACCGAGCGCAGGGTCCCCGACACCAGCGCGCGGCGGCGACCGCTCAGCTGCGCGCACGGGGTGCCGCCCAGGCGTGCGGCCTCCGCGGACTCCTCGTCGGCCTGCAGCTGCTCCCGGTCGGCGGTGAGGCGGGACAGCGCAGCCCGCCAGCGCCCCGCCCGGCCCGAGGCGGTGCCCCGTGTCGGTGCCCCGCCCGCCGGGGCGCGGGAGCTCATGACCGACCGCCGTCGTCGGGGCGCGCGCCGGATCCGACCGGGACCGGCGCCGGGCCCGGTGGCGGGGAGGCGTCAGGCGGAGGGGCGGCAGGCGGAGGGCCTGCGAGCGGTGGGGCGCCGGGCGGCGGGGCGTCAGGTGGAGCGGCCTGCGGCGCCGGCGACGGGGGGGCCTGGCGTGCGACGGGTCGGGGCGCCGCTCCGGGGGGCAGGCGCAGCACCAGCAGGTCGCGCGGGGCCATCGCCTCCTCACCGCGGACCACGACGAGGGAGCGCACCACCTCCTCCAGGGGAGCGGCGGCCGAGCGGTCGAGGGCCGCAGCGCCGGCGAAGACCGCCCGCAGGAACCACCGGGGCCCGTCGACCCCGACGAAGCGGGTGGCCACGTGACCGGTGCGCCCGTCGGTGGTGCGGGCGGGCAGGCGGGCCAGCAGCTCGCGCCCGAAGCCGTCGGCCACGTCGGCGACCTCCGCGGTGCCGCCCTGCGCCTCCACCGACGCGGCGATCTCCCCGCGCACCTCGTCCCAGACCCCGTCGGTGCGCGGGGAGGCGAAGACGTGCACCTGCACGCTGGATCCGGGGACCCCCAGCGTCGCGGCGACCACCCGCTGGGTGGCCTCCTCGACCTCCAGGCGGAGCTCGAGCCCGGGCCGGGGGGTGAGGCGCAGCGCCCCGAGATCGATGCGGCCCCCGGCTGAGGGCACCTCGGCGGCGTCGAAGGGGCCCAGGGCGCGCCGGCGCACCTCCAGCGCGGCGAGGCGCCCGACCTCGGGATCCTCAGAGGCGGGCTCCACCGCGGGCTGGGCCTGCCCCTCCGCCTCCGCCGCGGCGTCCGAGCCCCGGCCGTGCCGTCGCCAGCTCACCACGTCGCCCCACTTCCGCTGCCGGCGCCCGGCAGCGCGCTCGTCCCGCTCGATCCGTGCCCGCCGGTCCCCCGGGCCGAGGGCGGCAGCTGCTCCACCACGGTGAAGCGCACGCGCTCGACCCGCTGGAGGACCAGCTGGGCGATCCTCTCACCACGCGCCAGGCGCACCGCGTGCTGGCGGTCGGTGTTGAGCAGGGTGACCAGCACCTCGCCGCGGTAACCGGCGTCGACCGTGCCGGGGGCGTTGACGATCGTGACGCCGTGGCGCGCGGCCAGACCCGACCGGGGGTGGACGAACGCGGCGAAGCCCTCGGGGACCGCGATGGCCACACCGGTGGGCACCACCGCCCGCTCCCCGGGACCCAGCTCCACGTCGACGGCGCTGACCAGGTCGGCGCCGGCGTCCCCGGGGTGGGCGTAGGCGGGCAGGGGCAGACCGGCGTCGAGCTGCTGCAGCAGGACCTCCCTCCCGCTCGAGGGCACGGCATCCACGGCGGCGACCCTAGCCCGCGGCGGCTGGCACGCTGGGCGGATGAGCGGGGCCGGGCGTACACGTGGGGCAGCGCGCGCGGACGAGGCGCCGCGGCACCGCGAGCGGCTGTGGCCCTCGCCCGCCGCCTGGGCGCTGCCGGTGCTGGCCGCCGCCTTCACGGGGGTGGCGCTGCTGCCGGTCGACGCCGCTCTCGCCGCCCTCGGCGCCGCGGCAGCGGCCGCGGTGGCGGTGGCGCTGCTCGTCCGGGCCTCAGCGGTGGTCGAGGTGGACGCGTCTGGCGCTCTGCGGGCTGGTCGGGCGGTGCTGCCGGGGCGGTGGGTCACCGGCGCGGAGGCCGCGCGCGGTGAGCGGGCGAGGGCCCTGAAGGGCGTGGAGCTGGACGCCCGCACCCACCTGCTGCTGCGGGGGTGGGTCGAACCGGTGGTGCTGGTGCACCTGGGCGACCCGGTGGACCCCACCCCGTCGTGGCTGGTGTCCACGCGGGCCCCCGAGCGCCTCGTGGAGGCCCTGGGAGGCGCCGCGCGGGATCAGCGCAGCTGAGTCAGTGCGAGGTCACTCGGCGCACTCGGTGCAGACCAGCTGGTCGCCGCGGACGTCGGCGAGCTGGCTGCGGTGGTGCACCAGGAAGCACGAGGAGCAGGTGAACTCGTCGGCCTGGCGGGGTAGGACCCGCACCGACAGCTCCTCGTTGGAGAGGTCAGCGCCGGGCAGCTCGAACCCCTCGGCCGCCTCGGTCTCGTCCTCGTCGACGGCGGAGGAACCGGCCTCGTTGCGCCGGGCCTTCAACTCCTCGATCGAGTCTTCCTTCAGCTCCTCTTCGGTCTTGCGGGGTGCGTCGTAGTCGGTGGCCATCGTCTCGCTCCGGGGTCTCGCTGGTGGTCGGTGGTCCGAGGACGAACACGCCGAGGACCCCCTCAACACCGGCGCGCGGCCGCTCATGCCCGGGGGTGACGGGGCGCATTATTCCCTACGCCACGGGCGCCAGCGACTCCAGCACCGCTGCCATGTCGCGCACCAGGGCGTGGGGCCCGGCGAGCAGCGTCCCGTCGGGCAGGTGCTCGACCACGCCCCCGGCCTCGGTCACCACCAGGGAGCCGGCGGCCATGTCCCAGGGGCGCAGCCCCCGCTCGTAGTACAGGTCCAGGCGTCCGGAACCGACCGCGCACAGGTCCAGGGCCGCGGACCCGATGCGCCGGAGGTCGCGCACCAGCGGCAGCAGCGCGGCGACGATGCCGGCCTGCTCGCCGCGCACCTCCGACCGGTACCCGAAGCCGGTTCCCACCAGCGCTCCGGCGAGCCCGCCGCGCGGGACCCGCCGGGGACCGGGCACCGGATCCCCGGCCTGGTCAGGTACCGGGTCCTCGCTCGGGTCCTCGACGATGTCGGCGTGCCGGTCAGCGGGCGGGGGTGTCAGCGGTGCCAGGGCCCGCCCGTCGAGGCGCGCACCACCGCCCGCGCTCGCCGTCCACGTCTCCCCCGTCGCCGGGTTGTGCACGCACCCCGCCAGCACCCGCCAGGTGAGCGGACCGAGGGGGGCGGGGCCACCCGCTGCGCCAGCGGCGCCGTCCGCCGTGCTGACCACGGCGACGCTGACGGCGTACGCGGGCAGCCCGTAGAGGTAGTTGACCGTGCCGTCGATGGGGTCCAGCACCCAGGTCAGCCCGCTGGTCCCGGTCTGCAGGCCGCCCTCCTCGCCGAGGATCCCGTCGTCGGGCCGCTCACGGGCCAGCTCGGAGCGCAGGAGGGCCTCGGCGGCCAGGTCCATCGCGGTGACCACGTCGGTGGGGCTGGACTTCGTCGACGACACCCCCAGCGCGTCGGGGCGCTGGTCGCGCACCAGGTCTCCCGCGGCCCGGGCGATGCGCTCGGCGAGCGCGAGCAGACCGGCGACGTCGCTCCCCGCGCCGCCGCCGGTCACCCGACGACGACCGGTCCGGCGTCTGACAGGGGAGCGGCGGGCGCCGCCCAGTCGACGCCGCACGCCGCGGGCCTGCCCGGCGTCCGCAGGTTCGTGCAGCACCCGATCGGGCACACGTCGTGGGAGGGTCCGAGCGAGCCCGACGCGGGGCGCCGGGGCACCTCACCGCGCTCGCTGGCCGCGCGCTCGAGCACCAGGTCGACCAGTCCGGCCACGAACGCCTCGTGCGTGCCCGCGGTCGCCGCGCGCGCCATGGGAAGCCCCACCTCCCCCGCGGTCGCCGCGGCCTCGGTGTCGAGGTCGTAGCCGACCTCCATGTGGTCGCTGATGAAGCCGATCGGCGCGACGACGACCCCCGTGGTGCCCTGCTCGGCCAGCACCGCGAGGTGGTCGTTGACGTCGGGCTCCAACCAGGGCTGCGTCGGTGGCCCCGACCGCGAGCAGTACACCAGCGACGCGGGCAGGGACGCACCCGTGCGGGCCGAGACCGCGGCGGTGACCTCGGCGACCACCGCCTCGTGCTGGCGCTCGTAGGCGCTGCCCTGCGGTCCGGCGGTCTCCGCCATCGCCGTGGGGATGGAGTGGGTGACGTAGACGAGGTGGGCGCCGGCGCGGGCCTGCTCGGGCAGACGGCCCAGGGCGTGCAGGACCGCGTCGGTGTTCGCCGTGATGAACCCGGGGTGGTTGAAGTAGTGCCGCACCTTGTCGGCGCTCAGCTGGCGCCCCTCCCCGGCGAGGGTGATCAGGGACGCCGCGACGTCCTCGCGGTACTGCCGGCACCCCGAGTAGGAGGCGTAGGCGCTGGTCGTCAGCACCAGCACCCGGCGGGCCCCGGCCTCGTGGGCCTCGCGCAGGGTGTCGGTCAGGTAGGGGTCCCAGTTGCGGTTGCCCCAGTGGACGGGCAGGTCGCCGGCACCCCGGGCGGCGAGCTGCGTGCGGAGCGCCGCGAGGAGCTCGAGGTTCTGGCCGTTGATGGGGCTGACGCCGCCGACGGCGAAGTAGTGCTCGCCGACCTCGACGAGCCGCTCACGGGGGATGCCGCGTCCGCGGGTGACGTTCTCGAGGAACGGGACGACGTCCTGCTCGCCCTCGGGCCCCCCGAAGGACAGGAGCACCAGCGCGTCGTAGGGGGACGTCGCCCCGTCGGG
>CAXTAK010000014.1:0-32539 GCA_964242735.1 uncultured Quadrisphaera sp. | reverse complement strand
CCGTCGGGGGTGCGGTCGAGGGTGGCGTCGGAGGTCACGTCGTCGGTCCTGTCGGTCTCTGCTGCTGTGGCGCGGCCATCGAGCCGCTGCCCCGTCTGTGATCCGTTCACGACACCATCGTGCCAAGATGGCGATGACCGCGCGTGGTCGGGTGACCGCGCGAGCATCCGCTCCCCGGCGCCGTCCGGGGAGCGGGGCGGAGCTGGGCCGAGGCAGGAGGGGGCCGCCGTGCGGGATCGCGCTGACGAGGGGACCGCCGGGTCCGGCGACGCACCGGGTCTCTCGGGCGGGTCCGACACCGGCCCCCCGCCGCCCAGCCCACAGGTGCTGACCGTCAGCGGCGCCCTGGACGCGCCCGGTGGCCCCGGCTCGAGCAGGCCCGACGCCGTCCTGGTGCTGTCCTCGCCGTCCGGGGCCAGCTACCACCTGCCCATCGACGGCACGCTGCGCGCGGCCCTGAGGCAGGCCACCGCGAGCGCGAGCGGGACCACCGGCAGCCTCGACGCGGTGCCCGACCCGCTGCGCCCCAAGGACATCCAGCGGCGGATCCGCGCGGGGGAGAGCGTGGCCGAGCTCGCCGACTCCTCGGGGCTGCCGGTCGCGCAGATCGAGCGCTACGCAGGGCCGGTGCTCGCCGAGCGCGCGCACATCGCCGCCCTGGCCAGCGCCACGGTCGTGCGCGAGCAGCGCTCGCGACCGGTGCTGGCCGACCTGGTGCGCCACCGGCTCTCCTCGCGGGGGGTGGCCCTGTCGACCGTGGTGTGGGATGCGTGGCGCCGCGGTGAGCAGGGGTGGGCGCTGCAGGTCTCCTTCCGCGCCGGCACCCGCGACCGCCTCGCGCAGTGGGCCTACGACTCCGCCGGGGAGAGCGTGGAGCCCCTCGACGACGAGGCGCGGTGGCTCAGCGCGTCACACGAGGCCGACGGCCCCGGCCGCCGGCTCTCCGCCGTCCGCGTCTTCGACGTGGAGGCCGACGGCGACATCCGTGAGTCGCCCGCCGGGCTGGGCGGGAGCCGTGCGGGTGGGAGCGCCTCGGGTGGGGGCGGGCTGGGTGCGAGCACCGGGAGCATCACCGGCATGAACACCGGGCCGGCCGGTGGGGCCGCGCCCACGGCCGGGGACCAGGCCGCCGCCGGGTCCGACGCCGGCCCGGCCGGCCCGTGGACCGCGCCGGACCACGACGAGGTGGCGGCGCGCACGATGGACCTGCTCGACGCGCTCAGCGACCGCCGCGGACGCCGCCAGCCCGTGCCCGACCTCGGCGGTGACGGCGGATGGGACGAGGACGGCGAGGACGACGACCTGGTCGATGCCCTGCTCGACCTGCCGTCCGGCGCTGTCACGCGCCCGGGCGCCGCCGGCCACGACCTGCCCTTCGGCGAGCCCCCGACCCCGCCGGCCCTGGAGCCGCACCTGCGCTCGGTGCCCGCCCCCGCGTGGGACGGGTCGGACACCGGTGAGCTCCCCGAGGTCGACCCGTGGCAGGGCCCCGGCTCGAGCGGGCACCCCGACGAGGACGGACGGGACCACGCGGGCGCGGTGGGTGCGGGGGACGCCGCAGCAGACGTCGATCGCGCCAGCGGCAGGACGCCCCCGCAGCACGCGGCGGGGCAGGCGCCCGACGTCGAGGGGATGGCTGCGCCGGGCGCCGGGCCCCCGCGGGCCGGGACCCTCGGGCTCGTCCCACCGCTGCCGACGACCGGCGCGATCACGACCGCGGCCGCACCGCCCCGCGGTCGCCGCGACGAGGCGGGCGCCGTCACGGCCGCGACCGCCGGTGGTGCGGACGCCCGCGACACCGCCGAGGCGCCTCCTGGGGTGCCGGCGCCCGCGCCCGCGGGGGACGACGAGGTGCAGCGGGAGACCCCGGCGCGGTCACGCACCCCGCGGCGGCCGTCGGTCCCCAGCTGGGACGAGATCGTCTTCGGGAGCCCCAGGCCCGACGCGGACTGACCGCGACCGGGTCCCCGTCCGGGCGGGCCATCCCTCGGTGCCCCTGGCCACGGGACGCCGTGCGCGTCGTGCGACCTCAGCCCTGCGCGGCGGAGCCCACGTCCAGGGCGAGGGTCTGCTCGGAGCCGGCCCGCGCCGTGGCCGCCGTCATCGCCCGGCGGTGGTGGCGCCGGCACAGCACCTCGTACCCCGCCACCGCGGCCCCCGCGCCGCCCCCTGCAGCGCTGCCGCTCGGTGCGACGTCCCCGACGAGCACCTGGTCACCGTCACGCACCACCACCCCGTCCACGGTCCGCGCGTTGTGGGTGGCGCGGGCCCCGCACCAGCACAGCGCCTCCACCTGCAACTGCTGCACCCGGTCGGCGAGCTCGACCAGGCGGGCCGAGCCGGGGAACAGCCGCGTCCTGAAGTCGCTCATGATGCCGAAGGCGAACACGTCGACGCCCACGTCGTCGACCAGGGCGGCCAGCTGCTCCACCTGCCCGGGGGTGTAGAACTGCGCCTCGTCGCAGACCAGGTAGTCCACCTCGCGCCCGTGGGTGCGGGCGTGGGTGACGTCGGCCCAGAAGTCGGTGCCGGCGGTGACCTCGCGGGCGGCGCGCGCGAGCCCGAGCCGGCTGGAGAGCACGGCGGGGCCGGCCCGGTCGTGGGCGGTGTAGAGCAGCCCGGTGCGCCCGCGGGAGGTGTGGGTGTGGTCGACCTGCAGCGCCAGCGTGGACTTGCCGCAGTCCATCGTCCCGCAGAAGAAGACGAGCTCAGCCACGGGTGTCGAGCGCCCGTCCGGCCACCGCGAGCAGCGGCACGCGCACCTCGTCGTCGGTCAGCGCGCCGTGCATGCCGACCAGGCCCGACAGGGCGGCGCGCTGCACGCGGCTGTCGTGGACGGCGACGGCCCCTGTCGCGGCGACCACGACGTCACCGATGCGGGGCAGGACCCGGGCGCTGACCGGGCCGAACCACCCGGCGTCGATGGCCTCGTCCCGCAGGCGCACGTCCACCACCGCGCCCAGGCGAGCCCGCCACGTCGCTGCGACGTCAGCGGCGGCGCCGGGCTCGCAGTACAGCATCGGCGCCCTCGGCTCCCCGCCGGTGACCACCACCCCCGCGGCCAGCTCCGCGTCGACGGCGAGGTCCCACCGCGCCGCGCGCGGCACGTCGACCATCCCGTGGTCGGCGGTGACGACGAGCAGCGCGTCGGCGGGCAGCTCCTGCGCCAGGCGCGCGACGGCGGCGTCGACCTCCTCCAGCTCGGCGCCCCACTGGGAGGAGGCGACGCCGTGCACGTGCCCCGCCTTGTCCACCTCGCCCCAGTACACGTACACCAGCGACCGCGAGGTCGCCGACAGCGCCGCGAGCCCGGCGGTGACCCGGGCGCCCAGACCGGACGCCGCGACGTAGCGCCCACCGCGCAGCGCCGCCTCGGTCAGTCCCGACCCGTCGAAGTGCGCCGGCCCGACCCGGGTGACGGCCACCCCGGCGGCCGCGACCTGCTCGAAGGCGGTCCGCGCGGGCTGCCAGCGCCGCGGGTCCGGGCCGCCCTCCCACGACAGCTCGTTGAGCAGGCGCCCGCTGTCGGGGTCGCGCACCTGGTAGCCGACGAGGCCGTGGCCCCCGGGCAGGAGCCCGGTGCCGAAGGAGGCGATGGACGTCGCGGTCGTGGAGGGGTACGTCACCCCCAGCACGCGGCCCGGCAGCAGCGAGCGCAGGAACGGCGCGTGCCCGGAGCGGGCCACCAGGAGCCGCTCGCCGAGGCCGTCGACGAGCAGCACGAGGGCGCGGCGGGCGGCGGGCAGGCCGAGGTCGATGCGGCTGAGGCGCCCAGGGGCCGGGACGTCGAGGGGGGTGCCGAGCGCCGCGGCGACGGCGGGCATGAGGTCGGCGAGCACCCCCGCGGGGGCCACGGGGTACCGGCTGGGTGGCGGCGGCGTCACCCAGCGGCCGGGGTGACGCCGACCCGCGCCGCGCCGCCGGGGGCTGCCACGGCACCGGGCAGTGAGGCGGTGGTGAGGCTGCGGGCGAAGCGGGCGGCACTGCGCACGGCCTCGGCGCCCTCCGCGTCGGCGCTGACCCGCAGGGAGACGTCCTCGCCCGCCACGGTGCCGGTGTAGCCGTGGTCGGCCTCGCAGTCGGGGTCGCCGCAGGTGGCCGGCTCCAGGTCCACCCGGCGCAGGGAGCCCCAGCCGACGCTGAGGACCAGCTCGGCGGGCAGCTGCCCGGCGCGGTGACGGGCGGGGTCGACCACCCGGTGGCTGACCACCACGGAGCCGACCTGGTGAAGCGGCACCGACTCCACCGACGACGCCGCCACCGAGGTCGCCGCCCCCGGGATGCCCGCGCGGCCCCGCTGGCCGCCCGGGGTCCCTCGCGCGCCACCGTCGGGCGCGTCGGGCGCGTCGGGCCCGTCCTCCCCGGGGTGGTCGTCGACGTGCGCGACGAGCAGGCGGGTGTCGGTGAGCACCATCACGGTGACGTGGCGGCGCACCTCGTCGGTGTCGAAGGTGGTCTCCAGGTGCACGAGGT
This sequence comes from uncultured Quadrisphaera sp., assembly GCA_964242735.1. Taxonomy (GTDB): domain Bacteria; phylum Actinomycetota; class Actinomycetes; order Actinomycetales; family Quadrisphaeraceae; genus CADCUY01. The sequence goes on along the minus strand of CAXTAK010000014.1, from coordinate 28,066 downwards.
GGTCGTTGACGACCTCACCGGCCAGGGCGAGCTGGACGACGTCGGTGACCAGCGCCGGGTAGTAGCCGCCGCGCTCGACGTCGCGGACCAGCTCCGCGGGCAGCTCCGCGGCGGCCTGCTCCACGTCCTCGGCGGCTGCGGCGGCCTGGGCGGCGGCGGTCTGGGCGGCGCCGGCGCGACCGCCCAGGACGCGTCGGGCGGCGTGGGGCTCGTGCATGGCGGTCATCATCCACCACCGGGGCCCGTGGGCGGCAGCACCCGGCGTCCGGGCCGGTGCCCGCTGCCCGACGCGGGGACCGCCAGGTGCACCCGCGCGGCGAGCGCTGCGACGCCGTCCGGTGCCACCCGCACCGGGGACAGCTCGCAGACCGCGACCTCGGGCAGGTCGTCGGCGAGCACCGAGGCGCGCCCGACGAGGTCCTCCAGCGCCGCGACGTCCACCGCCGGGGCGCCGCCGCCGCCGCGGGGCGGGGCGGTCAGCAGGTCGCGCACCAGGTCGGCGACGTCGACGTCGGTCAGCGGCGGCACCCGTCGCGTCACCCGCCCGCGCACGGCGTCGGCGTGACCGGCGACCCCGAGGGTCACGAGGGGACCGAAGAGGGCGTCCTCGGCAGTGCGCAGCACCACGTCCACACCCCCCGCCCGGGCCCCACCCGCAGCGACCTCGATGCCGTAGCAGGCGAGCAGGGCGGTCGCGGCGCCGGCGTCCAGGACCAACGGCCCGGACGCCGCGGTGCGGCCCGCGAGGTGGGACTCCACCAGGGTCCGCGCCGCCGGCCGATCGGTCCCGGCAGGGTCGACGGGGGCGCCGGGGGGTCTCGCTCGCCACTGCGCGTAGCGCACGGTGGCCGCCAGGGCCCGCACGGCGGCCTCCGGGGTGGGGTAGGTCGGCACGCGGGCGCTGGTGCCCGTCACGCCGGGCACCGCCGGCAGGCAGGCCACGACGGGCTTCGCGGCCCCGCCCGCCGCTGTGACCACCTCCCGCATCGCGGTGACCACGGCGAGCTCGGTGCTGGCCACCGCGGGGACGGAGCAGGCCACCACGGCGTGCACCGCGTCGTCGGCGACCACCGCGTGCAGAGCGTGGGCGACCTCGGCGTCGGTGGCCTCCGCGTCCAGGACCACCGGCGGCGCGACGTCCAGGCCGTGACGGGCGGCGGCGTCGACGGCGAGCGCCACGAGCGCCGCGGAGCCGACGACGCCGATGCGCTGCCCGAGCGGCAGCGGCTGGGAGGCGAGGAGCTGCGCGACGTCGAGCAGGTGGTGCACGTCGTCGACGCAGATGACCCCGGCCTGGCGCAGCACGGCGTCGAAGGCCTCGCGCGGCGCCGTCGTGACGCGCACGGCGTGGCCGGGAGGCGCCCCCGGGGACGACCGCACCGCCAGCACCGGCTTCTCCCGCGCCAGCAGGCGGGCGACGCGAGAGAACTTGCGGGGGTTGCCGATGGTCTCCAGGTGCATCCCGACGGCGGTCGTCGCCGGGTCGGTGAGCCAGTAGTGCATGCAGTCGTTGCCCGAGACGTCGACGCGGTCCCCGGCGGAGACGAACGTCGACACGCCGAGGCCCCGGCGCCGGGCGGCGTCCAGCACCGCGACGCCGGACGCCGCGGACTGGGTGAACAGGCCCAGCCCCCCCGCAGCGGGTGGCTCCGCGGCCAGGGTGGCGTTGAGGCGCACGGCGGGGTCGGTGTTGAGCACCCCGTAGCTGGCCGGCCCCACCACCCGCATCCCCTGCGCGCGCGCGGTGAGCACCAGCTCGCGCTGGAGCTCCGAGCCCCGCGCACCGGTCTCGGCGCCGCTGGAGACCACCACCAGCCCGCGCACGCCCAGCAGCGCGCACTCGCGCACCACCTCCGGGACCGCCGCGGCGGGCACGGCGAGCACCGCGAGGTCCACCGGGGCCAGGTCGCCACCACCGGCGCGGCTGCCGACGCCGGCGGGGACGTCGAGCACCCGGCGCACCGCGGCCACGCCCTGCACGGCGTCGGCCTCGGGGTGGACCACGTGCAGCGCACCGGTGAAGCCGGCGCCGACCAGGCCGGCCAGGAGCCGGTCACCGACGGATCCGGGGCGCCGGCTGGCGCCGACGACGAGCACCGAGCGGGGGGCGAGCAGCGCGCGCAGGCTCATCGCGTCCGCGCTCTGCTCGCGGGCCCGCATCACCGCCGTGGTGCGCTCGGTGGCGCGGATGTCGACGGTGACCTCCACCACGCCGTCGTCGTCGACGCGGCTGACCGCGTAGCCGGCCTCGGCGAAGACGTCGATCATGCGGTCGTTCTCGGGGAGGACCTCGGCGACGAAGCGCTCGATGCCCTGCTCGCGGGCGGCGGCGGCGAGGTGCTCGAGGAGCACCGGGCCCACCCCGCGGCCCTGGTGGGCGTCGGAGACGTTGAAGGCCACCTCGGCGGTGGCCGCGGCGGTGCGGTCGTAGCGGCCCACGCCGATGATCGAGGGACCGACCAGGACGACCAGGGCCACGCGGTCGGCGTGGTCGACGGTGGTGAACCGGCGCAGGTCCCGCTCGGACAGGCGCGGCAGGTCGGCGAAGAAGCGCAGGTAGGTCGACTGCGGCGACTGGCCGACGTGGAAGGCCTGCAGGGCCGGTGCGTCCTCCGGGGCGATGGGGCGCAGGTGCGCGGCACCGCCGTCGCGCAGGACCACGTCGGCCGCCCACGCGCGGGCGTGGGGTGGCAGGTCCACCTGCTGGCTCGTCCCGCCCACGTCCTGACCCACCACGACCAGGCTAGCGCTGGGAGGGTGTGGCCCGTGGAGTTCGACGAGGTCGTCCGGTCCCGGCGGATGGTGCGCTCCTACGACCCCGACGCCCCCGTGCCCGACGCCGTCGTGCGGGCGCTCGTGGCGGCCGCCGCGCGGGCACCCAGCGCGGGCTTCGCCCAGGGGTTCGACGTGGTGGTGCTGCGCTCGGCGGCGGACCGGGCGCTGTTCTGGTGCACCACGGCACCCGGGGGCGGTGGCGACGGGGACCCCGGTGGCGGCCCGGGGAGCGCGTGGCTCGCCGGGATGCGCACGGCGCCGCTGCTGCTGGTGGTGCTCAGCGACCCCGGGGCGTACGCGCGCCGGTACGCGGCACCGGACAAGGCGCGAGCGGCGACCGAGGGCGCCCGGGACGGGGCGCGTCCGGAGGACGCGGTGCCGTGGTGGGACGTCGACGCGGGGATGGCGGCGCTGCTGGTGCTGCTGACCGCCGTGGACGCCGGGCTCGGGGCGTGCCTGTTCGGGGTGCCGCCCGAGCGGCACGTCGCGCTGCGCGAGGCGCTCGGGGTGCCGGCGGGGCGGCGGGTGCTGGGGGCGGTCAGCGTGGGGACCCCGGCGCCCCACCCCACCCGCGGGGACGCGCCCCCCGCGGCCTCACCGCACCGCCCCGCGCGACGCGCGGCCTCCGCGGTGGGGCACGACGGGCGCTACGGCGTGCCGCTGGTGTGAGCGGCCCGCCCCTGAGCCCGAGCGGCCCGAGCGCACGGCGCTGCCCGCGCTGCGGGCCCGGTCGCCCTACCGACCGGTGGGGCGGGACACCAGCACCGGGCACGGAGCCGAGTGCTGCACCCGCTGGGCGGTGCTGCCCAGCAGGATGGTCTCGCTGAGGCCCCCGCTGCCGCTGGCCACGACGATCAGGTCGGCGTCCAGCTCACCGGCGGCCTTGACGATCTCCGGCGCGGGTGAACCGCTGCGCACCTGCCGGTCCAGCGACGTGCCCCACCCCTCGAACTCGGCGAGCACCACCGCCGTCGCCGACTCCGCCTCCTCGCGGAAGCTCAGGGCCGTGGGGTCCGTGCCGGCGGAGTGGGCGCTGAGCTCGTCGATGAAGGGGACCGTGGCCAGCGGGCTGATCACGGCGACCACGGTGACGGCCGTGATGCGAGCGGGGTCGGCGAAGGACTTCAGCTGCCGCGCTGCGGCGAGCGAGGCCTGGGAGCCGTCGGTGGCGACGAGGACGTGCATGCTCACGCCCCCCGCTCTGTCGTCGGGGTCGCGGCCCCGGATCTGCCGCGCCCCCCGCTGAACCGCTGCGCCAGGTAGAGGGCGAAGCCGAGGGCGAGCAGGCCGGCGACCCACAGCAGCGATGCCGGGTCGTCGATGATGACGTAGGCCAGCAGGATGACGTTGCAGAGGATGCCGAGGTAGAGCAGGGGCGTGCTGGCGGTGTAGTGGTCCGCCTCCCCCCCAGGGTCGCGGCGCAGCTTCAGCGCGGAGAAGATCACCAGGGCGTAGATGAAGAGCAGGAAGACCACGGTCACCGTCGCGAGGCGGCCGACGATGTCGAGGTCGGGGTCGATGCTGCCGGCGATGGTGCCGATGATCAGCAGCACGGCCACGACCACGAAGGCGAAGGCCAGGGCGACGTGCGGGCTGCGGCGGGTGGGGTGGATCTTGGCGAACAGGCCCGGGAAGACCCCTTCACGCGCCATCCCGTAGAGGATGCGCGACTGCGTGACGACCGAGACCAGCGTGGTGTTGGTGATGGCCGTCATGGCGATGAGCGCGAAGATGATGAGCATGACCCCGACGTCCACCGGGAGCACACCGGCCCGGACGACCTCGAGCAGGGCGGCGGGAGCATCGGCCAGCGTCGCCACGGGGACGACCAGCGCGGCGGACATCGCGACCAGCACGTAGATGACGCCGGCGGCGATCATCCCGCCGATCAGGGCGCGCGGGAAGGTCTTGCTGGGCTCGATCGTCTCCTCGGCCACGTTGGCCGCGTTCTCGAAGCCGGTCATGGCGAAGAAGGCCAGCGCCACGCCCGCGACGATGGCGAAGATGGGGTTGCCGTCGGCGCTGAAGCTGGTGAGCACGCCGAAGTCGGCGTTGCCCTGCGCCACGTAGGTGATGCCGATGATCAGCACGATGACCAGGCCGGCGATCTCGACGAAGGTCATGACCATGTTGATGACCACCGACTCGGTGATGCCGATGAAGTTGACGATCGTCAGGGCGAGGATGAAGAGCAGCGTGACGACCAGGGCCGGCACCGAGGGGAAGAGCGACCCGAAGTAGCGCGCGAAGCCGCTGGCGAGGGAGCCGGAGGCGGCGAAGACGGCGGACAGCGAGCAGATGGTGATGAAGAACGTCAGGGTGGGGTTGCGGAACGCCTTCTGCACGTAGAGCGAGGCACCGGCGGCCTGCGGGTACTTCGTCGCCAGCTCCGCGTAGGCGAGCCCGGTGATCGCTGCCACCGTCACCCCCGCCGCGAAGGCGATCCAGAACGCCCCGCCCACCGCGCCCGCGACGAGGCCGATGAGGACGTAGACGCCCGACCCCAGGACGTCGCCGAGGACGTAGAAGAACAGCAGCCGACCCGTGATCGACCGCTTGAGCTCGCTGCTGGGCACTTCCACGGGCCCGGTGGCCGCCTGCGTCGCCATCCGAGGTTTGTACCCCCCCCGTGTTGCCGTTGCATGTCGGGAGGTGACGAGTTCATCGCAGGGCGCGCACCCGGGTCACCGCTCGGGCCGTGTCGCGGCGGGCCCGCTCCAGGCGGACGGCGAGCAGCAGCACCACCAGACCGGTGAGCCCGAGGCTCGCCCACAGCGGGGCCTCGACGGCGTAGGGGCCGAGGAGCCCGAGCGCCACGACGGCGCCGGCGACCGCCCCCAGCACCAGCGGCGCATGCCAGGACCGTGCGGCGGCCACGGCGCACACCGCGGCGGCGACGACCAGCGTGACCACCGGGCGCGTCACCGGATCGCCCGCGCCGCGCTCCAGGCACAGCGCCACCGCGGGGGCCAGGCCCGCGAGCAGCCCGGGCCCGAGGACCACCCACGACGACGCGCCCGGCCGCCGGCGCCAGGTGAGCGCCCCGGTGACCAGGGCGAGCACCGCAGGGGGCACCGACCACGCCTCCACCGGGTCGACGCCTCCCGGGCGAGCGTCGAGCGCCGTCCACCACGCCAGCGACAGCAGCACGACGCCCACCACGCGGTACGTCAGGCGCCGCGGCAGCAGCGCGAAGACCACGGCCTCGACGCCGGTGACCGCCAGCACCACATCGGGGCCCGGTACCACGCCGCGCACCCCGGGTCCGGCGGGCACGGAGACGGTCCACGCGGCGAGGGCGCCGACCGCCCAGCCCGCGACGAGCACGAGCTCGCGGCCGCGGGCGCCCCTCGCGCCGCCGCCGCGACCGGCCGCGGCGGCGGCGAGGACCAGCGCTGCGGCGGTGACACCCAGCAGTGCCGTCACCCGCACCGCAGCGGGCACCGGGGCGGGGAGCAGCAGGGCTCCGAGCAGCGCGGTGGCGGTCGGTGCCGCGACCCAGCCCGCGGGCCAGCGGCCCCCGCCAGGACCGTCACCGGAGTCAGCGGCGGGGCCGGAGCCGGGCCGAGTGGCCGGTGAGGGCCGCAGCGCGCCGGTCACCGCCGTGGACACGACCAGGAGCGCCCACGCGGCGGGTCGGGCCGCAGCCCGGAGGCCCGTGTCCGGCAGCGGAGCGAGCGGCTCGAGCAGCAGCGCGAGGGCGGCGGCGCACTGCCCCACCACCAGCGCCGGCCACGGCACGGCCACGCGCAGGAGCAGCACCGCGGTGGTGACCGCCGTGAGCGCCACCGCCAGGGCCGTCAGCCCGGTCGGTCCCCCAGCGCCGACAGCGCCACCGCGGCGCCCGCCGGCGCGCTCCAGGCCAGCGCCCGGGCGAGGCGGGTCAGGTGCGGGCGCGCGGCGGGGGGACGGCGCGCGAGCGCTGCGGCGCCGACGCCGAGGACCGCCAGCTGCGCTGCGGCCGCCAGCAGGTCGGCGTCGCGGTCGCCCACGGCGACGAGCCCGAGCAGCACCAGCAGGGCCCCGGCCAGGTGGGCGCCGCCCACGACGGCCAGGGCGACCCGCTGCCCCGCGCCGTGGCCGCGCACCAGCGGGGCCACGGCGGCGCACCCCGCCGTGAGCACCAGCGCCGCGGCGCTCCAGGTCGGTGCCCGGCCGTCGAGCGCGTCGGTCACGGCGGAGGGCAGGAGCGCCCCGGCGGCCACCGCCGCCCACCCGTAAGCCCGGGGCGCGCCGCCGACGCGCAGGCGCACCGCAGCAGCGGCGCACGCGGCGCACACCACGGCGAGGGCGAGCACGGCCCAGGTCGCGTCAGGCACGGCGTCGAGGCCGAACAGGCCCTGCGCGTGCGCCTGCGCGAGCACGACGACACCCACGGCCACCGCCACCACCGCCAGGGCCTCGGCGGAGCCGGGCAGGGCCCGGCGCGCGCACGCCCGCGAGCCCGCGGCGGCGCCCGCGCAGACCGCCAGCAGCACCACCGCCTGACCCAGGACGCCGATGGTGGAGAACACCACCGCCGCGAAGCCGACGGCCGCGGGCCACCAGGAGCACCACACCGGAGACCAGGAGCACGCGCTGGGCGCTCAGCCGTGCGGTGGGCGTGGGGTCGGTGCCGGGCGCGGGGACCTCGCCGCCGCCACCGGACGCGGTGGCGGCGGCCTCGGCGTCCATCTGCTGCAGCAGCACAGCCCGGCGCTGCGCCAGCGCGAGCACCTGCTCGTCGACCCCCCGGAGCGCCGCGGCCAGCGGGCCGACGAGGTCCACGGCGCAGGCGCCGCAGCGCGCAGCGGAGAGCAGCACCGGGGCACCGCACCGGGGGCAGGGCACGGGCCCCCCGATCACGGACCCGCCCGGTGCAGGGCTCTCCGGTGCCACGGCCGTCACCGGGTCAGCGTGGCACCGGGGCACGACGCTCGACCAGCGCCGAGCGCGGGACCACCCGTCCGCGCCAGCGCTGCCCGCGGCGTCGGTGGTGCCCGCTCTGGCAGTGCCGTCGTTGCCGCCGGCGCTGTCGGTGTCCTCGGGCACGATGCCCGCATGGCCCGCCGCACCACTCCGCCTCCCCCGCCGGAGGACTACACCGAGCGCATCGTCGACGTCGACGTCGACGTCGAGATGCGCGGCTCGTTCCTGGAGTACGCCTACTCGGTCATCTACTCCCGCGCCCTGCCCGACGCCCGCGACGGCCTCAAGCCGGTCCAGCGGCGCATCGCCTACCAGATGTCGCAGATGGGCCTGCTGCCCGACCGCCCCCACGTCAAGAGCGCCCGCGTGGTCGGCGACGTGATGGGCAGGCTCCACCCGCACGGCGACTCCCCGATCTACGACGCGCTGGTGCGGATGGCGCAGCCCTTCTCCCTGCGCCTCCCGCTGGTCGACGGCCACGGCAACTTCGGATCACAAGACGACGGACCAGCAGCGAGCCGCTACACAGAGGTGCGAATGGCGCCCGCCACCGTGGCGATGACCGCGGGCCTCGACGAGGACGTCGTCGACTTCGTCCCCAACTACGACAACACCGTGCAGCAGCCCTCGGTGCTGCCCTCGGCCATCCCGAACCTGCTGGTCAACGGTGCCAGCGGCATCGCGGTGGGCATGGCCACGAACATGCCGCCGCACAACCTGCTCGAGGTGGTCGCCGCGGCGCGCCACCTCATCGCCCACCCCGACGCCGCGCTCGCCGACCTCATGCGCTTCGTGCCCGGCCCAGACCTGCCGACCGGGGGCCGCATCGTGGGCCTGCAGGGCATCCGCGACGCCTACGCCACCGGTCGCGGCAGCTTCCGCACCCGCGCGACCGCGAAGGTCGAGGACGTCACCGCCCGCCGCAAGGGCATCGTCTTCACCGACCTGCCCTACACCGTGGGCCCGGAGAAGGTGATCGAGAAGGTCAAGGACGCCGTGCAGTCGAAGAAGCTGCAGGGCGTCTCCGACATCATCGACCTCACCGACCGCACCAACGGCACCCGCCTGGTCGTGGAGGTGAAGACGGGGTTCTCCCCCGAGGCGGTGCTGGAGCAGCTGTACCGCCTCACCCCGCTGGAGGACTCCTTCGGCATCAACAACGTGTGCCTGGTCGACGGCCAGCCGCGCACCCTGGGCCTGCGCGAGCTGCTGACCGTCTACATCGGGCACCGCCTCGAGGTGGTGCGCCGGCGCAGCGCGCACCGCCTCGGGCGCGCCCGCGAGCGCCTGCACCTGGTGCAGGGACTGCTGATCGCGATCGTCGACATCGACGAGGTCATCGCGGTGGTGCGCACCTCCGACGACGCCGCGAGCGCCCGCCAGCGCCTGACCGAGGTCTTCGACCTCGACGAGGTGCAGGCGGAGTACATCCTCGAGCTGCGCCTGCGCCGGCTCACCCGCTTCTCCCGCATCGAGCTGGAGACCGAGCGGGAGGAGCTCCTGGCCACCATCGAGCAGCTCCTGGCGCTGCTCGCCGACGAGCAGCTGCTGCGCGGGGCCGTCTCCGACGAGCTCGCCGCCGTCGCCCGCGACCACGGGGACGCCCGGCGCACCGTGCTGCTGGAGGGCGCGGTCGGGCCCGTGCCGGTGACGCCCCTGGAGGTGCGCGACGATCCGTGCTGGGTGCTGCTCTCCACCACGGGGCTGCTGGCGCGCACGGCCGACGCCGAGCCTCCCGGCGGAGCGGACCCCGCGCGCCGGGCACCGCACGACGTGCTGCGCTCGGCGGTGGCCGCCACCGCCCGCGGGGAGGTCGGGGCCCTGACCACCGCCGGGCGCGTGGTGCGCCTGGGGGTGGTCGACACCCCCGTGCTGCCCCCCACGGCGGGGCCGCCGGCACTGTCCGGCGGCGCCCCGCTCGGCCTGTTCCTCGACCTGGCCGCCGGGGAGGAGGTGGTCGCGCTGTGCCCCCTGTCGACCGGGGGCGCCGACGGCCCCGACGGCGCAGGGGCCGGCCTGGTGCTGGCGACCGCGCAGGGCGTGGTGAAGCGGGTGGTGCCCGAGGCCGCGCCGTCCCGGGAGGCGTGGGAGGTCATCGCGCTGCGCCGGGGTGACCGCGTGGTGGGGGGCGCGGTGCTGGCGACCGGCGGCGAGGACCTGGTGCTCGTCACCTCCGACGCCTCCCTGCTGCGCTTCGGCGCCGACGCGGTACGACCCCAGGGACGGGCCGCCGCCGGGGTGGCCGGGGTGCGCCTGGCTGCGGGCGCCAGCGTGATCGCCTTCGCGGCCGTCCCGCTCGACGGCGGGGCGGACGCCGGGCCGGGTGCTGCCGGCGCCCCGCTGGTGGTCACGGTGACCGGCCTGGAGGGGGCGTCGTCGTCCGCGGCGCTCGCGTCGGTGAAGGTCACGCCCCTGGAGGAGTACCCCGCCAAGGGCCGCGGCACCGGCGGGGTGCGCTGCCACCGCCTGCTGCGGGGGCAGGACCGCCTGGCCCTGGCGTGGGTGGGACCGGGCCCGGTGGTGGGTGCCGCACCGGACGGCTCACCGGTGCCGCTGACGCCGCTGGACCTCCGCCGCGACGGCTCGGGCTCACCGGTGGTCACGGTGCCCGCGACCGTGGGCGGGTCGGCGGGTGGCGCTGTGGGCGGGGCAGCCGACGGCTCTGCGGGCAGCGGGGCCTAGCGCAGGTTCGAGGGATCGCGGATGTAGGTCTTGCGCCCGCGCAGCGCCCGGTTCGAGAGCCACGTGACCGCCCACAGGACCACACCGAGGCCGATCAGCGCACCGGCGATCCGGTAGACGAGCGGGTCGCGCCCGTCGGTGAACACCGGGAAGAGCACCAGGTAGACGCACAGCACCACCCCCAGGTAGGGCACCGCGGTCGGCGCCACGAAGTGGTCGTGGTCCACGGGGTCTCTGCGCAGCACGAGCACCGCCACGTGCACGACCGCGAAGACCATGAGCAGCAGGAACGACGTCGTGCTGCCCAGCTGGCTGACCGCGTCCGACTCCGAGTTGGCGCCGACGATCGTGATGAGCGCGACCGACAGCGCCGTGGTGAACAGGATCGCCATCCACGGGGTCCGGCGGTTCCGCAGCACCGGGCCGAGCCAGCGCGGCAGCACGTCCTCGCGGGCCATCCCGTACAGCAGCCGGGAGGCCATGAGCATGTTGAGCAGTGCGGAGTTCGCCACCGCGAAGCAGCTGATCGCGGCGAAGACGATGATCGGGAACCAGGGGGCGGCGACCTCCACCGCGTCCAGCAGCGGCGTCGTGGTCTCGGCGAGCGCATCAGCCGGCACCAGGGCGACCGCGATGATGCCCACGAGGATGTAGATCACCCCGGCGACGCCCAGCGCCAGGAACATCACCTTGGGGAAGGTGCGGACCGGGTCGTGGGTCTCCTCGGCCATGTTGACGGAGTCCTCGAAGCCGACGAGGGCGAAGAAGGCCAGCGCGGTGGCGGCGGTGATGGCCGTCAGCGGGGAGGAACCGTCGGCGAGGTCGATCTGCCCGGCGCGCCCGATGTCGCCCTGACCGCCGAGGATCGCCGCCGCCCCCAGGACGATGACGATGAGCAGGCCGGAGAGCTCGATGAGGGTGAGCACCATGTTGGCCTTCACGCTCTCCCCGACTCCGCGCAGGTTGACCAGCGCGACGAGGACGATGAAGCCCAGCGCGACGGCGGTCACGGTGCCCGGGCCGACGTCCTCCACGCCGAGGAAGGTCATGGCGTTGGTCCCGAACGCCCGCGACGCCGTCGACGCGGAGGTGATGCCCGAGCTCATCACCGTGAAGGTCACCAGGAACGTCAGGAAGTGGATGCCGAACGCCTTGTGCGTGTACAGGGCAGCCCCGGCGCACCGCGGGTACTTGGTGACCAGCTCCAGGTAGCTGCACGCGGTGAGCATCGCGACGGCGAACGCCGCGCCGAAGGCGATCCACACCGCCCCGCCCACCTCGGTGGCGACCTGCCCGGTCAGGGCGTAGATGCCGGTGCCCAGGACGTCGCCGATGATGAAGAGCAGCAGCAGCCTCGGCCCGAGCACCCGCTTCAGCTCGGTGGGCGCCTCACCGGTGGGGGCGGGTCCTGTCGTCGCGGTGGCCATGCGCCCTGAGCGTGCTCCTCCGGAGCGCCGCTGTCACCCCTGCAACACGATCGTCACACGACGCCCGTCCGGAAGCGTCGGCTCAGACGTCGACGCGGTCGTCGTCCAGGCCCGCGGCCCCATCGACGATGAAGTCCTTGCGGGGGCTGACGTCGTTGCCCATGAGCAGGTCGAAGACCGCCTCGGCGGCGGCGGCGTCGACGATGTTCACCCGCCGCAGGGTCCGGCGCCGGGGGTCCATGGTCGTCTCGGCCAGCTGGTCGGCGTCCATCTCCCCCAGGCCCTTGTAGCGCTGGATGCTGTCCTTCCACCGCTTGCCCGAGGACCTCAGGCGGGCCAGCAGCGCGTCGAGCTCGGCCTGGGAGTAGGTGTAGACGTACTCGTTGCGCGCCCGCCCGGCCCCGATGACCTCCACCCGGTGCAGCGGGGGCACGGCCGAGTAGACCCGCCCGGCCTCGATCATCGGTCGCATGTACCGGAAGAACAGGGTCAGCAGCAGGGTGCGGATGTGCGCGCCGTCCACGTCGGCGTCGGCCATGAAGATGATCTTGCCGTAGCGGGCGGCGTCGAGGTCGAAGCTGCGCCCCGACCCCGCGCCGACGACCTGGATGATCGAGGCGCACTCGACGTTGCGCAGCACATCGCCGACGGCGGCCTTCTGCACGTTGAGGATCTTCCCGCGGATCGGCAGCAGCGCCTGGTGGTCGCTGGACCGGGCGAACTTCGCGGTCCCCAGCGCGGAGTCGCCCTCGACGATGAACAGCTCGGTGCGGTCGGTGTCGTTGCTGCGGCAGTCGGCGAGCTTCGCGGGCAGGGAGGAGGTCTCCAGGGCGTTCTTGCGCCGCTGCGTCTCCTTCTGCTGGCGGGCGCTGACCCTGGCGCGGGTCTCGGCGACGACCTTGTCGAGCAGCAGCGCCGCCTGCGCGCGGGTGCCGCGGTCGGCGGAGGTCAGCAGCGCGGTCAGCTCCGCCTCCACCACCTTGGCCACGACCCCGCGGACGGCGGCGGTGCCCAGGACCTCCTTGGTCTGGCCCTCGAACTGCGGCTCGGGCACGCGCACGGTGAGCACCGCGGTCAGGCCGGCGGTGATGTCGTCCTTCTCGGGGCGCTCCTCCTTGGCGCTGATCTTCAGGCGCCGGGCGTTGGCCTCCACCTGCTTGCGGACCGTGCGCACCAGCGCGGCGTCCATGCCGGCGAGGTGGGTGCCGCCCTTGGGGGTGGCGATGATGTTGACGAAGCTGCGCACCTCGGTGTCGTACCCGGTGCCCCAGCGCAGCGCGACGTCGACGAGGCACTCGCGCTCGACCTCGCGGCTGACCATGTGCCCGACCTCGTCCAGGACCGGCACGGTCTCGCGGAAGCTGCCCGAGCCGGCCAGGCGCCAGGTGCCCGTCAGGGCCGGGTCGGTGGCCAGGTGCTCGACGAACTCCCCGATGCCCCCGTCGTGGCGGAAGACCTCCTCGTGGGGGCCGCCCTCCCCCGGTGTGCCGGGCAGGCCGCGCTCGTCGCGCACCGCCAGCGTGAGGCCGGGCACGAGGAAGGACGTCTGGCGGGCGCGGGTGACCAGCTCGTCGTAGCTGAAGGCGGCCTCGCGCAGGAACACCAGCGGGTCGGCCCAGTAACGCACCCGGGTGCCGGTCACCCCTCGCTTCACGCGCCCGCTCTCGCGCAGCACCGAGGAGTCGATGAAGGGGGTGAACGGCGCGTCCGGGCTGGGGGTGGCGCGTCCGCGGCCGTTCGGGGGCGCGTCGGGCTCGCCGGCGAAGGTGCCGGGCTCCCCGCGGCGGAAGCTCATCGCGTGGGTGCGCCCGTCGCGGTCGACCTCCACGTCGAGGCGCGCGGACAGGGCGTTGACCACGCTCGCCCCCACCCCGTGCAGACCCCCGGACGCCGCGTAGGAGCCGCCGCCGAACTTGCCCCCGGCGTGGAGCTTGGTGAAGACGACCTCGACGCCGCTCAGGCCCGTGCGCGGCTCGACGTCGACGGGGACGCCGCGCCCGTCGTCGCGGCACTCCACGGAGCCGTCGGCGTGCAGCACGACCTCGATGCGGGTGCAGTGCCCCCCGAGGGCCTCGTCGACGCTGTTGTCGATGATCTCCCACAGGCAGTGCATGAGGCCGCGCGAGTCGGTGGAACCGATGTACATGCCCGGGCGCTTGCGGACCGCCTCGAGGCCCTCGAGGACCGAGAGGTGGCGGGCGGTGTACCCGCCGCTCCCGCTCCGGGGCGCGGTGGTGCGGGCCGCTCGCTGGGCGGGGGCTCCGCCGGTGAGCGCCGGCGCCTGACGTGCGGGCCGGCGCACCGCCTCCGGGGACACCGGAGCAGCCTAGACCAGCGGTGCCGCCGCGGACCGTCGCCGGTGGTCGGCCGGGGATGGCGCAGACGGGTTACGCGCACGGCGAACCGGTGAGCACCTCCCGACGGGAAGCGGGCCGGGGTGGTTGACTGTTGGGACTGGTACCTGCCAGCGCACGCTCGTACCGGCCGGTGGGACCACCCGGGTCACCCAGGCCCTGTAGACGCACTCCGGAAGGGGCGACGTGACCGCTCTCCTCGAGACTCCAGCACTGACCGCTGCCGAGCGCTGTGACCGCTGCGGCGCGCAGGCCTACGTCCGCGTGCTCCTGGCCAGCGGGGGCGAGCTGCTCTTCTGCGCCCACCACGGCCGTGAGCACGCCGACAAGCTCCGCGAGATGGCTGCGGAGATCCACGACCAGTCCGACCGCCTCACCGGGGCACGCGGCGCCGACATGCGCTGACAGTCCGCACGCACCAGCAGCGACCAGCACGGCGCCGGCAGCGAGCCCAGCTCGCCACCGGCGCCGTCTGCGTGTCCGGCCCCCGCACCGCTGGACCCCGCCCCGCCGGGCCCTTCACCGCCGGGCCAGGCGGGCGAAGCGCTCGGCGGCGCGCACCGGGCCGGCGACGATGACCGAGTGCCCCGGCCCCAACACCGTCTCCGACGTGGCGTAGGTCCACTGCGACCCGCCCGGGCACACCGCGACGACGGTCACGTCGTGCTTCTGGCGCAGCCCCGTGTCACCGAGACGCCGCCCGACAAGCTCGGCGGGGGCGGTCGTGGTGACCATCGCGAAGTCCGGGCTGACCTGGATGAAGTCCTGCATCGTGCCGCCGATCAGGTGGGCCACCTTCTTGCCCATCTCCGTCTCCGGGCGGACCACGTGGTGCACGCCCAGCTGGCGCAGGATCCTCGCGTGCGGCTCGCTGATCGCCTTCGCCCAGACGCTGGCGGTGCCGAAGCCGAGCAGCGTCGAGGCGGTGAGGATGCTCGCCTCGACGTGCGTGCCGATGCCCACCACCGCGCGGTCGAAGTCGGGCACCGACAGCTGGCGCAGCGCGTCCTCGTTGGTGGTGTCGGCCTTCACCACGTGGGTCAGCACCCCGTGCAGGGACTGCACGGTGGCCTCGTCGTTGTCGACGCCGAGCACCTCGTGCCCGTCCTCGACCAGCTGCACGGCCAGTGCCCGGCCGAAGCGGCCCAGGCCGAGGACGACGACGGACGCGTCGCTCTCGCCGGACGGGCCGCCGCGCTGCAGGGGGTTCCTCATCGGTGCTCCTCGTGGTGGGGCGGGTGGGCGGGTGCGCTCAGCCGATGATCGGCCGTTCCTCGGGCAGCTGGTACAGCCGGCCCCGCCGGCGCAGCGCGAGCGCCGTGGCCAGGGTGATCGGCCCCAGCCGGCCCGCCAGCATCAGCAGGACCAGCAGCGCCTGCCCGTGCAGGGGCAGCTCGGTGGTCAGCCCGTTGGACAGGCCGGTGGTGGAGAACGCCGAGACCACCTCGAACAGGGTGCGGTCCAGGCCCTCCCCGCTGATCACCGTCAGCGCCAGGGTGGCGGCCACCACCGCCCCCATCGCCAGCAGCGCGACGGCGACGGCCTGGCGCACCACGGTGCGCGGCACGCGGCGCCCGAAGGCGAGCACGTCCTCGTCGCCGCGGGCCTCGGAGAGGATGACGAAGAAGAGCACCGCGGCGGTGGTCAGCTTGATGCCGCCACCGGTCCCCGCCGGGCCCGACCCGACGAACATCAGCACGTCGAGGACCAGGTAGGTGGCCGGCTCGGCGGCCGTCACGTCGACGGTGCTGAAGCCCGCCGACCTCGGCACGACCGTCTCGAACGTGGAGGCGATGAGCTTGTCGCGCACCGACAGGTCCCCGATCGTGCGCGGGTTCGACCACTCCAGCGCCATGAGCGAGCCGAAGGTCAGGGGCAGCAGCACCCCGGTGGAGGAGAGCACCAGCAGGCTGTTGAGGCTCCACCGCCGCGGTGGGCGGAGGTTCCGCCGCAGCTCGAGCAGCACCGGGAAGCCCAGGCTGCCCAGCAGGACGGCCACGCCGACCGGCCCCAGCACCCACGGGTCGCCCGAGAAGCCCGCCAGGCTGTCGCTGTACAGGGCGAAGCCGGCGCAGTTGAAGGAGGAGATCGAGTGGAAGACGCCCAGCCACAGCGCCCGGCCGACGCTCTCGTCGTAGCCGACGGCCAGCCGGGCGGCGAGCAGCAGGGCCACGACCAGCTCGATCACCACGCTGATCCGGGCGACGCTGCCGAGGATGGCCCGCACGTCCCCGACGCCCACGCCGTACCCGATGTGCTGCGGGTCTCGGCGACGGCCGACAGCGTCGTCGCCAGGCCGAAGCGGCGCAGCGTCATCAGGCCCAGCAGGGCCGTGGAGGTCATGATCCCCAGGCCGCCGATCTGGATCAGGACGAGGATCACCACCTGGCCCAGCGGCGTCCAGTACTGCGCGGTGTCCTGCACGGTCAGCCCGGTCACCGAGACCGCGGAGACGGCGGTGAACAGCGCGACCCACACCTCCGCGGCGCCCTCGCCCCGCTTGGCCAGGGGCACCATGAGCGCTGCGGTGCCCGCGGCGACGATGACCAGGAAGCTGCCGATGATGAAGGTGGCCGGGGTGTTCGGGCGCAGCGCGGCCAACGGACGCCGCCACCACGGCGCCGTCGCCGCAGGGGACCCGGGTGGCACCGCGCGAGGCTAGCGCCCCGCCCCGTGCCTACCCTGGCGCCACCATGAGCGGTGCACCCGGATGAGCGTCGGCGCCGACCCGTCGGGCCTCGTCACGCTCCTGTGCGGGCTGGTCATCCTCGTCGGGGTGCTCGGCTCTGCGGTGCAGGTGGTGCCCGGGCCCCTGATCGTCGCGGCGGGCGTGCTGGTGTGGGCGCTGGTGGAGCGCTCCGCGCTGGGGTGGGTGACCCTCGTGGTGGTGGTGCTGCTGCTGGGAGCGGGCGCGGTGGCCAAGTACGTCCTCGCCGAGCGCGTGCTGACCCGCGCGAGCATCCCGCGGCGCAGCATCACCCTGGCCCTGGTGGCCGGGGTGGTCGGCTTCTTCGTCGTCCCGGTGCTGGGCCTCTTCCTGTTCTTCGTGGGCGGGCTGTACGTGGCCGAACTGGCACGCCTGGGCAGCGCCACGGCCGCCTGGCCCTCGACCCGCACGGCCTTGGGGGCGGTCGGCCTGGTGGTCCTCGTCGAGCTCACGTCCTCGCTGCTGGCCGCGGGCGCGTGGCTGCTCGCCGTCCTCCTGCCCTTGCTCCCGGGGTGAGCGCAGCAGGACCCGGACAGCGCCGTCCGGGTCCTCCTGCGGTGCGCGGGTGCTCAGTCGAGGTAGTCGCGCATTACGGTGGCCTGTGCACTGTGCTGACCTGCGGAAACGCAGCTGACGGGCGTGCGTTGTGCGGTGCACTATTCTGGACTGATCTAGACCCGTGGCGCCCCTGAGATGACGCCCCAGCAGCGGTGACGCTAGCGCTGCCCGGCGGTCGCTGTCGCCCCCCGTGGCTACCGTCCCGCGCGTGCTGACCCCCGAGCTGTACGTCGTCCAGGCGCCCTGGGCTGACCGCGGCCCGGCCGTCACCGTGCCCACGCGGCCCGTGCCGGTGGTGGTGAGCGTGCACTGGCAGGACGGCTCCACCAGCGGCGGGCACCCCGCGACGGCACGGGCGTGGACGCCGCTCGCGGTGGAGTGCTCGGTCAGCGCCCACGGCGGTGCCTACGCGGTGTGGCTACCCGTTGGTGACGTCGCCCGGCGCCAGCCGTAGCCAGGCGCCCGACCGCAGCACCAGCGCTGGAGGCGCCGGCGAGGCTCAGTCGTCTGAGCCGCTGAACCTGTACCCGGGGCTCTCGGAGCGCGCCCCCGTCGGCGGGCGCGGCCCCGGGGTGTAGACCAGTACGGGAGGCTCAGCCATCTTGCCCGCAGGCTCGATGAGTAGGTTGCCGTCGGCCGTCCTGGTGACCTCGGCGCCGCCGTGGGTGTCCACGGTCCAGCGGATCACGTCCAGGTAGCGGCGGAGGCCCTTCAGCTCGTCCTGCACCGCCGCGGTCGCCTTGCGCACGGCCTGCTCGACCAGCGCGGCCGTCAGCTCCTGCCCCACCTGAGGGCGCAGCTGCTCCTCCAGCGCCTCCGCGGCTGCCTCCTCTGGCTCCACGCCCTCGGCGCTGAACTCCACTTCGACACCAGCTGCCTTGATGCTGCCCGTCCTCATGCGCTGGATCGCTTCGCTGAGCGGCCCGGCGATGAGGCTGCGCAGCGTGGGGCCCAGGACCAGCAGAGCGAAGAAGACGACGACGGGCCAGGCCAGGTGGTCAGCCAGGCCTACGGCCAGCTCGGAGCGACTCACCTCGCGCACGGTAGCTACCCCCTCACGCTCAGCACCCCCCACCAGGCTGGTGGCGGGCGCTGCAGGGTGTGTGCGAGCTGCTACGTGGTGGGGGGCGGTGCCTCAGGAGCGCCGACGAAGACGCGGCGCGCCACCGCCAGGGTGGTGACGACGGACTGGCCCGCCACCCCGGCCTCGTAGTACTCCAGCCGCTCTTCGTCGGAGGGCCGGCGCACTGCGGCGCTCATCTGGTCGCTCATGTCCGCCTTGGGCCGCCACACCAGGGTGTTGGCCGTGATCTCCGAGTCCAGGTAGGCATCCAGGTACGCCTGGCCAGCCGGCAGGCGGTCGTGGGTGAGGTTGTGGGCGAGCGCGCCGCGGATGAAGATCACGCCCTCCGCCACTCTGGCGTCGGAGTCTGGGCGCCCACCCTCGGCGCTGCGCACGAGCTGGAAGTACGCCTTCTTCGACGCCTCCTGATCGATGCGGTTCTCCCTGAGCAAGTACAGGAGGCCGATGGCCGCACGCATGGCGCGGCGCTGCTCGCGCAGGTCCGTGCCCGCCGCCACCATGCGCCTGACCTCGAGGTCGAAGTCTTCGATCACTTCCTGCAGCAGCTCCGCGGACATGCCCACCCCCTCCGTCGCACTGTGGCAGGCGCTGCTGCGGTGGCCCCGCAGGCACGCCGCACCCCAACGCAGCAGCGCCCCCCACCGGGCTGGCGGGGGGCGCTGCGGGGGCGAGGCGGGCTACTGCGCGGCGGGGGGCACCACGGCGCGGGGGCGGGGGGTGGTGGGGGTGCCGGCGGCGCGGGCCGCCACGTTGGCGGCCAGGCGCGCCACCTGGCAGTGGCTGCACTCCACGTAGCGCCCCTTGCCGTCCCCGCGGTTGCCGTGGATGGGGAAGGTGCCCGCGCTCTTGGCCTGCCCGCAGGCACCGAGGCACACCAGCGTGCCGGCGGCCAGCAGCTCGGGGTAGGCGGTGGCGCTGATCGGCATCACCATGCCCTGCGCGTCCAGCTCAGCGGCCGGCCCGGCGTGCACCTCGGTGGTGGCGGTGCCCGCGTCGCGGGGGGCGGTGCGTGAGGTGGCGCCGGAGAGCTTGGCGGCGGCGGCCTTGTTGGTGGCGGGGGCCTTGGGGGCGGTGGCGGTGCGGGCCATGAGGTGCTCCTTGCTCGGGGGTGATCTTGCTGTGCCCCGAAGCTAGGGAGCGTCCACGGCGTTGTAGATAACCCTCACCCGGTCGGCGGCTCGGGGGCCGGCGCCGGTGGTGGCGGCAACGCCGGCGGTGGAGTAGCCGGGGGCAGCGCTGGCGGTGGGGCGAGGGGCGGCAGTGGATCTTGGTGCCCCTCGAACACCTCTTCGGCGATCCGCCTGCTGCGCTCCTCGCTGATGTCACCCCTGACGGCGCGCCGCTCCTCCATGAACACCCCCGACAGGGTGATGAGCGCCGTCAGCAGGCTGATACCCGCCTGCAGCGCGACGCCGGCGGCGGTGACCGCAACTGCGCCCACCGCGATCCGGTTCGTGTCGGATGCCTGCCCCCACCACTGCCGGACGAACTTGCCGATGAACGGGTCGACCTTCTCAACCCGCTGCAGCGCCTCCTCGGGATCTTGGGGCAGGTGGACGCGCGCCCACTGCAGCGCCCCGCGTAGCTGCTTCAGCCTGGCGATGGTGTACGCCGGCGCGGCCATCACCCGCACGATGTCGTCCAGCCCCACTGAGAACTGGCCATCGAGGACGGTCGCCACCTGATCGCAGCCCGGGACCGTGCAGCTGATGCCGAGGGGGCCGTGGACGGAGAAGTTCATCGCGCCCGGATGGACGTTGATGAATGACGGGACCACGCCATGCACGGGGCACTCCGCGAGCAGGTAAGCCATGCGGCCACACGATGCCAGCGGGCGCTTCCCCATGTCGCCTACTCCGTGTCACCCGCCACGACGGAGGCGACCAGGATGCTGGCGTGGCCGAGCTTCCCGAGGACCCTCTGGACGATGACTCCTGGGGGGCGCCCGGACATCCCGAGGACTACAACCCCGAGCCGCCGGACTGGTACTACCTGCTCGTGGGGAGGGTCGCCTCGGAGACGGTGTTGCTGGAGTACTACGTCGCCGCCCTCGCCCTACGGATCAAGACCGGCGCGGCCTCCACCGACCGAGCGATCCGCAAGAGGCTGGGCGACACCCGAGATTGGTCCGCGCTGCTGGAGTCCGTGGAGGGGGATCCGGCGTTCGGTGGCGCCGGCGGCAGGGTGCGGGCGCTACGCAGTCAGCGGCATGAAGCGCTGCACGGCATCTTGTGGTGGGTCGAGTCGGATGGCCCATACGCGGACTACTTCGAGCGGCGGCGAGCCAAGGGTGACCAGACGCAGGGCGTCGGCCGCGATATGCGCCATCAGCTGGAGCAGCTGGTGGAAGAGCTGGTGACGATGACGACAGAGATCATCGATCGGGAGAGGGCGCTGGCCCTCCGGCAGGACCCACCGCCCGCGTGGCACCCGTGATGAGCGGCTAGTCGCGCGGGCGCCGGCGCCCGGCCCGCGGAGGCTGGGGGGGTCCCCCTGGAGGGGTGCGCGCACGGGGCGCCGCGGGGGCTCCCTTTCCCTCCCCATCGAACGCACGATGTCGGCCGACGGGCTGAGGCGGCCCGGCGGGCGGGTACCGGGCCCTGTGCGCGCCGAACGCGCCCCGGGCCGGTGACCGGGAGCGCGTGGGCGTGGGCGGGTCTCAGGTGGGCGTGGGCGCCTCGTCGCGGCGGGCACCGCGGCGGGCGAGCAGGTCGTCCAGGGCACTCGCCGGCGGTGCCGGTGGGGGCGGCACCGGTGCGCTCGCGGGCACTGGCGCGGCGTCGAGCCCGAGGAGTCGGCACCGCTGTTCGATGATCCGCAGGCACCGGTCGACGGCGCGCACGTCCCCACGCACCGCCGCTGCCCACACCGCGGTCGAGAGGCGGTCGAGGCGGTCGAGCTCGCCGGCGCGGACCTCGTCCTCCTCGTCGGTGGGGGCGCCGGCCAGGGCCCGGTGGAACGCGGCGTGCGCGGCGGACTTCGATGCCAGGCCCATGCGCGCGGCGATGGCCGCGTAGGTGTGGCCGGCGCGGCGCAGCTCCAGGACGGCGCGGTCGCGCTCGGCGCGGTTGGGGTCGGCCATGGGGTCCTCCTCGCTCTCCCGGGCCCCCGGCGGGTCCCGTGGGGGTGGTGCGGGGACGGCGGCGCAGGTCGGATCACCGCGGGCAAGGGCACCCGCTCCTCGACCTTCGATCCGGCTCGGCGGCCCGTGATGACGCCGGCCGGTGTACGTCAACGCCGCCGCCCCCGGTCGGTGGGGGCCTACAGGAGGTCGGTCATGTTCCGCTTCCTCAGCGGGTCCTTGTTGGCCCCGGCCGGCGGCAGCCCCAGCTCCTCGCGGTCCCTCGCGGTCAGGCGCTCGACGGGCACGCTGGCGACCGTCATGCGCGCCGCCTCCGCCCGGCGCAGCGTCTCGACCCGGGCCTCGGCGGCAGCGACCACCGCCGGGTCGCTGGTGCCGAAGATCGCCGCGGCCATCCGCTCGCCCTCGACGGCCTGCTCGCCCTCCACGACGCCGCGGGTGACCGCGTCGAGGACACGCTGGAGCAGCACCTCGGGAAGGTCGATGTGCCCCTCGCCGATGAACTGCTGGGAGGGCTCGCGGCCCTCGGCGACCGCCACGGCGTCGGCGTCAGCGGCTGCCAGGACCCTGCCCCGCTGCATCGCCGCCTGCGCGGCCACCGCGCGCATCACGGCGCCGAAGGCGGTGTCGGACGGCAGCGCCTCGCGCAGCTCCCGGTCGCACCGGCGCACCGCGGCCTCCAGCGTCTGCGGGTCGTAGGCGGCGAGGCGCTCCCGGCGGTAGGCCAGCTCCCGGGCGGCCCGGTCCGCGTCGGCGCGCTCGGTCTCAGCCTGCTGCCGCTCGTTGGCGGCGTTCAGCTTCGCCGCGAGCTCCTCGATCTCGGCCTGCAGCTCCTCGGGGGTGGCGTCGGTGGTCTCGCTCATCGCGCCGCCCTCTCGGTGCCCTCGGTGCGCCCCGCGGTGGCGTCGTCGGAGGCCTCGGCCGCCTTGCGCTCGCGGGCCCGGTACGCCAGCACCCGGTTCTTCATCGCGGCGTCCCCGCGGTGGGCGAAGTCGACCGGGGACACCGCCTTCAGGGTGGCGAGGGCCTGCTCGTCGCGCTCGATGGCGGGGTCGGGGGTGAACGGCGGGGGCGCCTGCTGCTGCGCGGTCAGCGCTGCGGCCACCGCTTCGGACAACTTGGTCATCTGGTGCTCCTCGTGCTCGGTGCGGACCTGCGCGCTGGTGCGCGCGGGGTGGTGCGCCCAGGGCCCGAGAGGGTCCTGGCAGTCGGTGGGCCGGTGCTCGGCCGAGCGGTCACCCGGCGCCGGTCGCCGCGGTGGGGACGCCCGTGGCGGTCACCGGCGAGGCGGTGCCCGGCGGGGGCTCGGTGGTCGCCGGGGCCCCGGTGGCGGTGACCGACGGCGGCTCGGGGCGGCGGGTGCCAGCGCGGCGCTGCGCGGGGCTCACGCGGCGTGCCCGTCATCGGCACCGGGCTGGCGGGCGTGCATGGCCGGGGTAGCGACTCCAGTGGAGGCGCTACGGCGGGCCGTTGGGTGGCACGAAGTGTGGGCAGGGTCCCCGTGGCCCTGGTCGCCAGCGGCGTCTATCTGGGGGGGAGGTGTGGGTGGAGCCCACACTTCGTGCCACCTCAGCCCGTCCCTCCGCCCGGCGCTGACCACGTCGGCGATCAGCGGTCCGTCGTCGGTGTCCAGCGACCACGTCACGGGGCGGCGGTCGCCCTCCTCCTCGGCGGGCTCGGCGCCGGCGCGCTCCGCGGCGACGACGCCGATGGCCTCCAGCTCCTCGAGCTGGTGGCGGGCGACGTGGCGGTGCACCCCCGCGCTGGCCGCGACGGCGCTGGTGCTCAGGGCTTCACCGAGGGCGAGGGCGCCGAGGACGGCGCGGCGGGCCTGGGGCATGGAGTCGAGCGCGACTCGGCGGGCGAGGGCGGTGGCCTGGGCCGTGCTGAGGCCGAGGGCGAGCAGCCCGCGGGTGAGGACGAGCAGCTGACGGACCAGGCGCATCGGCTCCTCGACCACGGGCAGCCCGTCGATCTCCCGGCGCCCGTACCCGTGGCGGGGCACCGTCGCGCGCCCCCAGCAGGTGACGAGTGCGGCGTCCTCGACGGCGTCGGCAACCTCGTCGGGCACGGTGATGCCCTTGACGTGGTCCCGGGCCTGGGTGACGGTGGCGAGCACCTGGTCCGCGAGCGCCGCCCGGTGGCGGTCGAGGTCACCGCGGCGGGCGGCCTTGGACGCGCGGCGGCGGCCGTCGGTGTCGCGCTCGGGCAGTCGGTAGTAGCACCAGCGGGGGCCGAGGGCGTCGTTGTGCGCGGCGTAGTGGTCGATCACCCCGGTGACGGCGGCGACGATGGTGACCTTGCCCGACCACGTCAGCGCCGCGGGCGCGGAGCCCAGGTCGCGCACGACGTGGCCGTCGTAGACCTTGCGCAGCAGCGCGAAGGTGGTGTCGCGGCCGCCGCGGTCGGAGGAGGCCAGCAGGGTGCTGAGGTCGCCGATGGTGACCAGGGCCCTCGCGCCGTCCCCGATGCGGGCGAGGATGCCGGTCGGCGCCGGGGCCTTCCCCGTCTTCCACGACAGCAGCCCGGCGGCGGTCAGGTCGTCGACGCGCTCGTTGACCACCTTGTCCATCGCCCGGGTCGTCTCGGTCTTGCCTGAGCTGGGGGCGGCGACGATCAGCACCCACGCGGGCTCGTCGTCGAGGTCGCGGGTCACCGCGGCGGCCATCGCGACGACGAGGTGACCGGGGTCGGGCAGGTCCTGGTAGGTGCGCGCCGAGGCGATCACCGCGTCGACCCCGGCCCGCACCGCGGCCACCGCGGCGGCGGCGGGGACGACGGCGACGAGGGTGGCCTGGGGGGCGATGAGAGCGTGCAGGGCGGTGGTGGTGCTCGCGGGCGCCAGCGCGTCCACCGGTGTCGCCTTGCCCTGCAGGGATGACTGCGCCTGCTCCTCCGTCTGGTGGGAGGCGCGCGTGACGGCGTCGTCCCAGCAGCGCGCAGCCTCCCTCCCGGGGTCCTCGTCGCTGCCCCGCGTGGAGGAGGCAGCGGTCAGGCGGGCGACGATGGCTGCCCTCCCGGCCGTGAGGTCCGCGGCGGTCAGGAGCCCGAGGCGGGCTGCCGCCGCGAGGCGGCATGAGGCGGTGAAGGCCCAGGTGTGCCAGTCCCCGCGCGGCTCATCAGCGGCGAGGCCGGCGACGACGCGCACGACGTAGGCGTGCGTCGCCGCCGCCACCGGCCACACCGCCTGCGCCGCGAGCACGGCGTCGCTGACGCCCGGCCGGGCGCGCTGCAGCCCGGTGACCCACACGGGCGGCAGCCACGGCAAGTCCTCGGCGGTGGGCACCGTGCCGGCCGGCAGGTCCACGCCGTCGGCGCCGACCCACCGATACGCGCGGCCCTCGGGGTGGATGGAGGGGGGCGCGACGGCGTAGCGGTGGTGGTGCTGGATGACCTCGACGCCGTCGCCGTAGCCCGCTGCGCTGAGGCTGCCCGCGAGGGTGGTGCCGGCGGCGACCCGGTAGTAGCGGATGCGCGAGCCGTCCTCGCGGCTGGTGGAGCTGGGCGCCGGCGGC
This sequence comes from uncultured Quadrisphaera sp., assembly GCA_964242735.1. GTDB lineage: Bacteria > Actinomycetota > Actinomycetes > Actinomycetales > Quadrisphaeraceae > CADCUY01. The sequence goes on along the minus strand of CAXTAK010000014.1, from coordinate 2,974 downwards.
AGCGGCCCGAGGGCGGCCTCCGCGGCGGCCACGGTCGCCACGCCACCCTTGCCCGCGTACCGGTCCTCGTCGATGCCGACGACGGTGGGGGCGAGGCGGATGGCGAGGTTGCCCTCACCGCGCTCAGCGATGTCGCCACCGACGTCCGCCCTCGATGGCGTGGTGCCCGCCGCACCGGTGCGGTCCCGGTCCGGGGGGCCCTTCGCTGGTAGCGGCAGCCACAGCGGCGAGCCGAGGCCCGAGTCGAAGATGCCCATGGCACCCGCGGCGAAGGGCCCCGCGATGGCGGCGGGCCCCTCTGGCCCGGCGTCCTTCGCCTCGTCACCCACGTTCAGCGGCCAGGTGTCCTCGGCCTCCGCGCTCACGCGGCGCCGCCCGGCTCGAAGTAGAATTCGGCGTAGTACGCCACCTGGACCCGGTGGCCCGTGCGGCGGCTGTGCGAGGCGCCAGGGCCCGTGGACGTCAGCGCGATCTTGCACCCGGTGCACGCCACCGTGACGTCGCGGTTGGTGACGGTGCGCAGCAGGCCGCCGGCGCCCGCGGTGACCTCCACGGGTGCGGGCGCCATGGGGGTCTTGCTGGCGTCGGTGGGCGGTGTCACGATGTGCGTGATAGCGGCGGGCAGCTGCATCACGGCGGCCTTGGGCTTCGGCTCGGGGCCGTCGCCGCGTGTGGGCGTCGTACTCAAGCGGCGTCGCCTCCACCGAGCTGGAGCAGCTCCGCCTCGGCCGCGTCGGCGGCAGCCAGCTGCGCCCGGGCCTTGCGGGCCCTAGACGAGCGCAGCGCCAGGTCCGCGTAGTGAGCTTTCCGCAGGTGCTCAGCGCGCCGGGCCCGCTCGGGCAGGGGCAGGGTCCCCCCGGGATCGACCTGCTGCTCGAACTTCTTCTGCATCGCCGCCCGGGCGGGTGCGGTGCGCGCGGACCTGTCCTGGGTCACTGCCCAGGAGCGGTGTGCGCCCTTCTTGCCGGCGAGGCTGCGCTGTGGGTCGGGTGTGACGGCCATGATGGGCCTGCCCCTTCCGGGGTGATGGTCGCGGCGGCCCGGGTGTCTCCCGCCAAGAAGTGCCCGGGCCGCTGCGCGATGTGCGCCGGTGTGGCTACAACGGCTAAGGCAGTGAAGCACCGGTGTGGCCGTCCACCGGGGGGTGCAGCTCGGGCGTGTCGATCGCCGGTGGGCCCCCAGGACGGCCAACCCACTGCAGCGCACGCTGGCGTGTGTTGCGGTGGTATGGGCGTCAGATCACGCGGGCTCAGGTGTTGGGCGTGTCGCGCGCCCGCGCGTGTCGCTGCCTCTCAGAAGTCCCCGAGATTGAGCCCGCGGGCCTCCTCCGCGGCGCGCTCGGAGGCCCGGGCGCGGGTGTAGCGCAGCAGCATGTCCGGGCGCGCCCACCCCGCCACGGCCATCAGCCCACCCTCAGAGCCGCCGGCGGCCAGCCACCGGTGGGCGGCGGTGTGCCGCAGCCGGTGGGGGCGGAACCCGCGCACCCCCGCGGTGGCGGCACGCTCTCCCAGGCTCTTGTGCAGGGCGTCGTAGCTGAACGCCTTGCCGCGGTCGCCCAGCCACAGCGCCGGGTCCTCAGCGAGGCGGTGCGCGCGGCGCACCCGCAGGTAGCGGTCGATGGCCCGGGCGGTGGCGGGGCCGAAGGGCACGCTGCGCCCCCGCCCACCCTTGCCCCGGCGCACCAGGGCGGTGCCGGCGGTGAGGTCCATGTCGGCGACGCCCAGGGCGACGACCTCCCCGGCCCTGGCGCCGGTCTCAGCCATCAGGCGGATCAGCGCCTCGTCGCGGCGCTCGCGCAGCTCCCGACCCGCGCAGGCCGCGATCATCGCGCCCACCTCAGCGTCGGTGAGGGGGTCCACCACCTTGGTGTCCAGCTGCGGGCCCTTCGTCCCCAGCAGGAGGTCGGCGGGGGCCTCACCCTCATCCACGAGCCAGGCGGAGTAGCGGCGCACCGCGAGCTGGCGGGAGCGGGCGGTGGCCGGCTGCGCCCCCGCCTCCAGCAGCCCGGCGGTGAAGGCGGCGACGGTGCGGCGGTCGAGCACCGGGGCGGCCCCGGTGGCCTCGCACCAGCTCAGGAAGCGGCGCACTCCGTCCCCGTAGTTCTTCACCGTCTCCGGGCTCTTCCGCTCCGCGCGCAGCGCCAGCTCCCACGAGGGCAGGAGGGCGGTGAGGTCGGTGGTGGGGGTGCTGCTGCGGCGGGTAGGCACGGCCCCACGTTAGGCGAAATACCTGGCCTGACAGCGCTGTGGCTACCCCGGTCGGCCCCGCGCCAGGGCATAAAGGGGCCCTGACCTGCGGAAACACAGGTCAGGGCCGCCGGTGCTCAGTCCAGGTAGTCGCGCAGCACCTGCGAGCGCGAGGGGTGCCGCAGCTTGGACATCGTCTTGGACTCGATCTGGCGGATCCGCTCGCGGGTGACGCCGTAGACCTTGCCGATCTCGTCGAGGGTCTTCGGCTGCCCGTCGGTGAGGCCGAAGCGCATCGAGACCACACCGGCCTCCCGCTCCGAGAGGGTGTCGAGCACCGAGTGCAGCTGCTCCTGCAGCAGGGTGAAGCTCACGGCGTCAGCGGGGACGACGGCCTCGGAGTCCTCGATGAGGTCCCCGAACTCGCTGTCCCCGTCCTCACCGAGGGGGGTGTGGAGCGAGATGGGCTCCCGCCCGTACTTCTGGACCTCGACCACCTTCTCGGGAGTCATGTCCAGTTCCTTGGCCAGCTCCTCCGGGGTGGGCTCGCGCCCGAGGTCCTGGAGCATCTGTCGCTGCACGCGGGCGAGCTTGTTGATGACCTCGACCATGTGCACGGGGATGCGGATGGTGCGGGCCTGGTCGGCCATCGCCCGGGTGATGGCCTGGCGGATCCACCACGTGGCGTACGTGGAGAACTTGTAGCCCTTGGTGTAGTCGAACTTCTCCACCGCACGGATCAGCCCGAGGTTGCCCTCCTGGATGAGGTCCAGGAACAGCATCCCGCG
>CAXTAK010000013.1:32068-108243 GCA_964242735.1 uncultured Quadrisphaera sp. | reverse complement strand
CGAGAACGCGTCGGCGAACCAGGACCCCCACGTGCAGGCCCTCCACTCCCAGGGCGGCCACGCCGGCTCCGAGCACCTGGTCACCACCTGGTCCATCGACGGGACCGGCGGCCCGACGTGCTGCCCCGGGCGTGACACGCGCGAGTCCCACGCCCACCTGCAGGTCTGCGAGCACGACGTCGACGTCGTCGCCGCCGAGATCGCCGCGACGCTCCACCACGTCGGCGTGCCCCGCCAGGAGCACGGCGAGTTCATGGCCATCATCGAGAGCTACCGCTCCATGGTCGTCGGGCCCCCCGTGCCCCAGACGCCTGGCGCCTGACGCGGCGGGGCGCCGCCGAACGCGGTCAGGCGCCCTCGACCTCGGCGTCGTTCGCCGCGGCGTACTGCTGCGCGGTGAGCAGCGCGCCGCGCCCGGTCACCGCCACCGCGAACAACCACCCCTCGCCGTAGGGGTCCGAGCCGACGACCGCCGGGTCGTCGACCGCCGCGTCGTTGACGGCGACGACCGTGCCGGTGACGGGGGAGTACAGCTCCGAGACCGACTTGGTCGACTCCACCTCACCGCACGCGGCCCCGGCGGTGACCTCCGCGCCGACCTCGGGCAGCTCGACGTGGACCACGTCGCCGAGGGCCTGCGCGGCGACGGCGGTGATGCCCACCCGTGCGGGGTCGGCGCGCTCGTCGACCCACTCGTGCTGGTCGGTGTACTGCAGGTCGGGGGCGACGCGCTCGCTCACGGGGGCTCCTCAGGCGGTGGTGGGGACGGGCAGGGGCACCGGGGTGGCGCGGGTGCGCCGGTAGAACGGCAGCGCGACGACGTCGAAGGGCTGACGGGCGCCGCGCACGTCGACCTCCACGACGGTGCCCACCGCGGCGTGGTCCGCCGCGACGTGGGCGAGGGCGATCGGGTGGCCCAGCGTCGGGCTCAGCGCACCGGAGGTCACCACGCCCACGGCAGCCCCGGTGGTGCCGGGGGTGTGGACGAGGTGACCGGCGCGGGCGGCGCGCCGGCCGGCGCCGCTCAACCCCACGAGCACGCGCCGCCCGCCCGCACCCGGAGCTCCCGGGTCGGCGTCGCGGGCGGCGGCGAGGGCCTCGCGACCGACGAAGTCGGCCTTGCCGGTGGCGACCACCGCGCCGAGGCCGGCCGCGTAGGGGTCGACGTCGCGGGTCAGCTCGTGGCCGTACAGCGGCATCCCCGCCTCCAGCCGCAGGGTGTCGCGGGCGGCGAGCCCCGCGGGCAGCAGCCCGCGGGGTGCGCCCGCGGCTAGCAGGGCCCGCCAGAGCGCGGGGCCGTCGTCCGCGGGCAGGTACACCTCGAACCCGTCCTCACCGGTGTAGCCCGTGCGCGCCAGCAGCACCTCGCGGCCCGCCAGCAGCGCGCGAGCGGCGCTGTAGTACCGCAGGGCGGCCACCGCGCCCGCGTGAGCGGGGTCGGCGACGTCGAGGACGACGGCCTGCGCGGCAGGGCCCTGCACCGCGATCAGGGCGGTGCTGGCCGAGACGTCCAGCACCACCGCGCCGGTGCCCGCGGCCAGACCGGCGAGCGCCGTCACCACGGCGCCCGCGTTCGCGGCGTTGGGCACCACGAGGTACCGCTCGGGGGCGAGGCGGTAGGCGATCAGGTCGTCGACGATGCCACCGTCGGGGGCGCAGAGGAGCGAGTAGCGCGCCCGCCCCACGGCCACGCCCGACAGGTCGCCGACCAGGGCGCGGTCCAGCAGCGCCGCCGCGCCCGGTCCGGTGACCTCCACCTCGCCCATGTGGCTGAGGTCGAACAGCCCGGCCGCCCGGCGCACCGCGTGGTGCTCGGCGAGCTCGGAGGTGTAGCGCACCGGCATCTGCCAGCCGCCGAAGTCGGTGAAGGAAGCCCCCAGCTCGGTGTGCTCGGCGTGCAGCGGGGTGGAGCCTGCGGCAGTGCCGGTGGAGCCTGCGGCAGTGCCGGTGGAGCCTGCGGCAGTGCTCACCGGGCGCCCTCGTCGGCGAAGGCGCTCACCGGTGGGCAGGAGCACACGAGGTTCCGGTCCCCGTGGGCGCCGTCGATGCGCCCCACGGGCGGGAAGTACTTGTCCTGCCGCATCCCCGGCGAGGGGAACGCTGCCTGCTCGCGGGTGTAGGGGCGGTCCCAGTCGCTCGCGGTCACGTCGGCCGCGGTGTGCGGTGCCAGGCGCAGCGGGCTCCTCGCCAGCGGCACCTCACCTGCGGCGACCTGGTCGATCTCCGCGCGGATGGCGATCATCGCGTCGACGAACCGGTCGATCTCGACGAGGTCCTCGCTCTCCGTGGGTTCGACCATCAGGGTCCCGGCCACGGGGAAGGACAGCGTGGGCGCGTGGAAGCCGTGGTCGATGAGCCGCTTGGCGACGTCCTCGGCGGTCACCCCGGTGCGGGCGGTGATCGCGCGCAGGTCCAGGACGCACTCGTGCGCGACCAGGCCACCGGCCCCGGTGTAGAGCACCGGGTAGGAGGAGTCGAGACGCGCGGCGACGTAGTTCGCGGCCAGCAGAGCGCTGGACGTCGCCGCCTCCAGCCCCGGCCCGCCCATCAGCGCCACGTAGGCCCACGAGACGGGCAGCACTCCCGCCGACCCGTGGCGCGACCCCGCGACCGGCACCCCGCCGCCACTGCCACTGCCACCGTCACTCCGGCCGCCGCGGGGGTCCCCGGGCAGGAACGGCGCCAGGTGCGCGGCCACCGCCACCGGCCCCACACCGGGACCGCCCCCGCCGTGGGGGATGCAGAACGTCTTGTGGAGGTTGAGGTGCGAGACGTCGCCGCCGAAAGCCCCGGGCCGGGCCACGCCGACGAGGGCGTTGAGGTTCGCGCCGTCGATGTACACCTGACCGCCCGCGGCGTGCACGGCGTCGGCGACGTCGGTGACGTCGGCGTCGAACACCCCGTGCGTCGAGGGGTAGGTGATCATGATGGCGGCGAGGTCGTCGGCGTGCTCGGCGATCCGCGCCGCCAGGTCGTCGCGGTCGATCGCGCCGTCGGCGCCGGTGGCCACGACCACCACGCGCATGCCGGCGAGCACCGCCGAGGCGGCGTTGGTGCCGTGCGCGGAGGCGGGCACGAGGCACACCGTGCGCCGGCCCTGCCCGCGCGAGCGGTGGTAGTCGCGGATCGCCAGCAGACCGGCGAGCTCACCCTGCGACCCCGCGTTGGGCTGCACGCTGACCCGGGCGTACCCCGTGATCACGGCGAGCCGCCGCTCCAGGTCCTCGATCAGCGCCCGCCACCCCCCGGTCTGGGAGTCGGGGGCGTAGGGGTGGATCGAGGAGAACTCGGGCCAGCTGACCGCCTGCATCTCCGTGGTGGCGTTGAGCTTCATGGTGCACGAGCCCAGCGGGATCATCGTGCGGTCCAGGGCGAGGTCGCGGTCCGCCAGGCGGCGCAGGTAACGCAGCATCTGCGTCTCGGAGCGGTACCGGTGGAACGTGGGGTGGGCCAAGTACCCGGTGGTGCGCCGCACGGCCGCCGGGATCGACCCCGCTGACTGCGCCGCCGCGGCGAGCGCACCCGCCACCGCCGCGTGCGCGTCCCGCACCCCGAACGCCTCCGCGACGACCGCCAGGTGCTCCGCGGTGGTGGTCTCGTCGCAGGCGACGCCCACGTGGTCGGCGTCGACCAGGCGCAGGTTCACCCCGGCGGCCTCCGCGGCGCCGACCACCGCGGCCGCCCGGCCCGGCACGGGCACCGTCAGGGTGTCGAAGTGCGCCGCGTGCGCCGGGGGGGTGCCGTGCGCGGTGAGCACCGCGGCGAGCGCGTCGGCGCACGCGTGGGCGTGGGCGGCGATGGCGCGCAGCCCCTCGGGGCCGTGGTGGACGGCGTACGCCCCGGCCACGATCGCCAGCAGCGCCTGCGCGGTGCAGATGTTCGACGTCGCCCTGTCGCGGCGGATGTGCTGCTCGCGGGTCTGCAGGGCCAGGCGTAGGGCGGGCGTGCCGGCGGCGTCGCGGGAGACCCCCACCAGGCGCCCGGGCAGGGTGCGCTCCAGGCCCGAGCGCACCGCCATGTACGCCGCGTGCGGCCCACCGAACCACAGGGGCACCCCGAAGCGCTGCGCCGAGCCGACGGCGACGTCGGCCCCCTGCTCCCCGGGGGGGACCACCAGGGTGAGCGCCAGCAGGTCCGCGGCGATCGTGACCATCGCCCCGCGCTCCTTCGCCTCCGCGATGACCCGGGCGTGGTCGTGCAGGCGCCCGCTGGTGCCCGGCTGCTGGAGGACGACGCCGGTGAGGTCGCCGTCCGGCAGCCCGTCGCGGCCCAGGTCGGCGACGAGCACCTCGATGCCCACCGCCTCCAGCCGCCCCGTGGTCACCGCGATGGACTGCGGGTGCAGGTCGGCGTCGAGGACGACAGCCCCGCTGGAACCCTTGCGGGCCCGGCGCATCAGCAGCGCGGCCTCGGCGACGGCGCTGGCCTCGTCGAGGAGGGAAGCGTTCGCCACCGGGAGCGCGGTGAGGTCCTCCACCGCGGTCTGGAAGTTCAGCAGCGCCTCCAGCCGGCCCTGGGAGACCTCCGGCTGGTACGGGGTGTACGCGGTGTACCAGGCGGGGGACTCCAGCACGTTCCGGGCGATCACCGCCGGGGTGGTGGTGTCGGAGTAGCCCTGGCCGATCATCTGCACCCGGCGCACGTTCAGCGCCGCCAGTGCGCGGAGGTCGGCGATGACCTCGACCTCGGTGCGGGCCGCCGGCAGGTCCAGCGGGGCGCGGTCGCGGATCGCGGCCGGTACCGCGGCGTCCACCAGCGCCTCGAGGCTCGGGAGGCCGAGGGTGGCGAGCATGGTCGCCGTCTCGCGCTCGCTCGCGCCGATGTGGCGATCGACGAAGCCCGACGCCGCCGGCGCGGGCGGGCCGGCGTCGGTGGGCTGGGCGTCGGCGTGCGGGGCGGTCAGAGTGGGTGCGGCCATGGGGGCTCCCGGGTCGGCGGCGCGCGGGCGCGCCGTGGCGAGTCCCTCCCCACTCTGTCGCGCGGCGCGGGCGCTGCGCTCCAGAGGTGCCTGTCCGCGGCGGTGTCGGTGCCTGAGAGATTCCCGGGGAGGGTGTTGCCCCTACGGCGCCCACCGGTCGGTGGGCTCTCCCGTCGCGGGTGGGCGGCGTGTCGGTGGTCGGTGCCGGTCTGTTCGGGTCGGTGGTGCGCCGGCGCTGTCCTGCCGGTCCCGGCGATGCTAGCGCCGCCGCGACGCCCGCGGGTGCCCGCAGGTGCCCGGCGCCGGTGCTGCCTAGGGTTGCGGGGTGGGGGAGGCGCGCGCCGACGCGCTGGTGGTCACCTCGGGCCTGACGAAGTCCTTCGGGGCGGGCGCGCAGCGGCGGGTGGTCGTCGACGGCATCGACGTCGAGGTCCGCCGCGGCGAGGCGTTCGGCTTCCTCGGCCCGAACGGGGCGGGCAAGACCTCCACCATGCGGATGATCGGGTGCGTCTCCCCGGCCACCGGCGGCACGCTGCGCGTCCTGGGGATGGACCCGGCCACGCACGGTCCCGTGATCCGCGCGCGCCTCGGCGTCGTCCCCCAGCGCGACGCCCTCGACGAGGAGCTCACCGTCCGGGAGAACCTCATCGTCTACGGGCGGTACTTCGGGCTGCCCCGCGACGTCGTGAACCGGCGCGCCGACGAGCTCCTGGACTTCGCCCAGCTCACCGACCGCGCCCGCGACCGGGTCGAGCCGCTGTCCGGCGGGATGAAGCGCCGCCTGACCATCGCCCGCTCCCTGGTCAACACCCCCGAGCTGCTGCTGCTCGACGAGCCGACCACGGGGTTGGACCCGCAGGCCCGGCACGTGCTGTGGGACCGGCTGTTCCGCCTCAAGCGCGGGGGCACCACCCTGGTGCTGACCACCCACTACATGGACGAGGCGGAGCAGCTGTGCGACCGCCTGGTCGTCATGGACGGCGGGCGCATCGTCGCCGAGGGCAGCCCCCGCTCCCTCATCGCCCAGCACTCCTCGAAGGAGGTCCTCGAGCTGCGCTTCGACACCGACGACCACGCCCCCCACGCCGACGCGCTGCGTCCCCTGGTCGGTCGCGGCCTGGCCGACCGCGTCGAGGTGCTGCCGGACCGGCTGCTGCTCTACACCGCCGACGGCGACGCCGCCGCGGCCGCGCTGACCGGCGCCGGGGTGGCGCCGCTGTCGGTGCTGGTGCGCCGCTCGTCCCTGGAGGACGTCTTCCTCGCCCTGACCGGCCGGCAGCTGGTCGACTGATGAGCGCCTCATGACCAGCATCGCCGAGCACCTCGTGGTCACCTGCCCGTGGGCGCGAGTGACGGCGTACTGGGTGGCCGCGTACCGGCGGGTGTGGGTGGGCAGCGCCTTCGCCGACTTCCTCGCCCCCGTGCTGTTCCTCGCCGGCATCGGCTTCGGGCTCGGGTCCCTGGTGGAGTCCGGCGCCGGCAGCCCCGTCATCGGGGCCAGCTACGCCGCGTACGTCGCCCCCGGGGTGCTCGCCGCGCAGGCGATGCAGACCGCCGTCTCCGAGGCCACCTACCCCGTGCTCGGCAGCGTCATCTGGAACCGCGCCTACCACGCGATGCTCGCCACCCCGGTGACCACCGCGGACGTCGTCACCGGGCACTTGGCGTACGTGGCGCTGCGGGTGACCGCCGCCGCCTCCGTCTTCCTCGCCGTCGCCGCGGCCCTGGGGGCGGTGCCGCTGCCCCGACTGGCGACGGCGCTGCTGGCGGTGCCCGTGGCGGTGCTGGTGGGCATGGCGTTCGCCGCGCCGGCCTTCGCGCTCGCCGCCCGCGCCCGCGGCGACCAGGCCCTCGCCCTGGTGCTGCGCTTCGGGGTGCTGCCCCTGTTCCTGTTCTCGGGCACCTTCTTCCCCCTTGCCTCCCTGCCCGCGCCCCTGCAGTGGCTGGGGTGGGCCACGCCGCTCTGGCACGGGGTGGAGGCGTGCCGGGCCCTGGCGCTGGGCACCGCGGAGGCCGGAGGGGTGCTCGCCCACCTGGTGGTGCCCGCGGTGTGGCTGGTGGTCGGCGTCGTCCTCGCCCGCCGCGCGCTGCGCACCCGGATGGTGAGCTGATGGCGACCGCGACGGAGCCGACGGGGCCCGTGGGACGCACCGGACCCCCTGGGCGCTCGGGGCGGTCGGTGCTGGCCGTGGCGCGGGTCGCCACCGTGCCGGTGGGCCTCGCGCTGGCGCTGCGCCTGGTCGAGCGCAACGCTCGCGCCACCCGCCACGCGTGGCTGACGGTGCTCAGCGGCTTCTTCGAGCCGGTGTTCTACCTGCTCGCCCTCGGGGTGGGTCTCGGGGCGCTGGTCGGTGAGGTGACCACCGACGCCGGCACCGCGGTGCCGTACGCGGTGTTCGTCGCCCCGGCGCTGCTGGCCAGCTCGGCGATGAACGGCGCCGTCTTCGACTCCACCTTCGCGGTGTTCTTCAAGATGGCGTACGCGCGCCTGTACGAGACGGTGCTCGCCACCCCGCTGCGGCCCCGCGACGTCGCCCTCGCGGAGGTCACCTCGGCGCTGCTGCGCGGGCAGGTGTACGCGCTGGTGTTCCTGCTGGTGATGCTCGTGGCGGGGCTCGTGCCGTCGTGGTGGGCGCTGCTGGCGGTGCCCGCCGCCGCCCTGCTCGGCTTCGCGTTCGCCGCGGTGGGCATGGCGGCGACGACGTTCATGCGCTCGTGGACCGACTTCGGGTACATCGGGCTGGCGACCACGCCGCTGTTCCTGTTCTCGGCGACGTTCTACCCGCTCTCGACGTACCCCGACGCCCTGCAGTGGGTGGTGCAGGCGACCCCGCTGTACCACGGGGTGGCGCTGCTGCGCGGGCTGGTGATCGGCGAGCTGGCGCCGGGGATGCTGGGGAACGCGGCGTACCTGGCGGTGATGGGCGGGCTCGGGGTGGCCGTCGCCGCGCGGCGGATCGGGCGGCGGCTGCTGCCCTGAGCGGGCGGCTGCTGCTGTGTCGACCGTGCCAGTGGGAGCATGGCCGACCTCGCGGTGTTGTTGGTGTCACCAGCGATACCACCATCGGATGCCCATGACCCTGCGCCTGGCGGACGACGAGGCCGACGCCCTGCGGCGCCGCGCGGAGCTGGAGCGCCGCTCGATGCAGGAGGTCGTGCGCCAGGCGGTGCGCGAGTACGTCGAGACCCGCAGCAGGGCCGACCTGCTCGACCGGGTGCTCGATGAGGAGTCGCCCCGGTACGCGGAGGCCCTCGAGCGCCTCGGCCAGTGATCCACCCCACCCACCCCGATCTCCTGCGCGTCGCGGAACGGGCCCTCGGGGCCCCGGCCGTGGTCCGCGACCACGGGCTGCTGGAGGCGGCGCTCGCGCGACCGCGGACCACCGTCTTCGGGACCGACGCCTGTCCCACCCTGGAGGAGAAGGTCGCCACACTGGTGCACTCCGTCGCCCGCGACCACGGGCTCGTGGATGGGAACGAGCGCCTGGCGCTGGCGGCGACCATCGCCTTCCTCGGTGTCAACGGCCGCCGCCTCACGCTGTCCAACGACGAGGCGTACGAGCTGGTCGTGGCCGTGGCCACGGGGGACCTCGACGACGTGGGGTCGATCGCCAGCCGACTCAGCGACGCCAGCGCGGCGCGGTGACCTCACGACGATGCCGTCCACCTCGGCGTCGACGGCCGTGACCGGACGTGCGGTCCTTCGTCGAGGGCGGCGCGCACGAACTCGGCCTTCGCCGCGGTGCACGCCTCCCGGTCGTCGGCGTGCTCTGCAGCCAGCGCGTGCTCGAGGGTGGCGTAGCCGTCGCGGAGCCCGGCGTCGGCGCGCGGCATGTCGCGGAAGGCGAGCTGCGCGTCCCACCGCCCGCCCGCGGTGGTCATCAGGTGCAGGTGCGCCGAGCGGTGACCACCGACGACCCGCACGAGGAAGCGGCGGTCCGCGCGGCCGTCGAGCTCGGGCGGCACGAGGTGCCAGCCGTCGGCAGCCAGGGCGGCGGCGACGTCCGGGGCGCGGTCGAGGTCGGCGACGGCGGCCTGCAGGTCGATGACGGGCTTCGCGGCCAGGCCCGGCACGGCGGTGGAGCCGACGTGCTCGACGCCGGCGACCAGCCACGGGGCGAGGGCGGCGTCGAGGCGGCGGCGCTGGTCGTCCCCGCGCCGCTGCCGGGCCGGGTCGGGCGGGAGGACCTCGACGTGCTCGGTCGCCCCCGCGGGCCGCTCGTCCACGGGGGCAGGGTGGCACCGTGGAGCCGTCCCGTCACCGGAGGCGGTCCGTGGAGCCGTCGCCCGTGGTGCTGAGGTCGTTCGGGGCCTCCGGGGCGCCCGAGCTGCTGGACGGCGGCCGGGGGACGTCGTGGCACGCCGGGGACGTCGTCCTCAAGCCGCTCGACACCTCGCTGGAGGACCTGGCCTGGCAGGAGCGGGCGCTCGCTCCGCTCCAGGGGCGCGGCGACGTCCGGGTGTCCGCGCCGCTGCGGTCGCTCGGCGGCGAGCTGGTCGTCGCGGGGTGGACGGCGCGGCGCCACCTGGTCGGGCGCAGCGCCGCCGGCGCGTGGGCGGACGTCGCCGACGCCGGGCGCCGGCTCGGTGCCGCCCTGGCGCACCTGCCGCGCCCCGGCCACCTCGTGCGGCGCGGCGACCCCTGCACCTGCCCTCGCAGGTGGTGCACGGCGACCTGACCGGGAACGTGCTCGCCCACCCGGGCCTGCCGCCGGCGGTGATCGACCTGTCCGCGTACTGGCGTCCGGTGGAGCTCGGCACCGCCGTGGTCGTCGCCGACGCCCTGGTCTGGCACGGGGCCGGCGCTGAGCTGGCGGCGGAGCTGCTGCCCGGGCCGCACGGCGGTCAGCTGCTGGTGCGGGCCCTGCTGTGCCGGGCGGTCACCGAGGTGGCGGGCGCACCACCGGACGCCGGGTCGCCGGCGTGCTCGGCGGGCGGGCGGGGGCCGGCGGGTGCGTGGGCGTCGGCGGCGCGCGTGGCGGTGGCAGCGGTGCAGCGGGCACGATGACGCGGGTGGGGCTCTACCGCGAGCACGGGCAGCCGCGGCTGCTCGACGCCTCGATGGCCTCCGACGACCTCCTCGCCGTCCGTGAGCGGGTGTGCGCCGGCCTGGCCGGTGACGTGGTGGAGATCGGGTACGGCTCGGGCCGCAACACCCCGCACCTGCCGCCGGCGGTCACCGGCGTGTGGGCGGTGGAGCCGTCGGCGGTGGCCTGGGGGCTGTCCGCGCGACGGCGGGCGGGCGCGGGCGTCCCGGTGGTGCTGGGGGCGAGCGACGCGCAGCACCTGCCGTTCCCCGACGGCCGGTTCGACGCCGCGCTGTGCACCTGGACCCTGTGCGGCATCGCCGACCGCGACGCCGCGCTCGCGGAGGTGCGCCGGGTGCTGGCGCCCGGGGGCGAGCTGCACCTCGTCGAGCACGGGCTCGCCCCCGACGCGGGCGTCGCCCGGTGGCAGCGCCGCCTGGGCGAGGTGAGTCGGCGGGTCGCCGGCTGCTCCCTGGACCACGACGTGCGGGCCTCTCTGGAGCGTTCCGGGCTGGAGGTGACCGAGCTGCGGGCCGCGTACCTGCCGCGGGCACCGCGGGTCGCGGGCCACCTGGTCGAGGGCCGCGCGCGGGCTGGAGCGGCCGCCTGACGACTACCGCTGATCGAACCGGTGTTCTAGGCTGCGGGGGATGACGGTGGCGCCCGTCCACAGGTGTGGCGCCGCACCAGCAGCGCTGTCGGTGGTCGCCCCTAGCGTCGTCCACGACACGCAGCGCACGGGGCTCTCGCCCGGTGCCCCGACCCAGAGGTGAGGACCATGGCTGCTCCGGCAGATCGCGCCAAGTCGCTCGAGAACGCTCTCGCGCAGATCGACAAGTCGTTCGGCAAGGGCTCGGTGATGCGCCTGGGCGACGAGGTGCGCGCCCCGATGGAGGTGATCCCCACCGGGTCGATCGCCCTCGACGTGGCGCTGGGGATCGGTGGACTGCCCCGGGGCCGGGTGGTCGAGATCTACGGTCCGGAGTCGTCGGGAAAAACCAGTCTGACACTGCATTGCATCGCGAACGCCCAGCGCGCGGGCGGGATCGCCGCGTTCATCGACGCCGAGCACGCCCTCGACCCCGACTACGCCAAGGCGCTGGGTGTCGACACCGACGCCCTGCTGGTGTCCCAGCCCGACACCGGTGAGCAGGCGCTGGAGATCGCCGACACCCTCATCCGCTCCGGCGCCATCGACATCATCGTCATCGACTCGGTCGCGGCCCTGGTGCCACGGGCGGAGATCGAGGGCGAGATGGGTGACAGCCACGTCGGCCTGCAGGCCCGATTGATGTCCCAGGCGCTGCGCAAGATCGCCGGTGCTCTGAGCAACTCGAACACCACCGCGATCTTCATCAATCAGCTCCGTGAGAAGATCGGGGTGATGTTCGGCTGCATGAACTACTCGACGCGGGTGACCCTCGCTGACGGCAGCACGGAGAAGATCGGCAAGATCGTCAACCAGAAGATGGACGTCGAGGTCCTCAGCTACGACCCCGTGCGCGACGAGGTCGTCGCACGCAAGATCACGGACTGGTACGACAACGGCCCCGCTGAGCGCTTCCTGCAGGTGACGGTCGAGAGGTCAGGTGGCAACGGGCGTTCGCAGTTCGCAGCGACGGAGAACCACCAGGTCCGCACACCCGGAGGATGGCGCGAGGCGGGGGAGCTCATCCCCGGCGACCGGGTGATGGTGGCAGAGGATGTCCGCCTCAGCGACCAGCAGTGGCAGGTCGTCCTCGGCGGGCTCATGGGTGACGGTCACCTGGCGCCGAACACCCGCGGTCGTCGCGGTGTGCGCTTCCGCATGGGTCACGGCGCGCGCCAGGAGGCGTACGTCGACTGGAAGGCGTCGCTGCTCGGCAACATCGGCCAGACCCGCACAGTGCGTCCCAACGGTGCGGTGCACATCGATCTGACGCCGCTGCCCGAGCTGTCGGAGGTCCGTGAGGCCGTGTACTGGGGCGACGGCAAGAAGCACCTCACCGAGGACTACCTGAAGGCGCTGACCCCCCTCGCGCTCGCGGTGTGGTTCATGGACGACGGCAGCTTCGCCCTGCGGTCCGAGGGCAAGCAGGAGCGCACCCGGGGTGGTAGCGGGCGCATCGAGATCTGCGTCGAGGCCATGAGCGAGGCGACACGCGACCGCCTCGCGACCTACCTGCGCGACGTCCACGGCGTCGACTGCCGCGTGGCTCCGCGCGGGGCGGGGCAGAAGGCGGTGCTGACAATGACCACCGCGGGGACGGAGCGGTTCCAGCAGGTCATCGCCCCGTACGTGCACCCGTCCATGGCCTACAAGTTGCTACCCCGGCACCAGGGCCGTTTCGCGGTGGCACCGCACTTCGTCGAGCCGACGACCCGGCCGGTGCCGGCGAAGGTCATCGACGTCCACGTCAAGCCGCGGACGAAGTCGATGCATCGCTTCGACATCCAGGTCGACGGCACGCACAACTACTTCGTCGACGGCGTGATGGTGCACAACAGCCCCGAGACGACGACTGGTGGGAAGGCGCTCAAGTTCTACGCCTCCGTGCGCCTTGACATCCGCCGCATCGAGACGCTGAAGGACGGCACCGAGGCGGTCGGCAACCGCACCCGCGTCAAGGTGGTGAAGAACAAGGTGGCCCCGCCGTTCAAGCAGGCCGAGTTCGACATCCTCTACGGCATCGGCATCTCCCGCGAGGGCAGCCTCATCGACATGGGGGTGGAGCACGGCTTCGTGAAGAAGTCGGGGGCCTGGTACACCTACGACGGTGACCAGCTCGGCCAGGGCAAGGAGAACTCGCGGGCGTTCCTGCGCGACAACCCCGACCTCGCCGATGAGCTGGAGAAGCGCATCAAGGAGAAGCTCGGCATCGGCCCGAAGGTCGACACCCCGGCCGGGCCCCCGGTCGACTTCTGAGCCGGCGCACACGCGGCGGCGAGCCGCCCGTAGACGAGCGGGCGCAGGACGACCCCCGGGCCCTGGCCCGGGCGGTCGTCCTGCGCAAGCTCGCCGCCTCCCCGCGCAGCCGTCTGGAGCTCGCCCGGGCCCTGGCGCAGAAGGGCATCGAGGACGAGATCGCCGCGGAGGTCCTCGACCGGTACACCGAGCTCGCGATCATCGACGACCAGGCGTACGCCGACGTGGTGGTCCGCAGCCAGCAGGTCACCCGCGGTCTGGCGCGACGCGGGCTCGCTCACGAGCTGCGCCGCCGGGGGGTCGGGGACCTGGAGGCGGCTCGGGCCTTGGAGCAGGTCGACCCCGACGACGAGCTGGCGGCGGCGCGGGCGCTGGTGGCCAAGCGGCTCCCCGGCACGGCGGGTCTGGAACCCCAGGCGCGCCTGCGGCGCCTCACCGGCGTCCTCGCGCGCAAGGGGTACGCCGGCAGCACGGCGATCACCGTGGTCCGCGACGCGCTCGCCGCAGAGGGCGCCGAGCTCGACGACGACGCCGTGGTGCTCGACGAGTGACCCGATGAGCGGCTCAGGGGGTCGAGTCCAGGCGCAGGACGACGGTGACCGGCGGCAGGCCCAGTTCGGGCCGCCCCCCCACCGGGATGAGTCGGTCGTCGTAGGGGAGCCGATCCACCCAGTACGACGAGGTCAGGGCCTACGCAGCGGCGGCCGTCCCTGTCGTCGGGGAGCTCTGCACAGGGTTCGGCACCAGCTGGTGGCGCACGCCGTCGGCCTCGGCGCTCGTCTCCAACAAGCAGTAGGGATCGGTGCCGACCCTGGCGCGCCCTCCGCTCGAGAGATCCTCGAGGTGCCTCACTGCCTCGCCGGCCTCACCCGTCAGCTGCAGCGAGATCCGCACTGCCACACCGCCCTGGTGCACGGCCACGTCATCGATGTCACCGGTGCACCCCGACGACCGCCACACCACGACCGGTACGAGGGGTGCGCAGGCGCGACCCCTCGGCAGGCCACCCCTGCGGGCATCCTCGCCACGGCAGCAGTGTGCCGCTGACCACCGGAGTTCATCGCCGAGCGCCGGTGGTCGCCGCCCCGCAGGCCGCGTCGATAGGGTGCGCGGCGAGCGGTGACCGCAGCGGAGCTGGCACTCGGTGGACACCACGCCGATGATCATCCGGACCACCGACGAGGACCAGCGATCACCTTCACCCTGGCCCAGCCCAGGACCATGCGGATCGGCGGGGGAGCCGTCGCCGACATCGGCGAGGTGGTCGCGGCGCTGGGGGTGGCGCGCCCGCTGCTGGTCACCGACACCTACCTCGTCGGCACCGGTGCGGCCGACCGCCTCCTCGGATACCTGCGCGGCGCGGGCCTCGAACCGGGCCTCTTCGCCGGCACCGTGCCCGACTCCACGACCCGCTCGCTCGACGACGGTCTCGCGGCGGCCCACGCCCATGGCGCCGACGCGGTCATCGGCTTCGGCGGTGGCAGCCCGATGGACACCGCGAAGGCCCTCGCCCTGCTCGCCGTCCGCGGTGGTCACATGCGCGAGCACCGGGCCCCGGCGCGCGTCACGGGCCC
The DNA here is from genome assembly GCA_964242735.1 of uncultured Quadrisphaera sp. Classification (GTDB taxonomy): domain Bacteria; phylum Actinomycetota; class Actinomycetes; order Actinomycetales; family Quadrisphaeraceae; genus CADCUY01. The sequence goes on along the minus strand of CAXTAK010000013.1, from coordinate 93,819 downwards.
AGCCCTGCCGGTGGTCGCCGTGCCCACCACCGCAGGCAGCGGCTCCGAGGCCACCTAGTTCACGATCATCACTGACAGCGACACCGACGAGAAGATGCTGTGTGCCGGGCCGGCGTTCCTGCCCGTCGCCTCGGTCATCGACTTCGAGCTGTCGATGTCCATGCCGGCGCGCCTGACGGCCGACACGGGGGTCGACGCGCTCACCCACGCGATCGAGGCGTACGTCAGCCGCAGGGCCGACCCGTACTCCGACGGGCTCTGCCTCTCGGCGATCACCACCATCGGCGCGGTCCTGCGGCGGGCCGTCGCCGACGGCGGTGACCGCCACGCGCGGGAGGCGATGATGCTCGCCGCCACCCAGGCGGGCACCGCCTTCTCCAACGCCGGCGTCGCCCTCGTGCACGGCATGAGCCGCCCCGTCGGGGCGCACTTCCACGTCCCGCACGGCCTGTCCAACGCGATGCTCCTGCCGGCGGTCACGGCCTTCTCGGTGAGCTCCGCGCAGGCCCGGTACGCGGTGTGCGCTCGCGCGCTCGGCGTGGCCGACGCGACCCGCCCCGACGCCGCCGCGGCCGACGACCTCGTCGTCGCCCTGAGCGCCCTGTGCGCGGACCTGGCGGTGCCCACCCCCCATGCGCACGGCATCGACGAGGGCACGTGGACGGCGCTGACACCGCTCATGGCCCGCCAGGCCCTGGCGTCGGGGTCACCGGCGAACAACCCGCGGGTCGCCCCAGCGGAGGAGGTCGAGGCGCTCCACGCCAGCGTGTACCGGTGAGGACGCGAGCGCTGAGGGCGGTGCCGGTGAGGGTGGGATCGATGACGGGCAGGTGATCGAAGGCGCGGATCCGCCGCCGGCTCACCCAGCGGCGCTCGCCTCGCTGGCGCGCACCTCCGCCTGCGCCGCGACGAGCACCGGGCTCGACGTCGAACGGCTCAGGCGGCGCTCGACCCAGGTGGCGAGGCGGTCCAGCAGCAGGCACAGCGCGATGAAGATGACCGCGACGACGAAGTAGACCTGCAGCGGGTTGTCCAGCACGGTACGGATGCTGTCGGCCTGCCACAGGGTGTCCTGCAGCACGGTGAGCGCGATCGAGCCCAGCGCCGTGTCCTTGAGGACCACGACCAGCTGGCTGATCAGCGCCGGCAGCATCGAGCGCACCGCCTGGGGCAGCTGCACCAGGCGCATGACCTGGCTCGGGGTGAGCCCCACGGCGAGGCCGGCCTCGGCCTGACCGCGCGGCAGGGCCAGCACGCCGGCCCGCACGATCTCGCTGATGATCACGCTGTTGTACGCGGTGAGGCCGATGACGAGGAACCAGAAGGGCGCCAGGTCGAGGCCGACCGCGGGCAGCAGCACGCTGACGAGGACGATCGTGACCACGACGGGCAGCCCCCGCAGCAGCTCCACGAGGGCCACCAGCGGCAGGCGCGCTCTCCGGCCCAGGCTGAGCCGCACCGCCGCGATCACCGTCCCCAGCACCACGGACGCCACCATCGCCGCGGCCGCGGCCCGCAGGGTCAGCGCCAGGCCCGCCCCGATGCGCCCCCACACCAGGGGGAACTCCGTGGTGCCCGGGTCGACCAGCGGGCCCCACAGGGAGGCGTCGAACTGCCCGCGCTCGGCGAGCCTCGCCACCGCCGCGGCCACCGCGGCGAGGAGGACGACCACAGCCACCACGCTGCCGATGAGCACCCGCCGCCGGGTGCGCGGCCCCGGGGCGTCGAAGAGCACCGTGGCGCCCGGCGCGCTCACCGGGCGACCGCCAGACGCCGCTCGGCCACCGCGAGCAGCGCGCCGGCGCTCACGGTGATGAGCAGGTAGCCGACGGCCACGCCGAGGAGGGTGTCGAGGCGCGGGTACCCCTGGGCGCTGACCATGCGGGTGTAGAAGCTGAACAGCTCCCCGCCGACGCCGAACGCCCCGAGCACCGCGGAGTTCTTCACCATGGCGATCAGCACGTTGCCCAGCGGGGGCACCACCGCGCGCAGCGCCTGCGGCAGCACCACCGCCGTCAGCGTGGTGGCGAAGCCGAGCCCGATGGCCCGCGCCGCCTCCGCCTGCCCGGGCGGCACCGCGTTGATGCCCGCGCGCTCGGCCTCGCACACGAAGGACGCCGTGTACAGCACCAGCGCGCTGACGCCCAGGACGTAGTAGCTGGCGTTGATCCCGAGGGTGGGGATGCCGAAGGCGGAGAAGAAGAGCAGCACCGCGAGCGGGGTGTTGCGCAGGACCGTGACGTACGCGGCGCCCGCGCCACGCAGCACCGGGATCGGGCACACGCGGGCTGCCGCGACCACGGTGCCGACGACCACGGACCCGACCCCCGCCACGGCGACCACCCGGAGCGTCGTGAGGAACCCCGACCAGAACAGGGCGGGGTTGTCGACGTAGGCCTCCACGACGTCAGCGACAGCCGACGCGGCGCCGGCTCAGACGCAGGGCTCCGCCTCGGGCAGGGTCGGCACCTCGGTGCCCTCGTACTGCCCGGCGGTCGACGTCCACGCGCTCTCGTAGGCGCCGTCCTCCTCCGCCGAGGCCAGGGCCTCGTTGATGAACTCGCAGAACTCCACGTCGCCCTTGGTCAGGCCGATGCCGTACGGCTCCTCGGTGAACTGCTCACCCACCAGCTCGAACTTCCCCTCGCTCTCGGCGACGTACCCGGTGAGGATCACGTTGTCGGTGGTCGTCGCCTGCACCTGACCGGTGTCCATGGCGGCGACGCAGTCGTCGTAGCCCTCGAACTCCACGAGCTGCTCGGGGGCGGCGAGGTACTCGCGGATGTTCTCCGCCGGGGTGGAGCCGGTGACGGAGCAGATGGTGAAGTCGGGGTTGGCCGCGAGGTCCTCGGGTCCGGCGACGGTGTCGTCCCCGGCGGCGACCATGATCTGCTGCCCCGCCAGGTAGTAGGGGCCGGCGAAGGTGATCTGCTCCTTGCGCTTGTCGTTGATGGTGTACGTGGCGACCACGAGGTCGACGTCCTCGTTGACGATGAGGGTCTCGCGATCGGCGCTGGGGCTCTCGGTGTACGTGATGGCGTCCTCCGCGAGGCCCAGCTCCGCGGCGATGTACTGCGCGATCTCCACGTCGAAACCCTCCGGGTCGCCCTCGAGGCCCGTGAGCCCGAAGCCGGGCTGGTCGTACTTCGTGCCGACCCGCAGCTCCCCGGCCTCGACGATCCTCGCCATGGTGCTGTCGGCGGGGAACTCCGCCTCCTCCGCCGGCGCGGGGGTGGCGGGCTCCGCGGCGTCCTGGGTGGAGCCCCCGCAGCCGGCCAGGCCCAGGGCGGCGGTGATCAGTCCGGCGGTGATCAGTCCGGGGGTGGGGACGGTGCGGCGCAGGGTCACGGAGTTCTCCTCGGTGCGGTGGCTGGGGGAGCGGGCGGTGGTCAGTGAGTGAGGATCTTGGAGAGGAAGTCCCTCGCGCGCGCGGAGGTCGGCGCGGTGAAGAACTGCCCGGGTGGGGCCTGCTCGACGATCTCGCCACCGTCCATGAACACCACGCGGTCGGCGGCGCGGCGGGCGAAGCCCATCTCGTGGGTGACGACGACCATCGTCATCCCGTCGCGGGCGAGCTGGGTCATCACGTCGAGGACCTCGTTGATCATCTCCGGGTCGAGCGCGGACGTGGGCTCGTCGAAGAGCATGACCTTCGGGTCCATGGCGAGCGCCCGGGCGATCGCGACGCGCTGCTGCTGCCCGCCGGAGAGCTGCGCCGGGTGCTTGCCCGCTTGGTTCCCCACGCCCACCCGGTCGAGCAGCTCGCGGCCGCGGCGGTCGGCGTCCGCCCGCGCGAGCCGGCGCACCCTGACGGGGCCGAGGGTGACGTTCTCCAGCACGGTGAGGTGCGCGAAGAGGTTGAAGGACTGGAAGACCATGCCGACGTCGGCCCGCAGCTGCGCGAGCTGGCGCCCCTCCTCGGGCAGGGCCCGGCCGTCGAGGGTGATGGAGCCGCCGTCGATGGTCTCCAGGCGGTTGATCGTGCGGCACAGCGTCGACTTGCCCGACCCGGAGGGGCCGATGACGACGAGCACCTCACCGGTGTGCACGGTCAGGTCGATGCCGCGGAGCACGTGCAGGTCGCCGAAGTGCTTGTCCACCCCGGCGAGGACGACGAGCGGCGTCCCTGCCCCGGTCGTGGTGGCGCTCACCCGCGGACCGTAGGGCCGAGCGGCCTCGGAGCGTGTGCCCGGACCGGTGTCGTCATCCGACCGTGACCTGCGCCAGCCGCTCACCGCCGGGGCTTCCTCCCGTCGGTGGGCAGCCCGAAGCGGGTGGTCACCCCGGCCGAGAAGGCCACGTGGTCCGGTGCGCGGCCGGCGATGCCGGGCACCCCGGCGGCCGGCACGAGGTCGTCGTCGAGGTCCAGCACCTCCGCACCCACCAGGGGCCACGCCCCGTGCTCGTTGGGCACGTACCAGCTGCGCCCCAGGTGCCGCTCGTGCAGGCCCCACCGGTTGGTCAGGAAGGCGTGCAGCTCGGCGTCCTCGCCGCGCAGCGGTGCCGTCCCGACCCGCAGGTGCAGGCGGCTGGCGGCGCCGGAGCGGCGTCCGCGCAGTTCCGTGCGGTACAGCAGCTCCCGCGACCCGCCGACCTCGCGCTCGTCCAGGGACATCCGCGACCACCGGTACGGCAGGCCGAAGGCGGCCCGCGCCCCCGCCACGACGGCGAGGCGGTCGGCGTCGAGGGAGGCGAAGACGATGCCGCGCCGCCCGGTGGCGTCCACGGAGTAGAAGCGCACGTTGGTCTCCAGGAAGGTGCCCGCCCACGGCACCGCGGGTCCGGCGCCGACGCCGGCGCCGACCATCGCGAACGGGATGAACCCCACGTGCGTGACCCCGTCGCGGACGTCGGGGCGCACCCCGGGGGGCATCAGCGGCTCGACGAGCGCCGGGTCCACCGCCCAGTGCAGGAACGCGACGTCGACCCAGCGCTGGCCCATCATCACCGGCCCCCGCAGGGGCGGGGCGGCGTCGGTGATCGGTTCCACGGTGCTCACAGCGACCTATCCTGGCGCGGTGGTCCCCGCTGCCAGCACCACGGCCCCCTCCGCCGCGGCCCCCTCCGCCGCGGCCCCCTCCGCCGCGGACGCCGACTGCACGGCCCGCACGTACGCCGTCCGGACCTACGGGTGCCAGATGAACGTGCACGACTCCGAGCGGCTCTCCGGGCTGCTCGAGGGCGCGGGGTACGCGAGGGCCGACGACGCGGCGGCGAAGGCCGGGGAGGTCGACGTCGTGGTCTTCAACACGTGCGCGGTCCGCGAGAACGCCGACAACCGGCTCTACGGCAACCTCGGGCAGCTCGCCCCGATCAAGGCCCGCCGCCCCGGCATGCAGATCGCCGTCGGCGGGTGCCTGGCGCAGAAGGATCGCGACGTCATCGTCGAGCGGGCCCCGCACGTCGATGTCGTCTTCGGCACGCACAACACCGGCTCCCTGCCCGCGCTGCTGGACCGGGCACGGCACAACGGGGAGGCGGCCGTGGAGATCCTCGAGGCCCTCGAGGTCTTCCCCTCCGCGCTGCCGACCGCGCGCGCGTCCGCGGCATCGGGGTGGGTCTCGATCAGCGTGGGGTGCAACAACACGTGCACCTTCTGCATCGTGCCCTCGCTGCGCGGCAAGGAGCGGGACCGCCGCCCCGAGGAGGTCCTCGCCGAGGTCGAGGCCCTGGTCGCCGACGGCGTCATCGAGGTGACCCTGCTGGGGCAGAACGTCAACAGCTACGGCGCGGGGTTCGGCCCGGGTGGGGACCGCGGGGCCTTCGCCGCGCTGCTGCGCGCCTGCGGCACGGTGCAGGGCCTGGAGCGGGTGCGCTTCACCAGCCCCCACCCCGCCTCGTTCACCGATGACGTCATCGACGCCATGGCGAGCACGGCGAACGTGGCCCCGCAGCTGCACATGCCGCTGCAGTCCGGCTCCGACGCGGTGCTGCGCGCGATGCGCCGCTCCTACCGGGCGGAGCGCTTCCTCGGCATCCTGGAGCGGGTGCGCGCGGCGATGCCGCACGCGGCGATCACCACCGACGTCATCGTCGGGTTCCCCGGGGAGGGCGAGGCCGACTTCGCCCAGACCCTGGCCGTGGTCGAGGCCAGCCGGTTCTCCTCGGCGTTCACCTTCCAGTACTCCCCGCGCCCGGGCACCCCCGCGGCGACCATGGGCGGGCAGGTGCCGAAGGCCGTGGTGCAGGAGCGTTACGAGCGCCTCGTGCAGGTGCAGGAGCGGGTGGGCCTGGCGGAGGCGCGCACCCAGCTCGGCGCCGTGGTGGAGGTGCTGGTCGCCGAGGGCGAGGGGCGCAAGGACGGCGCGACGTCGCGGGTGTCGGGGCGGGCGCGCGACGGGCGGCTGGTGCACGTCGCGGTGCCGGACGGCGCGCGCGCGCCGAGGCCGGGGGACGTGGTGTCCGTGGAGGTCACCCACGCCGCCCCGCACCACCTCGTCGCCGACGCCGTGCGCAGTGACCGCACGCCCGCGCCGTACGCGCTGCGCCGCACCCGCGCGGGGGACGCGTGGGACCGTCGCCGGGCGAGCTCGTGCGGGGTGCCGGTGCAGGACGTCCCGGTGGTGGGCGTCCCGGTGGTGGGCGGCTCGCCCACCCGGGTGGGCCTCGGCCTGCCCTCGGTGCGGGCCGGCGCCTGATCGGTCGGCGGGCGTGGGCCGGTCGGCGGCCGGTGACCGGTCGGCGCGCTGCGGCGCGGGCCGCCGTGGCTGACGCCCGGCCCTTCGCCAGCTCGATGTGGGCCGACGGCGACCCCGCGTGGAACGACGCGGTGGCCGTGGTCGACGCCAGGGTGCTGCGGCGCAGCTGGCGGGTCGCCGCCCACCTCGTCCGCGAGGCGCGGCGCCGCCGGGTGCTGATCCTGCTCGGGGCGGTGCCCGCGCGGCTGCTCTACCGCGACCTGGTCGCGGCGCTGGTGGTGCGCTGGACGGTGCCGCGCTGCCACCTGCTGATCACCGACGCCACGTGGGAGGTCGGCAGCGCCGCCCTCGCCCGGCGCCTCCCGGCGCTGGCCGCGCTGGTGCCGTGGTTCGCGCGCACCGCCGTGACGGCCCTGGACTCCCCCCGCACCCACTACGCGGTGCTCTCCACCGACGAGCAGCGGGCCTTCGCGCGCACCTGGGGGGTCGAGCGCGCCCGCGTGCACGTCACCCCCTTCTCCCACACGCTGTGGGACCCCGCCGACCAGGTGCCCACCGGGGACGGCGGGTACCTGTTCGCCGGGGGCGACTCCCTGCGCGACTACGACCTGCTCGAGGCGGCGGTCGCCGGCCTGCGGGCCGACGTCCGCGTCGCCGCCGCATGGCGCCCCGCTGACCCCTCCTCTCGAGTACTGGCCGCGACGGTGAGCCCGCGGGAGTTCACCGATCTGCTGCGCGGGTGCCGCGCGTGCGTGGTGCCGCTGCGCGTCGCCGCCCGCTCGGCGGGCCAGCAGACGTTCCTCAGCGCCATGCTGCTGGGCAAGCCCGTGGTCGTCACCGACGCGCCGGGGGTCCGCGACCACGTGGAGGACGGGGTCACCGGCGTGGTCGTGCCGCCAGAGCCCGGGGCGCTGCGCGCGGCCCTGGAGGACGTCCTCGACCCCGCCCACGCGCAGCGCTACGCCGCCATGGGCGCGGCGGCGCGGGCCAGCGTCCTCGCCCGGTACACCCCCGAGCACTACCGCCGCTCGCTGCTCGACCTCGCCGCGACCATCGCCGCGGGCCCCCGGGCGCCCGGCCGCTGACGGGTCGTGCGACGGCGCAGCCAGTACCCTCGGGCGGGTGAGCACCGCGACGTCGACCGTCACCCTCGGCGCCCGCTTCGCCCGCGACCTCCCCGAGATGGCCGTGCCCTGGCAGGCGGAGGAGGCCCCCGACCCGCGCCTGCTGGTGCTCAACGAGCCGCTGGCGCTCGAGCTGGGGGTGGACCCCACCTGGCTGGCGAGCCCCGAGGGGGTGCGCCTGCTGGTCGGCGCTCACGTGCCCGACGGCGCCGCACCGGTCGCGCAGGCCTACTCGGGGCACCAGTTCGGCGGGTGGTCCCCCCGGCTGGGCGATGGGCGCGCCCTGCTGCTCGGGGAGCTCGCCCACGCCGACGGGCACCCGCGCGACCTGCACCTGAAGGGCTCCGGGCGCACCCCGTTCGCCCGCGCGGGCGACGGGTTGGCGGCGGTGGGGCCGATGTTGCGCGAGCACGTCATCAGCGAGGCGATGCACGCCCTCGGCGTGCCCACCACCCGGTCCCTGGGCGTCGTGGCGACGGGGCGGGTGGTGCGCCGTGAGACACCCCTGCCGGGAGCGGTGCTCGCCCGGGTCGCGAGCAGCCACCTGCGGGTGGGCAGCTTCCAGTACGCGGCCGCGAGCGGCGACGTCGACCTGCTGCGCCGCCTCACCGACCACGCGATCGCCCGTCACCACCCCGGGGCCGCGGACGCCGAGCGCCCGGCTCTGGCCCTGTTCGCGGCGGTGGTCGCCGCGCAGGCGGCCCTGGTGGCCCGCTGGATGCTCGTGGGGTTCATCCACGGGGTGATGAACACCGACAACACGACGATCTCGGGGGAGACCATCGACTACGGGCCGTGCGCCTTCCTGGAGGCGTACGACCCGGCCACGGTGCACAGCTCGATCGACCGCTACGGGCGCTACGCCTACGGCAACCAGCCGGCGATGGTGGAGTGGAACCTCGCCCGGCTCGCCGAGGCCCTGCTGCCCCTGTTCCACAGCGACCGGGAGCGGGCTGTGGCGCTCGCGGTGGAGTCCCTCGGCGGCTTCCACCGCCAGTACGACGACGCGTGGTCGGGCGGGGTGCGGGACAAGCTGGGCCTGTCGAGCGACCTGCCCGAGGCGGTGACCGCGCCGCTGGTGCAGGAGTGGCTGACCCTGCTGCAGGCCGGGCGAGTGGACTGGACGTCGGCGCACCGCGCGCTGGGCGCGGCCGCGCGGGGTGACGCCGCGCCCGTGCGCGGGCTCCCCGACACCGCCGCGATGGACGCGTGGGTGCGGCGCTGGCGCGCGCTGGGGCCTGACGCCGATCGCCTGGACGCGGTGAACCCCGTCTACATCCCGCGCAACCACCTCGTCGAGGAGGCGCTGGCCGCCGCGACCGACGGCGACCTCGGCCCCCTCGGCGGGCTGCTGGCCGCGGTGACCGCTCCCTACGACGAGCGCCCCGGCCTCGAGCGCTACGCCGCCGGGGCCCCGGCGGACTTCGGCGCGTACCAGACCTTCTGCGGGACCTGACCGCGGCGCGCCGCGTGGGGCGGGCTCCGGGGAGCGGCGCGATCGAGGGCACCCCCACGCAGCGTGATCAGCGGCGTTGGAGCCCCTCCGGGGCGACGCGGTGGGCGATGTCGTCCACGTCGGCCTCGGAGGAGGCAGTGGGCTCCTGCTCCGACGCGCGGTGCAGGAGGCGCCGTGCCGGCGCGGACGTCGGGATCTGCTGCTGACTGGCACGTCTCCTCAGCTGCTGATCATGTTCCGCATCGGTGCGCAGGCGCACGGCCACGCCGGGGCGCCCGCTCGCTCGTACGCCTCCTCCTCAGCGGTCTCGGCTCCCTCCACAGCGACGCCGGCACGGATGGTCTGGTGTCGAGCGTGTCGCGCGGCGTCGGAGGGCTCAGTCGTCGGTCGTGCTCCTCCCGTCGAGATGGGTCCGCAGGTGCGCGCCGCGGGTCCTCCGGGCAGTCACGCCGGAGGTGTCTCGAGGATCGATGATCACGGTGATGACGAAGCCGGCAGCGGATGAGCAGCCGATGAGGCGGATGGAGGACCCGGCGCTCCTGGGGTCCGGATCACGGACGGCTCGGCCGGCGATCAGGTGAGAGGACCGGACGGTCGGTCGCGCTCCCTCACCCGCGCGGACCCTGGCTGTGGTCAGGCGGTCGACGACGGTGGCCAGCGACGTGCTGGAGCGGTGTGACACCTGTGAGCGCCGCCGGCGTGTGAGTGGCCGGTCGTCCTCAGCGCGGGTGGGCATACCGCCCACGCGTCGTCGGCGACGGCGGACGTGATCGCCGGCACGTCGACGCCGCCCAGGAGGTGACCCTCCTGCGCCGACGCGGGATGACGCCGACCGCCGCGAGGTGCTGTCGAACCACTTCCCGGAGGGGCACGCGCTCGCGGAGGACTGCTCGTCCTCCCTGGCAGCGCGACCACGCCGCGATGGACCGCTCCACCCCGGGGGAGCTCGAGGTCGCCCGCCACCACCTCGCCGTCACCGGCGCGGCCGCGGCCGCCCACCGCCAGTCCCTGCACCCACGGGCCACGGACGGCTCAGCCCCGAGTGGGCGGCCGGGCCGCGTGTCCGGCTCCTGAGGGCGTGCGGGGTCAGGTCTCGGAGCCGGACGTCGTCGGCGGAGATCAGCAGCGCGGTGTAGCACGTCTCGGGCAGGGGTCGGCGATCAGGGGTTCGCGCTGGTCGGGTGCTCGAGGGCGGTGAGGAAGTGGTGGAGGGCCCGGTCGGTGCGGGTGGTGTCGGCGGTGGCGTCGAGGTCGATGAGCAGGCCGCGGATGACGGCGAGGACGAGGGTGGCGAGCTCGGGGTGGCCGGTGCTGGCCAGGCCGTCCTGCAGGGGTGCGAGCCAGTCGGTCGTGGCGGTGCGGCGGAAGTCCGGCCACAGCTGCTGCTCCGCGTCGTCGCGCAGCTGGGTGGACATCCGCAGGTGGGGCTGCCCGGGCGGGCCGGTCATGCAGGTCCAGGCGCGGTCCGGGGTGGCGGTGCAGGGCTCGTCGCCTCGTCCACGGGGCAGGTCGCCGAAGAGGTCGAGCTGGCGTTGCCGGGCGTGCCCGAGGATCGCGCGCAGCAGGGCGTCGCGGGTGGTGAGGTGGTGGAGGAGCATGCGGGCCGAGGTGCCGGTGGCGGTTGCCAGCGGCTGCAGCTGGTCTGGCAGGCCGTGCGCGAGGGCGTGGTCGGTGCACGCGTCGAGCAGCCGCTCCCTGATCGCTGGCTGCGGTTGGCGTCCCACCCCCGCACCTCCTCGCGCAACGCCAGCTGCGTCTGCCGTTGGTGGCACCGAGCGGTGGGGTCGTGATGAGGGTCGTGCTCGGGCACGGGGCGTGCGTGCGGGACGGGGGGTGGTGGTGGCACCGCACCGCCGAGCTGCTGGCGCGGCAGGGGGTGTCGAGCACCGCCCCGGGCCTGCCGAGCTGCGGTGAGGCGGGTGTGCCCGCAGGTGGCGGGGGTCCGGGGCTGGCCGAGGACGTCGCCGCGGTGCGCGGTGTGCTGCTGGTGGCCAGCTACCTGCCCGAGGTCGGGCAGGGCCTGGCGGACTTCGGCGATGGTGACGGCGCCCCGGCGCCGTTCCTCCACATCGACCCCGGCGTCGGGACGTTCGGGGTGCGCCCCGAGCTGCTCGTCGACACGTTCCTGCAGGACTGCGACCCCGACGTCCAGGCGCAGGCACCGGCTCACCTCGCGTGGCAGAGCGTGCAGGTGACCGGGCGACCGGTCGGAGCGGCCGCCTGGCGCCACGTGCCCACCACGTACCTGGTGTGCGCCCAGGACCTAGGCACCCAGCCGCGCCTGCAGCGCGAGTCCGCCCGCCGGGCCGGCCGCGTCGTCGAGATGGACACCGGCCACCACCCCTTCCTGTCCCGACCAGCCGCGGTCGCGGACCTGGTGATGGGCCTGTGAGGCACTGCCTGACGGGCTTCCCTGGCGACGGGTACCAGACGGCTGGGAGTGCCGGGGTGGCGGCCACCAGCAACCGTCGTCCGCTCGGTGAGCGGAGCGGTCAGGCCAGCTCGATCAGCCAGCGCCGCGACGACGCGGCGCATCCGGGCTCAGGTGTGCTCGACGGCAGCCCGCTGCACCGGCAGCGCCGCGACGTAGCGCTGGAGGAAGGCGTCGAAGCCCCCGACGTCACCGCGGTCGGGCTCGACCGTCTCGAGCTGCACGCCGCTGAAGACGCGGGAGTCGAGGTAGTCGGCGAGGCCCTGGTCGCCGTCGCGGCCCGTCAGGTAGGCCGCCAGCAGGGCGATGCCCCAGGCGCCGCCCTCGGCGGCGACGTCACCGACGGAGACCGGGGTGTCGATGGCCGCGGCGAGGAACCGCTGCGCGACGCCCCTGGTGGTGAACAGCCCGCCGTGGGCGAACATCCGGTCCAGCCGCACGCCCTCACCGGCGAGCACGTCCATGCCGATGCGCAGCGTGGCCAGCGAGGCGTACAGCTGGGTGCGCATGAAGGTGGCCAGGTCGAGGGAGCCGCCGGGGGTGCGCAGGAACAGCGGCCGCCCCTGCTCCAGCTCGGTGATCGGCTCGCCGGAGAGGTAGTTGTAGGCGAGCATCCCCCCGCCGTCCGGCGCTCCGCGCAGCGCCGCGCCGAAGAGCACCTCGAAGACCCTCGAGGTGTCCGCCGGCGCGCCCAGGGCCTCGGCGAACTCCGTGAACAGGCCGACCCACGCGTTGATCTCGCTGGCCCCGTTGTTGCAGTGCACCATCGCCACCGGGTCACCGGCCGGGGTGGTCACCAGGTCCAGCTCGCGGTGCACGCCGGACAGCGCCCCCTCCAGCACGACCATGGCGAAGATGCTCGTGCCCGCGCTGACGTTGCCGGTCCGCGGGGCGACGGAGCCGGTGGCGACCATGCCGGTCCCGGCGTCGCCCTCAGGAGGGCAGAGCGGCGCCCCGGGGCGCAGCGCGCCGCTCGGGTCGAGCAGCCGCGCCCCGGCCGCGGTCAGCTCCCCGGCGCTCTCCCCGGCGCGGCGCACCTGCGGCAGGAGGTCGCCCAGCGCCACGTCGGCGCCGGCCTCGGCCAGCAGGCGGTCGGTGGTGGCGAGCCTGCCGGCGTCGTAGGTGCCGGTGGTGACGTCGATGGGGAACATGCCGCTCGCGTCGCCGACGCCGAGGACGCGGCTGCCCGTCAGCTCCCGGTGCACGTACCCGGCCAGGGTGGTGATCGTGGCGAGCCGGCCCACGTGCTCCTCTCCGTCGAGCACGGCCTGGTACAGGTGCGCGACGCTCCACCGGTGCGGCACGTTGAAGCCCAGCTCGGCGCTGAGGCGCTCCACGGCCGCGCCGGTGTGGGTGTTGCGCCAGGTGCGGAACGGCACCAGCAGTTCCCCGTCGGCGTCGAGGGCGAGGTAGCCGTGCATCATCGCCGAGACCCCGAGGCTGACCACCCGGGTCAGCGCCACACCGTGGCGCTGCTCGACGTCGGCGGCGAGCTGTCGGTAGCAGGCCTGGACGCCGGACCAGACGTCCTCGATCGCGTAGGTCCACAGCCCGTCGACGAGCCGGTTCTCCCAGGCGTGGCTGCCCGAGGCGATCGGAGCGTGGTCAGGGCCGATGAGCACCGCCTTGATCCGCGTGGACCCGAGCTCGATGCCGAGGGACGTCGCCCCCTGCGTGATCGCGTCGCGCGCGTCCATGACACTCCTGACGTGCGGCGCTCTGGCCGCCTGCTCATCCGACCGGGACTGCCCCGAGCGCGGTCGGCGACCGAGGGCGGGTGCGGGAGCCAGTGTCGGGCATGCGGTGGTCGTCTCGCACCCACCGCCCAGCGGACGCGGGTGCTCGACGACGGCCACGAACGCCACCGCTCAGCAGGACGCGACCCCGGCGGTCACGTCCCGCCACGTGGTGCACGTACCGGTCACCCTGCGGGGGAGCGACTGACGGTCGGACGGACGGACCGCCACGGATCCTCGATGTGCAGGACAGCCACCGCTAGAGTGCTGTGCATGGGTCGGGAGGTGGAGCGGCGCAGCCTGGTGCTGCGCGGGGTGCTGGACCTGTGCCTGCTCGCCCTGCTGGAGGAGCAGGTGATCTACGGCTACGAGCTGACCCAGCGCCTGGGCGAGCGGGGACTGCCTGTCGCCGACGGCTCGACGTACCCGCTGCTGGCCCGCCTGGAGCGCCAGGGCCTGGTGACCACCGAGCACCGCCCTTCCACCAGCGGCCCGGCGCGGAAGTACTACGCCATCTCCGAGCAGGGCCGGCGCGCCCTGGCACACGGCCGGGCGGAGTGGTCGAACACCGCGACGGCGGTCACGGCCCTGCTGGCACCGCACCAGATGCCGGTGCAGCCGTTGCCACCACCACCGCAGCCCCAGCCCCATCCCGTCGCCGACACCCCCCACCGCCAGGAGGACTGACGTGCCCACTGCCCCGCCGACCCACCCGACCGCCGTCGACCCCACCACCTCCGGCGCGACCGAGACGCGCGAGGTCGGAGCCGGCCGCCAGCACCGGGCGGTGCTGGCCCGGGCCGGACGGGTGTGGCGGCGCGCCGGGGTGCGCCGCCAGGACCGCCGCGACCTCGCTGCGGAGCTGGACGCCGAGCTCACCGCGGCAGCAGGAGACGGGCTGCCGGGGTCCGCGGTGCTCGGTGATGACCCCGAGACCACGCTGCGGGACTGGGCCGGCGAACGCGGTCTGGCCGGGCGGGCGCTGCGCCTGGGGGTGCTGCTCCCGGTCGCCCTGGGCGGCGTGGTGGTGGCCTCGGCGGTGCTCTTCGCCGACCTGATCGTCGCCTTCACCGTCCCCGACTCCTCGCGGACCGCGACGCCGGTGGCGCTGACCATCGTGGTCAGCACCGCGGTGATGTGCGTGCTGCTGCCCACCCTGGCGTGCTGGGCGCTGCTGCGCGCCGGGCACGACCCCCGGGCCGGGGCCACCGCCCGGTGGCTGGTCGCCGCCCTGCCCGTCGGCGAGCTGGCCGCCATCGCCCTCGGCACCCTCACCGTGATGGCCACCAGCAGCATCTCCCGCGGGATCTGGGAGGTCGCCCTGGTCGCCCTCGTCGTCCTGGCCACCCTGGGCGCCGCCGTCGTGCTCGCCCGCCACCTCTCCGTCACCTATCAGCGCCACACCACCACGCCGTAGACGGAACCGCTGCGGCACCGGAAGGCAGACGGGCACTGGGGGCAGCACCGGGCGCCGTGACCGGCTCCGCGTCCGCTGCCCGGGGGCCCGGCCCTGGCGACCTGGAACGCCACTGCGCCGCTCACGGCTCTGCCGTCGGAGGGGTGCCGTCTGCTGGAGGAGCCAGCTCCGGGCGGAGTCGACCACCGGAGGTCGGTGCACCAAGCGCCCGAGCGCCCCTCCGAGGGGATCGGACCAGCTCGTCGCAGACACCAGGCCTCCACCCACCAGTTGCGGGAGACCCCGTGAGCACCTCACCGCCCGACGCCCCACCGCCCGGTGACGCGGTTGCCGGCGGGTTGACGGACGACGGGGCAGCACGGACTACGGGGCAGCACGGACGACGGGGCAGGGCCGCGCTCTGGACTCCGCTGTCGCAGCTGGTGCGTGTCTCGCGCGGGATGTCAGGACCGGTGCGGCTCAGCGTGCGGGTGCGGACCTCCTCGCCGGGCCTCCCCCCTGCGGTGCGGGCTGGACGTGGTGGCGGAGGTGCGCACGTCGGCGACCTCTGCGCGCTCGGTGAGGCGGTCGATGACGACGGCGCAGAGGTGGTCGTTGTCGGGCACCGCCAGGTGGAGGAGGAGGTCCTCGGCCCCGCTGGTGACGCCGTGGGGGCACCTCACGCCCGAGGGGAGTCTCCCGTCGCATCCCCGGGTGGAGGTGCTCGATCGACGGGAAGACGGACGTGGTGCCCGCGGCGCTGGCCGGGCGTCGTCCACGCGCCGGCGCACGACCCGCCTGATCACAGCCGAGGGGCTGCGTCGACCACGCGGACCCACCACCCTCACCTGCGAGCTCGCCGCGACCCCGGAGGAGCACGTGGCCGCCTTCGAACGCTGCGAGAGCGAGCACCGCACGCTGGTGGAGCCCGCGGAGCGCACCACGAGGCACGCCTCCTGGCTCCCCGGCCCCGCCCGCAGGCTCGGGGAAGGAGCGGTCGACCACTCACCGGAGCGGTGAGCCGGTGGTCCGCAACGAGGTGGACGGGTGCGCCCCGAGGGAGCATGCTGGAGGTGCACCGGCGCCCGGACCCGCGCCCCGCGTTCCACTCCTGGACCGGAGCTCCGTCGTGCTCATCGACCTGCGACAGCTGACGCACTCCGTCGCCGCGGCCGACCGCTCGAACCCCACGAGGGCTGCATGGGACTTCCACACGACCCGGTGGTCGCGGTCGGCCCGGGTCCGAGCGCTCGAGCGGGACCTCGCGGTCCCCGTCGTCCACCGGAACACGGACCACGTGGACCTGACGCCGGCGGGAGCCGCGCTGCTCCTCGGGGCCCGGGCACTCCTCGGCGACGCGGATCTCGCAGCCGATGCCTCGCGCGGGGCGGGCGACGCCGGAGACCCCGGCTCGACATCCACGGCGACAGCTGCGGCACCGGCACGGCCACCATCCGACAGCTGCCGGCGGAGGGCCACCCCCGCTCAGCGCGGGAGCTGCACCACCCGGGAGGCGGCGCAGGTCCCGCGCCTGCACAGCGGCGAGCTCGACGGGGCCGTCGGGCGTGCCCACGAGCTCCCCGACGGGCTCGAGCACGGAGTGGTGCGCCACGGACCACGGCCGGTCATGACCCGCTCGGACCGCTCCGGCGGTGCGGACCGCGTGCACGCCGAGGACCTGCACGGTCTGACGCTCCGCGTGGGTGACCGGGTGGGACCCCGCCGGAACGGGTCGACGTCGCGGTGACGCGGTGCGACGCAGCGCCCGGGCACCACGGCGCGGCGGGCACCATCTCGATCCTGGCGGTGATGAGCCCCACCTCCCTGCACGTCGGCGTGGCCTCGGCGGCGGTGGTGGAGCTGGCGGGCTCCTCCGCGGCCCACGTCACCGGGTGTCCGTGCCATCCGGGGTCGGTGATCTGGCTGCGGCTCCCGAGGCGAGGAGCGCAGCGTCAGGACGGTGCGGGCCGCCGCACGCTGCGCAGGCGACCCGCGGAGCTGGACCACCGAGGCCCGGCAGGCCCCACGACCCCGTCGGCCGCGGCGATGGACCCACCGCCCGCACCACCTTCCCCCCACCGCAGCTGCAGAAGGGCTGGAACCATGACCGACCGAGGAACAGCTGACTCCCACGCCTCCGCGTGGGGGCACACCGTCGACGGCGCTCGACGGCCGGGTGCCGTGGGCACCCGCCCGATCCAGGCGCCCGGCCTCGCCGGCACGAACCGCTCGACGAACGGGCGGTCGTCACCGGAGCCGACCGGGAGCACGGAACCGCCCGCGCAGAGGGTGGCAGCGTGAACGGCGACGTCGTGGTCCGGGGACGCGCACGGGGCCCGGCGCTGCTGGAGGACCCGTTGGTGAACAGGGGCACGGCCTTCACGGAGGACGAACGCGGCCGCAGCGGTCTGCACGGGCTCCTGCCCCCGCACGTGGAGACCCTCGAGGACCAGGCCCTGCGTGCGTGGCAGCAGGTGCAGGCGGCCCCTGACGACCTGGCGCGCCACGTGGTGCTGCGCGCGCTGCAGGACACGAACGAGGTGCTCTTCTACCGGGTGCTGTCCGAGCACGTACGCGAGACGCTACCGCTGGTCTACACGCCGACTGTCGGCGCGGCGTGCGAGCAGTTCAGCCGCATCTACCGGCGCTCCCGCGGCCTGTTCGTCTCGTACCCGGACCGCCACCGGCTGCTCGAGGTGCTGCGCAACCGCCCGGTGCGTGACGTCGACGTCATCGTCGTCACCGACGGCGAGCGGATCCTGGGCCTGGGCGATCAGGGGGTGGGCGGCATGGGCATCCCGGTCGGCAAGCTGTCCCTGTACACCCTGGTCGGCGGCATCGCCCCTGACCGGACACTGCCCATCGTGCTCGATGTGGGGACGAGCAACACCGCGCTCATCGACGATCCCGCGTACCTGGGGTGGCGGCACGAACGGATCGTCGGCGACGACTACCTCGCGTTCGTCGATGCCTTCGTCGATGCCGTCACCGCGGAGCTGCCCGGCGTGCTGCTGCAGTTCGAGGACTTCGCCAGCACCCACGCCCTGCCCCTGCTCGATCGCTACCGCAACCGCCTCCTGACCTTCAACGACGACATCCAGGGCACCGCCGCCGTGGTGGTGGGTGCGCTCACCGCCGCGGTCACCACCAGCGGGACGCCGATGGACGACCAGCGCATCGTCATGCTCGGTGCGGGCTCCGCCGGCATCGGGGTCGCGGACCGGCTGGTGCAGCTGATGGGGACCGCCGGGGTCACCGAGGCCGACGCGGTGGCGCGGGTCTTCGTCGTCGATCGCACGGGACTCCTGGTCTCAGGTCGCGAGGACCTCTCCGACGCTCAGCGCCGCTACGCCAAGACCCCGGACCAGCTGTCCGAGTGGCGCGACGTCGCTCCGGCCCCAGGAGGCGGCCCCGCCCTCGACTTAGCGGCGGTGGTGAGCCAGGTGCACCCGACAGTGCTGATCGGCCTGTCCACCGCGACGGGTGCCTTCACCGAGGACATCGTGAGGGACATGGCCGCTCACGCGGACCGCCCGATCATCTTCCCGCTGTCGAACCCGACGTCGCGGTCCGAGGCCGTGCCGCAGGACCTCTCCGACTGGACCGGGGGGAGGGCGCTCATCGCCACCGGCTCACCCTTCCCCCCCGTCAGCCGCGATGGGCGCGAGGTCGTGGTGTCCCAGTGCAACAACGTCTTCATCTTCCCGGCCGTGGGACTCGGAGTCGTGGCCAGCCGGGCGACCAGGGTCACCGACTCCATGCTCCTCGCGGCGTCCGTGGCCCTGGGAGCGGCGTCGCCGATCCATCGCGATCCCAGTGCTCCCCTGCTGCCCGACGTCGAGGAGCTGCCCCACGTCGCCGTCACCATCGCCGAAGCCGTAGCACGACAGGCCGTCGAGGACGGGGTCGCGCCCGTCCTGGACGCCCGGGAGCTCGCGCGCGCGGTGCGCGGGGCGCGCTGGTCTCCGACGTACGGACCGCCGCTGTCAGACGGCGCAGGACCCGGGTGAGCGTCGCTCACCTGGCCACGATCGTCCTCCCGGTCCTCGTGGTGATCGTGATCGGGTACGCGGCTGGCCGGCGGCACGCCTTCGACGGGGATCGGCTGACCGCTCTGAAGGACGTCGTCCTGAAGTTCGCGCTCCCCACGACGCTGTTCACCGGCACGGTGGCCGCCTCCCGCAGTGAGCTGACGCAGCAGCTGCCCCTGATGGTCCTCTTGGCGATCGGCCTGCTGCTGTTCTACCTCGCGGCTGTGGTGGTGCTCCGCCACCTCCTGCACCGGTCACTGCTGGAGAGCGCCCTGGTCGGTCTGGCGTGCACCCAGCCGACGTTCGCCCTCCTGGGCATCCCCATCCTCGGCGGGGTCCTGGGCACCGACCAGGCCAGGGTGCCGATCGCTGCAGCTGGCATCCTCGTCAACGTCGTGCTCGTCCCGTTGGCGCTGGTCCTCGCCGGCACCGGCCGCGACCAGCAGCGGCAGGCGCCGGTCCCCACGGCCGCGAGCGTCGGTGGTGGGGCGCAGGACGCGGCTCGTGGTGGCGGTGAGCCAGCGCGTACCTCCCCGCTGCAGGTGGTGGGAGCATCGGTGCTCACCGCGCTGCGGCAGCCGATCGCCTGGGTGCCCCTGAGCGGCCTGGTCCTCGTCCTGGCCGGCATCCCCGTCCCGGGGATCATCTCCTCCGGGCTCGACCTGATCGGTGCCGGCGCCTCCGGGTTGGCCCTGCTGTACGTGGGGGTCGTGGTCGCCTCGATGGGGAGGCCGCACTTCACGCGCCTGGCAGTGACCATCGCCTTGGTGGCTGTCGTGGGGCGCCCGCTGGTCACCTTCGCCGTGGGGCGGGCGCTGGGGCTGCCCACCGAGGTGGTGCAGACCGGTGTGCTGATCGTCGGGTTCCCCGTCTCCACGGTGGCCCTGCTGCTCGCGCGGGAGTACGACGTCGACGACGAGCAGATCGCCTCGGCGCTGGTGATCAGCACCGTCCTGCTGCTGGGGACGCTGCCCCTGACGCTGGCGCTGACCACATGACCACCCGTCTGAGCGCTGGCGAGCAGCGGTCGATGGTCCACTCATCGCGGGAGCCTGTCCACCACCGCGTGGAGTGGAGGTCCTGGACCAGTGGACCGTTCGGACTCGTGGACGACGCCGAGGCGCACCGCACCTCTGACGACCCCCGCGCGCCGTCCGATCGATCCCCCGTCCCACCCACCTGAGCGAGGCCCTCCGATGACGATGACGATCCCCCCCGTGCTCACCGACCCGATGAGGTGCCGCGGGACCGCCTTCACCACTGCTGAGCGCACCGAGCTCGGCCTGGTCGGTCGGCTGCCCGCCGCGGTGTCCACCCTGGAGCAGCAGGTGGCCCGGGCGTACGCCGGGCTCCTCGAGCAGCCGGACGACCTGGCCAAGAACCTGTTCATGGCCGCTCTGCAGGACAGGAACGAGGTCCTGTACTACCGGCTGCTGACCGACCACCTCGTGGAGCTGAACCCGATCGTCTACGACCCGACGGTCGGGGACGCGATCCAGCAGTACTCCTCCGACTACCGTCGCCCGCGCGGGGTGTACCTGTCCGTCGACCACGTCGACCAGGTCCGGCTCTCCTTCGAGGGGCTCGGGCTCGGCCCTGACGATGTGGACCTGATCGTGGTCACCGATGCGCAGGAGATCCTGGGGATCGGCGACTGGGGCGTCAACGGCATCGACATCTGCGTCGGGAAGCTCGCGGTCTACACCGCCGCCGCGGGCATCCACCCCGGCCGGGTGATCGCGGTCGGCCTGGACTGCGGCACCGACAACCAGGTGCTGCTCAACGACCCGCTGTACCTGGGCAACCGGCACTCCCGCACGACGGGGGTCGAGTACGACGACTTCGTCGCGCTGTACCTGAGCACCGTCAGCGACCTGTTCCCGAACGCGCTGTACCACTTCGAGGACTTCGGGCCCAGCAACGCCCGGCGGATCCTGGACGACAACGCCGGCACCTACCGGATCTTCAACGACGACGTGCAGGGCACCGGCGCGATCGTGCTGGCCTCGGTGATCTCGGCGCTGAGGGTCACCGGGCAGCCCTTCCGCGACCAGCGCCTGGTGGTCTACGGGGCGGGGACCGCCGGCTGCGGGATCGCCGACGCACTGCGCGACGCGATGGTCGCCGACGGCGCCAGCACCGAGGACGCCGTCCGGGCGGTGTGGCTGGTCGACCAGCAGGGGCTGCTCACCGACGACACGGCCGACCTGCGGGACTTCCAGCAGGCCTACGCCCGCCCGGCCGCCGAGGTCGAGGCGTGGGGCGTGGACGGCGTGCCCGACCTCCTGGCGACGATCCAGCACGTCGAGCCCACCATCCTGCTGGGCACCTCCACCGTGCACGGGGCCTTCACCCAGCAGGTCGTGGAGGCGATGTGCGCCGGTGTCGACCGGCCCGTGATCCTGCCCATCTCCAACCCCACGTCGAGGATCGAGGCGATGCCCGCGGACGTGATCGCCTGGAGCGGTGCGAAGGCGCTGGTCGCCACCGGCATCCCGGTGGACCCCGTGGTCCACGAGGGCACCAGCTACGAGATCGGGCAGGCGAACAACGCCCTGCTCTACCCCGGACTGGGCCTGGGCACGATCGTGGCGCGCGCGACCCACGTCACCCCGGCCATGCTCGTCGCCGCTGCTGCCGCCGTCGCGGGGCAGGTCGACCCCACCACCCCCGGGGCGCCGCTGGTGCCGCCGGTGGCGCACCTGAGGGCCTCCTCGGCGATCGTCGCCGCCGCGGTGGTGCGGGCCGCCATCGCCGACGGCGTCGCCACCGTGGTGCCCGACGACGTCGTCCAGGCCGTGCAGGACGCGATCTGGCAGCCCGTCTACGCCATCCGTCAGGAGGACTGATGCCGACCACCGCGACGACCCCCGGGACTGCCGAGGACGGTGCCGACTCCCCGGAGGTCCTGGACCTGCCGATCGGCCTGGACGCCCTCGGCACCCGGCGCGAGACCGACTCCCTGGGCGCGGTCGAGGTCCTCGCCGACCGGTACTGGGGCGCGCAGACCCAGCGGTCGCTGATCCACTTCTCGATCGGCGACGACCGGATGCCGAAGGCCGTCTACCACGCCTACGGGCACGTCAAGAAGGCCGCAGCCCTGGCCCACGGCGCCTCGGGCCAGCTGCCCCGGTGGAAGGCCGACCTCATCGCCCGGGTCTGCGACGAGGTCATCGCCGGGGAGCTCGACGACCACTTCCCGCTCTACGTCTGGCAGACCGGGTCGGGCACCCAGTCGAACATGAACCTCAACGAGGTCATCAGCAACCGGTGCATCCAGCTGGTCGGCGGTGAGCTGGCCAGCAAGGCCCCGGTACACCCCAACGACGACGTCAACAAGGGGCAGAGCTCCAACGACACCTTCCCCACCGCGATGCACATCGCCGCCCTCGGCGCGATCCTGGGCCACCTCGTGCCGTCCGCCCAGCAGCTGCAGGCCGCCTTCGAGGCGAGGTCCCGGCAGTGGCACGACGTGGTCAAGACGGGCCGCACCCACCTGCAGGACGCCGTGCCCCTCACCGTCGGGCAGGAGTGGTCCGGCTACGCCGCGCAGATCGCCCAGGCCGTCGACCGGGTGCAGACCGCTGCGGAGGGCCTGCACGAGGTGGCGATGGGGGGCACCGCCGTCGGCACCGGCCTGAACGCCCCGCCCGGCTTCGCCGCCGACGCCATCGCCCGCATGGCGCTGGCCACCGGCCGACCCCTGACCCCGGCGCGCAACACCTTCGCCGCGCAGGGCGGGCTGGAGGCGATGGTCGCCGCCAGCGCCGGCATCCGCGCCCTGGCCGTGCCGCTGATGAAGATCGCCAACGACGTCCGGTGGCTGGCCTCGGGGCCCCGGTGCGGCATCGGCGAGCTGGTGCTCCCCGAGAACGAGCCCGGCTCCTCGATCATGCCCGGCAAGGTCAACCCCACCCAGTGCGAGGCCATGGTGATGGTCTGCATCCAGGTGCTGTCCGAGGACGGCTGCGTCGCCTTCGCCGGCAGCCAGGGCAACTTCGAGCTGAACGCGATGCGCCCGATCATCGTCAACAACGTGCTGCACATGGCGGCGATCCTCGGCGACGCCTGCACCACGCTGCGTGAGTACTGCATCGAGGGCACCGAGCTCGACCGCGACCGCATCGGGCAGCACGTCGAGCGCTCGTTGATGCTGGTGACCGCGCTGGCCCCCGTCATCGGCTACGACAGGGCCAGCGCCATCGCCCACCGGGCCCAGGACGACGGCAGCACGCTGCGCGAGGCTGCGCTCGCCAGCGGCGACATCACCGCGGAGGACTTCGACCGCACCGTCGACCCGCGCGCACTGGTCGGACCGCTCTAGACCGGCCCGGGACGGTCCGGGGTGCGGGCGGGGGGCGCTGCTCGGGGTCCACACCGACCAGCGCCCCGTCCACGGGTCCTGATCCGGTCGGTGGGCCGCGGGTGGCGACCGGGCTGGGCGTGGCACGGTGGGCGCCGTGCCTGCCGAGCGCTCGCGCCTCGAGGGTGACCGGCTCTGGGACGAGGCCGGTCGGGTGTGGGTGCGCGAGCGCCCTGCGTGGTTGGACGGGCGGGACGTCACCCGGTGCCTGCGGCGCGGTGGCGCGAGGCCGAGGCGCACCTGGACGTCCCGGGAACCCGGAGCGCCGTCCCCGACGCTCGAGGGCGCACCTGCGGCGCTCGGGCACTGACCGCCTCCTGGGCATCCGGGTCCTCTGCTGAGGCGACAGACGGCCGGGGAGCTGAGGACGTCCAGGAGCCGGCGGCACGGACCCCGCCGAGGCGGGGGGTCGAGCTCGGGGAGCAGGGTCCCTCGGTGGGCGCGCCCTGCCTCCACCGGCCGGCGGGTGAGGTGGTCCACGGCGGTGCCCGTGGGCAGCCCGACAGCGAGGAGCGTCGCGCCGGCGAGGGCTGGGATCACCGCTGGATCCCGGGGACCCACCGCAGGCGGCCCGGCACTGGGGAGCCCTGCTGCCGCGGATCAGGTGATGCGGACGAACCCGTCCTCGGCGATGGTCCACCCCGGGTCGTGCGCGACCTCCCACACGTGACCGT
The DNA here is from genome assembly GCA_964242735.1 of uncultured Quadrisphaera sp. Lineage (GTDB taxonomy): Bacteria > Actinomycetota > Actinomycetes > Actinomycetales > Quadrisphaeraceae > CADCUY01. The sequence goes on along the minus strand of CAXTAK010000013.1, from coordinate 69,970 downwards.
CGAGGTCGGTGAACGCCCCCGAGGTGCCGCCCCACTCCGCGCGTGCCGCCGGTCGCACGACGCTCCCGCCGGCGCGCTGCGCCTCGGCGAGGACCACCGCGACGTCCTCGGGAGTCCGGACGTTGTGCGCCAGCTCCGCGCCCGGGGCAGGTCGGCCACCCCGAGGGTGATCAGGCTGATGCGCTGCTCCACGCGGGAGGAGTCTGCACCGGCCCGCTCAGCCCGTGACGTCGGTCTCGGTCACGGTGTCGGGGAGCACGTCGCCCGGCGCTGGGGCCAGCTCCTCGAAGACCACCGACCGCCAGGCCTCCCGGTCCTGCGGACGGCTGGCGGCGTCCCGCAGGGCGTAGAGGCCCGCGGTGACGCCCACGGGGTAGTAGTGGGAGGCGAGATCGCCGTCCAGTCCGGAGGGGGTGAGGAACAGCAGGTACACCTGGCCCTCCACCAGCAGGGGTTCGTGGAGGCCCTGGTCCGCCGACCCGACCTGCCGGACGACGATGTCCTGCCCCTCCACGGGGTCGCCCGCGGGTCTGACGGACGCCCCCACCTCGAACGACGTCAGGGTGAAGTCCAGGCCGGGGGTGATGTCGGCGACGACCTCCTGCGCGCCGGCGGTGCCCGCGACGATCACGGGGCTGTCGGCGGTCAGCTCCTGCAGGGAGCCGTACAGCCGCGCCCGGGAGAGCGCCGACCCGCTGCTGGACACGTGGTCGTCAGAGGAGCTCGAGGCGCCTGCTCCGGTGCCACCGGCCCCGCACCCCGCCAGGAGCGCCGTCCCCGCGAGAGCGACCACCACCGTGGTGAGCGGGCCGCCGGGTCGGCGCCATGACGGTCGGTGCTGCGCCACGAGGTCTCCTGCCGGTACCGCGCCACCGCTCCGTCGCGGTGCGCCCGTCGAGGGTGACAGGACGCGGTCGCGGGATCAAGGGCCCGCGCCCGCCACCAGCTGCGCGCCCAGCTCGCTGCGGTAGTACAGGACGCCAGCGCCGGCGCGGCGCCGGTGCACGAGCCCGCTCTCGTGCAGCGTGCGCAGGTGGTGCCCGACCGTGCCCAGCGCCAGTCCGGTGACGGCGACGAGCTGCGTGGTCGTCATCGGGTGCCCCGACCGCCCGAGCAGGTCGGCGCGACTCGCCCCGATCAGGCGCCGCAGCGACGCGGGCGCGCTCGCCCCGGGGTCGAGCAGCTGCCCCGATGCGGGTTGGACGATGGCGTAGCGCGCTGGCAGGTCCCAGCACACCCAGCTGCGGGTGGTGCCGGCGGGCACCAGTACCAGCTCCGCGCCCGAGAGGTCCCGCGCCGGGCGCTGCGAGGTGTTGATCCGCAGCTGCCCGTCGCCGAGCCACCGGACCTGGGGGGAGAGGTCGCCCAGGGCGGCCGCCCAGCCGTGCTGGGCGAGCGAGGTGCTGCGGTGCAGGACGTCGGCGTGCAGCACCCGCCGCCGCCGCCAGTCGGGGGCGACGGTGGTCTCCCACACCCACGCCAGCAGGTCCGCCACCGCGCCCGCGGGGTCGGGCACCAGCAGCGCCGGAGGCAGCGGTCGACCGGCCAGCGGCACGGCGAGATCGGCCAGGGCGACGTCCCGCGGCGTGGCCCGCACCCGCGCCAGCTCGTCGTCGACGCCGGGCTCGGGGGACGTCGGCGGGGCGGCGATGAGGTCGGGCACCCACGCCCGCCCGAGCACCTGGTGCACCAGGACGTGCGCGAAGGGGTCCTGGTCGACGCGCCGGGCGAAGGCGGCGGCGTGCTCGGCCCGCCACGCCCGCTCCCACGGCTGGGCGCCGGGACCGCGCAGGGCGATCAGCGCGCACACCGTCTCGGCCAGCGGTGACACGGCGAAGCGGCTGCCGGCGAGGACGTCCGCGGTGACCCGCCACACCCCCACGACACCCACCCCTTCGATCGAGCTCGAAACTCCAGGAGCCGCCGACGCGCGGTCACAGGGTGATCCGGTGCGCACCCACCGGGAGCTGCTGGCCGTGCCCGACGTCGCGCCCCTGCTGGTCTCCTCCACCCTCGGTGCCGCCGCCGGGGTCGGTGGCGGGCTGGCGCTCGCCACCCTGGTCTTCTCCCGCACCGGCTCACCGCTGCTGTCGGCCGCGGCGGTGTTCGGGCCCGCCTTCGGTCACCTGCTGGGGGCCTCGCTGCTGCTGAGCCGCGCCGACCGGGTGCCACCGCGGGCCGCGCTGACCGTGCTGCTCGCCGCGGCGGGCCTGCTGCTGGCCGTCCTCGCCCGCCCGGGGCTGCCCGTGGTCGCGGTCGTCGCCGTGGTCCTCGCCTCAGGGGTGCTCGGCTCGCTGCAGGGGGCGGTGCGGTGGGGACTGCTCAGCGAGGTCCTGCCCGCCCAGGGGTACCTGCTGGGGCGCTCCGTGGTGCAGGTGGTCACCGGCGCCGTGCAGGTCCTCGCCAACGCCCTCGCCGCCCTCGCGCTGCAGGGCATCGCCCCCACCCACCACCCTCCTGCTGGTCGCGGCGGGCCTGCACGGCGTGGCCGCCCTCGTGGTGCGCACCGGTCTGCGCGGACGGCCCCCGCGGGCCGCAGGGCGCGCGTCGGTGGGGGAGACGTGGCGCGGCAACCGGCGGATCTGGGCCGTGCCCGGCGTCCCGGCGGTGTACCTGGCGCTGTGGGTGCCCAACGGGCTGGTGGTCGGCGCGGAGGTGCTGTTCGTGCCGTTCGCCGGCACCGGCGCCGGGGTGCTGTTCGCCGCTGGGGCCGCAGGGATGCTCGCCGGTGACGCCGTGGTGGGCCGCCTCGTCCCGGCGCTGTGGCGGCGGGCCCTGATCACCCCCACCCGGGTGCTGCTGGCCGCGCCGTACCTGGTGCTCGCGCTGGGGCCCGGCATCCCCGTGGCGGCGGTGCTCGTGGCTGTCGCCTCCGCGGGCTTCAGCGCCGGCCTGCTCCTGCAGGAGCAGGCCGGCGCTGACCCCGCCCACGGCCAGGGGCCAGGTGCTCGGCCTGCACTCCTCGGGGGTGCTCGGGATGCAGGGCCTCGGGGCGCTGGCCGCCGGCGCGCTCGCCGAGGTGGTCGGCGCGGGCTCGGCCATGGCGCTGGTGGCCGCGACGTCCCTGCTGGTGACCGCCGCGCTGACGCCGGCGCTCGCCCGCGCGGATCGGCCGTGGCGCCCCCCGGGTGTCACCGGTGGCGCCTAGCATCCGCTGCGATGGACCTGCACACCGTGACCGCCCTGGAGCCCGCCGCCGTCGCGGCCGGTGCCGCGCGCGAGCACCGCGCCGGCGACGCGTGGCTGGCGGGGGGCACGTGGCTGTACTCCGAGCCCCAACCGGGCACCACCCGCCTGCTCGACCTCACCGGGCTGGGTTGGCCAGCACTGGTGCGCGACGCGGGCGGCCTGCACGTGGCCGCGACCGCCACCATCACCGAGCTCACCGCGTGGGCCGCCACCGCGCCCGACCCCACCGCCGGCCTCGTCGCCGCGTGCTGCGACGCGTTCCTCGCCGGGTGGAAGGTGCAGGGCGCGGCCACCGTCGGCGGCAACATCGCCACCGCCCTGCCCGCCGCCCCGGTGGTCTCCCTCGCGGCCGCCCTCGACGGGGTCGCGGAGCTGTGGGCCGCCGACGGGAGCGTGCGCCACCTGCCCGTCGCCGACCTGGTCACCGGGGACCACGCCACCGCGCTCGCCCCCGGTGAGCTGCTGCGCGAAGTGCTCCTGCCCGACGGGGCCCTGGCTGCGGCGACGGCGGTGCGTCGGCACTCCCTGACCCCCCTGGGCCGGTCCGCGTCGTTGGTGGTGGGCCGGCGCGACGTCGACGGTCAGGTGGTGCTGACGGTGACCGCGGCCACGCGGCGCCCGGTGCAGGTGCGCTGGGCGACGTCACCACCGCCGGAGCGCGCGGCGGCCGCGCTGGACGCCGCGGTGCCCGCGGGCCTGTGGCACGACGACGTCCACGGGCACCCTGCCTGGCGCCGGGCGATGGCCCTGCGCGCCGCGGCAGAGGTCGCCGGCGAGCTCGGCCACGACGTCGACGGTGACATCGACGGGGGTCCCCGATGAGCGCCACCGTCGACGGGCTCGTGCGCGACCACGAACCCCGCCCGGGGCAGTGCCTGCGCACCTGGCTGCGGGAGGCGGGCGCGAACGCCGTGAAGAAGGGGTGCGACGCGGGGGACTGCGGGGCGTGCACGGTGCACCTCGACGGCACAGCGGTGCACAGCTGCATCACCCCCGCCGCCCGCGCGCAGGGGAGGTCGGTGACCACCGCGGCTGGCCTGGCCGCCACGGTCCCCGGCGACGGGCTGCACCCCGTGCAGGAGGCCTTCGTCGCCGCCCAGGGGTTCCAGTGCGGGTTCTGCACCCCCGGGTTCGTGATGACCGCGGCGGCCCTGGAGCCCGACCAGCACGAGGACCTGCCCCGGGCGTTCAAGGGCAACCTGTGCCGCTGCACGGGGTACCGCTCGGTGCGCGACGCGGTCTGCGGGCGCCGCAACGTCCTGCCCGCCACCGGGGTGGGCACTGCTGGCGCCCTTGACGGCACCGCCGCGCGGGGCACAGCGGTGGGCACCTCGGTGCCGGCGCCCGCGGGACCGGCCGTGGTCACCGGTGCGGCCCGCTTCACCCTCGACGATCCCCCGGGGGAGTCTGCCGACGACCCGTCACGCACCGGGCTGCTGCACCTGGTGCTGGCCCGCTCGCCCCACGCCCACGCCCGGGTGCTCGCCGTCGACGTCGCCGCCGCCCTGGCGGTGCCGGGGGTCGTCACCGTGCTCACCGCGGACGACGCGCCCGCGGTGCTGTACTCCACCGGCCGCCACGAGCACGCCACCGACGACCCCGACGACACCGCGCTGCTCGACCGGGTCGTCCGCTTCACCGGCCAGCGGGTCGCCGCCGTCGTCGCCGACACCCCCGCCGCCGCCCACGCCGGGGTCGCGGCCCTCGCGGTCACCTACGAGGTGCTGCCCCCGGTGCTCGACGCGGAGGAGGCGATGGCGCCCGGCGCGCCGGCGGTGCACGGCGACAAGGGCGAGGGCTCGCGCATCGCCGACCCCGCGCGGAACATCGCGGCACGGGTGACCGGCCACCTCGGCGACGTGCCAGCGGGCCTCGCGGCGGCCGACGTCGTGCACACCGGCACCTACCGCTCGCAGCGGGTCGCGCACGCGGCGATGGAGACCCTCGCGGCCACGGCGTGGACGGACCAGGCGGGCCGGCTCGTCGTCCGCACCTCCACGCAGGTGCCCTTCCTGGTGCGCGACGCCCTCGCCGGGGTGCTCGACCTGCCCCGCGAGCAGGTGCGCGTGGTCGCCGAGCGCGTCGGCGGTGGCTTCGGCGGCAAGCAGGAGATGATCATCGAGGACGTCGTGGCGCTCGCCGCGCTGCGCACCGGGCGCCCGGTGCGGTGCGAGCTGACCCGCGCGGAGCAGTTCGCGGCCACCACCACCCGGCACGCGATGAGCGTGGGGGTGACCCTGGGGGCGCGCGCGGACGGCACGCTCACCGCGATGCGGCTCCGGGTGGTCGCCGACACCGGGGCGTACGGCAACCACGCGGGCGGGGTGCTCTTCCACGGCTGCGGGGAGTCCCTGGGGGTGTACCGGTGCGCGAACAAGGCCGTGGAGGGGTGGTCGGTCTACACCACCACCCCACCCGCCGGGGCCTTCCGCGGGTACGGGCTGAGCCAGGTGGTCTTCGCCGTGGAGTCCGCCCTGGACGACCTCGCCCGTGCCCTGGGCATGGACCCCTACGCGCTGCGGCGGCTCAACGTCGTCGTCCCCGGGGACCCGATGACCTCCACCAGCGACGAGGGCCGCGACGTGGAGTACGGGTCGTACGGGCTCGACCAGTGCCTCGACCTCGTGGACGCCGCGATGGCCCGCGACCGCGACGTCGCGCGCCGCCTCGCGCCGGCGGGGTGGCTCGTGGGGGAGGGGATGGCCCTGTCGATGATCGACACCGTGCCGCCGCGCGGGCACCACGCGCACGCCCGCGCCGAGGTCGCGGCTCCTCCGAGCGGCGCTTGCGGCACGCTCGACAGCAGCACCGGCACAACAGGCGGTGCCGCGCGGGTGGTGCTGTCGGTGGGCACCGCGGAGTTCGGCAACGGCACCTCCACGGTGCACGTGCAGCTCGCCGCCGACGCCCTGGGGATCGGCGCCGGGCAGGTGGTGCTCCGCGGCTCCGACACCGACCTCGTCGCCCACGACACCGGGGCCTACGGGTCGACCGGCACCGTGGTCGCCGGTCGCGCGGTCGCTGCCGCGGCGGCGGCCCTCGCGCAGCGCCTCGACGAGGTCGCCGCGGCGTGGGGCGTGGCCCGGTGGCGCGCCCCCGGCGGGCTGGACGCGGTGCTCGCCGCCGCGCGCGAGCGCGGTGAGGACCTCGTCGGGGCCGGGTCGTGGGGCGGGTCGCCGCGCTCGGTGAGCTTCGACGTCCAGGCCTTCCGCGTGGCCGTGGACCCGGGCACCGGGGAGGTGCGGGTGCTGCGCAGCGTGCACGCCGCCGACGCCGGCACCGTCATCAACCCCGAGCAGTGCCGCGGGCAGGTCGAGGGCGGGGTGGTGCAGGCCCTCGGCGCCGCCCTGTACGAGGAGGTGCGCCTGGACGCCGGCGGCGACGTGGTCAACCCGGTCTTCCGCGGGTACCACGTGCCGACGTGGGCCGACGCCCTCGGCGCGGTCGACGGGGAGGGCGCGGTGGCCACCGAGGTGCTCTTCGCCGCCACCGCCGACGCGCTGGGTCCGCGGGGGGCGAAGTCGATGTCGGAGAGCCCCTTCAACCCCGTCGCCCCGGCGCTGGCCAACGCGGTGCGCGACGCGACCGGCGTCCGCTTCACCGCCCTGCCGATGAGCCGGGACCGGGTGTGGCTGGAGCTGGAGCGGCACGGGGTCGCCCGGTGAGCGGCGGTGACGGGGCTGCGGGCAGTTCCACGCAGGACCGGGCCTGGGTCGGCCTCGCCCTGGAGCTGGCGCGGGACAACGTCGCCGACGGCGGTGGCCCCTTCGGCGCCGTGGTGGTCCGAGGCGGCGTCGTGATCGCCACCGGGGTGAACCTCGTGACGCCCACCCTGGACCCCTCCGCGCACGCCGAGGTGGTCGCGATCCGGCGCGCCTGCCAGGTGCTCGGGGACTTCCGCCTGACCGGGTGCGTGCTGGTCAGCTCCTGCGAGCCGTGCCCGATGTGCCTGGTGACCGCTCTGTGGGCCAGGGTGGAGCGCGTGGTCTACGCCGCGGACCGCGACGACGCGGCCGCGGCCGGCTTCGACGACCGCGCCCTGTACGACCTGTTCACCACTCCCCGCGAGCAGTGGGCCGTGCCGGTCCGCCAGCACGCCCACGCCGACGCCGGTGCGCCCTTCACCGCGTGGGCGGCGCGCGCCGACCGCACCGAGTACTGACCCCAGCGCTCACCCAGCGCGCCGTGTCGCCGGACTGCGGTAGGACTGGGGTCGGCGCCACCACCGCGCTGCTGCCCGACGATCCCGCGACGACCCGTGAACACCCTGTGCGAAGGAGCACCCATGACCACCTTCCCCCCCGGCTTCGTGTGGGGCTCGGCCACCGCCGCGTACCAGATCGAGGGCGCTGTCGCCGAGGACGGGCGCACCCCGTCGATCTGGGACACCTTCAGCCACACCCCCGGGAAGGTCACCGGCGGTGACACCGGGGACGTCGCCGACGACCACTACCACCGGTGGGAGGCCGACGTCGCGCTGATGCAGCGCCTGGGCCTGCGGTCCTACCGCTTCTCCATCGCCTGGCCCCGCATCACCCCGCAGGTCACCCCCGACGCCCTCGGAGGAGTCAACGAGGCGGGCCTGGCCTTCTACGACCGCCTCGTCGACGCCCTGCTGGCCGCCGGGATCACCCCCGCCGCCACCCTGTACCACTGGGACCTGCCGCAGGCCCTCGGCGACGCCGGGGGGTGGACCGACCGCCGCACCGCCGAGCGCTTCGGGGAGTACGCCGGCGTCGTCGCCGCGCGCCTCGGTGACCGCCTGTCCATGGTCATCACCCTCAACGAGCCGTGGTGCTCGGCGTACCTGGGGTACGCGGTCGGGGTCCACGCCCCCGGGGTCACCGACCCTGCGGCGGCGCTGACAGCCGTGCACCACCTCAACCTCGCCCACGGCCTCGCGGCGCACGCGGTGCGCGCCGCGGCCCCGACCACCGACGTCGCCCTCACCCTGAACCTCGGCCACTTCGTCCCCGAGAGCGACAGCGCCGAGGACGCCGACGCGGTGCGCCAGCTCGACGGGCTGCAGAACCGGGTCTTCCTCGGCCCGACCCTGACCGGGCAGTACCCGACCGACGTCCTCGAGGACACCGCCGCGGTCACGGACTGGGCCTTCGTGCGCGACGGCGACCTGGAGATCATCGCCCAGCCCCTCGATGCGCTGGGACTGAACTACTACTTCCCGACCCTTGTGCGCCGCGGGCCCGCCGAGCCGGGGCCCAGCCCGTGGGTGGCCGCCGACCGGGTGCAGACCCCGCAGCTGCCGGGCCCCCACACCGACATGGGCTGGCCCATCGACCCCGAGGGGCTGCGCGCCCTGCTGGTGCGCCTGGGCACCGACAACCCCGGCCTGCCCCTGTACGTGACCGAGAACGGCGCGGCGTACCCGGACGAGCCGGGACCGGACGGCGCGGTGCACGACGACGAGCGCACCGCGTACCTGCGCGACCACCTGGAGGCCGTCGCGCAGGCGGTGGCGGACGGCGCGGACGTGCGCGGGTACTACCTGTGGTCGCTGCTGGACAACTTCGAGTGGGCGGAGGGGTACTCCAAGCGGTTCGGCATCGTGCACGTCGACTACGACACCCAGGAGCGCACCGTCAAGGACAGCGCCCTCTGGTACGCCGGGGTCATCGCCGCGAACGCCCTGCCGGACTGAGCGCCCCGGGAGCGCTCACGGGACTGGGAGCTCGCAGGGGGTTGCGCTCAGCGAGGAGGAGGAGCACGTTGTGTCCCGCGTGCAGCGCGGCCCCGGGCCGGCGGCGCACCGCCTGACCCCGGCGCACAGGCGCGCCGGGGCGGGCGCGGCAACGGGAGGCACACGCATGAGCGGTAACCGCATCGTCGTCTACAAGGAGCCCGGCGTGGTGGCGGTCGAGACCGTCGACTACCCCAAGCTGGAGGTGCCGGCAGACGTCGCGAACGCCAAGGGGCAGACGGTGAAGGCGCCCCACGCCGTGATCCTCAAGACGGTCGCGACGAACATCTGCGGCTCCGACCAGCACATGGTCCGTGGGCGCACCTCCGCCCCGCAGGGCCAGACCCTCGGCCACGAGATCACCGGCGAGATCATCGAGAAGGGTGAGGACGTCCAGTTCCTCGAGGTCGGCGACGTCGTCTCCGTGCCGTTCAACATCGCCTGCGGCCGGTGCCGGAACTGCAAGGAGGGCCAGACGGGGGTCTGCCTCAACGTGAACCCCGCGCGCGCCGGCTCCGCGTACGGCTACGTCGACATGGGCGGCTGGCTCGGAGGGCAGGCCGAGTACGTGATGGTGCCCTTCGCGGACTTCAACCTGCTGAAGTTCCCCGACCGGGACCAGGCCATGGAGAAGATCAAGGACCTGGCGATGCTGGCCGACATCTTCCCCACCGGCTACCACGGCGCGTACACGGCCGGGGTGACGACGGGCTCGACGGTGTACGTGGCCGGGGCCGGCCCGGTGGGCCTGGCGGCGGCGCTGTCGGCGCAGCTGCTGGGCGCCGCCGTGGTCATCGTGGGCGACCTGAACGACGACCGCCTCGCGCAGGCGAAGACCTTCGGGTGCGAGACGGTCAACGTGGGCAGCGGTGGTCCGCTGGAGGGGCAGATCGAGGGGATCCTCGGCATCCCCGAGGTCGACTGCGCGGTCGACGCCGTGGGCTTCGAGGCCAGCGCCCACGGGCCGGGCGGCGGCGAGGCCCCGGCCACGGTGCTCAACTCGGTGATGACCGTGACGCGCGCCGGTGGCCGGCTCGGCATCCCCGGGTTGTACGTCACCGGCGACCCGGGCGCCGCGGACGACGACGCGAAGGAGGGCACGCTCAAGGTGCGCCTGGGTCTGGGGTGGGCGAAGAGCCACACCCTGACCACCGGCCAGTGCCCGGTCATGAAGTACAACCGCGGCCTGATGATGAGCATCCTGCACGACAAGGCCAAGATCGCCGACGCCGTCAACGCCACCGTCATCTCCCTCGATGACGCCCCGAAGGGCTACCAGGAGTTCGACGCCGGCGCCGCGAAGAAGTACATCCTCGACCCGAACGGGATGATCGCGGCCTGAGGGGCCCCGATCGGCTCGGCCGTCGGGCAGGCTGGTGGCATGCGCACCATCGGCCTGCTCGGCGGCATGAGCTGGGAATCGACCGCGGTCTACTACCGCCTGCTCAACGAGGGGGTGCGCGAGCGGCTCGGTGGTCTGCACTCCGCCGCGGTGCTGGTGCACTCCTTCGACTTCGACGACATCGTCACCCTCCAGCGCGAGGGCCGCTGGGACGACGCGGGGCGGCTGCTGACCCGCGCCGCGCAGGGCCTGGAGGCCGCCGGCGCGGACGTGGTGCTCATCGCGACGAACACCATGCACGCCGTCGCCGACCAGGTGGCAGCCGGTCTCGGGATCCCGGTGCTGCACCTGGTGGAGGTCACCGCCGCCGCGGTGCGCGCCGCGGGCCTGACCCGGGTCGGGCTGCTGGGCACCGCGTTCACCATGGCCTCGCACTCCTACCGGGAGCGCTTCACCGCCGCGGGCGTCGAGCTGCTCGTGCCCGGGCCGGCCGACCGCGACCTGGTGCACCGGGTGATCTTCGAGGAGCTGTGCGTGGGAGTGGTCAGCGAGCGCTCCCGGGCGGCGCTGCAGGCCGCCATCGGCGGGCTCGTCGCGGACGGCGCGCAGGGCGTGGTGCTGGGATGCACCGAGCTGGAGCTGCTCCTGAGGCCGGGAGATGCCGCCGTCCCGCTGTTCCCCACCACCGCGCTGCACGTGGCCGCGGCCCTGGACCTGGCACTGGTACCCCCGGGCTGAGTGCGGGCAGGTGCACGTGGCCGCTGCTCGGCGTGGCCGCTGGGCGCCGCGGCGCTCACGCCGGGACGGTGCCCGCGCGCGCCGACCGGCGTCGCTGCCGGGCCAGCGCGCGGCCGGTCGCGGCGTACCACCGGGCCATCACCGCGGCCACCAGCGCCGCGTCGACCAGGTGCCCACCGGTGCGCATCAGGCTCGCGGCGGCCATCGCCGCGCCGTCCGGCCCGGCGGGCGCGCTCAGGGCGTGCGCGTACGCCACGGTCATCACCACCTGGTGGGTGGCCCCGACCACCACGAGCAGGAACAGCGCCGCGGCGGTCCCGACCCGGTGCGGGACCGGGTCGGGGCCGGCGAGCACCGCGGCGAGCAGGTAGCCCGCCACGAACAGGTGCAGGTGCACCACCGCGGCGACCCACGGGACGTGGCGGCTGTGCCCCACCAGCCCGGTCAGGTACAGCGCGGCGAGGCCCCCGGCGTCCAGGACCACCACGACCACCGGTGAGGTGAGCACGCCCGCGGGGCGGCTGCGCACCACCGCGAGCAGCACACGCCGGGGCCGCGGCGCCAGCGCGCGCAGCGCCAGGGTCACCGGTGCCGACAGGGCCAGCAGCAGGGGCCCCACCATGCCGCCCAGCAGGTGCTGCGCCGCGTGCAGGCCCGCCGGGCCGAGCGCGCCGCTCACCGGCAGGACCACGGCCGCGCACGTGACCGCGAGCCCCCCCGCCGCGGCCGCCGTCCGCTCCAGGGGCCAGGTCACCCCGCGGCAGCGCAGCCGGGTGACCGCGACGGCGCCAGCGGTGCCCGCCGCCGCGAGCAGCACCAGCACCAGCGCCCCCGCCGCGCTCACCCGGTGCCCCCGGTGGTTCCCGCCGCTGGGCTCGCCGCGGTGGCCCGCGTGCCGGGGCGCCGGCGCACCAGGACCGCGCCGACGGCGATGCCGACCAGCGCGGCCCCGTTCCAGGCCAGGTCGTAGGGCAGCAGCTCCACGTCGTAGCGCACCTGGTGCAGGCGCAGCACCTTGTGCTGCACGAGCCCGTCGTAGAGCTGGAACGCCCCCCAGCCCAGGACGGTCGCGCCGATCCACCGCCGCGCGGCGAACGCGCCCCGCCGCTGGAGGTCCGCGTACAGGAACAGCCCCACGACCAGGGCCGCGGTGCCCACGGCGTGGAAGATCCCGTCCGAGATGATGCCGGCGGCGGTGGTGGACCGGTCGTAGAGGTGGTGCCAGCGCAGCAGCTGGTGGAAGACCGTCTCGTCGAGGAACGCCGCCACACCCGCGCCCGTCAGGACCCCCGACGCGACCCCCGACCTCACCCACCCACCTGCTGCCACGCACACCCCCTACCCGCCGTGGACGGGCACAGCCCCCCGTGGCGGGTGAGGATGTTCCGTGCTCCCCTTCGCCATCTTCGCCATCGCCGGGGCGAGTGCCCTGCTGGCGGCGATGCTCCCCCGCCTGCTCAGCGACCGGGCCTTCAGCCTGCCGATGGCCTTCCTCGGCCTGGGGGTGCTGCTGGGCTTCGCGCCGGGCCTGCCGAGGGTGGACCCCACCGAGCACGGGGTGCTCGTCGAGCACCTCACCGAGGTCGTGGTGATCATCTCCCTGATGGGTGCCGGCCTGGCGATCGACCGGGCCATCGGCTGGCGCCGCTGGGCCTCCACGTGGCGGCTGATCGCGATCGCGATGCCGCTGACGGTCGCCCTGCTCGCGATCACCGGCCATGTGCTCGGCGGTCTGCCGCTGGCGGCGGCCGTGCTGCTGGGGGCGGTGCTCGCGCCCACCGACCCGGTCCTGGCCGGCGACGTCCAGGTCGGGGAACCGAGTGAGGAGACCCACGAGGACGAGGTGCGCTTCGCGGTCACCTCCGAGGCCGGGCTGAACGACGGGGCGGCGTTCCCCGCCGTGTACCTGGCCCTCGGGCTGGCGGCGGCCGGCGGCTGGGGCAGCTGGGTGGGCGAGTGGGTCCTGGTCGACGTCGTCGTCCGCCTGGCCATCGGCGTCGTGGTGGGGCTGGCCGTGGGGGTGGGCCTCGGCCGGGTGTTCTTCCGGGCCACCCAGGACTTCCTGCGCCTGTCCGACGACGTCGAGGGCTTCACCGCCCTCGCGGTGTGCTTCCTCGCCTACGGCCTCACCCAGCTGGTCTACGGCTACGGGTTCGTGGCGGTCTTCGTCGCGGCGTGCGCCATCCGGGCCGCGGAGCGCTCGCACGGCGCCCACCAGGTCGCGCACAGCTTCATCGAGCAGGTCGAGCGGATGCTGACCGCGTGGCTGCTGCTGCTGCTCGGGGTGGCCATCGCCGACGGCCTGCTGCGGGACCTGACGTGGCAGCTCGCGGCCACGGTGCTGCTGCTGGTCCTCGTCATCCGCCCCTTCGTGGGGTGGGTGTCCCTCCGCGGCACCGCCGGGGGCACCCGGGAGAAGATGGTCATCGCCTTCTTCGGGGTGAGGGGCATCGGCTCGCTGTACTACCTGGCCTACGCCCTGGAGAACGGGGAGTTCCCCGCCGGGCCGCTGTGGGCGGCCGTGGGCTTCGCCGTCGCCCTCTCCGTCGTGCTGCACGGCTCCACGGCCACCCCCGTGGTGCGGTGGATGGACCAGGCGCGCCACGCCAGGCGCTCGCAGCTGGAGGAGCGCCGCGGCGAGGAGGTCCACATCGGCGACGTGCACCTGTGAGGACCCGCCGGGAGGACAGCCGGCGCGGCAGGGGCGTCAGGCTCCCGAGGGCGCGGGGCGGAAGACCGCGCGCACGCACCCGTCCTCCTTGTCCTTGAACAGCTGGTAACCGCGGACGGCGTCCTCCAGCGGCAGGTCGTGGGTCAGCAGGATCGAGGGGTCCAGCTCCCCGGCCGCGACGTGGCCCAGCAGGCGCGGCACGTACCGCTGGCCGTGCTGCTGCGCGGCGCGCAGCGTCAGCCCCTTGTTGACCACCAGTCCCATCGGGAACTTGTCGGTGAGCCCGTAGACGCCGAGCACCGAGACGGTGCCGCCCTTGCGGACGGCGAGGATGGCCTCGCGCAGCGGCGTCGCCCGGTCGGTCTCCAGGCGCAGCGCCTGCTTGGCGCGGTCGTAGGCCTGCTGCACTCCGGTGCCGTGCGCCTCCATGCCCACGGCCTCGATGACGGAGTCCGGCCCGCGCCCCCCGGTGGCCTCCCGCAGCGCTTCCTGCACGCTGTCGACCTCGGTGTAGTCGATGGTCTCCGCGCCGACGCGGCGCGCCAGCTCCAGGCGCTCGGGGAACCGGTCGATCACGATGACCCGCCCGGCGCCGAGGATCCTCGCGCTCGCCGCGGCCATCACCCCCACCCCGCCCGCGCCGAAGACCGCGACGGTGTCACCGGGGGAGATGTCGGCGAGGTCGGCGCCCATGAACGCCGTCGGCACCGCGTCGGAGACGAACACCGCCTGCTCGTCGCTGACCCCCTCGGGCACGGTGAAGCAGTTGACGTCACCGAAGGGCACGCGCACGTACTCCGCGTGCGAGCCCGCGTACCCCCCGAAGGGGTGGGTGTACCCGTAGATGCCCCCGCTGGGGAACCCCAGGACGGGCTGCTGCGCAGCGGCGTTCGGGTTGGTGGTGTCGCACAGGGAGTACAGCTCCCGGTCGCAGTAGTAGCAGGAACCGCACGCGATGAACGAGGGGACGACGACGCGGTCGCCGACCACGACCCGGCGCACCTCGGGGCCGACCTCGACGACCTCGCCCATGAACTCGTGCCCGAAGACATCACCGGCGCGCATCCCGGGCAGGTACCCGTCGATGAAGTGCAGGTCCGATCCGCACGTGGCGGTCAGGGTCACGCGCAGGACGACGTCGCGGGGGTTGACCACGGTCGGGTCGTCGACGGTCTGCACCGCGATGTCGTTGACGCCGTTCCAGCACAGTGCGCGCACGGGGGTCCTCCAGGTCTGCGGTGGGTCTGCGGTGGGTCAGCGGTCGCCGGGTCGGCCGGCGGGCTGCGGGGTGATCGTGGGCACCTCACCGGTCTGGACCAGCGCGCGCAGCCGGTAGAGCAGCGTGTACAGCGCTGCCCCGGCAGCCAGGCCGGGCACCGGCAGGACGGCGCGCGCGGTGGCCTCGGTGCCGAGGCCCGCGGGGGCCTCGCGCAGCGTCACGGACAGCACGTAGCCGTCGTCGCCGCCGGGGGCGGCCCAGCGCAGGACCAGCGGTGGGCCGCCCGTCTCGGTCAGGGCGGTCTGCCACACCACCGCCTCGCCGCCGTCGGCCCCGAGGCTCCACCGGTACGCGGGGCCCGCGCCCGCCTCGACCGAGCCCGCGTCGCCCAGGGCCTGGGAGAGCGAGGCGGCGTCACGGCACGCGGCCGCCACCTCAGCGGGCGGGGCGGCGATGGTCAGCGTCTGCTGCACCGGGTCGGGTCGGTGGCCCACCAGGGCCGCGAGGCCCTGGGCGGCGCGGCCGACGGCGGTGGCGGCCTTGGCGAGGTCGGGCACGGGCGCTCCTGGGGTCCGGCGGTGGGTGCTGCCCCGTGACGGTAGGCCCGCCCCGAGCGCGCTGCGAGCCGAGCCGGTCGGCCCGCACACCCCTGCCGTGGGTGCGCGGTGGCAGCCGTGGACGTCCCGGCCGGTGACGGTCGGACGCTGCGGGCCCACGACAGCGGGGTCCTCGACGGTGGCGCCGCCGCTCCCGCCCTGGTCTGGCACCACGGATCTCCCCAGACCGGTGCCCCGCTGGAGCCGCTGGTGCGCGCCGCTGCGCAGAGCGGCGTCCGGGTGGTGTCGTGCGCCCGGCCCGACCACGGCGGGTCGAGCCCGTCGCCGCGCCGGGACGCCGCGCCAACGGCCGGTGACGTCGCCGCGGTCGCCGACGCGCTGGGCCCCGGGCGCTTCGCCGTGATGGGCGCCTCCGGAGGAGGCCCGCACGCCCTCGCCCGTGGCGCGCTGCTGCGCGGTCGCGTCACCGGCGTGGTCAGCCCCGCCGGCCCGGCGCCGTGCGTCGGCGACGCCGCGTGGTCCGACGGGACGGTCGACGCCTCCGGGCTGCGGTCGGCGCTCGCCGGGCGCCGGGCCCGCGCCCGCCACGCCGAGACCGAGCACTCCGACGAGACCAGCTCCACGGCGGCCGACCGGGCGGCCCTGGCCGGGCCGTGGGCGTCCCCGGGGGAGGACGCGGGGCGGGCCGGCCGCCGCCCACGACCAGCCAGAGGGCTCCGGCGGAGTGGTCGACGACGACGTGGCGTTCGTCAGCCCGTGGGGCTCCGACCCGGGGGAGGTGCGCGCGCCGCTGCCCCCGGTGCACGGCGGCGAGGACCGGGTGGTGCCGCTCACCCGCTCCCGCGCCCCGGCGCGCAGCTGCCCCCGGGGTGAGCTGAGGGTCCGCCCGCGGGACACGCGTCGGTGCTCGACGCCGTCCCCGACGCCCTGGACCGGCTCATCGCGCACCCGGACGGGGCGTAGCGGCCGCCTCGACGAGCGTCCGCCCCGGGCCGGTCCCGTCCAGTGCGGCGGCGTCGGCGTGCGCTGAGCGCAGGTCGGCGCCGAGCGCCTCCAGCAGGCTGCCGCCGCGGGCCAGCGGCAACAGCGCAGCCCGGCCGGCGCAGCGCGCGTCCGACGCGGCATCCTCGTCGGTGCGCAGCCGGCTGAGGTAGGCCCGCGGGGCGTCGAGGGCGTCCCAGGTCGGTGAGCCGTCGCCCAGGGCCACGTGCTGCACCAGCCACGGCCGCCCGCCGAGGCTCGCGGTGAGCGAGCCGCTCCAGCGTCCCGCCGCCTCGCGCCAGCGGCCCAGCACCACCTGCTCGGTGAGGTCCAGCGAGCCGCCCGCTGCGACGTCGACCGTGGTGGCGGCGTGGAGGTCGGCGCCGCGGGCGACGACCACCGGTTCCAGCGCGACATCGAGGTGCGCCCCGTCCTCGACGACCAGGTGCAGCGACGTCCGCGCGGCGGTCCCGCCGCGGGAGGGCAGGGCCAGGGTCGCTGCGACGCCGCGGACGACCAGGGCGGCGCCGGTGCGCACGCGGACGGCCACCTCGACGACGTCCCCGCCGAGCGGGCCCGCTGCGGTGCCCACGAGGTGCACCCGTGCCGCTCCCGTGCCCGGGGGGCTGCCGGTGCGGCGGGCCGCCAGCGCGCCGTCCGCGCGCAGGAGCACCAGCGCGGTGCCACCCCTCCCGTCCGGGGCGGCGACCAGCTCAACCCGCGTGCGCAACCCGCGGCCCGGCGGCGCCGGCACTGACCCTGCCCGGCCCGCCTCCTCGGGGCCCGGCGCCGGCGCGCTGCACCAGCAGCGCCCGCACCCACGCGGCGACGGGAGCAGCGCTGGGGTCCTCGCGCAGGGAGGTGAAGACGACCGGGGCGTCGTGGCGCAGCGCCGCGGCGTCGCGGTCCATCACTGCCAGGTCCGCGCCGACCATGGGCGCCAGATCGGTCTTGTTGATGACCAGCAGGTCGGAGGTGATGACGCCCGGACCGCCCTTGCGCGGCACCTTGTCGCCGCCCGCGACGTCGACGACGAAGACCTGCGCGTCGACCAGGCCGTAGCTGAAGGTCGCCGTGAGGTTGTCGCCGCCGGACTCCACGAGCACCACGTCGGGGGAGAAGCGCTCCTCGAGGTCCTCCACGGCGTCGAGGTTCATCGCGATGTCGTCGCGGATGGCGGTGTGCGGGCAGGCGCCGGTCTGCACCGCGGTGATCCGCTCCGCGGGCAGCACCCCGTGGCGGACGAGGAAGTCGCCGTCCTCGGTGGTGTAGATGTCGTTGGTCACCACCGCGAGCTCCAGCTGCGCGCCCAGGGTGCGGCACAGCGCGGCGACCAGCGCGGTCTTCCCCGAGCCGACGGGACCGCCGATGCCGATGCGCAGCGGGCCGGACGCCGGGCGCTGCGGGCGGGCGACCGCAGGGTGGGTGTGCTGGGCGTGGGTGCGAGGGGCGTCGGCGTGCTCGTCGTGGGCGTGGGGGCCGTCCTGCCCGGGGTGGGTGTGGGGCGGCTCGGTCAGGCGCAGCGAGCGGTCGACGTCGGGGCGGCTGGGGTGGACGTGCCCGTCGGTCATGGGCGGGACGCTAGTGGATCAGGAGCACCGCGGCGGGTGGGGCGCCGGGTGCACGGGTGTGGCAGCCCTCGGCCCATCCGTGTCCGACTCGTGGTGCTTTGCCCGATGTCCGAGGATCATCACCCGAGCGCCGCGTCACTCACCCGCGGCGAGTGCCCGCCACCCTCTGGAGGTCCACGTGCCTGAGCAGCGAGAGAACCCCCCCTTCCCCCTCGTCGTGCGCGGGTACGACCGCGTGCACGTCGACGAGCACGTGCGCCAGCTCGGCGTCGCCCTCAAGCGGGCCCGGACCCGCGCCGAGGAGGCCGAGGAGCGGTCGACCCGTCCCGGCGCGGGCGCACTGCACGACCTGGGCCCGCAGGTCTCGCGCCTGCTGGAGGTGGCCTCGAACGAGGCCGACCAGGTGCGCACCGAGGCCGACCGGTACGCCGAGCAGGTGCGCGGCGAGGCCGACCAGTACGCCGAGCAGGTGCGCGGCGAGGTCGACGAGGAGGCGCGGGTGGTGCGGGGGCAGGTGCAGCAGGCGCAGGACGAGGCCACCACCCGGCACGACGCGATGCTCGCCGACGCGCAGAGCCGCGCGGAGGAGCTGCTGGTGCGGACCCAGCGCCACGCCGACCAGCGCGCGCAGGAGGCGGTGCAGGCCGCCGAGGACGAGGTGGAGGACCTGTCGGAGCGGGTCGAGCGGTTGTGGGCCACGCACGAGCAGCTGGTCGCCGGGGTGCGCTCCTCCGCCGAGCGCGTGCTGATGTCGGCGCAGCCGCTCGCCGAACCTCCGCTGCACACCGAGGCCGGGCGCGCCGCCCAGGACCGCCGCGAGGTCGGCGCACGGGCGTGAGCGCCCCGGCGCGGCGGTACCGGGTGGCCGACGACGTGGTCGAGGGCCTCTCGGGCGGCGTGGCGGGGCAGGGGTACGACGTCCTGCTGGGCCGCCCGGTCAGCGTGCGCGCGGTGCCGACCCAGCGCCCTGAGCGCCTCGCCCGGGTGCTGCGGATGCTGCCCCCCTCGGAGTGGGTGCAGGTCCTGGACGCGCTGCCCCTGCCGGGGCGGGTGCTCGTGGTGATGCCCGAGGCGACCGGTGTGCTCGCCGGCGTCGGCGGGGAGCTGGCGCCTGCGCAGGCGCAGCGCCTCGCCGCCGGCCTGGACACCGCGCTCGCCGACCTCGCCGACCGGGGGCTGGTGCCCGTGACGGTGGACCCCGGGGAGGTGGCGACGACCGCTGCCGGGGAGGCGCTGCTGGTGCCGGGCGAGGGCACGTCACCCGTGTCGGCCGGTGCGCGGGCCGCGCTGATGGCCGTGGTGGCCGGCAGCAGCGCACCGGCACCGGTGTCCGGGGCGCTGGTGGCAGAGGCACCGGTGCCGGTGGTGCCGCTCCCCGAGCCGTCGCTCACGGCTCCGACGGTGGAGGCACCGGTGGTGGGGGTGCCGCCGGTGGAGGCGCCGGTGCTGGAGGCACCGACGGTGGAGGTCCCGGCGGTGGAGGCGCCGACGATGCAGCTGTCGCCCGTGGGAGTCCCGACGGCGGCGCCCTCGCCGGCCCGCACCACCGGGGCCGCACCGGCTGCCGCCCGGGGCGGCCGTGGCAGCACCCGCCTCCCCCGCGACGGCGTGGGGGAGATCGCCGAGAAGTTGCAGCCGGCGGCCGCGGTGCCGGCGCTCGGCGGGGTGCGCCAGTGGCCTGAGCGTCTCGGTCTGGACGAGGGGACGTCGGTGCTGCCGGCGTCGCGGGTCTTCGCCGCGGTCGGGGCGGTGGGGGTGTTGGGGGCGCTGGTGGGCGTTGTGGCGGTGCTGCGCATCTTCTGAGGGCGTCCGCCCCGGTCAGCTCCCCGCGACGCGCCGCGGTGGTGGGGCACTACGAGGCGAACAGCTTGTCCTGCCGGGGGGTGTGCCGGGTGTGCAGCAGGTCGGTGAGCGGGTCGGCGCCGCTCGCGGGCCCCTCACCGGCGGCCGCTGCCAGCGCGGCGGCGTCGGCGATCTGCTCCTGCAGCGTCCCGAGGGAGGCCAGCACCGCGGCGACGGTGACCGGGTCGAGGCCCAGCAGCCGCTGCGCGGCCGTCGCCGGGGCGGTGGTGGTCAGGTAGGCGGCGAGGAGCGCGGCGTCGCGGGGGCGCCCGCCCACCACGGCGGTGGCCACCCCGAGCACCACGGCGTGGTGCGCTCCCGGTGTCGCCGGGCGCAGAGCGGTCCACACCGGCGAGGGCCACGCGCTCGACGCCACGCGCAGCAGCGCCCGGCCCTGCGCGCGGGACGCTGTGCGCGCGGCGGGGGAGGGGGTGCGGGCGTCGGCCCCGTCGTCCAGCGCCGCCAGCGGCCCCGCGCCCGGGTCGGCGCACGCCGTGGCCGCCAGGCCCGCCGCGACTGCGCCCCCGGTGAGCAGGCGCCGCCGCAGCAGCGTGGCCAGGGACGCCTCGTCGCGCACCAGGCCGTCGGTGACGAACTGCTCCGCCGCCGCGGAGTGCGCGTGCCCTCCCGCGGGCAGCCGGGAGTCCGCGAGGGCGAGCAGCGCCACGAGCGTCATCGCGGCGTCGGGTCGTGCTGGAGACCGGTCACCCTCGGAACGGGCTGCACTCAGAAGAGGAAGTAGCGCTGCGCCATCGGCAGCTCCGGCGCCGGGGACTCCTCCACCACGTCACCGTCGATGCGCACGGTGAAGGTGTCGGGCTCGACCTCGATGCGCGGCAGGGCGTCGTTGTTCACCATGTCCGCCTTGGTCAGGGCGCGCACGTCCTTCACCGGCGCCAGGCGCCGAGCCAGCGCCAGGCGCTCGGCGAGCCCGCCGTCCAGGGCCGCTGGCGCCACGAAGTGCAGCGACGTCGCTGCCGCCACCCGCGGGACCGCCCCGAACATGGGGCGGGGCAGCTGCGGCTGCGGGGTGGGGATCGAGGCGTTCGCGTCGCCCATCGCTCCCCAGGCGATCATCCCGCCCTTGATCACGACGTGCGGGCGGACGCCGAAGAACGCCGGCTCCCACAGCACCAGGTCTGCGAGCTTGCCCACCTCGACCGACCCGACCTCGTCGTCGAGGCCGTGGGCGACCGCCGGGCAGATCGTGTACTTCGCGACGTAGCGCCGCGCGCGGGTGTTGTCCGCGGGCCCGTCGCCGTCCAGCGCCCCGCGGCGCACCTTCATCGCGTGCGCGGTCTGCCACGTGCGCAGCACCACCTCCCCGACCCGACCCATCGCCTGGGAGTCGGAGCCGATCATCGAGATCGCCCCGAGGTCGTGCAGCACATCCTCCGCGGCGATCGTCGAGGGGCGGATGCGGGACTCGGCGAAGGCGAGGTCCTCGGGGATCGAGGGGTTCAGGTGGTGGCAGACCATCAGCATGTCGAGGTGCTCGTCGATGGTGTTCACCGTGTGCGGGCGGGTGGGGTTCGTCGAGCTCGGCAGCACGTGTGCGTGCCCGGCGACGGTGATGATGTCGGGCGCGTGCCCGCCCCCGGCGCCCTCGGTGTGGTAAGCGTGGATGCCGCGCCCGGCGATCGCGGCGAGCGTGTCCTCGACGAAGCCCGCCTCGTTGAGGGTGTCGGAGTGCAGGGCCACCTGGACGCCGTACCGGTCCGCCACCCGCAGCGCGGTGTCGATCACCGCTGGCGTGGAGCCCCAGTCCTCGTGCAGCTTCAGCCCCGAGGCGCCCGCGAGGAGCTGCTCGGTGATCGCCTCCTCCGAGGCGGTGTTGCCCTTGCCGAGCAGCGCCACGTTGACCGGGAGGCCGTCCATCGCCTCGAGCATCCGGGCCAGGTGCCACGCCCCCGGGGTGACGGTCGTGGCCTTCGTGCCCTCCGCGGGCCCTGTGCCGCCGCCGACGAGGGTGGTGGTGCCCGCCCCCAGCGCCTCGGGCACGATCTGCGGGCAGATGAGGTGGACGTGGCAGTCCACGGCGCCCGCGGTGAGGATGCGCCCGTTCCCGGCGATGACCTCCGTGGACGGGCCGATCACCAGCAGCGGGTGCACCCGGTCCATCGTCTCGGGGTTGCCGGCCTTCCCGAGCGCGACGATGCGCCCGTCGCGGATGCCGACGTCGGCCTTCACCACGCCCCAGTGGTCGAGGACGACGGCGCCGGTGATGACCGTGTCCGGCGTCCCGTCGGCGCGGGTCGCGCGGGCCTGACCCATCGACTCGCGGATCACCTTCCCGCCGCCGAAGACCGCCTCGTCCCCGGCGCGACCGGGTCCGCCGCACAGGTCCTGCTCGACCTCGATGACCAGCTCGGTGTCGGCCAGGCGGATGCGGTCACCGGTGGTGGGGCCGTACAGGGCGGCGTAGCGCTCGCGGCTCAGCTCCACGGACGGCTCAGCTCCATCAGGCGCCCGTCCGGGCGGGGTCATGCGGCGGGTCGAGGGGGCCGGGGGGGTCCAGGGTGAGGCCGGGGACGACGCGGGCGCCGCCGATCGGCACGACGTCGACGTCGCGGGCGATGCCCGGCTCGAAGCGCACCGCGGTGCCGGCCGCGATGTCCAGGCGCTGGCCGTGCGCCGCGACGCGGTCGAGGGACAGCGCGGCGTTGGCCTGCGCGAGGTGGAAGTGCGAGCCCACCTGGACGGGGCGGTCGCCGGTGTTGACCACGTGCAGCGACGTCCGCGGCGCGCCGGCCGCGATCTCGACGGGCTCCTCGCCGAGGAGCAGCTCGCCGGGGATCACGGGATGGGCTGGTGCACGGTGACCAGCTTCGTGCCGTCGGGGAAGGTGGCCTCGACGGCGACCTCGGGCAGCATCTCGGGGACGCCGTCCATCACGTCGTCGCGGCGGAGCACCTCGCGGCCCGAGGACATGAGCTCGGCCACCGTGCGCCCGTCGCGGGCGCCCTCGAGGAGGAAGCTGGTGATCACCGCGATGGTCTCCGGGTGGTTCAGGCGCAGTCCGCGGCCGCGGCGGCGCAGGGCCAGTTCGGCGGCGTAGGAGAGCATCAGCCGTTCCTGCTCGTGGGGTGTCAGGAGCACGCGCGCGACGCTAGCGGAGTGCGGCCGCCGTGGGAGGTCCGAGGTCGTGGTCGGGTGCGCAGCGTGCAGGAGGCCCCCCCGCGGTGAGTCCGTGGACGGCGCGGACGAGCTGCTGCTCGGTGAGGCGATCGGGGCCAGGGGTCGACCGCGTGCTGCTCGCGCACCCCGACGGCGACGACGTCCCGCGCGACGCCGTCGACCTGGCGGTGCAGCAGGCGGAGGCGGTAGGGGCGGGGGACGTCGAGCCTCACCCCGGCGATCCCGGTCGGGTCACCGCTGACGTGCCGGTCCCCGAGGTCCTCGCCCACGACGCGTCGGTCGGCGGTTCGTCGATGGCCACCGCCACAGCGGCGACCACGGCCGCTGGTGCTCGGCTGGGGCCCAGCGGCACGGCGCGGGCTTCCAGCGCTGGTAGCGAGATCCATGACCCCTCCGACGTCGGCGACGGTGGCGGCATCTGGTCGACGTGCGGTCAGTCGCCGGGGCGTCCGGGGTCGGGCGACGGCTGTCCACCAGCAGCGCGGGCCGTCGCTCCCGTCACCGGCGGTGCGGCGGGTGCGCCGCGAGCGGCGATCACGGTGCCGGCTGCGGCGACGAGTGCGCCGGCGGGGAACCGCGGTGCCGGGTCGAGGGGCCCCAGGACGGCCAGGGCCGCGAGCGAGGCGAGCAGCACCACCGTGGCGGCGCGCGGCCAGCGGTCGTGCACCCGCCCCCGCAGCTCGGTGCCCCCGACGCCATCGACCTGCTGATGACGCCGCTGGGGCGCCGGATCCGGGTCTGCGCGGCGCAGGACCGCGCGCCCTGCTCGTCGACGCCTCCCGCTCAGGCACCCGACGGTGGTCCGTGGAGCGCTGCGGCAACCTCCCGAGGATCCGCTACCACCGAGCCACGAGAGCAGCACCCCCCGGTGGAGGGCCGTCCTCGAGCTGCGGAGGGGCACTCCTGGGCGAGGGCGGGGGCGGGGGCGGGGGCGGGGGCGTGCAGCGGCGATCGCGCTGCGGACGGCTACCGCGCACCCCGACCCCGGCGCGGTGCGCCGGGTGCACGCCGACCGGCCGGTCGCGGACACGGTGGTGGACGCGCTCACCCGCGGAGTGACGACGTCCTGGCAGTGGTCGGACCGGCGGCGGATCGGGTGGGCGGCCCCGCGGGCCGGCGAGGACACTGTCCCGGTGATGCTCCTCCGCCTGCCCGGCACGTACCGGGCGCAGGGCGACACCAGGCTCCTCGCCGGCGTGGTCGAGGCCAGCGGCCTCGCCCGGGGCGCACGCGTGCTCGACGTCGGCACCGGTTCCGGTGCGCTCGCCGTGACCGCCGCCCGGGCGGGGGCCGCCACGGTCACCGCCATCGACCTCTCGCGCCGCTCGGTGATCACCGCCCGGCTCAACAGCGCCCTGCACGGCGCGCGGCTGCGCGTGCACCGCGGCGACCTGGTCGCCCCCGTGCACGGGCGGCGCTTCGACCTCGTGCTGTCCAACCCCCCGTACGTGCCGGCGGCCACGTCGGTGCTGCCCCGCCACCGCCCGGGGCGCAGCTGGGACGCGGGCACCGACGGGCGCGCGGTGCTCGACCGCATCTGCGAGCAGGTGCCGGCCCTGCTCGCCGACGGCGGGGTGCTGCTGCTCACCCAGTCGGTCGTCGCGGACGCCGCGCGCACCGTCGCCCTGCTGCGCGCGGCGGGCCTGGACGTGGCCGTCGTCGCCCGCGCGCAGGAGCCCTACGGGCCGGTCATGCGCGGGCGCGCCGACCTGCTGGCCGAGCGCGGTCTGGTCGCGGTCGGCCAGCGCAGCGAGGAGCTCGTGGTCATCGCCGCCAGCGACGGCCCCCTCGCGTGGCCCATCACCGTCCAGGACCCGCTGACCGGGCCGGCGCCCCGCCCCGGGGAGGAGGTGCGGCGTGCCGCCTGAGAACACGCCGCCGGTGCCGGTGCCGGTGTCCGGGCGGGTCGCCCCCGTCAACCGGCTCACCATCACCGCGGACGGTCCTGTGCTCGTGCAGGGCCCCGTGGAGGTGGTGCTGCCCGACGGCACCACCACGCTCTCGCAGCGGCCGGTGACCGCGGTGTGCGTGTGCGGCAACAGCCGCCGCTACCCGATCTGCGACACCAGCCACCGCCGCCGCGTCCGCACCACCCCCCAGGAGCAGCCATGACCACCACCACGGCCCCCAGAAGCGGCGACCCGCGCACCGACGCCGCGGCCCCCGCGCTGCCTGCCGCGCGGGGCCCGCTGTCGCAGGTGGTCCTGCGCGCCCTGACCGGCGCGGGCGTGCCCGACCTGCCGTCCCTGGCGGGGGCGCTGGGCGCCGCGGACCCCTACGGCGACGACCTGCAGCTCGCGCTGTACACCTGCTACGAGCTCCACTACCGGGGGTTCGCCGGGGTCGGCGACGACCTGGAGTGGGACCCCGCCCTGCTCGGGCTGCGCGGCGAGCTCGAGGCGAGCTTCCTCGCCGCGCTGCGCCGCGACGTCCCCGGGGGCGATGACGTCGCCGGCGAGGTCGCGGCCCTGGTGGTCGAGCACGTCGACGGTGACGGGGTCTCGCACCACCTGCGCCGCCGCGGGGAGCTGTGGCAGCTGCGGGAGTACATCGCGCTCCGCTCGATCTACCACCTGAAGGAGGCCGACCCGCAGGCCTTCGTCATCCCCCGGCTGGAGGGCGCGGCGAAGGCCGCCCTGGTCTCCGTCGAGCACGACGAGTACGGGGCCGGGCGCGGTGACCGCATGCACGCGCAGCTCTTCGCCGACATGATGCGCGAGCTCGACCTCACCGACGCCTACGGCGCGTACCTCGACGCTGCGCCGGCGCCGGTGCTCGCGGAGGTGAACCTCATGTCGCTGTGCGGGCTGCACCGCGGGTTGCGGGGCGCGCTGGTGGGCCAGTTCGCGGCGGTGGAGCTGACGTCCTCACCGGGTTCGGACCGGCTCGTGCGCGCCGCGACCCGCCTGGGGTGCGGCCCGGCGACGGTGGGCTTCTACGCCGAGCACGTCGAGGCCGACGCGGTGCACGAGCAGGTGGTGCGCACCGGGATCATCGCCCCGCTGGTCGAGGCCGACCCCGCGATGGCCGCCGACGTCGTCTTCGGCCTGCAGGCCACCGCCCTGCTCGACGAGCGGCTCTCCGCCCACGTGATGCGGTCGTGGTCGGCCGGTGCCTCGGCGCTGGTGGCCCCGCTGGGCTGAGCCGGCCGAGGGCGAGGGCGGCCGGGTCGGGACGACCTCGGCCGGCGAGGGCATGGTCGCGATGCCGCCGGCGGCGGTCGGCACCGGGCTCTCCAGCGACCGGCGCACCTCGTCCGCGACCCGGGGCAGCGCTGACGTCCTCCGGTGCGAGTGCGGCGCGCACCACGGCGCGGCCGTCGAGGAACTGGTCGATCTCGCCCTGGTGCATCACCAGCTGCGGCCGGGCGTAGCCGAGGGAGGCCAGCGTGGTCCCGCTGCCGCCGTGGTGCACTGCGGCCGCGGCCCGGGAGAGCGCCTCCTCTTGGTCGACGAAGCGCTCGACGCGCAGCCGGTCGTGCGTCGGGACGGCATCGACGTCGCCGTCCGGACCGACGGTGGCCAGCACGTCGACGTCGAGCTCGGCGACGCCCAGGACCGCCCGCCCCTGCCCGGGGGCGTCTCCGCCGAGGTCGCCCGCGCGCCGGCGCACCACATCGGCGAACGCCTCCAGCAGGGCCGGCGCCGGCGTGGGCCCCGGACCGTGATGCACCGCGGGGACCCCCGCCGCCGCGCTGACCACGGCAGCGCGGAGGTCCTCCTGCTCGTAGACCACGAGGTCCGGGCGCACCTCGCTGACGACCTCGCGCAGCGGGGGGACCGTGCGCTCCGGCAGGGTCTCGGCGAAGACTTCGAGACCCGTCCGCCACCGGTCCATCGGGGGCAGGCGCAGCAGGTCCGGGCGGGCGGCCACGACGTCTCGCACGGCGTGCTCCACGCGCGGGGGCGCATCGCGCGCGGCCCACCCCCGTCCGGCCGGGAACGATGCGAACGAACCGCCGGTCGCGATCACGACGTCGTGGCCGGCGTCGCGGGACGCCGAGGCGAGCGGCAGCAGCTGCCCGTGGGCCGGGAGGGAGGCGAAGAGGACACGCACGCCGAGGCTGTCCCAGGTGCTCGGCGACTCGCGGAGACCGATCTCCCTGACCGCTGCGGGCCGGCGCACGCGACCGAGCAGGACCGGAGCGCCGCTGTCGGGCGGTCCGCCCATCCGGAACAGCGCCGAGCGCCGTCCTGACGGGTCAGCCGGCGTCGATGAGTCGCACGTCGTAGTCCGCCATGCGAGCGTCCGCAGAGACGATGGTCAGCCGCTCGGAGCGGGCCTGGGCGATGAGCAGCCGGTCGAAGGGGTCACGGTGGTGCATGGGCAGGTCCGCCACCGCGAGACCGTGATCCGCCTCGAGCGGAAGGATCCGCACGCCGCTCCGCCGCACGTGCTCACGCAGGTCCTGCGGCACTGACAGCTTGCCGACCGCGACCTCGACGCCGATCTCCGCGAAGGACACGACGCTGAACAGGAGCTCCGATGCGCGCTCGATCGCTTCCTGCGCCGCGCGCGACACCTCCCGCGATCCTCCCAGCTCCCAGAGCACGACGTGCGTGTCCAGCAGCAGCCTCACGAGGGCTCGTCCGGGATGTCGTCGAGCTCTGCGGCGGTGAACTCGAAGTCGTCCCCCATGACGATGTGGCCGGCGAGCGAGCCGCGGGCGGCGAGGAACGTCTGCCCAGCCGACGGGGACACCTCGATCTTGACCAGCCGTGCCACGGGAACACCGTGACGGGCGATCCCGACGTCCTCACCAGCCTCGACGCGCGCGAGCAGTTTCGACAGGTCCGTCTTGGCCTGGCCGTCGTTGACGAGCACGGACCAACGGTGCTCGGCTTGGCCAAGCTTGGCCACACTGGCGACGAGCACGCAGGGTCGCTCGCTCCGGGGAGCCGCCAGGCGGCGCGGCGCTGCGGTCCACGCCCGTGACGCGACGGATCGTGCTGTCCATGTCGGTGTCCGCCGACGGCTTCTTCGAGGGTCCAGACGGCGACATCAGCTGGGGCCGGGTGGACGAGGAGCTGCACCAGCACTTCAACGACCGGCTGGGCGACATGGCCGCCTTCCTCGAGGGGCGGCGCTCCTACGAGCTGATGGAGGGCTTCTGGTCGACCGCCGACCAGGACCCGCAGCACCCGCCGACGGTGCGCGAGTTCGCCGGCATCTGGCGCAGGACGCCGAAGATCGTGTACTCGCGCACGCTGGTCGAGGTCGGGCCGGGCGCGAGGATCGAGCGCGCGGTCGACCCCGCGGCGCTGTGTGCCCTGGAGGAGGAGCCGGGCGGTGACATGGCCCTCGGCGGCGCGGACCTCGCGGCGACCTCCATCCGCCACGGCCTCGTCGATGAGTTCCGGCTCTACGTCCACCCCGTGGTGATGGGGCGGGGGCGGCGATCGTTCGCCGACGACGCCCACCTCGACCTCGACCTCGTGGAGAGCCGCACCTTCGGCAACGGGGTGGTCCTGCTGCGCTACGCGCCGTCAGCGCCGGCCTGAGGGCGGTCGCCCACTCCTGCTGGGACCCGCACTGCTCCTGAGTCGGCCTTGACGCCGGGGGTCGCCTCACAGCGCCGATCAGTGGTGGCAGCGATCAGCAGGCCCGGCTCGGTGGCCCAGGAGCCCTCGGGCCGCGCGCACCAGGGCGGCGTCGTCGGGGGCGGGGGAGTCGTCCGGGAGCACGAGGACGGCCTCGAGGCCGATGCGCGTGGCGAAGCCGCGGCGGCCCGCCAGCTCCAGGATCGGCCAGGCGCTGGAGCCCTCGCCGTGCAGCAGCACCGGCGCCCCCGCGACGCCCGCGTGCTGAGCCTGGTCGACGAGGTCGATCAAGAGGTCCGCCTCGGCCGTGGCCGCAGCAGCGTCCAGCCCGTCGGCGACATCGACCGGGACCCGCGAGCACCGGTGGCGGTGCGGCAGGTCGGCCCAGGCGCGGACGGCGGCGAGCCGTGCGCCGGGGTCCGGCTGGGCCCAAGCGCCGGGGGTCACCCCGATCCGGGTACTCGGTGCGACCGAGCAGACCGCCGCGATCACCGCGCCCAGCGTCGCGGCGTCCACGACGTCCTCGCCCTGCTCATCCTTGACGTGCAGGTGCACATCGGCGACACCGAGGCCGGCGAGGGTGGCGGCGTCCCGCGCCAGCTCCTGCGGTGAGATGGGCAACGCCGGGTGCCCCTCGGGGCGCCGGGCACCGTTGACGCAGGCGGTGAGCACCGCGACAGCGTGGCAGCTCGACAGGCGCCGAGGACTGATCTCCTCGCTGGCGCGGCGGCCGAGCGCACGCCCTGCGGTGAGGCGGTACGAGCGCGACGCGTACCGGGCCCGCGACGCAGACCCCGCCTGCGGTCGGGCTGCTCGTGACCGGCCCGGTGCTCGTCCTGGCCGACTTGCGGATGGGCGGGTTCGACGTCCTGGTCCACCCGCTCGTCACGACCACCTCCGACGTGGGGTCGTCCACCACGGCAGTGGTCGCGCCCACGGGCGTGCAGGGTGTCGTCGTCGCCCTCGACGCCGCTGCCGGGGCGGTCACCGTCGTCCTCGTCTGCGTGGCGGTGGCCACGGCAGCGACCGAGCTGCACGAGGAGCGGCTGGCGGGGCGCTTCCGCGCGCTGGCGTGGTGGACGGGTGTCACTCACGGGATCCCCGCAGCCCTGGGCCCGGCCATCGCACCCCTCGGGGTGCGGTCGGTGGACGCCGGTGCACTGGCCCCCGTGGTGCTGGTCGCGGCCCTGGCCGGCTTCGTGGTGACCACCTGGCTAGTCGTCTCGCTGTGGTCCCTGCGTGCGTGGCCGCCGCGGACGCGTGCGCCGCCCGCCTCGACCTCTCGCGCAGCGACTGCGTACGCCGGCCCCTGGTCCAGGACGCGGCCAGATCGGTCGAGCGGTCGACTCCACGCACCTGGCGTCCCTCGCCGCCACCTTCGCCGACCCGGGCGACCCCGACGTCATGGGTGGCGCGTGGCGATGACTGCCCGCTCACACCCACAGCGGCTCCGCCCGCGACGCCGCCGCGCGCAGGGGGCCGGCGTCGACCTGGACGTCGGTCTCGGCGATGCCGCGGTCCTCCCACGCGCACACCACCCGCACCAGACCCGGTGGGGGCAGGGGCCACAGCCACACCTCCCGCGACCAGGTGTCCGCGCGAGCACTCGGCCGCCCCAGCCCCTCCAGGACGGGGTGGTCCGGCGTCCAGTCCGCCGGGTCGGCACCGTCGGGGAGCAGCGCCCACGGCGACTCGTCCAGGCTGGTCACCCGCCGCCCGTCGGCCAGCTGCACGCCCCACCGCAGGCCCCCGGGTGGCAGCCACAGGTCCAGCTGGCCGCGGCCGTGCACGCGCTCCAGGTGGGAGGACAGGCGGCGCCGCGCCTCCCGACCGGTCTCGCGCACGACCACCACCAGGCGCAGGACCACGCCCTCCGGGTGGGCCCGGGCGCCCTCCAGCAGCACGACGGTGGTCTCCGAGCGGCCCATGATCTCGGACAGCTCGGCGACACCCGGGCGCACGTGCCGCGGCGGCCCCTGCCACGCCGGGGACGCGATCGGGGAGTCGTGGTCGTCGTCGACCCCCGGCCGGTCGGGCACCTCGGGGAAGAAGGACCCCGCACCGGCCGTCACGTGGTGGCCCGCCCGAGGTAGGTCGCCGACCCTGCGTCCGGCACGGGGATCGGCGCGAACCCCATCCGGTCGTAGAACGCGCGGGCACCCGTGTTGGCGTTCCCCACCGCCAGGTGCACCGCGGGGGCCCCGGCCCGCGCGGCCAGCGCCAGGAACGCGGTGATCAGGGCCCGCCCGTGCCCGGCCCCCTGGTGCCCCGGGAGGAGGTCGATGTGCAGGTGCGCCGGGTGGGCCTCCAGCTCGGGCAGGAGCATCCGCTCGGGCCGGTGGAAGTCGGCCAGCCACC
Organism: uncultured Quadrisphaera sp.; assembly: GCA_964242735.1. Classification (GTDB taxonomy): domain Bacteria; phylum Actinomycetota; class Actinomycetes; order Actinomycetales; family Quadrisphaeraceae; genus CADCUY01. The sequence goes on along the minus strand of CAXTAK010000013.1, from coordinate 39,126 downwards.
GCTCCTCCACGCTGACGGGCTCCGCCGGCGGCTGCGGGAACCGCCCGACCAGGCGCGGCATCCACTCCCGGCGGTAGGCGCGCACGAACGCCGCGGTGTCGGCGGTGCCCACGACGTACCCCACGACGCGCGCCCCGTCGTCCAGGACCAGCGCCAGGTAGGGCTCGAGGTCGACGTACGGACCGACGTAGACGTCGGAGACGAGGTCGTCGGTCGAGCAGAGCCCCCGCGCGTCACCGCCCGCGGCACCGGTGCGCACGCACACGTCGTACACCGCCGCCCGGTCACCCGCCCGGTAGGGGCGGATGGCCGGGCGGGCGCTGCTGCCGCGGGTGATCAGCTCGCCAGGGCGACGCGCTCGTCCGGCACGCAGTGCGTCATCTGCAGCCCCTCGACGTCACGGGGCCCGTTCTTGCCCAGCGCCCCCAGCCGCTCCAGCTCGGCCTCCGACAGGCGCTGGGTGGCCAGCGGCTCCAGGTGGCGCACGTCGTCGGGGCCGATCCCCAGGCCGTCACCGACGCGCAGCCCCAGGGCGTCCTCGCACATGAGGAAGTGCCACACCATCCGCTCCTGCACGTCCCGCGACGCCTCGCCGATCAGGGCCACGAGGTTCGCGACCAGGTCGTCCTGCTCCCAGGGGTCCATCAGCAGAAACCGCTGACCGGCCTGGGTGTAGTCGTTCGTGCGCGGCAGCCGCGCCCGCGTGAGGCGACCGGAGATGACCGGGCCCTGCACGTCGTGGGTGGGGTAGTCGCCCTCCACCAGCGCGCCCGCGGTGATCGAGGGCTCGTAGTTGATGTGCGGGTTGATGCCGTCGTCGTTGGCGAACGCCATCTGACCGTCGCGCTGGTTGGTGTGCACCACCGCGTGGGGGGCGTTGACGGGCAGCTGCAGGTAGTTCGGGCCCACGCGGTAGCGCTGCGCGTCGGAGTACGAGAAGGTGCGCCCCACGAGCATCTTGTCGTCGGAGAAGTCGAGCCCGTCGACCAGCACCCCGGTGCCGAAGGAGATCTGCTCGTTCTCGGCGAAGAAGTTGCGCACGTTGGCGTTGAGCACCATCTTCCCGACCGACCTCGGGGGGAACTCGTTCTCGGGCCACACCTTGGTGTCGTCGAGGGGGTCGAAGTCGAGCTCGGGGTGGTCGTGGTCGTCCATGACCTGCACCAGGAGCTCCCACTCGGGGAACTCGCCGCGCTCGATGGCCTCGCGCAGGTCCTTGCTGGCGTGGCCGAGGTCACCGCCCTGCACGACCGCGGCGTCGGCGTCGGTCATGGACCGCACGCCCTGCTTCGGGATCCAGTGGTACTTCACCAGCTTGCTCTCACCCGCGGCGTTCACCCACTTGTACGTGTTCACGCCGAAGCCCTGCATGTGCCGGTAGTCCGCGGGGATGCCGCGGGGGCTGAACAGCTGCATGAGCATGTGCATGGACTCCGGGGTCTGCGACATGAAGTCGAAGATCCGCGCCGGCTCCTGGCGGAAGGTGACGGGGTCGGGCTTGAGGGAGTGGATGACGTCGGGGAACTTCAGGGCGTCGCGGACGAAGAACACGGCCATGTTGTTGCCGACGAGGTCCCAGTTGCCGTCCTCGGTGTAGAACTTCACCGCGAAGCCGCGCGGGTCGCGGGCCGCCTCGGAGGAGTCGCGGCCGCCGATGACGGTGGAGAAGCGGATCGCGAGGTCGGTGCGCTTGCCCGCCGCGGCGAAGAGCTTGGCGCGGGTGAGGTCGGCGATGGGCTGGTCACCCCAGGTGCCGGTGGCCTCGAAGTACCCGTACGCCACGGCGCCGCGGGCGTGGACGACGCGCTCGGGGATCCGCTCGCGGTCGAAGTGGCTGATCTTCTCCAGGAACTGGTAGTTCTCCAGCGTCGCGGGACCGCGAGCCCCCACGGTGCGCTGGTTCTGGTTGTCGTAGACGGGGTGTCCCTGACGGTTGGTCAGGACGGCACGCTCGACGGGTTCGGCGCTCACGGGGGCTCCTCGGGGACGGCAGTGGTGGTGGCTACATCGCAGCACAGCGGCTGCGGCGCCGGCAACGGGGTCTCAGGTGTGCGGTGACCCAGGGTCACCACGGTCGGTGCCGCGCGAGCTCAGCAGCGCGGCCATGGCGGGCAGGTCGAAGAAGCGGGCGGTCTCCACCGCCGAGGGGGAGCCGTGCCCGGGGTCCGCGCCGGCGTCCAGCAGCGCGACCACCGCCGGCTCGCACTGGCGGAAGACCGCGGCCGCCAGCGCGGTCTGCCCGCGGTCGTTGGCCCGGGCGTGGTCGGCGCCGCGGGAGAGCAGCAGCGCCACCACCGCGGGGTGCGCGTGGTACGCGGCGAGGACCAGCAGCGTGTCACCGGCGGCGTTGGTCAGGTCCACCGGCAGACCCCCCTCGAGCAGGTCGGCCAGCTGCGCGTCGTCCCCGTCGCGGGCCATGTCGAAGACCCGGCTGGCGAACGCCAGTGTCGCGTCGTCCAGCTCCTGAGCGCCCACCGAACCATCCTGCCCGCTGACCGGCTCACCTCCGCGCCCGCACACGACGCCCGCGCGCCGGTAGCGTCGCCCCGGTGAGCGACCCGCCCCCGCCAGCGCTGGAGCACCTGAACGCCGGCGATCCCGCGCAGGTGCGCGCCGCGCTCGCCGCGTGCCTCGACGCGCCCGCGTGGGTCGAGCGGGTGTTCGCCGGTCGCCCCTACGCCACCGCCGACCACCTCCTGCGGGCCGGGGAGCAGGCCGCCTCCGCGCTGCCGGCCGAGCAGGTGCTCACCGCGCTGGCCGCCCACCCGCGCATCGGTGACCGGCCCGCCGGGGAGGGCGCGACCGCCGCGGCGTCCCGGCGCGAGCAGGCGGGCGTCGCCGACGACCCGGCCACCGCCAGGGCCCTCGCGGCGGGCAACGCCGCGTACGAGCGGCGCTTCGGGCACGTCTTCCTCATCCGCGCCGCCGGGCGCAGCGCCGCCGACGTGCTCGCCGCCCTCGAGCAGCGCCTGGGCAACGACCCTGCCACCGAGGTCGGCGTCGCCGGTGGGCAGCTGCGCGAGATCGCCGTCCTGCGCCTGCGCGCCCTGGTCGAGCGGGAGCGCCCGTGACCCTGTCCACGCACGTCCTCGACACCGCCCTGGGCGTGCCCGGCGCTGGCATCGACGTGGTGCTGCTCGACCCCGACGGGGAGCTCGTGGCCGAGGCCACGACCGACGTCGACGGTCGCGCCGTCCTGCTCGAGGGCGAGGTGCCCGCCGGCACCCACCGGCTCGCGTTCGACGTCGCCGCGTACGACGCCCTGCACGGGCGCGCCGGCTTCTTCCCGGAGGTCGCCATCGCCGTCGACCTGCCCGCACCGGTGGAGCGCCTGCACGTGCCCCTGCTGCTGTCCCCGTACGGCTACACCACCTACCGGGGGAGCTGAGCCCCGTGAGCGAGCACGAGCTGGTCTTCGACCGGTACGGCAAGGCCGAGACCCGGGTGGTCCACGTCGACCGCACCGCCCCCCGGCACACCCTGCGGGACCTGAACGTCACGACCGCGCTGCGGGGGGCGTTCGCCGCGGCGTACACCCGCGGTGAGAACACCGGCGTCATGGCGACGGACTCCCAGCGCAACGCCGTGAACGCCACCGCCCGCGAGCTCGGCGTCGGCGAGCCGGAGGAGTTCGCCGTGGCACTGGCGACCCGCCTGCTGGAGGCGGCGCCGGCAGCGGTCCGGGCGGAGGTCACCGTCGACGAGCACGGGTGGGAGCGCCTCGGTGACCACGACCACGCCTTCGCCCGCGGTGGCGCCGACGTGCGCACCGCTCGCGCGGACCTGGGCCGCGACGGCGGCGTGCTGACCGGTGGGCTGCGGGACCTGGTGCTGCTCAAGACCACCGGCTCGGAGTACACCGGGTTCCAGCGCGAGCAGTACACCACCCTGCCCGAGACCACCGACCGGGTGCTGGCGACGTCGGTGACCGCGACGTGGACCTACCGCGGGGACGCCGTGGACGCCGCGACCACCGGCGGGTGGGACTTCGCGGCGCTGCGCACCGGCATCGTCGCCGCGATGGTGGGGGCCTTCGCCGACCTGCACTCCCTGGCCCTGCAGCAGACCCTGCACGCCATGGGCACCGCCGTCCTCGACGCGCACGAGGAGGTCGACACCGTCGCCCTGGTGCTGCCCAACCGGCACCACCTCCTCGTCGACCTCGCCCCCCTCGGCCTCGACAACCCCGGGGTCGTCTTCCACGCCGACGACCGCCCCTACGGGCTGATCGAGGGCACCGTGAGCCGCGCCGGCCGGGCCGGTCGGGACAGCCGGTGACCCTGGACGCCGCACTGCTGGCCCGCCTGGACGCGGACCTGGCCCCGGTCGACTCCGCGCTGGCCGCCCGCTACCCCGGGCCGCGCCCGGGTGCCGGTGCTGGGGCGGCCCGCGGCGTGGTGACCCCCGTGCACACCGCGTACGTCGCCGCCGACGTCGGCGGCGCGCACACCCCCACCGCGTGGGGGGTGGAGGCGCTGGCGCTGCTGGAGGCCCACGCGCCAGACCCGGTGGCCCTGGCGACCGCGACGGGCCTGCTGCCCGGCACGGTGCGCCGGGCGTGGGAGCCGCTGCGCGCGGCGCTGTCGACCCGCCCGGTGCAGGACCTGCGCCTGGACCTCGAGGACGGGTACGGCCCCCACACCCCCGGCAGCGACTCGGGTGGCGCTGGCGAGGACGCCGACGCCCGCCGCGCCGGCACGGCGCTGGCCGCCCTGGCCCGCGCTGACCCCGCCACCCGCCCCCTGGTCGCGGGGGTGCGCGTGCGCTCGATGGAGCCCGCGACCCGCGCCCGGTCCTGGCGCACCCTGGACCTGGTGCTCGCCGGCCTGGCGCAGGGCGGCGGCACCCCGACCGGCGCCGGGGACGACGAGACGCGCCTGGTGGTGACGCTGGCGAAGGTCAGCCACCCCGCGCAGGTCGCGGCGTTCACCACCGCCCTTGACGCGGCGGAGGCCGCGCACGGCATCCCCGCCGGCACGCTGGGACTCGAGGTGCAGGTCGAGGTGCCCGCCGCCGTGGTCGACGCCGGCGGCACCGCGGCCGTGGCGCGGATGGTGGACGCCGCGCGGGGGCGGTGCACCGGGCTGCACTTCGGCACCTACGACTTCACCGCCGCCTGCGGGGTCCCCCCCGGTCAGCAGTCGCTGGAGCACCCCCTCGCCGACCACGCCAAGGCGGTGCTGGCGCTCGTCGCCGCGGGCACCGGCATCGCGGTCAGCGACGGGTCGACCAACGTGGTGCCCACGGGTGAGCGGTGGCAGGTGCACGCCGCGTGGGCGCTGCACGCCAGGTTGGTGCGCCGCGCCCTGGAGCGCGGGCTGACCCAGGGGTGGGACCTGCACCCCGGGCACCTGGTGACCCGGCACCTCGCGACGATCGCGTTCTACCAGGACGCCGCCCCCGACGCGGCGCGCCGCCTCGCCGCGTGGACGCGGGGGACGGCAGCGACCGGGGTGCTGGACGAGCCCGCCACCGCCCAGGCGATGGCCGCGGTGCTGCTGCGCGCGGTGGGCGCCGGCGCGCTCACCCTCGAGCAGGCCGTCGCCGACAGCGGGTCGGACGTCGGCGCGCTGACCGCGCTCGCCGCCCGGCGGGTCGGGTGAGCCGACTCGACCTGCTGGTGCGGGCGCCGCGGGCGATCACCGGCGAGCGGGGGCCCGGTGGTGGGCGCGGTGAGCAGGCCGTGGCCGTCGGCGTGGTCGGTGGGCGCATCGCCGTGGTCACCGATCTGGCGGGCGCCGACGGCCTCGACGCCGAGCGGACAGTGGACCTCGCCGACGACGAGGTGCTCCTGCCCGGCCTCGTCGACGCGCACGTGCACGTCAACGAACCGGGGCGCACCGAGTGGGAGGGCTTCGAGACCGCCACCCGCGCGGCGGCGCTCGGGGGGATCACCACCATCGTCGACATGCCGCTGAACGCGGTGCCGCCGACGACCACCGCCGACAACCTCGCGGTGAAGGCCGACGCCGCCCGCGGGCGGGTGCACGTCGACACCGGCTTCTTCGGCGGGGTCGTGCCCGGGAACACCCCCGACCTGGCGGGGCTGGTCGCGGCGGGGGTGTTCGGCGCGAAGTGCTTCACCGCGCCGTCCGGGGTGGAGGAGTTCCCCCCCGTCGACGCCGCGCAGCTGCGCGAGGCGCTCGGCGAGCTGCACCGCCTGGGGTCGGTGCTGCTGGTGCACGCCGAGGACCCGGGGGTGCTCGACGCCGCGGCGCCGACCGCGGACGGCCTCGACCCGCGCGCGTTCTCGACCTTCGCGGCCACCCGACCGCCCGAGGCCGAGGACGCCGCCGTCGCGGCGGTGGCCGACGCGGTGCGCGCCACCGGGGGGCGCGCGCACGTGGTGCACCTCGCCAGCGCCGGCGCCGTGGCGGTGCTGGCCGCGGCGCGCGCGGAGGGCCTGGCGCTGACCGCCGAGACGTGCCCGCACTACCTCACCCTCGACGCGGGCTCCGTGCCCGACGGGGCGACGGCGTTCAAGTGCTGCCCCCCGGTGCGCGACCTCGCCACCCAGGACGCGCTGTGGGCGGCGCTGGCTGACGGCACCCTCGACTCCGTGGTCTCGGACCACTCCCCGTGCACCCCGGAGCTGAAGCTGCTGAGCACCGACAGCAGCACGGGCTCCGGGGACTTCGTCGCCGCGTGGGGCGGGATCGCGTCGGTGCAGCTGGCCCTGCCCGCGACCTGGACGGCGGCCCGCGCCCGGGGGCTGCCCCTGGCCGAGGTGGTGCGGTGGATGGCCGCCGCCCCCGCCGCCCGCCTGGGGCTGGGCGGGCGCAAGGGCTCGGTGGTCGTCGGCGCGGACGCCGACCTCCTCGTCCTCGCCCCCGAGGAGGAGTTCGTCGTCGACCCCGCGCGCCTCGCCCACCGCCACCCCGTCACCCCCTACGCCGGGGCGCGCCTGCGCGGGGTGGTGCGCTCCACGCTGCTGCGCGGCGTCGTCGTCGACGGGGTGACCCCCCGCGGGCGGCTGCTGAGCGCGCGGGGCGCGGGGTGAGCGCGGGGGCTGCGGGAGGCCCGCCGGACGCCGTGCCCCAGGACGCCGGAGCAGTGGA
>CAXTAK010000013.1:0-31968 GCA_964242735.1 uncultured Quadrisphaera sp. | reverse complement strand
CTGACCGGGGACGCGGTCACCGTCCTGCCCGTGACGTCGCCCCGCCGGTGGAGCCACGTGCGCCTGAGCGTGCGCCCCGACGGCGGGGTGGCCCGGCTGCGCGTGCACGGGCGGCCCGTGCCCGACCCCGCGCTGCTCACCGGCACCGTGGACCTGCTGGCCGCGGAGCTCGGCGGGGCGGTGGTGCGCGCGTCCGACGAGTTCTACGGCAGCGCCGCGCACCTGCTGCGCCCCGGGCGGGCGGCGTCGATGGCCGACGGGTGGGAGAACGCGCGCCGCCGCGCTCCCGGTCACGAGTGGGTGCTCCTGGCGCTGGCGGTGCCCGGGCGGGTGCGCCGGGTGGAGCTGGACACCACGTGCTTCGTGCACAACGCCCCGGGCCGGGTGCGCCTGCTCGGCGCCGACGCCCGGCACGACGCGGCGTGGTGGCTCCTGCTCGACGTCGAACCCGCCCCTGACACCCGCCACCACCTGGCCGTGTGGCCCGACGGCAGCACCGACCCGCGGTCGATCACGCACCTGCTGCTCCAGGCCCACCCCGACGGCGGTCTGAGCCGGCTGCGCCTGTGGGGTGACGCCGACGCCGCGGGGCTCGCCGCCGCGCGGGAGCGCTGGTCGGCGACCGGGCCGTGACGGCGGCGAGCCCCATGGGGATCGTGCCGGCGGAGACGGTGGTGGCCGTGGTGGGGGCGACGGCCACCGGCAAGTCCGACCTCGCCGTGGACCTCGCGCTGGCGCTGCGCAGCTCAGCGGGGGGCGCTCCGGGCGGGGGAGGGGAGGTGGTCAACGCCGACGCCTCGCAGCTGTACGCCGGCATGGACGTCGGCACCGCGAAGCTCCCCCCGGGGCAGCGCCTCGGGGTGCCCCACCACCTGCTCGACGTCCTGCGCGTGACGCAGGACGCGAGCGTCGCCCGCTACCAGCGCGAGGCCCGCGCAGCCCTCGCCGACATCACCGCCCGCGGGGGGGTGCCGGTGCTGGTGGGCGGCTCGGGCCTGTACGTGCGCGCCGCGATCGACGCACTGGACTTCCCCCCCACCGACCCCGTGGTGCGCGCCGCCCTGGAGGCCGAGGCGGAGGCGCTGGGGCCCGCGGTGCTGCACACCCGGCTCGCGGCGGTCGACCCCGCCGCGGCGCTGGCGATCCTGCCCGGCAACGTGCGCCGCGTCGTCCGCGCCCTCGAGGTCCACGCGATCACGGGGCGCCCGTTCTCCGCCACCCTCCCGCGGCAGCGCGTGTACGCCGTGCCCGCGGTGCAGATCGGGCTCCGCAGCGACCGGGCGGCTCTGGTGGAGAGCATCGGCGCGCGCGTCGCGGCGATGGTCGACCACGGGCTCGTCGAGGAGGTGCGGGCCCTGGTGGGCCTCGGGCTGCGCGAGGGCACCACCGCGCGCCGCGCCCTCGGATACGCCCAGGTCCTGGACCACCTCGACGGGCGCACCACCCTCGCGGAGGCGGTGGCCGCGACGACCGCGGGTACCCGGGCGTACGCCAAGCGGCAGGTCTCGTGGTTCCGCGCCGACCCGCGGGTGCACTGGGTCGACGTCGACGGCACCACCCGCGCGCAGCGCGCGGAGCGGGCGCTGGCGCTGGTGCGCGCGGCAGTGGCGTCGGCGCAGGGGCCCGGGTCGTGGTCGGCATCGCCGGCGCCCCCGCCCGCCCCGGACCTAGGCTCGCCCGGGTGACGCGCACGGTCCCCTTCGTGAAGGGCCACGGCACCGGCAACGACTTCCTCGTGCTGCCCGACCCCGACGCCGCGCTGGACCTGAGCGCCGCGGACGTGGTGGCGCTGTGCGACCGGCGCACCGGGCTCGGCGCGGACGGGGTGATCCGCGTGGTGCGGTCCGCGGCGGTGCCCGAGGGGCCCGCGGCGCTCGCGGAGGACCCGGGGGCCGTGTGGTTCATGGACCTGCGCAACGCCGACGGGTCGGTGGCGGAGATGAGCGGCAACGGGATGCGGGTGCTCGTGGAGCACCTCGCGGAGGAGGGTCAGCTCACCGCGGCCGCGTCGGGGGAGGTCCGTGCCGCCGTGGCCACCCGCGCGGGCGTGAAGCCGGTGCGCCGCGCTCCCGACAGCACCGGGGGGCCGTGGTGGACGGTGGACATGGGTCGGTGGCGACTGCTCGAGCCAGACCTGGCGGCCACCAGCGGGGCCGACGCGCGGGTCGCGGTCGCGGGCCTCGACGTCGCCCGCCCGGCCCTGTCGGTGGACGTGGGCAACCCGCACACCGTGGTGGTGCTCGCCGACGAGGCCGAGCTGGCCGCGGCCGACCTCACCTCGGCCCCGGTGGTGGACCCGGCGCCGGTGCGCGGCAGCAACGTCGAGCTGGTGGTGCCGCTCGACCGCGAGCTCGCCCGAGGCGGGGGCACCACGACCGGCGGGCCGGTGGAGGTGGGGAGGCTGGCGATGCGCGTGCACGAGCGCGGGGTCGGGGAGACCCCGTCCTGCGGCACGGGCGTGTGCGCCGCGGCGGTCGCGGCCCGCGCGTGGGGCGCGGGCCTCGGCTCGGGCGGGGGATCGACGTCCGCGGCAGCGCCGCCGCAGCGGTGGGTGGTCGAGCAGCCCGGTGGCTCCCTGGTGGTCGACCTGCTGCCCGGGCAGGGCCTGGAGCTCTCCGGCCCGGTGCGCCTGGTGGCACGCGGCGTGGTCGACCTCGACCGCCTCCGCTGAGACCCCGCCCGCGCCGTTCGGGCGCCGCGCCGGGCGACACGCCGTCGTGTCCTGATCGTGACACTCCGCGGTCCTGAAAACCTCACGCGTCACACGCGCCACGACGAGGATGATCCGCGGGGATCGCGTCGCGGGGCGTCGCGACGGCGTGGAACGGGGTATGACATGAGCACGGACGTGAGCGTCCACCGGGCTCCGGCGGCCGCCGCCGCCGACGTGCTGATCGTCACGCGGCCGGTGTCGCTGCCGCCACAGGGCCCGGCCGTGCCCACCCGGCAGAGTCCCACGGCTCACGAGATGACTCCGGGCCCGGAGAGCACCGGACCCCAGGACCGCCCCGACGCTGGCGACCTGACCGGGCGCCTGGCGCGCCGCGAGGCGCTGCTGCACCGGCTCACCCTCGACCGTCGGCGCCGCCGCTCCCCGTGACGGCCCGGTGCCTCCCGGCGGGCTCCCCCTGCGTGCCGCGACGTGCGGACCCCCACCGCGGCGAGCGCTCCGGAGACCGTGGCGCCCCACGCGCTCGAGGTCCTGCGAGAGCGGGTGCCCCACAACGGCCGGTCGAGCCACAGCTCGTCGTGGTACGGAGCGGGGCGCGCCTACTCGCGCGCCGCAGTGAGTGCGACGCTGTCGACAGCGGCGCAGGCGATGCGGTTCCTCGTCGTCGCGTCGACCCCTGCCTTCGCAAGGGCCTCCAGCCCGCGGTGCGCGGTGAGGATCAACCCGCCGAGCGCCTCGGCATCGGCGGCCGGATCCACGAGCCCGGCGCGCTGGGCCTGCTCGACGAGTCGGCGGCAGTGGTCGAGCAGCGTTCCGTAGGTCGCCAGCGATCGGGTCGCGATGGCCTCGTTCTCCCGCGCCAGCTCGGCCGTGGCCCTGGCGAGCAGGCAGCCGCGCCGGTCGATGCGACCCACCGGCGCCAGGAGCCAATCGCGGAGGCGGTCGAGCGCCTGGCTCTCCGGGCCCTCGAGCAGGGCGGCTGCGCTCTCCTCCGACGCGGCGCAGTACTCTTCGAACACCCGTTGGAACAAGGCCTCCTTGTCGCCGAACGCGCCGTAGAGGCTGCCCTTGCTGAGCCCTGTCGCGCGGGAGAGGTCCTCGACCGAGGTGCCGTGGTAGCCGGTCTCGTTGAACTGCCGGCGCGCGGCGACCAGCACGTCGTCCTCGTCGAACAACCGCGGTCGTGCCATGCGCCTACGCGACACCGTTCCGAACCTCCAGTACGGAACTTGTGGACGTTCGGTCCAGAACCTTGTTGCCGTGGGCCGCATGTTCAGGACCTCCGCCCCAGCAGACACCACCGAGTTCGCCGGCAAGCGCGCGATCGTGACGGGAGGTTCCCGCGGGATCGGCGCCGCCATCGTGCAGCGGCTGCTCGACGGCGGCGCGACCGTCGTCACCACGGCGTGCAACGCCACCGACGAGACGCCGGGGGCCGCCACCTTCGTCGAAGGCGACATCAGCACGCTCACGGGCGTGCAGACGTTCGCCGCGGCAGCGCTGGAGGCACTCGGCGGCGTCGATGTCGTGGTCAACAACGCGGGCGCGGCCCGCACCCACCTCGGGGGCATCTCCTCCATCCCCGACGAGGAGTGGCTCGACGCGCTCGACCTCGACTACCTCTCTGCCGTGCGGGTCGGCAACGCGCTGCTGCCGGCGCTGCGCGAGGCCGGCGCGGGCAGCGTCATCGTCAACATCTCCTCAGGAGTGGCCTTCGCGCCCGTACCACCGCTGGCCCACTGCGCTGCGGCGAAGGCCGCGCTCAACGCCTACGGCAAGGCGCTCGCTGCCGAACTCGCACCTGCCGGGATGCGCGTCACCACGGTCGTGCCCGGCAACGTCCTCACCCCGGGCGCCGACGCGCTCCGCCAGGACCTCGCCGACGCGATGGGCGTCTCGCTCGCCCAGGTCACGGCGAACGTCCCCCTGGGGCGGCCCGGTGACCCGCGCGACATCGCCGAGGCCGTCGCCTACCTGGCATCAGACCGGGCCCAGTGGGTCACCGGAGCGACCCTCACCGTCGACGGCGGCGAACTGCCTGGCATCTAGCCCCGAGCTCGGTCAGCCGCCTGCATGGCCGGGCGCCTGGCGAGGCGGAGACCGCCTCGGGTCGCCGGGCGTCCGGCCCAGCAGCGGACTGTCCGGATCGGGATCACGAGCGCCCCCCTCACCGGCTGGCACCTCGGCTGCGGCTGCCGACGAGTGATCAGGCGCCCCTGCGCTTGATCCGAAGACGCGGCGCTCGAGATGAGCGCGCAGACGGGTGAGTCGTCGAGCGCACCGGGCCCGGGTCGCCGGTCACCGCCGCCTGGCCCTGTCGGACCGCGCCCGAGGAGCAGCTCGGCGCGCCCGCTGGAGACGGCGTCCTGCTCGGTGTCGGAGACCCCCCCTCCCACCGCTGCGCCGAGGTCGACGGCACCCGTCTGCACCACGTGGTCCGTGGGGAGAGGGGCCCGCGCCGGTGCTCCTGCACGGCTTCCCCTCCGCGTGGGCCGGGCGGCGCCGCCCGATCCCGCTGCTGGCGGCGCGGGGGCACACCGCCACCGCCCCTGACCTGCTGGGCCCGGGGGACTCACAGCACGCCGAAGGCGGTCACGCGAGGACTACCGCGGCCGAGGCCGTGCGCCAACTCGTGCGGTCCCCGGTCACGACACGATCGACCTCGTCGGCCACGACATCGGCGCCACGGTCGCCCACGCCTCGCGTCATCCGGGCGAGGTGCGCCGGCTGGTCCTGGCCGAGACGCTGATCCCCGGCCTCGGGCTCGAGGAGCTGATGAACCCGGCGACGGGCGGCCACCGGCCGACGTGCTCACCGCCGAAGCGCAGGCCGGGCACCTCGTGGATGCGCACGTCCGGGTGCAGGGCCGCTGCCGCGGCATCCGCGTCGCCCGCGGCGAAGGCGCCGAGCACCCGCTGGACGGCGGCCTCGCTCGCGCCCGGGCTCACACCACCCCCGTCTGGCCGCCGTCGACGACGAGGTCGGTGCCATTGACGAACGAGGCATCGTCGGAGGCGAGGAAGGCGATGGCGCGCGCGATCTCGTCGACCTCGCCGAGGCGGCCGGCGGGGATGAGCGGGATCACCGGCTCCATGTCGGCGACGGAGAGGCCGTTGGCCGAGAAGGCCGCGGTGTAGACCACGCCGGGGCTGATCGAGTTGACGCGGATGCGGCGGGCCTTCAACTCGTTGGCCCAGGTGCGCGCGAAGGACTGCATCGCGGCCTTCGTCGCGGCGTAAACGCCGAGGCCCTCGCTGCCGCGCAGCCCCTCGATGGAGCTCATGAGCACCACCGAGGCGCCGTCGGGCATCAGCGGCAGGGCCCCCTGCACGGTGAACAGGGCCCCCTTGAGGTTCAGGTCGAGGCTGCGGTCGACGAACTCGCGGGTGTAGCTGCCCATGACGGAGTAGCTGCCCGCGCCGGCGTTGGCCACGACCGCGTCGAGGCGCCCGGAGCGCTCCTCCACCGTCGCGAACAGGCGGTCCAGGTCGTCCTGCTCGGTGACGTCGCAGGCGACGGCGACGGCGCGCTCGCCGAGCGACGCCCGGGCCTCATCGAGCTCGCCCTGGCGGCGCCCGGCGATGTATACCGTGGCGCCCTCGCTGACGAGCTGGTGCGCCGCGCCCAGTCCCAGGCCGCTGTTGCCGCCGGTGACGAGCACGACCTTGTCGGTGAACCTTGCCATCTTGTCTCCTCGGTGATCGGTGTGTCTGACAGGGGTGGTGGGTCGGCCCGCGGGCGGTCAGGGCACCAGCACCAGGCGACCGCGCACGCCGCCGGCGGCCAGGTCCTCGTGGGCCTGCGGCGCCTCCTCCAGGGCGTAGGTGCGCGCCACGCGCGGGGTGAGGCGGCCGGCGGCGGCCAGGGCCGAGAGGGCGGTCAGGCGGTGGCCGTCGGTGGAGTAGGCGAGGTTGGTGGTGCGGATGCCGCGGCGCGCCTGGGGCGCGCTGTTGAGGAGGTTCACGTACGCCCCGCGGTGGCGGACGGCGTCGTAGGCACCGACCCCCAGGCCCGCGGCGTCCAGGGCGCCGTCCGCCCCGCCGGGCACCAGCTGGCGCACCGTCGGGCCGAGCACCGCGGTGCGGGGGACGAACAGCTCCGCGCCCAGGCCGCGCACGAGCCCCTCGTCGTCGGCGCCAGCCTGAGCCACCACCCGCAGGCCGCGCAGCACCGCCAGCTCGACCGCGAAGGCGCCGACCCCGCCGGCGGCTCCGGTGACGAGCAGCCACTGCCCGTGCGCGAGGTCCAGGGCGTCGAGCGCCTGGTCGGCGGTGGTGGCGTTCAGGGGCAGGGTGGAGGCCTCGGCCATGCCCATCCCGGCCGGTGCGGGGGCGATCGCCCACTCCTCGAGGACCACGTGCTCGGCCTGGGTGCCCAGCGGCAGGTCGAGCCGCTCCTGCAGCCCGATGACCGCGTCGCCGACGCTCCAGCCGCGCACGCCCTCCCCGAGGGCGTCGATGGTGCCGGCGACGTCGACGCCGATGCCGAACTGCTCGGTGGGCACCGCTGAGCCGTACTGCACCATGGCGCCGAGCCGCACCAGGACGTCGGCGGGGCTGACCGAGGCGGCGGCGACGGTGAGCCGCACCTCGCCGGGCCCCGGCTCGGGCGCCGGGGTGTCGATGACCACGAGGGCCTCGGGTCCGCCGAACTCCTTGACGACGACTGCGCGCACGGGTTGTTCCTTCCGGTCGGGAGCGGTTCGTGGGTCGCCGGTCGGCGACTGCGCTCGCTCCTCGATCGTGCACGGGCCCGGGGGGGCCAGGAAGGGGTGCGTCGGACCGTGGTCCCGCCAGGACCTGTCAGGTGCGCCGCCGGGCCCCCACACTGGGGCGGTGGAGAGCGGCATCGGTGAGTTCCTGCGCGCGCGGCGGGCGCGCACCACCCCGGCGGACGTCGGCCTGCGACCCGGCCCGGGCCAGCGGCGCGTGCCGGGCCTGCGCCGCGAGGAGCTGGCGCAGGTGATCGGGCTGAGCGTGGACTACTACGTGCGCCTGGAGCAGGGGCGCCGGGCGAACGTCTCCGACGCCGTCCTGGAGGCCATCGCCCGCGCTCTGCACCTGACCGCCGACGAGCGCGCCCACCTGTTCGCCCTCGCCCGCCAGCGGCGCCCCGGTCAGTGGGCCGGCCAGGAGGGAGCTGGCCAGGGGGGAACGGGCCGCGGAGCTGCGCGCGCCCGCCCGGTGGAGGCGGGGGTGCGCGAGCTGCTCGACCAGATGGAGCGCGTGCCGGCCCTGGTGCTCGGGCGCCGCACCGACGTCCTGGCCTGGAACGCCGCCGCCGACGCCGTCTTCGCCATGAGCGCCCGCGAGCCCTCGCGGCGCAACGCCGCCCGGGACGTGTTCTCCCGCCCCGAGGCCCGCAGCGACTACCTGGACTGGGAGCACCTCGCCGGTGACGTCGTGGCGCACCTGCGCCTGGACGCCGGGCGCCACCCGGGCGACCCGCTGCTGGCCGCGCTGGTGGGCGAGCTGTCGATCACCAGCCCCCGGTTCCGGGAGCTGTGGGCCCGCCACGACGTGCGGCAGAAGACCGCGGGCCTCACCCGCCTGACTCACCCGCTGGTCGGTGAGCTGGCCCTGTCCTACCAGGCGCTGTCACTCTCGGCCGACCCCGACCAGCTCGTCGTCGCCTACACCGCCGCCCGGGGCTCGGCCACCGAGGAGCGCCTGGCCCTGCTCATGAGCTGGACGGCCGACGCCGTCCCCGATGCCGCCCCGGGCCGGGCCCGCGAGGCCCACCGAGAGCGGTGAGGGCCGGCGCGGGGCCGGGTCCGGGGACGGCGTCGGTGCTCAGGGCTCGAGCAGGCCGAGGACGGCGCGCAGGCACCACGAGGTCGCCCGCACCGGTGCAGGAGTACGACCCCGTCTCCAGGTCGTAGGCCGCCCCGAGGCGACCCAGCACCATCTCGTCCTCCGTCGAACGGCCGGCGCAGGGGCCGGCGGCGCAGGGGCCGGCGGCGCAGGGACGCTCCCGGCGTGCTGCTCGGGCGGTGCTCACCGCGCCCACGGTGAACGCGACGAGCTCCAGCGGCTCGCTGCCCAGCACGTGCCAGGCGTGCTGCATGCCGGTGATCACGAAGCACCAGCCGGGCCGCGGGGTGGCGATCGACCCGTCCTCCAGGCGCAGCTCGCCCTCGCCCGAGGTGACGACTCCCAGGTCGAGGGTGTCGGCGCGGTGGAGCCCGGGCCCCGTGCCGCCCACGACGGGGCCGGAGGTGGGCCGGTGGAGTCCAGCTCGCCGTCCGTGACCGGGGCGATCCACGATCGGCCGAACCTCACCTGGCCGGCGGTGGCGGAGCCCGCGACGAAGCTGCCACCTCACCTGCGCCCCCTCACGCCGTTGCCCGTGACGGCCAGGACGACTTCGTGACGTGCACGTGCGTACTGCCGGTGCCCCCGCCACGCGGTCCAGTTCGTCGCTGATTTCCTGCGCGACCACCGCCGCCAGCTGGGCGCCCGACGCGGGCGGCGAGCACTCGAGGTCTGGTACCCAGCGGTGGCGTTCCGGCGCTGGATGCTGGACGGCGTTGAGCCGGACCGCAGTGGAGTCCGCGATGGTGGTGTGCGGCCCGGGTGCCGGGGTCGGCCTGTAGGAGGTGGGGCGGGTACCGCGTGATCTTCTTGGAGACCCCTCACAGCACCCGAGGAGCACACGATGACCGCACCATCGAGCAGCGACCCTGCCCGGTTCGGCCGCGAGCAGCTGCACGAGGCGTTCCCGGACCTGCTGCGCTCGATGCTGACCACCTTCGTCAGTGATCGCCACCTGCTACCTCCTCGGGGTGTCCACCCGGCGGATGGAGCGCCTCGTCGAGAGCTGGGGGATCACGACGTCGAGCACGTCCCGGGTCAGCGAGATGGCCGAGGACTCCGACGCCCACGTCGCTGACTTCCGCCACCGCCCCCTCGACGCCGGGCCGTGCACGTTCCTCGCCGCCGAGGCCGTGGCCCTGAAGGTCCGCGAGGGTGGGCGGGTCGTCGGGGTGCACGCCCTGCTCGCTGTCGGGGTCGACGCCGACGGGCACCGGGAGATCCTCGGGTTGCAGGTGTCGCGCGTCATGATCCTTGGCAGGGGTCGTTGCTTGGCTCCCTGACCAGCAAGGAGCATGATCACTGAGGTCTTCTCACTGGTCTGGGTGGGTCAGGGTGAAGAGCGCGTACATCGTCGCTGGTCAGTGCGGTGGCGGGGTGGAGGAAGCGGACTCCCAGGGACGAGGTGGTGCTCGCTGGAGTCCCATCCTTCTTCCCCGTGAGCCCGCCGTGTCTCATCCTGCCCGCCTCGATGTGCCCGCACCCACGCTGCGGGCGGTGACCGCCTGGATCGCCATGGCCCGACGCGCCGCCGGCGCGCGGCCCTGGCAGCGCGCGGCCACCGTCCACCGCCAGGTGGTCCTGGTGCTGCGCTGGCTGCGTCACCGCGCCGACCTGAGCTGCCTGGCCGCCGACGCCGGGATCTCGATCCCGACGGCGTACCGGTACAGCCGCGAGGGCCTGGACGTGATCGCCGACCGGGCCCCGACCCTGGAGGAGGTCCTGACCCGTGCCCACGCCGACCGGCTCGCGCACCCGTGCCTGGACGGCACCCTGGTGCCCACCGACCGCGTCGCCGGGCGCACCGAGCGCGGCAACGACACCTGGTACTCGGGCGAGCACCACGCCTTCGGAGGCAGCATCCAGGTGCTCGTCGACCCGGCGGGGTTCCCGCTGTGGGTCTCTGATGTGCGCCCCGGTGCCACCCGTGACCTGACCGCCGCCCGGGAGCTGGTCCTGCCCGCGCTGTACCCGCACACCGCGCCCTCGCGCCCTGACCGGATCTCGGTGCTGGCCGGCAAGGGCTGCACCGGCGCGGGCACCGGGGTGCACGTCCCGGTCGAGCGCCCCCGCGGCGGGAGGACCCTGCACGCGGACAACCGCACCTACAACCACCTGCTCACCGCGCTGCGCGCCCCACCGAGCGGGCCAACGCCCTCCTCCAAGGCTGGCGGGCCCCACAACGGGTCACCCTCGACCCCTGGCGCAACCACGTCATCACCACCGCCGCTCTCGTCCTCACCTCACTCCAGCGCGGACGCTCGTGAGAAGACCTCACTGCTGAGGTGGACCTGCTCCAGCCGGACCTGCCGGACCTGGACCGCTTCGCGCTGCTCGTCGTCGACGTCCAGCGCGGCTTCGACGACACCGAGCACGGGGGGGCGCGCAACAACCCCTCCTGCGAGACCGACATCGCGGCCCTTCTGGGCCAGTGGCGCGCGAAGCGCCGCCCGGTGGTCTTCGTCCGCCACGACTCCACGGAGGCGACGTCGCCCCTGCGGCCGGGACGACCGGCAACGACTTCAAGCCGGTGATCACCGGGCATCCGGACCCGCTGGTGACCAAGTCGGTGAACTCCTGGTTCCACCGCGAGCTGGACCTCCACGGCTGGCTGCGTGCCCAGGACCTGACGGGAACCGTGCTGGCCGGGATCACCACCAACCACTGCTGCGAGACCACCGCCCGGGTCGGCGCCAACCTCGGTCACCAGGTGGTCGTCGCCCTGGACGCCACCCACACCTTCGACTGCCGTTCCCCTGACGGCGCCCTGGTCACCGCAGATGAGCTGACCCGGATCACCGAGACCGACCTGCACGGCGAGTTCGCCACCCTCGCCAACACCCACCACCTGGTACCCCGGGGCTGAGCGCACCGAACCACTGCCCCCACAGCGCTGCGCGGAGGACCCATCCCACCTGCTCGTCGCCTCACCGGGTGCTCCTGATCGACCACCACCGGGTCGACCACCACCGGGTCGACCTACCGGCTTCGAGGAGTGGGTCCGGGTCGACACCTGTCGTGCTGACCTCACCGGGCAGCGGCGCTGGCGCCCTGGTGGGCGGGGTGGACGGCGTGGGGAGGCAGGTGGCGGGCCAGCCAGAACAGCAGCCCCAGGCCGGCGGCGGTGGTCCCGGCCGCGACGGCCCAGGGCAGGACTGGGTGGAGCGCGGAGGAGGCGATGACCAGGGGGGCGGCCAGGGCGGCGGCGGTGTACGCGTACTGGAACGCCGCGAGGTACCGGCCGCGGTGGCGGGTGGGGGCGGTGGCCTCGGCGATGGCGTTGGGCCGGGTGCCGATCAGCAGCGATCCGGCCGCCAGGACGGCGGTGGAGGCCACCAGCCACACCGGCGCCCACCCGGAGGGCACGGCGAGGGCGGTCGCGGCCAGGGCGCACCACACCAGGGTGACCACCGCACCGGCGCCGATCACCTGGATCCGTGAGGACCGGGCGGTGGCTCGCACCACGGCGGCGGCCGTCGTGCTCAGAGTCAGGGTCAGCAGCGCCAGGCACACCCCGGGCACCCACGCCGGGGTGCGGAGCTGATCGAGGGCGAGGACCGGCAGGCCGATCAGGAAGACGTCCCCCGGCAGGCCGATGAGCGCGGTGGCGGCGATCAGGACCAGGAACGGGCGGTCGCGCAGCACCCGGGCCGTGGTGCCCGTCGCCGCCCCCGCGCCGCTGCCGGAGGGCCCACCCCGCCCGGTGTGGTGGGGACGGACGAAGACCACCAGCACCAGCGCGGCGAGGACGAAGGTGGCGACGTCCAGGGCCACCGCCACGCGCAGGCCGGGCCCGTCCAGGACGGTGAGCAGCACTCCGGCGACCAGCGCGCCGGCACCGAAGGCGGCGGCGCGCACCATGTCGACCACCGCGAAGGCGTGGTCCCGGGGGCCGGGTGGTGCGACGTCAGCGATCAGGGCGAACAGGGCGCTGTAGAACAGCTGCAGCCCGACCGCCACCAGCACCGCCCCGACCGCGACGCCGGTCACCCCCCGGGCGAGCAGGTAGGCGAGGAGCCCGGCCGCCTGCACGCCCTGGGAGGTGACCACCACCGCCTTGGGGCCGATGCGGTCCACCAGCGGTCCGGCCACCGCGGGGGCGAGCAGGCCCACCGCGGTGCCGGCCGCGACGACCGTTCCGGCCACCGCGAGCGGCAGCCCCACCACCTGCGTGGCGTAGACCAGCACCAGCGGCAGGAACAGTCCCGACCCGGCGTTGTCCACCCCCAGCGCCACCAGCAGCCCCCGGTGGGAGCGCCGCGAGGACCCCACCTCCGGCGCCCCGGTCCGGCTGTCGTCGGGCACGAGCGAGGACGCTAGCCGCAGCAGCGCTCCGCACCGACGAGGTCGCCCGTGGGGTGCGTGCCGCGGACCCTGACTCCCAGAGTCGCCTCACCCGTCGCGCTGATCACTTTGCGCTGCCACTGTTTGAGCAGAGAGTCACTACGACTGGAGGTCCGCCTGATGCCCACACGTCTCCACGAGCAGTCCGGCAGCGCCCACGGCGTCGTGCGCCCGGGCCCGCGGACCGCGGCAGCCGCCCTCGCCGCGGCCGTGCTCCTCGTCCCGGCGCAGTCCGCCGCCGCCGCACCGACGGGCTCACCGCTGGTCGACGTGGAGGCGTGCACGGCGCGGGATCCCTACGAGGAGGGCATCGTCCTGCCCTTCAGCATCGACTTCTACGGCGACTCCTACCGCGAGCTGGGCATCTGGAACAACGCCCTGAGCTTCGCGCGCACCCCGACCTATGCCAAGGACTACCCGCTGGCCGACCTGGGGGCGGAGATGATCACCCCCCTGTACATGGACGTGTTCGACGACGCCGGCGGCGACGTCGGGTGGGGCACCACGACCTACGAGGGGCACCGCGCGTTCTGCGCCACGTGGACGGACCAGTACTACGAGGGCCAGCCCGAGCAGCAGAACACCTTCCAGGTGCTCGTCGTCGAGCGCGCCGACCGTGGGCCGGGCGAGAGCGACATCGTCTTCAACTACGAGACGCTGCAGTGGGGCGGGGGCCGCGCAGGCTTCACCGACGGGTCGGGGCGCCCCGGTGCCTCCTTCGAGCTCCCCGGGTCCGAGGACCCGGGGACGTTCCTCGACAGCAGCCCCACGGGACTGGCCCGCACCTCCACGGGCAGCGACGTCCTCGGCCGGCACGTCTTCGCCACGCCGACGCAGGAGCCAGCGGAGCCGCCGCAGCGGATCTACTTCAGCTCCAGGCGCGGCGGGAACACCGACATCTACTCCGTCACCCCGCAGGGCACCGGCCTGCGCCGGCTGACCACCGACCCCGCCGCCGACACGGTGCCGAACCTGTCCGGCGACGGGCGCCGGGTCGCCTTCGACCGCGGGGACGGCACCAGCAGCCACAGCGCCATGACCATGCTGACGGACGGCACCGGTGCCTACAGCTACGGCTACAGCGCCCGCGGCAGCACGACTCCGCTCCTGCCGGGCGGCAGCGGGGGCCAGAGCATCGTGTACAGCCGAGCGTCCGACGACGACGGGGACGGCGTGCCCGACGGCGACCCCGACATCGTCATCGAGTACCTGCAGACCGAGGGCCGGGGGGGCTACTCCTACCCCGGCACGGAGTCGACGCCCGCCTTCTCCCGCGACGGGAGGCTCCTCGCGTTCACCCACCTGCAGGGCCAGCGGTCCGACGTCGTCGTCCGGGACCGCGACGACGAGGGCGACCCGACGCTGACGACCCTGACCCCGCCGTCCATGGCGGGCTTCGACCCGACCTTCTCCGCCGACGGGTCGCGCGTCGTGTTCACCGGCATCACCGGCGGCAACGTCGACCTCTGGTCGGTGGCCACCGACGGCAGCGACCTGCGGCGCCTGACCACCGACAGGGCGGTCGACGCCACCGCGGACTTCTCCCCCGACGGGTCGCGGATCGTGTTCTCCTCCACCCGCACCGGGCGGGGTGACCTGTACACGATGGCGCCCGACGGCACCGAGGTCCGCCGGCTGACCAGCAGCCCCGCCCCCGAGACCGAGCCGGCGTGGTGAGCTGACCAGCCCCACAGCGGTGGTCGCGGGGTCATCGGCCGGTGCCTGACACGGCGTGGGCGACCAGCTCCGGCTTGGTCCGCGCCGGATGGGTGGCGTGGCGGCGTCGCTCGCGCACGCTGCCGTGCGCGGCGCGCAGGACCCGGTACATCGTGGCCACCGAGCACAGGTGGGTGCCCTCGTCGAGGGGCATCGCGTGGACTACCGCCGGTGCCAGGTCCACGAACCGCTGGTCGTGCAGCACTGCGAGGACCTCCTTGCGCTCGGCCGCGGACAGCGCCTGCGGTTGCGCCTCCGCCGTTCTCCTCGGCCGCGGCAGGGCCGGGGACATCTGGTGGAACCGGTAGCGCGAAGCCCGAGGGCGCCCCACTGCCGTGCACGCGGCCCTGATGCCGACGATCGGGGCCAGTTCGGTGACCGCCGCGTCGATCACCGCCCGCTGGTGTTCCTGCTGCTGTCGGTCGCGAGGGTGTACAACAGCGCTGGGAGTCTCCCCTGCACCTCGATCACCGCCCGCGCCTTCTCCAGGTCAGCGGTCAGCTCGGCGTTCTACGCACGCAGCGGGGTGTTCTCCTTCTCCGCCGACCCGCCCGGTCGGGCGCCAGCCGGGCGGGCCGGCGCAGCCAGGGCGCCGGCCTCGCGCTGGTCACGCCACGCGGAGATCAGCGAGGCGTACAGGTCCTCCCGGCGCAGCAGGGCCCCACGCTCCCCAGCGGGGGCGGCCTCGTACTCGACGAAGACCTCCAGCTCGTACTCGGCGGTGGAGGTGCGCCGGCGGGGCACGTCCCTGGTGGGACCCACGCCCCATCGTCGGGGACCACCCGCGGGAACTCCGCCGTCGTCATGATCTACCAGTCTCGCCCTGCTGTGGGTGCTCATCGCCCCGGACCGGGGCGTCTCACCTCAAGCTGACAGACAGGGACCCGCGACCGGGAGCCGGCCGAGGGAGGATGAGACCTGGAAGGCCCCGTCGATGCCACGGCCCTCCTCCGCTGACGGCACCGGCCGTACCGGCTGTCGTCAAACCCTGTCGGTGGACCGGAACGGATCGAGATGGATCTCGGGTCGCCGCCGACCGCGGATCTGAGCCGACACCTTCACCGCCAGCTCGAGAACCCACCCGGGAGCCTCACCCTGGCCGCTTGACATCCATAGGAGCGTCGGCAGGCTGGTGCTGCGGTCGTCCGGTGCTGCCGGTGGTGGTCGGGCAGCATGTGGTCGTGGAGCCCGGTCGGCCGGTGTGGCCGGGGATGCAGCTGGGCGAGGTGCACGCGGTCCTGGCCGACCTGCAGCAGGCCGGTTGCCGGTGCTGGGTCGCCGGTGGGTGGGGCGTCGATGCCCTGGTGGGCGAGGTGACCCGCGCCCACCGCGACCTGGACCTGGCAGTGGACGCCGAGGACGAGACCGAGGCGCTGGCGGTGCTGGGCCGGCGCGGGTACCAGGTGGAGACCGACTGGCGCCCGGTGCGGGTGGAGCTGGCGGCCCCCGGCCTGGGGTGGGTAGACGTGCACCCGGTGGTCTTCGACACGGCCGGACACGGGCGCCAGGCGGGCCTGGGCGGTGAGTGCTTCGGCTACCCCGTGGATGCCTTCACCGAGGGCTCGCTCGACGGGGTGGGCGTGCGGTGCCTGTCCCGGGTCCAGCAGGTGCGCTTCCACACCGGGTACCCGCTGCGGGAGGTCGACGTGCACGACCTGCACCTGCTTCAGCGGCTCCCGCCAGACGTCGACTGGTGAGCGGTGGAACGCCTGTCAGCGACCCTCGTTGGCCCTGCGTGTAGGTCCGGTGCAGTAGTCCCAAGCCGGGGGCGAGTCTACCCACGCGAGACTGCCTCGGTGACGGACGAGCAGCTCGAGTCCCAGCAGCCTGCCCGCGGCAGCGCCTACTTCGACCAGTGGTACGCGGACATGGCGGTCTCACCGACGAAGGACGCCATCCTCCAGCGCCACCTGGGGATCCCGTCCTGGCTCGGGTCTGCTGGCATCCTGCACTGGGACGCGCTCAGCGAGATCGCCGATGGGCTCCGTCTGCCCGAGGGTGGGGTCCTCGTCGACGTCGCGTGCGGGCGCGGCGGCTACGGCGTGGAGCTGGCCCGACGCCTGGGCGCCACGCTCGTCGGGGTCGACTTCTCCGCTGTCGCTGTGGGAGAGGCCCGCGACATCGCCGCCCGCCACCTCTCCGATGGACAGGCGGACTTCCGCGTCGCCACCCTGACCGAGACCGGCCTGGCGACCGCGTCAGCAGACGCGCTCATCTGCACCGACTCGGTCCAGTTCGCCGAGCCCCCGGTGGATGCCGTGCGCGAGTTCCGCAGAGTGCTGCGCCCAGGAGGGCGACTGGCGCTGACCGCATGGCAGGCGACGACACCAGGGGACCCGCTGCTCAAGGCACGGGTGCGCCACCTCGACCTCTCCCGCGATCTGGAGGCCGCCGGCTTCGACGATGTCGTCGTCCAGACCCGCTCGGCGTGGCGATCCGCCGAGCGCAGAGTGGCCGAGGAGGCCGTGGCCACCCACGGCCACGAGCACGATGAAGCCTTGTGCTCCCTGCGCGATGAGAGCAAGGAGACGCTGGAGACCTTCGACGCCTTGCAGCGTGTGGTCGCCTTCGCCGTCGCACCCTGAGCCCACGGGGCGTCGCCCCGGAGTTCAGTCGGCCATGGTGGTGTGCGGGCTAGAGGGTGTCTTGTAGATCATCGGGGTTGGGTCTGTTTGGCTGTCGGACGTGATGGACGAGCGGCTGAGCCGGCACGACGCCGAGCCCGCCGTCCTCAGCCGGGCGCGGGCTCGGCGCCGGCGGCGCGGCTGACCTGGGCCAGGCGCTGCTCCAGGAAGGCGCGCTCCGCGGCGTTCGCCGTGAGCTCCATCGCGCGCCGGTACGACTGAGCCGCGCCGGCGGCGTCGCCGAGGCGGCGCAGCAGGTCGGCGCGGGTGGCGGGAAGGTAGGGGTAGTCGGCGAGCCGGGGATCGGTCGCCAGCTCGTCGAGGAGCGGCAGGGCGGCGGCCGGACCGTCAGCGAACGCCACGGCGGCGGCCCGGTTGAGCGCGACCACCGGGGTGTTCCACACCGCCAGCAGCCGGTCGTAGAGGTGCACGACGCGCGGCCAGTCGGTCTGCTGCAGGGACGGCGCCATCGCGTGCACGCCGGCGATCGCCGCCTGCAGGGTGAACCGCCCCGGTGGGCCGGACGCCAGCGCCCCGGCCGTCACCGTGAGCCCCTCCAGGACCGCGCGCTGGTCCCAGCGCGTCCGGTCCTGGTCGGCGAGCAGGAGCAGCTGGCCCTGCTCGTCGGTCCGGGTGGCCCGGCGCGCGTCGGTGAGGAGCAGCAGACCCAGCAGGCCGCGGGTCTCGGCCTGCTCGGGGAGCAGCGCGGCGAGGGTGCGCGCGAGGTGCAGGGCCCGGTCGCAGAGCTCCTGGCGGACGAGCGCATCCCCCTCGCCGGCCGTGTGGCCGGTGCTGAAGAGCAGGTGGACGGCGGTGAGCACGCTGTCCAGGCGCTCGGGCAGCTCCGCCCGGCCCGGAACCCGGTAGGGGATCCGCGCTTCGGAGATCTTCTTCTTGGCCCGGGTGATCCGTGCCGCCATCGTCGGCTCGGACACGAGGAACGCCCGGGCGACGTCGGGCGTGGGCACGCCGCAGACCAGGCGCAGGGTGAGGGCGACGCGGGCCTCGGGGGCGAGGGTGGGGTGGCAGCAGGTGAACACCAGCCGGAGCCGGTCGTCCGGCACCGGGGCGTCGGGCCAGTCCGAGTCGGCCGGGTCGTGCGGGTCGTGCGGGTCGACGGTCGCCGGCTCCACGAGCAGCGGGAGCTTGCGCCGGAGGGTGACCTCACGACGCAACCGGTCCAGCGCCTGGTTCCGCGCTGCCGTGGTCAGCCACGCGCCGGGCCGCTCCGGGACGCCGTCCCGGGTCCAGGCCCGCAGCGCGCTGACGTACGCCTCCTGCGCGCACTCCTCCGCGACGTCCAGGTCGCCCGCGACGCGCACCGTGGCGGACAGCACGAAGGCCCACTCGGAGCGGTGGGCCTGCGCCAGCGCGACAGCGACCGCGTCCGCCTGGACGGCGGACGCGGTCGGCTCGTCGCGGGGAGCGGTCAGAACGGGTTCGCCGTCGGGTCCACGACCGGGCGGACCTCGACGCCGCCGCCGGGGGCCGGGCACAGCTTGGCCATCTCAAGGGCGTGGTCGAGGTCGCGCGCCTCGACGACGTAGAAGCCGCCGAGGGCCTCCTTGGTCTCGACGAACGGGCCGTCCGTCACCGTGCCGCCACCCCTGACCGAGGTGGCCGTCGTCGTGGACGCGAGCGCCTCCCCGCCCGCCAGGGACCCACCGAGCTCGAAGACCTGCTTGACGAACGCGCTGTGCGCGTCGACCACCGCGCCCCACGCCTCGGGCGACATGGTCGCGTAGACGGACGGGTCGTCGTAGATGAGGATCGCGTACTTGGCCATGGAGCTGCCTCCTGCACTGGGTCGCGGGCCGGCCTGTCCGGCTCCGTCATCAGCGACGACGAACACCCTGCCGCCGGATCGACAGCCAGGCCTGGATCTTCTTCAAGATTTTTCCGGCGCTGCCGCCGCCGTGCGTGCCGGAGTCCGCTCTGCGTGCCGGAGTGCACTCCAGCGGCCCCGAAACGAGTACTCCGGCACGCAACGTGCACTCCGGCACGCACGGGGTGGGGGAGGCGGGGTCAGGCGGGGGTTCCGCGCCGGACGGCGGCCAGCAGCATCTGCGCGACGTCCACGACCTCGACGCTCTCGGGTGCGGAGCCGGCGGCCTGCTGGGACGTCAGGGCGTCGGACAGCATCACCCGGCAGAACGGGCAGGCGACGGCGATCTGGTCGGCACCGGTGGCCACCGCCTCCTCGGTGCGGTTGCCGTTGATCCTGGTGCCGAGCTCCTCCTCCATCCACATTCGGGCGCCACCGGCGCCGCAGCAGAACGAGAGGTTGCCGTGCCGCGGCATCTCCGTGAGCGTGAACCCCGGCAGCGCGCCGATCAGCTGGCCAGCCTTCCAACGACGCGCGGTGCTGCGCGCAGGATGGGGCCGACCCGTGCCGCACGCCCTTCGGCTACCGGACAAGATTGCGGCCGGCGCCCCAGCCGCCTCCTGCACCGGGTCCAACCCGTAGTCCACCGCCACCACGACCTCCACCAGCCGATGATCAACTAAGTGGTGGTGCGCTGACCCCCTGAGACCGCCATGGTTTCCCGACAGTGGGGTGATCTTGGTAGCGGCTGGGGCGCGGTGGTGGGTGAGGTCAGCCGGGTGGGTGGCCGGGGTGGGGGACCCAGCCCATGGTCTGCTCGAGGTCGTGGTGCGTGGTCGGGGTGTCGGTGAGGACGGCTCGGTCGATGCGGTCGAGGCGGAACATCCGCCCCGCATGGCGCAGGTGGCACCAGCCGACCAGGGCCCACCCGTCGTGGGCGGTGTAGAAGCCGACGGAGTCGACGTCACGGGTGGTGGCGACCCCGGTCCGGTCGGTGTAGTCCAGGCGCACCACCACGCGGCGGCGCACCGCTTCCTCGACCGCGGCCTTGATCCGGGGGTGTGGTGGGTCGCGGTGGGGGACCACCCTGATCCGCGCCCGGAGGTGCTCGACCTGCACACGGGTGGCGTCGGGGAGGGCGTCGGCGAGGCGGGCGGTGGCCGCGCGGGCGGCGTCGGTGAACGGCATGCCCTCCGCCACGCGCAGCGCCAGGAGCAGCGCCGTGATCTCCACTGGGGTGAAGGCGAGCACCGCCCGGCCCGGGACGGGGTCGATGGCGTGACCCCCGCCGCGGCCCTGGCGGGCTCGCAGGGGGACGCCGGCGGCGGCCAGGGCGGCGAGGTCGCGTTCGATGGTGCGGCGGCTGACCTCGAACCGCCGGGCCAGTCGAGCGGCCGTGACAGGCGCCGGGGCACTTCGGCGCACCTCCTCGGTGACGGCGTACAGCCGCTCCAACCGGTTCACCACCGCCTCCGACCCGTCCACTTGGCCGGGCTACTCCGACACCCTGCTGTCGCACGAGGCTGCCAGGCTCCCGCGATGACCTCAGCCACCGACACATCCGAGGACACAGTCGCGGGCCCTGTCGCCTTCGCGTGGACGATCGTGTACGTCGCGGACGTCACCGCTACCGCCGCGTTCTACCAGCGCGCCTTCGGCTTCGGGCTCCGCCTGGCCGACCCCGGGGGGCAGTACGCCGAGCTGGAGACCGGGACCACGATCCTGGCCTTCGCCTCCGCGCAGCTGGGCGCGTCGAACCTGCCCGGCGGGTACACCGCCCACGACCCCGCCCGCCCCCCGCTGGGCACCGAGCTGGCCTTCACCACCGATGATGTGCCCGGTGTCGTCCGCGCCGCCCTGGAGGCTGGCGGGAGCCTGCTGACCGAGGCGACCACCAAGGCGTGGGGCCAGGCGGTCGCCTACGTGCGCGACCCCGACGGGGTGCTGATCGAGATCGCCACCCCCCTGGCATGAGCGAGCTGGACCGCGGTCCAGTGGAGCCGGTGCACCGGCAGCTGCTGGCACGCATCCACCAGGTGAGCGCGCAGCTGCCGTTCCCGATCACCGACCGGCAGATGTTCGGCGGCACGATGGCCTACGCCGACGGGCGCCCCCTCGCCTCCTTATCCGACGCTGGCCTGGCCGTCAAGCTCGCCTCAGCGGACCAGGTGGAGCTCCTCGACGTCCACGGCGCGGCCCGGCTGCGCTACGGCCCGGACCAGCCCGAGAGCCGGCAGTACCTCGTCCTGCCACAGGCCGTCGTCGGCGACGACGAGGCACTGGTCGACTGGCTCACCCGCAGCGCCCGCCACGTCGGCGCGACCCCCACTCGGTGAGGTCCCGCCCGTCGCCCGACCGCGGGGAGGTGGTGTCCGCGGCCGGCACCGGTGCTGGGGACCGGCGGTCGTGGCCGATCAGCGCAGGGACTTGCGGAACAGGACCATGTCGTCGCCTAGGGCGTAGTAGTCGCGGTCGAGGCGGAAACCTCGTGGACGACGTCGTCCTGGTCGGTGCACCCTGCTCGTGTCGTGCCCGCCGGGGCGCCGAGGACCGCAGGAGGCCCCGTCCGTGATCAGAGCCCTGCGGCCCGTCGACGTCCCTGCGGTGCTCGATCTGGTCGTCGCCTCGGGGCTGTTCCCGGTGGAGGAGGTGGGGATCGTCGCGGACCTGCTGGCCGACCACCTCGCGCGCACGGCAGCGCTGGGGCACGCCTGCGTCGTGGACGAGGACGGCGGGGAGCTGCTCGGGGTGGCGTACTACGAGCCCGTGCGCGGCACTGAGGGGACGTGGGAGCTGCTGATGATCGGGGTGCGCGCCGACGTCCAGGGCCGCGGGCGCGGCAGGGCGCTGATGCGCCACGTGGAGGGCGATCTGCGCGCCCGCGGACAGCGCCTGCTCCTCGTCCTGACCTCCGGGACGCCCGGCTTCGTGCGGACGCGCGCCTTCTACGCCGGTCTCGGCTACGAGCAGGAGGCCCGGGTCCGGGACTACTACGCCCCGGGCGATGACATGGTCCTCTTCCACACCGCGCTGCAGCCCGAGGAGCCGGACCAGCCCGGGTGACCCGTCCGGCCGAGCCACCGAGCGGGGTTCCGCCGAGCGGGCCCTGGTCGCTCGACCCCCGGTGCGGGACGGCGGGATGCCGCGCTGCGCAGCGTCCCGGGTGCGTCGAGCCGAGCGGGCCCTCTCAGTGCGGGTCGCCCGGCACCCGGGGAGCGGTCGCAGGGTCGGTGGAGGGTGCGGTGAAGGCGTCGGCCATGCGGTGCAGGGCGTCGGCGGCGGCGGCGCGCTGGGAGGCGGGGATGCCCGCGGTGGCAGCGATGACGCGCTCGCCCAGGGGCCGGTAGACCCGGGCGAAGGCCGCGTGGGTCACCGATGTGAGCTCGACGAGCACGCGGCGGCGGTTGGCGGGGTCGGGGGAGCGGGTGACGTAGCCGCGGGCGAGGAGGCGGTCGATCAGCGTGGTCACCGACCCGCTGGTCAGGTGCAGCCGGGCGCCGACGTCCCCCGCGGACAGGGGGCCGTCCTCCAGCAGGTTCAGCGCCCGCAGGTCGCTGCGCCCGATGCCCAGGGCGCGGGCGGCGGTGGCGTCGAAGACGTCCATGGCCTCTCCCAGGCGGCGGCAGGCGGCCACGAGCGGGTCCCGGGTCGGGGCCGTGGCATCGGGCACGCGGTCAGGCTAGCCGCGGTCGTCACCTCCTCATCTTGACGCTCAAGACGTCATCGGTGATGATCCCGGCATGACCGAGACGCAGCCCGTGACCGGCCGGGTGACCTGGTTCGAGATCGCCACCACCGACGTCCCACGGGCGGCCGCCTTCTGCGGCGGCCTGTTCGGCTGGCAGGGCAGGGGCGACCCCGCCACCTACCTCGCGATCCCCCCGGCAGGCGGTGGCGTGGCGGGCGGCATCATGCCGGCGCCGCCAGGGGTGGGCCCCTACGCGCTGTTCGGCGTCGAGGTGCCCGACGTCGACGCCGCCCACGACCACGCCGTGGACCTGGGCGCCACCACCGTGGTGCCGCCGACCGACAACCCCGGCGGGGTCCGCTCGGCGTACCTGCGCGATCCCGACGGCTCGCTCTTCTCCGTGTACCGCTCCACCGCAGGGCCCGCCGGGGGATGAGCGGGGCCGCTGGTCGCGACCCGCACGCCGGCCCCGTCCCCGCGGGGGCGTGGGCTGCGGACGCCGAGGCCCGGTCGCGCGGACGGGTGCAGGTGCTCAACGCCACCCGCCCCGGGGGCCTGGACGGGTGGACGATGGACGCGGCCCAGTACGAGGCCGTGCGCGCCCACGTGCTCCAGGTGCTCGACGCCCACGCCGGGGACGACGGCAGCGTGCCGCTGCAGCTGGTCGTCGAGACTGCCCAGGTCCGCTACCGCGCCGACCCGCTGTTCCCCGGCGGGAGGCTGGGCAACTACGTGCGCTACGTCAAGGTCGACCTCGAGGCCCGGTGCGAGGTCGAGCGGGTGCCCCGCTCCAGCCCGCAGCGCATCCGCCGGAGCAGCCCCTCGTGACCCGTCAGGGCACGACGCGGCGGACGGTGTACCGCAGCAGGACCACGCCGTTGCCGAACCGACGGGTCTCCACCAGCTCCAGGTCGGTGGGGTCGTCGGTGGTCTCGAAGAGCCGTCGACCGCGGCCGATGAGGACGGGGTTGACGTAGAGCCGGTACTCATCGACCAGGCTCAGTCGGCGGAAGGTCCCGATCAGGTCCACCCCGCCGAGGGTCATGTCTCCACCGGGCTGCTGCTGCAGCGCGCGGACCTCGTCGGGGTCCACCTGTGTCCGCAGCAAGGCGTTTGGGCCGACCTGGCGCAGGGTGCGGGAGAACACGATCTTCGGCACCGCCCGCCAGATTCCGGCGAACTCGCGCATCACCGGCGGGTGCTCGAGGTCCTGGTCGGCGGTCGGCCAGAACGCTTCCATGAGCTCGTAGGTGACCCGGCCCTCGAGGAAGGCGCTGCTGATCGCGAGGTGGGCGTTGAAGTGCGCGTGCAGCTCCTCGTCGACCAGGTGCCAGCTGATGTCGTGGTCCGGTCCCTCGAAGTACCCGTCCAGCGACAGCGACATCTGGACGACGATCTTGCGCATGCGTCCTCCTCTCGGTGTGTGCGCGGTCAGCGTGGCAGCGGCTGGTAGCACAGCTGCACCACGTCGGAGGGGAAGGTCCTCACCCCGACCAGGCGCATCCGCACCGGCAGCGTCCCGGCCCCGAACGCCCTTGGCCCCTCACCCCAGACCACCGGGTGCACCCAAAGCCTGACCTCGTCGACCAGGCCGTGACCGGCGAGGTGGTTGGCGAGCTCACCGCACCCGTACACCAGGAGGTGACCGGGCAGCTCCGCCTTGAGCGCCGCCACCGCCTCGACCGCGTCGCCGTCGAGCAGGCGCGCGTTCCACCCCAGCGATCCTTCCAGCGTCCGGGAGGCGACGTGCTTGGGGATCGGGTTGATCAGCCCGGCGTACGGCCCCTGCGCGGAGGGCCAGTACCCGGAGAGGAACTCGTAGGTCTGCCGGCCCAGCACCAGCGCGTCCGCGGCGCGCAGCTGCTCGAGGCCGTGCTCCCCGGACACGTCATCCGGGTGGAACCAACCCTCGAGCTGGTCCATGACGCCGTCCACCGTCACCTGCGCTGACACCACCAGTCGTCCCATGCGCTTCCCTCCTCGGTCGTGGGGTCCCGCCGCCGTCGAGGCTGGCGCGTCGGCGGGGTCACCGCCGGTCACTCGCGCAGGCGGCGGTCAGCGGACGACGTCGTAGACGAGCTTCGTGACGCCGTTGCCGTAGGTCTCCGACTCGACGACCGCCAGCATCTGCTTGTCCTTGTCGGTGTCGCTGAAGAGGCGCTTGCCGGCGCCGAGCAGCACGGGGAACACGAGCAGGTGGTAGCGGTCGACCAGGCCGGCGTCGGCCAGGGCGCGCCCGAGGGTGGCGCTGCCGTGGACGATGATCGGCCCGCCCTCGGTCTGCTTCAGCGCTGCGACGTCCTCCACTGAGCGCAGGACGGTGGCCGGCCAGCGCTCGTCATCGTGCGCCAGCGTGGCGGACACGACGTAGCGCGGCATGGCGTTGTACCCGGCGAAGTCCTCCATGGTGGGCCACACCGGCGCGAAGGCCTCGTAGCTGGCCCGCCCGAGCAGCAGGGCGCCCGCCTCGGCCTGCTCGCGGCCCTTGATCTCGTAGGCCGCGGGGTCGAACTCGACGTCCTGGAAGGTCCAGCCGGTGTTGCGGTACCCCGCCTCACCGCCGTGTGCCTCCACGACGCCGTCCAGGGACGTGAAGGCCGTGACGATCAGCGTGCGCATCTTCTTCCTCCGAGGGGTCTGGGGCGTCTGACGTCGAGTCAGACGCTCGTGGGTCGCCGAACTCATCGGCGCGGGCCTAGGGGGGCCCGCGGTCGTCCCGGTCCCGCGCCGTCCCGGGTGGCTGAGCCCGAGCGGCCCGTGCGGTCCGGCCTCGGGCGGCTCAGCAGCCGAACGCCGACGGGTCGGTGTGCAGCACCTCCCTCTGGTGGCCGTCGGGGTCGCTGAAGGCCCGCCCGTGCATCCCCGGCACGTCCATCGGGTACTCGTGGGGGGCCCCGCCGGCGGCCACGGCGCGCTCGGCGATCGCGTCGACGGCCTGCGGGCTCTCCGCGGAGATGCAGGTGATGACCTCGGTGGAGGTGGTGGCGTCGGCGACCGGCTTGGTCGTGAACCGCTCGAAGAACTGGTGGGTCAGGAGCATCACCCAGATGTCGTCGCTGACTTTCATGCCGCAGGCCTCCTCGCTGCGCATGGTCGCGTCGGGGGTGAAGCCGAGCGCCTCGTAGAAGGCGATGGAGCGCTCCAGGTCGGCGACGGGGAGGTTGACGAAGATCTGCGTGGCCACGGGGACTCCTCGCACGCGCTCGGGTGGTGGAGCTGACTCAGGGCGAAGCGTAGGACGCCTCCTGGACCGAAGCCCGTGCTGCACCCGCGCAGCCCGACCGCCAGCAAGTGGTGCGGGGTCCAGGTCTCCTCACCACGCCGTCCCGGAGCCGCGCGGCACGCTGAACGGAGCCGGGGATGTCGCGGAGCCCTCCGGGGCCGTGGGGCGGACCAGGGCCCGAGAGGTCCACCGCCGCCGCATCGACACTCGACCAGCCCTTTGGTCGTAGCAGACCGGCTGTGCCGGCCCTGCACCCGTGGGTGGTGTCAGTAGGCGTCGCCGGTGCGCCAGGCCATCTCCTGGAGGGTGAGGGAGTTGCCGTCGGGGTCGGTGAACCACGCGTACCTCACCCCGCCCCCGACGTCCTCCACCGGACTGACGTCGACCCCGCGCCCCACCAGCGCCGCGCGCGCGGTGTCGATGTCGGCGACGACCAGGTGCAGGCCCTTCACGGCACCGGGGCGCTGGTCGGCCAGCTGCGGCAGCCCCGTGGTCAGGACCACCGAGCAGGCCGAGCCGGGCGGGGTCAGCTGCACCACGCGCACCCCGTCGGCGGGTGCGACGTCGACGTCCGCCGCGAAGCCCAGCCGGTCGACGTAGAAGGCCTTCGCCCGGTCGACGTCGGCCACCGGCAGCGGCACGAGCTCGAGCTTCATCTGCACGGCGCCGGCCCGCTCACACCGAGCCTTCGGCGAGGAGCCGGTCGAGCTCGGCGTACCCCTCGTGGACGCCGGTCTCCATGCCGCTGGCCAGCCAGGCGTCGCGCGCCTCGAGGGAGTCGCACAGCGACTGCGCGTGGAGCCTGCAGCGCCCGTCGCCGAGGTCCTCGACGCGCAGCGTCTCCAGGGCGACGTGCTCGGGTTGGCCCTCGAAGGCGAAGGTCTGCACGATCCTGTCCTTCCCGACCTCGTGGAAGCTGCCGTGGAAGCCGAACTCCTTCCCACCGAGGGTGCTGACGTAGCGCCAGCTGCCGCCGGTGCGGGCGTCCCAGTGCTCGATCCGGGTGCCGGTGGAGTCGGGGCCGACCCAGGCGGCGAACAGCTGCGGGTCGGTGTGGGCCCGCATCACCCGGGCGGGGGTGGCCGCGAAGTCGCGGGTGGTGCGGATGACGGGGACGTGGCGGTCGGCCTCGATCCTCGCGGTCGGGAAGGCGGGCGCGGTGGGGGCGGTCTGCGTGGTCATGGCACTCTCCTCGTGAGGATGTCGTTGGTGGTGGGGTCCGGGTGGTCCTCCGGGTCCTCGGTCATCGCCGCCAGGACGGCATCGAGGCGGGCGTAGCGCCCCTCGGCCAGGCGGCGATACCGGTCGATCCAGGAGGTCACGCCCTCCAGCACCTCTGGCTCCAGTGAGGCCGGGCGGCGCTGGGCCTGCCTGGAGCGGCGGACCAGACCGGCGTCCTCGAGCACCCTCAGGTGCTTGGAGACGGCCTGCAGGCTCACCGGGTGCGGCGCGGCGAGCTCGCCGACGGTGGCGTCATCCACCGCCAGGCGGGCGACCATGTCGCGCCGGATCGGGTCGGCGAGCGCGGCGAACAACCGCGACAGCTGGTCCTCCACGGCGATCACCCCCTCGTGCTCAATCTCTGGGTTGATGAAGACGACGCTAGAGGTCGCCGACCGTGTTGTCAACCACCGGGTTGAGCACGGTGGAGCCCTCGGACGGCGCCGTCCAGGTGGGCACCGGTCACACGCTCGGGCTGGGGAGCGTCACCTCCTCGACGGGCTCGGCGCGAGGAGGGTTACTGCATGGACGACCAGACGTCGACGTACCAGGGCGAGCGGCCACGGCTGCTGCGGATCGCCGGCCGCCTGCTGGGCGACCGGTCCGAGGCCGAGGACGTCGTCCAGCAGGCGTGGCTGCGCCTGCACGGCGCGGGCACCGAGATCGAGAACCTGCCCGGGTGGCTGACCACCGTCACCACCCGGCTGTGCCTGGACCGGTTGCGGGCCAGGACCCCGGTACCGGTGGAGGAGGTCGAGGTCCCCGGGACGGCGCCGGACCCGGCCGAGGCCGTGGCCCTGGCCGACGCGGTGGCCGTCGCGCTGCAGGTCGTGCTGGACCGGCTCAGCCCGGGCGAACGGGTCGCGTTCGTCCTGCACGACAGCTTCGGCGTGGACTTCTCGACCATCGCAGAGGTCCTCGGGAGCACACCGGTGGCCGCCCGCAAGCTCGCCTCCCGTGCCCGCGGCAAGGTCGCGCGGCCCGCCGCGCAGGACCACCGACCCGACTGGGTCGTGGTCGACGCGTTCATGGCCGCCGCGCGCGGCGGGGACCTCGGCCGACTGCTGGAGCTGCTGGCGCCCGACGTCCTCGTCTCCGCCGACGCCGACGCCGTGGCGCTCGGCACACCCGAACGCCTGGAGGGCCGTGCGAGCGTAGCGACCTTCTTAAACGGCGCGGCCCGCGCCGCGCTACCGGTCCTCCTCGACGACCGCCCCGCAGCGGCCTGGTTTCACCGCGGTCAGGCCAAGGTCGCCTTCGCCTTCACCATCGACGACGGCCTCGTCCAGCGCATCTGCTTCCAGGCCGCCCCCGACGTCCTCGCCCGTGTGGGACCGCGCGAGGGCAGCGACCCGCGCTGAGCGGTCACACCCGCCCACCGCCGTTCGTCAACACCACGTAGAGCCCGGACCCGGGAACCACTGACAGGAGCAGAACGCCATGAGGACCATCACCTGCCGCCAGCTCGGCGGACCGTGCGACCTCGAGCACCACGGCACTACCGCTGACGAGGTGATCAAGGCTCAGGACGGCCACCTCAAGAAGGCGGTCGCCGCGGGCGACGCCGTGCACGAGCCGGCCCGCGCCGAGATGAAGGGCCGCTGGCGGCACCCGAGGAGGTCCATGAGCTGGTACCGGGCCGCCCAGCGGACCTTCTCCGAGCTGCCCGAGTCCCGGTAGCCGTCCGGCCACCGGACACGATCGCCTCGCAGCTGCCCGGGCGCCCGTCCCGTGCCGCGGCTGGGGGACGACCCGCCGGCGCGGTGGTCGTGCGCCGCCGCACCCGCGCCGGATGATCGATACACCGCCTCATCAGCGCTCCATCCTCGCGGGGCACCCGTCAGGCTGGGCGGACACCCCCGACGACATCCCCGACAGGAGTCCGCGATGACCGAGGTCCA
The DNA here is from genome assembly GCA_964242735.1 of uncultured Quadrisphaera sp. GTDB lineage: Bacteria > Actinomycetota > Actinomycetes > Actinomycetales > Quadrisphaeraceae > CADCUY01. The sequence continues at coordinate 2,942 of CAXTAK010000013.1, read as the reverse complement.
CACCTTCACCACCACCGTGCAGCTCAGCGGGAAGAGCGCCACCGGACTCGAGGTGCCGCCAGGGGTGCTCGCAGCCCTCGACGGCGGGCGGCGACCCGCCGTCGTCGTCACCGTGGGCAACCACACCTACCGCACCACGATCGGGACGATGGCCAGGCGCGCGATGCTGCCGCTGAGCGCGGAGCACCGGAGCGCAGCGGCTGTGGTCGCCGGTCAGGACGTGCAGGTGGCGGTGCGCCTCGACAACGAGGAGCGGACGGTGGCGCTGCCCGCCGACCTGGCCGGGGCCCTCGCCGCAGACGAGCGCGCCCGCGCCACCTTCGAGACCTGCGCACCCAGCCACCGCAAGGAGTGGGTGCGATGGGTGGAAGAGGCCAAGCGCCCGCAGACTCGCGCCAGCCGCGTCACCGCGACCGTCGAGGCGCTGCGTGAGGGACGCCGCAGCCGCAGCGGCAGGTGACGGCGTCGACGCGTGCGGCCGACGAGCACGCGGCGCCACCGGCCGATGCCATCCGCGCCAGGCCCAGGAGCAGGTCAGGGGCGGCTCACCACCACCTGCTGGGATCCCTCGACCGCCTCACCGGCGGGGCAGGAAGCACCGGTCATCCGATGCGACACCGCACGGTTGACATGACATAAGATTCAGCATCGGTCGTCTGTGCGGGGATGGCTGAGCGGTGCCGCTGCCGCGCGTCAGTGCCGAGGGCTCCTGAGGTCGACCACGGGGCCGGACGGTGTCGCGCGGTGGTTGCGGCGGTGTCGACGTAGGCCTCGGCGCGGGCGAGCAGCTCGGCGAAGGTGATCACCTCGGGCTCGGCCAGGAGGCGTCGGTACAGCTCGAAGGAGCGCACCTGGCCCAGGTGGTCACCGCCGGCCTGGCCGGTGAGCTGGTGCAGCCGGCCGATGACGAGAAGGGATTTGGGCCGGATCAGGTAGGTGAACTGGCCGGGGATCTGGCTGCCGTCCGGGGCGGACTCAGCCAGGCGCTCCCCGATCGCCTTCACCGCCAGGTGCACTGAGCCTTTCTCGGTAGGCGTGTTCGTGGCGGTGTAGGACGAGGGCGGCGGCGGTGTTGTGCCCGATGCGCCAGGGGTTGAGGGTGATCCGGCGTAGTGCGGCCCATCGGACCTTCAGGGTGGCGATGGCGCGTTCGACGGCGGCGCGCACGGTGTTGACGTAGGTGTTCCAGCCCAACGTGGCCGAGTGGATGGCGTCGTGGGGCACGCCGGGGCGGCGAGGGTAAGGGGTGCGGATCCCGGTCCCGGTCCAGGTGTAGGCCTTGTCGGCCAGGGTCGCCAGGCCCAGCCCCGCCGTAGAGGCGGCCCAGTACAGGGCGGGCAGGACGTGCGCCCTCGCGGCGGCCAGGTCGTGGGTGGAACCGGGCTCGACTGGGGAGGTCCACAGCGGGCGCCCGGCGGTGTCGGCGAGGACTTGGATGTTGCCGCCGTGGCGCTTGTGCTCGCCCGAGTACCACCGGTCCGGTCCGGTGGCGTCGGTGACCCGATCGGTGTCGACCAACGTCCCGTCCAGCAGCACCACCTCTGCCCCGGTGGTCTTCGCCGCGACGAGTTCTTCACGCAGGTCGGGGGCCTGGGCGGCGAGGATGGTGATGGCCTCGTGCAGGTAGCGGTACACGGTGGCGCTGCTGATGCGGTGGTCGTGGGCCAGGGCGGTGACCCGGGCCCGGTCACGGAACCAGCGCAGCGCCATCACCGCTTGAGCGAACGGGGTCAGCGCCCGCCGACCCCGGCGGGTGCTGACCGCGCGCCGGTGCGCGGTCAGCAGGCGGGCGAGGAAGACGACGGTGTCGCGGGGGACGTCGAGGCTGGCACGATAGGTGATCACCGCAGGGCTCCTGGGGGAAGGGTCAGAGCGTCGAGAACTCCCACCCTGCCCCCAGGACCCTGCGGTCCCAACTCCTCCACCACCTGCGCACCTGCCCTGACCAGCACCGATGCACGCGACAAGCCCCTCAGCCGACCAACGCTACTGAGAAGGGCTTACTGTCCCTTGGGCCTGTGCCACGCCGGAGACGAGCTCCTGCGAAGGCGCCCAGCACCCGCTGCGGTACTCCTCGGCCAGCAGCGGGTCCTCGTGGGTCTTGAACTCGGCGAAGACCATCGAGCTGATGCGCCCGGTGGTGCGCATCAGCGCGTCCACCCGCTTGCCCGGACCGGCCATCGAGGGGCCGGCGACGACCTGCTCGAGCCGCTCGCTGCTCCAGGAGGTCAGCAGCTGCCCGGCGAGGGTGTCCCCCAGGATCCACGGGTTGCGCTCGAAGAAGGCCTGCCACACCTTCTCCTTCCCGTGGCCCGGGGTGAGGGCCCGCTGGCCGGCGAAGAAGTCGGGGTCCTCCAGCAGGCGTCGGAAGTGCTCGACCTGGGCGCGGCGGTGGGCCACGGCGATGACGTCGCGGGCGGCGGTGTCGTCGGTGATCAGCTGGCGGAACCGGTCGGGGTCGCGCCGGTACACCTCCACCAGGGAGTCGGGGTCGGCGAACAGCGCCCGCACGCGGGCGTCGTCGGCGCGCACCGACTCCTTGCCCTCGACGGGGATGTGGTCGAGGTTGCGCAGCAGCTCCACCAGCCGCCCGGCATCCTCGCGGCGGAGGTTCAGCAGGCACTTGACCTTCTTCGGCGCCCCGGAGGCCGGCACCCGCTCGATCCACAGCTCCTTGACGGCGCCGGCCTCCCGGGCCACCAGCAGTCGGACCTGGTAGCGGCCGCCCTCGCTCTCGGAGACAGCCCACTCGCTGACGTCGCTGATCGCCATGGTCTCCGCGACGATGTCGAAGACCTTGCGGACCAGGCGGGCGGGCTGGCCGTGGTCTCGCGAGCTGGGCTGGTTGACGGTGAAGCTGCGGGAGGCGTAGGTGCGCTCGGAAAAGCGGCTCTCCTGACCCTTCCGTGGGCAGGTTCTTGATCATCGGTCTGGTAGGGCGG
>CAXTAK010000012.1:113097-117389 GCA_964242735.1 uncultured Quadrisphaera sp. | reverse complement strand
AAGGGTACTGCGCGGGAAGCCGCGTGGGAGAGCAGGACACCGCCGGACAACAACGCGGGAGAGGCTCAGGCCGTCGGGGGAGACCCCGCCGACCTGGGCCTCTTCTGCACCCCCCACGGCACAGCCGGCCAGACGCACACACGAACTGCCCCAGGCACCACGACCACCAGCACACCACCCCACCCGGCGCGCCCGTGGGCAGGCCGACCGGCGCAGCGCAGCGCCGACCGGCGCGGCGGAGCCGCTCGGCGCCGAGGCCTCCGCGACTACCATGGTCGGGTCCGGCCGAGCGGGGTGCACGTGGTGCAGGCGCTCCGCCCGCGGCACTGCGCCGTCCGGGCCACCACGACGGGACGGACCGCGCACGACCACCGAGTCGGTGGACGACGGGTGACCGCCACCAGAGGAGAAGAACATGGCGAGCGTGCTGGAGAAGCTGCTGCGCGCGGGCGAAGGTCGCGTCCTGCGCAGGCTGCAGGGGCTGACCGACCAGGTCAACGTCCTCGAGGACGACTTCACCGCCCTCTCCGACGCGGAGCTGCGCGAGGAGACCGACCGCTACCGGGCCCGCCTCGCCGGTGGAGAGACCCTCGACCGCCTCCTGCCCGAGGCCTTCGCCGCGGTCCGCGAAGCGGCACGGCGCACCCTGGGCCAGCGCCACTTCGACGTCCAGCTCATGGGGGGCGCGGCCCTGCACCTGGGGAACATCGCCGAGATGAAGACGGGGGAGGGCAAGACCCTCGTGGCCACGGCACCCGCCTACCTCAACGCCCTCACCGGCGACGGCGTGCACGTCATCACCGTCAACGACTACCTGGCCAACTACCAGAGCGACCTCATGGGCCGCGTGTACCGACACCTGGGGATGACCAGCGCCTGCGTGCTCGACGGCATGGCCCCCGCGCAGCGCCGCGCCCAGTACGGCGCCGACATCACCTACGGCACCAACACCCAGTTCGGGTTCGACTACCTGCGCGACAACATGGCCCTGTCCGCGAACGAGCTGGTCCAGCGCGGCCACCACTTCGCGATCGTCGACGAGGTCGACTCGATCCTCGTGGACGAGGCGAGGACACCGCTGATCATCTCGGGCCCGGCCAGCGGTGACGCCTCGAAGTGGTACGCCGAGTTCGCGAAGGTGACGCAGCGGCTGCGCCGTGACCGCGACTACGAGGTCGACGAGAAGAAGCGCACCGTCGGGGTCCTGGAACCAGGCATCGAGAAGGTCGAGGACCACCTGGGCATCGACAACCTCTACGACTCCGTCAACACGCCCTACGTGGGGTACCTGAACAACGCCGTGAAGGCGAAGGAGCTGTTCAAGCGCGACAAGGACTACGTCGTCCTCGACGGCGAGGTGCTGATCGTCGACGAGCACACCGGGCGCATGCTCGCCGGGCGCCGCTACAACGAGGGCATGCACCAGGCCATCGAGGCCAAGGAGGGGGTGGCCATCAAGGCCGAGAACCAGACGCTGGCCACCATCACCCTGCAGAACTACTTCCGGCTGTACGGCAAGCTGTCGGGGATGACGGGGACGGCCCAGACGGAAGCGGCGGAGTTCAACGCCACCTACGGGCTCGGCGTCGTGCCCATCCCCACGAACAAGACCATGGCCCGCCGTGACCAGCCCGACCTGGTCTACAAGACCGAGGTCGCCAAGTACGACGCGGTCGTCGAGGACATCGTCGAGCGCCACGGCAGGGGCCAGCCGGTGCTCGTGGGCACCACCAGCGTCGAGAAGAGCGAGTACCTCGCCAAGCAGCTGCGCGGCCGCGGGGTCGCCCACGAGGTCCTCAACGCCAAGCAGCACGCCCGCGAGGCAGCGATCATCGCGATGGCCGGGCGCCGCGGAGCGGTGACCGTCGCGACGAACATGGCCGGTCGCGGCACCGACATCATGCTCGGCGGCAACGCGGAGTTCCTCGCCGTCGCCGAGCTCGCCGAGCGGGGTCTGGACCCCACCGACACCCCCGAGGCGTACGACGAGGCGTGGCCCACCGCGCTGCAGCGCGCCCACGACGCGGTCGACACCGGGCACGATGAGGTGCTGGAGCTCGGCGGCCTGTACGTCCTGGGCACCGAGCGCCACGAGTCCCGGCGCATCGACAACCAGCTCCGCGGTCGCTCGGGCCGCCAGGGCGACCCGGGTGAGTCCCGTTTCTACCTCTCGCTCACCGACGACCTCATGCGCCTGTTCAACTCCGGTGCCGCCGAGGCGCTCCTGACGCGCGCGGGCATCCCCGACGACGTCCCCCTGGAGTCCAGGATGGTCTCCCGGGCCATCCAGAGCGCGCAGAGCCAGGTCGAGGCGCGCAACGTGGAGATCCGCAAGAACGTGCTGAAGTACGACGACGTGCTGAACCGCCAGCGCACCGTCATCTACGACGAGCGCCGTCGCGTGCTGTCCGGTGAGGACCTCCACGCCCAGGTCGGGCACTTCATCGAGGACACGGTGACCAGCTACGTCACCAGCGCCACGTCGACCGGGTTCTCCCAGGACTGGGACCTCGAGAAGCTGTGGACCGCGCTGCGCACCCTCTACCCGGTGCAGCTGAGCATCGAGGAGGTGGAGGAGGAGCACGGTGGCCGTGAGCGGTTGACCACTGGGGTGCTGGTGGAGGAGGTGGTCTCCGACGCGCGACAGCAGCTGCTGGTCCGCGAGCAGGCGATCGGGTCGGCGGCGCTCCGCGAGCTGGAGCGGCGCGTCGTCCTCAGCGTGCTGGACCGCAAGTGGCGCGAGCACCTCTACGAGATGGACTACCTGCAGGAGGGCATCTCGCTGCGCGCGATGGCCCAGCGCGACCCCCTCGTGGAGTACCAGCGCGAGGGGTACCTGCTCTTCCAGGCCATGCTCGACGCCATCAAGGAGGAGTCCGTCGGCTACGTGTTCCACCTGGAGGTGCAGGTGCGTGCCGAGCCGGCAGCGACGGCGCGGCCCGCGGTCGGCGCTCAGGCTCCCGGGGCCGTCGGTCGACGGCTCGAGCCGGCGAGGTCCGGACGCCGCGCGGCACCCGCGCCCGGTGGGCTGGGCAGGGTCGGTGACGGTGCCGCGGGCGACGGGATGGACGGCGGTGCGACCGGAGCGGGTCCTGCCAGCAGCGGGGACGCTGCGGGTCCTCCGGACGAGGTCCCGGTGCTCATCGCCCCCGGCCTCGAGGTGCCGCGCACCCCGGTCGAGCGCCTGCAGTACACGGCGGCCTCGGCCGATGGTGACGTGGAGGTCAGCGGTGCCGGGGCACCGGAGGACGCCGCCCCGGCCGGCAACCGTCGTCAGCGGCGCGCGGAGCCCCGTCGCGGAGACGGCTGAGGGCCGGCGGTCAGCACACCTGCAGCGCCGTCACCCGCCACCGTCCGTCCAGCCCCTCGAGGCGGATGGCGACGGCGATGACGCGCCGCGGCTCCTGCACCAGCACGCTGGCCTCGACGACCCCGTCCGCGGGTGAGGTCGTGCGGACCCGCCGCACCGCGGCACGGCGCACCGGCGCTGCGCGGTGGCGCTGGCGCGAGGCGGTCGCGGCTCGGCGCTGCAGCGCGGCGTAGACGTCGGCGGACAGCACGCGGAGGAGTTGCGAGACCGGCCGCGACCCCGCGATGACCTCGATGGTCGCGGTGACCACCCCGGCGATCAGGGGTGCGGGGTCGGGGAGGTCGGCGGCGGGGGTCCGCCGGGGGCCCGCGTCGTCCTCGCGCAGTGGTCTCGAACAGGTGCGGCCCCGGTAGGCGGGGGCCTCGAGGAGCAGGGGCAGCACGCCCTGGGCCGGGTTGACCTGGGTCAGCGGCGGTGGGCGGCGCTCGGTGGTGGACGGGTGCGGCTCGGTGCGGGGCACCGGCATGGCCCGCAGCGGTGGCGGGGAGGACGGTGCGGCGCGGGTTCGCGCGCCCACCACCTCGGCGGTCACCGGGCGTCCTGGGGCACGCGCAGCACCTGGCCGGGGAGCAGCACGTCGGGGTCGTCGCCGACGACCGCGTGGTTGGTCGCCCACCACCGCGGCCACGCCGACGCCACCGCGCTCTCCGGGGCGTCGTCGGGGAGGTGGCGGGCGGCGATGGACCACAGCGAGTCCCCGCGCACCACGACCACGTCCGCACCGCTGGCGGGGACCGGGCGGGTCGCCGGTGCCGCGGAGGGAGCGCCCACGGCGCGCCCCGCGGTGGCGCCGCCGGTGGAGGGGGCGGGCGCCGCCGTGGCCGTCGGGCCTGCGCCGACTGGTCCCGGGGCCGTCCTCGTGGCGTCGAGACCCCAGCGGGAGCCCTCACCCGGCCAGCTCGGCACCACGCTCGGCACCACG